>JAHYYJ010000023.1 GCA_019425015.1 Collinsella sp.
CAAAGCCAGCAAGGACAAAGGGCGGGATGAAGTCGAGCATGCCCTGGATGGCGTCGGAACCCAAATAGAAGGCGCCGCCGCACAGCAGGAAGTACTCGACGCAGCCCCAGATTCCAATTCCCCAATGAACGGCGTAGATGCCTTTGAGGTTTCCCTTGAGGGCGAACTTGTCTGCCATATCGACAAACACAGGGAACAAGGCATTGGTAATGTTGCCGATCGTCAGCGCAAGGACGGCGATGGGCATGGCGAGCGCGATGGCCGTCTCGGTACCCTGACCGAGCTGAATGGCAAACGCGCAGGCGAGCACGCCGCCGACGGTTTCGTTAGGCGGCACGTAGGCGCCGATGGAAATCGAGCCCATGAACAGCAACTCCAGGCTGGCGCCAACGGCAAGGCCAGTCTGCAGGTCCCCCAGCACCAGGCCCACGAGCGGGCACAGGACGATGGGGCGGAACGCGTAGAGGGTGCCGAGCTGGTAGTCGAGGCATCCAAACGCTCCGACTAAGCCGACGAGGATTGCTTGGACAAGCATAATTCCTCCCAATAAGGAATCTCGAACCGTCGTCACTCCCGTCGCGCGCGTTGTTGATATCAATTCCGGGAGTTCGATTCCACGGCTCGAAGCGTACCTGGTGTGCTGCTAACACCCATGCCAGGCACAAATGATTTGATACCAATTATAGGTATGCAGGTTCGCCTTATTTAATACCAGTCGCTCAGCGGGGTGTTTTTTACCGTAAACGGCAGGCGCATCCCATTAGGCACGCTCTTTGTTTCGATGGCGGACAAGCGCCACCAGAAAGCCGTCGCCAAAAGCATCGGATGCCAAGTTGGCCACAATCACCAAAACGATCATCGCTGCGCCCAAAAACTCGTTCCAGCGAAAGACCTCGCCAAAGAGGAGCGCCGACCAGCAGGGAGCGAGCACGACCTCACTCATGCAAACCAAGTTGGCCGCAAACGCGTTGGTGCGCGCAATCCCCTTGGCATACAGCACACTCGCAAGGCCGCTGCAAAAAAGGCCATGCACCAGCATAAGCCCCCACTCAAAGGGTTTCACGGAGCCTAGGTCGCCGGCAAAATAGACGATCGGAAGTATCGAGATGCCGCAGGAGATGAGCGAGGACACCATGGGCGACGCATCGGGGCGAGAGTTTAAAAAGAAACACAGCCCAAAGGTGGCGCCCGAAATGACGGCAAGCAGATTTCCGAGCATGCCCTCGGCGCTCAAATCACCTAAAAAGAAAAGTCCCATACCCGTAAAAGCAACCACCACGGAGGCAATCTTCGCAGGCGAGGGCAACGTGCGAGTTGCGAGCGATTGATACACGATAACGAAAATCATCGAGGTGTACTGCAGAACGATCGCGTTGCCGACCGTCGTGAGCTGGTTGGCAAAGTTAAACGTGGTGCCCGTCACGAAGTTGCAGACGGCCACAAGGACAATAAGACGGCTGACGCGAAGGACGGGTCTGCCGACGAGCAGGATAAAGAGCGCCATAAATATTGCCGTGACGGCACCGATCAAAAGAGCTGACTGCGAATTGGCGCGAACGAGGATGCCGATAAAACTCCACAAGAGCGCCGTGCCAAATAGATACATCGCCCCGCTCACGCCATTATCGGGTGGATTGTCAGATCGAATCACGAAGCACCTCCAACTAGCTTTCGGTAATAAAAAACGGCGACCGCAATGGGTCGCCGTTTCCCTTGGGGGCAAATAATAGGCCGGGTCCTTACGCCAGCACGCCGAAGAACGCGCCGATGATGCCCACGACCATGGTGGCCA
>JAHYYJ010000003.1 GCA_019425015.1 Collinsella sp.
GGTCATGCCGCCGAAGTTGAAAGGCAGATTGCCGCTCTGGCGGGTTTGCAGCGTCGAGCAGTTACGGCGTTTGGTAAAACGCCGTAACTAACGAGCTCCGTACTGCTCGTAATAGGCGTCGATAGCGGCCTTGAGCTCGTCGTCGATGACGACTTTGCCGTCGATCTCGTGGTTGTAGAGGGTCTCGACGACCTCGGCCATGGAGACGATGCTCGCGACGGGGAAACCGTACTTGGCCTCGATCTCCTTCTGCGCGGTGGTCACGCCACCCTTGCCGACCTCCATGCGGTTGAGGGACACGATGAGGCCCTTGATCTCGACATCGGCAGCAGCCTTGACCTTGGGATAGGTCTCGTCGATGGACTTACCGCTGGTGGTGACGTCCTCGACCATGACCACGCGGTCGCCGTCCTGGGGCTCGTAGCCCAGCAGGTTGCCCTTGTCGGCGCCGTGGTCCTTGGCCTCCTTGCGATCGCAGCAGTACTTGACCTCCTTGCCGTACAGCTCGTGGTAGGCAATTGCGGTCACGACGGCCAGCGGAATACCCTTGTAGGCCGGTCCAAACAGCACGTCAAAGTCGTCGCCAAAGTTATCGTGGATGGCCTGGGCGTAATACTCGCCCAGCTTCTTGAGCTGATAGCCCGTCACATAGGCGCCGGCGTTCATAAAGAACGGGGACTGACGGCCGCTCTTGAGCGTAAAGCTGCCGAATTTAAGAACGTCGGACTCAACCATGAACTTGATGAACTCTTGCTTGTAAGCCTCCATGCGGGCTCCTCTCGTAATCGCGTACGTGCCTTCCAGTTTAGCGCAGGCAGGGCGCGTTGCGGGCGCGCTTTGGGGCCTCGGCATTCTGTAAAGGCTTTGTCAGGGGCAATGGTTTTCCAAACAAAGGGGTTGACACGACAAACCCCCTCATCAAGAATACGGGCGGATTGTAACGGGTACGTGATACCTGAAGCGCATCGCGCCCGGCCTTAAGGAGGTGTGCCATGGAAGGCAGTCATAGTCGAAAAACCTGCATGTCGCCCTCGGCACGCCGCGAGGATTCCGCACACGCATAAGCGCCAACAGCCGACCGTCAAAACCACCACAAAGGTGCCCGTCCCCTTTGTGGTAGCTCGCGAGCATGACGTGAGCGACATCTAGGTTTTTTGAAGCACATACGACACGTACGCTAACTCCCTTCAACAAGGAGGACCCTATGCTGATGCTCAAAACCGCCGCGGTACTCGAAGCTATCTCCAAGCGCCGCCGCACGGCGCGCCCTGCCGCTCACGCCGGCCTGTCCAAGAACACCATATTCGCCGCCACCCATAGCGCCGAGGACGCCCTCGTGCTGCTCGACGCCACGGCTGGCGGACTCACCGCCGAGCTCGCCGCCGAGCGCCTGAGCGCGGTCGGCCCCAACACCATCGAGGCGCCGACCAAGACGCTCGCCCGCCGCATCGCCGACGCATTCATCGATCCCTTCGCCGGCATCCTCGCCGCGCTCGCACTGGTCTCGCTCTATATCGACGTGCTCGCCGTGCCCGAGCCGCAGCGCGACCCCTCCACGGTCATCGTCATCGGCATCATGCTGCTGGTATCGGGCGGCATGAAGTTTATCCAGGAAGCCCGCAGCGGCAATGCGGCCGAGGCCCTCAAGGACCTGGTCTCCAACACCTGCTGCGCTCTGCGCGACGGCGAGCGCCTCGAGATCCCCTTCGACGAGCTCGTCCCCGGCGATGTGATCCGCCTCTCTGCCGGCGATATGGTGCCGGCCGACGCCCGTATCATCACCGCGCGCGATCTGTTTGCGATCGAGTCCGCACTCACCGGCGAGAGCAACGCCGTCGAGAAGACCGCTTCCGCCGCGGTCGTCGAGGGTGCCAACGGCTCCGCGCTGCCACTCTCCGCCTGCAAGAACATCGTCTTTACCGGCACCTCCGTGCAAAACGGCACTGCAATGGCGCTTGTCGTTGCCACCGGCTCGGACACCTACCTGGGCGGCATCGCCAAGATGCTCAACGGGCACGGCGAGAAGAGCGCGTTTGACCGCGGCGTCTCGAGCGTCTCCATGCTGCTCGTACGCCTCATGCTCGTTATGGCGCCGGCCGTCTTTGCCATCAACGCCGCCACCAAGGGCAACGTCATCGACGCGCTGCTATTCGCCACGAGCGTGGCCGTGGGCATCACGCCGCAGATGCTTCCCGTCATCGTGACCACGAGCCTGTCGCAGGGCGCCAAGGACCTCGCCCGTCGCCAGGTTATCGTCAAGGAACTGCCGGCGATCCAAAACCTCGGCGCGATGGACGTCCTGTGCTGCGACAAGACCGGCACCCTCACCGAAGACCACATCGTGCTCGAGCGCTACCTCAACACCGACGGCAACGAGGACGTGCGCGTACTGCGCCATGCGTTTTTGAACAGCTTCTTCCAGACCGGCCTCAAGAACCTTATCGACCTGGCCGTCATCGACCGCGCCGACGTGACGCCCTCGGCCACAGCACCCGGCTCCATGCTGGGCCAGAGCCTGCGCGACCGCTATACCAAGATCGACGAGGTGCCCTTCGATTTCTCGCGCCGTCGCCTGAGCGTCGTTGTCGCCGACGCCCAGGGCAAAACCCAGATGGTTACCAAGGGAGCTGCCGAGGAAATGCTCGAGATCTGCTCCTTTATCGAGGTCGATGGCGCCGCCCAGCCGCTCACCGAAGACAAGCTCGCCCAGATTCGCAAGCAGGTCGCCGGGCTCAACGCCGAGGGCCTGCGCGTGATTGCCGTGGCGCAGAAGACCAATCCGCGCTGCGTGGGCGAGTTTGGCATCGCTGACGAGTGCGACATGGTGCTGATGGGCTTTTTGGCCTTCCTCGATCCGCCCAAAGCAAGTGCCGCGGGCGCCGTCGCTACCCTCGAAGCCAAGGGCGTGGCGGTCAAGGTTCTGACCGGCGACAACGACCGTGTCGCCGCCACCGTTTGCGAGCAGATCGGCATCGACGCGAGCAACGTCTTGCTCGGCTCCGAGATCGATGCGCTCGACGACGCCGAGCTTGCCGAACGCGCCGAGAACACCCACCTCTTCGCCAAGCTCTCGCCGCTGCAGAAGGCGCGTCTGGTGCGCGTCATGCGTGAGCTGCTCGACCACACCGTGGGCTTTATGGGCGACGGCATCAACGACGCCGCCGCCATGCGTGCGAGCGACTGCGGCATCTCGGTCGATTCGGCCGTCGACATCGCCAAGGAATCCGCCGATATCATCTTGCTCCAGAAAGACCTGGGCGTGCTCGAGCGCGGCATCATCGAAGGCCGCCGCACCTACGGCAACCTGCTCAAGTACCTCAAGACCACGGTGAGCTCCAACTTTGGCAACGTGCTATCCGTGACCGTCGCGAGCCTGTTCTTGCCATTCTTGCCCATGAGCGCTCTGCAGTTGGTGCTGCTGTCGCTGGTCTACGAGATCGTGTGCATCGCGCTGCCGTGGGACACCGTCGACGACGCCTGGACTGCCCGTCCGCGTGCTTGGGACGCCGCGTCCATCAAGGGCTTTATGCTCGAGCTGGGCCCCGTGAGCTCACTGTTTGATATCGCGACTTTCGCCGCGCTCTTCTTTGTGGTGTGCCCCGCCGCCGTGGGCGCAAGCTGGGCAGAGCTTGCCGCTATAGGCGACGTCGCAGGCATGGCGGCCTTTACGGCGCTCTTCCAGAGCGGTTGGTTTGTCGAGTCCATGTGGTCGCAGACGCTCGTGGTCCACATGCTGCGCTCCCCGCGCCTGCCACGCCCGCGCGACCACGCCGCGCCCGCGCTGTGCCTCCTCACCGTGCTGGGCCTGGTGCTCGTCACCTGGCTGCCGGCAAGCCCCATCGCCGATGCGCTGAGTCTCATGCCGCTGCCGCCAATCTTCTTCGCGCTGCTCATCGGCATTGTCGCCGCCTACATCGCGCTCACCCAACTGGCCAAGCGCCGCTACATCGCCCGCCACGGCGAGCTGCTGTAACGCACGAGTTGTGACGCTCGACCCATCAGGCGGTCAAAAAGTCCCGCCTCACTGTCCCCTTTGTGGTGGTTTTGGTGCGCTACGAGGCATTGGTCAGGCGGCTCCAGAGTTCGTCAATATCGATTTGGTCGCCGCCGCTCAGATAACCGGTGTGAATAAAAGACTCACTATAGATATAGATGTCATGCGCGCTGTCGCCATCATCTTCGGTGTCGTAGGCCGAAATCACGTAACGGCTGCCGTCGAGCGCCTTGACCAGCCAATACACGGAATCGTCGATTGTGCACTTCTCCTGCACTATCGACGCATCGCCGATTGCGCCGGTGAGCGCACGATCGCCCGTCGTATAGCCGCCCACCGAGAGCAAAATCGCCACGCTATCGTCTCCGCCGCCCGGCTCAAGTTCCTCGTACTCGGACTCCGAAAGCGGTATCGCACTGTTCGCAAGTTCGTCCACGTCATCCGAAATCTTAGAAAAGGTAAAGGCGAAAAGTCCCGCATCATCGGCGGCACCGTAGCCCACGCTCTCACCTTGCCACTCATAGTTTTGATGCTTGAGCAGGCGCACCAGGTCGGCGCCATCCAAGTTGATCGCAGCATAGACCGTCACGTTGGCGTTGTCGTCTACACAGGCGGCGTCCGCCGTGGTCGCCTTCTTGGCACCGCTCGCGCCGCCCAATCCGCCCGAGCAGCCAGCCAGCGCACAAGCCAACGCACCCGCGCCTGCCACAAAGGCCGCACGGTTCATCGTCACTTCATTCATCATGTTCGTTCCTCGCTATGGTATTGGCCACGTCGCACCTAGCCGAGCGCGCGTCCAGTCTTTTCCTGCCAAAATTCGTCTATCGTCGGAGCACCGCCGCCCTGGGTAAACCTACCGGTCTTGATAGCCTCCTCGGTAATGAGATCCAAGCGGTAGTCACCGTTTTCCATCGGGCTCGTCATGGCGACGTGCCGCGCCATGTTGGAACCGTATACGCACGCGATCCATGAGCCCGAAGTAATCTGCGCCCGGTCCTCGACCGGCACAGAAAAGCCCGCGATAACATCCTCGCAGCTCGAATAGCCCGAAAGTTGTAGCGTGAACATCACGGTGCTTCCGGTGCCGCCCTTGTCGAGCTTTCCGATTTCGTCCTCGCCGAGCCATTCGGTCGCGCCGTCCTTGCTGATATTGCAGACGCTGAGCACGTGTCCCGCCTCGTCCTCGTACATCTCGAGCGCGTCTTGCCAGGTATAGCCCTGCTGCGAGGCAAACTCCTGCAACTGCCAGCCCTTAAGCTCGAGGAGCGCCGCGATGCTGATGTTGCGGTGCGCGTCCCAGCAATCTTCCGACCACGTATCGAACGCATCCGCCGAGCCGCTGTCCGCGCCCGAGCCGCTGTCCGCGTCGCCGGAATCGCCCGACGTCGCACCCGCGTCCATCTTGTCCTTTACCGGGCGGTCGTCGTTAAAATCCGTCGCATCCTGCGTCCGCTGTCCGCCGCACCCCACAAGCGTCAGCAGCGCCGTTCCCGCCGCCGCGACAAATGCCGTGCGCGAAAGTACCGTCTCCCTCATCATTGTTCCTTTCCCGTTCTTTAGCACAATGCCGAGAAACACACCCGGCATCGATTCACACATAAGCCACCCCACGCTATTGACGAGGCAGTTCCGTCCAGCCAAAACCAGGTTCAAAACCATCGCGTGTACCGATCACATCGCCCGAACCGTTGACCCAGGCCTGGTCGGCCATCACCGAGACCTCGACATCGGTGCCGTCGGGTCTGGTGTAATGGTTGACCCCGCGAATGGCATCGGAATACGAAGCGGTGCCCGTCCCCACGCCCGCGCTGGAAAAATTGGCGGCGCTGGCAGCCATATTCGCGGCGTGCTGACGGTCGCTGCGATCGAACCACGCCTGCTGGTAGCTGTCGAATGCCGCCTGTTGCGAGGCATGCATCTGTTGCCAGGCTGCAAACTGCTGTTGCTGCTGGGCAATGTTCATCTGCGTGCGTTGGCGCTGCTCAAGCACCATCTGTTGCTTTTGAGCTGACGCTTCGCGTGCAATCGCTGGATTGAGCCGCAGAGTCGACGCCATTGATGCAAGCGCCGTGGAGGCCGCCTCGTCCAGGCGACCTTCTGGCGCAGCCAAACAGAAGCTGTCCCTGATACGCCACTGCAGCAGGTCGGCCGCACCCAGCTCGAACGACGCTCCGTCCGGGCAACCGCCTCGACCCGTGGGCTGTTCTTGCGCGACGCCCTGTCCCGCCGCTGCCGCCGCCTTGCGCTCGCGCAGGCGCTTGCCCAAAACACCGCCGATCAGCCCACTCGAAAGGCTCGCGCCCAGCAGCGCCTCGGCCCCAGCGGCAACACCTTTGCCCATAGAACCCGCGACGCCTCCGATTGAAAACATATAGCCCTCGACTTTGGCCGCCACCGCGAGCTCGGTGGGCACCGGAGCGCCCGTGAGCCGATATCGACGCATGCGGCACTCATAGACCACATCACTCGGTTCCATCGAAAAGCCCTGGATTGCAAAGTCGTTTGCCGCCTCGCGCTTTACGCGGGCACGCTCGCGCTCGATATCGACCGCCGCGCTCGATGGGTACGGTTGCTCGGCAACAACCTCTGCCCGCGCGCCCGGCCGTGCTGCACAGGCCTGAGCCAGCTCGTCGCAAGCTGCCTCCACGTGCACAAACACCTTGCGTTCGGTTTGCGTGGGGATACGCTTGGCAACGGCGCCCGCATCCACGTAGCAGAGCTCGGAGCGGTACATAATCCGCTCACCCATCGGACCCGCCGCCGTCACGCCAACCGAAATCGGGCAGTCGAAACTGCCGCTGCGATCAAGATGCGCTTCTTCGATATGCCAGCCCCGCGGCAGCACCACCTGCGCGAGTGCCTGGCCGCCAGAGGTATCGCATGCGGCATGAAGCTCAAGGTCACCGATGTGAGGCGCATCCGTCGTGGCTGCGTCACGAGACGACGCGACGCCGGCAGTCTCCACCGGCGCATCGGCCGGCGCGTCCACACTCGGGTCGCCGCCTTCGTCCGCATCGTCATCGGCAGTCGCCCCATCTGTAGCCCCCACGGCGCCCGAGTAGCCCACAACGCCCTCAAGTCGGACGCCGCACCCCGGGCAAAATCGCACCGGCACGCCGGCGACCCGAGGCAGCTGCGCCCCGCACGCCGGGCAGAATCTCAAGTCACTCATCCCGTACATCCCTAATTTCGTTAGCTGTTTTTGATTGCGGCAAGCTGCCGCCATAACTCATCGGCACCGTTAAGTCGATACGCCGTCTTATCGAGCACGATGTTTTTGCCCTCAAGTTCTACCGATTGCTCCGAGCCATCCGCATAGACAAAGACGAGCGTTCGGCCGGCATCGCTCGTCCGCTCATCCACCGCATCCCCCACGGTGCAGCCATCGAGCGCGGCAAAAGTCGATGCGACCAGTTCGTCATCGTCGGTCTCATAGGCCGTCCGCGCCTCCCCGTCCTCGATAAGCTTGACCGCCACCGGAACGGCAGCGCAATCGTTGAGCGACACTTGCGCGGCAGTCTTTCCCTGAGCGCCATGTTCGCCGGCAACGTAAACTCGCATGAGTGTCACCGCCGCGGCAAAGACCACCACGGCGATAAGCGCGCCCGCAATTTTATTAGACGCGCAACCCCGAGACGCCATAGGTGCACCCCCTCCGTTCTGCTCTGCTCAGCATCACATTCATATGCCTTTGAGCACCAAAACGGCAGGTGACAAATGTCTCATATTCATATTTTTGCAGGTAAAAAACCACCACAAAGGTGCCTGTCCCCTTTGTGGTGGTTAGCTAGTCTTGGGGTGTCCAGGACCAGAAGAAGTTGATGAGGGCTACGCGCGAGGAGGCACCGGTCTTTTTGTTGATCGAAGCGATGTGGCGATAGAGCGTGGAGCGCGAAAGGAAGAGTGCCGCCGCCACGTCCTGCACGCTGTCGTCCGAAACGACCAGCGCCTCCAGAACATCGCGCTCGCGCTTGGTGAGCCCAAAGGCGGCAACGAAGCCATCGAGCCGATCGTCAAACGAAAGTTCCGGCGCCTCCAGGGGCGCCGTGTCGGCCTGGCCGGGCTCACAGCTCACGCCAAGATCGTCGGTGGCAAGCGCCAGCCCGCCGTGCGTCGCCTCGCCCTCACCGTCTTGTCTAAACTGCCCTAACAGCGAAATCGCGATGCCGACAAACAGCACGAGCACGACGCTCACTGCCGCCAGCACGTTTTGACTCGAGATAATCGCCACCGCCGGAGCCGTCACGAGTATCGAGCAAACGTTGTTGATAACACGGCCCATGCACGGCCACAGATACGCCCAGCGGGCATACATCGAAATCGCGGCGAACTTCGCGGTGAAGAACACCACGAAAAAGCCCGTGCCAAGGTAAAAGATAATCGTGGCGGCAAGCGTGTTGCCACCGTTGCCATCGGTGATAAGCACAAAGAACGAGAGCGTGGACAGCATGGCGGCGCACGTCATGATGATATTCATATACGAACGCCCACGCAGGTCATACAGGACGCCGGCGGCAAGGGCGCTCACAACCAGCAGCAAGCGCGGCCAGTCGCCCAGATCGATAGCGCCAGCGGCATGCGAGGTCGTAAGGCCGGCATTGAGGGCCGCGAACACGCCGGTGAGGCAAGCGGTCGCCACCGTCAGACGCACCACGGCGCCCTGAAAGGCCACCTTTGCCTCGGGGTCATCGTGCCACCTGGCGCCACGCTCCGACGCATCGACCGATAGCTCGGCAATCCCGACCTCGAACTCGGGCGCAGGCTCATCACGCAATTTAGCGCGGCGGGCACCGTGAAGCAGCCCCACCAGCGCGATCGCACAGGCAATGAGAACAGACTGCTGGGGAATGCCCGCAGGCATCACCATATGGTTGAGCACCTGCACCAAAATGCCCGCAGCATAGGAAACCGCCACGGCGCGCGCCAGGCAGGGCGTCTGCGCAAAACGCCGCGCAAGATTGGCATGGGCGGTCGATCCGCAATAGCCCAGGGCGCAGCACGCCACCAGGCCGCCGGCAATTACTACCTCAAACCGCACTGCCATAATCATCAGCAGCAACGCCGATACCAACAGCACGCCCGTAATATCGCTCGTCGCATCGATCGTCTGGGGACGGCGATAGTACAGAAATGGGCGCACGAAAAAGCCAATCACGCTCGCGCCGACAACGATGCTCTCGTAGATGACGACCTCACTCGATGGCACGAACTCGGCCATGCGCGCATCAAAGAAATACTCGCACGCCAAAAACGTGAAGAAGAACAGCGCTAGGCACAGAATCTCCCGCATGCCCCGGCGCAAATATGCGGTTGTGTCTCCCAGGTCCCTCATGGTAACCCCCACCCGCTTTGTTGTCCGGAACACCATTTTAATAAAGAACCAATCTCAATATCGAAGCCGAGCTCGAAATACTGTAAATTCGACCCCAGCCGTCCGCATGACGCCGCGATTTTGAGCCGCATGACCCAGAAGGGGCGCGCGCGGCTTGCAGCTCGACAAGGAGTGCCCTCCAACTGCCACTCATTTAAGCACTCATTTAAGTACGTCCCCAATGAGTAAACAAAGAGTGCGACGGAATGGCTCCCCTTGGCAGCTTAAAGCCGTCATGCAGGAACCATTCCGTCGCAGCCTAATGAAAGGGACTGGGTTGTAAATGTTGGAGAAGAGCCGTTAGCGCCCGGGGGCCAGGATCACCAGCGCGTCGTGCTCAAAGGGATGCTGCGCCACGCGCACGGTGCCGTCACCGTTGTCACGGACGGGCAGCTTTGCGATGCGCTTGTCCTCCATGTCGAGGACCGTCGCCGTCCAGCCACGCGCGCCGTCGAGCTTAAACTTGAGCGCCGTGGTACGCGGCAGGTACGCGACGATGCGATCGCCAACGCGCGCCACACGGATGGACTCGCGCGCGTCGTCGAGAAGCTCCTGCGCCGGAACCACGGCAAGTGCATCGTCGGCAGCCGTAGCGCCCAGGGCGGCAAGCACGTGCTCGATCGCGCCAAAGTCCCACACACCCGCAAACTGCAGGCACTCTTGCCAGCGGAAGGGCATGTCAAAGCCCTCGCCCAGGACCGAGCCCTGGCTGCGCGATGTCTGCCAGTTCCACACGCCGTGTGCGCCATAGGTCACGCCGGCACTGGCGCCGGCAAGAATCGACGACCATACGCTCGCGCGGCAATCCTGCGCGGTAAAACGCCAGTAGACGTTGCGCGACGCACCCATCTGCTCGTAGCAAGGCTCGGAGTTGACCATCGGCTTTTTGGGATAGTTGGCGATAAAGTCCTGCGGCAGACGCCATGCCTCGGGCTGGCCCTCGTAGTTGTGGCCGGGCTGGAACATATAAAAGTCCAGACGGTCCAGATACTGCGCCGGAATGGTGCGGTTACCGCGGTTGATATGCATGGTGCGCAGTGCCTCGGGCGCGCGCTTGACGACCTCGTCGAGGGCGTCCTCGTAATAGGCGATCGCCTCGTCGCCGGCAAAGTCGGTATCGCCCGTCACCACGTAGACGGGGTCGAACTCGCCCAGGTTCTCGACGACGCGGGCAACGTGGACGCGAACCTCCTCACGCGGCATAACCTCGGCGCCGCAACGCTCGGCGATCTTGGCGCCCCAGGTACCGGGTACGTAATTGCACCACATGAGCACGAGCGCCGGACGAATGCCGTGCTCGACGGCAGCACGGCACATGGCGGCGGCACGATCCCAGTACGCCTGGTTGGGACGGGACCAATCAAAGTGCACGCCGTCCTCGCTGGCATAGGGCCAAATGCCCAGGTCGGGGCAGCAGCGATCCCACTGCGGCAGCGTGTTGATCTGCAGTGCGTTCATGCCCTGCTCGGCACGGCGGGTCAGGTAGTAATCCCAGTCGTTCTCGGCGATGCTCGTAAATGCGCTCCAGCACGTATCGGCAAACCAGAAGAACGGTTTGCCCTCGCACAAAAAGCCATCCTGGCGACCGTTGACGGTCAGCTTTCCCAAACTCATCTGCATGTCCTTTCGTTTGACAAAGGATTTGCGAACCGCCGAGGGCTTTCGCGGTAACCCCGCGCGAAAGCCCCCGCCGCTTGGCAAACCATCGCGGGCGAATACCGTCCGCCCCATCAGTCTACCTTGCAAGAAGGGCCCCGCCGGGCTTACGCCTGACGGGGCCCTGTCGTGTAGGTGAGGTCATATGTGACCGAACGGTTTGGCCTTAGGCCTCCATCTCGGCGAGTTCCTCCTTGGAGAAGCCGCAGGCAAAGACGACGGCAGCGGCGATGACAAAGGAGATTGCCATACCAACAATAGCCCAGACGGTGTTCATCTGGCCACCCTGCAGGTAGTTGGTGAAGACCAGGAAGTTGGAGGCACCGCCTGCGAGGTAGTAGGTAACACCCATGAGGCCGGAGAACACAGCGCCGATAGCACCGCCGATGAACATGCCAAACATGGTGCGACGGAAGCGCATGAGGATGCCGAAGAGCGCGGGCTCGGTGACGCCGCCGGCGATGGCGGAGATGACGTAACCGATGGCGAGAGACTTCTCGTCGGGGTTCTTCATCTTGAGGAAGGCACCGAAGGCGCAGCCCCAGACAGCGGCCATAGCGCAGTTGGTGGAAACGAAGACGAAGGGATCGTAACCGGCAGCGATGATCTGAACCTGGGCGAGCAGGATGACGGGCATGTGCATGCCGCAGACCACGAAGAGCTGCCAGAAGGCGCCGAGGATGGCCATGACGATCAGGATGCCGATGCCGCCAAGGTCAGCAAGGCCGAAGAGGGCGTTGGCGATCAGCGTACCGATCTCGTTGCCGATCGGAGCGAGGACGATGAAGGCAATGGGGATCGTGACGATCATGGTGCAGAACGGCGTGAAGACCGTGGACAGCACGTCGGGCATAACCTTCTTAAAGAACTTCTCGATGAAGTACAGGACGGGCACCGAAAGGATGATCGGCAGGACGGACTGCTGATAGTTGGCAGCAGCGATCTGGATGCCGTAGACGGAGATGATGCCGCCGCCCTCCTGGGTGGCGACGCTCACCACGGAAGGAGCCATGAGGGCGCCACCGAGCAGCATGCCGAGCACCGGGCTGGCGCCGAGCTTCTTAGCCGCGGCATAACCCAGGTAGATGGGGATAAAGGTGAACGTGGCCTCGTACAGCGTGGTGTAGAGGAACGTATAGGTCGGGTCGTCGGCCGAGAGCACACCGAGCATGGTGGGGCCGAGGACGGCCGCGATGGTACGGAACAGACCGCCGGCCATGAGCAGCGGGATGAGCTGGGTCATGGAGCCCGACAGATAGTCGAGGATGATATTGGGCAGGTTCTTGAGCTCGAACTACTCCTTGGGAGCATCGAGGTTCTCGTTGACGGCCTCACCCTGCTTGACACCGGAGATGGCGACGAACTCGGCGAGCACCTTGGGCACGTTCTGGCCGATGATGACCTGGAGCTGGCTGCCGGCAAACTGGCAACCCAGAACACCCCTGACCTTCTTGATCTTCTCCACGTCGGCCTTGCTGTTATCCTTGAGCGTCAGACGCAGGCGCGTCATGCAGTTGGTGGCAACGGAAACATTCTCCGCACCGCCCACGAGCTCGAGGACATCGGTGGCAATCTGCTTGTTATCTACTGCCATGGGACCCCTCCCCATATCTTCGTGTGCCAGTCCCCTTGGGCTTAGGCACGCCTTTGGCCCGGCGACTATAACCCCTTACGGTTGCCGGACCCTTGGATACGCTTTTGTAAACAAGGTGTTTACTGAACGTTTACTGGCTTTAGTTTACACGGAGCGCCGAATTTATGGCAATTTTGCCGTCTACAGTCCGGTGAACGGTAGGAAATCGGGGGTGAACGTATTTGAATGGCGGGAGATGGTCTCTTTGACCATCTATTGATATATAGCCATTTACGTGGGATTTTATTTTGATGAACACCTCACTGATCTGTTAACTCATCAACAGAATCCCTGCTAGAAGCTAGTAAACATACGTTTAGTAGTTCACGACGTGTTCAATTTTGCCGTTTACCGAGTTCATCTTGTTATTCTTCAATTCTAGATTACACTAAACATGTTTAGTTTGTATTGCCGCAGATGCCAGGCATTCGCGGCGCAAGGGAGACAGCTCATGGAACTCAAATTGTGTACCTACGCAACCGTCACCACCTTGGGCGACTTTGGCCCCTGGATCAGCAAGGTCGTACTCGACCTGCCCTGCACCGTGCGCGCCAACGACATCGACGCGAACACCTTCCATATATATGTAGAGCGTCACGAGCGCTCGGGCGATGTTCTGATGCGCAAGGAATGCGGCGCCGACCATGCCGCGCCCTCCGTGGGTTACATCGACATTCTCGCCGCATATCCGTGCGACGAGAACGGACGTAAGCTCGCCGTGGGCACCCATGTGGCGCTCGAGGTCGCCGAGCAGCGCCTGACCAAAAAGATCGAAGGCGGCGTCATGGGCTCGCGCATGCTCGATGACCAGTTGCACATCACGCAGCTCGCGGCTCTTCCCGGCAACGACGGCGACGATCCCACCTGCGGCCTGGTCTTCGACACCTGCCGTGGCGATATCTGCCCTGCGCTCAAAGGCTGGAGCAACGACACGCAAAAGACCGCCGTCGACGGTATCGCGCTCGAATACGGCTTCTTTGAGCCCAGCTTTAAGGCCGAGGACTCGGCATGCTTCAACCCCTTTGCGCCCGAGGCCACGGCCGTGCCCCAAAAGGCACCGCTCGTGGTGTATCTGCACGGCGCCGGCGAGGGCAAGGGCGCCACGCAGGGCGAAGGCGCCACGCGCGCCTATATCGGCAACCGCGTGACGGCCATCAGCCAGGCGCAGATCCAGCGCTACTTTGGCGGCTTTGCCTGGGTGCTCGTACCGCAGTCGCCCACGTTTTGGATGGACAACGGCGTCGAGCAGCTTGGTCACTCCAACCAGAGCATCTACTCCCCCGTGCTCAAGGCACTTATCGATGAGTTTGTCGCCGAGCATGCCGACCGCATCGACACCGACCGCATCGTGGTCGCCGGTCTTTCCAACGGCGGCTTTATGACCCTGCGCCTGTGCGCCGACTACCCCGATTTCTTCGCCGCGGGCCTTCCCTGCTGCGCCCCGTGGTACAACGCCACGGACGAGGACGTGGCCGCGCTCGCCAAGACGCCGCTGTGGTTTACGCACTCCAAGGGCGACGAGCTCGTGTCACCGCAACAGACCGTGCTGCCGCTCACGGCGCGCCTGCGCGATGCCGGCGCCAACGTGCACCTCACCTACTTTAGCCATGTCGAGGACCTGACCGGCGTGTATCGCGAGGCCGACGGCTCGGCCAAGAAGACGTTCAACCACGGCGTGTGGATCCACCAATTCAACGACCTGTGTTATCAAGACTTCGACGGGGGCAACGTACTCATCGACGGCGAGCCGGTGGGCTGCTGGGAGTGGTCGGCCAGGGTCGACCGCTAAGCCCTCCCATCGCGGGGACCGGGGTTTAGTCTTGCCTTGCGCGTAACTGGCTGAATTGATTTTGATTGGAGCTGTTCCTATGTCCCAGAAGTTGACTCGGGTGATTGTTACCACTGATATGGAAGTCGATGATATGAACTCACTTGTTCATTTGGCTCTGTATCTCAACTTGCTTGATGTTCAGGCTGTGGTGTATACGGCTTCGCAGTATCACTTTCTTGGGGATGGGGTTCATACGCTCGGCGAGGTGAATTCGCATTGGCGGACCAAAGGGCGGCGCTCTTATGAGTGGGCTGTTGTGCCTCATGAGCCCGATCCGCTAGCCGGCGAGCTTCGTGAGTATCGGCCGTTTCCCGAGCATTGGATTGAGAGTCTCTGGAGTAATGAATATGCCCAGGCTTGGCCGCAGTTGCAGGCAAATGCGGCCGCTGCCGGTGAGCCGCCGTTTCCCACGCCCGCCCAGATGATCGAGCGCACCTTTGTGGGAAATGTTGCCTTTGAGGGTGATGTGACTGAGGAAACTGAGGGGTCTCGCGTAATTGCGCAGGCGATTCTGGATGATGATCCGCGTACGTTATGGTTGCTCAGCTGGGGTGGTATGAATACGATCGTTCGCGCCCTCATGAGTATTGCCGAGCGCTATCGCGCCACGCCCGAGTGGCCCGCCGTGCAGCAGCAGGTCTATCAGAAGGTGCGCGTGATGGGCGTTGCCGATGGCGTGGGACAGGACAACTCGTGGCTCGACCATGGGCGCGAGCTCTTTCCCGAGCTCATCTTTTGGCGTACGCCCTATATGTATGGCAACTATTTCGACGCCAAAACAGCTCAGCCCGATACGCTGCCGCTGTTTAAGGCTCCCTGGCCCGAGCAGAATCTCACGCAGGGCAACGGCCCCCTCATGGCACGCTATATGCTCTATGGCGATGGTAAGGTCTACGAAAACGAGCCTGAGCGCTTTCAGTTTGGCAAGCATGCCCGTCTGGATTGGGGCCTGGAAGGCATGCCCGCGATGCAGTTTGAGCGCGGCGATTTTATGGCCGAAGGCGACAGCATGACCTATATTCCGCTGCTGCCGTTTGGCCTGCGCGGTATCGACGACCGCGGCTTCGATACGCTGCTGGGACGCATGTTTTTTGATGGGCATCCCGATGCGAACGCGCCCGCCGGTTTTGCCTCCATCGGCACGCCCGCAGACGACAATCTCAATCCCTATCTGCGTGCCTATCAGGAAGACTTTGCCGCCCGCGCGCAATGGTGTGCCCATGATCCGGCCATCTGCTCGCATCCGGCGCATGTTGTCGAGGTCACTGCCGACCGCAGCGCCACAGCCGGCGAGCGCGTCAACCTTACAGCGACCATCGTCGACCCCGACGGCAAGGGCTTCGATGCACATTGGGATGTGGCCGTAGACCCATCGAGCTATGCAGGCGTCCAGGATCTGTCGATGTGGCAAGAATGCACGGTAGACACCGCTTTCATCGTGCCCGCCGACGCGCGACCCGGCGACCGCCTTGTGCTCACCCTCACCGTCCAGACGCGCGCCGAGCGCCCCTGCACCCGCTACGCCCAAATCGCCGTAACCGTGGCATAGCAAGGGCGGCGCCCACATTCGGCAGCCGCCGCATTCGGCAAAGAGTGTCCCCAGGCGTCAAACGAGCGGGGATTTTTGGACACCCAAACAACGAGAGCGGACAATCTCCCACTTTGAGCCCACAAGCAGGCCAAAAATGGGAGATTATCCACTCTCGTTCTGCGAGCACTCATTGGGGACGTACTTAAATGAGTAGTTTCACTCATTTAAGTACGTCCCCAATGAGTAGGAAAAATGGGCCATGTGTCCCAGTTGTGGAGACTCGTTGAGCCGTCTGGGTATCGTGAAAGGCTGCGCACTCCCCCATCATCAAAAGTGACACACGCTACCAGTTGATGGGAGGCAGCCATGGGCTTCTTTGACAAGATGTTCGAGAAGAAAGAGTGCGCGATTTGCGGTACCGAGCTGGGACTTCTAGGTAAGACAAAAATCAATGAAGGCTACCTGTGCAAAGAGTGCGCCGGCAAGCTCTCCCCCTACTTTCACGGCTATCGCTCCAGCACCGCGGACGATATCCGCGAGCAGCTCGCCTACCGCGAGGCCAATGCCGAGCGCCTGGCGTCGTTCAACCCCACGCGCACGCTTTCTGTCGGGCGCACCAATATTATGCTCGATGAGGACGCGGGCCTGCTGATCATCACCTCGCAGAGCCGCTGGTGCGACGCCAATCCCGACATCATCGAGTTCTCGCGGGTACTCGGCTGCGATATGGATATCGACGAGCATCGCACCGAAATCTATCGCGAGACCAAGGACGGCGAGCGCGAGAGCTACAACCCGCCGCGCTACGACCTGGATTACGACTTTAATCTGACCATCCACGTCAACACACCGTACTTCACTGAGATCAACCTGCGCGTGAACGACTCCACCATCGATCAGCGCGGCTCCATCGAATATCGCGAGGCCAAGCGCCAGGCAACCGAAGTCCGCGATGCGCTGGTGCAGCTGCGCCAGGAGACGCGCGACAGCGTCGTGGCCGCCAAGGCCCCCAAGACCGCGGTGACCTGCCCCTTCTGCGGAGCCACCACCATTCCCGATGCCAGTGGGCGCTGCGAATACTGCGGCGGCGCCATCGGCGCATAGCCTCCGGCACGGAAAGGACCGATCATGGCCTTCGAGAGCGTTAACTATCAGTGCCCTGCCTGCGGTGGTCCCCTGCATTTTGCCAGCGCCGAGCAAAAGCTCGTCTGCGACTACTGTGACTCACGCTTTGAAGTCGAAGAAGTCGAGGCCCTCTATCGCGAGCGCCAGGACAAGGCAGATGCCAAAGCCGATGCGGCAGCCGCAACGCCCAAGCCCGTCGCCGACGACGCGGTGCAGGAGCTCGCCCAAAACGCCGGCTACATCTGCTCGTCGTGCGGCGCCGAGCTCGTGTCCGACGGCACCGTCGCCGTCACCACCTGCCCGTACTGCGGCAACTCCGCCGTGGCGCCCGGCCAGCTCTCTGGCGACTTCTCGCCCGACCTGGTGATTCCATTTAAGCTCGGGCGCGACGACGTCACAGCCGCACTCAAGGAACACTACAAGGGCAAGATCTTGCTGCCCAAGAGCTTTGTCACCGGCAACCACATCGACGAGGTCCAAGGTGTCTACGTGCCGTTTTGGCTCTACGGCGCCCGCGTTGACGGCGAAGTGTATTTTGACGCGACCAACGAGACCGTGACCGAGGAATCCGATCGCACCGTCACGACCACCGACCACTACGATGCCTATCGCAAGGGCAATATCTCGTTTAAGCGCGTGCCCGTCGACGGATCGTCCAAGATGCCCGACGGCCACATGGACGCCATCGAGCCGTTTGACTACGACGCGTTGCGCCCGTTCTCGGTCGCCTATATGCCCGGCTACATCGCCAACCGTTACGATGAGGATTGCGAGACGTGCAAGGCGCGCGCCGAGCGCCGCATGGAGGAGAGCACGATCTCGGCCCTGCGCGAGACCGTCGTCGACGAATACGACGATGCCACGGTCGAAAGCAAGCAGCTCGACTACACCTGGGAAGACAGCGACTACGCCCTGTTCCCCGTCTGGATGCTCTCCACCTCGTGGAACGGCAAGAGCTACCTGTTTGCCATGAACGGCCAGACCGGCCGCTTGGTCGGCGAGCTCCCCTGCTCCAAGCCCAAGCTCGCTATTGCCTCGGTGCTGTTCTTTGTGATCGGATTTATCCTCTCCCAGGTTCTCTTTATGGGGGAATACGCCTTCGATCCAGATTACCTCACCTTCGATATCGAGGGCATTCTCATCAACATCATCGCGCCGCTGATCATCGTGATTATCGGAGACGTGCTACTGGTAGGCCAGCTCAAGACGGCCAACGAGGCCGCCCACGCCGACGAGTACTGCGGCGAGCTCGACCTGACCGAGAAGCACGACACCTTCAGCCACACCGAGACCACCGTTGTCATGAAAGACGACAAGGACGACTAAGCAATCCAACCAATACCACCCGGCCTTTGACGAGAAAGGAAGATCACCATGGGACTCTTGAAAGCTGGATTGGGAGCTGCCGGCGGCGTCGTGGCCGACCAGTGGAAGGAATTTATCTATTGCGAATCGATGCCTGCTGACGTCTTGGCCTGCAAGGGCAGCAAGCGCACCGGCGGTCGCAGCTCCAACACGCGCGGCGAGGACAACGTTATCTCCAACGGCTCCGTCATCGCCGTTAACGACGGCCAGGGCATGCTCGTGGTGCAAAACGGCAAGATCATCGAGGTTGCGCTGGAGCCCGGCGAGTTCGTCTTTGACACTGGCAGCGAGCCGAGCGTCTTTAGTGGCAACCTGGGCGACTCCATCAAGGAGACGTTCGCCAATATCGGCAGCCGCTTTACCTTTGGCGGCGACGCGGGCAAAGACCAGCGCGTCTACTTCATCAACACCAAGGAGATCATCGGCAACAAGTACGGCACCGCCTCGCCCGTGCCCTTCCGCGTGGTCGACAACAACATTGGCCTGGACGTTGACATCTCCGTTCGCTGCAACGGCGAGTATTCGTACCGCATCACCAACCCGCTGCTGTTCTATACCAACGTGTGCGGCAACGTGACCGATAGCTACACGCGCGATAAGATCGACAGCCAGCTTAAGTCCGAGCTGCTCACCGCCCTGCAGCCCGCCTTTGCCAAGATCTCGGAGATGGGCATCCGCTACAGTGCCATCCCCGGCCACACCACCGAGCTCGCCCGCGCGCTCAACGAAGTCCTCTCGGCCGACTGGCGCGACCTGCGCGGTGTCGAGATCGTGAGCTTTGGCGTCAACTCCATCGCCGCCTCGCAAGAGGACGAGCAGATGATCAAGGACCTGCAGAAGGCCGCAGTCATGCGCGATCCCACCATGGCGGCCGCCAACATCGCCAGCGCCCAGAGCGACGCGATGCGCGCGGCAGCCGCCAACCCCAACGGCGCGATGGCCGGCTTTATGGGCATGGGCATGGCAGGCGGCATGGGCGGCATGAACGCCAGCCAGCTGTTCGCCGCCGGCCAGGCACAGCAACAGGCGGCCCCACAGCCGGCTCCGGCACCCGCCCCCGCACCGGCATCCACTGCCGCGCCTGCGGCCGGTGCATGGACCTGCAGCTGCGGCGCCACCAACACCGGCAAGTTCTGCTCCGAGTGCGGCAGCCCCGCACCCGCCCCGGCACCGGCCAAGTGGTTCTGCCCCAACTGCGGTAGCGAAAACGGCGGCAAGTTCTGCAGCAACTGCGGAACGCCCAGGCCCTAGCGCCCCCAACTGGTAATGAGCGGGGGATCCGCCACCCCCGCTGCCTTCTATGGGTTTCGTTCGATAAAGGAGGACACCATGAAGACAACGTTCAAAAAGTCCGTACTCGCATTTCTGACATGCGTCCTGGCGCTCGCCTTTGCCCTGACGGGCTGCAGCGGCGGCGGCAAAGACCCCAAGGCCAACTTCGTCGGCAGCTGGGAACTCTCGGGTGGAACCTTGGACGGCGAAGAGCTCACCGATGAGTACATGGATATGCTCAAGGAGTGGGGCCTCAACTGTATCCTGATCCTCGACGAAGACGGCACGGGCGTCCTCGACATGTTCCTTGAGGTCGCCGACCTGAAATGGGAGGCCAAGGACGCCACCACCGTAACGATTACCGCCGAAGATGAGTCGCACGACCTGAAACTCAAGGACGACAAGCTCGTCCTCGAGGTGGAAGGCGACAAGCTTATCTTTACGAAGTCCGACAAGGATCTGTCCGGTACGGTGAAGAAGGATCGCGAGAACGCCGAGAAGGAAGAGGAGATCGATGAGGCCGTCGAAGACGACGACGTCCAGAGCATCGAAATCTCCCCCGCCGTCACCGTCGCCGATGACGACCTGTGCACCATCACCATCACCGAGAAGTTCAAGGACGACTGGGGCGACATCGGCTTTGTCGTCAACATCACCAACAAGAGCGACAAGGACCTGACCTTCTACGCTCCTTCCGGCAAGACCAACGTCAACGGCACCATGAAGGAACCCTGGTTCTCGGCTCACTTGATGCCCGGCACCAACGCCACCGAGGAATTCACGTTCTCGAAGGGCACGCTCGATAGCCTTGACGACCTCGTCAATACGACCATCGGCATCGACGCCTACCTGACCGATTCCTACGAGGACGTCGCCTCCTACAGCGCAACCATCGCGTAACGGCAGACACCGACAGCCGCGGATTGGCGGACACATCCGCGCACATGCCAGACGGGGCCGCAGGAGTTGATCCTGCGGCCCCGTCGCTTGTATGCCGATGCGTAACGAGCGCTAGCGCTCCATGTTGGGAACGATGCTGCCCTCGGTCACCGCATGCACGGCCAGGCGCATGATGTTGTCGTAGCCGGTCTTGCTCAGGATCTCCGAGATGCGGCGTTTGATGGTGCCCTCGCTCATAAACAGCTCGGCCGCGATCTCGCGGCGGCTTTTACCCTCGCAGGCAAGGCGCAAGATCGACAGCTCGACATCGTCGAGGGCCGCCGTGCCCGAGAAGATGCTCTCGGGCGGCTTGGGAAACGTGCAGTAACCCGCCAGCGTGGAGCGCATCACGGCGAAAAGCTCGTCGATACCGACGTTCTTGTACACAAAGCTGTCGACGCCCGCCTCGCGTGCCTGGTCCACAAAGGTGATTTCGGGCATACCCGTCATGATAATGACGCGGCACTCGGGCAGTTGTTCTTTGATGCGCGCCGCCGCCACGATGCCGTTGGAATCGTGCTCGGTGCACACGTCCATCAGTATCATGTCCGGGCGCTCCTTAAGCACAACGTCCAAGGCATCCGAGGCGTCGGCGATCGCGGCAACAACCGTCATGTCGGGCTGGTCACCGACGGAGCGCGCGAGGCTCTCGCGCAAGATAGCCTGGTCTTCGACGATTAACACGCGAATCATGAACTTCTCCTTTGGGCCGTGGCGCTGGAGGCGAGCGGGATGGACACCGTAAGCGTGAAGGGCGGGGCGGTGTGGACTTCCAGGCTGCCGCCCAGATTCTGTGCGACATGCCTCATACCTGGGATACCCGTTCCCTCGCGATACGATACGGGTGCAGGCGCGCCGTCGTTAGAAACGACCATCCGCGCGACAGCGCCGTCTTCTGTCCCCTCCTGCCACAGGCGCACATGGACCTGATGGGCCTGTGCATGCTTGGTGGCATTGGTCGAGGCTTCGCGGATAATCTGCAAAAATGCTGCGGCGACACGCGCGTCGTTTGGCAGCTCGCCCTCCACATCGATCTGCACGCTCACCAGGCCAAAGGCATGGACGATATCGCCCAGTTGCTCTGCCGGTTCGCTGTCGCCCCCGCTGCGCAGATCGGCAGCGATTGAGCGCAGCAGCGGGTCGATCTGCTCGAGTGACTCGTCATCCAGGCGCCCTTCCTCCAGATAACGATGGAGAATGGACAGGCGCTGCCCGATCACGTCGTGCACGCGAGCGCGCATACGCAGATAGGCCGCATTGTCAGCAACTTTTTTGACTTCTTCGATCTGGGCTTGGAGCTCTTGGCCCGCAAGCTCAAGCAGGTGGTTGGCTTGCGCTAGGCGATCATGGGCATGCGCATACTCTGTTACATCCAGACCGATAATGCGCTCGAAGAGGCGGCCCGAAACCATAACGTCATCGTGCACGAACAAGCGAATCTCGGCGGGAGAAACCTCGACCACAACGCGCGCCTCACCAAAGCGGTCCAGATTAATCCGCACGCGGTTCTGGCTGCTTTCGGGCATTTGCATGCTGAGTTTGCGCAGGTCGTTCCATGTACCGCTCATATCGCCTAGGTCGGTGGGCATATGAAGCTCCACCAGGTTTTTTCGCATGCAGCGGTTCATGAGCAGCGGACGGCCCCTCGGGTCCAGATACAGGATGCCCACGGGAATCACGTTGATGGTCTCGATCGTCGAGAACGCGGTGATATCCTCCTGGCGGTTGCGGACATCCATCAAGAGCGCCGCAATGGAGCGGAACAGGAAAAACGCTCCCTCTGCGATAAGGACAACGGTCCACGCCGAGCCCATGGCAAAAACCACCGGCGGCGTCACGGCGGCAACGAGCAACAGTTCGGCCAGCATGACGGGGCGACGATAGTGCACCATAAGCACCACGCCGTAGGCAAAGATCACGGCATTGAGCCACAACGCTCTGCCCATTGCCCTGGCGCAAACGTCAAGCGGCGCCACCAGATATGAGCCAGACGACGCGAACAAGATGAGCGCCGAAATAACTAGGTGAAGTACAAGGCTCGCCTCGTAGGCACAAATCACCTTACGGTTATAGGACGAGCGGCGCGATGCGATGAGCGGGACGTGAATCGTCTGCAGACACGCAGCCAGGGCAAAGACAACATCGAGCGCAACGATTTGGGGAAGGATGAGCGAAATCTGCATCGTCATTCACCCGCCCGCGGCATCAAGACGATCATGCGCAGCTGGCCGGGCTCGCCCTCAAGGCGGTATGCCACGTTGCGCCCTTGCAGAGCGCTTTCGAGCTCTTGCGCGGCGGGCGTCTGCGAAAGATCTTCATCATCGTTGGAAAAAAGCGTGGCGCGCAGCTCGACACTGCATCGGTCATGGTCGCCCAAGTGATACATAAGCGCCGGATGGTCGGTGGTGTAGGCAAAAAACGCAAAGTCATACACGCAGTCGTACAGGGCGCTTACCGTACTGGCGTGCATCGGGCGCCGTATGGCGATAATCGAAGCGCAATCGACATCGATGGTGCGCAGGTCGCTTGCGAGCTCATTGGCAATGAGTTGAATGCGGTCGCGATCAAAACCGCTCTCCCCGTGCTGCGCCAACGTGAGCGACCCTTTGCGCTTGCAATAGGCGACGAGCATCTTGGCGCGCTGCAGCATGCGGTAACGCTCGTGTGAAGACACCTCGTCGGTCAACGGTGGCAGCGAGCTCAGCAGGTCGTACATCTCTTCGAATGCGCGGGCAAGCGCCTGGTCCACGTCTTGGACCAGCAAGGTCTCGGCCTCTTGATCTGCCAGATGCGTCTTAAGATCGTAGTCGGCCGTGAGCAGCTCATTTTGGCGCTGCAGCTCCATGCGACGATGTGCCAGTTCACGGTTAAGCTCGTTGAGCTCCGACACGTCTTGGGCAAGCAGGGCCGATCCGCCCAGCAGTGGAAAGGCGCGATACATTACATCGGGATCGGACGCCACGGCAAAGGCGTGAGCGTGCCCGTGCTCTTGGACCCGCAACTCCTCACGCACGCCTACCGGCATTGGCTTTGACACCGGCGTGACATAGACTTCCTGCAGGTCACGCGTTAGAACTTTGAGGTCAAGCGGCAAGGTGCCGAAAATACCGGCGATATCGTGGTACGACGGGATGACACCGCAATCGAGACAGATTTCCATCGCCACCACGCACAGGACGCAGTAGACAAGTGAAAAATTAAGCCTCCATGCCCAGGGCACACGCAGCGCATATGAAATGGCAAAGAACGCGCCGCCCAATAGGACAAGCGCGGCCGTGCCCGAGAAACGCTGAATACGAAAAGACGAGGACCGTCCTACCAAGATAAAAAAGGCAACGAAGTTAAAGGCTGTCCATACCAGAACGGTACCGTAGCCCCAACCATATGTGTAATCGTTGCTCCAGGTTCCACTCGATCGATCGAAATGGAAGACCTGCTGATGAACATCGTTAGTAAGCACAAAGCCGATAAGCAGGACAGCCATGACCCACAAAACGGTGCGGTACCGACGCCCCATACGATGCTGTTCCAAACCCGCGAGGCGCAGACCGCACAGCTGGTAGACCAGCGGAATGAGCGTCATGGGCACGTAGTACAGGTACCACAGCACGGTGGCATAGAACGGCGTGAACGACTTATATTTGAGGATGACCTCGATCATCCACAGGGCACAAATGGCGGCGATGGCAACAAGGCGGCGGCGCAAGACGTAGTCCAAGCAGCGTAGGTACGCCAACACACCCCAGATTGAAAATGCAATTGCGGCGACAAGCAGCGGGAGAGAGCTCGAGTGGACGAGCGCATCCACGACCTCTTCGGACACCTCGCTATAGGCGGGCACGGCGTTAGAAAGTTTGGGGTCGAAGGCGAACAGCGCCGGCAAGACTGCCAAAACCATGAGGAACAGCGCGGTGATGGCGCCGGCGATAGCAAAGACGCGGTGACGGTACACCCGATGTGTTATGCCAACAAGGAATCGCGGCATGGCGAAGAGCCTGCCGCCCCTGGGATCCGCCACGGGTGCGGATCGGGCGGCCGCGTGGCCGATATGTCGCTCGCAGGTACCCATAGTGCTTTTAGTGTACCGACAGGCGGGCCCAAAAAGCGGGCCACATGTCCCAAAATCCGCCGACGGCAAGGCGCCCGGAGAGCGCATACTCGCCGGGCGCCTTGGCTAGGAGGCTATGAAGTTGAGTGTCTCAGCTTCCTTAGGATAGGTCCTCACCATTCGTTTCAATGACATGCTTGTACCAGTCGAAGCTCTTCTTTTTGGAACGCTTGAGGGTACCGTTGCCCGCATCATCGCGGTCGACATAGATAAAGCCGTAGCGCTTGGACATCTCGCCCGTGCCGGCAGACACCAGGTCGATTGGGCCCCAGGTGGTGTAGCCCAGCAGGTCAACGCCGTCCTCGGTCACCGCATCGCGCATCGCGGCGATATGCTGGCGCAGGTAGTCGATACGGTAGTCGTCGTTGATGGAGCCATCCTCCTCGACAACATCCTTGGCGCCCAGGCCGTTCTCGACCACAAACAGCGGCTTCTGATAACGGTCGTACAGGTCGTTGAGGGTGATGCGGAAGCCCAGCGGATCGATGGCCCAGCCCCACTGGCTCTCCTGCAGGTAGGGGTTCTTGGCGCCGGCGAAGGCGTTGCCCTGGGTGCGCTCGACATCGGGGTTATCGGCACCGGCGGAGCAACGGGTGCTGTAATAGCTAAAGCTGATGAAGTCGACGGTGTTGGCGGCCAGGATCTCGCGGTCCTCATCCGTCATGCCCACATCGATGCCCAAACGCTCGAGCTTCTTGACGGCATAGGCCGGGTAGTAGCCGCGGCTCTGAACGTCGACGAAGAAATAGTTGCTCTGGTTGTCAATCTGCGCTTGGCGCACATCGCCCGGACGGCAGCTGTAGGGGTAGTAGCTACCTGCGGCAAGCATGCAACCGATCTTGACCTCAGGGTCGATCTCGTGAGCGATCTTGGTTGCCCAAGCGCTGGCGACGAGCTCGTTGTGGGCGGCCAGGTACTCGACGGCCTCCTTGTTCTCGCCCTCCTCAAAGACCAGACCGGCACCCATAAACGGCAGGTGCAAGATCATATTGATCTCGTTAAAGGTGAGCCAGTACTTCACCAGGCCCTTGTAGCGGGTAAAGATCGTGGTCGCGAGATTCTTGTAGAAGTCGATGAGCTTGCGGTTGCGCCAGCCGCCGTACTCCTTGATGAGATGAATCGGGCAGTCGAAGTGCGTAATAGTCACGAGCGGCTCGATGCCGTGCGCCTGGCACTCGCGGAACACATCCTCGTAGAAGGCCATGCCAGCCTCGTTGGGCTCGGTCTCGTCGCCGTTGGGGAAGATGCGGGTCCAAGCCAGGCTCATACGGAAGGTCTTAAAGCCCATCTCGGCAAAGAGAGCGATGTCCTCCTTGTAATGGTGGTAGAAATCGATGCCGGTCTGCGCGGGATAGTAATAGCCGTCCTCGAAGTCGAGCATCTTACGCTGGCCGGAGACCACCGCATAGCGCTCGGGGCCGTGCGGAGCCACGTCCACGTTGGCAAGGCCGCGGCCGTCCACGTTGTAGGCGCCCTCGCACTGGTTGGCAGCCGTCGCGCCGCCCCACAGGAAGTCATTACGGAAAGCCATGCATCGATCCTTTCACACGCTGTTTGTCGTGGCTTCAGTATCCCCGTAAGCAGCGCGCCACTCAACGGCAACGGCGCAGGTCGGCACTTCTTTTCGCGCACAGACGCCCGGCAGCCGCCCCCGTCTGACACTTTTTGATACCTGCCCGCCCAAACCGCCAACCACCACAAAGGGGACAGGCACCTTTGCGGCGGATTGGGGCGGTTTGTCTCGATCTGTAACAGGTAGGCAGCCAAAACCGGGCTTGGTGTTACAGATCGAGATTTTCGGGCAGTCCCCCGCAGTTTGTCTAAATCTGTAACAGGTAGAGACGATTTGGCCCGTCAGATGTTACAGATCGAGACAAACAGGAAACCCCCTAGTCGCAGGTGATGTCGAGGTTTTTGCCGACGAGGCCTACGTAACCTCCCTCGGCAGCCTTGGGGCTGTCGGCGTGGCAGAGGACCCACTTGTCGGCCTTCCAGTAGCAGTAGCTGTCGCCGGCCGCGGGCATGTCGGCTGCAGCCTCGGGGCGCGGACCATTGGTGCCGGCGGGCAGCGCAACCATCACCTGGAAACCGCCGTCGTCGACCATGCACGGCGTGTAGTGGAGCGTGGTGTTGAAGACCTCGACGACCGTACCCGCCGGCACGCGGAACGCCTTGACGCATGCGGTGTCGAGCTTGCCGTCCTCGATCTCCCAGCGATGCGCCACAAGCAGGATAAAGTCGCGAGCGCCCAGGTTGAACTCGCTGGCGCGGTGATACTCCAAGCAGTTGAGCTTCGTGTTGTGGCCGTTGCACCAGCCGAGCTGGAAGGGACGACCGCCAAACATGAGAAAGCCCAGTTTATCGGCATCCTTGACGCCCTCGAGCTCCGGCGCGCTTGCTACGTACTTGCTGCCCTCGGGGATGGGCGTGGCAGAGAGCGCCTCGAGCACGGGCGACGTGAGCTCGGACGGAACGCCATCCCAAACGTTGCCATAGGATTTGAACTCGGGATCGTTGACAGAGTAGATATGCATGTTCACTCCTGTTCGTAAATGTGACTATACGAACATTCTAGAACATACATGAGCGATTTTGAACGCTTGTCCCGACCAATCAACAAAAAGGCGCCCAATGCGCGCGCTTTGGGCGATAAAGCCCTTACGCCTGCTGATAATGCAGGTGCTTCTCATCGATATCGGCCAGGTCGCGGTCGAGATAGCGACGCGCGAGCCAGTTTGCCATGGGGAGGTTCTGGTCCAGATAGTTACCGCACTCCTCGGGAGCGGCACCGGGGACATCGCCCTCAAAGCCGGCGACAAACTCGAACAGCTCACGCACGAGCGGCAGGATCTCCTCGCTCGTCACCTCGCCAAACACGACGAGGTAAAAGCCCGTGCGGCAGCCCATGGGACCAAAGTAGACAATGCGGCTCGACCACTCGGCATGGTTGCGAAGGAACGTCGCGCCCAGGTGCTCGATGGTGTGGCACTCGGCCGTGTTCATGACCGGCTCCTTGTTGGGCGTGGTCAGGCGCAGATCAAAGGTGGTGACGGCGGCGCCGGTCGCCGGATCGCGGTCGATGCGGCTCACATACACGCCGGGCTCGAGCAGCAGATGGTCAACGGAAAAACTCGCGATACGCTCCATGGCAGTTCCTCTCGGTAGTCAATTTAGGACGGGGCTCTTTTAGCTGGTTCGAATGATCGCACCAATCATACCAGTCAAAAAAGCCCCGTCCCAAATGAGCTACCCGGGAATAGCCTGCGGGCGCCGCGCAGCCGCCTAGGCAGTGTAGGCGATGGTCGCGTCGACGGCGTGACGCCAGCCGGCGATCTTTTTGGCTCGCTCGTCGGCAGGCATGGCAGGCTCCACGATGCCGCGGGCGCCGTAGACGTCAACGACATCGCGCGTGTACATGCCCAGCGCAATGCCGCAGGCCCAAGCCGCACCCAGACCGCTCATCTCGTCGTTGCTCGCAATGCGGATGGGCGAGCCGACCAGGTCGCTCTCAAACTGCATCAGGTACGCGTCGCGCGTGGGACCGCCGTCAACACGAAGCTCGGCCAGTGCCGCGCCCGAATCCTCGACCATCGCATCGATCACGTCGAAGATCTGATAGGCGATCGACTCGTCGGCGGCCTTTACGAACTCCGCACGGCCCGTGGTGCGCGTCATGCCAAAGACGCAGCCCTCGGCATCGCTCGCCCAGTGCGGCGCGCCCAGGCCAGTGAACGCCGGCACAAAGTAGACGCGGCTCGCCGGATTGGCGGCGTAGCACAGGTCGGTGACTTCCTCGGGATTGTTGATGAGCTCCAGGTCGTCGCGCAGCCACGTCTTGACGGCGCCGGCGTAGCTCACGTTGCCCTCGAGAACATACTCGGTCACACCGTCCATACGCCACGCAAGCGAGCTCGAAAGCCCGTGCGAGCTGGCGACAAACTCGTCGCCGACGTTCATCATGACCGAGCTGCCGGTGCCATAGGTCGCCTTGGCCATGCCGCGGCTATGGCAGCCCTGGGCAAACAAGGCGGCATGGCTGTCGCCGAGCACGCCGTGGATGGGCACGGGCGCCGGCAAAAAGCCGCCCAGGTCCGTTGTACCGAACAGGCCATCGGAATCGGTCACCTGCGGCAGGCACGCCGGATTGACACCAAAGGCCTCGCACACCGGCTCGCTCCAGCAGCCACGGCGCAGGTCAAAAAGCTGCGTGCGGCTGGCATTGGACCAGTCGCAGCGGAACTCCGCGCCGCCCGTGAGCGTCCAGACCACCCAGGCATCGATGGTGCCCAGGCACAGCTCGCCCGCCGCCGCGGCCTCGGCAGCCGCGGGAACGTTCGCGAGGATCCAGGCCATCTTGCCCGCCGGATAGTAGGGCGAGAGCACCAGACCCGTCGTGTCACGCACCAGCTCGGCCACGCCTTCGCGCGCAGCCAGCTCGTCGCACAGCTCGCGGGCGCGGGCGCACTGCCACACCACGGCATCGCACAGCGGCTCGCCCGTCGTGCGGCTCCAGGCAACGGTGGTCTCGCGCTGGTTGGAAATGCCAACGCCGGCGATGTCTGCCGGATCGACCCCGGTCTCCTCCACCACGGTGCGTGCCACAGCCAGCACGTTGGCGGCGATCTCGGCCGGGTCGTGGCTCACCCAGCCGGCCTCGTTGACAATCTGGCGATGTGAGCGGTCGGCGCGATGGATCAGATGGCCGCCCTCGTCCACCAGCAGCGCCTTAGTACCCTGTGTGGACTGATCGATTCCGATGATGTATTTGCTCATGTACTCTCCTGTCTCCCCCGTCGATTCAAAACTAAAACCCGACGGACAAGGAGCGAGTGGCCGACCGGCTCATGAGAGCGCAGCCGGCCTGCTCAGAATTCAACCTAAAAGGATTGGTGCAAACCTGTCCCCGATGCACCAATTACTCTGCGGGAAGGACCTCGGCGACCGTCTTGGCGATTCCCTCGCCCGTCAGGCCGTAGTGCGCGAAGACCTCGGGGCTCGTGCCGGTGATGACCGGCGCATCGGGCAGGGAGAGGCACTTGACCGGACGCGGGCAGTGCTCACCCACGACCTGCGCGACCATGGAACCCAGGCCGCCGAAGGGGCTGTGCTCCTCAACGGTCACGACAGCGCGCGTAGCCCCGGCGGCCTCGATCACGGCCTCGGCATCGAGTGGCTTGACGCAGTACATGTCGAGCACCGTTGCCGAGATGCCCTGCTCGGCCAGCAGATCGGCGGCGTCCACGGCATGGCGGACCATCTCGCCGGTGGCGACAATCGTCACATCGGTGCCGCGACGCACCCAGGTGGCGCGGTCCATCTGGAACGGGCACTCGTCCTCGGTGTACACGTCCTCGACCGGGTTGCGGCCCACGCGGATGTAGGCCGGCTTGTTGTCGGCAACCAGGGCGCGCACGAGCTCGGCGGTCTGGAAGCGATCGCTCGGCAGATACACGCGCATGTTGGGAATCGCGCTCATGGCGGCGATATCCTGCGCGGAGTGATGGCTCATGCCCAAGGCGCCGTAGGAAACGCCGCCCGAAATGCCGATGAGCTTGACGTTGGTATTGGAGTACGAAACATCGACCTTGCACTGCTCATACGAGCGCGTGGTCACAAAGGACGCCGGCGAGGCGGCCCAGGCCTTCTTGCCGCACGAAGCCATGCCGGCGGCGATGCTCACCAGGTCCTGCTCGGCGATGCCGACCTCGACGGACTGCTGGGGATACTGATCGAAGAACGGCGTGAGCGATGCGGAGCCGCGGGAGTCGGAGCACAGGACGACGATGTCCTTATCGGTCTTGGCGGCCTCGAGCAGCGTGTCGCAGATAACCTTGCGGTTGGCGATCTTGTTAGCCATTGATGGCCTCCTTATGGGCAGCGAAATCGGCGATGATCTGGGCATATTCCTCGTCGTTGGGCAGGTGATGATGCCAGCCGGCCTTGTCCTCCATAACGGGCGAGCCATAGCCCTTCACCGTGTTGAGGATGATGACCGTAGGTTTTCCCTTAGTCTCGGCCGCAAGCGTCAGCGCGGCGTCGATGGCCTGGACGTCGTTGCCCGGAATGGAGAGCACGTTCCAACCGAAGGCGGCCCAGCGCTCCTCCTGCGAGTCTTGCTTCATGACGTCCTCGGTGCTGCCGCTAATCTGCAGGCGGTTGCGATCCACGAGCGCGCACAGGTTATCGAGCTGGTAGTTGCCGCCGCTCATGGCGCCCTCCCAGACCGAGCCCTCGGCAAGCTCGCCGTCGCCCATGATGGTGTAGACGCGGTAGTCGCGGCCGTCCATCTTGCCGGCAAGCGCCATGCCCACGGCCACGGGCAGGCCATGGCCCAGCGAGCCCGAGTTCATCTCGATGCCCTTGAGCTTGTTGTTGGGATGGCCGATGTAGGGGCTGCCGAACCTAGAGAAGCGGGCCTTGACGTCATCGAGGTCCAGATAGCCCTCGTGGCAGAGCACCGCATAGTAGGCCTCCATGGCGTGGCCCTTGGAGAGTACAAAGCGATCGCGGTCGGGATCGTCGACGGTCTCGGGCGAAATGTTGAGATGGTTAGCGTAGAGGGCCATGAGGGCATCGATCACCGACATGTCGCCGCCGATGTGGCCGCCGGCGCCAGCCATGATGATATCGACGCAATCGCGGCGAAGGTCCCAACGCAGGGACTCAAGCTCTTCAATCGTTGCCATTTCTACTCTCCTCGCAGGTAGGCTTTAACGTCTTCTTCAATCGGGTCGTACAGGTCGGGGGCGATGCCGATATACTTGCACGCCTCGTAGAGCACCGGCACCACGTTGGCATGAATGGCGACGCAGTGGTGGATGTAGGGACCCTCAACGATCTTGGCCTCGAGGCGCTTGAGGTTGTCGACCTCGACCCACAGGTAGGTGCCCATGCCGGCCGGGCCGTCGATGCCGCGGGCGTTGCCCAGTAGCAGCGAGTACTCGCCGTTGTCACCGTCAAAGCGGGCAAGGGTGAGGTCGCCGTGCTTGGCCTCGGCCGTCAGCGCGCCGGGGTGATCGAAAGCCAGCGGGTAGGTGAGCTTGGGCTTGACGGCCGCGCAGCTGCAGGGCCAGGGGCCGCAATGCTGCAGCAGCTCGCCGTTCTCGTTATCGGGATGGCGCACGGTCCAGTCGGCGAACATGCCGCGGTGACGGCCCAGGTCGGCGGCCTCGACCATCAGCGCGGTGATGGCGCCGTGGATATCGGTCTCGCATACGATAGGAATGCCCATCTCGTTGAGGATGGCGTTGGCGGCGCAGGGCATAATGCCCAGCTCGTCCTGCAGAGCGTTCCAGCACTGAATGGCACCGGCGTTGCAGCCATACTTCTCGACCAAGCGCTTCATGGCGATGGCAAGACCGGCGACCGCGGGGACCTTGTCCTCGGGGACGCAGATCTCAAAGCTGTCGTTGATGTGGGCAAGCATGGCGGCCATGGCCTGCTCGTCGGCCTGGGCGTCGCGCACAGCCTGGACAAGTTCGGTCATGGGGATAGGCGAAAGCTGGATGTTGAACTTCTCGAGCAGCTCGCCCTCGTTGCACATGGTCGACCAGAAGTCGAACGGACGGGTGGCCATCTGCAGGATGCGGGTGTGCTTGAAGGTCTTGACCACGTTGCAAACGGCCAAAAAGACCCAAACGCCGCGCTCGAACTCGGGATCGGTCAGGCGGCAGTTGGTCATGTAGGTGAAGGGAACCTGGAAGCGGCGCAGGACCTTGCCGGTGGCGAACAGACCGCACTGGCTATCGCGCAGGCGTGTGCCGTCGGGCTCGGGGCGCTCGTCGCGCGGACCCCACAGCAGTACGGGTAGACCGAGCTCGCGGGCAAGGCGAGCGCAAACGTACTCGGTGCCAAAGTTGGCGTGGCACAGCATAATGCCATCGACGCCCTCGGCGCGGAATTTCTTGACGATGGGCTCGATATGGCTGTCGTCGAACAGCAGGCCCTCTTCATTGATGTCGTCGATATCCACGATGTCGACGCCGATCTCGCGCAGGCGATCAGCCGTCAGGCCGCGATACTTGATTGCGTCCGGCGCGCTAAAGATACTGCGGCGCGTGGGCACAAAGCCGAGCTTGATCTTGTCCATGTACGTCCTCCCCTAATCACATGTTCAGTAAACAGACGCATGTTTCGTTTTGTTCTGTTTACTAAATGTTTTACTCTACTGTTTAGAAGTTTAACGCGAAATACCCGTAGACGGTAGAGAAATCAGCCTAAACGGTATGTAAACAAACTGAACATACAAGGGCATCAAAAAGAGGGCCCAAAGGACCCTCTCTTAGTAGCGTTATGTATGGCTGCCTTAGCGAGCTTTGCCGCCCTGCGCCCCGGCGTTTTCTTCGCCTAGATCTCGCACACGCTCTGGCGCTCGACAAAGTAGGTCGACACGGCCGTCTTGCAGGTATAGCTCTTGGGGTTGCGGATGTTGCCCACCAGGCGACGCACCGCGATCTCGCCCACCTCGTGCTTGGGAACATGCACCGTGGTGAGCGGCGGGTTGGAGAAGGCGCCCAAAGACAGGTCGTCAAAGCCGATGATCGAGACATCCTCGGGCACGCGAATACCGTGCTCGTTGAACGCGCGCATGGCGCCCACGGCGAGCACGTCGTTCTCGGCAAAGAAAGCCGTCGGCAGATCGTCGCGCGAGACGTTGTCGAGCCACACGCCCATGTCGTGATAAGCGCCCTCGAGCGTGGTACCCAGCGTGACGTGCCATGCCGGGTTGGCCTCAAGATCCGCGTCCTCAAGCGCTTGGCGATAGCCGCGCTCGCGGTCCTTAAAGTTGCGGATCCGAAGGTCGCCCGCCAGATAGCCGATTTGCCTGTGGCCTTTCTCGATAAGGTAATCCACGGCACGCAGCACCGAATCGGTGTTGGCGATGACTACGGCATCGAAGTACTGGCGATCGCTCCAGCCGTCGAGCACAATCAGGTGGGCGGCAGCGTCGGCGAACAGGGCGTAGTCCTCCTCGCCCAGCTCGGTACCCATCAGCACGATGGCGGCCGACGGGTCGGCGATCAGGCCCTCGACCTGCGGGCGCACGGCGTCCAGGTCGCTAAAGTCGAGCGAGACAAAGCTCGTGCTCATGCCGTGGCGACGCGCCTGGCGCTCCACGCCCTCGATGACCGCGGGATGGAAGGTGCTCTCGTCCAGGATGGCGCCCGTCTTGCGCGCAAGCACAAACTGGATGCTCTCGAGCTGCGTCGACTGCTGATAGCCAAGCGACTGCGCGCACTCCAGGATGACCTTGGCGGTCTCCTCGCTCACGCTGCGCTTGCGGTTGAGCGCGTTGGACACGGTTGCGGGCGAAAAGCCGGTAATGCGGCTGATCTCGCGGACGCTTGCTTTAGCCATCGTTCCCCCTAGCATCGGTCGCGGCCGAGCATCGTGGCTTGACCGCCCCGTGACTCGGCAACTAAACGACCGCAAATTCAATCTAAACGGAATAGTAAATGTTTAATAGCTAGTTTAGCCTGTTGTCAAGCGAAGTGGCACGACTATTCCCCCAACGGGCGCATTTGTCCATCTTAACGTTATTACGCAAGGTCTTCGCCATTGCTTGCTATTACGCGTCGGTACCATTCGAAGCTTTTCTTTTTACGTCTCTCAAACGAGCCCGCACCGCTATCATCTCGATCGACATAGATAAACCCGTAGCGCTTACGCATCTGTCCTGTGGCGACCGAAACCAAATCGATCGGGCCCCAACAGGTATATCCCATGAGTTCCACCCCGTCGAGCTCGACGGTCTCCCTCATCGCCTCGATGTGGGCCCGCAGGTATTCAACTCGATAGTCGTCTTCTATTTCACCCGAATCTTCCGGCACATCAGGAGCACCCAAACCGTTTTCGACGATGAACAGCGGCTTTTGATAGCGATCCCAGATTTCATTCATGGTGACGCGCAGCCCTTTGGGGTCGATAAACCTCCCCCAAGGCTCCTGTTTTAGATACGGATTAGGCGCCGAGCGAAGAAGGTTCGAATCGAACTGACCTTCCGCATGCGCTTTTGCGACGCGCGTCGAGTAATACGAAAACGAGACGAAATCGACCAGGTTTGCAGCCAGTACTTCGCGGTCATCATCCCGATAGGGCACCTCAAAACCATGGCGGGCGTATTCCTTGAGAACATAGCTCGGGTACGCACCGCGCACCTGGACGTCGGTAAACATGTAATGGCTGCGATTCTCAGCCTGCGCAGCCAGCACATCGTCCGGATCACATGTAGCCGGATAGAAGACACCTGCGTTGAGCATGCAACCGATCTTCGCCCCAGGGCACAGTTCATGACACGCCCCGACCGCACGGGCGCTCGCAACCAATACATGGTGCACGGCCGTGTGAACCGTTGCATAGCGATTCTCCCCTTGCTCGAAGATGATCCCCGCCGCCATAAAGCACGCCTGCGTCATGATGTTGATCTCGTTAAAGGTCAGCCAATAATTGACCAATCCCCGATAGCGCTCGAACACGGTACGCGAATATCGCTCGAACAGGTCGACCAACCTGCGATCGCGCCATCCGCCATACGCATCGACGAGATGCATGGGGACATCATAGTGGTTGAGCGTCACCAAAGGCTCAATGTCATGCGCGCGACACGTCCTAAAAACATCCTCGTAAAAGGCAAGGCCTTCTTCATTGGGCTCGGCTTCGTCTCCTTTGGGAAAAATGCGGCTCCAGGCGATTGATAAGCGCAGGCATTTAAAACCCATCTGGGCAAACAGTTCAATATCCTGCTTGTACCTATGGTAAAAATCAATGCCCTTGCGAGCGGGATAGAAGCTGTCGGGTGCCAACGCACGCGGATCAAGGTCTCCCCGCATGACGTCCATGCGTTGATCGCCAAACGGCAGCATGTCGGAATTGGCTAAACCGCGACCGCCTTCGTTCCATCCTCCCTCGCACTGGTTTGCAGCCAGAGCCCCGCCCCATAAAAAATCTTCTCTAAACATTATGGTGTCGTCCTTTCTATCAAATTCCCGGCCCACACTGTCGAACGCAACGGACTCGGCAAGTGCCGCGCAACAGCACAGTACCGTTGCGCGGCCAAGGGGTCGGACCGCGCAACGGCTGGGGAGCATATTTGTGTAGTAGCCTCTTATGCCTCGACGGATTCAACGGCCTCAGAATCGCCGCTCTTGGACTTCAACGGCATCTTCTCCTGTCCTTCAAATCCAAAAATCATCGCCAACGCAAACGTCACGGCACCGCCAGCAAGACACCCGATGGTGCCAGGGATGATATCCTGAGCAAACATGAGCACGTTCATCCATGGGAAACCAACGCCAGTGAAGATATAGACGTTGGCATGAAGAAGGCTTACCAGCAGACCACCGACAGCACCACCAATCATGTTCCAGGTAAGAGCCTTCTTGTCGCGAAACAGGATGCCGTAGATGATGGGCTCACTCACGCGACCGAAGGCATAGGTGATGAACAAGTTCCAGCCCGTGGCTCGACTCTCCTTGCCCTTAGCGCGCAGGCCATAGGCGAGCGCGATGGCAAGCGTGGTGTAGGCTACAACCGCGGTGCCGGGGTATAAGATGGCGTCGTAACCGTTCTGGAGCGCGGCGGGCAATATGGCGGTATAGATCGGCACGTGCATGCCGGTGGCGATGATCAGATTCCAGAATGCGCCGATAACCGCGGTCGCAGCGGGACCGGCAACAGAGGCGAGCCAAATGATGAAATCGGCCACAAGGCCCATGACAAATTGGACGGCAGGGCCGCAGAGGCACAGCGCGACCGGCAACATCACGAGCACCGTACCCACGGGTACGATCAGAATGCGCAACATATCAGGCGAGATCTTCTTAAAGAAGCGCTCAACATAGGACTGGGCCCAGGTGATCAAGATGACCGGAAGAACAGCCTGGGTGTAGTTGACGAGCTGCATGGGGATGCCGAAGACGCTGAAAGGCTTTCCGTCCTCAACAATAGCGAGCATGTCGGGATAAATCATCACAACAGCGATGAGCAGTGCCAGCACAGGACTCGTTTTGAACTTCTTAGCCGAGCTATAGGCGGCAAACACCGGGAAGTAGTAATACGCCGCATCGCCCACCAGGGAAAGGATCCGATACAGGTCGCTCGTTTCGGACATAAAACCGGCGCCTTCGGGCCCAAACAGAATAACGAGCATCTTGAAGATACCGGCGACACAAAAGATCGGAAGGATCGGGGTGATAGCGCCGCTCACGGCATCGAGCAGCTGATTGAAGAGGTGCTTGGGCGCCAAGCGCTCCTTCCAGCTAAGCTGAGGGCCATCGAGTTCCTCGTCAATCGATACCGTGACCTCGAATCCGCCCTGCTTACAAACCTCGTCGTAGACCTTGTCGACCGTGGGCCCGACCACCAGCTGCACCTGCCCTCCGGCGTGCACGACGCTGATGATAGACGAGATGTCCTCAAGCTTCTCATCATTCGAGAGGCTTTCATCCTTGAGGTTGAAGCGCAGGCGCGTCATGCAATGCGTAACCGAAGCCACGTTTTCCGCCCCGCCCACAGTGGAGAGAATCTGCTCTGCCACCTTTTTGTAATTTGCCATCATTGGCTCCTTTGCACAATCTTGGCTTACTGTTCGAATCGGCAAAGGTCATGCCCCGAATGGCTACGGGTTACAATCCTTTTTTGGAGATGATCCGGTTGAGATGGATCATCAGATAGAGTTCCTCCTCCTCGGAGAGCGTGGCGTCCCACGTTTCACGACAATAGGAACCGATATGCTTCACGCACTCTGCCAACTGCGGAAACTCATCACGAAAGTTCTTGTACATCTGCATGTTGGCGCTGTTCAGCGACTCGCCGGCTTGAATGCGCTTGAACAGGTACCGCAGATGCGTGGCATAGCGAGTGAAATCGTAGGAATCGCGGTCAACGATGATGCGAAAATCACTCTCGACGATCTCAGTGACATCTTCTAGCATATCGTCAAACTGCTTGGTGGGTTTGCTCGCGGTCTCGATGGCCTGAACAACCCGCGCATTGACGAGATTCATGGCAATGCTGGCAATCTCTTCTTTGGGAAGTCGTTCACCAAGCTCCTTTTCGAGCCTCATAACGATAAACTGCGCCGCTTTGTATTCCTTAGGATATGTCTCGCGCACTTCATAGGCGAGAGGCATCGCAATACGAAAACCCTTTTGCGCGCGCTCCACCGCAAATGACAGGTGATCGGCCATGAACAATGTCGCCTTGGTCGACAGATCATAGGGCAGCTCGTTGGCGACGATGTCCATCACCTTGGCCGTGAACATCACGATCTCAGAAGGAAGGTCGCGCATGACGTCCTGCCCTTTGGGGTCGATGTCATAAAACGTATGCTCAATCTTAGAGAGCGGCAGCTCGCGGGGAAATTCTCCCCCAAACCCGACGCCCCTGCCCATGGCGATCACGTCGCGCCCCTGCCCGTCGCGGCAAAGAACGGCATTGTTGTTGAGCTTTTTAATCGCAAGCATTATTGAACCTCCTTTCGGAATTATCAAAAAGAAAAGGCATGACTGCAAATAGCCGAGCTATCGCGGTCATGCCTTACCAGTAACAATCCGTTGTATCGAGGCGCGGGCATGCCTCCCTAGAAGTAACAATCCGCGCAGCAAAGAATGATAGCCCATATCTTCGCGGGGAGCACCGTCCACAGCCGACCAACGGTAGCATATCGTCCGTGAACGGTTTTGGAAGCGTTGAAACGATTGGGAGGCCGTCTCAATCTTGCGGATCAGCCAAGGACACGGGCCATACGTGTCTTGAACTCGGACAGGAAGCGCGGAGCATCCACGGTCAGCGCCACAAGCGCGCTCTTGTCAGGGTCGGACAGACGGTGCTCGTCGCAGATGGTGCGGCCGCGGTACTCGCCCAGCAAGTCAACACGCAGGTTGCAGCCGAGCGCACCCACGAGCGTGGGATCAATCGCCACGGCAACCGCCAGCGGATCGTGCAGCGCGCAGCCGCCCAGGTAGGGCGCGTTCATCTCGTACGAACCGATATAGTGCTCGACCATGCTCGCAAACGCGCAGCCCGCCATGGTGCCCGAGCCCGTCCAGCCGGCAACGTCGCGACGTGTGAGCACCACGCGGTGCGTCACATCCAGGCCCACCATGGTGAGCTTGCGGCCCGAGCGCAACACGGCGTCGGCAGCCTCGGGGTCGCTTGCCATGTTGGCCTCGGCGCCCGCGCTCACGTTGCCGGGCACGGTAAGGGCGCCGCCCATCACGACCACGCGGCCGATGGACATCATCGCCGCCGCATCGCGCTCCAGGGCAAGCGCCAGATTGGTGAGCGGGCCAGTCGCAACGTAGACCAGATCGGGACCATAGGTACGCGCGGCATCAATCAGGTAATCGACCGCCGCATTGCCATCGGCCGACGTCGCGCCCACCGGCTCGTACGGCGAGGCAGGCACGCTTGCGCCGCCAATGCCGTTCTTGCCGTGGATAAGCGTGGTGGACGCCGGCGGCGTGTAGGGTTCGGTCGCCTTCATGGGACGATCGGCGCCCAGGTACACCGGCACCTCGGGACGACCCAACAGGTCGAGCACCGCCAAGCAGTTGTGCGCCGACTGCTCGACGCGCACGTTGCCAAAGCACGTGGTGACGCCGACGAGCTCCACCTCGGGACTCGCGATGACATAGGCGAGCGCCATCGCATCGTCCACACCCATATCCAGATCAAGGATCAGCTTCTTGGTTGCCATTGTTCTACTCCGCTTCTCCGTCTACATCCAAACCGTCTAAACCAAACTTGTGCTCGACTTCCGCACGCGTGGGAATTGATTGCTGAGCGCCCAGGCGCGACACCGTCACTGCCGAGGCGCGAGCACCCGCGGCCATGCACTCAAAGAGCGGCAAGCCCTCTAGGCGAGCCGCCGCCAACGCGCCGATAAACGTATCGCCCGCGGCCGTCGTATCGACCACCGCGCTCGAAAGCGCCGGCATGCGCAGCGGCTCACCGCCATCGCCGAGCGTAACCGAGCCGGCGCCGCCCAGCGTGATGACCGCGACGCCGACACCCTTGTCGAGCAGCGCATTGAGCGCGGCGACGCAACTCGCATCATCTGTGGGCAGAATGCCCGTCAGCACCTGGCACTCGGTCTCGTTGGGGCAGACCAGGTCGACCGCAGGCCACGCTCCTGCCGGCAGGTCGCAGGCGGGCGCCGGGTTAAAGATCGTATAGAACCCCAGCTCGTGAGCGCAAGCAAGCGCCTCGGCCGTCGCCGCAAGGTCACATTCGCCCTGGGCAATAAAGACGCTTCCGGCAGCCGGGGCAATCTCGCTGGCATCGCCGTCGAGCTCGTCGGCCACCAAGCGCCTCAGCGCGTGGGCAACGTCCTCGCCCGCAAGCGCATGGTTGGCGCCCGGCGACAGCACGATGCGGTTGTCGCTCTCACAGCGAATGATAGTCGCGGTACCGGTCTCCACGTCATCGCGACGCGCCACAAACTCAACGCCCACGCCGGCATCCTGGAGCCCTGCCACAAGCGCATCGCCAAAGGTATCGCGCCCAACAGCGCCAATCATGCTCGTGCGCGCACCCATGCGCGCGGCGGCGACGGCCTGGTTGGCGCCCTTACCGCCGGCGTTGGTGATAAAACCGCTGCCACCGACTGTCTCGCCCGCGCGCGGCATGCGCTCGCACGCCACCGAAAGGTCCATGTTCATGCTGCCGAACACCGCAACGATGCTGTGGTCCGCCATGGAAACCTCCTCGTCCGTGGGCTCTACACCCGCTGTCGGCCGTCAATCGTGTGCTCTCGCACCTCTATAACTTTAGTTCACTTTGATGTGGACGCGCGCTTGAGCTTGCGCCAGCAGCAAGCATTCACAGGAGCAGGCAGCTACAATGAATGTGTGCTGATTATTCTCGTCATTGGATGATGTTTTATGGAACAATTCTCGCAATCGGGCTCGCGTGGCCGACGCCACACGGGCAACGAGCCGGCGCCGCACGAACGCGTGAAGGGCGAGCGCCGTGCCAACGAGCCGCGACGCACCGCGAGCCCCCATCGCGCTTCTGCCAACAACGCTGGCCGCGCCAACACTCCCGCCGCGGAGCAGACGCCTGCTCGCCCCAAGTCCCGCTACATCCCTGCGCTCGACGGCCTGCGCACGCTTGCCGTCGTCGCGGTGGTGCTCTATCACCTCAACCTCACGTGGGCTCAGGGCGGCCTGCTTGGCGTCACGATCTTCTTTGTGCTTTCGGGCTATCTGATCACACGCCTGCTACTCAACGAAGTCGCTAAGACCGGCCGCATCGACCTCAAGAGCTTCTGGATCCGCCGCATCCGTCGCCTGGTCCCCGCCGTGGTGACCGTTGTGGTTGTAACCTGTGCGCTGTGCACCGTCTTCAACCACGTGATGCTCACCAAGATGCGTCCCGACATTCTGCCGTCGCTGCTGTTCTTTAACAACTGGTGGCAGATTATGCAGGACGTTTCGTACTTCAACGCCCTGGGCGACCCCTCGCCGCTTACGCACTTTTGGTCGCTCGCCATCGAGGAACAATTCTACCTGGTTTGGCCACCGCTGCTGTTTGCCATGGTGTCCATGCATGTGAGCAAACCCAACACGCGCCGTATGGTCCTGGGACTCGCAGCGGCATCCGCCCTTGCCATGATGGTGCTCTACAACCCTGCCGCCGACCCCAGCCGCGTGTACTACGGCACCGACACCCGCGTCTTCTCGCTGCTGCTGGGCGCCTGGATGGCCTTTATCCCCGATCGCGACCTGGCGCCGGTGCGTCTCGCTCATCGTTTGGGGCTCAATCGCCTGGCTGGCGCCGCCAAGCACGGCAAGAACGCCGAGGGCAAGCCTGGCGAGAAGGCCGACAACGCAGCCGAGACCGTCCCGGCACAGCCGAGCGCCCTCGTGCGCTTTTGGTCCTCGCCCGCATCCATCGATGTGTTGGGCGTCGTGGGTCTGGTTGGCCTTGCCGCCATGGTCGCGCTCACCAACGGCTACACCGCGTTCCAGTATCGCGGCGGCACGCTGCTATGCTCCATCCTCACGCTCATGGTCATCGCGGCCTGCGTGCAGCCCCAGGGAATGGTTGCCCGCGCACTGTCCGCCGAGCCGCTCGTGTGGGTTGGCAAGCGCTCGTACAGCATCTACCTGTGGCACTATCCGCTACTGTTGCTCATGAACCCGGTCGCCAACATCAACGATACGCCGTGGTGGCAGTACATTTTGCAGGTGTTGTTGGTGGTCGCCGTAGCCGAATGTTCATATCGCTTTATCGAGACGCCGTTTAGAAAGGGCGCCTTTGGGCGCACCGTATCCGAGTTCCGCGACGGCACCACCGCGCCCGCCAACTGGGTGCGCGCGCACGTCCCTGTCTGCGCAGCCTGCGCTGTCGTGTTGGTCGTTGCACTGGGCGGCCTGATCTTTGTGCCGGAGACCTCCGCACTGAGCGGTGAGGGCGCCGAAGTCCTCAACAAGGAAGCCAAAAACACCGCGCCCACAGACCAACAGGCGGCCGACGACACCGACAAGGACAACGACGGCTTCCCCGATGGCTCCTACGACCTGTTGATGATCGGTGACTCCGTGTCGCTGCGCGCCGTTGATTCCTTTGACGGCGTGTTCCCGCACAGCCATATCGATGCCGAAAAGGGCCGCCAGTTTGATGCGGGCCGCGCGACATTTGAGGGCTATCTCCAACAGAACCTTGCCGGCAAGATCGTGGTCTTTGCACTGGGCACCAACGGCTTGGTAACCGACGACCAGATCGACGTCATCATGACCGATGCAGGAGATAAGCGTATTGTGGTGTTTGTGAACACGCGCAGCCCGCAGCCGTGGGTTGGCTCTACCAACCAGGCCATCGCCAACGCTGCTACGCGCTACAAGAACGTGCGCGTTATCGACTGGTACGGATACAGTGCCAATCGCAACGACCTGTTCGATGGCGATGGCACGCACCTGTCGACCACTGGCGTGACTGAGTACCTCAACTTGATCCACGATGCAGTCAAGAAGGACCTGCCCGTGCATCCCGAGGATCACGTCAACGATCTGCAGCCGGCGGCCGTCAAGTCTGCCACCGACGCGCTCGTCAATGCGCTCGCTCTCAAGCCGCACAAGCTGGGCACCGACAAGTAACCTGCAGCGCAAACTTCCCACATCCGGAGGGGTGCGCCACGGCAGGCACCCCCTCCGACAGTTAGGGACGTTCCTTATGTGCCGGCACCCAGGGACACTCCTGACACAGCCGAGGAACGCCCTCCTTGCGACCAAATTCTGGGCGCCTCGCCACCCCGAACGTTGTTTCCAAGCCCACACCCGCAGCAAACAACCCAAAATCACTCTTTTCGAGCCGGCTCCAAGGGGTCGTGGACAAAAAGGGGCAAATATGAGTACTGTTACCATTTTAGTAGCAGGCAAAACCACCCAAAATGACGTCCGAGCGACCCCTACAACCCCCTAAAGCAGCCAACCTGACTGGTTTAAGACATATTGGAGCCAATTTTAATGAACATACTATCGGCTATGTCCATTATCTTCTTGGATGTAAATGCTATTCACTTAGCAACAGTACTCATATTTGGCATTTTTTGTCCACTGCCATATAACTAATGCCCTATAGCGGGCAAAAAACAGGCCGCAGTCCATCGCTGCGGCCTGTTCGGAAGCAAAAGTGGGCGTTAAGCGCTGTAGCCCATCGCCTGCAGGACAAACATGACGACCGTGAGCACCGTAATCACGCCGATAGTCGCCCACGTGAGCACGTTCCATACGCGGCCGTTGCGGTTGGCGCCCATAATGTGACGGTCGGCGGCGATAACCACCTGGAACACCAGAACCACGGGCAGTAGCACGCCATTGATGACCTGCGAGGTCATCATAATCTGGAACAGATCGACGCCGGGCATAAGCACCAGCACGGCAGAGATACCGATGATGGCCGTAATGATGCCGCGATAGACCGGGGCCTCGTCCCAGCTGCGGTCGGCACCGCGCTCCCAGCCAAATGCCTCGCAGATAGCGCTCGACGTAACGCCCGGCAGCACGCAGGCAGCCAAGAAACTCGCCGCGACCAGGCCCGAGGCAAACAGTACCGTAGACCACTGACCCGCAATAGGCTCCAGCGCGCGGGCAGCATCGGCAGCATCGCTAATCTGAATACCCGCCGGGAACAACACCGTGCCGGTCGTGATGATAATAAAGCCGGCAATAACATCGGCGGCAAGCGAGCCGCTCACGGTATCAATACGCTGCAGCACGATGTCGTCCTCGCCCGCGTTCTTATCGACCACGTTGTTCTGCGCCAAGAAAATCATCCACGGCGCGATGGTGGTACCGATCGTTGCGACCACGAGCGACACGTAGCTGGGGTCATTTTGAATGTTAGGCACGACCAGGTCGACCGCGACCTCACCCCAGTTGGGGCCAGCCATAAACGCGGCGACGATGTAGGTCACGAACACGCAGCTCACCAGCAGCAGAATCTTCTCGATGCGCTGGAAACTCCCCGACATGGTAAGCATCCACACCAGCAGCGCCACCAACGGCACCGAGATGCTCGCCGGCACGCCAAAGAGGGCAAGGCCGCTCGCAATACCCGCAAACTCCGAAATGGTCACAGCCGTGTTGGCGATCAACAGCGCCGCCATAGCAAGTACACTCTTGCGCACGCCAAAGCGCTCGCGAATGAGCGATGCCAGGCCCTTGCCCGTGACGCAGCCGCAGCGCGCCGCGGTCTCCTGCGTCACGATGAGCAGCACAGTCATGACAGGAAGCATCCACAGCATCTTGTAGCCATAGCTGGCGCCCGCGCTGGAATACGTTGCAATGCCGCCGGCGTCATTGCCCGAAAGCGCCGCCAGCAGACCGGGACCCATAGCGCCAAAGATGGCCGCGATGGTCAACTTTTGCTTGGTGCCCGACTTTTGCTTGGTATTTTGCACGCGACCACCTAACCCATGACTGATATGGCGAGCAGCACCGCGGCGATGCAATACGCCACACACGAAATCATGACGGCAATGACGTTCATGGCGGTGCCCGACGTGTTGAGGTCATGCTCGTCACGCCAGAACAGCACCATCAGGTAAATCACGGCGCTCATGTTGCCAACCAGGCAAATAATGGCAGCGATATTAAAGCACCCGGTAAAGAGCTGCTCCTCAAACATGGGCGCATCGAGGAACGCAGCGGTGCGCACCAGCTGGGCGCACAGGTAGGTCACGAGCGACAGAATCAGGCCCATGCCCGTGCTCTGGAAGAAGAACCCCAGATACGGCTTGGGCTCGTCGTCGTGACCGTCATACTCCAGGAAGTAGTTCTTGACGAACGACACCATGCGCGAGGCCGCCAGCAGCACGAGCGGCATGGCGCACATGGGGAACACCACCAGATGCGCGGAGCCGAGCGCCGTTCCCAGCACGGTCGCCATGATGCACGACGCGATGCCCCATACAACAACCCAGTACTGGCGATGCACGAACCAGCTGAGCACGTTCGTCGAGTCGTCCGACGCGCTGTCGCCCGAGCCGACACCGGCGATCTGCAGGTCCTCCTGATGCTCCTCGGCGATAACGTCCATGGCGTCGTCGAAGGTTACGATACCCAGGATATGACGGTTCTCGTCGCAGACGGGGATAGCGACCAGGTCGTACTTGGTCATCTCGTCCGTCACGTCTTCCTGGTCCTCGTCGGGCGACACGTAGACCAGGTCGCGATAGGCCAGCTGACCCAGCGTGGCGTCGCGGTCGGCTACGATCAGCGTGCGCAGCGAAAGCACACCGGTCAGCATGCCGCTCGGATCCTCGGTATAGACGTAGTAGACGCTCTCGAAGTCCTCGTCGAGCTCGCGAATCGCCTCGATGGCGTCACCGACCGTTGCCGTGGCGGGCAGGGAGACAAACTCCGAGGTCATGATGCGGCCGGCGGTGTTGTCCTCATACCCCAGCAGGTTACGAATCGCCTTCTCCTCCTTGACGCCCATCAGGCGCAGGAGCTTCTCGGCCTTCTCGTAATCAAGCTCGTCGATCAGGTCGGCAGCGTCGTCCGGGTCCATCATGGCCAGCATCGACGATGCGTCCGTGTCGGACAGGCCCTCGAGCATCTCGGTCATAAGCTCGTCGTCATCGAACTCCGAGATAGCTTCGGCTGCCTGGGCGGTATCGAGCTGCGCAAACACCTGCGCACGTAGGCGCGGGTCGAGCTGCTCGATAATGTCGGCGATGTCGGCAGGGTGCAGCTCGCCGAGCGTCTTGTGCGACACCGAGAGTTGGATGTTTTTAGTCGAGCGGTCGAGCAGGTCCATGTAGGACCAAGCGATGATGTCCTCGCTGAGCGGCTTGCCCAGGTGCTTCATAAAGCCCTCGACGACGTGCTCGAGTGCGGGGCTGATCGCGCGCAGCAGACCGCGGGCACCGACCTCGGCACCCAACAGGCGCAGCTGGTTTTCGCCCGACATGGAAAACTTGATGTCGTTGACGCGCACGACCTTCATGCCCTGCGTGTCGACGATCTGCTTATTGAGCACGTCGCGCGCCAGCAGGAGCTCGGTCGGCTGCAGGTACGAGAAGCGAATATTGGTGGCAGACGTGTTGAGATACACGCCCGTCTCGTCGATACGGTCGACCCATTTGCGCCAGCTGATCATAAACGGCGTCTTGCCGGGGCCGCGGAACGCGAGCGACGTCACGTGCGGAAAAACTTCGCCGGTAGCAATGCCAAAATCGTTGACCACGCCGAGCTTTTCGCCGTCGACGTCCAAGACCGGCAATTTGAGCATCTCACTCAGATAATTCAATGGTGCTCCCCATCATTATTCCTCCGGACGCGGCCGCGCGTGCGGCGTCCGGGGGCTTCTGGATATGTATACGCATGCGCGGGCGGCACGCCGCTCGACGCTTACACCCCGTGCATGCGCAAAAAGCACCTGCATGGGGTCATCGACTGTATGGTCGAGGTTTGGATTTCACCTGTAACCTTTCTCTTGACCCTCATTAACCGCAGTAACTATAGCATCGGCATCGCCCTGCGGCATCGAATTTATGCGCTGCACATTGCAGGCATACCAAACGCTGACGTATCCGTGACATAGCCCTTGGGGACGTTCTTAAACGACTACCCAATGACTACTCTGTGGTGTCATCGTCCTCGGCAAGTTGGGGGAACACGGCGTCCTTGGGCATGGTGACCTTCGTCAGCGAGGTGAGCTTTTTGCTGAGCGATGTGTCCGTCTTGACCAGGTCGCTGAGCGTCACGATCTTGTATCCGTCGGCGACAAGACCGTCGATAATCTGCGGCAGCGCCTCGAGCGTCTGCTCGGCGCATTCGTCTCTATCGGTGAGCAGCACGATATTGCCCGGCGTCACCGAATCGCGCACCGTTGAGACCTGCTCGTCGGCACCGTTGAGCAGGCAGTCGCCCGAGTCAATATTCCACGAGACCACGGCGGAGACCAGGTCCATCGCATCAATCCAGTTTTGCTCGTCAAAGGCAGCGTAGGGAGCACGCAGCAGCATCGTCTTCACGCCGGTCGCCGACTTAATCGCATCGGTGCCTTTCGTGATCTGTTCGCGTACCGTCTCACGGTCCTGACCCTTGAGCGAATCGTCGCTGTAGCTGTTGGATCCGATCTCGCACCCGGCATCGACAATCGCCTTGGCCGTGGCAGGCGAGGCCTCGGCCGCATCGCCCGAAAGGAAGAACGTCGCGGTAACGCCCTTTTCCTTGAGCACCTGCAAGATCTGTTTGGTGGCGCCGCTCGGACCCTCGTCAAACGTCAGCGCCACGTACTTTTTGTTGCCCTTGGGCGCCACGCTGGCGCACGCAACGACGCAATCGGTGGCGGGCACAACCTCGCCGCGGTCCTGCGTCTTGCCCGACTGCTCACCAACCCACACCTCGGAGCGGCCCTGGACACCCCATGTCTGCACATACTCGATAGCGCCCGTGCCCTCGACCTTGAGCTTGGGCTCGATAACCGTAGCCTGAACCTCGTGCTTCTCGTAGGTGTTACGGCCATCCTTGACCGTCACCTTCTCGCCGCCCTCAAGTTCGCGGCTATCCCATTTGCCCTGTTTTATGCGCTTGCCGTCCACCTTAACCGACAGCTTTTCGCCGCCATGGCGCTTGAGCACGCTGTCATCGACGGCCAGCAGGTCGCCTGCGTCGTAGGTGTCAGTCAACTCCTGGTCGTCGATGAGATTCTGCAGCGTAGAGCCCACGCGCACCGCGGTCTTCTGGCCGTTGAGTTCCACGTCCACGCTGCGGTTGACGTAGCCCACGACGGCAGCGATAAACAACACGAGTGCGCAACCCACGGCGATGAGCGCATAGGGCAGGCGAGACGAACGACGGGGCGTACGGCTGTTGCCGATGCGCGCGCTGCGATCGCTAAAGCCGCGGCTATGGTTGAGGTACATCGCGCCGGGCTTACGGTGACGCTTGCGCTGACCGCTGGGCAGCTGCCCCAGATCGCGGCGCGCCGTCGGACGCGTACCCGAACGCCCGTTTAAGTTAGATCCGTTTTGGCGCATGTGCCCTCCCCCATAAACACAGCAAGCCGGAGCAACAGGTCTCCGGCTTGCCTCCCATCATTTGGTACGTCGCTATTTTGTAGCTTTTGACGAGCCGCCGCTCGCCTTTTGGTATTCGTCCTTAAAGGCCTTGAACATGCCGCGCGTCTTGCCGAGCTGCTTGCCCAGTGCGCGACTGCCCTTGTCTACGGCAACCGATCCCTTGTCATCGAGCACCTTGGCGCCCTTCTTGACCTTATCGCCCACCACGACGCTTGCCTCGGCAGCCTTGGCAGCCGCACCGCCCGAATACCCGAGCGACTTGACCTCGTCCGAGACGACCATCGCGCCGTTCTCGTAGCCGCGCAGCATCGTCGGCGGCACCTGCGTGTCACCAACCAAAACACTCGAAGCAGCGCCGGCGGTCACATAGAATGCCTGCACGATGCCCGAGCGCGGCTTGAACTCAACGTCCGAGCAATAGCCCACGACGTCGCCCGATTCCGTGCGCACGTCCATACCGACCCAGATGATGCAATCGTCCAGGTTGATGTCGAGGCGCTTGGCCGCGGCGGCATCGTACGTGCCCTTGACGTCATCGACCGCAATGGCGCCCTCGTAGACACCAATGGCGTCGAGCGCTACGAATCGGTCGGGACGCTCGATCATGCCCGCGATATCGGACTGGCGGACCATAAAGCCGACCACGCGCGTACCGCCCGGGGTAAAGACCGGAAAGTGAATCTTTCCGAGCTTTTTAGGGCTGCGCGGCGTGCCGTCCTTTTTGGTGCGCTTGTCCTCGGCAGGCTTGCGATAGATCTTGGCGCCGACAAAATCCCCGGCGCGCATTATGCCTCGGTCGAGGGCTCCGCAGCCTCGGTATCGGCCTCGACGGCGTTCTCGACCACGACGTCGGCGGCAGGCGTCACGTTGCCGCCCGAAATGGCGTCGTTGAGCTGCTCGCGCAGCTGGTCCATGCGCTCGCGGGCCAGGTCGACCTTGGCGCGCAGGTCGTCGGTCTTGGCGTCGACCATCGGGCCAAAGTCATTCACCGCAGCACGGGCCTCCTCGGCGCTGTGCTCGTAGGCGTCGCGCATATTGTCCCAGGCGTCGTTGGCGATGTCGGCAGCCATGGCGCGGGTCTCGGCGCCCGAGCGCGGGGCCAGAGCGACGCCGACAATAGCGCCGGCAGCGGCACCAAAAAGTGCGCCGGAGACAAAGCTGAAAGTCTTACCCATGATCATTCCTCTCCTGCGGGCACGTCGGTGCCCACCGTTTGAATGCTGTCCATTATACCCGCAGCGCATCACTTGCCGCTCCGCTCATCTGCGTACGGTAAAGGCGCAGGTACGTGATGGTGATAAACGCGTAGGCCTACTCCTGAGGCATAGCCGGCATGGCCACCGTGGCACCCGGGTCCTCGCCGGCGCCGTCCACGAGCGGCAGACCGCCCTCATGCGCAGGTCCCGCCGAAACCGTCGCCGCACCGCCAAAGACGGCAGCGGAGGCCTCGTGGTTCTCGGCAACCGCGCCCTCGGTATCAATCGCCACCTGGGGCTCGTCGTCAAAGTTGGGGACGCCCTGGGGCTCGGTGGGAACGGGCTCGGCGGTCGCATCGGCAACGGGTTCGGCGTCGACCGGCACATCGCCCTCGTCAGCGCCCTTGTCCTCGGCAGCATCTTCGCCGTTCGCAGCGGCGACGGCCTCGTGAGGATCCTTGCCCTCGGCCTCGGCGCGCATGCCCAGCACCAGGTTGCGCAGGCCCGCGACCGTGCCTTCCACGTCGGGGGCAGGCTGGTCGGCGTGCAGGTACGCCCAGTCCATCATAAAGGTGGCCGACGACAGCGCACCGATGGCCAGTGCGTCGTCGGGGCACGAAAGCTCGACCTCAAAGACACGCTCGTCATGCTCGCTTACGCGCGTGCGGCCGCACGAGATGCTACCGGCAAGACCGGTCTCGTTCATGAGCTCGACCGTCACGTGCTCCAGCAGGTGGCAGAGCTCGGTCTGACCCATGCAGTCCTGGAACTCGCGGCCGGAATCGCCCAGGCACAGGTGCTTGGCAATCGCCGGCACCAGGTAGTACACGCGCGCCGTGGCCTCGATATCCTCCGAGGTCATGAGCGGCATGCCGGGGTTCACCAGCACGTGCGCGCAGATCTTGTCCTCGCTGACGGTGACCTTAAGGATGTTGAACAGGCCTGCCATAACTCTCCCCTACTCTTCCTTGTCCTACTCGTCGCCGTCGTGCGGATTCGCGGAACCCGCACCCGACGTCGTCGGCTCGTCTACCGAAGACTCGGAATCCTTCTTATCGGTTTCGGCCGGAGCGATCACGCGAATGAGCGAGATGCGCTGGCCACGCATCGACTGCACTTTAAACTTGTACCCCGCGACCTCAAACACCTCTCCGATGTCGGGCACCGAGTCGCAAAGCTCCAAAATCCAGCCGGCGATGGTCTCATAATCATCGCTTTCCTCGAGCGGCCAACCAAGCTCAATCGCGTCATCGCACGAAAAACGCCCATCGACGAGCCACTCGCGGCGCGAAAGGCGCGTGAGGTACTTGTTGTCGGGGTCGAACTCGTCCTCGATCTCGCCCACGATCTCCTCGACGATGTCCTCGATGGTGATGATGCCGGCCGTGCCGCCGTACTCATCCACGACGACCACGATCTGGTCGTGCGAGGTCTGCATCTCGGACAGCAGCGGCAGGATGTCCTTGGTGTCGGGCACAAAGGTGGCGTCGCGCAAAAAGCCGGCGATGGGCTGGTCGCCCTTGCCGTCGAGCGCGGGCTGGATCAGGTCCTTGATGTGCGCGATGCCCGCGACGTTGTCGGGGTCCTCGTGATAGACGGGGATGCGGCTGAAGCCGGTCTGGCGCATGGTGGATAGCACGCTGGCGACCGTCTCGTCGTCCTCGCACATGGTGGTGTCCACGCGCGGCACCATGACCTCGCGGGCAACGGTGTCGCCCAGGTCAAAGATCTCGTGGATCATGCGCTTTTCCTCGTCGAGCAGGTCGTCCTGCTCCGAGACCATGTACTTGATCTCTTCTTCCGAGACGTTCTGACGGTCGTCGGCACTCTTGATACGCAAGATGCGGGCCAGGCCATCGGAGCAAGCGCCAGTCAGCCACACGAGCGGACGGGCGATCTTCTGGAACACGGAAAGCGGGCCCACGACCTGCTTGGACACGCCCTCGGCATTGGCCAGGCCGATGCGCTTGGGGACGAGCTCGCCGATCACGATGGACACGAAGGCGACCGCGACGGTGATGATGACCGGCGCCAGGCCGCGCGCGATGGCGGAGAGCGGCGCGATGCCAAAGCTCATGAGCCACGTGGCAAGCGGGTCGGACAGGCTCGTCGAGGCGACGGCGGACGAGGCGAAGCCCACGAGCGTGATGGCGACCTGGATGGTGGCGAGCAGCTGGTCGGAGTCGGCGGCCAGCTTAATGGCACGCTCGGCGCGCTTGTCGCCTTCCTCGGCCTCATGCTCCAGCACGGCGCGCTTGGCCGTGGTGAGCGCCATCTCGGACATAGAGAAGTAGCCGTTGATGAGGGTCAAAACGAGGGTAGTGATAAGGGAGATGGTTATGTCCATCGGGAGTTTCTCGAACCTCCAAGATTCGGGACGTCAGGTCAAAACGTTGATGACGGATACGGCAATTGCACCGGCGCCCAAACGAGGACGCGGGCGCGCAGGCGCGGTCGCTAGATTACGAAGAGGATCACCGCCATGAACTGGAAGATGCTGCCGGCGAGCACCCACAAGTGGAAAACACTGTGCAGATAGCGCACGTTTTTGGCGATATAGAACGGCACGCCCGCGGTGTAGCACACGCCGCCGACGGCGAGCAGGGCAAGTGCCACGGGGTTGAGCAGCGCCACAAGTTCGGGCAGCTTAAAGACAACGAGCCAGCCCATCAGCAGGTAGACCAGGCCGCTTACCCAGTGCGGTTGACGCTCGCGCATAAAGCACTCGAGGGCGATGCCGATAATGGCGATGGCCCATACGGCAAAGAACAGCACGGCGCCGCCGTCGTTTGCGAGCGTGATGAGGCAAAACGGCGTATAGCTGCCGGCTATGAGCAGGTAGATGCAGCTGTGGTCGATGATGCGGAACACGCGCTTGGCGCGCGCGGGTTGAATCGCATGGTAGAGCGTGGAGGCTAGGTATTCGAGAATAATACTGGCGCCGTAGACGATTGCCGCGGCCATGTGGGCCGGGCCACCGCCGCGCAGTGCAGCGAATACGATCAGGAGCACCAGACCCGCGATACCCAGCAAGCAGCCGACACCATGGGTGACGGAGTTCATGATCTCCTCGCCCACCGTGTAGTGCGGAACGGCCGCGGCCTTGGGTCGCGGCTTGGAACTGTCGCTCGAATCGGACATGCCGGTTACATCCTCCAACGTAAAGAGTTCTCAACACTATATCAAAGCGTCTGGGTGCGTGCGAAATTTGCACCATACGTGACCCTTTGTTTACCCATTCTTTGCCTGTTGACGCATCAACGGCGAACGTCCATAATGCGCTTGCATTAAATGTTGATGCATTAACATCTTATAGGAGAATACCGCATGGCTCAAAACGCACATTCCCATCGAAAGCTCAAGATAGCCGGCATCGTTGCACTGGTGGTTGTCATTGCGCTGCTCGGATTTGCCGGCAACTTTCTGTTTGACTTCGCGCTGAATCCCCGCGCGCCATACACCATGAAGATGATGCAGGACGGCAAGGACGACAAAGAAAGTGAGCAGCCGGATGCCGAGGGAACCGAGGCGCGGGCATGGTTTAAAGAGAACCGCGAGAGCAGCAGCCTCACCGCAGATGACGGAACCGAACTTGCCGCTTGGTATTTTGCCGCCCCAGAGAGCACGCACAATTACGCTATCTGCCTACACGGATACACCGATGAGCCCATCGGCATGGCCCGATACGTCAAACGATTCCACGACCGCGGCATGAACGTACTCGCACCCGCCGCCCGCGCCCACGAGCGCTCCGGCGGCGACTATATCGGCATGGGTTGGCCCGAGCGGCTCGATGTCGTTGCATGGATTGGGCGGATCGTTCAGGCTGACCCCGAGGCGCGCATCCTGGTCTTTGGCGAGTCGATGGGTGCGGCAACCGCCATGGACGTCGCGGGGGAATCTCTGCCCGCAAACGTGAAATGCATTATCGAGGACTGTGGTTATACGAGTGTTTGGGACGAGTTTTCTCTGCAGCTCAAGGACGTGTTCGGCCTGCCCAGCTTTCCCTTGCTCGATGTAGCAAACTTAGTGTGCAACGTGCGCGCAGGCTACGACTTTCATAAGGCGAGCAGTGTGGACCAACTCGAACACGCGACGGTTCCCATGCTGTTTATCCACGGCGACCAGGACACCTTTGTGCCGTACGACATGCTCGACCAAAACTACGACGCGTGCGCCAGCAAGGTTAAACAGAAGCTCACTATCCACGGCGCCACCCACGCCAAGAGCGCGCAAGTTGACCCCGAGCTCTACTGGAACACGGTCGACGACTTCCTCGACGAGTATTTTTAGGCAAATAGTACGGTTTACTGGTCTATCTGACCCCCTGTTTTCGGAAGTGCGGGAAAATCGCGCGAAGCCCGACCAGACCACAGTTTTACCAACAATTTATCAGGGGTTTTGTTGTCAAAAAACGGTTTGTGGTCGGTGGTATTCGATTTTTCACCGCACTTCTGAAAAACCGCCCGTGGGCGCTGTGCTCACGGGTGGTTTTTACTAACGTTGCGCTACAAAAGCGCTTGATATGTCCAATAACTAGGCGCTATTTGACCTCGATGAGCTCGTACTTGCTCGTGCCCAGGCCGATCTTCTCGGCATGCGCGATGCACGCGCGCCAGTCGGTGTCGGGATGCGTGATGCAGAAGGGATCGCGCGCCTGCTCGCCCTCCAGATGCTCATGGTCATGCTCCATTTTGGCCGCGCTGTCGGTGAGCACGGTGTTAGGCAACGGCTCGGATGCCAGGACGGCGTCGGCGCAGGCCTGGTCGATGGCGACCGGATCGAAGCTCGCAAACATGCCAATGTCGTTGACGATGGGCGTGTCGTTCTCGGCATGGCAATCGCAGTTGGGGCTGATGTCCATGGCGAGCGAGATATGAAAGCTCGGGCGGCCGTCGACGATAGCCTTGGTGTACTCGGCGATCTTGCAGTTGAGCACGTCGGCGGCGGCGTCATAGTCGGGATTGATGGCATCCTGGTTGCACACGCCGATGCAGCGGCCGCAGCCCAGGCAGCGGTCGTGGTCGATGGCGGCCACGTGCACCTCGACGGTCTTGCCGCTCGCAAGCTCGCGCTCGCGGGTGCCATCGAACGAGATGGCGTTGTGCGCGCAGATCTTTTCGCAGGCACGGCAGCCAACGCAGTGCTCGGTCGCGACGCTCGGCTTGCCAGCGGCGTGCTGCTCCATCTTGCCGGCACGGCTGCCGCCGCCCATGCCCAGGTTCTTCATGGCGCCGCCAAAACCGGCCTGCTCATGGCCCTTAAAGTGCGTGAGGCTGATCACGATATCGGCATCCATGAGTGCCTGGCCGATCTTGGCCTCGTGCACGTACTCGCCGCCCTCGACCGGAACGAGCGCCTCGTCGGTACCCTTGAGTCCGTCGGCGATGATGACCTGGCAGCCCGTGGCATACGGGGTAAAGCCATTCTGGTAGGCGGTGTCGATGTGCTCGAGCGCATTTTTGCGGCTACCCACATAGAGCGTGTTGCAGTCGGTAAGGAAGGGCTTGCCGCCCAGCTCCTTCACGACATCCGCGACGGCGCGGGCGTAGTTGGGGCGCAAAAAGCTCAGGTTGCCCAGCTCGCCAAAGTGAATCTTAATGGCGACGAACTTGTTCTCAAAGTCGATCTGCTCAATACCGGCGCGACGGATGAGGCGCTTGAGCTTGTCGAGCTGGCTCTCGCGAGCATGCGTGCGCAGGTTGGTGAAGTACACCTTAGCGGGTGCTGCGGGTGCAGTTGCGGTCATAGTTATATCCCCTCGGTCTATATGGCGTTACAGACATAGAGGATGGTACCCATTGAAGTAGGGTCGAAGTCAAGCACAGCCACTCATTGGGGACAGACTTAAATGAGTGCTTGCCGCCCGGCCGGCGAATCGGCAAAGACTGTCCCCGATGACTACTCCTGCACCTTGAGGGCTTCGGCCAGGCTGACGCGCTTGATGGAACGCGTGTGCAGCAGCGCCACGACCAGGTAGGTTGCAAAGCCGATGCCGACGCATGCAGCCATGGACCAAGCGGGCACGTAGATCTCGATATTGCCGTTGTAGGCGAGCAGCATCGAGCGGAAGATGGCCGTGAGCGAGCCAATAATGACCGGCAGGCTCAGCACGAGCGACGCCGCCACGCACAGCGTGATCGAGCGGATGTACAGATGCGAGATCTCACTATCGCGATAGCCAAAGACTTTCATGTAGCTGATCGAACGGGCGCTGTGGTCGATCACCGCTTTGGTCAGCAGGTACATAAACAGCAGGAAGATAAACACCGCGAGCCCGATCATCATTCCGATCATTTTGCTCATCATGCCGATGAACTGGTCGCCCACGGCGCGCATGTCGTCGGGCGTGGTGTCGCCGGCAAAGTAACGAGCATCGAGGTCGAGCTTCTCGTCGCTCACATAGCCGTTAAAGTAGGCGGCGTCGTTGTCGAACAGCTCGTTAAAGTCGTCGATACTCATATAGATATTCATGTCCGACTTGGAGCCCCAGGCACAGTCCTTGCCCGCGTACTCAAGGGAATAATGCTCGCCCTCGTACTTGTCGCTGAGCGTGACCTTCTGACCCTCGCTCCAGCCAAACTTATCGAGCAGACCGCCGCCAAAGACGACGCGCCCATCGCCGACGTCGAGGTCTTTCCAATAACGCGAATCGGATGAAATGCCGTAGACGGAAATCGTCTCCTCGCCATTACCATCGCCACGGTCGTATTGCAGCTGGTAAACGGCGTATTTCTCGGCCTGCGCGATTGCGCCCGCGCCGTTGTCGGTCGTATTGACCGGGTGGATATCGTCGTTGTCAGTGTCGATCTTAGAGGCCTTGTCGATCAGGTCGATAGCCTCATCGCGGTCGCAGCCGAGGGCATCGGCAAGATCGTCGAGGCGTGCGTAGAGCGCATCCTTCTTGTCCTTGACCTTAGCAAGCGCATCCTGCGCTGCAGTCAGGCTCTCGGCAGACGGAGATGCGGTCGCGGCATCGGCTGCCGTCTGCGCGGCATCGGCCGCGTCGTCAAGCTCGTCATCGGCATCCTGAGCGGCAGAAAGCAGCGCGCCGTCAACCGACTGCAAGCGCTCGAGTGCCGACCATTGCTCGCGCTCCTCGGCAGTGCCCTCGAGCTCTAGCGGAGCCTTGAGTGTGTACTGGTGCTCGGCGACCAGGCTCGTCTCCAGGTTGTCCGCATAGTGCGTCATCGTGGGCAGAATCGCCAGGCCAAAGAGCAGTAGCAGCGACGCAAACGCAATGCCCACGAAGAGCGTGGCGAAGTTGCCCAGGTTGCGCAGGAAAACGCGCAGACGGAAGCGGGAGACAAAGCCCATGCGTTCCGGCAGCTGCAGACCGCGCTTGGTACCCGACTTACCGCTCGCCTCGTGACGAAGGAACTGCAACGGCGTCTTGCCCATCTTGCGGAGCAGGCCCACCAGCGTAATGAGGATGAGCGCGGCGGCGGGAACCACGGCGCACTTCACGAAGATCTCCCAGCTCCAGTACACCTGGAAGGGAGGCAGGCTATACGAACCGTAATAGAGGCCGCGCATGGGCTCGGTAAAGAACGCGACGCCGAGCGCGGTGCCCAAAAGCGCCGCGAGCACGCCCACGATGGCGGGAAGCGCGAGGTAGTGCAGAACGATCTCGCGGCGGCGATAGCCGCTGGCGAGCAGCGTGCCGATGATGGCGCTCTCCTCCTCGATGGTGGCGTCGGTGAGCACCACAAAGACAAACGCCATGATCACGATGATGATGTCGAGCAACGTCATCCACATCATGGAGTCGCCGTCCACGTCGTCGCGCGCATAGCCAATGCCCTGATTGGAATCGGCATCGATCAGATCGTCCACGCGCGCATCGGCATCGGTCAGCGCCTCGACCATATCCTGCTCCGCATCGATGCGATCCGCGGTGGGGAGGTCGCGATCGGTAAAGGTAAAGGAGTAGGTGTAGGCAGGCGCGCCGCCGGCGTCCTCAAGCGCGGCAAAGCCGGCGTCGGTGACCTCGGCCACGCCGTACGTGATGGTGTTCACCGTAAAGTCCGAATTGTCGAGGAACAGCGCCTGGCTATCGGGCTGGGTCATGATGCCGCAGATGGTGTAGGTGCGGCCCTCAAGCTCGACCTTATCACCCACGGCGAGGTCGTTGTTGGTGGCGAAGACACGGTCGATTGCCACCTCATCGTCCGTCTTGGGCTGCCTGCCTTCGCAGTAGGACGCAATGTCAACCTTGGTGCGATGCGCGTAGGTGCGCAGGGTGCGCTTGGTGCCGTCGTCGCCAGCCGCCTTTTTGATGATGGCGTCGATGGAGAAATTCTTGTAGAACGTAACGCCGCCGACGTCCTCAGCCGCGTCTTCGGCAGCCTTGAGCTGATCTTTGGTGGCCTCGAAGGAGGTAGTCACGCGGCCGTCCTCAATCGTGTAGTCGTCGCGCATGTCGTCAATGAGGCAGCCGATGGAATGCGCCGCGAGCAAAAAGCCCGACGTGAGGGCGATGCTTCCGCACATAAGCAAAAAGATGCCCAGGTACTTGCCGATATTGCGGCGCAGCTCGCGCGGGAGACGTTTTGCGAGAGGTGTCATGGCGCCGCCTACCAATCGAGCTCGGCGGCCGCGACGGGCGACTCGTTGAGCTCGTCCTCGACGATGCGCCCGTCGCGCAGGCGCAGCACGCGATTTGCCATGCGCGCGATGGCGGCATTGTGGGTGACAATGATGATGGTGCAGCCGTAAGTGCGGTTGACGTCCTCCATGAGCTGCAAGATTTCCTTGGATGTCTTGTAGTCGAGCGCGCCCGTGGGCTCGTCGCACAGCAGCAGGCCCGGGTTTTTGACGAGCGCACGACCGATGGCGCAGCGCTGCTGCTGGCCGCCCGAGACCTGACGCGGGAATTTGTTGCGGTGTTCGTAAAGGCCCAGCGAGCGTAGGAGGTCGTCGATGTTGAGCGGTTTTTTGGACAGGTGCGCCGTGACCTCGATGTTTTCCTTGATAGTAAGGTCGGGCACCAGGTTGTAGAACTGGAAGACAAAGCCCAGCTCGCGGCGGCGGTACTCGCCCAGATCGGCAGGCTTGAGCACGGTGAGGTCGCAGCCGTCCACCATGATGGAGCCGCCGTCGGCATCCTCTAGGCCGCCGATGAGATTGAGGAACGTCGATTTGCCCGAGCCCGAGGGCCCCAGCATGACGCAGATTTCGCCGCGGTTGATGGACGTATCGATACCGTCGAGCACCGTCAGGCGCGCATCACCGTCGCCGTAGTGTTTCTTGAGCCCGTTGACCTGGACGTACGCACGCTTTGTCGCCATGCTATCCCCCGTTGTTAGCCTTCTGCTACTTTTCTAGGCTAATAGTAAACCCGGGTGAACTATTTTTAAGCGACGTGCGCGAACTATTTTCCAACCTACTCATTGGGGACAGACTTAAATGAGTGAAATCGCTCATTTAAGTCTGTCCCCAATGAGTGGTCCCAAAGGCCGGCATATTGGGACAGTCCTTGCCAACCCGGCTGGCGAACCGGCGAATCGGCAAAGACTGTCCCCGATGACTAGTCGTTTAAGAACGTCCCCAAGTGACGGGTTACGGCTAGGCATGGGATTTGGCGCGCGTGAGGGCCAGGCCTACGGCGGCGATGGCGGCGGCGAAGAGCACGGTGACGCCCAGGTCGCAGGCGATGTCGCCCAGCACGGTGAACGTCAGGTCCGCGGCGAGCGCCTTGCCGATCGCGTCGTTCACCCAAAACGTCGGCACAAAATGCGCCACGGTCTGCACGGCCGAGCCCATGAGCGACAGCGGCATCCAGGCGCCACCCAAAAACGTCATGAGCATGCCGAGTAAGTTGCCCACACCGTTGAGCAGCTCCTCGCGCGCGCCCAGGCTCGAAAGGGCAAAGCCAACGGCCAGCGGCGTGCACGCCAGGGCAAACGTCGCCGCCAGCGCCAGGCACACACGGCCCACGCCGACCTCGGCGACCGCGCCGGCAAAGCCCACGACACCCATCATGCTCGACACAAACCATATGCAGACGGTGAGCACCGCGGCAGCCGCGAACACGGCAAGCGAACGCCGGCGCTCGGAGATTGGGCCGGCATCCATACGACGCACGCGCTCGGGCTCGTTCATGCCCGAAAACACCAGTCCCACCGACACGATGACCGACGAGATGATCGCGTACGCGCCAAAGTTGAAGTACGACTCGAGCGTGGTAGCAGCAGTCGAGTCGACCTTGACCTGCTCGATCTGGACCTCCGCGCGCTTTGCGGCCGCGTGCTCGGCGGCCCTTGCGACGTCACCGTTGGAGGCAGCGGGTTCAAGCGCCGCCGCAGCGCCCGCGAGCGAGATCCAGCGCGAGGCCTCGGCGGACGAAAGCGCCGCCGCCATGGTGCCGGAACCATAGGTCACGTCGAGCTTGGGCAGGGCCTCCCCCGCACGGGCGGCTGCAACAAGATCGTCCTCAAACCCCTCCGGGATAAAGAACACGCAATCGGCACTGCCCTTGGCGCTGTTGCTCTTGGAGAGCGCGTCGGCAAGGTCGTATGTGTCGTCGCCGACGCCCGTGACCAGGTCAAAGCGTGAGCCCAGGTGCTTGGTAAGCGCCCGCGAAAGGTCGCTATTGTCGCGGTCGACCACGATCACGTTGGTGTCGTAGGGCTTGTACTCGGTAAGCTGCGACGAGTTCCAGCTCACCGAAGCCGCGATGAATACGCCCATGAGCGAGATGAATACCGTATAGATGAGCAGGTAGAACGGGTGCGCCAGCGCCATGCGAAGCGCGGTCTTAAAGGTGCTCATAGCGGCTCCTTCCAAAGATCAGCGTAGCGGCGGCGACAAACACCAGGGCCATCAGGACGAGCGCGCCGGCGCGAACAGCGAAGGGCCCCAGGTCCTCAAAGAAATACAGGCGATTGAACATGTCGCAGATGAGCTTGACGGGGTTGAGCCAGCACTCGACCGGACAAGCGCGGGCGACGTCGTCGGCAAGCGCCATCGCCGGCTCGCCGTAGAGGCCGGCGAACAGGGCGCACGTGGTGGCAAAGCCCGTGAGGATGCCCGACTTGGATGCCTTGCCGCCCTTAACGGGAAGCGTGCCCACAAAAAGCCCCAGGCCCGTGGCGGCAAGCGCGGATGCAGCCCCGCCCAGCAGGCACAACCCCTCGCGCCCGCCAAAGTCGACGCCCACGACCAGGCGCACGTAGCCGATCGCAACCGCCATCGATGCAAAGGAAACCAGCCACGAGCCGACAAAAATGCCGGCCAGCGACGCCGTCTTGGAAAGACCGCCCACGCAGCGGCGCGCGCCGAGGCCGGACAGATTGGGCTGCAAATCGACGACGCTCAAGGCGGCAAACTCGGCAGACATCATCGCGACCAGGCCAAAAAGCGCGTAATAGTAGATGACCGTGCCATCGGGCGTGGCACGAGTCAGGCTCACGCGGCGGGTTCCGCCCTCGAGCGACAGGGCGCGCGCAACCGCCGCCGGATCGGCGAGCGCCGCCGGGTTGTCCTGGGCAATCTGGGACATGAGCTCGGCATTTTGCGTATACGAGCTTGCCACCGTTTCAAGGATGCTGCGGTCGGTAAGCACCGACGAGACGCGCGAGCTGTCGTAACTCGATAGCAGCGTGAGCCTGGGCGTGCCCGCGGCATCAACCGTATAGATGCCCGCGACCTCGCCGGCCTTGAGCGCTTTGCGCGCGGCAGCCAAGTCTTCGTACTCGCTCACATCGAGCAGCTGATCGTCGCCTGCCTTGGCAAGCGAAGCTGCCACATCCTTAAAGGTCGAGGCATCCCAGGCCTCGTCCGCCACGACGGCAACCGGCACCGGGTCGACCGTGCCGTCGGAGCTGAGGTTCGCAAACATAAACATGAACATCGTGGAAAGCGCGATAGGAAAGAGAGCGCCCCAGACCCACGTGCTCGGCCGGCGCAGCAACGTCTTGACTGTGGTGATGATGGTGTTGAACATGGCCGCCCCCTAGTCGCGCAGCTCGCGGCCGGTGATCTCGAGGAACACGTCGTTGAGGGTCGGCGGTTCGGAATAGATGCGGCCGAGCGGCACGTCATGCGAGCGCAGCGCATCGAGAATGTCCGTCAGGTTGTGCGGGCTCGCTTCGCACGAAAACGTGAGCTGTCCCGCCGTTGCCGAAAGGTCCAGAACGTGCGGCAGGCTTGCGACGGCACCGAGCGCCGCACTCGGAACCTCGCCGACCTCGATTACAATCTTCTCGCCCATCTGAATCATGCGCTTGAGCTCGTCGTTAGTGCCCTGCGCCAGCACGCGCCCACCGTCCATGATCATGATGCGGCTGCAGATCTGCTCGACTTCCTCCATGTAATGGCTGGTATACACCACCGTGGCGCCCTCGTCGCGCAGGCGGCAGATGCCCTCCAGGATGGCGTTGCGGCTTTGCGGGTCGACCGCCACCGTGGGTTCGTCAAAAAAGATGAGCTCGGGCTTGTGCGCGATGCCGCAGGCAATGTTGAGCCGGCGCGCCAGGCCGCCCGAGAGCTTGCCGGGGCGGAACTTGGTAAAGTCGCCCAGGCCGACAAAGTCGATCGCCTCGTCCACCAGCGCGCGGCGGCGCTTGCGGTCGTTGACGTAGAGACTGCAGAAATAGTCGATGTTCTCGCGCACGGTGAGCTCGTCGAACACCGCCACCTGCTGCGGCACCACACCGATGCGGCGCTTGAGGTCGTAGCGGGCGGGCGTCATGCGCTCGCCGAACAGCTCGATGGTGCCTTTGTCGTAGGCGAGCAGCTGCAGGATGCAGTTGATGGACGTGGTCTTGCCCGAGCCGTTGGGGCCCAGCAGGCCAAAGATCTCGCCGGGGGCGATACTCAGGTTAAAGTGGTCGAGCGCAATAAGGTCGTCGTAGCGCTTAACGAGGTTTTCGACGTGGACGATGTCTGTCATGAGGCGGCCCTTCTGTTGGTCGTGGCCCGGTACGATTGCATCATCGCAGGAGCGGGCGGCGCGCGCCAGTGAGCTTTGTCACGAGTGCGAGGGTCTTGGTCGTGCGGCCTGCCGACGCCCCCGCTTTGCCACGCGGGAGGAATGTCACGGTTGCGCAGGCGGCCCCTCCACCATGCGCGGCTTCGCGTACAATACCCGTATGAACAGGCTTTTCGACAAATTGATCGTGCTGGCGTGCTGTATTGCGGCCGCCATGGGTCTTGCTGTGAACGCTCACCTGGTCGCGGCGTTTTGCCTTGGCGTTATTGCCACCTCGCTAGCCGAGGTCGCACGGGGGAACCGCGCCCGCCGTGCGAGCGAGGCCGCGAGCTACGTTTACGTCATCGCGGCTGTCTTCGTGCCGCCGTTTGTGCCGTTTGCGCCTCTCGCCCTCTATGACATCGCGCGGCGCGTGCGCCGTGAGCACGCCTGGATCGCGCTGGGCATTGGCGTCGTCTTTGTCTTTGCGCTCGTCGCGGACCTTCGCACCGACGCGCTCACCGCCCGAACGCTCCTGCTGACCGCCATCCTTTCGGTTGCCGCCACCTTGCTATCGCTACGTACCGCCCAGTTAGAGCGCGAGCAGCAGCGCATGCGCCGTACCCGAGACGAGCTGCAGGAACGAGCCCTCGCGCTCGAGGCGCGCAACCGCGACCTTGCCGACCGCCAGGACTACGAAGTCGAGCTCGCGACGCTCGCCGAACGCGCCCGCATCGCGCGCGAGATCCACGATAATGTCGGGCACCAGCTCACGCGTGCCTCGCTGCAGACCGAGGCCCTGCGCGTCGTGCACGCCGACGAGCCCGGCGTCGCCGCCGATTTCGCCGACGTCAAACGCACGGTTGACGAGGCGCTCCAGCTCGTACGTGCCAGCGTCCATGCGCTCAACGACAACGCCGTCGACCTTTCCGTGCAGCTCGAACGCATTGTTGAAGGCGTGCGCTCGGACGGCGGCCCGCAGATTGAGCTTGAAGTTATGGCCGAGCATGCGCCCGCAAATGTCGCCAACTGCTTTGCGGCGGTCCTGCGCGAAGCGCTCTCCAACACCATGCGCCACGCTTGCGCCCATGCTGTCACCATACGGTGCATGGAGCATCCGTCGTTTTACCAGCTCATCGTTACCGACGATGGCGTGGGCGGGGTTCAAGCAAGCGGCCGCGGCGCCGCGGAGGGCATGGGGCTCGCCTCCATGCGCGAGCGCATCGAGGCGCTTGGCGGCACCTTCACCGCCGGCCCGCTTGCCGGCGCCGGCGGCTGGCGCGTGTTTGCCACCGTTCCCAAACAGCAAGGAGATGAGGACCGATGAGGCTCATTGTTGTCGACGACGACCGCTTGGTGGTCGATTCGCTCAAGATTATCCTGGGCGCCCAGCCGCAGATCGAGGTGGTGGGCACCGGCGCCAATGGCGACGACGCGGTCGCGCTCTACGCCGAGCACGCGCCCGACATCGCGCTGCTCGACATCCAGATGCCGGGACGTGACGGACTTTCGGCGGCACGCAAAATCCTTGAGCGCGACCCTGCGGCGCGCGTGGTGTTTCTGACGACGTTTTCGGATGACGAGTACATTGTGTCGGCACTCAAACTGGGCGCCCGCGGCTACCTGATTAAAACCGATGTCGCCGCCATTCCTCCGGCGTTGGCGCAGGTCATGAGCGGCAAACGCGTGCTCGAGGGTAAGGCGATCGAAGATGTTGACTTTGACGGGATGGGCAACAAGACGGGCGCGCCCCACCGGCCCGCGGCCTTTGCCGGTCTGACCGACCGCGAGTTCGAAGTCGCCGAGCTCATCGCCCGCGGTCTCGATAACAAGGAAATCGCCGCCACCGCCTATATGGGCGAAGGCACGGTGCGCAACCACATCAGCTCGATCCTTGCAAAGATGGGCCTGCGCAACCGCACGCAGATCGCCATCGCCTACCTGCGAGGGTAATTACCCAACGGTCAACCGCCCCGGCACAGCAAAATGGCTGTAACCGATTTAATGCCATTTCAAAACTATGCCGGTTTACGGGGCTAAACTCAGGACCCCCATCCATACCCGCGTTTTCTGCAAAATGACGACTCGTCTACCTGCGGTTTTATTTTCACGAATATCGGCATGGTTGGGGACTCGTGACTCAGCCCCGTAAACCGGCATAGTTTTGTTCGGGCGGCCCTGCACGAGTGCCCCCGCAAGCCTTGCGGGACCAAAATGATCCGTTTTCCTCCGTCCCCAAGGGATCAGCCGGAACCGCTCGCCACGAAACCTGCCCATCTACTACGTTTGACTCGATACCCCCGACCATACCCCCGTTTTCCAGAAAACCGCAGGCGTTCTACCTGAGGTTTTGTTTTCACATTTTTTGCCGTGGTTGGGGGTTGGCGCCCAAAAGTAGTAGATGGGCCCATTTCGTGGCAGGCGGGTCATTTTCGGGCTGGACGGGTCGCGTGGCGGCCCACCCGCGCGTTCACGCGCGGGGCCGGCGGGGCATTTTTGCCCCGCCGGCCCCTATTCCAGCGCTATACCAGCCCCATTCCAGCGCTACTCCGGCTTGGTTTCTACCGTGGGGGTCTTGTCCGCCGCGACTGGAGTGCGCGCGGTGTCCATAGTCAGGCAGTGCTTGGGGCAGCTTTCGATGCACTCGCCGCACACCACGCAGGCGTACGGGTCAATCGACCAGGTACCGCCCTTGCGATCGACCGCGAGCGCGCCCGCCGGGCAGCGACGCGCGCACATGCCGCAGCAGATGCACACATCCATGTCATTGACGATATGCCCGCGCAAGCGCTCGGGTGCCGTCAGCCCCTCCTGCGGATAGCACACCGTAACCGGCTGCTTGACCATAGAGCCCAAGGCCGTCTTGGCAAATGTCAGCAAACTCATGCCGCGCCTACCTTTCCGTGCAGCTAATGCAGGGGTCGATGGTCAGGATAATCATGGGCACGTTGGCAAGGAGCACGCCCTGCAGCGCATGTGTCAGACCCGCCAGGTTTTGCGACGTCGGCGTTCGCACGCGAAAACGGTCCAGGTTCTTGGTGCCGTTGCCGCGTACATAGTAGTACGCCTCGCCGCGCGGCTGTTCAATCACAACCTCGCCGCGCGCGCCGTCGGCCGGCGTAAGCTTGGTGCGCCCGCCGATGCCGTCGTGTGGAATCTTACCGACAAGCTCCTTGATGATATCCATGGCCTGCGTGACCTCGGCGCAACGCACCTGGCAGCGGGCATAGCAGTCGCCGTCGGTCGCCACGATGGGCTCAAACGCGGCCAGATCCGCATAGGCGCCGTCGCCAAACATGCGCACGTCGTAATCCACGCCCGAGGCGCGCCCAAACGGACCGACCATCGAAAGCTCCAGCGCGTCTTTCTTGCTGATCACGCCCACGCCATGCAGACGCTCGCCACAGCTGTCGTCGTCCAAAAACGTATGCACCAGGGCCTCGTAGTCGGGGCACATGGCGTCGAGCGTCTGGACAATGCCGGCCAGCTCGGAGTCCTCAATGTCGTGCTTAAGGCCGCCGATCTCGTTGATCGACAGAATCACGCGACCACCGCACGTGCTCTCAAAGATCTTGAGAATCTGCTCGCGCAGCGTCCACGAACGATAGAACAACGCCTCGAAGCCAAAGGCGTCGGCGAGCAAGCCCAGCCACAGCAGGTGCGAGTGGATGCGCGAAAGCTCATGCAGAATGGTGCGGATATACTGCACGCGCCCGGGCACCTCGATGCCGAGCATGCACTCGCAGGCGCTGGCATAGCCGTAGCTGTGGCCCACGGCGCAGATGCCGCAGATGCGCTCGGCGATATAGCCAAACTGGTGCATATCGCGCTTTTCGGTGAGCTTCTCGAGTCCGCGGTGCACAAAGCCGATCTGCGGAATTGCCTCGATGACGCGGTCGTCCTCGATCACTAGGTCCAGATGAAGCGGCTCGGGCAGCACCGGGTGCTGCGGGCCAAACGGAATAACGGAGCGATGTGCCATGGACCTTACGCCTCCTTTTTCTGCTTATCGCGGGCGGCCTTGGCGGCAAACGCCGCGCGGACCTTGGCCGCTTTCTCGGGATCCATGGCGGCGAGCTTTGCCTCCATCTCGGCGGCCTTGAGCGCCGCCTTCGCTGCAGCCCCATCGTGCTGAGCATCGGAGCCGGCAGCCGCAGCGGGCTGAGCAGCGGCGCCCGCGGCATCGCCGGCGCCCGCAACGCCCTCCCCTGCAGCAGCCGCAGCCGCGGCGGCCTTCTCGGCAGCGGCCTTGCGCGCCTTGGCCTCGGCAGCCGCGCGGACCTTCATGGCCTTCTCGCGCGCAGCCTTCACCTCGGGCGTGATAACGCTCATGGGCTCGGCAGTCGAAACCTGGTAGAAAAAGCCTTTAAAGTCGATCTGCATGTCGGTGATGGCAAGCCCAAACAGGTCGTGCGCTTCGTTCTCAAACGGAAATACCGCCGGATAGTACGAGCTGATGGACGGAATCTCCTGGTACTGATCGATGCCCTTGACCACCAGGCTCTCAATCGCATAGCTGCCGTCCTGCGCAATATGCTTCTGAGCAGCACGAACGTTGATAAACGTATAGACCAAGCGATACGAGCCGTCGTCGACGCTGCGCTCGGCGTGCATTTGCACAAAGCGTGCACCGACGCCCTTAAGCGCCTGGACATGCGACAGGAGCTCGTCGATCCCGACGGTGGTATAGATAGCCTTTTGCATTACTCGGCCTCCTTTGCAGCGGCGGGCGTGGCGGACTTCCCGGCGGTCGCGTCGCCGGCCCCCGCAGCTGCCACAAACCCGTCCTCGCCCAGCTCAACGCCACCGTCCCAGGTAGCGGCACCGCCCACGGTGAGCGGATCGCCACCGGCGCGCAACACGGTCTCCTTCTGGTCCAGGATGCCGCACGCCTCCACGATGGCATCGATCACCGTCTCGGGGCGAATGGCGCACCCGGGCGCGTACACGTCCACGGGAATCGCGCGGTCCACGCCGCCGATCACGTTGTAGGCATCGCGGAATACGCCGCCCGAGCATGCGCAGATACCGCAGGCCACCACGCACTTGGGCTCGAGCATCTGGTTGTAAATCTGACGCACGACGGGCAGGTTCTGGGCATTGACCGACCCCGTCACCAAAAAGATATCCGCATGCTTGGGGTTGCCGGTGTTGACCACGCCAAAGCGCTCCGCATCGAACAGCGGCGTGAGCGAGGCCAGCACCTCGATATCGCATCCGTTGCAGCTCGAGCCGTCGTAATGAATAACCCACGGCGAGCGCGACATTTTATGATCCATGGATGCCGCCTCCTAAATAAACACGTCGACGAGGATGGGCATAAGGTTGAGCAGGCCAAACACCAGCGCCACGCCCCAGCCGAGCTTAAAGCAGCTGCGCCAGGTGCTGCGTGCGAAGGTGTTGTCGATCAGCACCTCGACAAAATACGTCGCGGCCATCACGACCAGGGCTACGATCCAGCTCACCGGGTTGTCCCAAACAAAGAACATGCCCACCCACATCAAAAACAGCACGGTCTCACACCAGTGCATAAGGGTCATCTTGGCCAGCGTGCCGCCGCTCATCTCGGTGGCGACGCCCTGGACAATCTCCTGATGCGCGTGATGCGAGTACGAAAGGTCGAACGGCGACTTGCGTAGCTTGATGGTGAGCACCGCAAGCAGCGCCAAGAAAATGGGCGCGCTGTACACGATGATGGGCGCCGTCTGTCCGGTCACGGCGATGGAATCAAAACTATCGGTGGCAAGGTACAGGCCCACGCTCATCAGCAGAACGGCGGGCTCGTAGCTCATGACCTGCAGCAACTCGCGGTCGGCACCGACCTGGGCAAACGGGCTTTGCGTCGAGGCGGACGCCAGCACCACAAAGATCGCGGCGAGCGTAACCATAAAAGCGCACAGCAGCGTGTTGGAGCCCGACACAAAGATGCCGCCGCCCACGACGGTAAAGATGAGCGCGCACGCCATATAGGTATCGTCCATGGTGTTTACGCTGGCAGGGGCCTTGCGCAGCAGCTTGGCAACGTCGTAGAAGGGCTGCAGCAGGCGCGGGCCCACGCGGCCCTGCATGCGAGCCGAAAGTTTGCGGTCGATGCCGTCGATCAAGCCGCCCGCAAGCGGCGCCAGCAAGGCAAACGCCACGGTGCCAATAAAGATGCCCACGACGCCCGAACCTTCGAAATACTTGCCGCGCAGCACCGAGGGCGCGCTCATGGCAAGCCGCTCGGGCCCAATCCATGCGCAACACAGCAGCGCAAACAAGATAATGCTGCAGCATACGACGCTACCCGCGGGGCCAATACGCTTCTCGCCAAGGGCGTCCTCCGAGTACCAATTGCGCTTTTCGGCCTTCACCTCGTGTCCCATCGAGCCGCGGAAATGGCGATATTTGTCGGTTCCCACGCCCGAAAGGTACACGTTGACGTGCGGTTTGTTGCTCACGCGGAATGACGTCAGCAGCACCACGGCGATAAAAGCCACGATAACCACCATCAGATACATGGCGTCCTTGCCAATAACGTACGGCACGCGGCCAAACACCATGGCCAAGTAAGGCGACACCAGACCGCTCGAGATAACCGGAAACGCCACACAGCACAGAATCAGCAGCGCGGCGATGGTGTTGAGGGCCATCCATTCGGTCTTATGGACATTGACCTCAACGTTTTGAGCCGTGGGGTCGACGCCCGAAAGCTTGGCAAGCCACTTGCCCCAGAAGTAAAACGTCGCGGCCGAGCCAAAGGCAAGCACCATGATCATGAGCACGTTGCCGGTCTGCGCAAACGCCACCAGGGCGCCCCACTTGGACACGAGCATGCCAAACGGCGCCACAAACATGCCCATAATGCCCAGCATCATCAGACGCGTCAGGTGCGGCATGCGGCTGAACATGCCGTCCATGTCCTCGATATTGCGGCTGCCGATATGATGCTCGGCCGTGCCCACGCACAGGAACAGCAGCGACTTGGCCACCGTGTGGAACAAGATCAGGAAGATGGCCGCCCATACGGCCTCGGGCGCGCCGACACCCAAGCAGGCACTGATGAGGCCCAAGTTGGAAATGGTGGAGTACGCGAGCACGCGTTTGGCGTTGCTCTGCGAGATGGCCATGAGTGCAGCGAGCAAAAACGTGATGGCACCCACACTCGTGACCATAAAGCCGGTCACGGGGTAGATGGCATAGAGTGGGCTCAGCTTGACCATCAGGAACACGCCGGCTTTGACCATGGTTGACGAGTGCAGCAGGGCGCTCGTGGGAGTGGGTGCAACCATGGCACCCAACAGCCAAGTGTGGAACGGCATCTGTGCGGCCTTGGTGAGCGCGGCGAGCGACAACAGGATGACCGGCATCACCAGCAGCGCGGACTGCGCGGTTCCGGTGCCGGAAAGCTCGATCATGCCCGAGATGGTCAGCGGCATGCCGTTAACGTGCAGATACATAAGTCCGGCCAAAAACGCGATGCCGCCCAGCATGTTGAGGATGATTTGGGTAAAGGCGTTCTTGATGGCCTCGGGCGTACGCGTGTAGCCAATCATAAGGAACGAACACACGGTGGTGATTTCCCAGCCGCAGAACAGCCACTCAAGGTTGTCGCTCGTCACGATGACGAACATGGCCGAGAGGAACAGGAACATGAGCGCCAGGAACTGCGGGCGACGGTCGGGCGCGGTCTGCCCGCGCAGCGCGGCCTCGTGCTCGTCATGGGCCTGGAAGTCCTTCATGTAGCCCAGGGCATACAAGCAGATTAGACTGCCAACGATGCCGACGGCGAGGACCATGATCACGCTCATGTAGTCCAGGTAGAGTGGCGTTGCCGTGACGGCTTCGGCCGCGGGCAGCGTCATGGCTGCAAAGGCGAGCGAGCCCACCAGCTGGACTATGCCGAGCACCGTGGTGAGCGCGTTCCTATATTTGTACGCGTTGTACAGGATGACAGCGCACAGGATGACGTCGATAACGGAACTGATGATCGAGAGCACATGCGAGGTGCCGGGGGCAACCTCAAAGCTCTGCGGACCCGTGCCAAAAAACATGACGGCGACTACAACTGTCACCGCCATAATAATGCCGGAGCCTATGAGCCCCGCCGCATCGCGGGCGCGGTCACCGCGCGCGAGCAGCATGCCCAGCGCCGGTACCAGCGGAAACAGGGTAAGGAAATACAGTAGCGTCATACCATCACTCCCCCATGCTAAAACGCTGCAATTGTTTAACGTTATAGCTCAATTGAGGAGTAGCGGCGGCGGGTTTTCGGTCAACTGGGGAGTTTTGGGCGTACGGGGTAAGGGCACGCCCGCATTGGAGCAGAGGGGCGGCAAGAAAAATGCGCCCCTGTGGGTGCACCATCCCGTTTGCTATTCCGCCTTTTTAACGCGCGGCTTGCGACCGCGCGGCTTATCGACCAGTGCGGACTCACCGCTCTCGCGGTACTGACGGCACCAAGCCTTGACCGAAGACTCGCTAGGAATCTTGTGCTTGATCATGGCCTCGCGAACCGTTAAGCCGTTTTCCAAGCGGTCCTTGACCACGGCGAGCTTAACTTCGTACGAATAGGTGTGATGATGCGAACCGGCGTTGAGAACGGCGTCGGCACCGCCCACGGCATATGCGCGGGCCCACTGACGAGCCGTGGCCTGGGGAATGCCGAGCTCCGCGGCGAGGGCGCGATGACCGACCCCCTCTTGGAGGACCTCGACGGCGCGCTGCCTAACCTCGGGCGCATGCGTGCGAGTCCTTGTTGCTTCCGACATACCTGCCACTTCTTAGCCTTAACCGTTAATCTGCTTTCTTACGTGCATGTTAGATAGTAGCATTTTGCTGTTTGCGCGTAACAGTTAATTGAAAATCGCACGGCGGCATCTGGGCATTTGCCATTAATTTGCAACAGTTCTTTAGGTTTTATTTACGCAGCTAGTTAGCTCGCGGCTCATTGACGGTGTTTTACCAACCAGATTGGTATCTTTTTGTTTGGCTGGTATGGTTTGTGTAATTATTAACCCCTCTTCAGCCCGCACCTACATGTCAACTTTCCACTTACTTTCCAGCTTTCCACCTAGCTTTCCAGCTTTCCACTTAACTTACCACCTAAGGTGGAAAGCTGGAAAGCTAGGTGGGAAGCTGGGGCAGCAGCAGGCCAGGAGAACAAGAAAAGGGGCGGCAACCGGGTGGTTGCCGCCCCCTTTGCGAAGCCAGTTGGCTTCGGAACTAGTGGTCGATGCCGTTGAGGTTCACCCTCGTGAGCGTATAGGTCACATAGTCGGGCGATTGAGGCGTTGCGCTCGCCACGTCACCCTTAACCAGGCTCGCTGTCATCACCAAGCGATAGTTCGCGTAGAACTGCTCACGCTGTTCAACCTGCGTGTTGACCTTAACGGTAAAGGGCAGGCTAAACGTCGTATTACCGTTCTTCGTTTTGAACTTGCCGTTCTCCTTCGAGTCAGTGAAGGTGATCGTGCTACCGGAGGGAGCGACCGCGGCAAGCTTACTCTCCGTCACTGTTACGTAGTTTGAGATATCATCCGTTACGCTCTCATACGTGCCGTCGGTTCCGCGGCGCTGAAGCGAGAGCGTGTACACAACAGAGTCTGCGTTCGCAATTGCCTCGGCGGCGTTGCTGAGTCCACCCAGTTCATACGTGGCACCCAGACCAATCGTGCCATTCGCGATCGGACGCAGGTCGTCCACGTTAATGCCAAGCTGCGACTTATCTGGCGCAGAAAGCGTAATGGTCGTATCACCCGTGTCCATGCGATAGTACCCGACGTTACCGCGCTTCGTCTGCGTCAGGCTCGAGGTATTAAGGCCTTCCTTACGCGTCGAAAGCTTGGCGGTATAGGACATCTTGGTACAGGCGTCCTCGCCAGACTGCTTGGACAGGGAGATAACCTTGTTGCAGCCGTCCGGCGTAAGGCGAATCTCTTCCACTACCGTACGCACGGTAAAGGATCCGCCCGCTGCACGCTTGCGGATTCCGGCAAGGTCATGGTCGAGCGTGAGCCTCAGTGAGTCATCACCCGTATCCGTCACAATCTGTGTAAACGCAGGCGTCGAAGCGTCATACGGCTCCCAATCGCTGCCACTCCACCTGTAGTTCTGATTGCCGATGGCAACATAGAACTTCGCAATTGCCGAAGTTCCGCTCGGGAAACTGCTTACTCCCATTAGGTTGTTGTTGGCGCCATAGCGACACAGCGATGTATCGAGCTGATAGAACAGATGGTCGCTCTCTGTATAGTATTGGCTCGGGCTAAACGTAACCGTATCCATGACATCGAGAGAAAGAACGTAGGCGGCACCGTCCTCCGACTTCGAAACCGGAATGCACGCCCCATCTTTTTTGTCGACTACATTCTGCTCATAATTGGACAAGATGCTGTATGTCGATGCCGTACTGTTTTGAATATCGTCGCTGCCATCGGTGCGTAAAACATGATGCAGATTCCAAGATATGCGGCCACCCGAAGAATTCGAGTCAATAGACGAAGCCGTAAAACCGTTGATACTAGCTTGCGTCACGCCGTCGCCCGACTTGGGCACGTTGACAACTAGGTAGACGCTCTCCGATGCACGCTTCTCTCTGCCGGTATCCTTCTCCTTGGGTACCTTTAGCGTATAGCGACTGTTGCTGGGAACGTCAGCACCCGCAACCTTAAACAGCGTCCACTTGCCATCGAGTTTCGCTTTAGCGGTCGCCTCTGCCTCGTTATCACACACGGTCCATGTGCCGGCGCCATCCTGCGTGGCCGACACACCCAAGATCTCGCTCAGCCATCGCTCCTGATATGGATTGCCCGCAGAATCCTTAAAGCCGTCGTTTCCGCTCAGGGAAACGCTCGTTGCTCCGCCTTCGCCCACCGTATAGTGATACTCTCTGCCACCGGCCTTGCCATCAACGTTCGCATCGATGAGCGTAAGCTGGGTGCCCTGGGGCAACCTTCCGTCGGCACCATTGAAGAGGATACTCTTGCCGAGCCCCTTCATCGAGCCGCCAGCAGCCATATAGCTGTCCCAGCCAAAGTCGACTTCCTTCCCATTGGCAGAATTGTATGTCCAGGTAAGCAGACCCGTCATCGGCTCGCCAAAGCTCGTAAGCACGTGTGCATCTTTTCCAAGGTTAGCGTAGTCTTTTTCTTTAAATTGAGTGCCGTAATCATACGTTGCAGTGAAATCGATCTCGAGCTTGCGCTTAACGATGATCGGCACCTGAACGTTGTAGCTCTGACCCGCCTCGGTAAAGGTAACGGTCAGGAGCGTAAAGCGACCTTTGCCGTTGTCCCAATCGGAGCTTGGGCTAAACGACATATTGTTCTTGCCATTGTTCACTACGCGAAGCGTGGGATTGTTCGACGCGTCACCGTCTTTAACGAACACACCGTCCTTGAGTTGGAAAACCTCTGCTTTGGCCGTCACGTGCGGATTGGTGCCATTCTCGTTATTCAATCTGCAGGCATCGGAGAAGCCGCCGTTCGTGACGATGTTTAGATAGCTCTTGACCGTCGTGTTGTCGTTGCCAGAGATCACCAAAACGGGGAAATCCGCTGTGGCTTGGTTGCTGCTTGTATCATTATTCGAATTGAACTTACTGGCCACGGATGAGGCATCGTAGCTCGACTTATTTTGATAGGCGCCGTTGTCATTAATGCCGCCGATATTCGTGTAGGTGTAGCGATCGGCAACACCGGTGCCTGCCTCGCTCTGGACGGTCGCCGCGGTGTCGATGGTGGCGCCGTCGCCAAACAGGTAGCGATCGGTGGTGTCGTTGTCGGAGGCACGCGCCGCCAGCGTGCTTACGGGGCTCGTGGTCACATACGGGCTCGCTGCCGTGGTGGCGGTATTGTCCGCGCCGTAGAGCGTGATCCCCTTGTCAGGTGCTTCCAGTGTGTCGTTATAGTCACCAAACGCGATATACGACTTCATGTTTACGGCGGCCGCATTGGTCGTGTAAACCATCGGCGGCAGATCACGCGTGGTCTTGCCGTTGCCGAGCTTTACGTTCACGCCCGCTGCGGAGAGGCTATAGCCGTTTGTGTCAACCTCGCCTAAGAGCACGCCCTGCTTAGAGCCCAATTTGTAGGTATTGCTGTCCATGAGCACGTTTACCAGATGGAACTGGCCGCGTCCGTCGCCCGCAATGCCGCCGTTGGAGGTTCCGCCAAACGTTGTGTTAGATACCTTTGTGTTGGTGACGTTGATGACGTCGGCACCGCTGTTAATCGCGCCAAGTAGACCGCCGCTCCACCTGCCCTTGATCGTGGCGCTCTCAATCGCGATATTGTTGCAGGCTATGTTCACATTGCTGAAGTAGTAGCCGATAAGTCCGCCCGAGCATTGGTCGGTGCCGGCAATGGTGATATTCTCGACGCTACAGTCCTCAAACCAGTACGTGTTGGGGCTGCCACTGCTCGTGACCTCGCCAATCAAGCCGCCCGCATTACGGATGCTATTGTTCGTTCCGGTGGCATCGCCGATGATGGCGCTCTTGGCATCGCCTCCGGCATCAATGCGCACGTTGCTTATAGAAATAACGCCTCTATAGGCGCTTCCGACCACACCGCCGGCGCCCATGTACTTATCGGTGTTCGACCCGGTGGCGAGTACATTTACCCCAGAGATGACTGCCGTGCTCGATGCGACGGCTTCCGTGATGCCAATTTTGGTGTTCACCGATACGTTACTGGAGGTATAACCGAACACGCCGCCCACGTAGGGTGTTGTACCCGTGGCGGTTATGGTCGAGTTTTTGCCAATAGTCTTCTCGTATACCCCTGTGGCCGCGGTTGTCCACACGCCGCACGGCGAGGCGATCGCACCCACATAGCCGCCAACGTACTTCTCGCCCGTGACGCTAAGGCCAGTGTATGAGCAGTCACAGAGATTCGCGGGCGCCTGCGTGCCGGAGCCGAAATTGACCATATAGGTCACGTCGTTATCCGTCCTTCGGCTGGTACGGCCCGAGCTGCCAAGAAGCCCTCCTACGCTCTTTGCGCCCAACACGGTGCAGTTCTTCATCTGTACGTTGCGGTAGACGCCACGCGTGTTGCCGTCGTAGTTGGCCGTTGCGCCCGCCAAAAGGCCGGTGCCGATGAGGTCGTTCGATGCCGGTCCCGAGGCAATGCTACCGTTGGCGTCTTTGTACGTGAGCGATACGTTGCAGTTACTAAAGGTGAGGTCTTTGACCTGAGCGCCGTCATTCGCGGTGACGCTCTGCCCCACATTGGTTGAGGTGAACATCACGGTGCTGAATAGGCCGCCCACGCCCGAGACCTTATAGTCGTCATCGGCATATTCGACGACGCCGTAAGTGGCATCTTTGGTGCCCACCGTGATGGTGGCCCCGTTGCCGTCGATCGTTGCCACGTGCGGCGTGATGCGGTCGCGATCGGTGGACGCCTCGTTCGAGCTGCAAGCATTGGAATAGTAACGGCCGCTGAGACCCACGTATCCCGTGCCGTAGCCAGTCATATCATAGGTGGCATTTTCCTTGAACTCCAGGCTCATGCCGATCGATTTCGACGCGCACACGTAGCCCGTTTGGTAGTCGGCAGCGTAGGACGCCACCAGGTAGGGCGAATTTACATCGTCATCATGGTTGAGCGGGCCGTGCCACCCCTGTTTGCCCGGGGCCTTCTGGTCATCGTTTTTGGCGGTTTCGAAATCGCCGGAAGCGCTCGCAGGCTTGCCCACGCAGTCGTAGCTGGCATTTCGCACCTTACCATATTCCTTGTTGCCAAACAGGTAGCCGTTTATCGCCGGGTCCTGCTTATCGCTGCCCCAGTACGCCTTGGAGCCGCGGAACACGCCATAATTAGCGTAGTCAGTATGTGCCGCTCCAGCACCCGCACCCGAGCTAATGATGGCCGAGAGCACCAAAAGGCCCTGGGCGTTTTCCACCGTGGTCACGGGTGCCTCGGCATCAGTGCCGATATACTTGTTGTCGGTGCCCGTGGTAGTGACGCAGGCAGCTCCCTTGTTTGTGAGCTCGTTGATCTTGTAGTTAGCGTTACCGTTTTCGACTTTGCAGCCCTCGCTAAAGGCATAGCCATCAATCACACGACCAACGTAGGGATTGTCGTACTGCCGGAAGTTGCCCGTTCCAAGACCCTGAGACTTGTCGCTGGTTCCAGCGCGCCAAGACGTCCCTGACATATTGCGGAAGATCACACCGCCGCCCGCAATGGCACCAACGTAACCGCCGATGGGAACAAGATGTGGCTTAGTTCCGCCACCAGCAACCGTAAAGCCGGTTGTGGAGTTATCGGGCGTTGTCCCATTCACGGCCACACCGTCGATAATGCTATCGCCGCCAAGGATGCAGCCGATAACGCCACCGAAGAACGACGTCGGAACACCGTCGGCATCCTTGGCAGAATAAGTAATAGTCGCCGACGCGTTCACATAGCGAATATTCAGATCGCGCACCACGCTGCCGTAACTATAGGGAATAAGGCCGCGAAGCGAACCCTCGTTATTCTCTATCTTGATGGTTGCCTTTTTATCACCTTTAGGGTTGCCAACGATGACGCCACGGAACGGGTTGGCTTTGTTGCCAAAACCGCCAAACGATGCGCCGTCGAGGGTGATCGTATTACCCCCGGTAGGTTCAATACTGTAGTACGCGCTTTGGATATAGCGGTGCATCATCTCGTCGGAAAGTGTGGCCGAAGGATCAGTGGTGTCGCCGGTCTTCTTTTCCCACTTCTTCCCAGTGTCTTTCGCCTGCTTATAGACGTACGTAACCTCATTGTCGGTTTTATTGTCGCTGCGGCGAGTACAGAGCGTACTCTGGTTGACGGCAATGGTGACCTCCCAACCGTCGAGCGCAGTTTGGTTGTTGATGTAGTTGGCGATGGCGTTCATCTCAGTCGCGTCCTTAACGGCATACGGATCGCCATATGTGCCGCATCCCTCTACCAGCTTTGGAATGCGCTGGTTGACTTTAATTTCATGATATTGGACGCCGCTCTCGGTGGCCTTTCCCTTATAAACATAAGGAAGATAGCCACCAAACCAAGGCCTGACGTCACCGTCCTTCTTACCATCAACCGTCACATAGCCGCTCACGGCACCATACGTCGCTTCGTCGTAATACCAAAGCTGCTTGCCCGGGTACTCCGTACTCCCATCAATCTCAGATCCGTATGTCACCTTGCCTGCATCGGCATCGGCATCGGCCTTAGTAAAGGTGTAGTCCGCAGAGCCCGTGCTCGTGCTTCCGTAGCCAAAACTCTCCAGCAGGCTCGCATGGGTGAAGATCGTTTTATTCTTTTGGCTGGGCAAGCTGATTTGCTCAAACTTTGCCGTCACCTGATCGGCCTCACTGCCTACACCAAGCTTTCCGAACAGCGACGTAGCCGCCTTGGTGTCACTCGTGTACCCAGTAGTCTTGATATTCTTCGCGTTCAGGCTCACGTACTTCTGCATCTCGTTGATGAGCAGAGGCATATAGGCGTTAGCATCCGTGGCGCTGTTGGCGCCGTCGACAATCAGATTGTTGAGCGTAAGACCATCAATTGAGATCTTTCTAATCTTGGTGCCATTGCCGTCGCTGGACCCATACACGTAGCGGCACACGAGCGCGCCCGAAGAGCTTCCGCTTGCTCCATCAGTGTCTTCAGAGCTCTTTCCGTCATTAATAACGGGCCCAACAGTACCACGCAAAGTGACGTTTTTTACTGTGAGATCGCCGTTTGCCACCGTTCGAAAAAGACCGCAGTGCATGTTCTCGTGCTGGGTAGCATCGGAATTTAGCTTGTTGCCATTCTGCTCGGCCTTGATCTTGGAGTAACAGAAGGTAATGGTCGCATTCTCAACCGTCACCTCTCCGCTCGGCTGAGTTGGATAATAGCTGTAGCCGGCCAAATCGATTGTACCCGTTATGGTTATGGAATCATCGAGCCCTGTCGTGCCATTGGGAACGATTGTCGAACGAATACCTTCGGGAGCATAACGGTAAGCAGACCATAAGAGCAGCTTTTCCGCTGTATCGATTTGACTGCCACTAAAGCCGCCTTCACAATTCTTAGAGGCTATGTCGAGGTTGTAGAAGTAGCGGGTATTGCCGTTCGTATTCTGGCTTCGACCGAAAGACGAGCGATTATGGTAGCTGTTGTCTTTTGTGGAATCGCCGTCCATGTCCAGCTTGTTTTTCTGTGTGTGTAGCGAAACGACCGTGTTCCAGTCGGCGTCCATGAGCTTGCTGCCGTTGTTTGGTTTTACACCGCTGCCAACCCATTCATCGAAGGACGTTACGCCCGACGCAACGATGGCCCCCTCGCCGGTGGGCACCCTATAGGCGGTATCCCAATAAGCCCTGTCCTCCAAGTACAGGCCTAGGTAGCTCTCGACGCCATATGTCGTCTTATCATCCACCTTGCAGCCGCGGCAAACTAGAACGCCGAGCGTCTGAGCGGCGCCCGCATTAATGGTTGTGCCCGAGAGATCGATGGCATAGTTGTTGATAATCCAGTGGCCGCTCGCGGCGTATACAAGACCACCGAGTTCCTTGGAATCATCCGCAGTCGCGGTTATAGAAGCGTTGGTCGTTTTCAGAGCATAAGAGTTTTCATTCTTGTTAATGCTCTCATCTCCGATAGTTACGACCGCGTTGCCCCAGCTATAACCCAAGAAACCACCCGTGCCATTGAGCTTATCGCCGTTCCTGCCGACTTTCATTTCGAATGAATTGAACGAAAGGCCCGAAATGTTCACGTACTTATCAGCTGAGTTGGCTATTGTCCCTGCATTGTAGGTACTCTGTGCGATGCAGCCGATAAGACCACCGACTTGGGCAATCTTGCCGCCGGCGCAATCGCCAGTTTCGATTGATCCGGCGACTTCGAGGCCCGCAACATTGAATGACGAGCCATAATCGCCCGCATAACCAATGGCGCCGCCAATGCGACTATTGCCGTTAAGCGTTTTAGTTGCAGCGATGGTCGCTTGAGCCTTGCTGTTATCCTTAAACGCAACCGTAGAAGCCGCCAGCACGCTGCCCGCAATACCGCCAATGTTCACGTCATTGGCAAACGTATCATCGCACGCGATATTCGTTTTGCACGTTACGCCAGACAATGACAGGTTGCCGACGATGGCACACGCAAGCGACCCGGCATCGATAGCCGAACCGTTATCGAACTTCATGGAGCCAGCGATTGTGACGTTGGAGATGGTTGCACCGTTGACGGCCGCGAACAAGCCCAAGCGGCCGTGGCGGTAGATTTTGCCGTTGCCGTTGCTCGTGTTATTGCCGTCGAGCACGTCTTCACCACGCTTGCCGTACGCCTCGCCGACGGCAAGATTGATTGTGCCGCCACCGTTCAACGTTCCCGAGAAAACTTGCGAGCCGTCTGCACGATCCTGCGTGAAACCCGTCAGGCCCGTGCCCTTGAGATCAATAGTGCCGTTCACCGTAATGGTCGAGGACTGCAAGCCGTTAAGGTTGTTTTCGGTAACGCCGTCAACCATCGAGTAGTAGCCGTTGGTTTGCCAGGTAATCGCAAGCTTGGCGAAATCCTCAGCTGTGGTTAGGGCGTAGGCACCGTTAGCTGCCGTCAGCGAATCCGGCAAGGTCAACTTATGAGTGTCCACATCAAGCTTAATGAAGTCGCCGCCCAGACGAACAACTTCACCGTAGGTCGCGATGTCGTCCGTCTTTGAGGCTGAGTTGCTACGCTTGAAGGTCCAGACCGCAGCGCCCTTGTCTCCCAGATCACCATTAGAGCCATTGCCGGCAGCGAAGATCAGCGCGTTGTGGTTCTCGTATACGAGCTGACCCGTCGTGGCGTTCTCGGCAAAACTTGCGCCCGACAGATCCGTGATGCCGCTGAATTTGATTACAGCATTCCACGCGGATCCCGCAATTCCCGCGGCACGGTTGCTTTGCGCCTTACCGATAGGATTGTCGCTTGTAAGTTTGAAATCTCGCACGTCAAGGACATTGCGCGTATCGACAACGCCCACGGCGCCACCGAACTTTCCGGTACCCGTTCGCGCCGAAGCATCTCCCTTGCACGCAACCGTCACGCCGTTGAAGACAACGGCAACGGGCTGCGAGTTAGGATTTGCGCTATCGCCAACATAGCCAACAACGCCGCCTGCGTCGGACAACTTGCTCGCAAGGTCAAACTCAATTGAGCACGTATTCTTATTATCTGCATCCTTTTCAACAACAAAGGCGCGCAAAGCGCCGTCGTCGTCCGTTTTCGTCGCGAACACCTTGCCGACAAGGCCGCCGTAGCTGCCGTTGACACTAACATCTTCTGGTAAGGCGAGTTTGCTCTTATACGTCCCGCCTTGCACCACGATGTCTCCATTAGAGATATCGGCCATGCCAAAAAGAGCGCCGGCGCGCTGCGACGCACCAAGAGTCACAAGGTCGCCCAGGTCGAACATATTGGACGTAACGGCAAATCCTTGCGCAAAGCTCACGTCGCCGATAACGCCACCAGAGCAAGCGCTGTTCTCGTCGCCAATATTTAGAGGACACCCAATCTGCTTATTATCCGCGCCCAGTGTGAGCACGGTCGCTTTACCAATAAAACCGCCGCTGGCAGTTGTGCCCTTGACGGTGAGCGCGTGTAGGTCGAGAGCTTTCGCGACGTTGACCATGGCACCCGTGCTCGAGCCAACGAGTCCTACAACGCCACCGGCGGAGCCGTTCGTAGACTGGACGGTGGCGGTGGGAACGTTTGCCAGAGTGCCAATGCTCAGGGTCGCACCGTCCTTGACTTCGCCTACGAGCAGGCCAGCGTTGCCAGAGCTCGTTTTGACGGCTCCGCCTGAGGTCAGATCGTTGGGGAACGTGACGGACTCAACCGTCAAGCTCCCGCTCTCGACCGTGTTGGCAATCAAGCCAATGTTGCCCGTCGCATTCGCGTTGAGATTCTTTCGAGAATCGGTGAGGCTATAGGTAACGTTCGCAGCAAGGTCGCCCGTCGTCGCACCCAGGAGGGGTGCCGTCAAGGCGGAAGTCGCATCCTTCACATCAACGTTCACGGGTTCCACGATGTCAACCGACGCGATGAGTGTCTTGCTCTCTTCGCCGTTTTCCGCACCGCTGACCTTCGAAGCGACCATCGGTGCGCTATAGCTAGTCGCGCCTACCCACTTTATCCTGACCGTTTTGTTTTGGTCAGACAGCTTGAGGTTATTAAAAACCGTCCGATCAGTCGTAAGCTCGACGGGACTATCAACGTCCCTATAGATCCTGCCTTCAAACGGACATTCATCACTGCCAAGACCCTGGAAAGACATGCCGTTATTAGCCGACTCGGTGAGCTTCGCATCGCCCGTGATGATAACCTTGATCTGCGCATCATAGTAAAGCGAAGCGTCGGCGTTAGACAGGACAGCGAACGCCTCCGACGACTTGACATCGAGGCTTCGGATTCCGCTCTCGTCGTCTTTGCGCACGATGCTTTCCGCGCCGTTCTTCTCGAGCAGCTCGACGAGCTTATTCAAATCCGTGATCGTCGCACCCGCCTGGGCATCAGCGTCCTCCGAAGTCGCATCATCGGCATCTTGCTCGGCGTCGTCAGCGGCGGCATCGTCAGCGGCATCGTCGCCTTCCGTCTGGTCGCCCGTGGAATCGGAACCAGTGGCGCTATCGGTGGTATCGCCTGCTGCAGCGTCATCCTTCACCGCGTCATCCCCAGCACTGTCGCTGTCGGCGCCGGCATCACTCGACCCAGACCCGATCGTGACATCGCCGTTGGTCTCGCCGCTCTCGGCAGTATCCAACGCCTTCGCAGATGCGGCAGCAATCTCGTTCGAGATGTTCTGCCAGCCTGCCGCCACAGCAGCCACCGTGGGCGAGCATGCTTGGAGCACCATGACCACCGTCATGAACTCTGCGAATATGCGCTTTGCCGTTCTCATCGATTCCGTACCTCTTATCCTAAAACTCCGCTTCCAGAGTTATCGAGTCTCCGTCGCGCCCGTCAGAGTAGTTCCGCTCACGCTAATGTCCAGGTCGCCCCAGCCACCGGGCGTTTTGCCGTCCGCTCGGTAAAAGTTGACGACCATCGAACCCGGCTCCATGGTGAACGTAGCCTTGCGAGCTGCAGCATCCACCGTCGCGCTATGGTTGGTCTCAAAGAACGGGTCGATCTCCACGTTCTCCCCCCACGTGAGCGTGACGTTTGCCAGTGCGCCCGTAACCGTCACGCGGTAGTTGTATGCAGCGTAATCAGCAAACTTGCCAGCCTCATCGACCAGCGCGCCCTCAACCGCAGCGGTCTTGACCTCGGCCCTCTTTGACGGCACGACTTTCGCCGCCAGACAGGCTAGCTCGGTGCCGGGGCTCTTCTCCGATACGACCGTGGCCTTAATCACAAAGTATGCTTGTCCCAACTTAGCCTCGGGGAAGGTCACGGTGTAGTCGTTCTTGGTAGGTTGATTCTCCGGAAGCGTGACGCTGCTACCGGGCTGGGGCGCATAGCTCCACGTGGCGCCATCGAGCCCGTGCCCCTCGACCGTCAAGGTGTATGTCACATTTTTGTCGTTGCAGAAGTTGCTGTTGCCCAGCAAGTAGTTGTAGATGCTAAAGGTAAAGTTGCACTGCCCGTTGTTGGGATACACCGTAACGGAGCGCTGGGCACGGGCGAGCTCGTCGGGGCTAGGCGCACTCATATAGCCCGTGAGCAAATCGCTTGCAAATAGGCTCTGCGCAGTGCCCGTTGCGGCGACGGACTTTAGAAATCCGTTGGCGGTGTAGGCGGAATAGGTAAAGTAGCCACCCGTCACGAGCGCCACGGCGCAAATAAGTGCGATTGCCGCCACAACCAGCTTGTTCTTGACTAGGCTCTTGCTTTTTGCCAGCTGCTCGCGCTCGGCATCCTGCTGTTTCTCTTGCTTCTCCATGTGCGCCCCCTCTCCTACTTGCCGCTCGTGTTGCGCGCGATCAGGTAAATCACGTCGGTCTCTTTGGCGCTCTCGTCCCACGAAAGCTTGATGATAAAGTTAAGCGTGTCATTGCCAGTCGAGTTGTCGAGTGTCTTAGCGTTGAGGTCGCCTTTGCCGAATTTCTTGTATCGGTAGAGCGGGCGCGCGTTGCGCTGGACGTTTTGATAGTCCTTGAATGTAGGGTCGCTTGCGCCCTCGCCCGGCACGGCTGCCAGACCGTCGTTCTCCTTGTTGATATATTCGAAGCTCGTCAGCAGGTTCTCTCCGGTTGCTTTCCAGCTATAAGATTTGCCGTCTGCGGTACCGCTCACGTCGGGCGTCTGGAGCGCAGACGTGTTCTCGGCTCTGTACAGCTCGATAGTGAGACCCGTAATGTTGGTCGTATTCGCAAGCTGCAGCTCAAACCCGTCGCCGCCCGTCTGCACGCAAAACGGGCGCTTGAGCGTCACCGTGCTGCCAGTCTTGGTATCGCCGTATTCGGGGTTGTAGCTCAGGTCGATCTGCTCTGTTGCCGTAGCGTTGGGGCCCAGCACCTTGAGCTCTGCCGGCTCCTTGATCTTGCCGACGGTGGAGCCGCGATTGGCATCGACGAACCATCCGAGCGTCAATCCCAGCAACACGAGAAGCACGGCCACCAGACCCACGATGGCCAGGGATTCGCGACGGTGGTCGCTCACCCAAGCCTTGATGCGCTCGATGCGGCCAGCCGGACGCGCTTCGCCGTGCGAGCCGAACCCGTTGCCGCCGGGGTTTGCCGCTCCTTCGTTGTGTTTGATATCGCCCTGCTCGCGGGCATTAAGCTGCTCGTCCATTTATTTATCCGCCTCCTTGGCGGTGAAGCGCACGCGAATGTACTTGACGTTCTTGCCGATAATCTCGTCGGCGTTGTTGTAGTAGCTGGCGCAGGTTTCCACATCCGCAGAGGACATGCCGGCTCCGACAGGCGGAACCGCGCTAGGCGCCTGACCTGGCACGCTCGTGCTATCGGCGCGGAAATAGCGCGCGTGGTTATTGTTGATGTCGCCGACGAGGGCTGCGTATCCCGCGGCGGGGTCCGTGCTCGCAAAAAGGTTGCCACCGTAGCCGGCGTTGCCCGTGCGAACGTAGCTCTTAAACTGCTCCGACCAAATCCAGTAGAGGGTTTTGGGTACGGTTTTGGTCGTGCTATTTGAGTCCGCAGGGCAAAAGTCCGACGCCGGAATGGTAAAGCTCTGCGTGATGACGGTAACGCTGGCTCCGTCCTGGGTCACCGTGGTTGTCGTGGGGACCAGCGGATTGGAGTAAAAGCCAGAGGTGTCTTTGCCCTGAAAAACCAGGATATGACCGCGCACCAAATCATTAAGCGAGTTGATGATCTCTTCGTTTTTCGATGCATCCGCAGCGGAGCCCATGCCGACAGCACTCGTCTGGACGGAAATCTCCCAGGTCATCTCCACCGTGATATCGTGCAGGTCGTTGCAGAGCGGCTTGACGTTGAGCTGGAGCTGACCAGCCGACCCCGGAGAGAGACTGCCATCGGCACTCATGTTATTGAGGTTGAAAAGATTGTTCACGGCAAGGCTTGTACTGTCCGACGCGTAGTTGTCCTGGGCGTCGTACTTGCCCGCCGTGCCGCCCTGCGTTCCCGAGAGCACAAACCGCGGACCCTTCGCCCCGATCGTACTCCCCGTGGCACTCACTCGGTTATTCGCGGCAAACCAGGCCAGGCATGCAAAGATGGCAACGATGGCGGCCAGCACAAACAGACCGCTCACCAGGAAATCCTTCCAGAAATCCTTGAGGGTCCGCACGTGCTCGTCGGCAGCTTGGCGGTACTCGGCCGCCGTCTTGTGCTGCTGGAGCTCGCTATGTCGGTCCATGCCACTCATCGCTTGCGTTTGCCCTGCTAGTGGGCGTGCCATCCTTTCCGCTTGGTCGCGATCAATCCGTTGCTCGTAGGCATAGAATTCAGGCAGAATACAACACCATACGATAAGGTAAAAGAATAGCATTGACCTGCGGTTTGCTCCACAGCGCAAGCCTTAATGATGTCTTAAAAGTCAAATCCTTGGTGCAAGGGGGTCAGGTTACTTCGCAGCAACATGGTGCACACAAACCTAACCCCCCTTGCACCAATCCATAGCGCCGGGCGGAGAACACACGGCGTGCCGCCCCTTAACACCCCAACGCGCGCACGGGTATCACGTAGATACCGTCCTCGACCTCGCGGGCGTACTCACCCACCCCCACAATCACGGCCATAAACTCCGGTTCGCGTGTGCGTGAACGGGGATTTCCACAGACCTTCTTGCGAACGCGCTTGAGGCTCTCGACGCCGGCGCTCGCTTTATCTTCACTCACCTTAATCTCAAAGGCGGCCCACCGTCCGTCGGCTAGCTGCACGATAGCATCGCACTCAAGGCCCGAATCGTCGCGATAATAGCGCACGGGCGTGCTATCCAGCAGGTCGAGCGAACGTGCGTAGACCGAAAGGTCGCGTATGACCAAATTCTCAAACACCAGACCAAATGTCTGCCAGTCGGCAAGCAGCGCCTGCAAGGACATACCTAGCAAGGCGCAAGCAAGGCTCGGATCTGCCAGATAGCGCTTGGGCTTGACGGTAAAGCGTCGTTTGTCGCGCGCGGCGGGAACCCAACCGGGGACCTCCTCGAGAATGAACATGCCTTTGAGGGCATCCAGGTACCTGCGCACCTTGGTCTCATCGGCAAACGCTGCGGGTTCCTCCTCGGCACCGAACATATCCATAAGAATCGTTTTATACGTGGCTGCCTGTCCCAGATTGCGCGCGATCGACGCGGAGACTCGACGAGCAATATCGGGGTCGAGACCGACCGCCGGGAAGCTGCTCGAAAACGTGGTGTTGAGGTATTCGCGGGCGATGAGCTGGGCGTCAGCCGAAACCATATCGATCGCCTCGGGCCAGCCGCCGCGGCAAGCGGCTTCGACAAGCCCCGGCGTATCGCCATCGCACCGGCAGGGCTCAAAACGATGCTCAAACAAGCCCGCCAGACTCACCTTGCCGTTGGACTCACCTGTCTCGGCAAGCGTCATGGGGTGCATGCGGACGCGGCCGATGCGGCCGGCTCCACTATGCGCGGGCGCCTCCGCCTTTGAGCCAAACGCAGGCGTGGCGGAGCCCGTGAGGATATAGGCGCCGCGCGTGCCCCGGGCACGGTCGACCTCGTGTCTAACGTAGTCCCAAATCTGGGGAACGCGCTGCCACTCATCGATAATATGCGGACGGTCTCCCAGCAACATCATCGCCGGGTCGGCACGCGCGAGGTCGAGATTCTCGTCGACATACGAGACGGACGCCCCGTGCTCAAGCGCGGCCCACGTCTTGCCACACCACTTGGTGCCTGCAATCTCGACCGCGCCAAAGACACGAAGGTAGCGTTCGATTTGTGCATCCACGATACGTGGGATGTATCCGTCCCGATGTAGCCTCTCGCCCGCCATGAGCCACCCCCGCAGATTTCCAGTTCCTGCTTTCTGATTCTTCTATTCCACTGTAGCAAATTCGGATTTTCGGGTGGTTACGATTCGGATTTTCGTGTTCGTATAATTCGGATTTTCATGTTCTAAAGATTCGGATTTTCTGGTGCATGAGAGTCGGATTTTCTGAGCCCGCTGGTCAGTGGCGCCCTCATTGGCAAAAAGGCGAGGAGCACCGATAACGGCACTCCCCGCCCACTCAATACGCGATAGCTTTCTTGCCTAGAGCTCGTTGGCCGCGTGATACGCCGTGCGAATGGCGCTCGCGATGTCGGCGGTGCGCTCGCCCGAGCAGTCGCCCACGCAGGTCACGGGCACCGTCACGCCGTCCAGGTCAAACGCGTTGGCCCTGGAGCCCACGGCCATCACCACGTAATCGCAGGCGATCTTCGCCGGCTCCTCGGCGCCGTCCTCGGTGGTGCGAACGGCCTCAACGCCCTCGTCGGTAATAGCGGTCAGACGGGTCTTAACATGCTGCTCCACGTTATGCTCGGCAAAGTCGCTCATAATCAGCGGCAGAATGGTCTCGGACTCGCCCGCGGCAATCTTGTCGAGCATCTCGACAATCGCCACCTCGCAGCCGTGCTGCAGCAGATACTCGGCAGTCTCGGTGCCCACCAGGCCACCGCCAATGACGGCGACGCGGCCGTTGAGCTCCACCTTGCCGGCCAGCACGTCCCAGCTCGAGACGACCTTCTCCGAGTCGGCGCCCGGAACGGGGATGACCACGTCGTGCGCGCCCACAGCCACAATCGCGGCGTCGGCGGCGTTGAGGTCCGCGGGGCTAGCGGCGTGGTTGAGCTCAACCTTCACGCCCAGGCCGGGCAGAATCTTCTCGTAATACTCGACCGAACGCATGATCTCGTCCTTGCGCGGGGGCGCAGCCGCCAGCACAATCTGGCCGCCCAGATGATCGCTCGCCTCGTAGACGGTCACGTCGTAGCCGCGCTTGGCCGCCACGCGCGCGGCCTCCAGGCCGGCAATACCGCCGCCCACCACGGCGATCTTCTTGTCGCCCTCGCCCGGCTTAATGGCGATGGTCGCCTCGTCGCCGTTCTCGGCATTGAGCACGCACGAGATGTACTTGCGGTTTTGAATCGCGTCGACGCAGCCCTTGTTGCAGTTGAGGCACTCGCGGATGGGCTCACCCGTGGCGGCCTTCAGCGCAATGTCGGGGTCGCACATGAGCGAGCGGCCATAGGCGATGATGTCGGCCGAGCCGTCTTCCAGAATCTTCTCGCCGGCCTCGACCGAGACAACGCGGCCGACGGTTGCCACCGGCACGGAGACCAGGGCCTTGACGCGCTCTGCCACGGGCAGCGTCCAGTTGTAGGGCATGGCGCCCATGGGCGGAATGGTGTCGCCCATGTTGCCGGTGTGGTTGGCCTGCGCGACCTGGATCATATCGATGCCCGCGCCCTCGAGCAGCTTGGCAAACTCGCAGGCCTCATCGGGCTGCAGGCCGCCCTTGCCGCGCGGCGTGCCGTCGGGGTTCTCCATAATCACGGGGAGCTTGTACTCCACCATCAGCTGCGGCGCGGCCTCCTTAATGGCAGCGACGACCTCGAGCGCGTAGCGGACGCGGTTCTCGAACGAGCCGCCGTACTCGTCGGTGCGCTGGTTGAGGATGGCCGAGCACAGCGAACCCACCAGACGGTCGCCGTGGACCTCGATAGCGTCGATGCCGGCCTGCTGCGCGCGAGCGGCCGAGGCAGCGATGGCTTCCTTGATCTGGGTGAGCTGCTCTACGCTCGCCTCGTTCACAAAGTGCTGCATGTCGTGGTGCAGCTTGGCGTAGGCCTGCTTGCGAATCTCGTTGGACTCGGCCATCTTGGCGGCAAAGGTCTCCTCGTCGCCGGCGGCCTTGGCCTCCTGCGCGGCCTTGGCGGCGGCCATGGAGCCCATGACCATGCGGCCGACGCCGGGGACGTCGTACTCGGGGTGGAACAGCTGCAGCGCGACCTTGGCGCCGTGCTTGTGGACGGCGTCGGCCAGGGCCTTAAACGTGGGGATCTGGGCGTCGGTCGCCAGCTTGGGCGTGGGGCTTGCGGTCATAACGGGAGCGACGTCGCCGATGACGATGTAGCTCACGCCGCCACGGGCCAGGCGCTCGTAAAAAGCCAGGCTGCGCTCGCCGATGGAACCGTCGCGCTCCTCGTAGCCGGTGGTCAGCGGCGGGAACATAATGCGGTTCTTGAGCTCAAGGGGGCCAACCGTAATGGGCTGGAGCAGCTTGGATGCAGGTGCGGTCATGGACATTCCTCTCTTGTAGGCGCGGCGGCGATGGTGCCGCGTAGTTGTCTAGAGGATATGGCATGGGAGCACGGCGACGCAACGGAAATCGGCGGATAGCAGGCGAGGGCTGGTGGATGGGGCAGGGTTGGGTTGGGGGTTTGTCTCGATCTGTAACAGTTACTCGGCAAATACCGTTCCTCGTGTTACAGATCAAGACATTCCCCTCGGCCCATCCTCAACAATCTAAATCTGTAACAGTTAGACCCACTTTTGACCTCTACCTGTTACAGATCAAGACAAACCAACCCGGTCTGCCAGAACATCTAAATCTGTAACAGTTACTCGGCAAAAACCGTCCCTTGTGTTACAAATTTAGACAAACGGAGGCCGGCTGCTGGTTTGTCTCGATCTGTAACATCTAGCCGCCCAAATCGGGCCTACCTGTTACAGATCGAGATTTTGCTTCAGAAGCCGAGAGCAGAAGCCCGAGCGGAAAAGCGGGCAGGCCGACGGCATCGCCCCGCCGTCATACCGAGGACCGCGCCACGGCAGTCCGGGCGTGGGCCAACCCCGCAATTCCGGACATTTCACCCCTTTTCCGACTCCTCCTCCTTTCATCCAGGATGCCCGGACGGCAAGAGTCGGAACGTCTCCTCAATATCCAAACTTCACGCAAGCCCAATGCGAATAGAGACGGACCTGGCAAATCAAGACACGGCTAGCCGCTCGCACCCAAAGCCGTTTGCCTAAAAATGTATACCGCTGGCCGAAATGGAAAGATGGTAACAGCGAAAAAGACTAGCCGAGCTCGTTTTAAGCACCGTTTGTTCCGTCCCGCATGTTTTGTGAACACTCTAACTATCATGAAGCCAGTAAACAGAGGTGGACATCAACATCCAACGCCGGCAAGCATGTGAGCGCCTCCTCTGTCCAAGGGGCAAGCCCCCGAGATTAGTTAGGAGAGGGGAAGAGATGGATAAAGTCAAAACGGCCTTCCAGAACTTTGGCCGCGTTATCGTCGACCCTATTTTGTACCTTTCGGTAACGGGCATCATTTTGGCCATCGCCACGGTATGCTCGCTCGGCAGCGGAGTTGTCGCGGATCTGGGCACGCTGCTCTCCGCGGCAACCAACTCCGCGGTGATCGGCAACCTGCCGGTGATTTTCGCAGTCGGCCTAACGGCAGGCTTCGCAAAGAAACAAAAATCCAACGCGGCAGTGTTTGGACTTATTAGTTACCTCATGTTCCTGTATGTCAACAACGCCTACCTGACGCTCACCGATCAGCTGGCAAAAGCCGGCGCGATGGGTCTGTATGGCACTGGCCAGGCAACGGTACTGGGTCTTCAAGTTACCGATGTCAACGTCTTCGGTGGCGTACTCATCGGATGCTTCTGCGGTTGGCTCTATAACAAACTGATCGACGTAAAGGTATCGGAGTATATCCGGATTTACGGCGGACCCCGCCTGGCCCTTCTGGCGATGGTTCCGCTGAGCATTGTCTTCGGCATCGGAGCGACTATCGTGTGGCCCCCTATCGCCAACGCCATCAGCAACGCTTCTTCATTCATCGCAGCCTCGGGTGGTCTGGGCGTTTTCATTTACGGCTTCCTGAACCGCGTCCTCGTACCTCTCGGCATGCACCACTTTATGTGGATGCCGTTTGACTACTCCGCGATTGGCGGCACGGCGGTCATCGCCGGCCAGAGCGTTTCTGGCGCAGCAAACATCTTCTATGCCGAGCTTCCTCTTATCGCCGACGGGTCCCTCACCACAGTCGATCCCTCTGTCCGCTTTGCCATGTTCGGCTTTGGCAAGGAATTCGTAACCCTTGGCACCGTGCTCGCAATGATTGCAACCTCCCGTCCTGAGAATCGAAAAGCCGTTGCAGCCATGCTGGTGCCTATTTACATCACAGCCATGCTCTCCGGCATCACCGAGCCGCTTGACTTCATGATCCTGTTCGCGTCTCCGATTCTCTGGGTTGCCTACAGCCTGTTCTACGGACTGGGCGAGATGCTCCTGTTTGTCCTGGGAGTCCGCTTGCTTAACATGTACGGTGGCATCGAGCTGCTCACGCTCGGCCTGCCTTTGCCAATGGGCGTCACCAAGTTCCCGATTTACATCGTCTTGGGCATCGTGTTTGCCGCCGTTTCGTTCATCGTTCTGGCGGTGGTGATCAAGAAACTCAACCTCATGACGCCCGGCCGTTCCGCAGAGTGGTCTGCAGAGGTCTCCGGAGACAACAATGCTCTCGAGTCCTCCGGAACTCCGGAAGTCGACGCAAAACAGCAGGAAATGGTGCAGAACATCATCAACGGCCTTGGCGGCAAGGACAATATCAACACCATGGGCTGCTGCATGACTCGTCTCCGTGTCGAAGTCAAAGATCCCGACAAGGTCAACGAAGAGACCATCAAGAAGGCTATCGACAAGGGCCTGTTTAAGAACGGCACCAATGTCCAAATTGTCGTGGGAACCAACGTGCACTCCGTCTACGACCTGCTGCGTCCCATCCTTAATCTGGAAGATTAACAGTCGCTTAATCGATAATCGATAAGCGATAAGCGAGGAGACCTCATGTTGACCAAAACGTTTCATTCAATCCGAGGCATGTTCGAACGCCTGCTCAACATGTACAAAGAAAAGTCGACAAGGGGTCTTCTCGTACTTATGGCTGCATTCGCATGTGGTTTTATCTGGCCGCTCCTGGGTCTACTCGCTGCGGTTTGGACCCGGCGTTCAGGAAGGCACGCGGACGCAGGCAGCATTGCAGGAATGGCGGCGGTCATCAACATCGCTACCTACTTCGTGCAGATAGTGACCAAGATTGTCTGCAGCTCAATTTGATTTGAAAGGCATGAACAACATGAACGGATACAAGATTGTCATCTGCGGCGGCGGCAGCACCTATACCGCCGGTATCGTCAAAGACCTGATTGATCAAAAGGATGAACTGGGGATTCGTGAGCTTTGGCTCTATGACATCGACAAGGAACGCCAGGACACGGTCGCCGTGGTGGTTAAGGCAGTTATCGATGACCTTGCTCCCGAGATCCCCTTGCATGTAACCGTCGACCCCAAAGAGGCGTTTACAGATGCGAACTTTGTTATGGCGCAGATGCGCGTGGGCGGGCTCAAGATGCGTATCCAGGATGAGCAAATCAGCCTGCGCCATGGCGTAGTCGGCCAAGAGACCTGCGGAGCAGGTGGCATGGCCTATGGCATGAGGACCATCTTCCCCATGTGCGAGCTTGTCGATTTCTGCGAGGAGTATGCCTGCAAGGACTACTGGATCGTCAACTACTCCAACCCCGCTGCCATCGTAGCCAAGGCAATGCACAAGCTGCGTCCTAACGCTCGCATTCTTGACATCTGCGATATGCCAGTGGAGATTGAAGCCCGCATGGCAGAGATTTTAGGGTGCGAACTCAACGACATTGAGGTCGACTACTTTGGCCTCAATCACTTTGGGTGGTTTACCAACGTACGTTGCAAGGGCGTCGATGTTACGGATAAGCTCAAAGAGCACGTGCGCAAATACGGTTATATTTCCGAAGCAAGCCTCAATGACGCCTTGGTGAAGGACCCAGATTGGGCCCACACCTTCAAGAATGCGGCAACGATTTCTACGCTATTTCAGGATTACCTCCCCAACACCTATTACCAGTATTACCTGTTGCCCGATGCCTGCGTGGAGTACATGGACATCAATAACACGCGTGGCATGCAGGTTGTAAACGGCCGCGAAAAGCGCATCTTCGATGCATCTGCGGCGCTTAAGCGTGGTGAAAAGGTAGATCTCACGCAGTTCTATGTAGGCGTCCACGGCAAGTTCATTGTCGATGTCGTTAAGTCTCTGGCAAAAGACCTGCGCCATCGCCAGCTGGTGATTGTGCCCAACAATGGTGCAATCGAGAACCTCTCGGACGACGCGACCGTCGAGGTTCCGGCGTACATCACCGATCGAGGAGCCGAGCCGATTCGCGTCGGAAAGATTCCCCGCTTCTATAAGGGCCTTATCGAACAGCAGGATGCCTGCGAGGGCCTTGTGGTCGAAGCCGTTATCGAAGGTTCCTACCAGAAGGCACTCGAAGCCTTCACCCTCAATCGCACGATTCCCTCAGCACGCGTGGCCAAGGAAGTCTTGGACGACATGATCGAGGCGAACAAGGGCTATTGGCCTGAGCTGAAGTAAAGGAACCGCCCAAATACCAAAAGCGCAAAAGATGGCCCCAAGGCAAAATTGCCTTGGGGCCATCTTTTATATGCCTAGATCTCAGCAAAACTCGTGAAGATGAACGAATCGGCCTCGCGTTTTACACGATAGTTCTCTTGATAGTCCTGATTGAATATAAGCGAATAAATAACCTGAAGCGTATACGTGAGCGAAATCAAAGAAGAGTAATTGGCCACCTTTCCAATCACGCGTTCTGATTTTGGAATGGGCAAGACAGTATCGCATTGCTTGGCGAGCACCGAATCAGAAAACGCCGTAATTAAACACGGCTTGACTCCGCGTTCGGAAAGAGTGGCAGCGTATTTGGAATAGTCATAGTGAATGCCGCTGTAGCTTAGGAATAAAAACAGGTCGCCGGGCTTGCCGTTTTTAACATGCAGCGTCTGCAGGCCTCCGTCGTCTGCCATGGTGACATGACGATCGAGCTTAAGAAGATTGTTGCGAAAGATGCATCCCGCCAGGTAGCTTTCCCCTTTAGCAAAGATGTAAATTCGTGGGGCGCTAAGAACCGCCTTGGCGATTATGCTTAATTTGGCGCTATCGAGCTCGATTTTCGTTTGATCTATGATGCCCTTCAAGAGATTCGCAAGGTTACCCTCGATGGCCTCAATTGAATCGGTGCTGTCAAAAGGGCGATTGCGATCAACGGTGGCAGCCAGAAGATAGTCTCCGCTTATCTCCTGGATGAGCTGCATGATCAACTCTCGATAGCCGCTTAGGCCCAGTTTCTTGCAAAAGCGGATGATAGTCGCGTTCGAAGTGTAAGTCTCCTGTGCGAGCTTTGCCATAGTGAGGGTCTTAAGGTCGCTGGTATGATTGAGCAGATAGGTAGCAATAGCTCGGTCGGTTTCATTAAAAGACGCGCTGTTACGCAGGCTATCAAGAATCATGGTCGCTCCGATCGCTTTAGTTTGCCACTTAATTATGTCATTATCAAAACGACGGGCAGCCCTTCATGCACTGACTTACGCCCTGCGATCTCTCTTCTGATATTCCGCATATAACGGCAACATAAATTGCGAGGAGCGTGTCGCTCAGTTCCTAGAGAACAAATGCGAAGAGGTTCGATTACCTGAGTTCACCGCCTGCTTTGAGGCAAAGAGACGGCCCCGGCCAAGCTCAATGCAGATTTGAGGCAGCATAGTGCTTGTCTGTCGGCATCCTACAACCTGTAATCCCTACTCCCCAGTTTCTGTGCTAGCTGGTTCAGGCAGGCGCCCTGTCTAAAATAAGCTGTTTAAAATTGATTTCGACCAAAATTCGACCAAGATTGAAAGGCAAAAAAGAAAACAGCCCAGAGGAACAATGCCTCTGAGCTGCTAAAAGTCTTGGTCGCGGGGGCAGGATTTGAACCTACGACCTCCGGGTTATGAGCCCGGCGAGCTACCAGACTGCTCCACCCCGCAATGTCTGGGCGCCTCATGTGCGCAGGAAAGAATATTACGCGGGAGTTCGGTAAGCGGCAAGGAAAATCTCGTAGAGCATAATTCCTTCATATTTAGAACTCCTCAGCCCCTATCACCGTGAACGAATCGCAGCCGAGCGCCGCCGGCGGCGCGTATACAATGGTGCGCGTCCTTTTACGCCGACACCTGGAGTAGACATGCTGCTCGCTATCGATATGGGAAACACGCAGACGGCCATGGGCCTGTTTGACGGAGACGAGCTGGTGCAGTCGTGGCGCATGCCCACCGACCGCTCCTATACCGCCGACGAGATCCACGTGCGCCTGATGGGCTTCTTTAAGATGTACGACCTCTCGCTCGGCGCGGTCGACGCGATCGCCTTTGCCGGCGTGGTGCCGCAGCTCTCGCGCGAGTGGCACGCCGTGGCCAACCGCATCGCGGCAGACGCCATCGTCATTGGGCAGCAGACGGCGGCCGTGACCAAGCTGCGGGCGGCGCGTCCCCAGGCCGTTGGTGCCGACCGCATCGCCAACGCCGTCGCTGCCGAGACCTTCTACGGCGCTCCGGCGATCGTGGTGGACTTTGGCACCGCAACCAATATCGACGTTATCGACGAGGACGGCTATTACATTGGCGGAGCGATTGCGCCGGGCATCCGCATTTCGATGGACGCGCTCGCCGCCCGAGCCGCCAAGCTCGCTAGCGTTCCGCTCGAGGCGCCCGAGCACGCCATCGGCCGCGATACCGAGGAGTGCATCAAGGTCGGCGCCGTAACGGGCGCCGCCGCCATGGCCGAGGGCCTGGTCGCGCGCATGAAGCGCGAGCTGGGGCGCGAGGACGCCACCGTTATCGCCACGGGCGGCCTCGCCAGCATCGTCGCCGATTCGACTGATGCCTTCGACATAGTCGACGGCCAGCTCACCATCAAAGGCATCTGCGAAATCTACCGCCGCATGCAGAAGCTGGGGTAAGGCGGGGTTTAAGTCGAGCGCGAGCGGCGAACTAGGCAACGCATCGGTCCTATTCCTCAAAATCGAAATTTTTTCGATTTTGAGGAATAGGACCTTTTGCTAAGCCTCGCCGCACAACCACCTCGCCAGGTCCACGATCTGCACCCCATTGCGGTCCGTGGCCTCGTGATGCGTGCGGGCGAGAATCATCTTGGGGTACGCGTCGCCAATGCTCAGCAGTGGTGAAATCTCGCGTTCAAATGTCTTATCCGAGCTGATATCGTCGCTCACCTGAATATAGAGCTTCTCGCTCCGTTTGATTGCTACAAAGTCTATTTCCTTTTTATAGAGCACGCCGACGTACACCTCGTATCCGCGGCGCAGCAGCTCGACTGCCACCATGTTCTCGTATACGCGTCCCCAATCCATATCACGTGTACCAAGAAGCGCATATTTAAACGCATGGTCCGCCAGGTAGTACTTCTCGCCGCTCTTAAGGTATTTTTTACCGCGAATGTCGAACCGGCGAACTTTATAGAAGGCAAACGCATCACACAGGTACCCCATGTACGCACCGACCGTTTTGTTCGTTATCTTTAGCCCATCTGCGTTCAAAACATCCGTAATGTTGCGTGCCGACGTTATGTTGGAGACGTTGTCCATCATGTAATCGGCAATGCGCAGCAGTGCCGATTCGTTTCTCACGTTATGCCGCTGCACGATATCCCTCACGATGAGCGTTTTGAAGACATTGGAGAGATATTGGTAGCGCTGCTCCTGCAGTGGATAAGGGTAAGAGCCGGACATACCACCGGTTCTCGCGTACTCATCGAAGTCGCGATCGACCTCGCCCTCGTCACTATAGAAGCGATACTCCTCAAACGAGAATGGGAAAACCTCGATCTCGAACGTGCGCCCCGTAAAGAGCGTCGACAGATCGCTCGACAGCAAAAAAGCGTTCGATCCGGTGATGAAGATGTCGTACTGCTCGGATGCATGGAGGCTGTTGATCGCGCGTTCAAAGCCGTCGCACATCTGAACCTCGTCGATAAGCAGGAAGTTTTGCTTGCCGGACACTCGATGCTCTTTCACATAGGCGAGCAGGGCATGATATTCGAGCAGGCCCTCGAACTCGTCGAGGTTGTAATTGATATGGATGACATTCGAATTGGACAGATTTGCCTCCACGTAATCGCGGAGGGCCTCGAGCAATTTTGACTTACCGCTACGGCGAATGCCCGTTATGACCTTGATGTCCGGTACGCCAATAAGGCTCGTCAACGTGTCCATATATGACGTTCTATTGATGAGTTTCATTGGTGCCTCCCTGCGGTCCTCTATCGCTATTCCTCAAAAACGAAAATAATTCAGTTTTGAGGAATAGACTCTGCAACGAATATACCTCGTTAAAGGCCGAGCTGGCTTAATTCTATTCCTCAAAATCGAAAAATTTTCAGTTTTGAGGAATAGGGTGCTGACAACCCATTCCCCAGACAAGCAAGACCCTCCCCGGCACAGCCGAGAAGGGTCTTGCTGTCATCGTTATCTTTGAGTGCGGGCGCCGCGCGCTACAGTCCGCGAATGCGCACGGCCTCGGGCGGAAACTCTTGCTCGCCGGCGTCAGTCTTAATGGTCGCGCGACCCCAGATGTCCAGGCCCGCAAACACGCCGACCGCGAGCGGCAGGCCGTTGGGCGACACCGCCGCGACCTGACGACCCAGCAGCGGCACCATATCGAAATACTCGCCCAGCACCGGGGCCAGCGGGCCGGCAGCGCCCTGTGGTGTGTTGGCAACAACCGCCCAGGCGTCAACGCGAGTGAGCACCGCCGCGGCCAATGCCTCGACCAGTACCTCGTCGCCCATATCCACGCCGAGCTCGTCCAGTGCCGAACGCTCAATATCCACCGTCACCGCGGCAAACATGCCCGCGGCACCGGCACCGCCGTTGACGGCGACGCGCGCGAGCGACGTCTCAAACGCAGGCGCGCCGCACACGATGTCACTCGGCCACTGGATGCCCACCTTGCCGGCAAGTCCCAGGCCCGGCGTTGCGGCCGTGCCCGCGAGCGCGTCCATCATGCCCATTGCGGCCACAAACGGCAGACCGTGGAAGGCGTGCATGTTCACATCGGGGCGCACGACCAGCGAAAACGTCAGCGATGCATCGCCCGCGCTCCACGCGCACCGGCCCGCGGACGCACCCTCGCGGCCCGCGTCACGCGCCGCGTCGAGCTCGGTACCGGCGGCAACAGCATTCATCTCAATCATCTACATACGCCCCAATTCGCCCACGATATGGCCCACGCGGTCCTCGGGCTCCTTGACCTCGACGCCGTTGTAGCGGAAGAACCGCGCCGGGTCGTGCATCAGGTCCTCGAGCGGCACCAGCACAAAGTCGCGCTCGCCGATCAGCGGATGCGGCAGGCGCAGCTTCTTGCCGCCGTGGGTCTCGCCGTCCATCCACAGCAGGTCCAGGTCGATGGTGCGCGGGCCGTTGGCCTTGGCCTTCTTGGAACGGTCGCGACCCAGCTCGGCCTCGATCTTCATGAGCTCGTCAAGCAGCACCAGCGGAGCCAGCTCGGTCTTGATCTCGATGACGGCGTTGGCAAACGCGTCCTGGCGCGTCTCGTAAGCCGGCTCGCTCTCGTAGATGCGCGAGCAGTTGGACACGCAGGTGAGCGGGATCTCGGCAATCATGTCGCGCGCAGCGCGGATGTTGTCGCAGCGATGCCCCAGGTTGGAACCAACGGCCACAAACGCGCGGCGCGGCTGCGGCTTGGCAACGGCCCAGTAACCGTTCAGGAACTGCGCAAAGCCCGCAACGTCGTGCACGCGCACGATGTTGGCGCCGGCCTGGATGGCGCCCAGGCACACACCAAACGTGGCGGCATCGCGCGCGGCGGCTTCCGTCACGCCCGAGACGGCGCCCACAAAGCGCTTGCGCGACACGGCGCACATGAGCGGATAGCCCAGCGACGCCATCTTAGCGGTCTCGCGCTGGATGACGATGTCTTCGTTGGCCGTCTTGCCAAAGCCCGGGCCGGGATCGATGCAGATACGGTCGCGCGACACGCCGGCATGGATGAGCGTGCGGGCCTGGTCGGACAGAAAGCCCATGACGCGGCGCATGATGGGCGCAGAATCGGGCAGGGTAAAGCGGCGGAGCTGCGAGGTGGGCACATAGGCTTCCTCACGACGGGCACTGCGGCGCATCATGGCGGCCAGGTGGTCGCTGGGCTCCGGTGCGGCTTCGGTAGCTGCGGGCACGGTCTCGGGCGCAGCGGCGGCAGGGGCAGCCTGCTCGGTAGCCGGCGTCTCTGACTCGGCAACAGGCTCGGGCGTGGGCTCTGATTCGCCAAACGGCAGCGAGGGCTGCACCACGCCACCCGGGAGCTTTGCCTCGGGCTTGGGGTCGCCCAACAACTTGCCGCGACGGCGACGAGCGGGCTTCTCAGCCTCGCGCGCAGCCTCGGCGGCCGCCTCGCGCGCCTTCTCGGCAACAAACGCCGCGGCCGAAGTATCGAGCTGCACCGTCGCGTGCGTACGAGCGGGCGCGGCGACCTCGCCGGCGTGCATTACGATGACGCCGCAGGTGCTCGTCTTAACGAACTCGACCATCTTGGGGTCGGTGAAGCCCGTTACATCGTTGACAATCGAAGCACCGCAGCGCACCGCCGCCTTGGCAACCGCCACATGACGCGTATCGATCGAGACGATAGCGCCCTCTTTGGCGAGCGCGCGCACGACGGGTAGCACGCGACGCGCCTCCTCGTCGGGGTTGACCGGGGTAAAGCCGGGGCGCGTGGACTCGCCGCCCACGTCGATGATGTCGGCGCCGGCATCGAGCATCGCCAGGCCGTACTCGATAGCGGCATCCGCATCGAAGTGCTCCCCGCCGTCGCTAAACGAATCGGGCGTCACGTTGAGGACGCCCATGATGCGCGGACGATCAAAGCTGAGCTCGTACTTTCCGCACCGCCATGTCTTGCTGTCGTTCGCCATGAACATCCTCCTAAAATGCCCACGCCGCCGCGCTTGGGCGCTGACGGCGGGGTCGCTTTGCAATCAGTCTTTCTATTGTATCCGCGCGCGCGGGCTAGAACGCAAACGCGGCCGCGATGTCGCAAGAAATCAGCAGGTCGGCATTTGCATCCTGATCGGTGGGAGCAAGATTGCAAATCGCCAGCGTATCGCCGGTAAAGTAGCGCGTAAGGCCCGCCGCCGGATACACCACGAGCGAAGTCCCGCCCACAATGAGGGCATCGGCCGCGGCGATGGCGGCAACGGCGCCGGTAAGCACGCGCTCGTCAAGCGGCTCCTCGTAGAGCACCACATCGGGTTTGATGCGGCCGCCGCACGCAGGGCACACGGGCACGCCCGCGGCATCCTCGTGCTCGCGCGCGCAGATCCACTCGGCGCTATAGACCGCGCCGCACGCCTGGCATATGTTGCGGTGGACCGAGCCGTGCAGCTCAAACACGCGCCGTGAACCGGCCACCTGATGCAGACCATCGATGTTTTGCGTCACCACGGCGTCGAGCTTGCCGGCACGCTCCAGCTCGGCCAGCTTGGTGTGGCAGCAGTTGGGTTTAGCGTTAGGCGCGATCATCTTGGTGCGGTAAAAGTCGAAGAACTCGGCCGAATGCGCCTCGTAAAAGCTGTGCGAGAGCATGGTCTCGGGCGGATAGGCAAATTGTTGATGATACAGACCGTCCACGCTGCGGAAATCGGGAATGCCGCTTGCCGTGGAAACGCCCGCGCCGCCAAAGAAGACCACGTGGCTATGGGTTTCGAACAGCTCCGCCAGCGCGGCGGAGGCCTGTTTGGGGTCCGATATTGTCTGCGCCATAATATGTCCTCCGTCCGTGTCTCCGGGACGGCGGCGTTCGCACTATCACTCGCGGACTCCGCCCCGCTCTTGTTGCGCTAATCTTAAGCCTGCCAACCCCGTCGAAAGGACACCATGCCTCAGACTTACACTTTCGCCTCGTGGAACGTCAACGGCCTGCGCGCCGTGCTCAAAAAGGACCCGAGCTTTATCCAGATCGCACAGGAACTCGATGTCGATATCCTAGCGCTGCAGGAAACCAAGCTGCAGGAGGGCCAGGTCGATATCGACCTGGCCGGCTATCACCAAACCTGGAGCTACGCCGAGCGCAAGGGCTACTCGGGCACCGCGGTCTTTAGCCGCCAGGAACCGCTGCGCGTACTGCGCGCCGATGCACTGCTGCCCTACGCCGGCGAGGGTGGGGCCGCCGAGCTCGTCGCCCAAGCCGCAACCGAGGGCCGCGTCTGCGCGCTCGAGTTCGACAAGTTTTGGTTCGTGGACGTCTATACGCCCAACGCCCAAAACGAGCTCGCGCGCATCGACGTGCGCATGGCCTGGGACGATGCCTATCGCGGCTTTTTGAGCGCGCTTGAGCGCGAAACCGGCAAGCCCGTCGTAACCTGCGGCGACTTTAACGTGGCACACGAGGAGATCGACCTTAAGAACCCCAAGTCCAACCGCGGCAACGCAGGCTTTTCGGACGAGGAGCGCGGCAAGTTTACCGAGCTGCTCGACGCCGGTTTTACCGACACCTGGCGCGCGGCAAACCCCGACGTCGAGGGCGTCTACAGCTGGTGGAGTTACCGTTTTAATGCTCGCAAAAACAACGCCGGCTGGCGCATTGATTACTTCCTGGTGAGCGACGCAATCGCCGGCAACGTACGCGACACCGGCATCCGCGGCGACATCTTTGGCAGCGACCACTGCCCCGTCACGCTCGCCCTGGAGCTCTAGCCCAACTGATCCCCTGGGGACGGAGAAAAAGGGGTCATCTTCACCTCGCGGGGGCATCCACGCGGCCCGCCCGCTACGAAATCGGCCCATCTACTACGTTTAAGCCACTACCCTCAACCACGGCGAACAACGCAAAAAGAAAACCGCAGGTAGAAAGCCTGCGGTTTTTCATAAAACGCGGTCATGGTCGGGGGTATCAGGCTAAACGTAGTAGATGGGCCGATTTCGTAGCGGGCGGGTTCAGTTGACTCCCCGAGGACGTCTGGGGACGGAAGATAACGGATCAGCTTGGCTCTTGAGGGCCACGATGCCCGTCATATCAACCGGCCATTTCAAAACTATGCCGGTTTACGGGGCTAAATCGCAAACCCCCAACCATACGCAATTCCGAAATAATAAAACCGCAGGCAAACGGCTTACTCCATTTCGAAAAAAGCCGGTATGGTCTGTCTGTGCCAATCTAGCCCCGTAAACCGGCATAGTTTTGATATAACACCAAGACAGTATTGGTTCTTGCCTCGGCGCAACCACCACTACAGCCCGTACTTCACGACGACGCGGTTGATGCGGCGACACCAGGGCTTGTACAGAGCGGCCAAAAACACGCAGGTCGCGAGTCCGTGCGTGATATCGAACGGTACGGCGGTGGCAAGACGCGCCACGGTGCCCGCCCACGTGAGCGGTTGAACAAAACCGATGATGTCATACGCGTTGATCACCACGCCGTACAGCAGACCCGAAGCAAAGCCGTACGCCATCAACGCCGGCATGCGCACGGTGCCGTCGGCACGGTCGAACGCACCCGCATGCGCCAGCGCGCCGCCAACATAGCCAACCAGACCCCAGGCATACATCTGCCACGGCGTCCACATACCCTGCCCAAAAAAGAAATTGCTGGTCAGCGCTGCCAGCGCACCGACCATAAAGCCATTACGACGGCCGAGTGTCGCACCGGCGATAATGGCGATGGCGCTCACGGGTTTAAAGTCGGGAATGGGGCCAAACAAGATGCGCCCCGCCGCGGCCAACGCCGCCAGAACCAGCGTTGGCATAATCTGGCGCAGGCCCGGTCGCGACGCCTCGTAGCCCGCAAAGAACAGCGCGAGCACCAGCGCCACCACAACCAGCATGGCAAGCGCTGTCTGCTCAATGCCCGTCAGCAATGCTGCGGCCATTACCGCCGGCACCGCCAACAACAGCGGAATCTCCAGTTTTGCAAGTAGGCGCGAGACGCGATAATCCACCATTCCATCACGCCCTATAAAACACGTTGTCGGCAAAGAAGTCGGTCGGCGGCTCCATGCAGGCGATCTCGCCATCAAACATCATGGCAATGTCATCGGCAACCTGCTCGGCAAAATCCAGATCGTGCGTGGCCATGATGACGGTGCCGCCAGCCTTCGCATGGTCACGCAGGGCGCGGGCGATGATGCGGCGGCTCTCCAGGTCCAAGCCCTTCGTGGGCTCGTCAAGCAGCAGCAGCTCGGGGCCAATCAGCAGCAGCTTTGCCAGTGCGAGCAGCTGGCGCTGTCCGCCCGAGAGGTCGTAGGGGTGGCGCGTCTCCAGGCCGTCCAATCCCAGTCGCGCCGCACGCTCCCGCGCCAAGTTCTCGTCATATCCGCAGGTCGAGGCCCATTCCATCAGCTCATCGCGAACCGTCTCGGCAACCAGCAATGCTTTGGGATTCTGAGGCAGCAGCGCCGCCGAAGCCGCTCCGCGCACCATGCGGCCGCGCTGCAGCTTAGCCGTCTTGGCCAGCACCGAGAGCATCGTCGACTTGCCGCAGCCGTTTCCGCCCACGACTGCATGCACCGCGCCAACTGAAAACGTCACATCGAGCCCGCGCAGCACCCAACCGCCCGCGCGATCGTAGCGAAACCAGCCTTCCGATAGGGTGGTAGTCGACCCGCCGTGCATTTTTTGGAGTATTCTGCCTCCATCCGTGCGCGGGAAGGCTTCCGAGCCGTTCTCGAGCGACGTTTGCGCCACAAATTCGGACGATTTGTCCAGTTCCGAACTTTTTTTCGCGCTCGATACGTCCCCGGGCGGCTCCAGAGAGCCCAAATTGTCCTCACGCCTGCTGAATACTCCGTTTTTTGCACATCGGATGGTACCCCACCCCAACATGTCATCGGAAAACAGCGGTTCTCGGCGCCCCAAAGAAGCCACATCCGCCACCTCGCGCACGCGACCGCCCTCAATCCGGTACGCGCACGTCGCATACTCGAGCATCGGCCGCGGTTGATGCGTAGCCACGACGACCGTGCAGCCCAGCTCACGGTTCACGCGAAACAGCGCGTGCAGAAAATTCTTCTCGGCAACGGGATCGAGCTGAGACGTGGGCTCGTCGAGTAGCAGCACACGCGGACGCAGCGCCAGGACGGCGGCAAGCGACAGCAGCTGCTTGCGGCCACCCGAAAGCGTATCGGTATCGCGATGAAGCCAGTCCTCCAGACCAAAGAAATAACTGGTCTCGGCAACACGGCGGCGCATCTCGTCGCGCGACACACCCAGATTCTCTAGGCCAAACGCCATCTCGTGCCACACGGTCTCGCACACAATCTGGTTCTCGGGATCCTGGAACACGTAGCCCACGCACTCCGCAGACGCGCGCACGTCCATGTCGGCAACGTTCTCGCCCAGCACGCGCGCATCGCCGGTGCGCTCGCCCGCCGGAGCGATCTCGGGCTTGAGCAGCGACAGCAGCGTCGACTTACCCGATCCGGTACCGCCAACAAGCAGCGCAAATGCACCTTGGGGAACAGACCAGTCGAGCCCCTCGAGCACCGCAGCATCAGCCCCGGGGTAGGCAAAGCTCAGGCTCCGCACCTCAATCGCCGGCATATCCGGGCCGCACGCCGCGCCCGACACCGGGCCCCTATCCAACCGAGCCATCAGCCGAACCTCTTCTCATCGATCGCATGCAACACGCAGGGCAGCACCATCCAGGCAGCGTACACGACATAGCCCAGCCACGGCGCGGGCACCGAAAGCTGCGGGTAAAACGAATACTGCGTTGTCGCGGTCCATGCCACCGCCACCGCAGCGGCACCAAACACCGCAAGTCCAACCAGCGCGGCAGCGTCGCCGCGCCCCAGCCGATACCGCGCATACGTCGTACGACGCGTCGCGGCACCCCACCCGCGCGAACGCATGGCATCCGCGCGCTCCAGCGAATCTTCCATGCCCCAGCCCATCAACACGCTCGACGCCCGCAGGCGCGAGCGCACGGGGTCAGCCGGCGCGCGTCCCGGTACATCAATCGCGTCTTGCACCGCCAGCACCGTGCGGCCGCGGCACAAAAACTGTGGGATAAGCCGCATGCACATCGAGATCATGAGCGCGATCACCGGCGCGGCGTTGCCCAAAAGCGCAAGCACCTTGTCGTATTCGAGCATCGACGCCGCGGCCTCAAACCACAGCACGCTCGCCACAAACAGCCCGCCCATGCACAGGCCGTACATCATGCTCTCCAAATACACCACGCGCATGCCAATATGAAACAGCTCCGTCGAGCCCGATGCACTAAACAGCGGGTTGACCAGTGCAATGATCAAAATCACCGGCAGCTGCCAGCGAAGCGCCCCCAACGTACGCGCGGCACCGCGCGTCGCAAGCCCGTACGCCAGCCCGCCCGCGAGCGACAGCGCAATCAGCACCGGTTGCATCGAGAACATGGTGAGCCCCAACGTCAGCACCATGTAGAGTGCCGGCACCGCCGGATGCGACATCGAAAATGCCGCGACGGGTTCGTTGCCCGATTCCTCCCGCATGATATCCACGGGCACCTCCCATCCCCTCGCGCAAAACGCCAACGCCGCAGCGCCGCCGCCATGCACAACCAGCGCAAACGCCACGCCGGCGGCGCAAGCCTCAACCGCCGCAAACCAATCGTTACGCGCTCATCATATGCCTGCGGTATCATATTGCGCCGTGTATCGTTTCCAAACACACGTCTCTAATAACGTAACAGGAGATCACATGGACGCAACCGCAATTATCCTCGCTGCCGGCGAGGGCACCCGCATGAAGTCGAACCACTGCAAGGTTTCGCACAAGATCCTGGGCAAGCCCATGGTTCAGTGGATCGTCGACGCCACCATCAAGGCCGGCTGCAGCCGCGTCGTGGTTGTCATCGGCAGCCACGCCGACGAGATGCGCGCCCTCATCGACGGCGCCTACGCCAACAGCGCCACCAAGGTCGAGTGCGTCGAGCAGACCGAGCGTCTGGGCACCGGTCACGCCGTGAAGGTCGCGCTCGAGGCCTGTGGCATCACCGAGGGTCCGGTCGTCGTGCTCAACGGCGATCTGCCGCTCATCACCGCCGACACCGTCGCCAAGTTCGCGCAAACCGTCGCCACCGGCGAGCTCGCCTGCACCGTCATGACCATGACCCCGCCCGATCCTTTTGGCTACGGCCGCATCAAACTGGGCGCCGATGGTCAGATCGAGCGCATCATCGAGCAGAAGGACTGCACGCCCGAGCAGGCCGCCGAGCTACTCGAGTGCAACGCCGGCTGCTACGCCTTCGACGGCGCGCAGCTCGCCGCCCACATTAACGAGATCGGCAACGACAACGCGCAATCCGAGTACTACCTGCCCGACATGCTCGAGATCCTCAAAGGCCACGGCCAGGCAGTCTCCATCTTCCACTGCGACGACTACCGCGACGGCCTGGGCGTCAACAGCCGCATCCAGCTCGCGCAGCTCACCGCCATCGCGCGCGACCGCATCAACGAGCACTGGATGGCAGAGGGCGTCACGTTCATCGACCCAACGCAGGCCTGGATCGGCCCCGACGCCACCATCGGCCGCGACACCGTCGTGTGGCCGCAGACGCACCTGATCGGCCACGTCACCGTGGGCGAGGAGTGCCAGCTTGGCCCCAACAGCCGCCTCACCGACACTACCGTCGGCAGCGGCTGCACCATCGATGAGACCATCGCCATCGAGGCCGTCATCGAGAACGGCGTCGACTGCGGCCCGCGCGCCTACCTGCGCCCGGGCACCCACATGCTCGACGGATCCAAGGCCGGCACGCACGTGGAGATCAAGAAGTCCACGATCGGCGAGGGCTCCAAAGTTCCGCACCTGTCCTACATCGGCGACACCACCATGGGCTCCGGCGTCAACGTGGGCGCGGGCTCCATCACCTGCAACTACGACGGCGTCCACAAGCACAAGACCGTCATCGGCAAGGATGCCTTCATCGGCTCCGACACCATGATGGTCGCGCCCGCCCAGATTGGCGACGGTGCACTCGTGGCCGCCGGCTCCGTCATCACCGAGCCGGTCCCGGCCGACGCACTCGGTCTGGGCCGCGCCCGTCAGGTAAATATTGAGGGCTGGGCTGCCGATTATCGCCGCCGCCTGCACGAGGACGACGAGGTATAACGTTTTACCAAGCACAAAAGGAGCTGTTCCATGGGGACGGCTCCTTTTTCTATCGTGACCTGCGCGACCGGATGAGTGGTCGGTTCGTGTCCGTTGACGGTAAAGACGTTATCAAGACCCGATCAACCCCGCCGCACGGTTACAATGCAACAAGGCATCTATATGGCATTCGATGTATAAAGGAGAAGGGTAATGCCGATTAATGATCCCGAGAAGTCGGAGAATATGCGCAAGTCCATCCGCGTGTATTCCGGTTCCTCCAACCGTCCCCTCGCTCAGAAGATCGCTGAGTACCTTGGGGTCGAGCTTTCGGGCCTTACGCTAAAGCAGTTCGCCAATGGTGAGATTTACGCCCGCTACGACGAGACCGTCCGCGGCGCCGACGTCTTCCTGATTCAGTCCGTGGCCGGCGGCAACGTCAACGACATGCTCATGGAGCTGCTCATCGCCACCGACGCTGCCAAGCGCGCATCCGCCCGCTCCATCACCGCCGTTATCACCCACTACGGCTATGCCCGCCAGGACCGCAAGGCCGGCCCGCGCGAGCCCATCACCGCCCGCCTCGTCGCCAACCTGCTCGAGCGTGCCGGCGTCAACCGCATCATCACCCTCGACCTGCACCAGGGCCAGATCCAGGGCTTCTTCGATATCCCGGTTAACCACCTGTCCGCACTGCCGCTGTTTGGCCAGTACTACAACGACATGCACTTCGACACCGACAACCTGGTTGTCGTCTCCCCCGACGTGGGTCGCGCCAAGGCCGCCAAGAAGCTGTCCGACATGCTCGGCTGCGACCTGGCCATCGCCCACAAGGGCCGTCCGCGCCACAACGCCGCCGAGGTCATGGGCATCATCGGTGACATCAAGGGCAAGACCTGCATCATCAACGACGACATGATCGACACCGCTGGCACCCTGTGCGCCAACGTCAAGGAGCTCAAGGCTATGGGCGCCGGCGACATCTACGTCTGCGCCACCCACGGCATCTTCTCCGGTCCGGCCATCGAGCGCCTGAACGATGCCCCCATCGTCGAGTGCGTCGTCACCGACGCCATCCCCGTCGAGGTCGGCGGCAAGATCAAGACCATCTCGGTCGCCGAGGAGTTCGCTCAGGCCATCTCCGCCGTTTACCACGAGGAGCCCGTCTCCACGCTCGTCGGCGGCGACTTCGCGCTGTAGTCCAACGCGTATCGCATCGTCTTTGATGTTTTTAAAGGGTCGGAAGCTCGCTTCCGACCCTTTTTCTATTCCTCGCCAATCCGCCCTGGACAGTTAGTTCAGATACGTATTTTTTAAAGCTCCAAAGGTCCGTTCGGAGCCTTCTGAGCTCCCCGGCGGATGCCATGCCGCCCGAAGCTCATCGTTTTCGAGTACAACCGCCGCATATATTATCTTCAAATCGCCCTCGAAGGCCCTTAGAAACACCTCGAACGCCCGCCGCCTTATACGTATCTGAACTAACTGTCCAGTAGCCATCGTCAACCTTCTCGGCAGAGCTCAATTTCCTGCAATCCCCTCAACCGATTCCACCGATTTCCTAACACCCGGCCGTTCATGGCGCCCAGCACCCCGCTGAGCGAAAAGAACGGTATGGCGGTCGCATTCTGCCGCCAACTTAGTACGTTATAGCTATGACGACCGTGATTTCACATTTCTCCGCCCTCCGCGCAATTCGTCGCGCACGACGGGCGTACTCTGCCCTACCCTGGAGCTCCATTGATAGTGAACAGCAAGCACAGGCCTTGGCTAGCTGCATTCCCAATAATGACGCGATAGACTTTGGCGCACTTTCGATACTCGACGCCTGGAATGAAGATGATTCCGAGCTGCTCGATCTTCTCGTTTCAAACGAAGGCAACCGACGCCCCGACAAGCGACTTCTTCAGCATATTCTCTCCGCTCCGCTTCCTGAAGGTGCAATTATGCACGTCGAGGCCGACATCTACGCAACGTCTCCTGCCATGACAGCCATGCTTTGTTCTAAAAATGAATCAGTCGCCAAAACCTTGATGCTTCTCATGGAACTGGTCGGAACTTACTCCCTTCCTCCCGGGGCAACATACCCCATTGCCCATGACGACATCTGGCCCAAGGGCGATGGCTACGAAGCGACGGGCGATCTTGATTGCCTGGGCAACCAGTCAGCGGCCGAACAACAGAACGAAACCCGCTATGAACAGGCGCACTACAAATGCGAGCCCGCCACGACCATCGAAGAGCTCGAGGCGGTCGCACGGTTCGCCAAAAGTAGCTCATACGCCTCGTTTCGCACGGCAGTCAAACTCGCCCGGGCTGGATCCGCATCCCCAGCCGAATCCCTAATGTTTGCCGTTCTCGGAGCGCCCATGCGCTTTGGCGGATTCGGATGTTGCAGCCTGCCCATGGGAGGCCTGCTACTCAACCATCGAATCGACTTCGATACTCTTGCGGTCAACATGTCCTCGGGCATCCCCTATGCCATCTGCGACCTATATTGCCCGGCAGCCGGAGTCGACAACGAATACAACGGAATTGGGCATGAGCTTCAAAACGCTCGCATCCACGATGGCAATCGAAATAATGGCCTCAAGGCCATGGGCATCCACGTCCTGGTTATCAATCGCGACCAAATGAAAGACCTTGTTGCACTCGAAGCCTTCGCCCAAACGATGCATCGACTCGCAGGAGTCCGATTCCGGTACCGTATCAAGGGCTATCGCAAGCGTCAGGCCGCTTGGCTCAACGCTCTGCGGGCCGGAACCGGCCTCGCGCCGGTCTAAACGGCGAATCACCCGTGCGCCGTCGAGCAGGGCTGGGCAGTTAGTTCAAATACGTATAAATGGACGCATTGAATTAGACTGTTTTGCAGCTATCTCTATACCATTCGCCCTATTTGAAGGCAGGGTAGACTTCAAAACAGCGCCATATGGACTAACTAAAGCTCCAAAACAACGTATCGACATTGAATTGAGTAATTCGAGTCCTCAGAACTTATACGTATCTGAACTAACTGTCCACCTCGGATTTCGACGTCCGTCCAAACGCCCCCAAACGCCCTCAATTACCCTCCATTTGACAGCGGCAACAGGGTCGCTCACCATAGCAGGCGACAAATCAACGAAAGGATGAACATGGCAGCTGCACAGCCGCTTAAGATTCGCATGGTTGCCGGACTCGGCAACCCGGGTGAGGAATATGCCGAGACCCGCCACAACGCCGGCTTTAAGGCGATCGATGAGCTGGCCCGTCAGGCCGGTGTCACGTACTGGAAAAACCAGGCCGGCGCCGAGGTCGCACTCATCAACATCAACGATCCCGAGGAAGAGGGTGGCAAGCGCCAGATCGTGCTGGTCAAGCCGCAGTCGTATATGAATACCTCGGGTGGCCCCATCTCCAAGCTCTGCCGCGAGTACAAGATCAAGGCCGAGGAGCTACTCGTGATTCACGACGAGCTCGACATCCCCGCCGGTGACGTGCGCGTCAAGGTGGGCGGTGGCCACGCCGGGCACAACGGCCTGCGCTCCATCATCGACAAGATGGGCAGCCGCGACTTTAGCCGTATCCGCACCGGCATCGGCAACCCTCCCGGCAAGATGGCCGTGGCAGACTATGTGCTCAAACAGCTGCGCGCCCGCGAGGCCGATGACTTCCAGGACACCTGCGCCCGCGCCGCCGACGCCGCGGGTCTCGCCATCGTGCACGGCGTGATCTATGCCCGCGACCACGTCAACGGCGCCGCCTCCGCCAACGGCAAGCACTAAAACCTACCGTTTAGGGACAGGTTTATTTTGGCAGGTTCTATCTACAGAAACGCCCCGGTGGCCGCATCGCAATAAACCCCGCGCCGCCATACACGCATAACACCCCAAAGGGGGCCGGCCTCATCACAACCCGAGGCCGGCCCCCTTTGCCGTTTTGCCTGATAAAACCGACCAAAATAAACCTATCCCTATTTGGTAGGTCGAAGTGGATAAACCCTTTTCCCAACCGCCGAAGACACACGTAAACAGCATGTCCATGAGGGTATAATTTGTACCGTATGTCTGCACAACGCCCGTGCGCGTACGGTTTTATTCGGGCTACCGTCCATTTCCGTGGAGGCACGGTTCGGCGGCCCTAACAAGAGAGGGGTTCTATGTATAAGATCCTGGAGAAGACGCAGTTCTCGGAGAAGGTGTTCAAGTTCCGCATCGAGGCGCCTGCGATCGCCAAGCATGCGCACGCTGGACAGTTCCTCATGGTTCGCGCCAACGAGACGGGCGAGCGCGTCCCGTTTACCCTGGCCGGCTGGAACGGTGACGAGGGCTGGGTCGAGTTCATCTTCATGGTGATCGGCAAGACCACCGAGATGCTTTCCACCTACGAGGCCGGCGAGTCGCTGCGCGATGTCGTGGGCCCGCTGGGCGTTCCCACCGAGATGGCCGAGGGCCCCTGCGCCGTCATTGGCGGCGGCGTCGGCCTGGCAATTGCCTTCCCGGTCGCTAAGCACCTGGTCGAGACCGGTCACGAGGTGCACGCCATCATGGGCGCCCGCACCAAGGACCTCCTGCTCATGGAGGACCAGTTCCGCGAGCTCCTCGACGAGGACCACATCCACATCACCACCGATGACGGTTCCTACGGCGAGCAGGGCGTTGTCACCGCTCCGCTGGAGCGCCTGCTGCAGGACAAGGCCGTGAGCCAGGTCTTCTGCGTCGGCCCCGTTCCGATGATGAAGTTCTCGACCCTCACCGCCCAGAAGTACGACACCCCCATCACCGCGTCCCTCAACCCCATCATGGTTGACGGCACCGGCATGTGCGGCTGCTGCCGCGTCGAGGTGGGCGGCGTGACCAAGTTCGCTTGCGTCGACGGCCCCGACTTCGATGCCACCCTGGTCGACTGGGATGACCTTCGTGCCCGCCAGGCCGCTTACCGTTCCGAAGAGGGCGAGTCCCTCAAGGCCTATGAGGAAAAGAGCTGCGCATGCCACTAGTTAACGGTCGTTTCGTTGCCGATATGAAGTCGCCCCGCACCCCCGATAACGAGGAGCCGGCTGCCGAGCGCGCCTGCGACTTCCGCCCCGTCGACAAGGGCTTCACCGAAGAGATGGCGCTGGCCGAGGCCGAGCGCTGCCTCAACTGCAAGAAGCCGTTCTGTGTTGAGGGCTGCCCCGTCAACATCAACATTCCCCGCTTTATCGAGCAGATCCGCGCGAAGGACTTCGGCGGCGCTCTCGATACCATTCGCGAGGACTCCATGCTTCCCGCCATCTGCGGCCGCGTCTGCCCGCAGGAGAACCAGTGCGAGGGCAAGTGCATCCGTGGCAAGAAGTCCGAGCCCGTGGCCATCGGCCAGCTCGAGCGCTTCCTGGGTGACCGCCCCGAGCTCGCCTCCACGCCCAAGATGGCCCCCAAGAACGGCAAGAAGGTCGCTGTCGTCGGCTCCGGCCCGTCCGGCATCACCTGCGCCGGCGAGCTCGCCCGTAACGGCTTTGACGTCACCGTCTTCGAGGCCTTCTTCACCGGCGGCGGCGTGCTGGTCTACGGCATCCCCGAGTTCCGTCTGCCCAAGGCAGTCGTCAAGCGCGAGATTGACGGCCTGGAGGACATGGGCGTCAAGTTTGAGTACAACTCCGTCGTGGGCAACATGGCCACGGCCGAGGAGCTGTTCGAGCAGGGCTTCGACGCCATCTACGTGGCGACCGGCGCTGGCCTGCCCAAGTTCCTCAACGTCCCCGGCGAGAACCTGCCCAACGTCTTCTTCGCGAACGAGTACCTCACCCGCGTGAACCTGATGAAGGCCAACAAGTTCCCCGAGTACGACACCCCCACCAAGCACGGCAAGAACGTCGTTGTCTTTGGCGGCGGCAACGTGGCCATGGACGCCGTCCGTACCGCCAAGCGCCTGGGCGCCGAGCACGCCATCATCGCCTACCGTCGTACCGAGGACGAGATGCCCTGCCGTCGCGCCGAGCTGCACCATGCTAAGGCCGAGGGCGTCGAGGTTCTGCCGCTCGTCTCCCCGCTCGAGTTTGTCGCTGGCGAGGACGGCTCCGTGTGCGCCGTCAAGGTCCAGAAGATGGAGCTCGGCGAGCCCGACGAGTCCGGCCGCCGTCGCCCGGTGCCCATCGAGGGCGCCATCGAGGAGATCCCCTGCGACGTCGCGATCTCGGCTATCGGCACCAACGCCAACCCCTTCGCTGCCAAGATCGGCGGCAAGATGGAGCTCAACAAGTGGGGCTACATCGTCGCCGACGAGGAGACCGGCCAGACCACCGATCCCCGCATCTGGGCCGGCGGCGACATCGTCACCGGTGCCGCTACGGTCATTCTGGCGATGGGCGCCGGCAAGAAGGCCGCCGCTTCGATCACCAAGAGCCTGCTGGGCGAGTAATCACCTGCAGCACTAGCCATCAAACGGCAAAGTCCCCGTCGAGCACACGCCCGGCGGGGACTTTTTTCTATGCCGGCCGCCCCAACCACCACGATGGGGCAGGCACCTTTGTGGTGGTTGGGGACTTGCCCGGTCGTTTTGTCTCAATCTGTAACAGCTGGAGTCCGTTGAGCCCTGCAGTTGTTACAGATCGAGATATTGTGCCGGCCGCCCACGCCGCATCTCAATCTGTAACAGTTAGAGACCAAATATGCCGCCTGGTGTTACAGATCAAGACGTTGGGCTGACGGCCGAACGGTTCATCTAAATCTGTAACAGTTAGAGCCATTTTCGCTGGCTTGGTGTTACAGATCGAGATTTTGCAAAAGCCGAGGATAGGCACTGCCGCCAAGGCCTTTCCCTCGGCCTAAAACAAAACCCCCACAAAGGTGCCTGTCCCCTTTGTGGGGGTTTGGTCGGCTAGCCTTCGAGCTGGGCGACTTTGTAGCGGTAGGCAGCGGCGATAACGTCTTTGCAGCCTTCGCGGCCCAGCTTGGCGCGGTTGACGACGATGTCTTTACCGCTCGTCATCTTCCACTTTCCGGCGCTATAGCGCTTATAGAACGCCTCGCGTGCCTTCTGTTGCTGCTTGACCAGCTTGGCGCCTTTCTTTTTATTAAGGCCACGCTTCTTGCGGACAATCTCGACGCGGTCCTCAAAGGGGGCGGTCACCAGCACGGCAATATGGTTGGGATTATTGCGCAGCAGATAATCGGACAGACGACCCTCGATAATGCAGCTCTCGGTCTCGCCCAGGTCCAAGATCACCTGGCTCATCTTTTGGAACAACTTATCCGAGTACGAACGCGCATCGTAGCGGTCGGGCAGGAACGCCATGTTCTCCACAGCCAGACGCTCGTCGTAGGCGGCCATCTTATCGAGCGACTCGCCCGTGCGCAGCGACGCACGCACCAGCAGCTCGTTGTCATACAGCGGAATCCCCAACTCGTCGGCAAGCATGCGACCAATCTCGTGGCCCTCGGCGCCAAAGTCGCGCGCGATGGTAATGACCACAGGATTCTTCTTATTCTCCAGATCGCTCATCGCGATTCCTTTCTAACAAATGAGAAAAGGGCTGTTTATCTCTTATTCCCACGATACCGTACCTGGGTTTTCCTGGTGCCCAAGATTGGCCTGAAAGAGGAGCGACGCGTACTTTGGTACGCGAGCGACGGTTTGAAGGCCAAGGTTGGGTGCCAGGGAAAGCCAGGCTATGCGGCTACGATGCGGCGTTGGTAAGCTCGGACCAACAGCGAGATACCAAAGTTGAGCACAAAGTACATCGCAAACACCAGGCCGTAGAGCATAAGCACCTGCGACAGGTCGATCGCATGGGCCATCACGACGTTTGCCGTGTACATGAGCTCGGCCACGTTAATACCCGAAAGATACGAGCTGTCCTTGATGACGGTCGTGCACTGGCTAAACAGCGCCGGAATGATCGTCTTAAATGTCTGCGGCAGAATGATGTAGCGCATGGTGGCAAAAAAGCCGAAGCCTTGGCTCTGCGCTGCCTCAAACTGGCCGCGCGGAATCGAGTTGAGGCCGCCGCGCACAATCTCGGCCATAACAGCGCTGGTAAACAGCGTAAAGGCGATGGTCGAAATCACAATGTCCAAGCCCTGCACCGTAAAGTAGATAAACAGGATCCACAGCAGGTTCGGCGTGCAACGGAACAGCTCGATATAGGCACTCACCAAAATACGGAACGGGCGGGGCGCATAGCTTTTAACAAGCGCCAGCACCGTGCCAAAGATGAGCGAGAAAAAGATCGACAGCGCCGAGATCTCGATCGTCTTAACAAAGCCGCCCCAAATGTAGAGCAGGTTGGTCGCGTTGAAGATTTCCATGCGCTAGGCCTCCTCTACGTTGTCGAGCCCCAGCTCGGCGAGGCTCACGCCGCGCGGACGCTCCTTGGAGCGGCGCTCGAGCCACTGCACCAGCATGGCGAGCGGAAAGCAGATGATGAAGTACATAAGGCAGCAGACGATGTATCCCTGCAGGTAACCGTACAGACTCACAAAGTTGTCGGAACGGTACATAAGGTCGCCGCCGGCCACAAGCGCCAGCACCGACGTGTTCTTGACCAGGTTGAGCGCCTGGTTACACAGCGGTGGCAGAATGATCTTGAACGTCTGGGGCAGCACAATGTACCAGTATGCCTGCGCACGGGTGAAGCCCTGGCTCTGGGCCGCCTCCATCTGACCGCGCGGAACGGCCTCGATACCGGTGCGGATGACCTCCGAAATGTAGGCCGCGTGATACAGGCCCACGCCCAAGAAGCCCAGCACGAACGGCGCGATGCGCACCGGCTGGTCGGCACCAGTTATGGCCTGCAAAAACTGCGGACCGGCCATGTACATAAAGAGCACCTGAACGGGCAACGGAGTGTTCTGGTAAAACTCCACGTACACACGGCTTATGGCGCGCAGCACGCGCGAACGGGTGGTGGAGAACACGCCCAGCAGCGTGCCCAGCACGAGCGACAGTAGCAGACCGGCAATGACCACCTGCAGCGTCACGCCAAAGCCCTCCCAGAAGGGCCCCATGTTTTGAAATGTCGTCGACCAACGGTCGGCGTCAAATAATCCTTCGAGCATTTGATTCCTTCCTTGGACGATGCGCCTATACAAGACCCCAGGTCTTGACCTCTTGGTCGAGCCAGCCGTCGGCCAGACGATCGCAAATCACCTGATCGACCACGGCCGAAAGGTCGCAGCCCTTCTTGGTCGCCACGCCGTAGCCCTGCTCGCCAAACTTGACCTCGGGCTGCAACAGCTCAACGGTCTCGTTCATGTAACCGGCCAGCGTGGAGCGGTCCATGGCAAAGACGTCGATATTGCCGGCGTCGAGCGAGCTCTTGATGATGGGGTAGCCGCTAAAGGCCCTAAACTCGGGCTTGCAGCTAAAGCCGTTGTCCTTGATCATCTGCTCGATCAGGCCCTGCGTGGTGGCACCCTGGCTCACGCCGATGACCTTGCCGTCCAGGTCCTCAATCGAGGTAAAGCCCGAACGCTTCTTGACCATGAGTCCCACGTAGTCGGTGCGGTACGGCGTCGAGAAATCCCAGCTCTTCTTGCGCTCGTCGGTGATGGTGTAGGTCGCCGCGACCACGTCGAGTTGGCCGTTATCGATCAGCGGGCCGCGTGTCTTGGGCGTTACGTCGGTAAACTCGACAAGCTCCTGGGCACGGGCTTCCTTGTAGCTCACGCCAAAGACAGCGGCGGCGATCTGGTAGCACAAATCGACTTCCATGCCCTCAAAGCGGCCTTTGGCGGTGTCGTAATAGCCGTAGCCGGGAACATCTTTCTTGACGCCGGCATTCAGATGGCCGCGCGACTTGATGGCCGCAAGCTTGGATCCCTTGTCGGAACCCTCGCCGCTGGTGGAGTTGCCGCAACCGGTGAGCGCGGTCCCCGTCAGCGCGAGCATGCCGGCGCCCGCCAGCTGCAAAAAGTGACGGCGCGACACGGCCGCCCTCGTCATATCCGTCATGTCCATCACCGCGCCTAGTGCAGAATCTTGGACAGGAACTCGCGGCAGCGCGGGTTCTCGGGGTTATCGAAGAAGTGCTCGGGCGTGCCCTCCTCCAGGATGCGGCCGTCCTCCATAAAGATGACGCGATCGGCCACCTGGCGCGCAAAGCCCATCTCGTGCGTCACGCAGATCATGGTGATGTCCTCCTGCGCGAGCTCAATCATAACGTCCAGAACCTCCTGGACCATCTCGGGGTCGAGCGCCGAAGTCGGCTCGTCAAACAGGATGATGGGCTGCTTGGTACACAGGGCGCGGGCGATGGCGATGCGCTGCTGCTGACCACCCGAGAGATTCTGCGGATACTCGCCGGCCTTATGCGCCATGCCGACGCGCTTGAGTGCGGCGATGGCGATCTCGGTCGCCTCCTCCTTGCTCTTCTTTTGCAGCTTGATGGGCGCGAGTGTCAGGTTGCCCAGCACCGTCATGTTGGGATACAGGTTGAACTGCTGGAACACCATGGAACTATACTTGCGAGCCATCTCCAGGTGATTCTTTTTGGTGAGCGGCGTACCGTCGATGATGACTTCGCCCGACGTGGGCTCCTCCAGATAATCGACGCAACGGATGAGTGTCGACTTACCCGAGCCGGAAGGCCCAATCATTACGAGCTTCTCGCCGCGCTTGACGGTGAGATTGATATCTTTGAGTACATGCAGGTCGCCAAAGTACTTGTTGAGATGCTTGATCTCGATCATGTCTGCCATGAATGTCCCTTCCCTGCGTTTACACGAGTTGAACTATTGTACGGAAAGAACCACGTTCCCGCAGCCCACACTACATTCCCGTAAAGAACCCGCAACCTTCCGCCCACTCATTGGGCACTCATTGGGGACAGACTTAAATGAGTACCCGGGGAGTGGGCACTCATTTAAGTCTGTCCCCAATGAGTGCCCTTCAGCTGCCATCAAAAAAGGGGCGCGACCGCAATGGTCACGCCCCCTCAACATCAACTATATGCCGCTCGGTCCCTACGCGAGTTTGGCTCCAACGATCTTTGCTGCTGCCGGCTTATCGAAGTTGCCGCCAGTGGCCTTACCCAGAGCGCCCATGACCTGGCCCATCTGCTTCTTGAACGTGGCGCCCAGCTCGGCGATGACCTGCTCGATCAGGGCCTCGAGCTCCTCGCCCGAAACCTGCGCGGGCAGAAGGCTCTCCAGAATCTTGACCTGCTCGGTCAGGTTGTCGGTACGCTCTTGGTCGGTGCCGGCCTTGATGGACATCTCCAGCGTCTCGCTCGTCTGCTTAATCAGACGCTTGATCATGCTGTTGACGTCTTCCTCGGTCACATCGCGGCGCTCGTTGACCTCGATATTCTTCACCTCGGCCTTGACCTGGCGAATGATGGACAGGCGAACCTTGTCCTTAGCCTTCATGGCCGCGATCATTTCCTTCTGCAGCTCTTCGTTGGTCATCTGCAAATCCTCTCTAATAGCGTGGGCGGCACTCGCGCGAGCACCGCCCCATGATTACTCAGTCGTCGACGAATCGTCGGTCGAGCTCTTGGTGACGCCCTTCAAGCTCACGTTGTAGGGCACATCCTTGGGCATGGGGTTGACGGTAATGTCGGCGTCTTTCTTGTACTGCTCCAGCCACTCGCTGTATGCAGTACTGGCCGCCTGCGTCTTCACCACGTTGGAAACGTACTTCTTGATGTCCTTGGGCACCTGCTTGATGTCATCGACCTGGCTATCGACATGGAAGTAGTCGGTGCACTTGATGATGTGGTAGCCATAGGTCGACTCGACGACTTCGCTCACGTCGCCCTTGTTGAGCCCCTCGAGCGCCGTCTGGTAGCTGTCGACAAAGGTGGTGAGCTTATCCCAGCCCACATCGCCCTTCTTCTCCTTGGAACCGGTGTCCTCGGAGTACTGTTCAACGGCGTCCTCAAAGCTCAGCTCACCGGAGTTGATCTTGTCCAGGCACTCCTGCGCCTTGGCCTTGGCGGCAGCCTTGTCCTCGTCGGAAGCGTCGGAATCAACCTTGATCAGGATGTTCGACGAGCGACGGGCATCGTTGTAGTTGGACAGGTTCTCGTTGATGTAATCGACGATCTCGCTGTCCTTGGGCTTGCTGGTGGGCGCCACAGCATCCTTAAGCTTTTGCTGCGCCAGGCTCTCCTTGAGCGAGTCCTTGTAGGTGTCCTCGGTGTAGCCGTAGGTCTTAAGGGCCTTCTTAAAGGCCTTGGCGCCGCCCGCGCTCTTGCACGCGTCCTTCCAAGCCTTCTCGACCTCCTCGTCCGACACCGTCACGCCGTTCTCCTTCTGTGCCTGTTGAAGCAGAATCTGCTGCGTGTAGGAGTCGATGAGTTGCTTGCGGTACTTCTTGGGCGTGAGGTCGTTGTCGACCAGATACTGTGCCCAGTCCTTGTCCTTGGTGTAGCCGTAGGACGTGCGCATGCTCATGATCTGCTTGGTCACGGTGTCCTCGGTGAGGTTGGTGCCGTTGATAGTGGCAGCTACACCGCCGGTAAGCTTGTAGCCCGAGGTATCCTCTGCCTGCGACATCAGGCCGGAGCACGCCATGGCCGAGACGGAAAGCAGCATTGCCAGCACGCCGATGACCACCAGAACGATCTTGACGGTCTTGGACACGCGGGTCTTGCGCTGCTTCTTGCGAGAGCTGGAGGCGGCGCAAGCCTGCTGCTCGGGCGTCGGCTCGGGTGCGGGGTTCTTTTTCTTATTTGCCATAGTTGGCCTTTCGCATAACGAATCGAACAAACGCCATTGTGTCACAACGCAGCCCCCGCGGCACGCTTGGTGCATTGGGGACAGGTTAATCTGCACCATTTTGGTGCAAAGGGGACAGCTCTGGCAGCCGGCACCTTAGAAGTGACGGCGGATAGCGTCGACCATGCCCTGGGACGTGGTCTGGCCGAGCACATCGGCTGCAGCGTCGGCATCCATAAAGATATTCATGAGCGCCTGAAGTGCCTCGACCTGGCCGCCCGGCTCGGCGATGCCCAGATTGATGACGATCTGCGCCGGCACCGGGGCGCCCATGCCCGCCATCGCGTTGAACATCACGGGTGCGGCGGGCTTCACCACCGCGACATAGGGCTTGGCCACAAATCCCGGATCGGTATGCGGAATGGCGATATTTGCCGCCGGCATGGCAAGACCCGTGGGATAGGCATCCTCGCGCGTGCGAACGGCGTCGAGCCAACCGTCGGCAATGTAGCCGCGCGGGGCAAGCTCGCCCTCGAGCCGCGCAAACACCTCATCCGGCGTTGCACACTCCCAATCAAAAAATACCAGCTCAGGCCTAAACAGCGCTTCGTTATCCACCATGCGCTCACCTCTCTCGCCTAGTCACCTGCGACGTTCTTGAATGACTAGTCGTTAAAGAACGTCGCAGGTGGCTACCTAAAACAAAAGGTGGCCACGCGCGCCTTGGCGCCAATGACCACCCTGACTACTCGGCTAAATTGTACTGTGCACCGCTAGCCGCGAGACGCGTCAATTGCGACCTTGCCGCTCTCCAGCACGTGAACGCGGCCGTCGGCGAGCATCTGCACGACCTCGGGATACAGCACGTGCTCGATCGCGTGGATGTGCTCCTCGAGCGTGTCGACGTCCCAGCCCTCCTCAACAGCCAGCGCACGCTGGGCAATGATGGGGCCGTTGTCGTAGATCTCGTTGGCAAAGTGCACGGTCACGCCGGTCACCTTGACGCCGCGAGCAAACGCATCGTCGATCGCGTGGGCGCCGGTAAAGCTCGGCAGCAGCGCCGGGTGCAAGTTGACCACGCGGTTGGGAAACGCCGCCAGCAGCGGGGTGTGCACCATACGCATGTAGCCGGCCATCACCACGTACTCGCAGCCGCGCTCGAGCAGCTCGTGCGCGATGATCTCGTCGGCGGCGATGGGGTCAGCATAGACATCCTTGGACAGCGTGAGCGTCTGGATGCCCGCACGCTCGGCGCGCTGCAGACCCTTGGCCGAAGGACGGCTCGACACCACAAGCTCAATCGACGCATTGAGCTTACCAGCGGCGATCAGATCGATCAGCGCCTGCAGGTTGGTACCCGAACCGCTGATGAGCACACCGATCTTGAGCGGCTCAGCCGTATCGGTGCCGGTCGGACGGGTGTAGGGCACAAAGCCCAGGCTCTCGGCAGCAGCCATCTGCTCGTTAGCGCTCATCGGAGTACACGACCTTACCGGAACCCTCGACGCACTCGCCCACGCGGAACGGCTTCTCGCCCAGCGCGACCAGGGCCTCGGTAACCGCGGCCTCGTCCTCGGGGGCGACGATCAGGCACAGGCCAACGCCCATGTTGAAGGTCTTGCATGCCTCGTTGGGCGCAAGCTCGGCCTGGCGCGACACGTAGGTGATGACGGGCGGAACGTCCCAGCCCATCTCGGCACCGTTGCGGGTGACCACGGCGTCGACGTCGTCGGCGAGCGCGCGGTTGAGGTTCTCGGTAATACCGCCGCCAGTGATGTGGGCGATGGCGTGCACGTTGGCGCCGCCGCGCAGCAGCTCTAGAATCGGCTTGACGTAGATGCGCGTGGGGGCCAACAGGGCGTCTGCCAGCGATGCGCCGCCGAGTTCCTCGAGCGGACGGCTCAGTTCCTCGGCCTTAGCGGCGGCCTCGGGCGTGCCCGGCTTAATGCCGTCGACGCCGATGACCTTACGCACGAGCGAGTAGCCGTTGGAGTGCACGCCGGTGGAAGGCAGGCCCAGAATCACGTCGCCGGGGCGGACGTTCGCGGGGTCGAGCATCTTGGGGCGATCGACGACACCCACGGTAAAGCCGGCGAGGTCGTAGTCGGCAGGAGCCATGACGCCAGGGTGCTCGGCCATCTCGCCGCCCACGAGCGCGCAGCCCGCGAACTTGCAGCCGTCGGCCACGCCCTTGATGATCTTTGCCATGTGCTCGGCCTCGATGTGACCGATGGCAACGTAGTCCAGGAAGAACAGCGGCTCGGCGCCCGAAGCCAAAATGTCATTGACGCACATGGCGACCAGGTCCTGGCCCACCGTCTCGTGACGGTCCATGATCTGGGCGAGCACGAGCTTGGTGCCCACGCCGTCGGTGCCGCTGATCAGGATCGGGTCTTCCATATCCTTAAGCGCGGCGGCCGAGAACAGGCCACCAAAGCCACCGATGCCGCCGATGACCTCGGGGCGGTTGGTGTCCTTGACCATCTGCTTAATAGCGTCGACGGCGCGGCCGCCCTCGGCGGTATCGACGCCGGCGTCCTCGTACGTCACATGCTTGCTGTCGCTCATCTGAGCCTTCCTCTCCCACTACCGTGGCGCCGCGCGTGCGCCAAACGGTGCTCATAGTTGCGTTCATTTCGGCGCGCGCCATAACAGCACGCTCCGTCATATCAACAAAACAGCAGGTAAAACCTACCAAAATAAACCTGTCCCCATATGGCAGGTTTTATGCCTCGCCGTGCTCCTCTTCCCAGCTGCGGTCGTCGTATTTCTCGATCACGGCGTCGTCGTCAAAGTGCAGCGGCTTGTCCAGGTTGCGGGGCTTAAAGCCCTCCATAAACTTGTCGCGGCCAAAGCTCTCGGGAATCGCCACGGGGTAGCGGCCGGTAAAGCACGCATCGCAGTAACCGCCCTTGGGCATGACCTTAAGCAGGCCCTCGACCGAAAGGAAGGCCAGCGAATCGGCGCCGATATACTCGCAAATCTCGTCGACCGTCTTGTTGGCGCTGATAAGCTGCGACTGCACGTCGGTATCGATACCGTAGAAGCACGGCCAGATGACCTCGGGCGAGTTGATGCGGATATGAATCTCCTTGGCGCCGGCGTTGCGCAGCATCTTGACGAGCTGCACCATGGTGGTGCCGCGCACGATGGAGTCGTCGATGACGACCAGGCGCTTGCCCTCGATGTTGTCGCGCAGCGGGTTGAGTTTCATACGCACGCCCATGGCGCGCAACTCCTGCGTAGGCTCGATAAACGTACGGCCCACGTAGCGGTTCTTGATAAGGCCCTCGCCAAAGGGAATACCGCTCTCGTGCGAATACCCCTCCGCAGGCGGCAGGCCGGAGTCGGGCACGCCGATGACCAGGTCGGCCTCGACAGGCTCCTCATGTGCCAGCTGACGACCCATGTCGTAACGGCAGGCATAGACGCTCTTGCCGTTCATGATGGAGTCGGGGCGGGCAAAGTAGACCTGCTCAAAGATGCAGTTGGCGGGCTCTTCGGCTGCAGGCACGCCCTGCTCGGATACCAGGCCCTCGGCGCTGATGCGCAAGATCTCGCCGGGACGGACGTCACGGACGTACTCGGCACCCACGATGTCGAGTGCGCAGGTCTCGGAAGCAACGACCCAGCCGCCGGCGCGCGTGACACGGACGGCGGAGTCGACCGTCGCGGCGCCGTCCTGCGACGGCAGCTGCGAAACGGCTGCGGCATCGGCCTGGTCCAGACCCTCGTCCACCAGCTTGCCCAGCACGAGCGGGCGAATGCCGTGTGGATCGCGAAATGCGTAGAGCGCCTGCTCGTTGATGAGCGTCATGGCGTAGCCGCCGCGCACGAGCTCCATGGTCTTGCGAATACCCTCGCGCAGGTGGCCCGTACGCTGGGTAAAGTAGCCGATAAGCTTGGTCGCGACCTCGGAATCCGAATTGGAGAGGAACGGCACGCCCAGCTCGATCAGCTGACGGCGCAGCTCGTCGGTGTTGACGAGGGTGCCGTTGTGCGCGAGCGCGATAATGACGCTATTGATGGTAGAGAGGTGCGGCTGAGAGGCTTCCCAGCTCTTGGCGCCGGCAGTGCCGTAGCGCACATGACCCACGGCCAGCTGGCCGGAGAGCGTCGACAGGTCGGCGTTGGAGAACACGCGGTCGAGCAGGCCCAGATCTTTGCGGACCATAACCGTGCCGCCGTCACCCACGGCGATTCCAGCCGATTCCTGGCCACGGTGCTGCAGCGCACGCAGGCCAAAGTACGTCAGTCGAGCCACGTCGCGATCGGGCGCCCATACGCCGAAAATGCCACATTCCTCATGCAGCTGGTCGGAGTCCGGATCATACGTCGACATGGTGTTCACCTGTCCCGCGGCACGCTCGGCCGCGCGGATGGTTTCTTGAGACATGGTATCCCCTCAGAGCCTCGTATTTTTGGCGTTACCCGCCTTATTATACGCACGGCGCGACGTGCTCCCCAGCGCATGAGCAGCGCTTTTTAAAAGCCCACCGAGCTAATAATCAGTTTTGTTGCCAAACATTTTATCGGTCTGTCCAGTGCAAGCGCCCGCGCCCCCCAGATGGCCGCCGCGTCCACCGTTGGGGATTACAAAGTTGCAATTGGTACGTTCGTCCTGTCTTTTGGCAGGTCGGCGGCGTATCCTTATAACCTACAACAAAGCGAGAAAGGTTCTGTATGGATCGAAACGAACTCGACCCCAGCGTCCCCAGCGCCACAGAGGTCAAGAAGATTCCCCTCATCATTAAGGTGTACGCCGTCCTGTGCATCCTTTCCGGCGTGGGCACGCTCCCGTCGGTCGCTGCCTTTATGTGGCAGGTCATCACGGCACTTGTTAACGGCAACGCCACCGAAAAGCTCGGCGACAACACGCTCGTCGCAGTCGGCCTTATCGTCGCCGGCATCATGCTCTCTGCGGCAAGTGCCGTCATCCTAATCATCTTTGGCCTGGACCTTATCAAAAACCAGCGCCGCAACGCCGCCCGCCTGTCCTACATCCTTATTGCATTCACCGTCGTCGAGCTTTTGGTCGACGTGATGCTCCAGGGCATCGGGCCCTTCCTGCTGCGTCCCGCGATCCAGCTCGGCATCCTTGTTGCACTTTCGGCAACCGTCGACCCCACGCTGCGTCAGGAGCGCGAACTGCAGCGCCGCCTGCAGGAGATGCTCGACCGCGACGCTGCCGCCGAGGGCATGCTCGGCCGCGATGAAACCGGCGAGGGCTACATCAAGCTCAACTACTTCAACCTGTTCTGGGTGTTCTTTGTCTGCTGCATACTCGGCCTGATCGCCGAGGACATCTGGCACATGACGGTCGACGACCCGGGCGTCTATCAGAACCGCGCCGGCATGCTGTTTGGCCCCTTCAGCCCCATCTACGGATTTGGCGCCGTGCTCATGACCATGGTGCTTAACCGCTTCTACAAAAAGAACCCCATCATCATTTTCCTGGTGAGCGCCCTGCTCGGCGCCAGCTTTGAGGTGTTCGTGGGCTGGTTTATGCAGACCGCGTTTGGCGTGGTCTCGTGGAGCTACTCGCACATAACGCTGTTCGGTTTGCCCGATCCGCTCGTGGTCCTCACGGGCGGACGCACCTGCACGGGCTTCGCCTGCCTGTGGGGCCTGGGCGGCCTCATCTGGATCAAGCTGCTGCTGCCGAGGCTGCTTAAGCTTATCAACAAGATCCCCTGGAAGAGCCGCTACTCGGCCACCGTCATCTTTACCGTTATCATGCTGGTCGACGGCGTCATGACGCTGCAGTCGCTCGACTACTGGTACCAGCGCGTTAACGGCACGGAGCCGGACATTCCCGTCGCACAGTTCTACGGAGAGCACTTCGATAACGAGTACATGGAAAACCGCTTCCAGAGCATGACCATGAGCCCCAAGGATGCGACGCGCGTGTAGCGCCCACCGCGCCCAAAACGCAAAATGCCCGCCGGTATCACACGTACCGGTGGGCATTTTTATAAACGATCCTTCTATCGACGCAAGCCTCTACGCCTCGCGCTCGACCTCACTCACGCATTCGTTCTTAATGGTGCCAACGAGCGCCTGCAGCGCATCGACCACGTGCGGGCGAATGTCCCCGCCGATGAGCACGAGCATGATGTCGTCACCTACGGCAAGCTCGCCGCTTGCCAGCCACACACGCACATAGCCGATACCCGGCATCGCACGCGTCGCCTCGATAGCCGCCTGCACCTTCTGAGCATCGAAGCCAAACACCATGCCGCCCACCTTATGCCCAGGCGCCACGCCATCGGTCTCGACTCCGCGCACCTCAGCCTTGGGCGTCGCGCGCACCACACCGTTATGCGTCAGATACATCCCACAGCCTGCCGCCGAAGCATCGGCCTTGGCCTCGCGCAGCCAAGCATCAATCGAAGGCATCAATTTGCCACTCTCGAGCATCATTTCTCCCTTACCGTCGTCGAGTAGCCAATTTGGGACGGGGCCTTTTTAGCTACTCTCGAACAACTTATTCCTCGACCGGCGTGAGCACCATGACGGCGCGTGTGTTGCTCAGCGACAGCGAACGACAGGTCACAAGCGTTACAACCTTAGTTGCCGAAGCGGCACGATCGGTGGCATCACTCGCCACGGCAGAAGCGCCGTCGAGCATCTCGGACAGGTAGTTCTTGAGTCCGTCGTCGCCCTCAAAATTGGTCGTGCGCGCCTTGGCATACGTGTCCTCGACCACCTTGGTCGCCAGCGGACGCAACTTATACGTCGCATCGCGCGTGATGTAGTACACATATTCAATGCTATCGAACGTTGCCTGGTCAGTCGTATCCGAAATCACGTTGAACATCGACCCATCGTTCATATGGTGGCCGTAGATCGTGGTCTGCTGGTCGACCATTCCCGGCGCGGTGTCATCGCTATCCAAGAAGATGGCACCCGAGGCGTTAGACGTGCCATCGAACAGCGTGTTGAGGTATTTGGAGTTGTTGTTGGTCTGCACCACGGGATAGTTGATGTTGGTTCCCGGCACGTAAATCCAACCCACAATCTCGGGGTTCGTCTGAGCAAGCGCATCAAAGTCGATAATCGGCACGCCGCTGGCGTCCTTATCGCTTACATATTGCTTCTCGATTTTCTGATACGAATCGCTCGCCTGCTTATAGCCAATCTGGGCATTAATAAAAATAGCGGCGGCGGCGACAATCAGACCGATACCGATGATGAAGAGCAGAATGGGAATAATGGAGTGGCGCTTTTTGCGCGGCGGCTCGGTGCGATCCGACGGCGCGGCATGCGATGAAGACCGGGGCGGCTTCTTAGCGGAGCTATAAGACGAAGGACGATATGCGGCCGGCGCGTCCTGTCGACGATGCGTCGCCGGTGTCACGGGGCGCGGCGCGCGCGGCTGCTGAGGAGAGGATGTCCGACCCTGCTGTGCCGCACGGGCAGCACCCGGCTTCGACGGATCGGGAATCTGAGAAGCCTTGAATCGTTTTCCCTGATAATCGGACATGGCTCTCCTTATACTGCGGTGAAACGGTGGGACGCTTAGGCGTCAGCCATCTCCTGCTTCATCTTCTCGATAACCTTGCGGTACTCGGGGTCGCAAGCACCCAGAATCTGTGTGGCATAGATGGCGGCGTTCTTGGCACCGTTGATGGCAACGCAGGCCACGGGCACGCCCGAAGGCATCTGCACCATCGACAGCAGCGAATCCATACCGCCCAGGTCACTCGTCTTCATAGGCACGCCGATAACCGGCAGCGGCGTAAAGGCAGCCACGACACCACCCAGGTGAGCGGCCTTGCCGGCGGCGGCGATAATCACTTTGATACCGCGATCGGCGGCAGTCGAAGCCCACTCGTGGACCTTCGCCGGCGTGCGGTGCGCGCTCGCGATCACGAGCTCATAGGGCACACCCAGTGCCTCGAGCTCGGCGGTGCAGCCTTCCATAACGCCCAGATCGGACTTGGAACCCATGATGATCCCGACAACCGGCTTTTGATCTGCCATAAACAAAGACCTCCTGTTGAGAGCGGTGACGCAGCGAATCCGCGACCCTTAACTACTGAGAGTAGTATAGCTGCTCCCGTCCCTGCGGTCTTTGTGGCGCTTCGCGGGCGGGCCAGGCTTTATCTTCACTCCGGTTGCTTCGCAAAGTCGTTCAGATAAAGCCTGGCCCGCCCGCGAAGCGCCCTGCGACCTACCGGGGATTGCCATGACGTACGTTGGCTGATTTTGTTTGGAATGAGATGTTGACGGTGGCTGATGGGCACAATTGCCCCGGATGCATTTCATGATGCACCTAAATGTCTGCCTTTATCCTTATAGATTGTCCAGGTAGTCGTCGGCATCATAGGTAAGGCTGTAAGCTTTATTCAGGATGCGCACGAGCTCCTGGGCATCGTGCTCGCCGAGCGCTGAGAGTTGTTTCGAGAGCGATGCCACACTCTCGGCATTTTTTTTCGCCGCGAAATCACGGCCTTCCTCGGTAATGCTCACCAGCACACGCCGACGATCGTTTGGATCGGCCCTGCGCTGAACGTAACCCTTGCTCTCGAGTGAATCCAAGATATGCGACATGCGCGCACGGGAAAATTTCAGCTTCTTGGCAATCTCGGAGGGAATGACATCACCGTCAATACCCGATAGATACTGTAAAACCGGTGCCTCGCCCACACTGGCGCCACCGGCAGCACTCAAGGATCCCTTGGCAAGGGAACGTGAGTACACGATCAGTTTTCGAGCGACGTCATCGTAATCCACTGGGGATATTGTCCTTTGCAACTCTAGAAGGGCCATAAAACCGTCATTTGCCGTACATTAGTTAACATTCGCAACAATTATTTATGATACCCCAACGCGGAAGTCTATTGCTCGTCCTTCTTGCGTCGCATAAGCTCCTCAACGTCGATACCCGCGGCCTCAAGCATGCGCTCGACATTCTTTTTGGCGTTGGTCGTGCCAACCTTAAGCACGATCGAAAGCGGAGTGCCCACCACCAGGCACACGATGCCCACGGGGACACCCCAGCCGGGGCCTCCCTGCATACCCCACATCCCCATCAAAAAGCCAATCGCCACGAGCGAATAGCCCAGGCGCAGCCAAACGTTGAGCCGCTGAATAGCATCGGTCTGCATCTTTGCCTCGCGGATCAAGTCGTCGCGCGAAAGGTCGTGTCCGTGTTTCTCGTGCATATGGTCCTCCTCGTGCAAAGTGTGCATCATGCGCAAGTGCATCGTTTATCGAATACGTCATCTTTCAAGAGCAATATAGCGGGTGTCGTGTAGGCGATGGAGGTCGCTGGCCATATTGCCCTTGAAGGGCGGCGTAAAATCAGAAGGCCGTGCGGTTGAGGCCGCACGGCCTTGCAGGGGGTCAAAGGATGATGACTAGTAGCTCAGCGCCGGATCGAAGAAGCCAACGAGAACGCCCACAAATGCGATCACAACGAGGATCAGCATCATGACGATGGGGTTGACCTTCTTCTTGGTCATCATGTACCAGCAGAAGATGATGAAGATCATGGGCAGCAGGTGCGGATAGATTCCGTCGAGCGTGTCCTGGAACTTGCCGCCACCGGGCAGCACCAGGTTGGGGCTGCAGGTGATGGAGACCCAGGTAGCACCGACTGCACCGATGACCATGGTACCGACCATCACGATGGAATCGCGAAGAGCCTTTGCCTTGGGGCCGACCAGTGCCTCGACCGCCTTGCCGCCGAGCTCATAGCCCTGGTTGTAGGCAAAGCGCATGCCAAGGAACATGAGCAGGTTCCACACGACAATATAGAAGATGGCACCGAGCGGAGAGCCGCCGGTCGAGAGACCGAGGGCGATACCGAGCAGGATCGGGATCAGGGTACCGACGATCAGCGAGTCACCAAGGCCGGCGAGCGGGCCCATGAGGCCGGCGCGGATGCCGTTGATGGCGTCGTCGTCGATGGCCTCGCCGTTTGCGCGAGCCTCCTCGAGGCCGGCGGTGACGCCGACAATCATGGTGCCGATCTGCGGCTCGGTGTTGAAGAACGCGGAGTAGGTCTGGAGGGCCTGCTTCTGCTCCTCGGGCGTGTCGTAGAGCTCCTCGACGATCGGAAGCATGGCGCACAGGTAACCGAAGGTCTGCATGTGCTCCTGCGAGAAGCAAGTCAGGTTGCCATAGGACCAGTTGCGGAACGACTTGGCAAGCGTTTTCTTAGAGAGTTTCTTCTTCTCTGCCATTAGATGTCCTCCTCTTCCTCATCATCGGAGCCCGAGGCGATAGCTGCCTTGGGAGCGTTTGCGAGGTCGATCTTGAGCGAAGCGATCTCATAGTTGATCAGGGCGAAGAAGCAGCCGATGCCGGCAGCGGCAATCAGGTTGCATCCCATGACAGCGGACAGGGTGAAGCCGAAGAAGAACGTGAGGAAGTCCGTCGGCTTGGAGATGACCTGCTTGAGCAGGATGGCGATACCGACGGTAGGCAGCAGCGAGCCGACGGTGAACAGCGTCTTCATCGCGATGCCGTCCATGGGCATGTAGGTCTTCATGAGGTCGACCATGGCGGTGCCGCCCATGGTGATGATGAACGTCGGGAGGAATGAGCAGACGATGTGACCAATCCAAGGCAGAACGTTGTTGACCAGGTAGAGCTTGTGGAGATCGCCCTTCTCGAGCCACTTCCACCCCATGCCCTGCCACACCAGGTTGATGGTGGCGGTGCCATAGAAGAGCACAGTGCCGAGCGTGCCGACGGCGGCACCGAGGGATGCGGCCATGCCGGCAGCCTCAGCGGAGGCGGGATCGATGCCCGAGTTCTTGATGGCGAGGATCGCCAGCGGGATGCCGATATAGGACACGGCGCGGACGTCGGCGGAGACGGTTCCGCCGGGGGTCACAAGAGCGATGTAGACAACCTGGATGGCAGCGCCGACGAGGATGCCTGTCTGCATATCGCCCATGATGATGCCGACGATGAGGCCGGCGACCAGAGGACGACCCAGAGTGTAGTTGCCGATCGTCGTGCCGCCCATGCCAGGCAGTGATGCCAGGCAGGCGAACAGGCCGAACAGCGCGGCTTGGAATGCATTGATTGCCATGCTTTCCCCTTTCTTTATTCCTCAGCCCCTTTCACCAAGGGCTGTAGATACCAAAATGCGGCTGGTGCCTAACTAGAAGCCAAACTGACCGCGGAACTTGGGCCACTCACCGATGGACTTCTCCTTGATAAGGGCGAACTCGACCGTGTAGCCGGCGTTGGTGAGATCCTCGAGCGCCTGGGCCTCTTCCTGCGTGATCGACTGGTTGTTGCCGAGCTTGGTGGTGCCGGGACGATCGTTGCAGGGACCGACGATGATGCGGTCCATGCCGGGCTTAAAGCCAAAATCGACGAGAAGTTCCTTCATGTCGAGCGGGTTCTTGGTGATCAGGAAGTACTTGGTGTTGGACTTGAGAACCTTCTCGGAGACCTCCTTGAAGTGTTCCTTGGTCCACACGAACGTCTTCTTGCCCGAGGCACTCTTGTAGGCCTCCTTGAGCACGGGGTTGGACGCCGCGGCGTCGTTGACGGCGATAAGACCGTCGCAGGGATACTCGAGGGCCCAACGGGTAACGGTCTGTCCATGGATCATACGGTCGTCAATGCGGATGAACGAAATCATGCGTTCTCCCTTTCCTTATCACCGGGGGTCTTTCCTCTTAACCCCCGCTCCATCACAAAAATTGGGGCGGATGCCCTGCCTAGATGTCGTCGTCCTCGTCGTCGGCGTCATCGGTCGGGACAACGAGCTCGGACATACCGTTCTTGCCCTCCTGCAGCATCATCTGCTTGAGGGAATCCAGGTCCATGGTGGCAAGCCCCATCATGGCGGTCATAGCCATGGGCAGATTCATACCGCCGAAGGCAATGGTGTGGGCGAGCAGGCCCTTCTCGGCCAGCGTGTTCATGGCATTGGTGAGCGGCGATCCGCCCAGGATGTCACCGAGCAGGACAACCTCGTCATCGGCGGTAACAGGAGCGAGCATCGCCTTGACGTTCTCGACATACTCGTCAGCGCCCATGCCGTCCACGAGACTCGTCGACAAGATGTTCAGGGCGTCATTGCCGAGCATCTTGAGGACACTGTGCAGTCCGGGAGCGAGCGTTCCGTGACTGACCATTACCAGATACCGCATGCGGTCTCCTCTCGACCTGCCGTGTGTCGCACGGCTTTGCTTTTTGCTGAGATTATTGTTGCGCCGGGGCATGTTCGGTACAAGAAAATAGTTGCGAACGGCAACTATTCATCGGTTAACGGTAGCAACTATTTTTGTGCCTAAATTATTTTTTCTTCTAATTATTTTTAAAATAGCAGGTAGATTGCCTGATAAATGTTTTATGTTCCTTATGCACCATACATACCAGCAAGAATCGGGCCTGGCATCTCCGGTTTGCTCCGCAGTGTCAGACCATGTCACGTACGCCCACGACATGGAGGTACCCCATGGATATGATCTCGTTTCTCGCCTCCGAACCCTTCGACCGCAGCGGTGATACGCCGCTCTATGTCCAACTTAAACATCGAATCGCCCTGCTTATCGCCAGCCAGGCGTTCGACACCAAGACGCCGCTGCCACGCGAGCTCGAAATCTGTGAGCGGCTAGAGTTATCGCGCGCGACCGTGCGCCGTTGCTTCCAAGATCTCGTCATCGAGGGGCGCGTGGTGCGCAAACGTGGGCAGGGCACGTTCATCAAACCCCAAACCTCAGCACCCGGCATCGACCTGGCCCTGAATTTCAGCGCGCGGATGCGCGAAGCGGGACGGGTTCCGAGCTCGCAGATTCTCGCCTTTTCAAGCATACCGGCCGTCCGCGGCATCGCCTCTGGGCTCAAAGTGCCCGAGGGGACACCCGTCTGGGAGATTCGCCGCCTGCGTCTCGCCAACGACAAACCCATGGAGCTCAACTACGTCTATATCCCCGTGTCACTTTGCCCCGAGCTCACACGCAAAGACGTGGATGGCTCGCTCTACGCCTACATCGCGGAAAAGACCGGCATCCTGCCCGCAAGCGTCGATGCCGTCTACGAGACGGTCAACCTCGACAAGCATGAGGCGCGCCTTTTGGGACAGAACACCGGTAAGGCGGCGATGCGCATCGTGCGTTCGACCTACGACAAGACGGGAACCCCGTTCGAGGTAGGCGTGCTCATCAGCTGCGACGGTCAGGCAAAGCTGCACGTGCACATCGCCGCCGACAAAACAACCTTCACCGCCACAGCCCAATAAATCCAAAACGTGGGCGCCGTCGTTCAAACAAACGACGGCGCCCACACTCACTTTTTATTCAGCCCTAGTCATCGCGCAAAGCCCCTTCGGCAGCACACGGTGCAACCGAGTCACCGTAGGCCGGGGCGGAGGGGGCTGAGTTTCTCACTGAGCGACTCTGCTTGCAGCCGGAGCGAAGGGGGAAACTCAGCCCCCTCCGCCCCGGCCGGCCAGCTCAACCTACACCGTGTGCTGCGGCAGGTCCTGCAGGGCGATGACGTCCATGCCCATGTCGTTGGCGCTGCCGTGACCCTGCTGGTCCTCGCGCACGGCCTCGATGGCACTCACGTACGTGTTGGCCGCAGACATCGCGGTCACGCAAGTCACGCCGCGGCGCACCGCCTCGGTACGCAACAGATAGCCGTCGCCGCGCGAACCCGGGCCATACGGCGTGTTGATGATCACCGCAATCTTGCCGTCGGCGATGAGGTCACCGATGTTGGGGCGCTCGCCGTCGTGCGGGCCGCTAATCTTCTCCACGACCTCGCAGGTCACGTTGCCGCCGCGCAACACGCGCGCCGTGCCCTCGGTGGAGCAGATATCAAAGCCCAGGTAACGCAGGATACGCGCGACCGAAAGGATGTGGCGCTTGTCGCGGTCGCACACGCTAATGAACACCTTGCCGGCGCTCGGGTCGGGCAGCTTGTAGTCAATCGCCAGCTGCGTCTTGGCGTATGCCTCGGGATAGCTCTTGGCGATACCCATGACCTCGCCCGTCGACTTCATCTCGGGTCCCAGGATAACGTCGGCTCCCGGGAAACGGCCCCAGGGCATAACGGCTTCCTTCATGCAGAACCAATCGAGCTGACGCTCGTCGCTCGGCAGGCCCAGGCTGGCGATGGAATCGCCCGCCATGATGCGCGCCGCGCACTTGGCCAGCGGCACGCCGGTGGCCTTGGAGATAAACGGCACAGTGCGGCTCGCGCGCGGGTTGGCCTCGATCACGTAAACGGTCTCGCCCTTAATGGCGTACTGCACGTTGACCAGGCCGCGCACGCCCAGCGCCATCGCGATGCGGCGCGTGGTCTCGCGAAGCTTCGCCTGCAGGCTCTCGCTAAAGCTGAACGGCGGAATACAGGTCGCGGAGTCGCCGGAGTGAATACCGGCCTCCTCGATATGCTCCAGGATGCCGCCGATGTAAACCTCTTCGCCATCGCACAGGGCGTCGACATCGGACTCGATCGCACCCTCCAGGAAGCGATCCAGATACACCGGGTAGTCGGGGCTAATGCGCGCAGCCTCGGCCATGTAATCGCGCAGATGCTCGGCATCGTAGGCGATCATCATGCCGCGGCCGCCCAGCACGTAGCTCGGACGCACCAGCAGCGGGTAGCCAATATGCGCGGCCACGGCCTCGGCCTCCTCAAACGAGGTTGCCTGGCCCGCCGGCGGATACATAATGCCCAGCTTGTCGAGCAGGGCGGCAAAGCGCTCGCGGTCCTCGGCAAAGTCGATGGCATCGGGCTTGGTGCCCATGATGTTCACGCCGCTCTCCTCGAGCATGCGCGCCAGCTTAAGCGGAGTCTGGCCGCCGAGCGTCACCACGACGCCGTCGGGGCGCTCAACATCGATAACGTCCATGACGTCCTCGTAGGTGAGCGGCTCAAAGTACAGGCGGTCGGACGTGTCATAGTCGGTCGAGACGGTCTCGGGATTGCAGTTGACCATGATGGTCTCGAAGCCGCGGGCCGCCAGCGCGTAGCTCGCGTGCACGCAGCAGTAGTCGAACTCGATACCCTGGCCGATACGGTTGGGGCCGGCGCCCAGGATCATCGCCTTGGGCTTGTTTGCCGGCGTGGTCTCGTCGGGGGCAACGCACTTCTTGGCGACCGGGCTCGTGCGGTAGATGTTCTCGTAGGTCTTATAGTGGTATTCCGTGGCACTCGAGAACTCGGCGGCGCAGGTGTCGACCGTCTTCATGCTGGGAACCACGCCCAGACCCTTACGGTAGGCGCGAACAAAGCGCTCGTCCGAGCCGGTCAGCGCGGCAATCTCGGCATCGCTCGTGCCATACTGCTTAAGCAGGCGCATCGCGTCGGCGTCAATGTCCTCCACACGCAGGCCGCGAATGCTCTCCTGGACCTGCACCATATCGTTGATGCGGTTGAGATACCACGGATCGATACCGCAAACGGCATGGATGCGCGCAACATCCCAGCCACGGCGCAGGGCCTCGACTACAAAGAAGATGCGGTGTTCAGTCGGGGTGCCCACGGCCTGGGCGAGCTCATCGTCGCTCAGCTTATCGGCACCCTCCTTGCCGCCGGCGCAAATGCCCTGGTGTCCATCCTCCAGAGAGCGCATGGCCTTGCCAAAAGCCTCCTCAAAGGTGCGACCAATCGCCATGATCTCGCCCACGGCCTTCATGCGCGTGGTGAGCGTGGGGTCGGTACCCTTGAACTTCTCGAAGGCAAAGCGCGGCACCTTGACCACGCAGTAGTCGATCGTGGGCTCAAAGCAGGCGGGCGTGGCTTTGGTAATGTCGTTGACGATCTCGTCGAGCGTATAGCCCACGGCCAGGCGGGCGGCGGCCTTGGCGATGGGGAAACCCGTGGCCTTGGAGGCCAGCGCGGACGAACGGCTCACACGCGGGTTCATTTCGATGACGATCAGGCGGCCGGTCTGGGGGTTCACGGCAAACTGCACGTTAGAGCCGCCGGTCTCGACGCCGATCTTCTCCAAAATGGCGAGCGAGGCGACACGCATGCGCTGATACTCAAGATCGGAGAGCGTCTGCGCCGGCGCCACGGTGATGGAGTCACCGGTATGCACGCCCATGGGGTCGAGGTTCTCGATGGAGCACACGATGATGCCGTTGCCGGCGTGGTCACGCATGACCTCCATCTCGTACTCTTTCCAGCCCTCGATGGACTCCTCGACCAGCACCTCGTGGGCAGGCGAGAGTTCAAGGCCCTGGCTCACGATGGAGACGAGCTCCTCGTGGGTATGCGCGATGCCACCGCCGGCGCCGCCGAGGGTAAAGCTCGGACGCAGCACACAGGGGTATCCCACGCGCTCGGCGATGGCCTCGGCGTCTGCCGCGCTGTAGGCATAGCCCGAGCGCGCGACCTCCAGGCCAATCTCGGCCATGGCCTCGTTAAAGAGCTTGCGGTCCTCGCCGCGCTCGATGGCGGCAAGGTCACAGCCGATCATCTCGACGCCGTACTTGTTGAGCGTGCCGTCCTTTGCCAGCTCGACAGCGGCATTCAGACCGGTCTGGCCGCCCAGCGTGGGCAGCAGCGCGTCCGGGCGCTCCTTCTTGATCACGCGCTCGATAAATTCGGCGGTGATGGGCTCGACATAGGTGCGGTCGGCAAGGCCCGGGTCGGTCATGATGGTCGCCGGGTTGGAGTTGACCAGGATGACCTCAAAGCCATCCTCCTTGAGCACCTTGCAGGCCTGGGCGCCGGAGTAATCGAACTCGCAGGCCTGGCCAATGACGATGGGGCCCGAGCCAATGACGAGGATACGCTTGATGTCGGTACGTTTAGGCATGTTAGTTCTCCTCGGTCTCGGTCGCGTCGGAACCATTGTCAGCGAAATTCCAGCCGGCCAGGCGGTCCTTCGCGGTGTCGATGTCCAGGTAGTTCTCCTCGCCGTCCATGAGTCGCATAAAGGCGGTAAAGAGATAGTGGGCATCGGTGGGGCCGGGCGAGGCCTCGGGATGATACTGGACCGAGAAGCACGGCGCGTCGAGCAGCTGGATGCCCTCGGCGGTGCCGTCATTGAGATTCACGTGCGTCAGGCGAATGCGGCCGAAACGCTCGTTCATCACGACCGGCGCGATACCGCGGCGTACCCAGATGCGCAGATCGCCATCGGCCGCGTGCTCGGTCTCGCCGCCCGAAAGCTCGGGGACGAGCTTGCCCAAGCTGGGGAACAGCAGTCCGAAGCCGTGGTTTTGCGCGGTAATCTCCACGCGGCGGCTGACTAGATTCATAACCGGCTGGTTGCCGCCACGGTGACCGAATTTGAGCTTTTCCATCTGGGCGCCGCACGCCAAGCTGATCATCTGGTGACCGAGACAAATACCAAAGACTGGCATCTTGCCGATCAGCTGCTGCACCTGCTCGTAGGTCTCTACCACAGCATCGGGGTCGCCGGGGCCGTTGGACAAAAAGACGCCATCAGGATTCATGTCGAGCACCTGCTGGGCAGGCGTATCCCACGGCACAACGGTGAGATCGCACCCGGCGCGGACTAGGCCCTCCAGAATGCCACGCTTCACGCCGCAGTCGTAGGCAACCACCTTGTGGCGGGCAGGAGCGGCGGCAGTGAGCGCAAAATTATGCTCGACGGGCAGGTCGCTCGCGGCAAAAGCATGGGGCTCGGGGCAGCTCACAGTCTTGACCAGGTTCTCGCCGACCAGCGTAGGCGCGGCGGACAGGCGCTCGGCAAGCTCGTCGACGTCAAAGATCTCCGTCGAGATTATGCCCATCTTGGAACCGTTGTCGCGCAGGTGGCGCACGAGAGCGCGGGTGTCGACGCCCTCGATAGCGACGATGCCGTGTGCACGCAGGTACTTCGGCACGCTGACGGTCGAGCGCCAGTTAGAAGGCGTGGCACACATGTCGTGGACGACCATGCCGCGCATGGCGGGAGCGCTCGCGGGGCGAGCGGTATCGCCGGGGAAGGCCGACTGGACATCGGTCTCGTCAATGCCGTAGTTGCCGATCTGCGGATAGGTCATGGTTACGATTTGGCCGGCATAGCTCGGGTCGGTCATGACCTCAAAGTAGCCTTCGAGCGACGTGTTAAAGCAGACCTCGCCGGTTGCGGTACCCTCGGCACCGCATGCACGGCCATAAAAAATGGTCCCATCCTCAAGATACAGGATGCAGGGACCGCAGGTGCCCTTGCTGGTTTTAGCCAGCATACGCTGGCACAGCTCGCTGGGCGCGAAGGTGCGGGCGGCAGCGCCCGCGATATGGTTGTTCGCCATAATTCTCCTTCCCGGTCTCACAGGACCGGCTTAAAGGTGTGTAGTTAGGCCTCGCGGTATTGTAACCGCAAGCATGCCTCATGGCGTTAATTTCATCGAAATGTTTACGAAATGATAATTATGACTTTCTATGCATAATGATTTTTTAATCCCCGTCCCAGAAAAATCATCCCGCGTGGGCTTGTGACTCACGCGGGATGATGGCCTCTTACTTTTTCTTGTCCTGTTCCAGCAGATCGGACGGTGAGCGATCGGGCTTGCCGCCGCGGAAAATCTCGCGGCCATGCAGACGATGCTCCAGGTCACGTTCGGCCTTTTCCTCATCAATCTTGGTCTGGCTCACCACCGGGTCCTCAATCAACGACGACACCGAGTTCACCTGCTTCTGAATGCGCTCGGCGATGGTGTCATCCATACTCACGATGCGCATCTTCCAGTCGATACTCGTAGCGTTGGATGAGCTCTTGGTCCACACGAACGTCAGGATGGCGCTCTGGTGGCCCTGGGCGGGAAACATGCCAAAGAAGGAATCGTGCTGAATGTTGCTATCCTCGTCGATATAGGCGTGAACGTTATACACCACGCGGTCGATCTTATCGTTGAGCAGCGCGTTGGTCGCAAGCGCCGCGGCCTGAATCTGCCCGTTGGACAGCAGTTCGAGCTCGTTGGCAGACGATGTGTCCAACACCGTCACCTCGACCGTGCCCGTACGCTCATCGGCTTCATCGACGGTAAAGTCGAGCGGGAACTGCGTAAAGCCATTACCCCATTCGAGTCCACCCTTGAGCGCCGTCGAAACGGTATCGACCGAAACGCTCTCGGACAGGTTGGCGGTGTTCAGGCGACGCATCACGCCGTAGCCAATCTGCATGCCCACGATCAGCACCAAAATACCAATGACCACGGCCATCGCGGTCTTCGTAATGGTATGACTCACCTGCGAACCCGAAGGATCGTCCTCGGACAGCGGGTCGATATGTTTTGCCTGGCTCGCGCGGTCCTCACTGCGCAGCTGCGCTAGCGCAGCTTTGTCACCGCGCTTGGCCGCAGCCTCCTTCTCACGCATGCGCTCGGTTCGCTTTTTGGCAAGCGTGGGATCCAAGACACCGGATGCATCGATTTCGGAGAATAACTCCGTCACTTCTTCCGGAGTCAAAGGGTTCTTGTCAGCCATAAACTTCCTGTCATATCAATCAGTCGAGCTCGTGCGCACGCGCACCTTCGAACTGCATTCGATAGTAACGGGCATAGGTGCCGCCACGGGCGAGAAGCTGTTCATGCGTGCCACGTTCCACAACGCGACCATGCTCAACGGTCGCAATCTCATCGGCGTGTTTAATGGTCGAGAGACGGTGGGCGATGATGATCGTGGTACGGCCGCGTGCCAGCTCTTCGAGCGACTCCTGAACCGCTTCCTCGCTTTCGTTATCCAAAGCACTCGTCGCCTCATCCAAAATAAGGATCTTGGGATTCTTGAGAAACACGCGCGCAATGGCGACGCGCTGCTTTTGACCACCCGAAAGACGGCTGCCGCGCTCGCCCACCACGGTGTCGTAGCCTTGCGGAAGCGACTCGATAAAGGTATCGATATTGGCGCGGCGGGCCGCCTCGGCGATCTCTTCTGCCGTGGCGCCCGGCTTGCCGTAGGCGATGTTCTCGCCGATCGTTCCATCGAACAGGTACACATCTTGCTGCACCAGGCCGATGGCACGGCGCAGGCTATGCTGCGTCACGTCGCGCACATCCTGGCCGTCGATACTAATGGAGCCACCGGCAACGTCGTAAAAGCGCGGCAACAGCGAACAAGTCGTCGATTTGCCGCCGCCCGAGGGGCCAACCAAAGCGATGGTCTGACCGGGCCTAATGGACAGATCCATATGGTCGATAACGGGACGTGCCCCATCGTCCGCGCCAAGCTCAACATCCTCGTAGTTAAAGCACACGTTGCGGTACTCCACGGCACCAGCCGTCACCTGCAGATCCGCAGCGCCCGGCTTATCCTGAATATCGGGGACAGTCGAGAGCACCTCGTCCATGCGCTTAAAGCCGGCAATGGCCTTCTGATACGTCTCGGCCGAATTGACGAGCGTCTCGAGAGGCGTGCAGAACAGTGAAATGTAAAGCGCGAAGGTTGCCATATCGACCGCCTGCAGCTGACCCTGGGCAACGAGCCAACCGCCCAGCAGCACCACGATCACATAGAGCACGCCCGAGAGCAGGCCATACGTTGCGGTGTAGACGCCCATGGCATGATACATGTTCTCCTTGGACGAAAGATAGCGATTGTTGGAGGCGCGGAACTTAGAGCGCTCGGTCTGCTCATTGGCAAAGCTCTTGACCACGCGCATGCCCGCCAGCGAATCCTGCAGCTGCGCATTGATGCCGCTGATCTTTTTGCGGTTGTCGCTAAAGACCTCGCGCATGCGCATGTTCTGCCAAAACATGATGACCGCAAACGCTGCTGTCACCGCAGCCATGGCAAGCGCCAGCACCGGGGCGATGGTAAAGAGGATCACAAACGAGCCGATAATCTCGATGCCGCAGATGATGATCCACTCGGGCACGTGGTGCGCCGCCTCGCAGATATCGAACAGGTCGTTGACCACGCGGCTCATCATGTCGCCCGAGCTGTTACGGTCGAAGTACGCAAAGCTAAAGCGCTCATACTGGTCGAACAGGTCCTCGCGCATCTTGGACTCCATGCGCGCACCCATCACGTGACCCCAATAGCTCACAAAATAGCGGCAGGCGCAGCGGATGACATACATCAGCACCAAACCCACCGCGATCATACCGAGCGCCTGCATAATGGCAGCATGACCCTGGGTAAACAGCCCACCGGTCAAATTGCGCAGAATAATAGGAAACGCAAGGTCAATGGCGGCAAGCACCAGAGCACAAACAGTATCAGCAACAAAAAGCCCCATCTGGGGCTCGTAATACGAGAGAAACCTTTTAAACATGCAATCCTCGAAGAGAAATAAATAGCGTGAGAAATCCGGTTGAACCGGTCAGGCTGAAAACAAAGCGTCCCAACAAGCATAACGCCGATGTTCTGGCAGCGTCAGCGAAAACGTCCCTAAGCAAGCAAGGTGCCTTGAAAGAGGAGCGACGCGTACTTCGGTACGCGAGCGACGATTGAAAGGCAGATTGCCGCTTAGGGGCGTTTGCAGCGTCGACTCGTTACGCGGTTTGGTAAAACCGCGTAACCTAGAGCTCCGCACCCCCAAGGCGATGCGCGATGCTATCGCAGGCCAAGGCGCCCACGACGGTCTTGGCGTCTTCGATCTTGCCGTCGAGCACGGCGTCGATCAGCTCGTGCAGCGGCACCAGGTCCACGTTGACAAACTCGTCATCGTCGGGGTTGGGCGCGTCGAACTCGAGCTTGGTGGCCAGGTAGATATGAATGATCTCATCGCAGAAGCCGCAGGACGTGACAATCGACGTCAAAAAGCGAATACGACCAGCCCTAAAGCCCGTCTCCTCATGCAGTTCGCGCTTGGCGCAATCGAGCGGGTCCTCGCCTGGATCGAGCTTGCCGGCGGGAATCTCGACCGTCACGCGGTCGATGGCGGTGCGGTACTGACGCACCAGTACGATCTTGCCACTCTCGGTCAGCGCCACAACGGCCGCCGCACCCGGATGGCGAACGATATCGCGGGCGCTGCGGCGACCGTTGGGCAGCTCAACCTCAAGACGGTGGACATCGAGGATCTTGCCCTTCCAGGCACACTCCTCCGAAAGAATCTTCTCGTGCAGCTCGACATCGTGCGGGTCGTCGTCGCCCAACACCAGCGCCGGCTCGTCAGCGACCTCGCCACCAGGCTCGCCCTCGGCGTGCCCATACATGCGGCTGTCCTCTTCAACGATCTGCGCATCCACGAGCTCTTCGTTCTTCTCGTCCATCCGTCTCATTCCTCTCGGATTTTAGGCATCCCAGGCGTCGCGGCCGCGCAGCGCGCGCAGGCCGATGTCGTGGCGCAGGGTCTTGCCTTCAAAATCAATCTTCTCGCAGGCCTCGTAGGCAAGGTTGCGAGCGTTCTCGAACGTGTCACCCAGAGCGGTTACGGCAAGCACGCGGCCGCCGTTGGTCACGAGCTGGCCATCCACCACGGCGGTGCCCGCGTGGTACACGGTCACGTTCTCCATGGCCTCGGCATCCTCAATACCAGTGATGACCTTGCCCTTCTCGTAGCTGCCGGGATAGCCCGCGCTCGTCAGGACAACGGCCACGGCCCACTCGTCACGCCAGTCGAGCTCAATCTGATCGAGCTCGCAGTTGGCGCAGGCGAGCATGACCTCAACCAGGTCGTTCTTAAGGCGCGGCAGCACGACCTGCGTCTCGGGGTCGCCAAAGCGGGCATTGAACTCCAGCACCTTGGGGCCGGCAGGCGTGAGCATAAAGCCGCCATACAGGCAGCCGCGGTAGTCGATGCCCTCGGCAGCAAGCTCGGCAACGGTCTGCTCCATGACCGCCACCATGGTGGCGTGCTCCTCGTCGGTCACGATGGGCACCGGGCTGTAGACGCCCATGCCGCCGGTGTTGGGGCCCTTGTCGCCCTCGAGGGCGCGCTTGTGGTCCTGCGAGGTGGCCATGGGGCGCACGGTCTTGCCGTCGGTAAAGGCGAGCAGTGAGCACTCGGGACCAACGAGCATCTCCTCGATAACCACGGTGTTGCCGGCATCGCCAAAGGTGCCGCCAAAGCACTCGCGCACGGCCTCCTCGGCCTGCTCAAGTTCGGTCGCCACGATAACGCCCTTGCCCGCGGCAAGGCCGTCGGCCTTCACGACCAGCGGAGCGCCCTGCTCGCGCACGTAGGCGAGAGCCGAAGCCTCGTCGGTAAACGAACCATAGGCTGCCGTCGGAATGCCCGCACGCTCCATGAGCTGCTTGGAGAACAGCTTGGAGCCCTCCATCTGGGCGCCCTCGGCACCCGGGCCAAAGCAGGGAATACCCGCCGCGCGCACGGCGTCGGCCACGCCCGCCACGAGCGGAGCCTCGGGGCCAATTACCACGAGTCCGCATCCGTGGCTCTGCGCAAACGCCGCCACGGCCGCAGGATCGCAGTCGTAGAGAACAACGTTCTCGCCGCAGCTCGCGGTGCCGCCGTTGCCCGGCGCGATGTAGAGCTTGCCGGCGCGCGGTGATGCTGCGAGCTTAGCTGCCAAAGCATGCTCACGGCCGCCGCTGCCCAACAACAGGATGTCGATGGTTTGAGTGTCCGCCTTCAAGGGTGCCTCCTCTATGGATGAATGGCCCGCTCCGCGCGAGCCCTTTGCAAGCAAATATACCCCTCGGCCGCCCGTCCGGGCTGCAAAGGGGTATATCGCAATAACCAAATAGTCCCGATTACTTCCAGAATCGGTTGATGATCTGCTCGCGACCAGCGCCAACGCCAATAAACGTCACGCGGGTGTGTGCCAGACCCTCGATAAACGCCACGTAGTCCTGAGCCTCTTGCGGCAGCTCATCAAAGCTGCGGCAACCGGTGATGTCGCACTTCCAGCCGGGGAGCTCCTCGTAGATGGGCTTGGCATGCTCAAAGCGCACCTGATGCTCGGGCACGCTGGTGTAGCGCTCGCCATCGACGTCGTAGGCCACGCACACCTTGATGGTGTCGAAAGCCGAAAGCACGTCAAGCTTGGTCACGGCGATGTCGGTGAGGCCGTTGACGCGCGAGGCATAGTTGGCGATAGGGCCGTCAAACCAGCCGCAACGACGACGGCGACCGGTGGTCACGCCGTACTCATAGCCCTCCTCGGTCAGCGTGTGGCCGGCCTCGGACTCATAGGAAAGCTCGGTGGGCATGGGGCCCGAACCGACGCGGGTGATGTAGGCCTTCATGACGCCCAGCACGCGGTCGACGTTCTTCATGCCCACGCCGGAACCGGTGATGGCGCCGCCGGCGGTGCAGTTAGAAGACGTCACGTACGGATAGGTGCCGTGGTCGATGTCGAGCAGCGTCGCCTGGGCGCCCTCAAACAGCAGGTCCTTGCCCTCATCGATCATGTTGTTGAGCAGCAGGCTCGTCTCGGTGATGTAGGGGCGCAGGCGCTCGGCCATCGGCAGGTACTCGTCGCAAATCTGGTCCACGGTGTAGGTGGGCAGGTTGTAGATGAGCTCGAGCTCAGGGTTCACGCGGGCGAGAGCGGTCTCCAGCTTGTCGCGGAACAGTGCCTCGTCCAGCATGTCCTGCATGCGCAGGCCGATGCGGGCCATCTTGTCCTGATAGCACGGACCGATACCGCGCTTGGTGGTACCGATGTTCTTCTTGCCGAGCTTCTGCTCAAAGGCGCCATCCAGATCGATGTGGTACGGCATGATGACATGCGCGTTGCCGCTAATCTTGAGTTTCTTGGTGGTGATGCCGTCGGCCTCGAACATGTCGATCTCCTCAAGGACAACCTTGGGGTTGACGACGCAGCCGTTACCGATCACCGACACGTGGTCGGAATACATGATGCCGGAGGGCACCTGGTGCAGGCCGTACTTCTTGCCGTTGACGACGATGGTGTGACCGGCGTTGTTGCCGCCCGAGTAGCGCACGACGGCATCGAAGTCGCCGGCGACCAGGTCGCAAATCTTACCCTTGCCCTCATCGCCCCACTGGGCACCGACCAAAACGGTTGACGGCATGTTTACTCCTTACATTCATGGACTGTCTACGCGCCACGCCGGCACGCAGAAGCACAAAACATTCCCAGTATACCCGTGCAACGGGCGCCTGTCCTACTCCTCGGCATGTGCCCCATCAAGCTCATAGAACTTGGTGGATGCCGGCAGGAACATCAGGTCGACGTCGCCGATCGGGCCCGAACGGTTCTTGGCCACGACGATACGCGTAACGCCCTCGTCGGGTCGATCGTCGCGCGAGGCTTCGGCCTCGTCGGCGGAGCGGTCCAAGAACATAACGATATCGGCGTCCTGCTCGATGGAGCCCGATTCACGAAGGTCGGAAAGCTGCGGGCGCTTGCCGGTACGGGATTCGACCTGACGCGAGAGCTGCGACAGCGCGATGAGCGGGATCTTGAGTTCCTTGGCCATGATCTTCAGACCACGCGACATCTCGGAGACCTCGACGGTACGGCTCTCTGAGCGGCGTCCCGGCGGAGGACTCACCAGCTGCAGGTAGTCCAGGATGATGATGGCCTTCTCCTTGTTGTGGAGCATGCGGCGGCTCTTGGCGCGAATCTCGGTCACTGTGGTGCCGGGCGTATCGTCAATCAGAATATCGAGCTTGGACAAGGTCTGCGTGGCCTCGTTGATATTGGCCCACTGCTCGGGGCTAATGCGGCCCATGCGGAAGTCACTGATCGAAATCATGGCGTAGGCGCAAATCAGACGCTGGGCAATTTCCTTGCCCGACATCTCCAGCGAGAAGAAGCCGACGGTATAACCGGCCGCGGCAGCGTTGAGCGCCAGATTCAGGGCGAACGACGTCTTACCCACAGCAGGGCGGGCGCCGATGATGATGAGCTGGCCCTCGCGAAAACCCATGAGCATGCGGTCGAGCGACGGGAAGCCCGTGGGCACGCCCGCAGCCTGGCCGCCTGCCTGGCACACTTCCTCGGCCTCGTTATAGGCCTCGACCATAAACTCGGTCAGCGTCTTGTAGCTCGACTTGACCTCGCGCGCCGTGACCTTGAGCAACTTGCTCTCGGCCAGCTCCACGACCTCTTTGGTATCGGTGGGAGCGTTATAGGCCAGCGCGTTGATCTCGTTGGTGGCGCCGATCAGCTCACGCAGCATCGAATCGCGGCGAACGATAGCGGCATGGTGCTGCCAGTTGACGAGCGACAGGGTCTGACCCATCAACTCCAAAATGTAGGCCTCGCCGCCCACGGCATCAAGCTTGTTGATGCTTCGCAGGTAATCGATCAGCGAGATGGAGTCGATGGGAATGCGGCTGTTGTACATATCGACCATCGCGGTATAGATGGTCTTATGAATGGGCCGGTAGAAGTCATCGGGCTGCAGCTCGACCTGGGCCTCTTCGACCACCTCGGGCGATAGCAGCATAGCGGCCAGTACATTGGCCTCTGCATCTTGGTTTTGGGGAAGACCCAACTTGGAGCCGCGGTCCTCAACCGTCAGCCCGGTCTCCCTATCGTCATATGCCATGAGCATCCTCATTCATATCGCTTGCGAGCATCCATAGTATCAGCCACGGTCCCAAAACGCGCCGCGCGCCGCCAATCATCACCGAACCAAACGGATGAACGGTCCTGTATATAGGACTTCGACGCAACGTTCACCATGACACTCACTCAGCGCAAAAAACAAAAGGGCGCCCTGGTTTCCCAGAGCGCCCTTCTTAGAACAAGATTGTTGCGTTGCAGCAAATGCTACTCGGCAGCAGCCTCAGTCTCGACCTCGGCGGTCTCGGCCTCGGCGACCTCAGCGGCCTCCTCGACCTCAGCCTCGGCAGCGAGCTCCTCGGCGGTAACGCCGACGAGAACGACAACCTCGGCCTTGATCTCGCGGTACAGCGAGATGGCAACGGTGTGGGCACCGGCAACCTTGATGGGCTTACCGAGCTCGACGCGCTTGCGGTCGATGTCCATACCGAGCTGAGCCTTGATGGCGTCAGCGATCATAGCGGCGGTAACGGAGCCAAAGAGGATGCCCTCGTCGCCGACCTTGACGTCAACGGTGACCGTCTTGCCCTCGAAGGCAGCCTTGGTCTCGTTGGCGGTAGCCAGACGGACGGCCTCGCGCTTGGCGATGTTGTTGCGACGCTCGTCAAGCTGCTTGAGGTTGCCCTTGGTGGCGGCAACAGCGAGCTTCTTGGGGAACAGGAAGTTCTCAGCGTAACCCTGAGCGACCTCTACGACGTCACCCTCGCCGCCCTTGCCCTTGATCTCATCGAGAAGAATAACCTTCATGATGCGTCTCCCTTCTTAGCCGCGGTCGCGGTTGCCACGAGAGGAAACCACGGGGACGGTGTACGGCAGGAGAGCCATCTCGCGGGCGCGCTTGATGGCGTTGGCGATGTCATGCTGATGCTGCGTGCAAGCGCCAGTGACGCGACGGGGCTTAATCTTGCCACGGTCGGTCATGTACTTACGGAGAAGCTGAGTGTCCTTATAGTCGATGAACTCAGTGTTCTCCTTGCAGAACTGGCAGTACTTACGACGCGGCTGACGTGCAGAATAATCATTAGCCATGTCAAAATACCTTTCGTTTGGCAACTTCGGCGAACCGAAGCCGCCTCTCACTCAAAAATAGGTGAACAACCCTTAGAACGGGATGTCCTCATCGTAGACGTCGACCGCGGGCGGCGTAGCCACCGGTGCGGCAGGACGTGCTGCGGGCGCGGGAGCTGCGGGGGCGTAACCGCCCTGGTCGTAGCCACCCTGGCCACCACGGGAGCTCATAAACTCGATCTCATCGACGATGACCTCAAGCTTGCTCCGGCGCTGGCCGTCGCGCTCCCAAGAGCTGTAGCGCAGCTTGCCCTCGATCGCGACCTTGTTTCCCTTTGCCAGGAAACGGCTCACGGCCTCGGCGCGGGTGCCGAACATGGTGCAGTCGACAAAGTTGGGATAGTCCTCCCACTCGCCAGTCTGCGCGTTGCGGCGACGATCGTTCACGGCGACGCCAAAGGACAGAACCTGGGTTCCGCCGGCGGTGGCGCGCAGCTCGGGATCGCGGGTGAGGTTACCGGTGATGTTCACTCGATTGATGCTCATAACTCACTACTTCCTCTTGGGGCACAAGCCCAGTCCAAAACGACAGTCTTACTCCTGGTCGTCGCGACGGACGATCATGTGGCGGACCACAGCGTCGGTGATGCGCAGGACGCGATCAAGCTCGGCGATCTGGGTAGGATCTGCGTGGAAGTTGATGAGGGTGTAGTCACCATCGGTGAGGTCGTTGATCTCGTAGGCGAGCTTGCGCTTGCCCCAGTCGTCAACGGAGTCGACCTTGCCAGCGCCCTCAGCGATCGTGGTATCGATACGCTTCATAACAGCGAGACGAGTCTCGGGGTCGAGCGACGGGTCAACAAAGAACAGCAGTTCATAAGCCTTCATATTGTCACCTCCTCTGGGCAAATGTGGCTTCAGGTCGTGAAGGTGCGCCTGAAGCAGGAAAAGACTTGGTAATAATATCTTTCAACCTCCTAGGCCGCAAGAATATGCAGCTACAACCTCATGACCTCCACATATGCCCATACTCGCACGACGTTTCATGCGTCTTCCAACCAAATGCTGACCAAGTGCTTGACGGATTTGTGGACAAGATACGACGCCGCGGGGACAAGCTGAGCCAAGCCACAGGTCAACGGGCACAAGGCTGTGGTCGCAAAATGCATACCAGTGGTCCACAGCGCCACCCAAAGATTTTTAAATTCATTGCCAAGTCGCTTATGAATACCCCTTTTGAACAATTGAGTTAATCAACCCCGCTGGTCGGAAGCCGTTTTTTGGCACCTCAAACCCCACTGCAACGACAAGCGCGGCCAAGCGTTTTAAAAAATGCCAACTTTTCTGTTTGCACTTTGCGGTTCCTCGTGTATACTGACTTTCGCATTTAACGGAGAGTTGTCCGAGTGGCCGAAGGAGCACGATTGGAAATCGTGTAGGCGTCAAAAGCGTCTCCAGGGTTCAAATCCCTGACTCTCCGCCAGTTAATTCCAAAGCAGGCCTTCGAGCCTGCTTTGTTTTTACCCCACGCGGAGGGGTGGCAGAGTGGTTGAATGCGGCGGTCTCGAAAACCGTTTGGCCTGTATAAGGTCACGAGGGTTCGAATCCCTCCTCCTCCGCCATTTTGGTTGAGAAAGCTCCCGAAAACGGGGGCTTTTTTGTTTAGAGTCCCTTACAAGCAAATACGGCGGAGGAGGAGGGATTCGAACCCGCCAGGGCGCAAAGCGTAAAGAAAACGCGCCAGTGGCGCGTTTTTAGCGCAGCGCGGTCGGCGTAAGCCGACCGGATAAATTTTGAGCGCTGCTCAAAACTTAGACATCCCTCCTATTCAACCACGCCCCCATCGCGTTCAGCATCGACCCAGATCCCCAAACATGGAACCTACGCCCGCATCCAGTCCTGACCGTTTGCCGAGCAATAGGGTCGCAATCGGCGCCGAACATGTACTATGTACGGGCATTGTCCAAATCCGTAATCCAAAGGACCCCATCTTGCCCGTCGTCGCCGCTATGACCGTTACCTCACACGCCACGGATGCCATGGTCGCCATCCCGTTTTGGCTCGAAATGTTCGCCGTCGTCGCGGCTTCAATCTCGGGCGTGTTGGTCGCGCGCGAGCACAAACTCGACCTGGTGGGTGCAGTTGCGCTCGCCGTGGTCTGTGGCTTGGGCGGCGGTCTTTTACGCGACATGACGCTGCAGGTGGGCAACGTCTACATCCTCAACCAGCCAATGGCGCTGCCGCTTTCCATTGCCACGGCAGCCATCATCTATATTTTCCCGGCAATCGTCGACAAGCCCGAAAAACTCATTCCCCTGCTCGACATCATCTCGGTCGGCATCTACGCCGCCACTGGAGCAGACAAGGCGCTGGTCTACGGCTTTGCACCGGCGGTGTGCATCATGATGGGCTTTTTCACCGCGGTGGGCGGCGGCATGTTGCGCGATGGCTTTATGGGCGTGGTTCCGGGCATTTTCCAACGTACTAACTTTTATGCCATCGCCGCCATCGCCGGATCGACAAGCTATGTGTGTCTCGTTATGAGCGGCATTATGAGCAATGTCGCCGCGCTGGTCGTATGCGTTGTCGTGACCATGGGTCTGCGCTGGCTCTCGCTGCGCTTTGACATCAAAAGCCCCACCGAAGAAGATATCGCGCGCTTCTTGCACCGTAAAAAGTAAACAGCACGGCACGACCCTTCGAAATGCAACCGAGAGGTTCTTTTAGAGCGCCCACGCGTTGGGTACCCTGTTAGGTGTATGTCGAGCATCTGACGAAGGATTCACTATGCCCTGTAATCAATTCCCGTCGACCCAGCGCCGTAAAGCGTGGGTCCGCATCACGATCCTATTCGCGCTCGTCGCCCTAGCGGTCACCGCACTTCCCACGGCGTCGTTCGCCGGCACAGACACCGCAGGCAACGTACTTGCGACCGACAATGACGCCAATTCGTCCGGCGTCGAAGGTGACCTGTACCGGGCAGGTCAGGCCCTCAACTTGGACGATGCGTCCATCGGCCGCGACATAATTGCAGCAGGCGAGAGCCTCTCCATCCGCGACTGCACGGTGGGCGGCGCCGTCCGCTTGGCGGCGCGCACCATCGACATTGCCAAGACTACGGTTGATGGCAGCGTGACCGTTGCCGGCCAGCATGTCGTGCTCAATTCCGACAGCACCGCCAACTGTTTCTATGCGATAGGCGAGACGGTTGCCCTGCGCGGCTCTACCAAGTCGGCAGCGCTCGCGGGCGATACGGTGACCATCGATGGCACCGTCGAGGGCGATGTCGAGGTTTGGGCCGATAAGCTCATCCTGGGCAAGAACGCCCACATCACCGGCACCGTGAACGCGCACGTCTCCGAGGACCCCGAGCGCGCCGCGGGAGCCGAGGTCGGTGCCCTCAAGATCGACCGCACCGAAAACGAGGATACTTCCACCGTTAACGATGTCATCGGCGGCATCGTCGCCGCGGCACTCTCGACCTGCTTTGTCGCTCTGCTGCTCGAGCTCGTCTTTCCGCGTGCGACTGCCAGCGCCGCCGGTATGCTCCACCAGCATCCCGCGCCCCTGTGGGTGAGCGGTCTTCTGGGTACGATTGCTGTCGCCCCCGCCGTCCTACTGCTGATTATCTCTATCGCTGGCCTGTCGCTTGCCGGAGCCCTCTTGTGCGGCGTTATCGGCATCGCATTGGTGTCGAGTGCCTTTGCGGGGTGCGCAATCGCCCGCATGGTCGGACACAACCAGAACCGCTACGCCATGGCAGCCGTGGGCGGTATCGCCGCGGGCGTGCTTACGGCAATCCCCCTCGTAGGCGATTTCATCAGCGGCGTGGCCTTTGTCTTCACGCTCGGCTACGTTATCCAGATCATCTGGCGCAACGCCCACCTCAAGTCGCAACAGCCGGCTAATACGCCGGAACTCCCCACCGCTTAGCCGCCAACCACCACAAGGGGGACAGGCACCTTTGTGGTGGTGCAAACGAACCTGTTCCCCTTGGACCAAAAAGGGCGCCGACCATTGCGGTCGACGCCCTTTCTTGTTAGTCGCTATAAAGCCCAGCGCTTATTTGTTGACCTGACCGGCGCGAACGGCGGCCTTCTTGCGGTCGGTGGCGTTGAGCAGACGCTTGCGCAGGCGGATGTTCTTGGGAGTGATCTCGACCAGCTCGTCATCAGCGATGTACTCCAGCGCCTCCTCCAGCGAGAAGGTGCGAGGCGGCACCAGCTGGACGGAGATATCGGAGGTCGAGGAACGCTGGTTGCCCAGGTTCTTGGTACGGGCGATGTTGACGACCATGTCGCCAGCCTTGCTGCGCTCGCCCACGATCATGCCCTCGTAGCACTCGGTGCCCGGCTCAACAAACAGCTGGCCGCGCTCCTGCAGCGTGCCCAGGGCGTAGGCAACCGCCTTCTCGGTGGTCATGGAGATCATGGCGCCGTTCTGACGGTTGCCGATCTCGCCGGCGTAGGGACCGTACTCCAGGAAGGTGTGGTAGAACACACCCTCGCCGTGGGTGACGTTCATGATGCGGTTCTTAAGACCCATGATGCCGCGCGTTGGGATCTTGAACTCGAGGTGCGTCACGATGCCCGAGGTATCCATGCTCGTCATGATACCGCCGGAGGTACCGAAGACCTCAACGACCTTGCCCGAGTACTCGTCCGGGCACTCGACGACGGCCTGCTCGACGGGCTCCATCTTGTTGCCGTTCTCGTCCTTCTTAAACAGAACGCGGGGACGGCCGACCTGGAACTCAAAGCCCTCGCGGCGCATGGACTCCATCAGGACGGACAGGTGCAGGATGCCGCGGCCCGAGACCTCGACGCCGCTCTTGTCCTCGAGCTCCTCGATCTTCATGGTCACGTTGTTCTCGGCCTCGTTGAACAGGCGCTCCTTGAGCTGACGGGCGCCCACGATGTCGCCGTCGCGACCGACGAGCGGGGAGGTCGAAGCCTCAAAGACGATGGACAGAGTCGGCGGGTCGATCTCGATGGGCTCGAGCTCAACGGGGTTCTCGGGGTCGGTGTAGACATCGCCGATATCGGTGCGGTCAATACCGACAACGGCGGCAATGTCGCCGGCGCCGACTACCTGGCACTCGGTGCGGCCCAGGTAGTCGAAGGTAAAGAGCTGCTTGACGGTAGCAGTTGCGCTGGAGCCGTCGTTCTTGACAACCAGGATCTGATCGCCCTGGTGAATGGCGCCGGAATACACGCGACCGATGCCGATGCGGCCGACAAAGTTGGAGTGGTCGATGGTCACGCACTGCATGGCCAGCGGGGCGTTCTCGTCAACCTCGGGGGCGGGCATGTCGTCGATGATCATATCAAGCAGCGGATACATGTCCATGTTGCCGTCGTTGGGGTCAAGACGGGCAAAGCCGTTCATGGCGCTGGCGTAGACCACGTGCTCCATGGCGAACTCGAGCTGGTCGTCGGTGGCACCCAGGTCGGCCATAAGGTCCAGGCAGTCGTTGTAGGCCTTCTCGGGGTTGGCGCCCGGACGATCGATCTTGTTGATGACGATCATGATCTTGAGGCCGGTGTCGATAGCGTGACGCAGCACGAAGCGGGTCTGGGGCATGGGGCCCTCAAAAGCGTCAACCAGCAGCAGGGCGCCGTCGGCCATACGCAGCACGCGCTCGACCTCGCCGCCAAAGTCGGCGTGGCCCGGGGTGTCGATGACGTTGATCTTGACGTCCTTGTACTCGATAGAGATGTTCTTGGCGAGAATCGTAATGCCGCGCTCGCGCTCCTGGTCGTTGGAGTCCAGGACGCGGTCCTCGACCTGCTGGTTGGCACGGAAGGCGTCCGTGGCACGCAGGAGCTTGTCGACCATCGTCGTCTTGCCGTGGTCGACGTGGGCGATGATGGCGATGTTCCTCAGATTGTCTACGCGCATGTAGTTCCCCTATCTTCTATCCATATACAAACGGCACGCGTATGCGGCCCGCCCAGCGATACAACGCTCAGCGGGAATATTGAGCCTTTTACCGAAAACTCGTTTATTTTAGCGATTTTAGATAAGAGGGGTTTCCTCACCTGCAGGTTCAGGGTCGCTCCACATAAAACCATCGCCGGCACCCATGCCCTCATACAGCACGTATGCCGAAAAACCGCTCTCGAGCGTGGTTTCGAAGAAGCTCACGAGCAGGGCGTCGTGATAGCCGCCGTCAATTTCGACACAACCGGTGTAGCCGATGGCATAGCGGGCGATGCGGCCCAGGCCCTCGTCCTTAAGACCCATCTTGTGCTCGGAGATAAAGTTGGTGGCCGCCTCGAGGCACGCCTCCTCGCCATCCTCATCGAGCGCCGCCAGATAACGGTTGGAAGCAGCGTCCTCGATCGCCACAACTACACCCGGATTCTCGCCGGCGGCAAGGTCGTCCAAGAACGCACCAATCAGGTCACACACCATGGCGTCGAGCTCGGCGGAGACGTTACCGGCGTCCTGCATATCCTGTGCCATCTTTAGACCTTCCCATCGAGTCTGGCGTCGTTACAGTTCTTGTGCCTCGGCAGCGATCTTGGCGGCAGCGTCGCGGGCGCGCATCATATCCATCGCGCGCTTGTCGAGTACCTTGATCTGGCTGGTCAGCATTACTGCATCGACCACACCCCAGATTACCAAGCCTGTTGAAATCGAAAACCCAAGCGCACCAACTGTACCACGAAGGCGCGAACAGATTGCCGCGACAAGGACGGAGACGACAACCATCTTGATAAACGAGCCGCGGCGCTCGCGAAGCGTGCGGGCCTGCGTCACATAGGCAATGCGAGCCGCCTCAGAAGCCTCCGAGCGCATCTGGGCTTCACGCGCGATGGCGGCCGCTTCAGCCGATACGCGGGTACCCATCAGCGACCTCTCCGCTCGCGTGCCAGACATTTAGAAGTCATCGGGGGAGAGCGTATGGACGAACTCGTCGAACTTCTCGAACTCCTGCTCGTCGTCGACATCCTCGGCGTGGGTGGAAACAGTGCCCAGGCGATTCATGATGTCGTCCTCCACAAACATGGGGGCATTGCTGCGCACGGCAAGGGCAATGGCGTCACTGGGGCGGGCGTCGATCTTGCACTCCTCGCCATCGACCAGTACGACGATCGTCGCGTAGAACACCGGCGGCTCGGCACGAACGATCTCGATGCGCTCGAGTTTGGCACCCAAGGCGTCAACGGTATCGAGCAACAGGTCATGGGTAATCGGGCGCTCGACGCGACCGCTATCGATGCCGCGGCTGATGGCAGCAGCTTCAAACGAACCAGTCTGAATGGAAAGGGAACGCAGCGGCGCGGGCGAGTCCGATTTGCTGCAGCGCTCGCGAAGCACGATAAGCGATGGCACGGGACCGGCGGCCATGACGATGGTCTCTATGTCGACACGAACCATGGAACACCTCCGGTACGTAGCGGTTAACACACGGCAGCCCGCCGCATTGAATAGCTATACTACCCAAACTTTCGCACAGCACACAAAATCAAAGTAGTTAATTTGGGACGGGGCTTTTTTGACTACCTTCAGTAGATAAGAAAAGAGCCCCGAGGCAATTGCCCCGAGGCTCTTCACAGTTTTGATGGTGGACCTGACAAGATTCGAACTTGTGACCTCCCGGTTATCAGCCGGACGCTCTAACCAACTGAGCTACAGGTCCATCATGGTGGAGGTTAGGGGGATCGAACCCCTGACCTCAGGCTTGCAAAGCCCGCGCTCTCCCAGCTGAGCTAAACCCCCACGGAGACAGTAATAAACACCCCAGCGGCGACTCGGCTCTCGCTGGGGTGTTTATTGCGAAAGAAAGTGGTGGACCTGACAAGATTCGAACTTGTGACCTCCCGGTTATCAGCCGGACGCTCTAACCAACTGAGCTACAGGTCCATCGCGCAAGGGATATATTAGACGAGTCGTTACGCGCGCGTCAACAACTTTTTTGAAAATCTTTGAGGGGTGTGTCAGACGGCTGGGCGAGATGGGTTAGGTTTGCTGCTCGGACAGTCCTGCGCAAGACGAAGGCCACATTAAGTGGCCTTCTTTGCGTGCGGAACTCGCGACAAACCTAACCCATCTCGCCCAGCCGTCTGACACGGGGCTCCAAGCTTGTCAAAAAAGCGGTCGGCGCGCAGGTGCGCCGACCGCCGATATATGGGGTCTGATATTTTCTATCAGCTAGGGCCTCTTACTCGTCGAGGAGATCTTCTGGCATGTCGTTGCCGTCGCCTAGATCGACAGGGGTTTCTTCGGGGGCAGAGCCGTCTTCTGTGGCTTCGCCTTCGGGCTTTTCCTTGGCGGCCGTCATGCGGGCGACAGCGCATACGCGGTCGTTGTCGTCGACGGTCATCATCTTGACGCCCTGGGTGGCGCGGCCGGTCTGGCTGATCTCGTCGGTCTTGACGCGAATGACCGTCGCGCCCTCCGTCACGATGAACAGCTCGTGCTGCGGGCCCACCGTCTTCATGGCCGCGAGGTTGCCCTTACGCTCGGTCATTTGGATGGTGTAGACGCCCTGGCCGCCGCGATTCTGCTCCGGGTAGTCCGCGACCGGCGTGCGCTTGCCGTAGCCGCGCTCGGTGATGACGAATAGATCGCCGTTGCCGTTAGTGACTTCCATGCCCAGAACGCTCACGCCGTCCTTCATACCGATACCGCGAACGCCGCTAGTATCGCGGCCGGTGGCGCGCACCTGCTCCTCGGAGAACATGATCGCCTTGCCCGCGGTGGTGGCCAGGATAATCTTGTCGCCCTCGCGCACGCGGCGCACGTTCAGCAGCGCGTCGTCGTCACGCAGGTTGATAGCGATCAGGCCGTCGCGGCGGCTGCGGTCATATGCGCTCATTACGGTCTTCTTGACCATGCCGCTCTTGGTGGCAAACATCAGGTACTCGTCGGCAGGGAACTCGCGGCAGCTGATGACGCTCGCGATCTTCTCGCCCTCCTCGAAGGGCAGCAGGTTGACAATCGCGGTACCGCGCGCCTGGCGCGTACCCACCGGCAGTTCGTGCACCTTCAGGCGATAGACCTTGCCCTTGCTCGAGAAGAACAGCACATACTCGTGCGTGGACGCGATGAACATCTCGTCGATAACGTCATCTTCTTTGAGGTTGACGCCCGACACGCCCTTGCCGCCGCGCTTCTGGGCACGGTAGGCAGCCACCGGGATACGCTTAACGTAGCCGGTGTGGGTGATGGTCACGACCATGTCCTCGTCGGCGATGAGGTCCTCGACATCCAGGTCCTTCTCAACCTGGCTGATCTCGGTGCGGCGCTTGTCGCCGAACTTCTTGGAGATCTCGCGCATCTCTTCCTTGATGACGCCCAGGATCTTCTCCTCATGCGCCAGCAAGTCCTCATAGTAGGCGATGGCGCGACGCAGGCCGTCCAACTCTTCCTGGATCTTGTCGCGCTCCAGGCCGGTCAGGCGGCGCAGCTTCATCTCGAGGATGGCCGTGGTCTGCTCGGGCGTAAAGCCAAAGCGCTCGATCAGGCGGCTACTGGCCTCGGAGTCGGTCTGCGAGGAGCGGATAATGCTAATGACCTCGTCGATATGGTCAAGGGCCATCAGGTAGCCCTCAAGGATATGCGCGCGGGCCTGGGCCTTCTTGAGGTCGAAGCGGGTGCGGCGGGTGACGACGTCGACCTGGTGGTCGATGTAGTGCTGCAGCATCTCGCGCAGACTCAGGCATTTGGGAACGCCGTTGACAAGCGCCAGGTTGTTGGCGCCAAAGGTCGTCTGCAGCGAGGTGTACTTATACAGGTTGTTGAGCACGACCTGCGGAATGACGCCCTTCTTGAGCTCGATGACCAGACGGATGCCCTTCTGGTTGGACTCATCGCGCATATCCGAGATGCCCTCGATGCGCTTGTCGTTGACGAGCTGGGCGATCTTCTCCTGCAGGGTGCCCTTGTTGACCATGTAGGGAATCTCGGTAAAGACCAGGCGGCTGCGGCCGGTCTTGGTGGACTCCACGTGAGCCTTGGCGCGCACGGTAATGGAGCCGCGGCCGGTCTCGTAGCTCTGCTTAATGCCGGCGCTGCCCATGATGATGGCGCCGGTGGGGAAGTCCGGACCGGGCATGATCTGCATGAGCTCGTCGACGGTGGCGTCGGGGTTGTCGATCAGGTAGCAGGTGGCCTCGATCGCCTCGGTGAGGTTATGCGGGGCGATGTTGGTGGCCATGCCGACGGCGATGCCCTGGCTGCCGTTGACCAGCAGGTTGGGGAAGCGCGCAGGCAGCGCCACGGGCTCGGCGAGCGATTCGTCGTAGTTGGGCTGCCAGTCGACGGTATCCTTCTGCAAGTCACGCAGCAGTTCCATGGCGGGCTTGGCCAGGCGGCTCTCGGTGTAACGCATGGCCGCCGCGCCGTCGCCGTCGATGTTACCGAAGTTGCCGTGACCGTCGATGAGCGGCGTGCGCATGGAGAACCACTGCGCCAGGCGGACCATGGCCTCATAGACCGCGGAGTCGCCATGCGGGTGGTACTTACCGATAACTTCGCCGACCGTCCAGGCCGACTTCTTATGTGGGCGGTTGGGGTAGATGCCGCTCTCGTTCATCGCATACAGGATACGGCGGTGTACCGGCTTTAAGCCGTCGCGCACGTCCGGCAGGGCGCGCGCCGTGATAACCGACATCGAATACTCGATAAACGACTGCTTCATCTCGCGGCCAAACTCCGAAATCTGGAGCTGGCCGCCGTTGATATCCTCGCCGGCCGAGGCGCCACGGTCGACTTCGCCAAAGCTCTCCTCGAGCTCACCGTCGTCGTCCTCTTCCTCATCATCATCGGCATCGGGGTTATAGGCGTCCGGGTCGCCGTCCTCGCCCTGCTCAGCACGGGCAAGCAGGCGCTTCAGATCATCGGGCATACCGGCATCGCCGGCCTCGTCCATACCCTCGTTATTGTTGATATCGTCTGCCACGTTACCTCCTCATGGTTTGCGTGGTCCATTAGTTCCCTACCACGGAGACGGCTTTTCCAGGTGCCGCAGATTCGCCCGAAAGAGGAGGGAAGCGTACTTGGGTACGCGACCGACGATTGAGGGCGAAGGTGCGGTGGCTGGGAAAGCCGTGCAGGTTAGGCGTCTAAGAAGCGTGCATCATGCGCGTGTTTCTCGATGTACTCGCGGCGATAGCCGACCTCGGAACCCATCAGCTCACGCACGGCGCGGTCCGCCACCACGGCGTCCTCGATCGACACGCGTTGCAGGATGCGGGTCTTGGGATCCATCGTCGTCGAGGCAAGCTGCTTGGGGTCCATCTCGCCCAGGCCCTTGTAGCGCTGGACGGTATAGCCCTTGCGCTTCTTGGTGATCTTGCCGTCCTTGGCCTTGCCGTCCTCGTCGTTGTCGTCGGGGTTCAGGCCCAGACTCTGGATGGTGTCGCGCAGGATCTCGTCTTCGGGCTGGCGGCCGTTGGGATACACGTAGTGGATCTTGTTGCGCACCTTAATGCCAAAGATGGGCGGGCAGGCAACATAGACGTAGCCGGCATCGATCAGCGGACGCATGTACTTGTAGAAGAACGTCAGCAGCAGGATGCGGATATGCGCACCGTCGACGTCTGCATCGGTCATGATGATGATCTTGTGGTAGCGCGCCTTGGTGATATCGAAGTCGCCGCCGTCGCCGGCACTCGTCGTGACGCCGCAGCCGATCGCGGTAATCAGCGACTGGATGGTGTCACTCGAGAACGCGCGATGGTCACCAACGCGTTCGACGTTCAGAATCTTGCCGCGCAGGGGCAGAATCGCCTGGATGTCTCGGCGACGGCCGTCCTTGGCCGAACCGCCTGCCGAGTCGCCCTCTACGATGAAGAGCTCGGTCAGCTCGGCATCGCGCACTGAGCAGTCAGCGAGCTTACCGGGCAGGGACGCCGTCTCGAGCAGGCTCTTGCGGCGGGTCGCCTCGCGCGCCTTGCGGGCGGCGTTGCGCGCCTTGCAGGCCTGTTGCGCCTTCTTGACGATCTCGCGGGCGGGCTTGGGATGCTCCTCCAAGTAATCGGCGAGGCCGTCGGTCACGATCTTGAGCGTGAGCGCGCGCATATAGGAGCTACCGAGCTTGGCCTTGGTCTGCCCCTCAAACTGCGGATCGGGCAGCTTGACCGAGATAACGGCCGAAAGGCCCTCGCGCACATCGTCGCCGGTCAGGTTGGCGTCTTTTTCCTTGAGCAGGTTCTGTTTGCGCGCGTAGTCGTTGATCACGCGGGTGAGGGCGGTGCGGAAGCCCTCAAGGTGCATGCCGCCCTCGGGAGTGTAGATGTCGTTGGCAAACGACATGACGTTCTCGCCGTAGCCGCTATTCCACTGCAGGGAAACCTCGACCTCGCCCATCTTGGCCACGGGAGCATCCGGGTCCGATTTGCCCTCGATGTAGATGGGCTCCTTAAAGGCCTCGGGGACGTCCTTGCCCTCGTTGAGGAACTTGACGAAGTCGATGATGCCGCCCTCGTAGCAAAACTCCTCCACGTGGGGAGTCGCCTCGCGCTCGTCGGTCAGCACGATCTTGAGGTTCTTATTGAGGAACGCTGTCTCCTGCAGACGGTTGTGCAGCGTATCGAAATCGTAGATGCAGGTCTCGAAGATCTCGTCGTCGGGCCAGAAGGTGACGGTGGTGCCCGTCGAATCCGAGGTGCCCACGACCTCCATCTTCTTGACGGTCTTGCCGCGCGAGAACTCCATCTCGTAGGTGTTGCCATCGCGACGAACCTGAACGACCACGCGCTTGGACAGTGCGTTGACGACGGAGATGCCTACGCCGTGCAGGCCGCCCGAGACCTTATAGGCCGAGTTATCGAACTTACCGCCGGCGTGCAAGATCGTCATAACGACCTCGAGCGTCGGGATCTTTTTAACAGGGTGCTCGTCGACGGGGATGCCGCGCCCGTTGTCGACGACCGTGATGGAGTTGTCGGCGTGGACCGTCACCTGGATCTCGGTGCAGAAACCGGCCATGGCCTCGTCGACGGAGTTGTCAACGATCTCCCACACCAGGTGATGCAGACCGCTGGCGCTCGTCGAGCCGATATACATGCCCGGGCGCTTACGAACGGCCTCGAGACCTTCGAGAATCTTAATCTCGCCGCCATCGTAATCGTTTTCGTTTGCCACACGTCCTCCTTCAGTCAAGAAAATGTGTACAGCCTTACTAGTTTATCGTAAAAAAATACCCTCGGGACCGAGGGTATTTGGCTCTACAAGGCCACCAGATGCGATTTAAGGCTCTTTTTTGCTTTGCACGCCCTTGGCCCACTCGGCACTGGCTCTCATGGCATTCTCGAGGGCCTCGCGCAGTTTTTGGTCTTCGATGGGCGCCACCTGGCGCTCGATCTCGGTGCACTCGGCCTCACTTAGGTCGGCGTGCGGGGCCGGCGGGCGCTCGGTCGTCGCCGGGCGCAGGCGCTCCTTGGCGGCGGGCGGCGTGTGACCGGGCGCGGTGGTTTTGAACACCAGGCCGTCCACATGCGCACCGGCGCGCTCCATGCGCGCGCGGATGATCTCGCGCAACAACGTCATTTCCTGCGTCCACGAGGGCGAGTCGAGATACACCAGCAGCTCATTGGACTCGGGCAGGTAGCGCAGTCCCGTCACATGCCGCCCCTCGCGCGTGCCCGAGCACACCGCGTTCCATGCGCGATAGACCGTGCGCGACTCCTCGGCGGCCTCCATCTGCGCACGGCGCTTAGGCGTTGCAGCCGCCAGGATGCGCTGGCGCTCTGCGTTCAAAAACCCGCTGAAGGCGACTGTCTCGCTCTCGCGCTCGTAATTAGCACGTCTCACCCATGCTCACCACCTTGGCTCGATCAAGCAGGTCATCGGTAAAGTACCCCAGGTTGGTCGTAGTTATAACCGTCTGGATATCATCGCCAATCAGCCGCAGGAAAGCGCCGCGACGCTCGCCGTCGAGCTCGCTCATCACGTCGTCCAAAAGCAGCAGTGGGGCGGTGCCCAGGACATCGCGAGCCACGGCAACCTCGGCCACCTTCCAGGACAGCACCAGCGTGCGCTGCTGTCCTTGGCTGGCAAATGAACGGGCGGAGCGACCCGCCACGGTAAACTCAATCTCGTCGCGATGCGGTCCCACCAACGTCACGCCGCGGCGAATTTCCTCGTCGGCATGCTCGTCAAGGGCGGCCAGCATGCGCTCGTACGCCCAACCCTTCAGCTCTTCGCGATCCTCGACCTGGGGCAAAGCCCCCAGCGTGGACGCATAGGTCACGTTGGCGGCCTCACCTGACGCTACTTGCCCGTAGGCAGTGTGCACATGGCCCGCCAGCCGGTCGAGCAGAGCCAACCGGTGCACGAGCAGGGCCGAGCCCGCGCGGGCAATCGAATCGTTCCACGCGCCGAGCATCTCGCGGCAGCACCAGGTCTCCTTGAGCAAGGCGTTACGCTGGGTCACGCAGCGCCCATAGGTGCTCGCAAGATCGGCATAGCGTGCGCTCAGCTGCATGCCAAAGTCATCGAGGGCGGCTCGGCGCACACTGGCGCCTCGCTTAACCATGTCCAGATGGTCGGGGCAAAACAGCACGCTCGGCAGAACCCCGCGCACACCAGCGGCAGAGCATCTCTTGCCGTTGCGGCTAAACGAGCGCTTACCGTCCTCCGCGCTCAATCCCATATCAAGCACGCGGCCGTCGCCCTCGAGCCTCAGCTCGATCTTGCACGAGCCCACGCCGTCATGGACGAGCTCGGCTGCGGTCGGATGCCTAAACGAGGCGCCGCTCGTCAGCAGCTGCAGCGCCTCTATGAGATTGGTCTTTCCCGCCGCGTTGGGTCCCGCAAGTATCGTCACGCCCTCGTCCAGGGCAAGGCGATAGCTATCGAAGCTGCGGTAGTGCGCGACGGAAAGATCGCGGGCGAACATGGTCATGGCGCAGCGCTAGATGCGGACCGGCATGACCAGGTACAGGTAGTTGATCTTGTCGTAGGACTTAAAGATGCCCGCCTGCGAGTAGCTCTTGAGCTCCAGCGTGATCTCCTTCTCCTTGGACAGGGCATTGAGGCAGCCGAAGATGTAATGGTAGTTGAAGGCGATGGTACCCGACTCGCCCTCGGCCTCGACATCGATCGTCTCCTGCGCAAGGTCCTGGTCATTGGAAATGGAGGACAGGCCCATCTGCCCGTTCTCGACATCGATCTCGAACTTGACGGCGGGGTTGGCGCTCGCGATAACGGCCACGCGCTTGAGGGCGGCGTTAAAGGCGGCGACGTCGATCTTGACGCTCGTCACGCACGAATCGGGGATGAGCTGCTTGTAGTTGGGGTACACGCCCTCGATACGGCGCGACACGTAGGTGGTGTTGCCGGCCTCGAAGACGACCTGGGTGTCGGTAGCCCCGATCATGATGGTCGCCTGGCTGGCCATGATGTTCAGCGCGTCGTTAAAGGCGTCAGCCGGAACGTTGAGCTCAAAGGAGCCCTCGAGGGTCGAGGTCTCGACCTGCGTATCGCACACGGCCAAGCGAAAGGAATCGGTCGCTACCAGGCGTACGGTGTTGTTCTCGACCTTCATGTGCACGCCGCCCAGGATGGGGCGAGCCTTGTCGGTCGAGGTGACGCGCCACACGCGGCCGACCATTTCGGACAAGACATCGGTCGGCAGCTCCACGGCACTCTCGATGGCATAGGCCGGAAACTCGGGGAAGTCATTGGCATCGAGCGTGTTCAGGCGGAAAGAGCTCTTCTCGCAACCAATCAGCACCTGGCGCTCGGACAGCTCAAAGGTGACCGGGGCATCGGGGAGGGTCTTGGTGATATTGGAGAGCATCTTACAGGGAATAACCATCTCGCCCTCTTCTTCGACATGCGCCGCGATGCGATGACGGATCGAGATGGTGTAGTTAGAGGTCTGGAATTCCAAGATGCCGTCTTGGGCCTTAACGAGCACGCCCGACAGGATGGGGAGGGTGGATGCCGAAGCGACACCCTTCATAACGACGCCGATGGCTTGTGTAAGCGAGCTCTGGCTGACGGTGAACTTCATCTTTTAATACCTTTCTATAGATATAAATATCTTAATAATAGTAATAGCACTGACGAAACTGTTGATTACTCCCAAAGACGCAGGTCAGACCCAGAAAGAGAATCGACAGCAACCTGTGTGCAACAGGGGTGGTTTTCCACGTTCAAAACCTGCGCAAAACTTTTCATCACCGCGGGTTGGGTTTTAGACACCTTATGCCCGTGGTTTCGACAAGTTTTCAACAGGTGTCTCTATTTCCCTACGAGCGCAGTGTAATTTTATCGCGCAGCGACTTGAGGTCTTCGGTGACAGTGCGGTCTTCCTGGATCATCTTCTGGACCTTTTTGTAGCTCGTGCTGACGGTCGAGTGGTTGCGGTTGCCAAATTCGGCGCCCACCGCCGTGGTCGTCATCTCGCACATCTCGATGGCTAGGTAGATAGCGATATGGCGTGCTTTGGCGATATTGGCGTTGCGACGCGGGCCGATGAGCTCCTCGTGCGTCACGCCGTACTGCTCTTCGATGACGGACTGAACCGTCTGGACGTTGATCTTTTTGGCCGATGTGTCGAAGTACTGGCTGGCGATGGCGTCGATATCGTCAAAGGTGAGCTCCCCGCCCTCGCGCTCGCGGTCGCCCGCCTCGCCGGCGCAGCGCTCGCAGAAGCTCTCGAGTTCGCGGATGTTGGTGCCCGAGACCTCGGCCATGTGTTTAAAGTGCTCGTCGGTCAGGTGCCCGCCGTCGCCCCCATAGGCCGCCAGCAGCGAGTCGTCGCCTGCCTCGGGAGCGGCGACGATGGTGTTCTCGTAATAGCGCTGCAAGATCTTGTATTTCATCTCGTAGCTGGGCTCTGCGACCAAGCAGAGCATGCCGGCGTTGAAGCGGCTGGTCAGACGCTCGTCCATGCTCAGGTCCTTGGGGGCGCGGTCTGCCGCGATGACGACCTTCTTGTTGTTGCGGATGAACTCGTCCATGAGCTGGAAAAAGTAGTCCACGCTCGCGCGCTTGCCGATGATGTTTTGGATGTCATCGATGATGAGCACGTCCACGCCGTGGTATGCCTGCATGATAGGGGCGTTGCTCTTCTTTTGGCGGTCGAACTCGGTCATCAGGTCGTCCAGATATGCCTGGGAGTTGGCATACTTGACCTTGATCTCGGGCGACTTCTCGGCGAGCTCGTTTTTGATGGCAAGCAGCAGGTGCGTCTTGCCCAGGCCCGATTTGCCGTAGATGAACAGTGATGTGCACGTGCCACGCTCGTCCGCGAGGGCGGCAAACTTGAGTGCCGAGCGATAGGCATGGCTGTTCTCGGGGCCGTAGACAAAGTTCTCAAAGGTAAATTTTGAGTTCGCGGCGAGCGGGGCTCCATCCGCATTCTGCTCGGCCGGTACGGTCGGTGCCGGCATGGGTGAAGCGGGGGTCGCAGCTTGCGTGGACTTAGTCGGCGCTCCGCCCTTCATCTGGTTCATCATGCGACGAAAATCATCGGCCGAGAGCGTGTTCTTGATTGCAATGCCCGAATCCGCGCCCGCCGCTGCGTCGTGAGCGATAGGCATGTGCGTGACGGGTGCGTTCGTTGACGTCGCCGCCGCGGTCGGCAACGGTGCCATGGTTTCACGGGAAACATCGCCGTGCTGGTGCTCGATTGTCGGCACGTCGCCTGCGGAGGCCGGCACCGCCGGGGAGGCAGCGGGAGCCGCGGCGGGCGCCGTCGCAGCAGCGGATTCCGCCACGGCTCCTTGCGGTGCCACGATGTCGAGCGCAATCGGTGCAAAGGCGATTTCTTCCAGATAGGCCTCAATAGTCGGCTGATGCTTTTTGAGCTGCGCGATGGCAAAGCGCGAGGGGGCCTCGATCGTGAGCGTATCTTCGGTCAGGCTTATGGCGCGCGATTGCCCCAGCATGTTGATGAGGCGTGCATCTTGGCCGTCGCGCTGGCAAAAGGCGATGGCATCCCCCAGGATGATGCTTGCTTCCTCGTCCACTGTCTCTCCCGTTCTTTAGCTCTGAGCTCGCACGCGAGCGGCGCCGAGTTCGGTCAGATGGTATTTCTGGCCATGCTTGATGACCAAGCCGGCCTGCGCCAAGTCATTGAGCGTGCGTGACCAAGTGGGGGCCGAGTTTCCAAACGCCCTCGCCAGATCGGTAGCACCGCACGCTTGATTTTGCGCCAGATAGCCCAGCGCGGCGTTGCCGCGATCGCTTACGAACACGTCCGGTTGTGGCTGCGCATACTGATTTGCTGCATTAGGATACATCATTTGAGCTGCTGGTTGTTGAGAACTCTGCATCGGCGGCATTTGCTGTTGAAAACTTTGAGGCCACTGTTGGTAAGGCTGCGGAGTCATCTGCTGGGCCCAGGGGTTGTACTGCTGCTGCGGCATCTGCTGGTACGGCTGCTGATATCCCTGCTGGTACTGCTGCGGGAACTGCTGGCCATACCCCAGTGGCGGCATCTGCTGATATGGATATCCCTGTTGGTACGGCTGATAGCCCATTTGCTGGCCACCCGGTGCCCCCGTCGCCTGCTGCATTGCTGTTGCATCCTGATCCGCCAGCGGCATGGCCTCTGGCGCGTTTGGCGGCATCGACATCGATGCCGCCTGGGGCTCTTGTGTAGGAAGCATTCCGGGCTGCTGCATCTGTCCCACGGGGGGCTGCATCTGTTGCGTTGCCATGGGCTGCTGCGCAAAAGCTCCCGGCAGGGGATATGTGGGCTGCTCCGTCTCGGGCCGCACGGCAGCACCGCGTCCGCCGGCACGCTCTATTTCCTGCACGCGTTTAGGGTCCAGGCTTACCGTAACCACGGTGCCGTTGCCCATGTTGTCCTCGATGGACACGGCCCCGCCGGCGTTTTCCAAATACTCCTGCACCATGGGAAACCCTGCTCCGGTTCCACGGATGTAGCGCTTCATCTTGCTGTTTGCGCTGGTAACGCCAAAGTCGAAAGCACGCTCCTTGTCGTCGATGCCGGGTCCTTGATCAGCGAAGCGGATGGTGTCTCCGCCGTCCAGAATCGAGATGATGGGCTCGGCAAAGTGCGCGTGGATAAAGTTTTCGACAATCTCGCGGATGACCATGAGCGAGATATGGCCACCTTGTTCTTTCATGCACTGGTAGACGGTGTTGGTCGTCTCTTCCAAATACGTGCGGACATCTTGCGGATCAATGACGATCACACGCGGTGTCGACAGCATATCGTCATAGACGGCGATGCGCGCGGCGTACATGGCTTTTGGCGCCTGCGTGGTCGTCTGCTCGCCTTCCTCACGCTCTTCGCGCACGCCGGTGATGTGCTCGTTGTCGGGTGCCGGGTCTCCGGAATCGACCATGGTGTAAAAGTCGTCAGACATGCCGCTCGCAATCTTTCAAAAGGTTTCGAACAAATAGTAGCTCACCGTGCAATGTTTCTCATCTTTCGACAACTTTTCAAAACCTGTTGAAAACTTTGGAAAACGGACGAAAAGTTCTCAACATTGCCAACATGACCTGTTGAAAACTCGATGAAATATCGTGAAAAGTTGCCATGCACCGCTAAATCGAGCTCGGCTTATGGGGGAACCGTGTGAACTGCGCAACCTTTTACCTTTGATTTCTTGACATTTGAACATTGATTTCCCTACAATCTTCAAGCTCACGTGTCTATATCTGCGTCCGCGCCCCCGCGGACACTCGAAATGCAGCAGGAGGAACTTAAGATGAAGCGTACGTATCAGCCTAATAAGCGTAAGCGTGCCAAGACCCATGGCTTCCGTGCCCGTATGGCCACTAAGGGTGGTCGTGCCGTGCTCGCCCGTCGTCGCGCCAAGGGCCGCAAGCGTCTCACTGTCTAGCAGCGATACACACATCTCGCATGAAGACTATTAAGTCTCGGCAAGATTTCGAGCATGTGTTCAGTCAGGGGCGTCGTTTCAATCACCCTCTGATTCGAATGACCATATGTGAATCGGTTGGCGAAGGCGACTCCGGAAGGGTCGCCTTCGTTGGTGCTAAACGGCTCGGTTGTGCTGTCGTGCGCAACCGTTCTAAGCGTGTGATGCGCGAGGCCGCCCGCAGCTGTGGATTTCCCGTTGCGGGTTATGACATCATCTTGTTCGCAACTCCCAAGACGAGGGTTTCTTCGCCTCAGGAGATGGACAATGCATTGCGTTCGCTTATGAAACGCGCCGGCGTTGCCGGGGAGGAGCGATGAGCAATCACGTTTTGCGACGTGTTGCCATCGCTCCTATTCGCATATATCAACAGGTTATTTCGCCCTTATTGCCTGACGCCTGCATTTATTACCCAACGTGCTCGCAATACGCCGTCCAGGCGATTGAGAAGTACGGTGTTTTGAGAGGCTGCTGGCTTGCCGTGAGGCGCATCGCTCGCTGCAATCCCCTGCACGTCGGCGGTTATGACCCTGTGCCCTAGCGGGCACTCGCTATCGGAGGAAAACTTACATGTGGGATTGGATCGTTAACATCCTTTTCGAGCTGCTCAAGCTCATCCAGACCTTTGCGGTCGACTGGGGCCTGTCCATCATCATCCTGGTGGTCATCATCCGTCTGCTACTGACGCCGCTTATGCTCAAGTCGACTAAGTCGACGGCACGCATGCAGGTGCTGCAGCCCAAGATGCTCGAGATCCAGGAGCGCTATGCCGACGATCCCCAGCGTCAGGCCGAGGAAATGCAGAAGTTCTACAGCGAGAACAAGTTCAACCCGATGGCTGGTTGTCTGCCGCTGTTGATTCAGATGCCTGTCCTGTTCGCCCTATTTACGCTGCTGCGTAACCTGCCGGACTACTTTAACGACGGCGCGTTCTCGTTCTTTAATATTCTGCCCGACCTGACCACCACGCCGAGTGCCTCCTTTGCCGATGGCTTTATGGTCGCGCTGCCTGCGCTGGTCTGCCTGATCCTGTTCGCTGTCCTGACCCTGATTCCGCAGCTCTATATGTCGCGCAACCAGACCGGCCAGCAGGCTCAGAGCATGCGTATGATGGCCGTTGTCATGACGGTCATGATGCTTTGGATGGGCTGGAGCCTTCCCGTTGGTGTTCTGCTGTACTACGACGTCTCGTCTGCTTGGCAGGTTATCCAGCAGATTTTTGTGACGCAGAAGGTCATCGACAAGGTGAAGGCCGATGAGGAGGAGCGCCTTAAGAACGCGCCGCTGCAGGTTGAGGTCACTCGTCGCGAGAAGAAGCCGCGCCCGCACAAGAAGAAGTAGCGGGATATCAATCTTATTTAGGTACCTAACTTTTGGAGTACGTTATGTCTGAAGAGATCATCGAGGATATGCTTGAGGAGGTTGCCCCGCAGGTCGCGGGCGATTATCCCGAGATTGCACAGCGCTACAAGGCCGGTGAAGAGCTGACCGACGAGGAGCTCGACACCATTGCCGATGTCGCGATTTCCATCCTGCGTTCCATCCTTTCGCACTTCGATGCCGCCAACTCTCCTATCGATGAGTATGAGGGCGACGAGGGTGAGCTGATTCTGGATGTAACGGCTCCCGACCTTGCTGTTCTCATTGGCCGTCATGGTCGCACCCTTGATGCCCTTCAGGTTATGTTCTCTTTGCTAGTGAGCCGCAAGCTTGGCTTTAGGTATCCGGTTGTAGTGGACGTCGAGGGATACAAGAGCCGCCGTCAGGACAAGGTTGCCTCCATGGCTCAGTCTGCAGCCGAGCGTGCCATCCGCACTCATAAGAGTGTTTCGCTTCCGCCCATGAATGCCTACGAGCGCCGACTGGTTCACATTGCACTTCGTGGCAATGACGCCGTCGATACTCATTCTGAGGGTTCTGACCCTGATCGCCATGTGGTGATTGTTGCTCGATAATCTGCTCGAGCTTATGCTAAGGGGACGTGGTTTCCACGTCCCCTTTTTTTGTCAAAAGTTCTCGATACACTGATTTTTGTCAGAAAGGAGCTTTCGTTGTTAGTACTTACTGATCAGCAAGCTGACGAGATGTTGACTCGTCTAACTTCCTATTGCAAAGAGTATTCCTTGAGCGTATCTGATGTTGAGCTGAGGAAATGTATTCAGCATTTGGATTTGGTTCTGGAAACAAATAAGACAACTAATCTCACCCGTATTCTTAACGTAGAAGATGCTGCGGTACTTCATATCCTCGACTCACTTGTTTTGCTCCCCTATATCAATAAGGCTCCTGAGGGAGCTTTGCTCGATATGGGGACAGGTGCGGGCTTCCCTGGTATTCCGTTAACCATAACCACGCATCGTAAAGCTACTTATATTGACTCTGTTGGTAAGAAGGTTGATGCCGTCAATTCTTTTGTTCATGCTCTTGGGTTGAAACATGCTCATGCGATTCATGATCGCCTTGAAGAATATGCTCGAAGCCATAAGAAGCAGTTTTCTGTCGTAACCGCCCGCGCACTTGCCCCTCTACCGATTCTTGTTGAGTATGCGGCTCCGTTCCTCAAGGATGGAGGTCTATTTGTTATCACCAAGGGTAATCCTTCGGATGAGGAGCTAGTTTCCGGCATGTCGGCAGCTAAGATTTGCGGCTTCACTTTGCTTCTTAATGACGCAATCGATTTGCCTGAGGGCTTGGGCCACAGGGAGTTCATTGTTCTCAAGAAGAGTCATCCAGCATCCGTTTCATTGCCTCGTGCAAATGGCATGGCTAAGAAGAATCCGCTTGCCTAGATGTTTCACGTGAAACATAATGGATACTAACAACTTGCAGTGTTTCACGTGAAACATGGCGGTTGATATCGAATCGGAATGTTTCACGTGAAACATCCTCCGTTTGACAGCTTTAATACACACCAGGAGGGACCGTGGGATTTCGCGACGTTAAGCGTTCTAAGAACGCAAAAGACACGCGTATCATTGCAATCATCAATCAAAAAGGCGGCGTCGGTAAGTCAACGACGGCTGTAAACCTTGCAGCAGCACTGGGTGAGCAGGGTCGTAAGACACTGATTGTCGATTTTGATCCGCAGGGAAACAGTACCAGTGGATTTGGAATTGAAAAAGAAGACCTTGATCACTGCATCTATGATGCATTGTTGAATGATGTGCCGGCAGAATCGCTTGTTCTTGATACAAATTGCAAAAAGGTATTCGTAATTCCAGCTACGATTCAGCTTGCAGGTGCCGAAATTGAGCTCGTAAGCGCAATTGCTCGTGAAACCCGCCTCAAAGATTTGCTTGAGCCGATTCAGGACGAGTTCGATTTTATTTTCATTGACTGTCCTCCTTCGCTCGGCCTGCTTACTATCAATGCCTTGACCGCAGCAGATAGCGTTTTGATTCCAATCCAGTGTGAGTATTACGCACTCGAGGGCGTTACGAAGCTGCTTGAGTCAATGAAGATGGTCAAATCACGTCTGAACAAGGGCTTAGACACCTATGGTGTGCTTATGACCATGTATGACTCACGTACTTCTTTGTCGAATCAGGTTGTTGAGGAAGTTCAATCGTACTTTGGTGATAAGGCGTTTAAGACGCTGATTCCCCGTACGGTTAAAATCTCTGAAGCTCCGTCTTTTGGAGAACCGGTAATTACCTATGCACCTCAAAACAAGGGTGCAAAAGCGTATATGAACCTTGCAAAAGAGGTGATCAAGCGTGCCTAGTGCAAAGAAACGTGGTGGATTGGGACGCGGACTCAATGCTTTGGTCTCAGAGGCTGAGTATGAGACCGGTGGTTCTGCTGCATCTGCTTCAAATGCCTCATCTGAAACAAAACTACCTATTGAGGATATCGTTCCCAACCCTAATCAACCGCGAATTCAGTTTAATGAAACTGAACTTCGCGAGTTGAGCGAGTCAATCCAAGAGCATGGCGTTTTGCAGCCGCTCTTGGTTCGCAAGCATGGAAACGGCTATGAGATTATCGCTGGTGAGCGTCGTTACCAGGCGTCAAAGCTTGCTGGTCTTGAGGAGCTGCCTGTCATCATTAAAGATGTTAATGATGAAGAGATGCTGGCTCTTGCTCTTATCGAAAACCTTCAGCGTTCTGATCTGAATCCCGTCGAAGAGGCTAAGGGCTATCGCCAGCTCATTGATGCCAGCGGTATGACCCAGGAGGCATTGTCGAAGGCAGTAAGCAAGTCACGCTCTGCAATTACAAATTCGTTGCGCCTTCTCGATCTCCCCGAAGTAGTTCAGCAGATGATTTTTGAGGGTAAACTTACTGCTGGTCATGCACGTGCGATTCTTGCAGTTCCCTATGAGGATGCTCGAATTCGACTTGCAGAAAAGGTTGTTGCAGAGGGCCTTTCCGTAAGAGCGACAGAAAATCTTGCTTCATTGTTTTCTGCCGGAGAGACGCCTAAGACGCCGAGGCCTGCAACGCCTCAGTCTTTTAAAAAGGCTGCCCGTGTGCTTCGCCAGGTATTTAATACCAACGTGCGTGTGAAGAGCTCGCGTGGAAAGAATAAGATTGAAATTGAGTTTAAAGACGAAGAAGAGCTTTCTCGTATTCTTGGTGAAATGATTCAGTTTGATCAAGGGGGCCAAGATGAGGAATAAGATTATAACTGCGATTGCATTGGCGACGACTGTCGCGGCTGGTGCCTTTGCTGGCTATAAGATCGCGACAGACGATGAACTTCGGGGTCGTTTGCTTCGTAGCGCGCAAGATATCGTCGATACTTCAAAGAAGAAAATGGATGTTATGACAGAAGATGTTGCCATGCGTACTGCTCAGGTAACGAAGAATCCCAAGATTAATCAAGGTTGGGTTAGCAACCAATGGGAAAATGTAGGCTATTAGGTACCTAACAATTACCCTGCATATTTTGAGGGGCCCTTGTCTGATTCATGAGACAAGGGCCCTTTATTTTGTCCGTAAAAAATGGGAAAGGTAGCAGTTGGTCCAAAATTGAGGTCGATAAATGAAACGTCCCCGGTTGCATATCCTGCAACCGGGGCCGTTCGATGTTTCACATGAAACGTATTGGGGTGCGACTCCCCTATGCGTTCTTCTGAACTTTGAAGCGCTGCTTCAGCTGTCCGCAAGCGGCGTCAATATCGTTACCACGGGAGTTACGAATCGTGGTCTCGATGCCACGGGACTCAAGACGACGCTGAAGATCCTCAACCTTATGAATCGGCGACGGCTTGAGCGGGCTGCCCTCGATGTCGTTAAGCTGAATCAGGTTAACGTGGCACAGCGTTCCCTCGCAGAAGTCGCAGAGCGCCTGCATCTCGGGATTCGTATCGTTGACGCCTTCGATCATGGCATACTCATAGGTCGGGCGGCGGCCAGTCTTCTCGGTGTAGAGCTGAAGCGCTTCGTGAAGGCGAAGCAGCGTGTATTTCTTAACACCGGGCATGAGCTTATTGCGCGTCGACTGGATGGCGGAATGCAGGGAAACGGCAAGAGTGAACTGCTCGGGGATATCGGCAAATTTGCGAATACCGGGAATAACGCCGCTGGTAGAGACGGTGAGGTGACGAGCGCCGATACCGATGCCATCGGGATCGTTGAGGATACGCAGTGCCTTGAGAACCTCGTCGTAGTTGGCAAACGGCTCGCCCTGGCCCATGAAGACAACGCTTGTGGCACGCTCGCCAAAGTCGTTGGATACATGAAGCACCTGGTCGACGATCTCTTGAGCGGTCAGAGAGCGCTTGAGGCCGTTGAGACCGGTAGCGCAAAAGGCGCAGCCCATGCCGCAGCCTGCCTGGGTGGAAACGCAGACGGAAAGCTTGTTACGACGGGGCATGCCGACAGTCTCGACGGAAATGCCATCGTGGTACTCGAGCAGATACTTGCGCGAGCCATCTTTGGAAACCTGCTTGGTGAGTTCAGTCGGCGTATCAAAGGCAAAAGCCTCTTTAAGTTGCTCACGGAAAGCCTTGGGGAGGTTGGTCATACCGTCAAACGAACAAACGTTCTTCTCGAAGACCCATTCGATGAGCTGCTTCGCGCGGAAGGCGGGCTGGCCAAGTTCGGTCACGAGCTCGCGAATATCGTTTTGGCTCAAGTCGCGAATGTCCTGAGATTTAGTCCTGGGATTCATGGAAGCCTTTCGATTTTGGGGAAACGTAGAGGGTATCGCTACAATATGGTATCAGCTGCAGAAATTATAGAGGAGGAGTCTGCCCATGCCGGGTAAAAGCCTAGAGAACATGCACGTAGCGGTCTTGGCGGGCGGTCATTCCGCTGAGCGCGAGATCTCGCTCAATTCGGGAAAGAACGTCGTGGCTGCCTTGAAGGAGGCCGGCTACACTTCGGTGGAGCTGATCGACACGGCTGCCGATGATTTTATGGTAACCATGGCGACCGGCGGTTTCGATGTGGCATTTATCGCCATGCACGGCGCCGGCGGTGAGGATGGCGCCATGCAGGGTGCCATGGAGACCCTGGGTATCCCCTACACGGCCTCGGGCGTACTTGCCAGCGCCTGCGGTGCCGACAAGGAGGTCTCTAAGCTCCTATACGCCAAGGCGGGCATTCCCATTGCCCCCGGCCTTGCGCTCGAGGTGGGCGATGAAGTCGATATCGATCATATCGTCGAGGTTTGTGGCGAGCGCTGCTTTGTGAAGCCGGCCGTCAACGGTTCCAGCTATGGCATTTCCCTGGTCCATGAGCCCTCCGAGCTGCCCGCGGCAATCGCCAAGGCGTTTGAGTACGGCGACAAAGTGCTGGTCGAGAAGTGCATCGAGGGTACCGAGGTCACCGTCGGCGTATACGGCGAAGATGACGTGCGCGCCCTGCCGATTGTCGAGATTCGTAAGCCCGAGGACTGCGAGTTCTACGATCTGGACGTGAAGTATGTCGACCCTACGGATATCCATCGCATTCCGGCGCAGATTTCACCCGAGAATTACGCTCGCGCTCAGGAACTTGCCTGTGCCGCTCACAAGGCCCTCGGTTGCCTGGGTATCTCGCGCAGCGACTTTATTGTGAGCGAGGACGGCCCCGTTATCCTCGAGACCAATACCATTCCCGGCATGACCGATACGTCGCTGTATCCGGATGAGATCCGCCACACCGACGACATGACGTTCCCGCAGGTCTGTGACAGCCTGATCCGTATGGGCCTTCGTCGAGCGGGCATTGCATGCTAATCGAGGACGCGGTTTCGTCAGGAACGCCGCAGTTTGTCATCGACTCCTATGCCACGCTTGCCAACCGCGCCAAAACGCAGTCCTTCGGCCTTATCGAGGAAGATGTGATTATCCTCGATACCGAGACCACGGGTCTTTCGGTGCAGGACAACGAGCTGATCGAGATCTCGGCGGCCCGTCTTTCAGGCCGCGAGGTCATCGACCGCTTCGATACCTTCGTGCATCCCAAACAGCTGATTCCCGCCGAGATTACCGAGCTCACGAGCATTACAAATGCCGATGTGGCAGATGCCCCGTCGGCGGTTGAGGCCGTCGCCGCTCTCGCCGATTTTGTCGGTGGCTGCCCGGTGATCGCACACAACGCCATGTTCGACCGCTCGTTTATCGAGTCGGTCAAAGGCGGCGTCAACGTGAGCGATATTTGGATCGATTCGCTGGCGCTGTCGCGCATCGCGCTTCCGCGCCTGGCCTCGCACAAGCTGTCTTTTATGGCCGATCTGTTTGGCTGCGACTCGGTATCACACCGTGCCAATGCCGACGTCGACGCCCTGTGTGGCGTATGGCGCGTGTTGCTCGTGGCGCTCACCGACTTGCCCCAGGGCCTCATGGCGCGCCTAGCCGACATGCATCCGGACGTGCCTTGGTCCTATCGTCCTATCTTCTCATTCTTGGCAGGGCAGAACCCTGGTTCCATCTTCTCTCTCAGCGCCGCTCGTGCTGACGTTCTCAAGGCCGATCGCGCCGACGATCGGGTGGACGCCGATGAGCTGCCGGTTCTCAAGATGCCGAGTCGTGAGGAGATCGAGGCAGACTATGCACCAGGTGGCCTGGTCAATCGCATGTATCCCACCTACGAGCCGCGTGATGAGCAGATCGCGATGGCGCTCGAGGTCCGCGATGCGCTGGTCACGGGCACTCATCGAGTAATTGAGGCAGGCACAGGCGTCGGCAAATCGATGGCCTATCTGGTGCCTTTTGCCGAGGCAGCACGCCGTAACAACATCACGGTTGGTATTGCGACCAAATCGAACAATCTTGCCGACCAACTCATGTACCATGAGCTGCCAAAACTTGCGGAGCAACTGGACGGTGGTCTGTCATTTTGCGCTCTCAAGGGGTATGACCACTATCCGTGCCTGCGCAAGCTCGAGCGCATGAGCCGCGGCCAGGTCGAGATTACCACCAAGCGCGATCCGGCGGACACGCTCACGGCGGTCGCGGTCATTATGGCGTACGTCTGCCAATCAGCCGATGGCGACCTTGACTCGCTCGGCATTCGGTGGCGCAGCGTCAACCGTCCCGACTTTACGACGGCCTCGCGCGAGTGTGCTCGTCGCCTCTGCCCGTTTTTCCCTGATAAATGTTTGGTCCACGGCGCTCGCCGTCGTGCGGCGCATGCCGATGTGGTGGTCACCAACCATTCCCTGCTGTTCCGCAACGTCGCGGCCGAGGGCAGGATTTTGCCGCCGATTCGTCATTGGGTAATCGACGAGGCCCATTCCATCGAGCGCGAGGCGCGCCGTCAGTGGGCGCGTGTGGTGTCGGCGGACGAATCACGCGTCCTGTTCGAGCGTCTGGGTGGCTCGAGCACCGGCGCGCTAAGCCAGGTTTCCCGTGATTTGGCAACCTCCGAGGGCTCTACGCTCTATCTGGGCCTTACCGCCAAGGCGACGTCGACGGTTGCGCGCGCGAGCATGGCGATCGCCGGCGTGTTCGATGGCGTTCGCGAGCTCGGTCGCCGTGCCCGTGGGGGCTATGACAATGCCAATCTATGGATTGGCCCCGAGCTGCGCGAATCTGACGACTGGCATGATTTCTTACAGTCGGCCTACACTGGCATCGACGCATTGGAACAAGCTGACAAGAGCGTCGACGCGCTGGTGCAAGCCGTCGCCGCCGACAAGCCAGAGGTTGTTGTCGACCTGGGTGATATCTCGCGCCGCCTGCATGAGCTGGCCGAGAACCTAAAACTCATCATTGATGGTACCGATGAACACTACGTGTATTCGCTGCAGGTCAATCGCAGGCTGCGTGCCGGCGGAGAGTCAATGACCGCAGAGCGCATCGACATTGGCGAGGCCTTGGCAACCGAGTGGCTGCCCGAGGTTCACACGGCTATCTTTGCCTCGGCGACCATGACGGTGTCCAAAAGCTTTGAACACTTTAACCATGCGGTCGGCCTCGATCGCATCGGTGCTTCAACATCCTCATCGCTGCACTTGGACTCGAGCTACGACTTCGATTCGAACATGGCTGTAGTCGTTGCGGGCGATATCCCCGATCCGCGCGATCGTGAGAGCTATCTTACGGCGCTCGAGCGCGTGCTGGTCGACGCCCATCTTGCCATGGGCGGATCGGTGCTCACGTTGTTCACCAATCGGCGCGACATGGAGGACCTATACGCCCGCGTTGAGCCCAAGATGGCCCGTGCGGGTCTGGAGCTCAACTGCCAGCAGCGCAACTCATCTCCTCGTCGCCTGCGCGACCGGTTTATCAACGAACCGACCTCGTCGCTTTTTGCGCTCAAGGCCTTCTGGGAGGGGTTTGATGCCAGCGGCGAGACGCTGCGCTGCGTCATCATTCCCAAGTTGCCGTTCTCAAGCCCCACGGACCCGCTCTCGTGCGAGCGCAACCTGCGCGAAGACCGCGCATGGGCGCGCTATTCGCTGCCCGAGGCGGTGCTCGAGGTTAAGCAGGCCGCGGGGCGTTTGATTCGCTCGTCGACCGATAGCGGTGTGCTGATCTTGGCGGATCCTCGCCTGGTGACGAAGGGCTATGGCAAGAAGTTCTTAACGTCGCTGCCCACGAGCTCCTACCAGCGCATCGAATCGGCGCAGATCGGGCACTATCTACAGCTGTGGCGTGCACGCCACGAGCGGCGGCGCTAAAGCGGACAGACGAGGGTTTTTGCCATATCGCACAGACGCTTTGACAGGGCGGGGTCATCCAAGATGCGGATGGCTCCGCCCGCTGCGATTATCTGGCTCAGCAGCCAACGCTCGGAGCCGTAATGTACGGTTACCGTTGCCATGTCTGTCCCGCTGCGCTCGATGAGGGTGATGCCGGCCCAGTCCAGATGCTCCGCCATATCGAATGGTATCAAGAGCTTTGCGCTACGCTGCGTCCGGGCAAGGGAATCGTGGAGGGATACAACGTCCGGTACGTGAGGCACGACGGAGTCTTCCGTCAAGGCGAGTCCCTCGATTTTATCCATGCGATAGGTGCGCTGCTCATCGACCGCGATGTCCCAGGCAATCAGATATGTTTGGTCGCCGTTTGCTGTAATGCGCAAGGGGTCGACCAGACGCACGCGTGGCCGCGCATCGTCCATCGAGCGATACGAGATACGACAGCGAACGCCGTCCTGAATGGCGCAGCTCAGCTGCTGCCAGTGCGACCCGTGGTTGACGGTGTCAGAGACGTGCTGGTTATAGCCGAGCTCTTCGGGTAGAAGAGCATGTCGAATTCGAGCCGCCGCCTGGGGCTCGATCCCCAACGATTCAAGTTCGTGGTTGAGCACAGCGCCCTCGGCGTCACTCAGGCGCAGCGGTAGTACACGCCCGGCGTCACCGGTGAGGACCACGCGCTCGCCGTGGCATTCGCAGATGATACGCGCACCCGATTCTCGGTCCGCGAGCGTCGAGACGATCTCGAGAATCTCGTCGAGCGACGCCCCCGTGATGTCAAAGCGACTGCAAAGCTCGTCTCGTGTCATGCCGCTCTCGCCGGCGGCGTAGAGGGCCTCCATGATGTCGATGGCGCGCGAGAGCCTCTGCTCGCTGGTGAGTTTACGCACGGGCATGCTCGTGCACCGTCCTTTCAATGAGGTGGTTCCACGCCTGCTTGAGCGATTTGGGGGCCATGGGCCTCATGCCGTCCATGGCGTGGGCCATGCAAAATGAGGCGGCGGCTTCAAGATCGCGCACGTCAACGGTCCAAGTCCATCCCGAATCGGTGTGTGCGAGCTCACCTCGCCCGCGCGTGAGGCCGTTGATCATATCGATCTGCGTCTGCGGGGCGAACGAGAACGTAGCCGCAACGGGCGGGCGGTCGGCAAAATCGAATTCAAAGAACAGGTAGTCGCTGAGGTTGAAGTCCGCAGGGATAGCGTAGGCCTTTGAGGGGCGCCAAGCGCGAACGATACGGTCGCAGCGGAATGTCCTGATGTCGTCGGTGGCATTGTCGAGGCCGCAGAAGTACGCAACGCCCTCGCGCTCGAACATGCCGTAGACGCAGACGGTACGCTCTTTCTGCTCACCGCGTCCGTTCTGATATAAAAATCGCAGCGCGCATCGCTCGGCAAAGGCGCTCCATACCGCATCGACGGTGGGAGAGCGGCGGATCGGTGCTTCGTCCGCCGTCGTCCTGCCGGTGAGGTAGGCAATCTTGGAACGAATATCGGCAAGCGGCGCGGCAAAAGTGGATGAGCCGGCCGCTATTGTCTGGTCGATAGCGTTGAGCAGGATATCGGCGTCGTCTGCGGTGATGAGGCCGCCTGCCGCAAACGTGTGCTCGCGGTCGATTGTCCACGAGCTTTCCTCGGTCTCCTGCGCACCGGCGGGGCGAACCTCCTTGATTAAGATGCCACGCTCGAGCAGTTTGTCACGATCGCGCCGAAACTTGCGCTTATCCGAGTCGATGTTGCCCGAGCCATATCCCAGGTCAGAATCCAAGACGATCTGCTCGGTCGTCAGCGGTTCGGGGGAGCTGTTGAGCACAAAGAAAAGATTGAGGATGCGCTGGGCCGTTTTATCGAAACTGGGCTCCGAATTCCCCTTTTTAATTGTCGCGGTCGCGTCGCTTGCCGTCATAGAGTCCTCGCATGAGAAGGTGGTTTGCTGCCATGATTTTAGTCCGATATGGAGATTAGGCTATATCCTTGTCCGCTCGGGGCGTTAAGATGGCCCGAATTCGGTCGTTTGCGCTCGCTCGGGGTATACTTTCGACTATATACGGTTCTAATGTGCATGCATTGGGCCTATTTGTCGGATTATGGATGTGGAGCGCACATGGCGAACACCCAGAACTATATTAACCACCTGCTGCAGAACACCGGCATCACGCCGGCATGCAGCGAAGAAGAGCGCTTGGCTGCCGAGGATATCGCTCAGATCTTCCGCAACCACGGCTTTGATCCCGAAGTTCAGGAGTTCAATGCCCCGGCGCCCAGCAGGTTGGCATTTGCCGTTACCGGTATTCTTGCGTTTGCCGGCGCCCTGCTGATGGGCATCGGCGGCGGCATCGGCTTGGTCGGCACCTTGCTGGCCATTGTCGGCGCCGTTCTTTACGTGCTCGAGCGCACGGGCCACCCCGTGGTTTCACGCCTGGGCAAGACGGGCGTGAGCCAAAATGTCATCGCCTACCACAAGGCCTCGGGCCCGCTCGCGTCTCCGCGCAACCGCCCGGTGGTCGTTGTCGCACACTACGACTCTCCCCGTGCTGAGCTGCTCGCCCGCGAGCCCTATGCTTCGTATCGTGCGCTCATCGCCAAGCTGTTGCCCGTTGCCACGGTTGCCCCTGCTGCCGTTGCCATCTTGCGTATCCTGCCGCTCCCCGGCGCGCTCAAGGTTCTGCTGTGGATTGTCGCGATCCTCGCTTCCCTCGTTGCGCTCGCCAGCGCGGCAAACATCATTTCTAACCGTTTTGTGCTTCCCTATACGTCCGGCGCAGTGTGCAACAAGTCTTCTGTCGCCGCTATGCTCGGCGTTATGGACAACGTTGCTCCCTTCCAGGGCGAAAACGAGTTTCCCGACGATGTTCCGTTCGATACCTATTTTGGGGAGCAGAAGCGTCGTGCCGAGGAGATGGCGCGCGCAGCAGCGGAGTATGCCGCGGCCCAACAGCAAAACGACTACGGAAACACCATCGAGTATGAAGAGCCTACCTACGCCGAGGACGAGTTCGGTCAGCCGATTGCTCCCGACGCTCAGACCGAGCCCGAACAGGGCGAGGCTTTCGACGAGCAGATCGAGGGCTTTGAGGGTGCGTCTGCCGACGAGACGCTGATTGGCGCCATCGTGCCCGAGGATCAGAATCAGGCTGTCCAGGCCGAAGAGTTCAATGACGAGGTTCCCACTGCCGAGCCGGCGGAGGAGCCTGTCGCGGCCGAGCCCGAGCCCAGGCTCTATCGCAATGCCGCCGGCAACATCCGCTTTGGTTCGGATGCCATCCGTGCGCTCGGAATGCTTCCCGAGTCCTGCACGCTCGATTACGAGGAAGGCGAGGAGCCGACGTTTGAGCCCGAGCCTGCCCCCGTCGTGACTGCATCTGCGCCCGTTGTCGCCGTGGATGATGAGTCTGCCGCGGTTGCCGCTGCCGTTGCCGAGCCCGAGGCGGTGTCCGCGATCGATCCCGCGGCAGGACTGGACATTTTGGCTCCCGCCGCGCCGGCGCAAGACGTTACGGACGAGCCTGACGACGATTACGCTGAACAGCCGAGGCGCGTGTCTTACGAGAGCGATACTGATTTCTCGGCCGAGATTCCCGCGGCAACGCCCCATGCCGATATTGCATCCGCGTTCTCTTCGATTGGCGCCAGCGCTTCCAACTTCTTTAAGGGTGCGCTTGCAAAGGGCAGGAAATTTGTCGACGATTTCGAGGGGAAGCGCGCTGCCGCACGCGAGGCTGCCGAGCAGGAGGCTATCGCTCAGCAGCAGGCAGCCGAGGCGGCACGTGAGCGCGCGGCGCAAGAGTTCGAGCAGAACGAGGCTATGCAGTCCGTGCCTGTCGACGCCGCCGAAGCTACAACGTCCTTTGAGGCTCAGCAGCACGTCGATAGCACCATGTCGTTTGATGCCGCGCAGTTCGATTCCACGATAACGTTTGAAAAGCAAGGCACCGCGATTGCCGAGCCCCTTCCTGTTTCCGATGAGCAGGGCGACGCGGCAGACGATGACGAGCCTATTGATGCTGCCGAAATCCAAGATGTCGCCGGGCACGAGCCCGTCGAGGTCAACTGTGACGAAGGGCAATACGCGGCAGCCGATCAAGGTGATTCGACCGAGGTCGAGCAGGAGGAAGTGCCTGCGGTTTCCGAGGCTCCCGAGACAGATGGGTCGAGGCCTTACTCCACGCAGATTTTCACCATGCCGATCCCGAGTGGTTCCGGTGCCACGGTTGCCGATGTCGCTCCCACTCAGGACGAAACGGTCGATTCCCTTATGGCCCAGATTTCCTCCCAAGCATCGCCGCGTCCGCAGATGAATGTTCCCGATCCGGCGTCGGCACCGTCGCCTGCACCCTCCTCGTCTCCGCTGGCTTCGGTCCCCGATCCGTCGCTGCCGTCGATGAAGCAGACAAACGTTGCGTCTCGCACGTCGCTGTTCGACCTTCCCGATCCCTCCGCACAGGTCAACGACCCCTTTGCTACCGCTCAGGGTCCCGAACCCACATCGGCACCCGTTGCGCCTCCTATGCCCGTTGCGTCGGGCGCACAGCCGATCGAGACCATTTCGGCTCCCGCCCCTGCGGCACCTAAGTCTCGCAAGCGCGGCCTGGGCGGCCTGTTCGGTCGTAAAAAGAAAAACGAACAGGACAGCATGAGTGACTGGCTGGGCGTCGAAGACGATTACGATGCCAAGAAGTCCGGTCGCGGCATCGGTTCGTGGGATAATTTCGAGGACGATAACGATGGCTGGAAGGGCGGCGCTACGTCTTCCGACGGTGCTTCTTCCGAAGATATGCTCTCGGCTGTCGCTTCTATGGGCGACGATGAGCTGCTCGGTCACGATATCTGGTTTGTGGCAACGGGCGCCTCGGATTGTGATGGCGCCGGTATGAAGGCCTTCTTGGCTTCGCATCGCGATAAGCTCCGCGGCGTCTTCTTCATCAATCTTGAATCCGTCGGCGCCGGTAGGCTTTCGGTGGTGACGGTTGAGGGCGAACAGCAGCTGCTCAAGGGCGATCGCCGCATCATGAACCTGGTCAGCAAGGTGTGCAAGTCGTTCCATGTCGATTGTGGCGCGCTCGAGATGCCCTATGCCAAGACCGATGCCTACGCCGCGCTCGAGGCGAGCCGCCGAGCCCTCACCATCGCCGGCGTGGACGGCACGCGTCTGGCTTGCGCTCGTACCGAGGACGACCTGCCCCACAATGTCAACCCGACGAACATTGCCACGGTATCCGAGGTCGTGACCGAGGTTATCCGCCGTTCGTAGACGGAGCTCTAAGGAGTCAACGTGTTTTCGTATATTAAGCGCCATTGGCCTGTCTACGTGATTTTGACCTTGATTGCCATTGCGTTAGGGTTTGGAGCTGCCTACATCGTGGGCGCGAAGGGCTCGACCCCCGCCTCCGCAATCAGCGAAGAGGTGGAGCAAGAACAGAGCACGGGTGCCGATGGGATTCCTGAGTCCGAGCAAGCAATCGTTGATGGTGGATCTTCGTCTGCAGAGTAGATGCGGCGATTTAAATGATTGAAAGCGGGCGAGCCGGGGGACTGGCTCGCCCGCTTTTTCATCGCGCTAGCGCTTCTTTGGGATTGACCTAAGGCGAGCGAACCATAGGGCTGCGGCACCCGAGGTCAGGAGCGCGGTGATGCAAGCGGCGATGGGAGCTGACCCTGTTGCCGGTAGGTCCTGCGGTAGGGTACAGCGTTGAATGACACTGTCCTCGTCATGTGACTCAAGTTTATCGCCGCCGCCGTTGCGGCAAAGATCGACGCGTGCGCTGTTGGTGAGTGCAGTTTGGGGTGTGTAAGCCGACGTTGCCTGCATGTGCACGACTGCGCCCCGAGCATCTGTGCCAAGGATTGCTTTGGCATCGTCAAGGTCGTCGTGCTCATCTTTGAGATCATCACGGGTCCAAGAATCCGTATCGCTTCGAGTCGTAAAGTCGGCGGCTACCGCACCGTATTCAATGCGAATGCCCGTCACGACGGTATTGGATGAAAGGTCGAGTTCTTTCGCCTCGAGTGTGGCGGATTCCGTGGTCGAGACATCCGCCTTCCAGAGGTGCCAGCCGTCGTAATCGACGAGGCGGCAATCTTCACCCAGACTCTCTTTTACTTCGTCGGACTCAAGCCAAGGATTTTCGTGCCCATCGTCAAGCGTCGCGTTTGCCGGCTCATCGACGTCTGTCGAGTCCAACGGCGTCGTGCGATACCACACGTTGCACAGACCGTTGAGGTCGCCGATGGCGACGGGGGTTTCGATTGAGACGAATCTCGCCGTGCCGTCTTTGGCGCACTCAAGATCATCGGTAATCGTAAACTCATCAACCCAAGTAGCGGAATCGTTTCGAGCATCGATGGTATAGGAGAAAAGCCCATCCGTATTGGTTTGCATCGCGGCGCGGTTTTTTCCATCGCCGTTAGCCAACAGACCCTTCCCGATAGGTTGGACAAGTTCCTGACGCTTGTCGACCTGTCCTTTGATCTCGATGGGCGCATCCTTCATCGCGACGGATTGGACTTCTCCCGTATCCTTTATTTCAAACGTTATCTCCTCGGCAAGGTCATAGGTCCGCGGAGACATCGTTTCGCGCAACGAGTAGGTACCGGGTGCAAGATGTTCGATGCGGTGCGGCTTGTCGGATGAGGTCCAGGAGTCTATTTCGGTTTTATCGGGACCATATAAGGTGAGCTGTGCGCCTTTCACTTCCTGCTCTCCGCTTGCATCGACCTTGGAGATATCAACCTTGGTGTAATCGTCGGATACGTTAAGCCGTGCTTCCACAACGGGTGTTTTCTGGTCGGCATAGGTAAGGTCGACGATATGATGCGTCCGGTCGAGCAAGAAGCCGGTCGGCGCTTGAGTCTCGACAACCTCGTAGCGTGCGGTGCCAGATCCCAGCGGGAGGTCGTCCGCGCGTGCTTCTCCAGTTTCATCCGTCGTGACGGTAGCGACAGCCTCGCCGTCGAGCGCGGCAATGCTACCGTCGGGGCGCACGATATCACCTGAGGCACGGATCTCAAAGATGGCGCCCGCGAGGCTGCTGCCGTCTACGGCATCGGTTTTAACGATCCTGATGTTTCCGGTCGCGGCGTGGTCATAATACGAGACGATTGCAACGGGCGTTAGGTTTATATCGGCGGGTATGTTTACCTCGATCTCTCCGCCGACAAGATAGGGCTCTTTGGCCGAGGTTTCGCGTACATAATAGGTGCCCGGCACGAGCGATTCGGGCAGTGTGACGGTGCCGGTCGCGTCAGTCGTAAAGGTGTCCATTACGTTATGTGCTGGATACCAGCATGTTTGTGAGACAGGTTTGTGATTGCTGTCGAGGAGTTGGAAGGTGAATCCGGCTAGGGGAACAGAGGCGCCTGTTTGGGCATCGCGTTTTACAATCTGGAGATGCGTCGACAGAGCGTGGTTGTCCACGATATATTGAAGCTCGGCGCCGTCGGAAATCTGATTGGCCTCGACGGTCCATTCCCCCGCACGTTTAAAACCCTCGGGGACGGTTTCCGGAACCTCACGAACCGTGTAGCCGGCGCGGTCGTATGGGACGGCTCCGTGGACACCGGCTGGTCGCTTGCCTGTGCCGAACCATGCTTCGGGCTGGTCTTTGGTGGAGGCAAAGCCATAGATGTTTGTAGTCAGTGTGCCAACAACCTGCTGAGAGCTGTTACTGACAACCTCAAAGACAACATCTCCTGCCGGCTGCTCCAGGCCGGATTGATCGCTATTGCCGTAGTCCTTGAATTTGGAAATCTCAAGGTCAAACGCAATGGGGATATTGGAAACGCGAGATTCGATCTCGACCACGCCTGAATCGCCGAGTTGGTCGGCTCCAACGGTGTAAGACCAACTGTCACCGGAGGGCAAATAGCCCTCGGGCGCCTTCGATTCATAGATGGTAAAGGTTCCCAGGGGGACATCGGTGAGGGTAGCTCGACCGCTTTCATCGGTCCTGAGAGTTTGTGTCCATCCAGGGGTTGATTGCGATACGCACACGAATTCTGCTCCTGCGAGCGAAGCTCCAACTTGGGGGCCTGCATTCGTTGCGGCGTCGAGCTTTACAATGCGCAAGGTAATGGTGCCGGGTTGTTCATCAATGGTGACGTATCCGCCGTTATTCGTCGTGGTAAAGGCAATGCGATCGTGCAGGGGGATATAACCAGCTGGCGCTGTTATCTCAACTAGGTAGTATGCCGTGTTGGGTAGGAGTGTTGCCTGCGCTCGACCGTTGCTGTCCATCTGGACGGTGCCGACACGCGCGCCGCTGGCGCTCTCAAAAACATCGAATGTTGCCCCGTCAAACTGATAAGTATTGTTTCCGCTGGTAATGGCAGCGTTTGCAGACTGCTTTTGGAAGGAAACAGAGACCGCCGGCAGTACATAGAGCATGTCTTGACGTTTGCTGCCGCCCGATACGGTTCCTATATAGCGCCGCGCGCGGTGCGGAGCGGCTTTGATGCTTCCTGATTTTGCGCTGTCGTGGAGCCACCGCGCAGCCGCCACGACTTCATTGTCGGCGGTAAAGTGCCCGCTCTTGGTTTTGCCCTGAGCGGTTGTGTAGGAGTAGGTGCCGTCGACATGGGTAGTGCCGTTGAGCATCCATACGGCAAGCTGGGTGGCGGCGCGGGCGCGATCGGGTGAAAGATGGTAACCGCCAAACGACGTGGCGGTAGGATATCCGTGACAAACGATTGCCGCGAACTCGTCGTCGAGCCACACCCAGCCTTGATCAAAGTTGAGCCATGGGCCGCCCGGCTTGGTGGGGCCGGGGCGCTCCTGGTTCATGCAGTAGGCAATCGAGGCGTCTTGAGCTTCATACTTGCCGATGAAGAAGGGCCCACAATCATCGCTAATAGTGCGGAAGCCGAGCTGGTCGTAGCCATCGACGGCAAATGCGGCTCCCGGTGCCAGACAGCCGAAAAGCAGGAAGAGGAGCAGGAGCAGCGGACCTGTTGCGATTGCGCTGTGGACAGAGTGCGTGGGTGCGTTGGACATGGCTGCTCCTTATCCCTCGTGCGCCGCATGGGGAGGTTGCGACGCGTAGGATGAGGCTACCCCCGAGGTTCATGCGGGTAAGTACCGGAGCCTGACCAAAAGCTTGCCCAATTCCTGACAAATTGAGCTCAAATACAACAATCAGGCAAAAGCGCAGGTAGAAGATAAGGAGAACAGGAGGCCAAAGGTCCTCGTCTCCACAATTGATGCGATTTTCAAACGAATCTCCACAGCTAAAACAAGCATCGCCACCCTTGTATCGAACAAGACAACCGCGTTATACTAGCCAACACACAAGCGGGCATCGCCAAGTGGTAAGGCATCAGCTTCCCAAGCTGACACTCGCGGGTTCGAGTCCCGTTGCCCGCTCCAGAAAAAGTAAAAGCACGACACCGTTCCGGTGCCGTGCTTTTTTCAATAAAGCGCCGGGACTCGAACCCGCCAGGGTGCGAGCGTAAAACAAACGCGAAGCGTTTGTAGCGAGCAGGCGAAGGCGCCGGCAGGCGCCTGAAGCCGGTGCGGATTAGCGAAGCAAATACGCGGACGTCCCGTTGCCCGCTCCATCGAGCGCGGGAGACTTTGGGGCGGCCAATTCAACAAAGTCTTCCCCATCGTCTCCGTGAATCCGAGGAGATCGACCGCAGCCGGTGCGGATTTGCGAAGCAAATACGCGGACGTCCCGTTGCCCGCTCCAATTCCAAAATGTTAGGTTAATGCCTGCTGCCCATACTTGCACCTGCGCACGGTACAATGGTTGGGTTACGACCAACGTGCCAATAACCAAAAAGGAGCCGCTATGATCGATCGCTATACCCGCCCGGAGATGGGACACATCTTCTCCCTCGAGAACAAGTACGCCATTTGGCAGGAGATCGAGGTCCTGGCCTGTGAGGCCCAGGCGGAGCTCGGCAAGATCGGCATTTCTAAAGACGAAGCCCAGTGGATCCGCGACCATGCCAACTTTGAGAAGGCAAAGGTCGACGAGATCGAGGAGGTCACGCGCCACGACGTCATCGCCTTCCTGACCAACATGAAGGAGTACATCGACGCCGATGTTCCCGAGGGCGACCCCAAGCCCAGCCGCTGGGTTCACTATGGCATGACCAGCTCCGATCTGGGCGACACGGCTCTGTGCTACCAGCTCACCCAGGCCTGCGACCTGATCATCGAGGACGTCAAGAAGCTCGGCGAGATTTGCAAGCGTCGCGCCTTTGAGGAGCGCAACACGCTCTGTGCCGGCCGCACTCATGGCATCCACGCCGAGCCGATGACCTTCGGCATGAAGTTCGGCTCTTGGGCCTGGGAACTCAAGCGCGATCTGGATCGTCTTGAGGACGCCCGCAAGAATGTTGCCTTCGGTGCCATCTCGGGCGCTGTTGGCACGTACAGCTCCATCGAACCGTTTGTCGAGGAGTATGTCTGCGAGCACCTGGGTCTGGTTCACGACCCGCTGTCCACGCAGGTTATCAGCCGCGACCATCACGCCTATCTCGCCGGCGTTCTCGCCACCACCGCGGCCACCTGCGAGCGCATCGCTACCGAGGTTCGCAATCTGCAGAAGACCGATACCCTCGAGGCCGAGGAGCCGTTCCGCAAGGGTCAAAAGGGCAGCTCCGCCATGCCGCACAAGCGCAACCCGATCACCATGGAGAAGGTCTGCGGTCTGTCGCGCGTCGTGAAGTCCAACGCCCAGGTTGCCTTCGATAACGTCGCCCTGTGGCACGAGCGTGACATTTCGCACTCCTCTGCCGAGCGTGTCGCCCAGGCCGACAGCTTCATCGCCCTCGACCACATGTTCCAGTGCCTCATCCGCGTTATCGACGGCCTGCAGCTGTACCCTGCCCGCATGATGGCCAACCTCAATAAGACCCGCGGCCTCATCTTCTCCTCCAAGGTGCTGCTGGCCCTCGTCGACACGGGCATCACCCGCGAGGACGCGTACGCCATTGTGCAGGAGAACGCCATGGCAACCTGGCGCGAGGTGCAGGATTGTGTCTCCGGCCCCACCTTTAAGGAGCGTCTCGAGGCCGACCCGCGCTGCACCGTCAGTCAGGAGAAGCTCGACGAGATCTTTGATCCGTGGGACTTCCTCACCCGTATCGACACGGTCTTTGATCGTCTGGAGCAGCTGAGCTTCGAGTAGGTTCGGGCATAACGTTAGCTTTTTAGGGCGCTTTGCTGGTAATGTGTGTTGCCGGCAAAGCGCCTCGTTGCATTTAGGGAAAGACGGGGATAATAGTCGTCTCGAATAACATTCTGAGAGGGGATCGCATGATTTCGTTTGATTACAAGCCGCAGGGTGTATGCTCTCGCAATATTCACCTTGACCTTTCCGATGACGGCAGCAAGGTGCTGGGCGTTGAGTTTACCGGCGGCTGCGATGGCAACCTCAAGGCCATCTCCAAACTGGTCGAGGGCGCTCCTGCTGACCGTGTGATCGAGGTTCTTGCCGGCAATACCTGCGGCATGAAGAAGACCTCTTGCGCCGATCAGCTTACGCGCGCTATCGAGGCCGCTCGCGCCGAGATCGCCTAATGGGTATCGCCGACCACATCAAGAACGGAATATCGCGTCGCGGCTTTGTGCTCGGTGGAGCTGCCGCGGGCGCTGCCACGGTGCTTGCCGGATGTTCGAAAAAAACAGGCACCAGTGATGATGCCGCTGGCGAGCCGCAGGTTATCAAGGACGATTCGAAGATTGTCTCGATCACTGATGAGTACGAGGCAGTTGACATCGATCTTGAGCCGGCGGCATCGTGGACGCTGCCGCTGGGCACGTTGCTGTACTACTGCGATGGTGACTATGCTGCGGCAATGATGGCGCCCGCATCGGCACTGCACGCCAACACACTCGGTGTGCTCAACCTGGGCGATGGCTCGCTTACCACATTAATTGAGAATCCTATCGAGGGCACGGGATATGCTTTTTACGATGTCCGTGCCGGCGACGGCGTGTTTGCGTGGGTTGAGATGAACTTTGCCAGTTCATCGTGGAAGCTCTACGCTCAAAATCTGTCGGGCGCTTCGCTCTCTGGCGACGTGGTTGAGCTCGATCGAGGTGGCAAGGACTACGATCCGCCACTGTTTACGACGTTCGGGTCATCAGCCATCTGGTATAAAATGCCTTCGGCAGGCGGCAATAAAACGAGTAGTGATTCGTTTTGCTATCGTCGCTCGCTTGATGAATCCAAGGCCGAGACAATTTGGAAATCGACGGGCCGCTTTGCGTCGGCCCCGCGCGTGAGCGACGGCATTTTGACCATCTCGCCGCGTGTCCGCAACGACGAGGGCGTCTACTACGGCATAACGGCAATCGATCTGACCGATGGCAACAACACCAAACGTGCCCAGCTAGTCCTTCCCTCGTCAGTCTCGCCTTTCGAGGCCGTATATATGGGCGATACCTTCGTGTTTTCTATCGAGGCGACCTATAGTGGCGTGGGCAGCCTGGGCAACATGGGCACGTATATCGGTAATGAGGGAGGGCCATACCTCTTCCTGTCCCGCGAGCCGCTCGCATGTGCTGCCGGCAAGAAGAATAAATATCTCGTTAAGGTACAGGCATCGCATTTTCTCATCGACACCTCTGCCAAGACCTATGGCTCGCTACTGTCGCCCGACCGCGCTTTGGAATATGGCGATTATCCAGCTACGGCGGGAAAATCGGACTCATTTCTTACGTACGCCACGGTGCGCAACAGCCAGGGTATACCCGAGACGGTCACCGCACGCCTATTCTCTCTTTAAGCTTAGAGGGGTTAAAAAGGCGCCAACAGGGGAATAAACGCGTTGTAATTGTGAGTACCGCCCGCCGAGCTGCCGCGTCATAGTGGCATCCGGCGGGCTCAGGTGCGTTAAAATGGGCTTGTTCTTAGCTGATTGAGACAGGGGGGCCGTGTTATGGCTTCAGATGCAAAAAAGATTCTGCTGGTCGAGGATGAGAAGGCAATCCGTGACGCCGTCGCTGCCTATCTCGAGCGCGAAGGCTACTGGGTTGTGGGTGTCGGCGACGGCCAGTCCGCGATCGAGGAGTTCGAGAAGCATCAGTTTGACCTGGTCGTGCTCGACCTTATGCTCCCCAAGATCCCCGGCGAGCGCGTTTGCCGCACCATTCGCGATACCTCGGATGTCCCCATCATCATGCTGACTGCCAAGGGCGAGATCGAGGACCGTATTATCGGTCTTGAGCTCGGCGCCGACGACTATCTGATTAAGCCGTTCTCGCCGCGCGAGCTTGTCGCGCGCGTTCGCGCTCTGTTCCGCCGTGCCCATCAGGCCGACGAGCCAGCCGTCGAGGTACTCGACTTCGGCGATCTGGTCATCGATATCTCGGGCCACAAGATTTTGGTCGAGGGCAAGGAAGTCGACCTGACGGCTTCCGAGTTTAAGCTGCTCACCACGCTTGCCCGTCACCCCGGTCGCGTCTACAACCGCATGGAGCTGGTCGAGAAGGTGCTCGGCTACGACTTTGAGGGCTATGAGCGCACCATCGATAGCCACGTGAAGAACCTTCGCGCCAAGCTGGGCGATGATCCCAAGAAGCCCAAGTGGCTCTACACCGTCCACGGTGTCGGCTATCGCTTCGAGGCTCCGGCCAAGACCGATAAGTCGGACGAGAAATAGGGAAATCACATATGACACCTGCGCGCTTTGAAATCGGACAAAAGCACAAGCAGGAGAGCGAGGCGGGTTCCAAGGCTAGTTGGAACACGCCTCGCTCCGATTCACGGCCAACGATGAGCTATCCCTCGCGCATGGCACTTGCTTTTGCTCTGACATCGCTCATGACGGTATTGGTGCTGGTGGGCGTGGTCTCTGTTGTGTGGGGCACGGTCTTTTCGGATTACACGCGCTCCAATATCGTCGAAATCGCAAATTCCGCTGCCGAAAAGCTTGCGACGTCGTATGAGGAAAACGGCAATTGGACTGCGGGCGAGCTACGTACGGTCGCGACATCAAGTTTGGTGTCCGACGACCTGAGTATGCAGGTCGTCAACAAGAAAGGCGTTGTCGTTTATGACGACTCATGGCCTTCGGCAAGCGCGACCGCCGATGTGCGCGAGAACGAATCGCCGTCGAGCAGCTCGAGCGGGAAAAAAGCATCGCATAGTCCGGTCTCGTCGGCTCCCACCGGCTCCGATAGCGTTGCAAACGTCGAAATCATAACGTCTTCCGGCGAGCATGTCGGACAAGTAAAGCTGTGGGCCATCGGCTCCGATGCCTTGCTCACCAAGGCAGATTCTGCGTTTAGGGAGAAGACCTTTAACGCCATGGCCCTTGCTGCGGTTGTTGCAGTTTGCATTTCGGTCGTTATCGGATCACTCGTGTCGCGCATGCTCACCAAGCCGATTCACCGTATTACCAGCACGGCCAAGCAAATTCGCGATGGCGATCTGTCTGCTCGTACGGGCTTGCGCGGCGATGACGAGATCGATCAACTGGGCGAGACATTCGATGAGATGGCCACATCGCTCGAGAAGGATATGAAACACGAGAAACGTTTGACCTCGGACGTGGCTCACGAACTTCGCACTCCGCTTATGGCCATGCTCGCAACGGTCGAGGCCATGCAGGATGGCGTATATCCTACCGACGATGAGCACTTGGAGACTGTTGCTTCCGAGACGCGTCGCCTGGCTCGTCTGGTGCAGCAGATGCTCGACCTGTCGCGCATGGAAAACAGCACGGCTCCGCTCAACCTTGAGCCGGTGGACATGGTTCCTTTCGTGCGTTCCATCGTCAATGCCCAGGAGCGCCTGTTTGTCGACCGCGATCTGCGCTTGCGCTTTGCTGACGAGACCCAAGGTCACGACGATGTCGTCGAAGCCGATCCCGACATGATCACACAATGCGTCATCAATCTCATGAGCAACGCCATGCGCTACACCCCCGAGGGCGGTTGGGTCGTGGTGTCGGTGCTCAGTGACCGCAAACACGTCAGCATCGCCGTTTCTGATACCGGCATCGGTATTGCCAAGGATGACTTGTCGCGCATCTTCGGCCGTTTTTGGCGCGCCGATGCCAGCCGTGCCCGTGAGGCGGGCGGTCTGGGCGTGGGCCTCGCCGTGACTAAACAGATCGTCGAGCGCCATCACGGCTACATATCCGTGGAGTCGGAGCTTGGAAAGGGTACGACTTTTACGATTCATCTGCCTCGCGAGCACACGGCGGACGCGGCATCTACTACAATGGAGCACTAGCTTTTCGCTATTCGGTGAAGGAGGGGTTTCGTCCCTGCCGCTCCGAGTTTGCGAAAACGTGCGGGAAAGAACCCGCATTACTGTCGTATTTTGGTAAGGAGTGACTCACGTGACAACGATGGAGCGTCGTCCGGATTCCCGTGGCAAGGTTCGTGATATCTACGATGCCGGTGAAAACCTGCTGATGGTCGCCACCGACCGCATTTCTGCGTTCGACTTCATTCTTCCCGACGAGATTCCGTTTAAGGGAGAGGTGCTCAACCGCATCTCGGCATTCTGGTTCGATAAGTTTGCCGACATCGTTCCCAACCACCTCGTTTCCATCGACCCGGCGGATTTCCCTGAGGAGTTTGCTGAGTATCGTGACTACCTCGCCGGCCGCGCCATGCTGGTTAAGAAGGCCCAGACGATTCCTATCGAGTGCATCGTCCGCGGCTATCTGACCGGTTCGGGCAAGAAGACCTACGACGAGAACGGCACCGTCTGCGGCATCCAGCTGCCTGAGGGCCTGACCGAGGCTTCCAAGCTTCCCGAGCCGCTGTTTACGCCGTCCACGAAGGCCGAGATCGGTGACCACGACGAGAACATCTCGTTCGAGCGTTGCTGCGAGATCGTGGGCGAGGACATCGCCACGCAGATTCGCGACCTTTCCCTCAAGATCTACAAGGCTGCCGCCGAGTATGCAGCGACCCGTGGCATCATCATTGCCGACACCAAGTTCGAGTTCGGTGTCATCGATGGCAAGGTTACGCTGATCGACGAGTGCCTCACGCCCGACTCCAGCCGTTTCTGGCCTGCCGCCAGCTACGAGGAGGGCAAGATTCAGCCCAGCTACGACAAGCAATTCGTCCGCAATTGGCTCAAAGCCAACTGGGATATGACGGGGGAGACCCCGCACCTGCCCGCCGAGGTCATCGATGGCACGTCCGAGCGCTATCGCGAGGCCTTCCAGATCATCACGGGCTCCCAGTTCACAAGCATGAAGGAGAACGCATAAGTGAGTACCCGTAGCGCCACGAACAAGCGCACGCAATCCCACGAGGTTACCGGGGTTGCGCGCAAGTCCGCTGCATCCGCCAAGCCCGCCCGTCAGGCAGCGAGCTCTGTCCGCGTCGTGCCGGCTTCGTCTAAGGCACGCCGCAAAGAGCTCGAGAAGGGCGAAAACCTGGAAGGCCTTTCCAAGGAGGAAAAGCGCGCCCGCAAGGCCAAGCAGCGCGCCCGCGAGGATCGCATCTACACGGTGTCGAATATCCTTCTCAAGCAGGATGAGGACTACACCAAGCGCCGCCGTATTTGGTGGGCCGTGCTCGCTATCGGCATGGTGTTCATCGTGGCAATTTGGGTTTCGTTCTACTTCGTTCCCGGCGGCACGGTGTCCAGTCCTGTTCAGATGGTTGGCATCGTTGTGTCCTATGTCATCATCCTGGGTGACTTTATCTATGACTTCGCTCGTATTCGTCCCTTGCGCAACATGTACCGCGCGCAGGCCGAAGGCATGTCCGAGAATAAGCTCAACGCTCTTATCGAGCGCGCAGCTGCCGAGGAGGACAAAAAGGACTCCAAGAAGAAGTAGCGTTTGCATGCATACTTATCGCTAAGATATAAGGCGCGTCGTTTTTGCGGCGCGCCTTTTTACTGTTCTATAGATAGATGGAGTGGCACATGATTCGAGCTGCCCTGACGGTCGAAGAAGCTCTGGAGGGCATGAAGGCCCTGGAGCCCAAGATTAAAAACTATGCGCGTCTGGTTGTCCGCAAGGGCGTAAACGTCAAGCCCGGCCAGGAGGTTGTCGTTCAGTCTCCGGTCGAGTGCGCGCCATTTGCCCGCGTGGTGGTCGCGGAGGCTTATGCCGCCGGCGCTGGCCACGTGACAGTCATTTGGGCCGATGACGCCGTGACAAGGCTTACGTACGAGCATGTCGATAAAAGCTATTTTGAGCAGACGCCCGAGTGGAAGCGCCTGCAGTTGGATTCCCTGGCCCAGGACGGTGCCTGCTTTATCTTTATCGAGGGTGCGGACCCAGCGGCTCTGAAGGGCATTGACCCCGCCAAGCCCGCCGCGGCTTCCAAGGCAAGGAATACGCAGTGCAAGGTCTTCCGCCGTGGGCTGGACTACAACATCAACCCGTGGTGCATCGCCGGCGCGCCGGTCGTTGCCTGGGCTCGCGAGGTGTTCTCGGGCGATGCGGATGAGGTTGCGATCTATAAACTATGGAATGCGATTCTGCACACCGCTCGTGCCGATGGCAAGGACCCGGAGAGCGACTGGGAACTCCATGACGCCGCATTCGAAAAGAATCTGCGTTTCCTGAACGATAGTCGTTTCGACTATCTGCATTACACCTCGGCAAATGGAACCGATCTGACGATTGGCATGACGAAAGGTCACGAGTGGGCCGGCGGCAAGGGCGAGACGCCCGATGGGCACCCATTCTTCCCCAATATTCCCACCGAGGAAGTCTTCACCTCGCCTGATCGTATGCGTGCCGACGGTATCGTGTATTCGGCTATGCCGCTCATTCATCACGGTAACAAGGTTGACGATTTTTGGATTAAGTTCGAGGCCGGCCGCGTAGTGGACTACGATGCCCGCGTGGGCAAGGCGACGCTTGCGAGCATCATTGACACCGACGAAGGTGCCGCTCGTCTGGGCGAGGTCGCGCTCATCTCCAAGAATACGCCGATCCGCGAAAGTGGCGTTCTGTTCTACGATACGCTCTATGACGAGAACGCTAGTTGCCATCTCGCGCTAGGTGTCGGTTTCCCCGAATGTATCGAGGGTGGGTATGACATGTCCAAGGAGGAGCTCCTGGAGCATGGAGTTAACGTCTCGAGCACGCACGTCGATTTTATGATCGGTACGGACGACATCGATATTACGGGCATTACGCCTGATGGACGTGAAGTTGTGATTTTCCAGAACGGCCAATGGAGTTGGGAATAGTCCCAGACCGTGGTACAATGCCACCCGCGGGCCGTTAGCTCAGCTGGCAGAGCAGGGGACTTTTAATCCCAAGGTCCAGGGTTCGAACCCCTGACGGCCCACCCAAAGATTGTTGAGACGGTCAACTTCGGTTGGCCGTCTTTTTTGTCGCCCTTTCATGGGTTCGAACCCGAAAGGGCGCGGAGCTGAGGAAACGCGTGAGCGTTTGCCAGTGCAGCGCGCGAGGCGCGAAGCGCCGCAGCGGCTGCCTGCAGAGCAGGCCGAACCTCTGACGGCCCACCCAAAGAAAGGAAAACGAAATGAAAACAGATAGATACGGAATTAGCGGCAGCACATTAAAGATAATAGCGGCCATTTCGATGGTTCTCGATCATGTAAGCAGGATCGTCCTGACCAATGGAATCATGACTCACGCATCGTACAATCAGATATCAGACGAACAGTGGGCGATTCTAAGCGAGGCTTCGGATGTGCTTCATGTTCTTGGCAGAATTGCATTTCCCTTATTTTGCTTTTTGATAGTTGAGGGATTTTTGCATACTCATGACATAAAGAGGTACCTGCGAAATATGCTTGTCTTCGCAATCATTGCGGAGCCCATATACGATTTCGTTCAAACCGGGCAACTATTTGACCTTCGGCAACAAAATGTTATGTGTGAGCTCCTGCTTTGCTTGGTCTTCTTGATAATTCTGGAAAAGATACAAAGCCTTTCAAAATGGAAGAGGTACATCGCAGAAACTGCTCTGATTGTTTTGACAGCACTGGCAGCTGAATACACTAAACTAGATGGCGGTGTGTATGGCATTCTGCTTGTGGCTGCATTCTATTTATTCCACGACAGCAAGGCCAAGATGTTCTTTGCTGCAGTATGCGCAGTGCTCCTTTCGTCATGCCATATAGTTGGCGGCGGATTTGAGTTTGCTACAGCTAATATATTTAATCCTGATGTTGCTGCCGCGGTCGTTTCGTTGCTGCTTATCAATCTTTATAATGGCAAGCGAGGGCTGAAGCTCAAATATTTCTTCTACATTTTCTATCCGGCTCATCTTGCTCTGCTTTATGGTGTCTCACTTATTGTTTTGAACTGTCTTTAAAAACTCTCAAACAAGTCTCTGAAAGCAGAACTAAATTGACCCTAAGACTGCTTGTGAATTTCCGGAAGACCTGTGAGATACGAGGATAGACAACGAGGGCTGTAGAAAGATGCTTCGAAAGCATGAATGGCAGCGAGAAAATGAGTTCGGAAGCACCCCTCTGGATGCTCCAGCATAGAATAGAAAGCGATCGGCTCCGGCTGGTCGCTTTTTTGTTACCGATGCACGGTTCGAACCCGAACTTCTATATATAGGAACGCTTGGCGAACAAAACCTGCCTTTTACCGACGGGAAACAAATAACCGATGCTTTTGGAGTAAAGTGGCGCTCCAGAGATGACCGATGCCTCAACATCTATAAACCAGCTGGTCACCGCCAATATCAGAAGCTGATGCTTCAGTTATAACCTCAGTGACGTGACTGAGGGACCTATTCATTTGTGAACAAAATATGGAGTACGGGATTCCCGCCCCCGGCGCCCCTCCGGTCTGGCAATATATCTCCTTGCCGCGCGGC
>JAHYYJ010000004.1:0-57434 GCA_019425015.1 Collinsella sp.
TATTTTCCGGTTCGACGAACAGCCGATCGTGTCAAATTTGGTCTAACAGAGCCAATAGAAAGCCGTGGCTTACGCCGTCAGAGCAGATCGATCACCTCAAATCTAGAGGCGTTCATTTCTCACTGATGAGCGAAGACGATGCCAGAGCTTACCTGGAAAAGAATAGTAACTATTTTCGCCTGCGTGCCTATCGGCTTGGGTTTCCTAAAGTTGAAGAAGGGGCCCGCAAGGGAGAGTATTCAAATCTGGATTTCAAGATGCTGGTCGATTTGTCGATTGTCGACATGCTCCTTCGTTATGAAATGCTGCCGCTTACGCTTGACGTGGAGCACTTTGCAAAGGTCAAGCTTTTGAAGCGTATCGAGATGGAGGGGGAGGACGGCTACGTGGTCGTTTCGGATTTCGTTTCCTCCTACGATGGCGTGAAACCCGATGGGACGCCGTGTAATTCGCTCAAGGATGAGATTCTTAGATGCAAGAACAGTCCTTACACTGGCGGATTGATTGCCAGGTACGCTGATTTCGAATTCCCCGCATGGGCTTTTATCGAAGTCATCTCCTTCGGCTCGTTTCTCTACTTCTATAAGTTTTGCGCCCAAAGGTTCAATGACCGCGAGATGCTTAAGGAGTTCTATATTCTTCAAGCAGTCAAGTCATTAAGAAATGCATGCGCTCATAATAGCTGTATTTTGAATAATCTGCGTGCTGATAGACCGCAATTTAAGCCATGCTACGTTGTAACGCGGGAGTTGTCGACCATAGCCGGCATCGGTCTCGACCAGCGTAAGTCAAAGATGAGCAATGATCGTATACAGCAGATTGTCACTACGTTATATGCGCACAGGGAGCTTGCTTCACAAGGCGTTTCCGAACATCGAGCAAAGAGCCTGACAGTGTTTGTTCAAAGAATGAATAGGCATGTCGATTGCTACCGGTGCAATCTTCAGGTGTCTACTGGATTTGACTTCCTCACGAAGGTGATTAGTGCGTGGTTTCCAGTGGACGCTGATTAACGATGAATCTGTGACGAGCTTTGTCGCAACGCCTTAGATGCCTAAATTGATCTAAACTAAACTTACAACAAAAAACGGAAGCCTTTCATTGGCCGAAGTTTTGCAAGGGGGTTCCTTCCTAAGGGAGGGCATCCCCTATTTTTTATGACGCTGTGATGAGGCTCTGCGGCGGTATGTCCGGCTTGGTCCGTGGAAGCCGCCGAAAGGCGGTTCTTGAGTATAAGGGGCTTTTTCCGAGGAATATTTGTTGTGTTTGGCTTCCTGACACTCGCTTTTAGCGTGTTTTTCCGGAAGTGCGGGGAAAACCGGAAACCGTCGAGCACAATCTGATTTTTGGCAACAAAACCGAAGGTCGCGGAAGGATAAAACCGGTGTCTGGTCGGCAGATTTTGGTTTTCCCGCACTTCCGAAATCATCTAACGGAAGTATGCGGCATATTTCGGAACACCCGAGCACGTCGCCCGTTTTTGCGTAAAGAAAACGCAGGTAGAAGCGTTAGCGCTACTCGGCGTGGTCGACTTGTCTCGAATTTGCCGCATACTTTCGGTTTGAGTGGCATTCACGTAGGTTTCGGCGAATTCTGACTGCAATCAACCGGTTGTTTTAGATCTTAAATGGGATTGTCATATCTTTAAGAAGATCGTTGCACCAGCTGTAGTCGAGCATCCTCTTTCGGTGCATCAGGTTCACCACGACTCCCGGACAGACTCCTCTGCCTTGAGCAATGCGTTGGATTGTCGTCGAGGTCTTGCAGTCATGATAGGGCGAGAGGCCCTCTGGTCCCATAAGAACCTCTCTCGCAAAGGCGTTGGCGCGCTTCTCGGAATCGCTCTTTGAACTTTGCTTTTCGTCAATGTAGCTAAGAGTGATTCCTACGTTCCCGTCATTTAGAATGTGCCCGATTTCGTGGAACAGAGTCCAAATGATAAAGCCGTCTTTTTTGCGTCTGCCCGTCATCTGGATTACGGGTCTCCCGTCTTTGGTCCAACGCGTTATTCCGTGTAGCGGAAATTGATCTGGCGCAGAAATGAACTGGAGCGTGACGCCGCATTGCTCCAGTTGATGCGTAATGTCCGTTAAGGTCATATCGTCTGTCGTTGCCGCGCGTTGTCTTAATGAGCTCAAAGAGTCTCTGAGCGATACCTCGTTGTATGCTTTAGCCCCATTGGTTGTTGGCGTTTCGGCGCTTTCACCTAGCGAAATCCAAGCCATCATGCTTGCGGGGTCAACGGGTTTACCTGCCTCTTTTAGCGTCGCAATGGAGGAGAAGACGCAATCGACGCCTTTCGCATAAGCATCCATGCTGCCGTAACCAACAACATTCAAAAAATCAGATACGAGCTTGCCAGGGTTTCTTTTGGTGGCGGTAGTAAGCCCTTTGTCGCGAAGAAACTTTCCTAACGGCGGGGTGATGATGTCGGCGGAGCTTGCCATTTTTAGCTCATCTTCGAGCCTAGCGAGATCTTCACGGTACTTTGCCTCGAAGCGAATCCAGCTATCCCGGGGAATAGAGGTGACTCTTTCAAGCTTAATGGCGGTGTCCTGCGAGATGGGCTGCGTACCCTTTAGTATCCCGTTAACCGTTTTGCGGGAGATGCCAAGTCGGTCGGCAAGGGCCTGCTGCGTCATCTGCTCGTCATCTAGCCATTCTTGTAAATACATGCCAGGTGCAACCGCATAGTTGGTTCCCATTGTTCTGCTTCCTTTATGTGCCTAGTGATAATCTTCAATTGATAGAACTTTTACTGAGGATTTTTCGTCCGTTGTTTTTTCGACCTTAGTTACTTTCAGACATCCGTTAATTGGCTCGACAATCATTCGATAATTCTTGTTTAGTTTTCCCGCCCATTGACCCTCTCTATCACCGCAAAGCTGATGCCATCTTCCGCATGGGTCTAGATTCTTTAGATCCTCCATCGAGCTGGCTGTCTCTAATGCGTTGTGTCGGAGCTTTACACCCCTTACGATGTCGGACCTAAATTTCTTGCACTTCTTTTCGTCGGTACATATTTCCTCGAGCCTTTTGTTGGCGTAGCGTATTTTCATTCCTGTAACCAATCGCGTTACATCATATTGTTCGTGTTCATCATATCATGTAACCGATTATGTTACACGTATATTCTGCATTGGATTGGATCTGTTTCGTTTTGCGCGTTCGCTTTTGGCCTCTGGGCTTCTAAAAAAGTTCTTAAAACAGCCTTAAAGGCGCCTTGGCTCGCGTTGACAGCGTAAAATACGCATGTTTGACTATGACTAAAGTGGATTGTAGGGGAGGGGTGCGCTATGGAAGTGCTGGTTGTTGGCAACACCGCATATGTTGACGATGACTTTTGTGCCAAGGCGTTCCCCGGGGACCATGTCCAGGTCGTCGCCGCCGCGGAAGCGCGCCGCGATGAGGCGTCGCCCCATGCCTCGTGGAAAGAGCTTCTGCAACACCTGGATCAGGCCTATGAGTTCGACCGCGTGGTCTATCTTTCTAATTACCTTACCCCGCATATCGATAGCGTGGGCGATATCGAGCTGCTGCGTTCGGTCTTTCGCGCGTGCATGGGTCGCCGGATCCAACTGTTGTATATAGCAGGTCCCGCAGGTGCCGAGGGTGCCGCCGATGCCGCGGGGCGAACGGGCAAGGGTATTATCGCGCACGCAGCTAACGACCTGTGCCGCTACTACGCTGCTCGCGAGGGCGTTCAGGCCAAGATCCTGCGCGTGCCGTTCCTGTATACCGCGTCTGCCGCGATGGAGGACCCGTTTTTGGTGCCGCTGTTCGATGCGTGCTCGACCGGCTCGGTTGCTCTGCAGGGCGCGGAGGATGCGGCGTTTCCCCTGCTGTGCGCCGAGGAACTCGCGGTGCTGATTCGCCGCATCTTTGATAGCTGGGATGCCTCCTTTGAGACGCTCGACGTAGCCGATACCTTCCATCACACGGCGGGTGAGGTGGGCGACGCCCTCAAGGCGCTGTTCCCCGGCCTTGCCGTTGCCTATGGCGATTCTGCCGGCTATGCTCTGCCCGCCAGCGACGTCGCTCGCGTGCGCTATGGCTGGTTTCAGCGTTACGACTTGCTGCGCGACCTTTCGACCATTCAAGCTCGCTGGGGCGCTGGATGCATCAAAAAGATCAACCCGCTGCGCGCCGCCATCGACCGCATCCGGCTGCACACGCTGCCCATCAAATGCCTGGAGACGGGCGTTGCCTGGGTCCTGTTCGAGGTGCTGGAGCATCTGTTCTCCCAATCGGCCCAGCTCAACGTGCTTGATTATCGCCTGCTCTACGTGGTGCTGATCGGCACGCTGTATGGCTTGGACTTTGGCCTGGTTGCGGCGCTGCTGGCGTCGGTGGGTTTGGCCGCGAGCTACTTTACTCAGTACGGCTATACCTTCCAGGGCCTGTTCTACGAGCCGTCCAACTGGCTGCCGTTTATTGCGTACTTTGTGGTGGGTGCCGTGTGCGGCTATGTGCAGCTGCGCAACAGCGAAGCTATTAGGGCGGAGCGCGATCAAAATGAGCTCGTTCGCAACCGCAATACGTTCCTTACGCAGCTCTACCACGACGCGATCGAGGACAAGCGCGCGTACAGGCGCCAGATCGTGGGTCGCCACGACAGCTTTGGCAAGATCTTTGCCGTGACGCAGGAGCTCGACGTGCTCAACCCACGCGACATCTATCGCAAGTGCTGCGAGCTTTTGGGCGAGATCCTCGAGAACGATTCGGTGGCGATCTACCATGTTTCGGGCGGGGCATTTGCTCGCCTGGTGGCAGCAAGTCCCGCGATTGCCGAAGATGCCGCACGCTCGCTCACGCTTAAGCAGCTTGCACCTCTTTTGGGTGACGGGGGCCGTTCGAACCTGTGGGTGAACCGCGAGTTGACGCCGGGGCTTCCCATGTTTGGATACACGATCGAGCGCGACGGGGCACCCGCCGTGTTGATCTTTGTGCGTAGTGCGGCCGAAAACCAAATGACCCTCTATTATCAAAACCTGTTCCGCATCTTGTGCGGGCTGGTCGAAAGCGCGCTGGGCCGTGCCTTTGACTATGAGGCGGTGGCGCAGGATAAACGCTGCGTTGGCGGCACTTGCGTGCTCAAGCAGGCTGCCTTTGGCCAAGAGCTCGCGGCGGAGCAAGCGCTGGCAGATAGCAAGATGGGGAGTTTTTTGCTCCTGCGCGTGGTACCGGGCGTGGAGCCTGTCGGCGAGCTGGTGGGCGCAATTGGGTCGGCAATCCGCGAGAGCGACGCGGCGGGCTTGGTCGACGGCGACGTGCTCTATCTGCTTATGCGCCAGGCAAAGGCGTGCGATCTGCCCATTATCCGCGAGCGCCTGAGCGCAAAGCAGATTGCGGTGGAGCCCGTCGACGGCGAGGACATCGTGGCGCTGCTGCAGCACATCTCTTGCACCGGTGACGGTGAGGGGGGTGCCGCTTGATCTCGCTTGTCGTTGCTGCCGTCTTGCTGCTGATTCATGCGCTGGTTTGCCTGGTGCTGTGGACGCTCATGAAGCTGGGCCTGCTGCCGGTGCGCGGGCACATGCTGCCTGTGATAGTGCTGGTGCCGCTGTGGGGCCCGTTGATGGTGGTTCTGCTATCGGTCCGCAGCGCGGTGTTTGGCGAGGGACTGAAAGAGTCTGCGCTGGAGTCGCTGCGCTTCAACGACGACCTGCATCGCAGTATGCCGGTGCCGAGTGGTGAGGACGATGCGGGCGTAGTGCCGCTCGAGGAGGCGCTCATCGTCAACGACCCGGCATGCCGGCGCCGCCTAATGCTCTCCATGCTCACCGAGGAGCCCGACGCGTACTTGGCGCAGCTGCAGTCGGCTAAGCTTAACGACGACGTTGAGGTGGCGCACTATGCCGCGACGGCGGTGGCGCAGATCTCCAAGGAGTCCGACCTTAAACTGCAGCAGCTGGAGCGTGCCTTTAAGACAGACCCGAGCGCGCAAAACCTCAACGAATACTGCGATTTTCTTGGTGAATACTTGAACTCGGGCTTGGCCGAGGGACGCGTGGCTCAGATTCAGCGTCAGCAGTATGCGCGCCTGCTTGCGCGTCGCTGCGAACGCGAGGATGCCCTTGAGCTGCGCATTCGATACGCGACGGCGCTGGCCGATGCCGGACAGATCGACGAGGCGCAGGCCGTGATCGACCAGCTGGTGCTCGACGTGCCCGAGGAGCAGGAGGTTTGGATGCTTTGCCTGCGCCTGGCGGTGATGCGCCACGACGGTGACGAGGTCCACCGTGTGATCGATGCGATCGACAAACAGCATGTGTACTTGAGCGCCGCCAACCGCGAAAAGCTGGCGTTTTGGCGCGATGGAGAGGAGGCCCGATGAGCGTTGTGCAGCGTATCCGCGACCGTGCGGGCCATTTTCGCTGGATGGGCCTGCTTGTGGTGTGGGCGGTCTTTATTGCCATGGCGGCCGTGCTGCTGGTGGAGCGCGCCGGCGTACAGTACAGTGCGGGCCAGCATAAGCTGGGGATGCTTGCCGCCAACGATGCGGCGCCGGCTTCCTCGGCAATATTTGGTCAAAAGCCCACGTGCTTGGTTATTACCGACTCGGACCAAGATGGTGTCGAGGACGTCAAAGAGCAGTTCGACCAGATCTTGCTTGACATGAAGATCGCGCACCGCGATGTTGATATTGCCACCGACGGTGCGGACGCGATCCCATCGCTCACGTCGTTTGATCGCGTGATTGTGCTTATGCCCTCGCTTGACGGACTGGGTACGCATCTGACCGACATTATGAGTTGGGTGAGTGCCGGCGGTTCGCTTATGCTGGGCATGACTCCAGATAACTCGAACTACCTGCAGGCTATTGCTTCCAAGCTTGGTATCGAATCGGCCGGATATGACTATGCGACAGCCGAAAGTATCGTTCCGAGCGATGACTTTATGTTGGGCGGAGGAGAGCGCTACGAGTTCTCGGATCCCTTCGATTCTTCGCTCTCGGTTTCATTGCGCGAAACGGCGCACGTATGGGCAAAGACCGGTGACGCGGGCACGCCGCTCATTTGGTCTAACGATTGCGGCAGTGGTCACACCGTGGTGTGCAACATTGGCATCTACGACAAGGTCATGCGTGGGTTCTATGCTTCGGCCATAAGCTTGCTGGGTGATGCCACGGCCTATCCGGTCATCAACAGCGCCGTGTTCTATTTGGACGACTTTCCTAGCCCCGTGCCCTCGGGCGATGGTACTTATATCAAGCGTGACTACGGCCTTTCCATTGCGGATTTTTACACCAAGGTCTGGTGGCCCGATCTGCAAAAGCTCGCGCAAAAATACGGCATTCGCTATACCGGCGTGATGATCGAAAACTACGAGGACGCGGTCAACCAGACCGAGCCTGCGCGCCAGGCCGATACCACGCAGTTTCGCTACTTTGGCGGCATGCTGCTGCAGATGGGCGGAGAGCTGGGCTTTCACGGCTACAACCATCAGCCTCTGGCGCTCTGGGATACCGATTACGGCACGCTGTATGACTACAAGACCTGGAAGAACAAGGAAACGCTCGTCGCATCGCTCAACGAGCTTATCGCCTTCCAAGATGAGGTGTTGCCCAACGCGCACGGCTCGGTTTACGTGCCGCCGTCAAATATCCTTTCGGCCCGTGTGCGCAAGCTTATCGGCACCGACGTTCCGCGCATTAAGACCATCGCCAGTACGTATTTTGAGGACGGCACCGACCTGCCGTACGTGCAGGAGTTTGGCGTGGCGAGCGATGGCATCGTGGAGCAGCCGCGCATTGTCTCGGGCAGCATGGTCGACAATCCCTACATGCGCTTGGCCGCCGTGTCCGAGCTCAACATGCACTACGTGATCACGCACTTTATGCATCCGGACGACCTGTTGGACCCCGACCGCGGCGCCAAAGAGGGCTGGAAGGTCTACAAGGGCGGTCTGACCGACTACCTGGACTGGCTGACCACGTCCGCGCCCGACCTGCGTCGCCAGACCGGCTCGGAATGCTCCGGTGCTATCCAGCGCTTTTCGTCCGTGACGGTGAGCGTGGATACAAGCGCGGATGCCTGGACGCTCAGCTTGGGCAACTTCCACGACGAGGCGTGGCTTATGTTCCGTGCCAACAGCGGAGTGCCGGGGACGATCACGGGTGGCGAGATGACGCATCTGACGGGCGATCTGTATCTGGTTAAAGCCACGGACAAGACGGTGACCATTGCGCGCAAGGAGGGTGGCGACAAATGAGGATCTGCTTGGTACTCGAGGGTTGCTACCCCTACGTGCACGGCGGCGTGTCCACCTGGATGCATGGCTATATCCAGGCCATGCCCGAGCACGAGTTTGTGCTGTGGGTGATTGGCGCACATGCCGAGGACCGCGGCAAGTTTGTCTACGAGCTGCCCAAAAACGTGGTCGAGGTGCACGAGGTGTTCCTGGACGATGCCCTGCGGCTTTCGGGTGAGCAGCACGAAGCCAGCTTTAATGACCGCGAGCGCGAGGCGCTACGCCGCCTGGTGTCGCTCTCCAATCCGGACTGGGACGTATTGTTCGATATCTTCCAGCGCCGCCGCGTGCATCCGCTCTCGTTTTTGCAGAGTCGCACGTTTATGGACATCTTTCGCGACGTGTGCCTGGCCGAGTACCCCTACACGCCCTTTGCCGACGCATTCCACACCATGCGCTCCATGCTGCTGCCCGTGCTCTACCTGTTGGGCAGCGAGGTGCCGGTGGCCGATGTATACCACGCCATCTCGACCGGCTACGGTGGCCTGCTCGCCTGCCTGGGCTCAAGCGTTCACCATGCGCCGTTGCTGCTAACCGAACACGGCATCTATACCCGTGAGCGCGAGGAAGAGATCATTCGCGCCGACTGGGTTGTGCCGTCGTTTAAGGACCGCTGGATCCGCTTTTTCTACCTGCTTTCGGAGGTGATCTACGCCCGCGCCTTCCGCGTGACGAGCCTATTCCACAACGCTCGCAAGACACAGATCGATATGGGCTGTGATGCGGACAAATGCCTGGTTATTCCCAACGGCATCCAGTTCGACCGCTTTAAGGACATTCCCTTAAAGCCCGATGACGGCTGGGTAGACATTGGCGCGGTGGTGCGCCTGGCGCCCATCAAGGACGTCAAGACCATGATCTATGCCTTCTTTGAGCTGCACGAGCGCCTGCCCAAGGTGCGCCTGCACATTATGGGCGGCGTGGACGACGAAGAGTACGGCGCCGAGTGCCATGCGCTCGTCGACACCCTGGGCGTGCACGACCTGATCTTTACCGGTCGCGTCAACGTGGTCGAGTACATGGAAAAGCTCGACTTTACCATTTTGACGAGCATCTCCGAGGGCCAGCCGCTCAGCGTGCTGGAGTCGCTGGCCGCGCGTCGTCCCTGCGTGACGACCGTGGTGGGCTGCTGTCGCGAGCTGCTGGAAGGCGCTCCGGGCGACGACTTTGGCGTGGCGGGTTTTGTGAGTCCGCCCATGTATCGCAAGGGCTTGGCCGATGCCATGGAGCGTATGTGCGCGAGCCGCGCCCGCCGTATCGAGATGGGGGAGCGCGGCCAGCGCCGTGTCGCCACGTACTTTTTGCACGAGCAGATGCTCGCCAACTATCGCGCGCTGTACGACGAGACGGCGCGCGCGTTCGACCTACCCAGAGAGGGGGAGTAGCCGGTGGCCGGAATCGGTTTTGAGCTTAAGCGCCTGTTTAGGCGCAAGGGCCTGTTTGCCACGATGCGCGCCTATGGCTACGCCGGCATTGTGTGCACGGGCCCCATGCTGCTGGGCGTGCTGCTCCAAGTGGGCATCTTGGTGCTGTGCGGTTTGTGGAGCGTCGGTCGCGCCAGCCAGGATCTGCTGGTGTGCATGGTGACCTATACGCTGCTGGCCTCGCTCACCCTCACGAGCTTTTTCTCCATGCCCGTCACGCGCTTTTTGGCCGACATGCTTTTTGCCGAGCGCGAGGAAGAGATCTTGCCCTCGTTTTGGGGTTCCAACGCCATCATGCTCGTTGCGGGCACGGTGCTCTACGGCGTCTTTTTGCTGTTCTCGGGTGCCACGCTGCTGCAGGGGCTGCTGTGCCTGTGGTTGTTCAACATTATGATTGTCAACTGGAACGGCATGAGCTACCTCACGGCCATCAAGGACTATCGAGGTATCCTGTGCAGCTTTGCGGCTGCCATTGGCGTGGCGTGCCTGTGCGCCCTGGCCGCGCTGGCGCTGGGACTGCCGCCGGTCGAGGGGCTGCTGGCCTCAATCGCCCTGGGCTACGGCGTGATGCTCGCCTGGGACGTGGTGCTGCTGTACCGGTATTTTCCGCAGAGCGACCGCAGTCCCTGGCTCTTTTTGCAGTGGCTCGATCAGTTTATGCCGCTTGCGCTCACGGGCCTGTTTACCAACCTGGGGCTCTTCGCGCACCTGGTGATTATCTGGGCCGGTCCCATTGGCGTGCAGGTTAAAGGACTGTTTTATGGTGCGCCCTACCACGATGTGCCGGCGCTCATCGCGTTTTTGACGATCCTGGTCACGTCCGTCAACTTTGTGGTCTCGGTCGAGGTCAATTTCTATCCGCGCTACCGCGACTACTACAGCCTGTTCAACGACGGCGGCGTGGTGGGCGACATTGTGGTGGCCGAGGAGGAGATGCTCTCCACGCTTAACAGCGAACTGCGCTTTTGCGCACTCAAGCAGCTGTTTGTGACGGCGGCGGTCATCTCGCTCGAGACCACGGTGCTGTCGGCCCTACCGTTGGGCTTTAACAACCTGATGCACGGGTATTTTCGCACACTGTGCGTGGGCTACGGCCTGTATGCCGTGGGCAACACGATCCTGCTGATCTTGCTGTACTTTACCGACTACAAGGGGGCCGTGCTGGCCTCGGGACTGTTTGCCGGTGTGGCCGGGCTGGCGACTGCCATGTCGTTGCTTTTGCCGCAGCAGTTTTATGGCTTTGGCTTTTTGTTGGGTGCGGCGGTGTTTTTTATCATGGCGCTGTCGCAGCTCGATACCTATACTGCCAACTTACCGTATCGTATCCTGAGTCAGCAGCCCATGGTGGCGATCGACAAAACGGGTCGCTTTACGGAGTTGGGCCGCTTGCTCGACCGTGCCGAGCAGCGCTATGAGGAAGGCCGCCATAAGGGTGAGCCGCATGGCGCTTTTGAGCGCACGGTGGTCCGTGTGTATCGCAACCATTGGGGAGGTTCTGATGACCGATAGGATGATGTCTCGCCGTCGCCTGTTTGAGGCGGCTGCCGGTGCGCTGTTGCTTTCGGGCTGCTCGGTGCAGGAAGACTCCTCGACCAAAAAGGTCAAAAAGCAGGACAAGATTAAAAAGGCCGAGTCCTCGGACGGTACCAAGCACCTACGCGATAAAGACGAGCTGTACGAGGTCTACGACGACTCGGGCATTGTGACCATGTACCTGACGGTCTCGCGTGGCAACAGCTCCGAGAACACCGACCACAGCTGGGCCGAGATCAATACGTACTCGGTGTATGATTATGCCGACATGGGCGTGACGCGCTATCAGGTTATGGGCCTGCTGCAGCCGGGCGACGAAGACGGCCCGGTGGCCGGCGAGGTTGGCTATGGCGAGGAAGCGCCCAATGCCACCGTGCAGGTGCGCGGTCAGACATCGAGCTCTTACACGCAAAAGAATTACAAGGTGGAGCTCAAAAAAGGCAAGGGCACCTGGCGCCAACAGCGCGCGATTGCGCTCAACAAGCACATGGGCGAGGGTATGCGTTTTCGCAACAAGATGGCCTACGACCTTATCCGCGGGATTCCCCAGATGATGGGCCTGCGTACGCAGTTTGTGCATCTGTGGGTGTGCGACCAGACCGAAAAGTCCAACGATACCTTTGAGGACTACGGACTGTATACGCAGGTGGAGCAGCTTAACAAGACGGCGCTTAAGGCACATGGCCTGGATAAGAGTGGGCACCTGTACAAGGTGAACAGCTTTGATTTCCATCGCTACGAGGACACCATTAAGCTTGCTGACGATCCCGACTACAACCAGGCAAGCTTTGAGGGCATGCTCGAGATCAAGGGCGATACGGACCACACCAAGCTCATCGAGATGCTCGATGCGCTCAACGACGATACGCAAAAGATCGACGATGTGCTCGACACCTACTTCGATACCGAGAACTTGGTCTATTGGATGGCGTTTCAGATCTTGACGGGCAATTGCGATACGCAGAACCGTAACTGCTATCTGTACAGCCCGCTCAACTCAAATACCTGGTACTTTTTAGATTGGGATAATGACGGTATGCTGCGTAAGCTGGAGCTTTCTCTTGCCGGGTTCTCGGACTATGCGAGCTGGGAGCGCGGCGTAAGCAACTACTGGGGCAACGTACTGTTCAATCGTGCGCTGCGCAGCAAGGTGTTTCGCAGCGAACTCGACCGTGCCGTCAAGGACCTGCGCTCGTATTTGACCGAGGCGCGCCTGAGCAAGATGATCAAGCACTACCGCGAGGTGACTGAATCCCTGGTCTTTGCTTCGCCCGATATCGACAATCTGCCTGTCACCAAGGACCAATACGAGCAGATCGCCGCGGCGATTCCCTCCGAGATCGAGGAGAACTACAAGAGCTTTCGCGAGAGTTTTAAAAAGCCCATGCCGTTCTACATCGGCGTGCCGCAGATCGATAACGGTAAGCTGCGCATTAACTGGGATGCGTCCTACGACTTTGAGGCGCGCGACATTCGCTACACCGTAGAGCTTGCGCGCGACTATGCCATAAGCGACGTGGTCTTTAAGGCCGAGGACGTGCTGCTTCCCGAGGTGACCTGCGATGCGCCCGATGCCGGCCAGTATTTTGTGCGCATGCGTGCCACCAACTCCGACGGTTATACGCAAGATGCGTTTGACTATTATGTGACCGACGACGGCAAGCACTACGGCATGAAGTGTTTTTACGTGCAAGACGGCGGTAAGGTCGTGGAGGACACGTATGAGGAGGGCTAGCGCGCTGCTTGAGCGCTTGGCGGCCCCGCCTGTCCGTACCACGCAGGAGCGTTACCGCCATGAGCTCAAATATCTCATTAACGAGGGCGAGCACGCCGCGCTTGCCTGTCGCATGGCGCCGGTGTTTAAGCTGGACAAGCATTCGCGCTCGGGTGGTTACACCATTCGCAGCCTGTACTTTGACGACTACTGCAACTCGGCCTACGAGGAAAAAGACGCTGGCATTCTCATGCGCAAAAAGTATCGCGTTCGTATCTATAACGGCAGCGACAAGGTGATTAAGCTCGAGCGCAAAAAGAAGTACGGCAGCTGGATCTACAAGGAGGACGCGCCGCTTACGCGCGGCGAGTTTGAGCAGATCCTGGCTGGCGACTACGACTTTTTGCTGAGGAGCCCGCACCAACTCTGCCGCGAGTTCTACATCGAGTGCATCTGCAACATGATGCGCCCGCGGACCATCGTGGACTACGAGCGCGAGCCGTGGGTGATGGATGAGGGCACCGTGCGCATTACGTTTGACATGAACGTGCGTGCCGCGGTGGGTAGCTTCGATATCTTTGACGTGACGCTGCCCGCGCTGCCTGTGCTGGAGCCCGGCAAGCTGGTGATGGAGGTCAAGTTTACCGAGTTTTGCCCGCAGCTGGTGCGCGATATGGTGCCGCCGGGCGCGGCCGAGCTCACGGCAGTCTCTAAATACTGCCTGTGTTACGAAAAGACCGCCTACCTGCGCGGATTTAATTACTGGGAATCGGATTTTGGGAACCGAGGGGAAATTTAGACCATGAGCACCAGGGACTTTTTTAAGAACTCCGTCTTGGAGGCGTTTGGCCAGGTCGACCCTGCCAAGATCGGTCTATCGCTGCTCGTGGCGCTTGCCATGGGCATCCTGATCTACTACGTGTACAAGCGCTTTTTTACCGGTGTGGTCTATTCGCGCAGCTTTGCCGTGACGCTCGTGGGTATGTGCGTGCTTACCTGCATGGTTACGCTTGCGATCTCGACCAACGTGGTCATCTCGCTCGGTATGGTCGGTGCTCTGTCCATCGTTCGCTATCGTACGGCGGTCAAGGACCCGCTCGACCTGCTCTACCTGTTTTGGGCCATTACCACGGGCATTACGGCAGGCGCCGGCATGTATGCGCTCGTGGGGCTTACGGCGGTGGTGATCGTGGTGATGATCGCCGGCTTTGCGAGCCACCAGGACAAGGCGCGCGTGTACATGATGGTGATTCACTACACGGGCCAGACCGCCGGCGACGATATCGTTCGCGCGTTTGGACGCACCAAGTTCACTGTCAAGTCCAAGACCATGCGCGGCGACAAGGTCGAGATGGCCGTCGAGGTGTTCTCGGACGGCGTGGATATGCCCTATGCGGACGCCATCCGCGCGCTCGATGGCGTGGAGGACCTCACGCTCATTCAGTACAACGGCGAATACCACGGCTAATTTTGTTCCGGCGTTTTAACAAACGCCGGACCGCTTGACGCTGCGCGGGCATCTGCCGGGCGATCTGCCGCTCAGACCGTCGCTCGCGTACATGAAGTACGCGTCGCTCCTCTTTCACGGCACCTCGCCACGACAGCTGCCCGCTCGCTGACGCGTGCTCTTCCAGGATGGCTAATTTGGTTCAGTTTTATTATTTAAGGGACGGTGTCGCGTGGACGTGCAACAGTTAGAAGAGGCCTGGGCTGCAAGGGCTGGTGCGCGTGAGGCGCGTCTTGTTGCGGCCTCGCATGTGCCGGCGGCGCTGTCGCTGCTGGGGATTGTGCAGCCCGCCGATCGCCTGGTGGCCTTTGCGGATGACTTTGCCGAAGCGTTTGCGCGCGGCTTTGATGGCTGCGATGTTGTGATGGTGGGGGAGCCCTCGGTTGCAGCGTTTGCCGTCGCGTCCAAGGGCTTTGTTGCTTCGTTTGATGCCGAGGGTCCGCACCTGTGGTGGTTCGTCAACTCCATCGGCGGGTTTGGTCTGCGTGTGCCTGACCTTCGCGCTCTGGGCCGCGCGGCTCGTGAGGCCCGCGCGCTGCTGGTTGTGGACAACACCGTGGCGTCGGCTTTTGGCTGCGATCCGCTGCGGCTGGGCGCTGCGCTGTCGCTCGAGGCGCTCGACCGCGTGTGTGCTGGTAAGGCTCCGCGCAAGCTCGTTGCCGCTTCGGTGGCGCGCTCGCAGCTTAAACGCCATAGTGTGGATGCCGCTGCCGAATGCGTGCATGCCCTGCTTGAGGGCTGCGGCTTGGCCAAGCTTGATTTGCCTGCTGACGAGGCCGGTGTGCTGGAGCACGGGCTCGACACGCTCGGCGCTCGCATGCAGGCACACTTCGACCGCGCCCGTGCGCTGGCCGAGTATCTTGCTGCCAACGAGATGGTGCGCAACGTGCGCTATCCCGGGCTGACCTCACATTCCGACCATGCCATCTCGACCGGCATCCTGGAGCATGGTTTTGGCCCGGCAGTAGAGTTTGACCTGATGGACTACACCGCGGGCGAATTCTTCAGCATGCTGCCGGACGAATTCCGCGCATCACCCGCCGGCGGCTCAGCAACGCGCCTTTCGGCCCCACGCGGCAAGCAGGGGAGCACTATCCGCCTCTTCGCCGGCACTGATGATCCCCTGGTAGTGGCTGCCACCCTAGACACCGCCCTCCGGAACTAGCTAAATCATCCTCAACTCCATAAGTTGCGGTGAAATATGGAATGATTTACGGCTTTAACCGCATAAACAGTCCCTATTTCACCGCAACTTATGAGAAGGGGTTGTGTAGTTAAAAAAGCCCCGTCCCAAATTAGCTACTCTTTGATGCTGGCGATCAGGTCGTTGGCCCTTGCGGCTATGACTTCGTTGATCTTTGCTTGCAGCTCCTCGTAGACTGCTATGGCTCGCTCGCCGGCCGGCGTGAGCGTGGACCCGCGGGCGCCGTCGCGCTCGATGAGCTTGCAGCCCAGCTGACCTTCGGCCTCGTTCACGATGCGCCAGGCCTTGGAATATGCCATGCCCATGCTCTTGGCGGAACGGTTGAGCGAGTGCTCGCGGGCGATACCTTGCAGCAGCAAGACACAGCCGTGGCCGAAGACGCCCGGCAGATCTTTGTCGCACGCTTGAATGACCAACTTTGCCGTCGTCTTGTACTTCATACGCTCCACGTCTCCCCGCTAAAGTGTTTGCTGGGCAAACGCAAAGCCTGCGTCAAACCCTCGTGTGCTCTTCTTAAATCATGCATTGTAGCAGTCAAAGTGCGTTAAGATACTTCCCCAGTATTGGGCGCCCAAGGTTGGGCTGGGTCCTACGAGGCCTGCAGCCGACCGGTCGCATGGAAAAAGGAGAAACATGGCTACGTTCTTTCCCGGTGAGTCCCACACGTTTTCGGAGTATCTGCTGGTCCCTGGTTACTCGTCCTCGCAGTGCATCCCCAACAACGTCTCTCTTAAGACGCCGCTAACCCGCTTTAAGCGCGGTGAGAAGCCGGCAATCACCTTGAACATCCCCATGGTTTCCGCCATCATGCAGTCCGTCTCGGGCGTCGACATGGGTGTCGCGCTCGCTACCGAGGGCGGCCTGTCCTTCATTTACGGTTCCCAGAGCGCCGAGTCCGAGGCCGCCATGGTCAAGGCCGTCAAGGATCACAAGGCCGGCTTCGTTCAGTCCGATTCCACGCTGACCCCCGACATGACCATGGAGCAGGTCATCGAGCTCAAGGAGAAGACCGGTCACTCCACCATGCCGGTCACCGACGACGGCACTCCCAAGGGTAAGCTCCTGGGCATCGTCACCAGCCGTGACTATCGCCCCAGCCGCGATGACCACCAGACGAAGGTCTCCGAGTTCATGACCCCGCGTGAGCAGCTCATCGTGGGCGACAAGAACATCAGCCTCAAGGTTGCCAACGACGTCATCTGGGACAACAAGCTCAACGCCTTGCCCATCGTCGACGACTACGATCACCTGATGGGCATCGTCTTCCGCAAGGACTACGACAGCCACAAGACCAACCCCAACGAGCTGCTCGACGGCGACAAGCGCTACATGGTCGGTGCCGGTATCAACACCCGCGACTATGCCGAGCGCGTGCCGCTGCTCATCGAGGCCGGCGCCGATGTCCTGTGCATCGACTCCTCCGAGGGCTTCAGCGAGTGGCAGAAGCGCACCATCGAGTGGATTCGCGCCAACTACGGTGAGGACGTCAAGGTCGGTGCCGGTAACGTCGTCGACGCCGAGGGCTTCCGCTTCCTGGCAGACTGCGGCGCTGACTTCATCAAGGTCGGTATCGGCGGCGGTTCCATCTGCATCACCCGTGAGACCAAGGGTATCGGTCGTGGTCAAGCCACCGCGCTGATCGACGTCTGTCGCGCTCGCGACGAGTACTACGAGGAGACCGGCGTCTACGTGCCCGTGTGCTCCGACGGCGGCATCGTCTACGACTACCACATGACGCTCGCCCTTGCCATGGGCGCCGACTTTATGATGCTGGGCCGCTACTTCGCCCGCTTTGACGAGAGCCCGACTGAGCGCGTCAACGTCAACGGCCAGTACATGAAGGAGTACTGGGGCGAGGGTTCTGCGCGTGCCCGCAACTGGCAGCGCTACGACCTGGGCGGCGCCGCGAAGCTCAGCTTCGTCGAGGGTGTCGACTCCTACGTTCCCTACGCCGGTTCCCTCAAGGACGGCGTGGGCGGCACGCTCTACAAGGTCAAGTCCACGATGTGCAACTGCGGTGCCCTTTCGATCCCCGAGCTCCAGGAAAAGGCACGCCTGACCCTGGTGAGCTCGACCTCGATCGTCGAAGGCGGCGCCCACGACGTAGTCGTAAAGGATTCGCAGCAGTCTGTGTCTTACCGCTAAGATAAGAGCTGCACATAAAGGTTGAGCTTCAACCACGTTATTTAGATAAAGCGAGATGCCTGCAAGTCGCAGGCATCTCGCTTGTCGTATTTGCTATCATCATGCGAGTTAACGATGTGGCGGGGCGTTCTTACCTTTGCTCGCTGCAAGTTCCGCACGAGCCGAAGAGCACTTAATGTGCTCTTCGTGCGAGCAGGACTGTCCGCAGCAGCTAGTAAAGGTAAGAACGCCCCGCCCCAACCCAGCTAACAAAGGAGCTGATATGTGCGATTGCACAGATCATAAGGATGAGATCCCTGCCTACGACGCGCAGGCTATTGAGTCCAAGTGGATGAAGGCCTGGGAGGACTCCAACCTCTTTGCTGTCGACACCGACGACAGCAAGCCCAAGAAGTATGTGCTTGAGATGTTCCCGTATCCGTCGGGCGACCTGCACATGGGCCACGCGCGCAACTATACCATCGGCGATGCCATGGCCCGTCAGGCCCGCATGCGCGGCTTTGACGTGCTGCACCCTATCGGCTTCGATGCCTTTGGCCTGCCCGCCGAGAACGCCGCCATCAAGCACAATACGCAGGCTGCCGCCTGGACGTATAAGAATATGGACCAGGCGCTCGCCACGATGAAGCGCATGGGCTTCTCCTACGATCTGGATCGCATGGTCAAGACCTGCAGCCCCGACTACTACCGCTGGGGTCAGTGGATCTTTGAGAAGCTGTGGGAAAAGGGCCTGGTCTACCGCAAGAAGAACCCGGTTAATTGGTGCCCCAACTGCAAGACCGTTCTGGCCAACGAGCAGGTCACCGAGGGCAAGTGCTGGCGCTGCGGCACCGAGCCCGAGAAGCGCGACCTCGAGCAGTGGTATTTCAAGATCACCGAGTACTCCCAGGAGCTGCTCGACGACCTGGAGAAGCTCCCCGGCTGGCCCGAGCGCGTCAAGCAGATGCAGGCCAACTGGATCGGCCGCTCAGAGGGCGCCGAGGTCGACTTTACCCTGTGCGACCAGGATGGCGAGCCCATCGAGGGCGACGAGGGCAAGATCACCGTCTTCACCACGCGTGCTGACACCCTGTTTGGCGTGTCCTTCTTTGTTCTGGCCCCCGAGTACGCTCGTCTGCACGAGCTCGTCGAGGGCACGGAGTACGAGGAGGCCGTCACCAAGATCGTCGAGGACTCCAAGCATATCTCTGCCGTCGAGCGTGCCCAGGGCACCCTCGAGAAGCACGGTGCCTTTACCGGCCGCTACGTGGTGAATCCCGTCAACGGCGAGAAGGTCCCCGTGTGGGTTGCCGACTATGTCGTGGCCGACTACGGTACCGGCGCCGTCATGGCCGTTCCCTGCGGCGACCAGCGCGACTTTGAGTTTGCCCGCAAGTACGACCTGCCGATCGTGCCGATTATTCTGGACGACGACGACCGTGCTGCCGTCGAGGCCAGCGGTGAGACCATCGATACCTTCCATGCCGAGACCGTCGACTGGGATTGCGCTCACGCTGCCGAGGGCACGCTCGTCCAGTCCGGCAAGTACACCGGCATGCGCGGCGGCAAGCACTCCGAGGGCGAGGCTGCCATCGTGGCTGACCTCGAGGCCATGGGCTGCGGCCGTCGTAAGGTCGAGTTCCGCCTGCGTGACTGGCTCATCAGCCGTCAGCGCTATTGGGGCAACCCCATCCCGGCCATCCACTGCGAGCACTGCGGCATCGTACCCGTGCCCGAGGATCAGCTGCCTGTGACGCTGCCCGAGAACCTGGACTTGGGCGCCGGCGAGACCCTCGCCGAGTGCAAGGATTTCTACGAGACCACCTGCCCGGTCTGCGGTCGCCCGGCCAAGCGCGAGACCGATACCATGGACACCTTCACCTGCTCCAGCTGGTATTACCTGCGCTATACCGACCCGCACAACACCGAGCTGCCTTTCTCCCGCGAGGCGGCAGACCGTTGGATGCCCGTCGATAACTACATCGGTGGCATTGAGCACGCCATTCTGCACCTGCTCTACAGCCGCTTCTTTACCAAGGCGCTGCGCGACCTGGGCCTGCTGAGCGTGGATGAGCCCTTCACCAACCTGCTGTGCCAGGGTATGGTCAAGGACGAGAACGGCGACACCATGTCCAAGTCCAAGGGCAACGTCGTGCCCCCGAGCTCGGTTATCGAGCCCTACGGCGCCGACACCATGCGTCTGGCGATCCTGTTTATCGCCCCGCCCGAGAAGGACTTCGACTGGGATCCCAAGGCCGTCGAGGGCGCCAACCGCTTCATCAAGCGCGCTTGGCGTATCGTGTGGCAGCTCGTCCAGTCGGGTGACGCCAACGTGGCCTTCGACAAGTCCGTGCTCGACGAGACCGCGATGAAGCTCTACCGCGAGCGTCACCGCACCATTGCCAAATGCACCGAGGACTTCGATCGCGGCCAGTTCAACACCGCGATCTCGGCCGTCATGGAGCTCGTCAACGCGGCGAGCGCCTACCTCAACGCCACCGAGGGTGCTGACCGCGACAAGGCCCTGTGCTACGGCGTGGCCAAGGACATCGTGAGCGTCCTGGCGCCCATCTGCCCGTTCTGGGCTGACGAGCTGTGGCACGAGGCACTCGGCTGCGAGGGCAACGCCTACACCGCCGCCTGGCCCGAGTTCGACCTGGCCGAGTCCGTCGAGGACACGGTGCAGATCGTCGTCCAGGTACTCGGCAAGGTCCGTGGCCGCATCGACGTGGCCCGCGATGCCTCCAACGAGGAAATGCAGGCTTCCGCTGAGGAAGCCGTCGCCAAGTGGCTCGAGGGCAAGACGGTCGTCAAGGCTATCTGCGTGCCCGGCAAGCTGGTCAACCTGGTGGTCAAGTAAGCGCTGCGAGCATAACTGACGCATAAAAGACGAGGGGCGATCCGGTTGGGTCGTCCCTCGTTTTGCGCTGTGTGTCCTGTTTGGCTGATGCCTAGCGCCACCTTCTACGGAATGTGCACCAGGTCCCTAAAGTAGACGTTGCCCGTCTGCTCCTCGAACATCCAGATGTTGAGGTAGATGTCGTTGAGGTCGTTGTTCACGTCAAAGTCCGGATCGTCGAAGGTGCCTGCAAAGGTGAGCATCGCGGTCGCTTCTTCGCCTGCGGCGACGGGCTGGCGCATGCGCACGTCGCGGACGACACCGTTGACGTAGGCATAAGCATCAACATCGCCAAGCATCATGTCGACATCGGTGTTGTTTGTCACCGCAAAGACCAATACGGCGTCGCCGTAGCCATCCGTGTCCTTGCCCACGCAGGTAACATGGACGTTCTCGTCTGCCTCAAGGTCGATGGGGAACTGTTCTTGAGGGTCTGGACCTAAGCCCTGGGGGTCGACTCTATCTTCGTCTATTTTGTCGAAGCGCTCCGATGGCGTCGTTTTCTCGATGGCTTTGGTGCTGCCGAGATCCGGCTCGCATGGCCCGGTTTTACCATCGACGTTGCTGCAGCCCGCCAGAGCGAACGAGCAGGCCGCAATGGCGAGCGCGGTCGCGCAGAGGGTGCCTAGGCGTTTCATGGATCCTCCTTGCCGTAGAGATTCTGGAAGGTTGTGCGGTCAATGCGTGCGGCAGGCTTTCTTGCTACAGAATGCCTTTCAGCTCCAGTCTGGCCGATGCGCGACCAGGGATGGAATGCCCATAGGGCCCGATTTGGCCGGCGCGCTGGGACGCATGGCCCGTTTTGGGCCATTTGGGTGGGCGCCGCGCAGGAGTCATCGCCTAATTGTCCTATTCTTGTGGAGAAGCTGTGGGCGCGCTGACCTGCGAATTTCTTTGACGCTTGCACGTTTTCGCAGGTATTGGTATAGTTTGCTTGCAAATGAAGTTGTAATTGAAAGAAGTGGGGTTTCGGCCCCGCTTCTTTTTTGTATGGACGGAGGTGCCGCAATGGTCAAGACCAAGACCGAGCAGGCGATCATCGACGCGCTCGAGGCCGTCGCTCCCCAGCACGATGTCGACATCGTCGACGTTGAGCTCGTGGGCGCCACCAAGGCCCCCTGCGTGCGTGTGCGTATCGAGGGTGCCGAGGGTCAGAGCTTGTCGCTCAACGACGTCACGGCCAATACCAAGTGGGTCGGCGACGTCATCGAGGAGCTCGACCCCATTTCTTCGAGCTACACGCTCGAGGTGTCGAGCCCGGGTATGGCGCGCCCGCTGCGCCGTCCGCGCGACTTTGCCCGCTTTGTGGGCGAGGACTGCGAGCTCACCTCCACCGCCACCGAGGGCCGTCGCAAGTACTCCGGCAAGATTGTCGCCGCGACCGAGACGAACGTGACCCTCGAGCTCGAGGACGGCGAGTCCGTCACCCTCGATTTCTCTGATGTTAAAAAGTGCAAGTTGAAGCCCACCTACGACTTCAAGCCCGCGAAGGAAGGAAACTAACATGGCAGCATCCGACATGATGTCCGCCCTGATGGAGCTTTGCCAGGAGAGGCACATCGACCAGCTCTACCTGATCGACCGCCTGGAGCAGTCGCTCGCCAAGAGCTATGCCGAGATCTTGCATCTTGAGTGGGGCGCCAAGGTGACCATCGACCGCACCACCGGCAAGATCTACGTTTACCGTCTGGAGCCGATCGACGATTCCATGGACGAGGAGGGCAACTTCACCGAGTTCGAGGAGATCGACGTCACCCCCAAGAACACGAGCCGCATCGCCGCTCAGCACGCCAAGGCCGAGATCAACGCCATCGTGCGTAACTCCGCCCGCGAGCAGATCTACGAGGAGTTCTCCGGTCGTATCGGTGACCTCATCAGCGGTACCGTGCTGCAGTCCACGCCCGACTTCACGATCGTAAAGATCCGCGATGGCGTCGAGGCCGAGCTGCCGCATTTTGACCAGCGCCGTTACGAGAACGAGCGCAACGAGCGTCCGATGGGCGAGCGCTATCTGCACAACCAGCACATCAAGGCCGTGATCATCGACGTTCGCGACCCCAACTCCAACTTGCAGCCGGTTCGCGGCGAGCACAGCCGTCCGCCGATTGTCATCTCCCGTACCCACCCCGAGCTCATGCGTCGTCTGTTTGAGCAGGAGGTGCCCGAGATCTATGAGGGCACCGTCCAGATCAAGTCGATCGCCCGCGAGCCCGGTCAGCGCTCCAAGGTCGCCGTCCACTCGCTCGACGACCGTCTGGATCCCGTGGGCGCCTGCGTCGGCCCCAAGGGCAGCCGTGTTCGCGCTGTCGTGGGCGAGCTCCGTGGCGAGCGCGTCGACGTCATCCTTTGGGATGCCGATCCTGCCGTCTACGTCGCCAACGCCCTGTCGCCCGCCAAGGTCACCCGTGTCCTCATCGACGAGGAGAAGGCCTACGCCGGCGTCATCGTGCCCGACGACCAGCTGTCCCTCGCCATCGGCAAGGAGGGCCAGAACGCCCGCCTCGCCGCGCGCCTGACCGGCTGGCACATCGACATCAAGTCCGAAACGCTTGCCGCCGACATCCTCAAGAACGTTCCCGTTCACGAGGAGCCCGCCGCCGACCTGATCGGTGACGAGGAGGACGAGGACGTCCGCCGCTGCGAGTACGTGTCCGAGGACGGCATCCAGTGCCGCAACCAGGCTCGTCCCGGCTCCCGTTTCTGCGGTGTCCACGACACCGACGCCTTCGATGATGCGGAGGACCTGATCTAGCGCGCGGTCGCGCCGGGCAGGTTCCGGCGCGTCTCCCACGCTCGTTCAGTCTCTAGGCACCCAAGGTGCCAGAAAGGGTAGGTGAAGTCATATGGCAAAAGTCCGTGTGTCCACCCTGGCCAAAGAGTTCGGCATGACCTCCAAGGAACTGATGGGTCATCTCGCCGATATGAAGATTCCTGCTAAGTCCGCTTCCTCCACCCTGGAGGACGCCTACGTTGCCATGGTCCGCAAGCAGCTCGCCTCGGTGATCGAGGCCCGCGCCCAGGAAGTCGAGGCCGCCAAGCAGGCCGAGGAGGAGGCCGCCGCCGCCGAGGAGGCCGCTCGCGCCGCCGAGGCCGAGCGCGAGCGCATCGCCGCCGAGAAGGCACGCGAGGAGGAGCGCCGCCAGTTTGCCGCAGCCCAGGCTGCCGAGGAGGCTGCCCGCGCCGAGGCCGAGGCCAAGAAGAAGGCCGAGCAGGAGCGCCTTGCCCGCGAGAAGGAGGAGGCTGCCCGCGAGGCCCAGCGCCGCGCCGTTCCCGCTTCCGACTCCGGTTCGCGCTTCCGTTCGCTGCTCGACCAGATCGCTGCACAGGAGACCGTGCTCAAGGAGAAGAAGGACGCCGAGGACAAGGCCAAGGCCGAGCGCGCCGCCGAGCGCGGTAACCGTCGTGGCGGCAACAACGACCGCCGCGGTGGCCGTCGTAACGATCGCAACGCCTCCGACAACAACTCCGAGCGCAACGCCTCCGAGAGCCGTCCGCATAGCCATCGCACCAACGCCAGCAACAATGTCGCTGCCGGCATGGACTTCCCCAACCCCGACAAGCAGGGCAAGGGCAAAAAGCGCAAGGGCGGCCACAGCAACGAAGAGGACCACTACAGCCGCATGGCTCGCGAGGCCGAGGAGTACAGCCGTGAGAAGGTGCTCGAGGAGGCTCGTGCCGCCGTCGAGGAGGCCTCTCGCGAGTCCACCGGCCGTCGTAAGAAGCGCAAGGAGAAGCGCGAGCGCGAGGCTGCAAAGGCTCAGGAGGAGCGCAAGATAGAGGAGGCATTGGCCCAGGGCGTGAACCCCGAGGAGCTCGATGCCATCAAGGTCTCGCAGGGCGTTACCGTCCAGGAGCTCGCCGAGGCACTCGACGTTCCGGCCAACGACATCATCAAGCGCCTGTTCCTGCTGGGCACGCCGCTCACCATGACGCAGTCCATGTCCGACGACCTCGTCGAGCTCGTTGCCGACGACTTGGGTCGTCAGATCAAGATCATCACCCCCGAGGAGGAGAACACCTTCTCGTTCTACGACGATCCCGCCGACCTTAAGCCGCGCGCACCGGTCGTCACCGTCATGGGCCACGTCGACCACGGCAAGACGTCGCTGCTCGACGCCATCCGTCACACCGGCGTTGCTGCCGGCGAGGCGGGCGGCATTACGCAGGCCATCGGTGCTTCGCAGGTCATGATCAACGACCGCAAGATCACCTTCATCGATACCCCCGGTCACGCCACCTTTACGGCTATGCGTGCCCGTGGCGCCAAGGTGACCGACATCGTCATTCTGATCGTGGCTGCCGACGACGGTGTCATGCCCCAGACGGTCGAGTCGATCAACCACGCCAAGGCCGCCGGCGTACCCATCGTTGTCGCCGTCAACAAGATCGATAAGCCCGGCGCCAACCCCGACCGTGTGCGTCAGGAGCTCACCGAGTACGGCGTCATCCCCGAGGAGTGGGGCGGACAGAACATGTTCGTCAACATCTCGGCCAAGCAGAAGATCGGTATCGACGATCTGCTCGAGACCGTGCTGCTCCAGGCAGATGTGCTCGAGCTCAAGGCCAACCCGGACACCTTTGCCTCCGGCAACGTCCTCGAGGCCAAGCTCGACAAGGGCCGCGGCTCGGTCGCTACTGTGCTCGTGACCCGCGGTACTCTGCACGTGGGCGATACGCTTGTCGCCGGCCTCACCTACGGCCGCGTCCGCGCCATGCTCGACCCCAAGGGCCGCGCCGTCACCGAGGCCGGTCCCTCCGACGCCGTCGAGATCCTGGGCCTGCAGTCCGTGCCCAACGCCGGTGACGAGTTCCGTGTGTTCGAGGACGAGCGCGAGGCTCGCGCCCTTGCCGACGAGCGTTCGCTCAAGGCCCGTATCGAGGAGCAGAGCCGCGTCAAGCACGTCACGCTCGAGAACCTCTTCGAGACCATTGCCGACGCCGAGGTCAAGGAGCTCAACCTGATCATCAAGGCCGACGTCCAGGGTTCCATCGAGGCCCTTCAGGATTCGCTCGACAAGATGGATCAGTCCGAGGTTCGCATCAACACGATCCACTCCGCCGTTGGTGCCATCAACGAGACCGACGTCGTCCTGGCCGACGCCTCCAACGCCATCATCATCGGCTTTGGCGTCCGTCCCGACGGTAAGGCCCGCTCCGCCGCCGAGCGTGAGGGCGTCGAGATCCGTTGCTACGACGTCATCTACAAGTGCCTCGAGGAACTCGACGCTGCCCGTATCGGCATGCTTAAGCCCACCGAGGTCGAGGTCTCCACGGGTACCGCGACCGTCCTGGACACCTTCAAGGTGCCCAAAGTCGGTATCGCCGCCGGTGTCCGCGTCGAAGAGGGCGAGATCGCCGCGACCGATTCCGTGCGTCTGGTGCGCGACGGCATCGTGGTCTTCAACGGCAAGATCGCCTCGATGCGTCACTACAAGGACGAGGCCAAGAGCCTCAAGAGCGGTTCCGAGGGCGGCATTGGCCTGGAGAACTTCCAGGACATCAAGCCCGGCGACCAGATCGAGGGTTACCGCATCGACCAGGTTGCCCGTACCGAGTAGGGGGTAGCGCTATGAAGCAAACGCAGGCAACCCGCCGTCTGGGCGAGCAGCTTCGCGAGAAGCTCGGTTATATCCTGCTCTTTGAGGTTTCCGATCCGCGTCTCGACCTGGTTACTTTGACCGCGGTCGAGGTCGCGGTGGACCGTTCGTTCGCGCGTGTGTTCGTGTCGTGCGATGCGAGCCGCTACGACGAGGTCATGGAGGCGCTCGCAAGCGCTAAGGGCCGTATTCGCAGCCTGTTGGCTCGCTCGCTCGATTGGCGTGTTACGCCCGAGCTCGATTTTCGCATCGATCGCTCGACCGATGAGGCCGAGCGCATCACGCGTGCGCTGGAAAACGTTCCCGCCACGCTTGCGATCGAAAAGGACGAGGACGGCTATCCGATAGCGGATGCCGCCCAGGAGGCAGCTTTAGATGACTAATTCCGCCGACCTCGCCTCGTGCGAGTCTGCAGATATTCAGCGACGCATCCTCGAGCTCATCGAGGGTGCGTCCTCCATTGCGATTTCGGGACACACTTCTCCCGATGGCGACGCCCTGGGCTCCGTGTTGGGTCTGGGCCTCTCGCTTATGAAGTTTTTCCCTAACAAGGACATTGCCCTGCTGCTGGCAGACGATGATCCGGTTCCGCGCATCTACCGCTTTATGGAAGGCTCCGATCGCCTGGTACCGGCATCTGCGTATGCCGGCAATCCTGACCTGTTCATCTCGGTGGACGTGCCGGTCGTCGAGCGTCTCAATAATTCCGCCGAGGTGCTTCGTCGCTCCAAGCATGTGGTGTGCTTCGATCACCATCCGGCGCGCGAGGAGTTTGCCGAGCTCAGCCTGAGGCGCGTCGAAGCTGCAGCCTGCGCCATGATCATCGACCGCTTCTTGGACAATTGCGGCATTGTCGCACGTGATGGCGTTGCGACCTGCCTGCTGTGTGGCTTGGTTACCGATACCGGCCGTTTTCAGTACCAAAACGCCGATGCAGCCGCGTTCCATGCAGCCTCGCGTCTGGTTGCCCACGGTGCCGATCCGGCGCGTGTGGCACTCGAGGTTTACCAGAGCATGCGCGTTGAGTTTTTGCACCTCAAGTCCATCGTTATGGGCCGCATTAAGACAGTGGCCCACGGGCGCGTCGCGTATAGCTACGCGTACCAGAGTGACCTTGAGGCCTGCGGTGTCACCTCGGATGAGTGCGACGGTCTGGTTGACGTGGTGCGCTCGGTGATGGGCGTCGAGGTCTGTCTGTTCCTGAAGGGCATTGAGGGCGATACCAAGGTGCGCGGCAACCTGCGCTCCAAGGGCGACCTCAACGTGTCCGAGATCGCTGCTACCTTTGGCGGAGGCGGACATCCCGCTGCCGCCGGTTTCTCCAACAACGGAACGATTCTCGAGACGCTTACCGTGGCACTTCCCATGCTGGCCGAGCTGGTGGGGGAGGATCCCGCTTCGGTGACCGTCGAGCTTTAACTTTTTGGATGGTACATGGCTCGTCGTACGCCTTCTCAACTGAATATGCTGCTCGCCGTCGATAAGCCGGTGGGCTGCACGTCCCACGATGTGGTTTCGAAATGCCGGCGCGCCCTCCATGAGCGGCGCGTCGGCCATGCCGGCACGCTCGACCCCATGGCATCGGGTGTCATGGTGGTGGGTGTGGGCCAGGCCACCCGTCTGCTGGGCATGCTAACCCTCGATACCAAAAGCTATGTCGCCGACATTTCGTTTGGCGCCGAGACCAATACCGATGATGCGGAGGGCGAGGCGGTCCGCACGGTGGCTGTTGCCAACGAGCTCCGCGATCCTGCCTATGCCCGTGAGCGCTTGGCCGCTATGCTGGGTCCGCAGATGCAGGTGCCGCCCGCGTTTTCGGCTATCTCGGTCAATGGCGTTCGCGCCTACAAGTCTGCTCGCGAGGGCAATGCGGTGGACCTACCTCCGCGCCCCGTCGAGGTCTATGCCGCCGACCTGATCGCCGTGGGAGGCGAAGGTGATACGTGTGTGTGGACCGTGGCGTTCTCAGTGAGCAAGGGTACCTATATCCGTGCGCTCGCTCGCGATTTGGGCCGCGCCTGCGAGAGCGCCGCGCACATTTCCGCGCTGCGCCGCACGGCCTCCGGTGTTGTTTCCATTGGCGCTTGTCATACGGTCGAGGAGCTTTCTCCCGAGTCCGCGGCTGGCTTTGCCCTGGATCCCATTGCGGCCCTGGGCGCCACGCGTGTTGACTTGCCGGGCAATCTTGCCGACGACCTGCTCTGCGGCCGACGCATTCCCGTTGAGCGTGCGCTTGCCGATTTTGATGCCTCGAAGGCGCCGTTTGCGTTGGTGCTCGATGGGGGACTCAAGGCGCTCGCCCGCATCGAGGGTGGCCGCTTTGTCATGGAGCATGTCTTTCCGCAGGCCATCGGCGGTGTTCGATGATGTTGTCCGCTCACGAGCTCGCGCGTATTTTTTTCGCGGGCGAGTCGGACGAGGCTCACATCGTTACTGCCGATGCGTTTGATAAGTGTGAGCACCTGGGTGCTGCCTCGATCGCCATTGGCGTGTTCGATGGCGTGCACCGTGGACACCAGGAGCTCATTGCGGCGCTTGTCCGTGACGCCCGTGCCCATGGCTGTAAGGCGGTCGTGGTCACTTTCGATCCCGATCCGGACGTTGTGGTGAGTCCTTCGCCCGCTCAAAAATTGATGACGACGGCCGACCGTCTACATGCCTTGGCTCAGACCGGGGTCGATGCGGTGGTGGCCGTTCCCTTTACGCCTGAGGTTGCGGCACTCGACCATGTCGGTTTTCTCGCACTGCTGTCACGCGTGGTCGACATTCGTTCGATTCGCGTTGGCAGCGACTTTAGGCTGGGTCGTGGCGGTGCTTCTGGTGTTGCCGAGATGTGCTCTTGGGGTTCCGAGCGCGGCGTTGACGTGTATGGTCACGACCTGCTTTGCGAGGGCGGTGAGGCCATTTGCGCCACCCGCATTCGTCATGAGCTGGGACAGGGCCATGTGGAGCTTGCTGCTGAGTTGCTCGGCCGCCCGTATATGCTGCGTGGCGGTGTTATTCGTGGCCGTCACGAGGGTTCTGACATGGGCTTTCCCACGGCAAACCTGCAGGTTCCCGACGGCATTCAGGTGCCTGCCGATGGTGTGTATGAGGGTCTGGTGCTCGTCGATGACATCGCGTGGCCCGCTGCCGTTAATGTCGGCCTGCCGCCGACGTATGCCGACGATGCCGCTTCATCGCATCTCGAGGCTAACTTAATTGGTTATACGGGCGACCTGTACGGCGCTTCTGTTTCGCTGGCGTTTACGCGCTGGCTGCGTCCCTCGCGTGTGTTCGATTCGCTGGATGAGTTGATTGCGACCGTCGAGGGTAATATCGAGGACATTCGTCACAACTTGGGTGAGCAGGGGGTGGGCATCCGTGATTAGCGATGAGGAAAAAGACCAGGTACGCGCTGCGTCCGACCTAGTTGCTATCGTGCAGGAAACGGTTGAGCTCAAGCCCCGCGGCCATGAGTTTTGGGGTTGCTGCCCCTTTCATGGCGAAAAGACGCCGTCCTTCCACATTATCCCTGCCACACAGGTGTGGCATTGCTTTGGCTGCGGCGAGGGTGGCGACGTCTTCACCTATATCATGAAGCGCGAGAACCTGAGCTTTCCCGAGTCAATCCGCTATTTGGCCGATCGTGCGGGTATTGAGCTGCATGACACCGGAGATCGTCGCGAGCGCGGTACCAAGCGTGCCCGCATCTACGATCTGTGTGCCGAGACCGCCCAGTTCTACCACACCATGCTTATGCGCGGTAAGGACGGCCGTCCACGCGAGTACTTTGCCAGCCGTGGTATGGGTGGCGACGTCTGCCGCCGCTACTGCCTGGGCTTTGCACCGGGCCGCAACGCGCTGGTGTCGCACCTGTCCCAGGCGGGTTTTACCCCGCAGGAGATGATCGACGCCAACGTTGCCGTGAGCCGCGGGCGCGGGCAGCTTGCCGACCGCTTCTATGACCGCGTGATGTTTCCCATCTTTGACGAGCAGGGTCACAACATTGCCTTTGGCGGGCGCATCATGGGTGACGGCCAACCCAAGTACCTCAACACCGCCGAGACGAGCGTGTTCCATAAAAAGCGAAACCTCTATGGCTTTAACTGGGCCAAGGAGTTTATCGTCGCGCAGGATACGGCCATCGTGGTGGAGGGCTATACCGATTGCATCGCCTGCTGGGAGGCGGGGATCAAAAACGTTGTCGCCACGCTGGGCACCGCGCTCACGGAGCATCACGTCAAGACGCTCACCCGCTTTGCCAAGCGTATCGTGTATATGTTCGATGGCGATGCCGCGGGCCAGAAGGCCGCCCGTCGCGCGATTCAATTTATCGAGCAGGATTCGATGGACCTGCGCTGCGTGGTGCTGCCCGACGGCAACGACCCCATGGAGTTCATCACAGCGCATGGTGGACAGGAGCTTCAGGCGCGCATCGACGCTGCCGAGCCGCTCATGGACTTTGTCTACCGTTCGCTGCAGGAGTCGAGTGACATCACCACGCCGGGCGGTCGTGCCAAGGCGCTGGAAGATGCGCTGACGCTTATCTATCCGCTGCGCGATAGCTATATGATCGACACATACTTTATTCAGATTGCCGATCTGCTGGGTTTGGATCTGGAGACGGTTCGCGCGAGTTCGGGTCGCGTGTTTCGCGATGTCGCCAAGCGCGAAGATGCGGAACGACGTCGTGAGCAGAACTATGAACGCCAGCGGGCGCAAGCCGAGCGCTCTGGTAGCGCGGGCGGTCGGACGTCTGGTTCGCAGGGGGCATCTCGCGGTGCTTGGGCATCGGGCGCGACGCCGCCGGTGTCCGCGCCGGTCGAAGAAGAGCCGTATGACTACGTCCCGCTCGATGCCTACGGTGCCGCGCCCGTGGAGGTCGTCGACGACCTGCCGCCGATCGATGTGCCTGATGGTATGGGTGCTGTGCCTGTGACTGATGGTTCGGGCGCTCCGGCTGCGGCGGCGCCGATGGTTCTTACTGATCTTGAGCGCAAGTCCTTGGCAGGGGAGCGCGAGCTGTTGACGATGCTTACGAGCTACCCCGACCTGTTCCGCACGTATGCCGACCGCATCTGCTCTATCGAGTGGGTTGACCCACGTCACGAGTCCATCGCATGGGCCGTTCTGGCAACTCCGCCGGGAACCGATCCTGCAGCCTGCATGGATGCGGCGCGCTCGGTGTGTCCCGAGGCGGCAACGCTTGTGAGTGCCGGGCGCATCTCGGCGACGAGCAAGCACCCCACCGAGACGAACATCGTGTTTATGCTTGATACGCTCGAGCTCTACACCATCAAGCGCCGCATGCGTGCCGCACAGGCCAAGCTGCGCCAGGACCGTTCGCTCGATGATGAAGCCCGACGCGCGCTGACCGTGCAGGCCGCGCAGGATTCGCAGCGTCAACGCGAGCTGCAAAAGTCGATCGGCGGCGTGGCGGACCCGTTCCGTTTGATCGGTCTGGAGGCCGCAGGCACCGAACAGGCCTAGATGTTGTGGTCAACCAGCGTATTCTCGCCTATATCCAGTCCTCTTTTTGGGTATAGACGTCTATGTGTGTGCTAAAGTATTGAGTCCTGTGGACTATGAAGGGAGAATCTGTGCCAAAAAAGACTGAGAGCACGGGTACTGGGCTGGAATCCTACGTTGCAAAGCTCATGGGCAACGGCTCAAACAGGACTTCGGTAACCGAGGACGAGATTCAGGTCGCCCTGAAGGATATCGATGTTTCTGACGAGCAGCTCACCGCGGTGTATTCCGCGCTGCGCAACAGCGGCATCCAGATTATCTCCGCGAGCGGTAACGACGACGCCCCCATGGACGTCGACGATGACGATAACGATACCGATACCGACGATTTTGATGACGACGATGAGCACGATTCCGGCTCGCTCGACGATCACGAGCTCAAGATGGCCCGTCAGGCCGACGCCGAGATGGGTTCTTCCAAGAGCAAGAAGAAGCGCACCGTGCGCACGTCCCGTTCACGCTCCCGCGTGCGTGGCATCGATGCCTCCACGGTGATGCTGACCGGCGATCCGGTTCGTATGTACCTCAAAGAGATCGGCAAGGTCGACCTGCTGACCGCCTCCGAAGAGGTCGATCTGGCCATGAAGATCGAGGCCGGTCTCGAGGCCACCGAGAAACTCGAGGCCGCCGATGCCGGTGAGCTCGAGCTCACGCGTGCCGAGATGCGTCGTCTTACGCGCATTGAGAACGTCGGCCTCGAAGCTAAGCAGGCACTCATCAGCGCAAACCTGCGTCTGGTCGTCTCCATCGCCAAGCGCTATGTCGGCCGCGGCATGCTGTTCCTTGACCTGATCCAGGAGGGTAACCTCGGTCTGATTCGCGCCGTCGAGAAGTTCGACTACCAGAAGGGCTTCAAGTTCTCCACGTACGCCACGTGGTGGATCCGTCAGGCCATTACGCGCGCTATCGCCGACCAGGCCCGTACCATCCGTATTCCCGTGCATATGGTCGAGACTATCAACAAGCTCGTCCGCGTGCAGCGCCAGCTCCTTCAGGACCTGGGTCGCGACCCGACCCCCGAGGAGATCGGTGCCGAGATGGACATGAGCGCCGACCGCGTCCGCGAGATCCAGAAGATCTCGCAGGAGCCCGTGTCGCTTGAGACCCCCATCGGCGAGGAAGAGGATTCCCAGCTGGGCGACTTTATCGAGGACTCCCAGGCTATCGTTCCGCCCGATGCCGCCAGCTTCTCCATGCTGCAGGAGCAGCTCACCCAGGTGCTCGACTCGCTTGCCGATCGTGAGCGCAAGGTTATCGAGCTGCGCTTTGGCCTTGTCGACGGGCATCCCCGCACGCTCGAGGAAGTCGGCCGCGAGTTTGGCGTCACGCGCGAGCGCATCCGCCAGATCGAGTCCAAGACTCTGGCCAAGCTCCGCCATCCCAGCCGTTCCAGCAAGCTTAAGGACTACATCGAGTCTTAACCTCGCAAGCAAGAGGCGCCCTCAAGCACATCCGCTTGGGGGCGCTTTCATGTAGTCATTGGGGACGTCCCCAATGACTAGGTCGGAAAAATTCTCAAAAAAGTTCTTGCCCTAAGCTGATTCGTCCGTATAATAAACTTCGTTGCTTGAGAGCACGCACCTATTCCTCGGTAGCTCAATGGTAGAGCACGCGGCTGTTAACCGCGCTGTTGTAGGTTCGAGTCCTACCCGGGGAGCCAGATTTTTCAGCCCATTCCGTTGGGCTTTTAAATTCCTCGGTAGCTCAATGGTAGAGCACGCGGCTGTTAACCGCGTTGTTGTAGGTTCGAGTCCTACCCGGGGAGCCAGGTTGTAAAACCCGTCGCTTATGCGGCGGGTTTTTTCATGCCGCGATCTCCTAGCGCGAACGTTGCCATATCAACATTTCGTGTCGAGGATGTAATCCCGCGGCCCACCACCTCAACACGGCGCGGTCGTTGTAGAATATTGCAATGATTGCTCCCACGAGATGGTGCCGCGAGCACCAGATAAGGAGATTCTTGTGTCTGAGACCATTAACGGCAGCCTGAGCGTCTCGAACGACGTTATTGCCGATATTGCCGGTTATGCCGCGATGACGTGCTACGGCGTCGTCGGTATGGCCGAACAGCTCCAGGGCGCCGAGAGCGTGCGCCTGCTTGCCGGTCAGCGCCTCCGCAAGGGCGTGCTTGTCTCCGCCGACGAGAACGGCCTTACGGTCGATCTTCACGTCGTGCTCGAGAGCGGCGTCAACATGAAGTCCGTCTGCCACAATCTTTCGAGCTCCGTTGCCTTCACCCTGCAGGAGATCGCCCAGATCGATCCCGCCAGCCTTAAGATCGGCATCCACATCGACGCGCTCAAGAGCCGTCTGAACTAGCATCCGAAAACGGAGATTCAAATACCCATGATTGCAAAGACCATTCGCACCTGTTTTCCGATCGCTGCGGCTGCCGTTTCCGACAAGGCCGAGGAGATCAACAAGCTCAACGTCTTCCCCGTACCCGACGGCGACACCGGCACCAACATGTCGCTCACGCTCGCCTCGGTGACCAAGGAGCTTTCCGCCCTTCCCGCCGATGCCGATATGGAGGCCATCGCCGGCGCCATCACCCACGGCTCCCTGATGGGCGCCCGCGGCAACTCCGGCGTCATCACCTCGCAGATCCTGCGCGGTGTTGCCGAGGGTCTCGTTTCTGCCGATGAGCCCATCACGTCCGCCAACATCGCCTTCGCTTTCCGCCGCGCCGTCAAGGTCGCCTTCCAGGCCGTCCGCAAGCCCATCGAGGGCACGATTCTCACGGTCCTGCGCGATGTCTCGACCAAGGCCGACGAGTGCGAAAAGAAGAAGTTCTCGGCCGAGGACGCGCTCGACGCCATCGTCGTCGAGGCCTACCAGTCCGTCGCCCGCACGCCCGACCTGCTGCCCGTTCTGAAGGAGAACGGCGTGGTCGACTCCGGCGCCTTTGGCTTTGCCATCTTCCTGGAGAACTTTGTCGCCGCCGCGCTTGGCCGCAGCACCGTTGTCGAGGATTTCTCCGCCACGTTTGATTCCGCTGGCTCTGCCCGCGACGCGGCCCTCGGTCGCGTTGAGATTGAGGCCAACGACGATTGGGAGGGCTCGGAGTTCCGCTACTGTAACGAGTTCCTCTTTAAGGCCGACGCCCCGTTTGACGAGGACGAGTGCCTTAAGTTCCTGGGCTCCATGGGCGACTGCGAGCTGCTCGTGGGTGCCTACCCCGACTACAAGATCCACGTGCACTCCAACACCCCCAACCTGGTGCTCGAGCACATGCTGCAGCTTGGTCAGATCTACGAGGTCTTTATCCACAACATGGAGATGGAGGCCCACGACCGTACCGCCAAGATTCACGAGGACCAGGAAAAGGCCGCCGAGCCCGCCAAGGCGCTGGGCTTTGTCGCTGTTGCCGCCGGCTCCGGTGAGGCCGATATCCTCAAGTCCCTCGGCGTCGACGTGATCGTCTCGGGTGGCCAGACCATGAACCCCTCGACCGCCGACCTGCTGGGCGCGGTGGACCAGGTCAACGCGACCTCGGTCATTATCCTGCCCAATAACGGCAACATCCGCATGGCTGCCGAGGCCGCCGCTTCTGCTTGCACCGACAAGAAGGTCGCCGTCGTTCCCACCAAGACCGTCCCGCAGGCGTTCTCCGCACTGTTCGCGGTCCTGCCCGATTCCGAGCTCGAGGACGCCGTTGCCGCTATGGTCGACGCCATCAGCGAAGTTCGCGATGGCGAGGTTACCCGTGCCGTGCGCGATTCCAGTGCCTCTGACGGCTCTCCGATTCACTCCGGTGACGTCATGGGTATCATTGCCGGTTCCATCGACGTGGTCGGCTCCGATGTTAAGCAGGTCACGCTCGACTGCATCAACCGCATGCAGGAGGAAGAGGAGGGCGATGCGCTGACGATTCTGGCCGGCGAGGAGCTGTCCGATGAGGCCTTCCAGGAGATCGTCGACGCCATCGAGGAGGCTCAGCCCGACTTGGAGATCGACGCTCATCGTGGCGAGCAGCCGCTCTATCCCGTGATCTTCTCGATCGAGTAGGCATCTGCCCATGTCCGAGCTGTGCTCCGTGCCGCGCGTCTCGGAGCGCTTTGCCCAGAGCAATGCGCTCGACGAGGATATCGCGCGACTCAAATATGTTTCGGGTAAACGTGAGGAGGCCCTTCGCCGTCTGGGAATTCGGACGGTGGGGGACCTCCTTCTCCATATCCCTCACCGATATCTCGACTTTACGCGCTCCTGGTCCATTGAGATGGCGCCCATCGGTACCGTGTGCACGATTGTCGCCACGGTCGATCGTATCGTTCAAAAGCAGCCCCGTCCGCGTATGCAGGTGACCGAGGTCTCGCTGGTGGACGAGACGGGGGTGCTGCAAGTCGCCTTTTTCCGTCAGCCCTGGATTGCCCAGCAATTTAAGCAGGGCGACCGCCTGGCCGTGATGGGTAAGGTCGAGTTTGCCTACGGCTTTAAGCAGATGGCCTCTCCGCATTTCGAAAAGCTCGAGGAAGGACGTGCCGCGGGTACTATCCTGCCGGTCCATTACGTGAGCGATGGCGTGAGCCAGGCATGGATGCGCCGCATCGTTAGCGGTGCGCTCGAGGTTGTCGGCAATCCCTTCGACCCGATTCCCGCCCGCTTACGCGCCAAGCGCCGCCTGATGAGCAATGCCCGCGCGCTGCGCTCAATTCACTTTCCCTCGAGCATGGCCGAGCGCGATATCGCGCGCCGCCGCCTTGCCTATGAGGAGTGCCTCTGCCTTCAGCTGGCGCTGCGCCTGCGCAACGACGGCGGCTTGGTCGAAGTCGCTCCCTACGCCCATACCGCGGGCGAGCACCTGGCGGCGCTCAGGGAAGCCCTACCGTTTTCGCTGAGCGACGAGCAGGAGGGCGCGTTCCAAGACATCCTGAACGATATGCGTGATGGCGGGCGCGTGATGAACCGCCTGCTTCTGGGCGACGTCGGTACCGGCAAGACGGCCGTCGCCGCCTGCGCGCTGGCTGTCGCGGCCGATTCGGGCACCCAGTCCTGCGTTATGGCGCCAACGGGCGTGCTGGCGCGCCAATATGCCGATAAGACCGGTCCCTTGCTCTCGCAGGCTGGTATGTCCTGGGCGCTCCTGACGGGTGCCACGCCGGCGGCCGAGCGCGAGCAGATCCATGCGCAGTTGGAATCGGGCGAGCTTGACGTCCTCTTTGGCACTCACGCGGTCCTTTCGGATGACGTGGCGTTTAAGCATCTTTCGCTTGTCGTCATCGACGAGCAGCACCGCTTTGGTGTGGGTCAGCGCAATGCCCTGCGTGCCAAGGGCCCGGGTGCCGATCTGCTTGTTATGACGGCGACACCGATTCCGCGCACGTTGGCGCTCTCGGTCTACGGCGACCTGGACACGAGCATCATCCGCCATCGGCCTGTTCCGGGGGCGGGCGTTACGACGCGCGTGCTCACCGAGTCGAGCCGCGACCTTGCCTACGGCGCCGTTCGCGAGGCGCGCGAAAAGGGCCAGCAGGCCTACGTGATTTGCCCGCTCGTGGAGCCGAGTGACTCGGCCGATGAGCTGGAAGACGTGCCCGGTATCGCCCGCGACGACGAGGGCCGCGTGACCGTCCCCGTGCCGCTGCACGATACGGCAACCGAGCTCGAACGACTGCGTCTGGCCCTGCCGGGACTTACCATCGAGCGCCTTCACGGCCGCATGCCGGCGGGGGAGAAGGACCGGGTCATCGATGCCTTTAAGCGTGGCGAGATTGATGTGCTCGTCTCGACCACGGTGGTCGAGGTGGGCGTCGACGTGCCCAACGCCACCGTCATGGTCATCGAGAACGGCGAGCGCTTTGGATTGGCGGCCCTGCACCAACTGCGCGGTCGCGTGGGCCGTGGCAGCGTGTCGGGCACCTGCCTGGTCATGACGCACTCCAAGGGCAATGGCGGCGCATCGGCGGCGCAAGACCGTCTCCAGTCGCTCGAAAAGACCTCGGACGGCTTTACGCTCGCCCAGATGGACCTGCGCCTGCGCCACGAGGGCGAAATCCTGGGCTACCGTCAGCACGGCGGCGTGACCTTGCGCTTTGTGGACCTGGACGCCGACGAGGATCTTATCGAATGGGCCCATTTGGACGCGGTCGAGCTCTTGCGGTATGCTTGCAACCTTGACTCCGTGGCGACGCGCCCCTTGCGCGACGCGGTCGCCACACGCTATCGACATATCTTTAAGGAGGTCAGCGGAGGATGAGAATCATCGGCGGTGAATGGCGCGGCCGCAAGATCGAAGAGCCGCGTGGGCGCGATGTCACCCGTCCCACGACCGATCGCGTGCGCGAGGCATGTGCTTCCATGGTCATGTCGGCGTTCGACTTCGATTTGGACGAGGTCCGCGTGCTGGATGCCTTTGGCGGCTCCGGCGCCCTGGGAATCGAGATGCTCTCGCGTGGCGCCCGCTCGCTCACCACGTTCGAGATCGATCGCAATGCCGCTCGTCTGATCACCAAGAATATCGAGTCGCTGTGCCGCGACCGCTCGCGCTGGCGCGTCGTTACCGGCGATGTGCTGGCGAGCGCTTCGCGCGGCCGCGTGCCAGGTGGTCCTTTTGATCTGGTCCTGCTCGATCCACCGTATGCCTTTGGCGCCGAGCCGGTCGAGGAGCTGCTGCAAAATTTTTCCCAGCAGGGACTGCTGACGCCCGGGGCCTTTGCCCTGTTTGAGCATGCCGCAACCGATGCGGGCGCTCATCCAGCTGGTTTTGAGACTGTACGAGAGAAGCGCTACGGCATTACCTCGGTTGACTTGCTGCACTGGGTGACCGACGACGAGAGCGACCATGCTGACGAGAACGAAAATGACGAGGATGCGCCTTCGGAGGACACCCATGAATGACACCATCAACCGCGTGATCGTCCCGGGCACCTTCGATCCCATCACCTTTGGCCATATTGACGTGATCCGCCGAGCCCGCCGCATCTTTCCCAGCGTGATCGTCGCCGTGGCCGAATCGCAGGGTAAAAACGGCGTGGGCACCACCTTTATGCTCGACGAGCGCGTGGCGCTGGCCCGCGAGGCCCTCGGCGATTTGGACGGCGTCGAGGTGCTGCCCTTCACCGGCCTGCTGGTCGACTTTGCACGTGAGCAGGGGGCAGGTGCCGTCGTTAAGGGTCTGCGCGCCATGACCGACTTTGAATACGAGCTGCAGCAGGCCGACCTCAACTATCGCCTGGATTGCGAGCTGGAGTCCATCTTTGTCATGAGTGCTCCGCAGTACGGGTACATCTCGAGCTCGGTGGTGCGCCAGATCGCTTCGCTTGGCAGCGATGTATCGACGTTTGTGCCGCCCAACGTGGTCGCAGCGCTCAAACATCGCTTTTCGTGACGTTTTTTATTGCCTGGTGGCATGTGGTAAACTAACACGATGATATGTTACCTATGAAAGGAGACCGGATGCCGGGCGAGAATTTTCCTGGCGACAGGATCGTGAGTCTTGTCGACGAGCTCGAGGGGCTCATCGAAGAGGCTAAGACGCCGTTCGGCAAGAACGCCCAGATGAAGGTTATCGACGCCGACGTCTTCTTTAACATCCTCGATGAGATCCGCATGAGCTATCCCGAGGAGTGGCAGAAGTCCCGCCGTATCCTCAAAGAGCGCGAGGAGCTTATGGCCTCCGCCGCCGCTCAGGCCGATTCCATCATTGCCGATGCTCAGCAGCAGGCGCTCACCATTGCCGGTGAGCAGGAGATCGTCCGCTTAGCCCAGCAGCAGGCCGACGACATCCGCGACCGTGCCCAGCAGTACGAGCGCGAGACGCGTTATGCCGCCGAGGATTACGCCGAGCAGGTCTTTACGCACCTCGAGGAGAACCTTAAGAGCCTGACCGGCACCGTCACCCGTTGCCGTCAGCAGCTCAACGAGGGCGCCGCTCAGCAGAACGGTCAGTGGTAATGGCCGAGTTCCCGAGCGTAACCGTCGATCTTTCCAAGCAGCTCGAGTTTCCCGGAGACTCATACCCGCTGACCGGCAAGGTCGATGTCGCCACCTACACGGTGGGCGAGAAGGAGTACCAGCTGCAGGACGGCATTGCCTACGACGTGGTCTTTACCAACGCCGGTACCGGTGTTCTGCTTTCGGGCATGGTCCGCGCTCACGCCACCGGCGAGTGCGATCGCTGCCTGGAGCCCGCCTCGTTTGATATCGCAGGCGAGATCGAGGAGTTCTACCTCTTTGAGGAGCCCGAGGACCCCGAGGCCTACGAAGACGGCTACGAGTTGCTGGGCGAGGATCGCATCGTCGATCTGGGTGAGCCCATCAACGACGCGGTCGTCATGGACACGCCGTTCGTTGTCCTGTGCAAGCCCGATTGCCGCGGCCTTTGCCCCACCTGCGGCAACAATCTCAACGTCGAGCAATGTGAGTGCGCCGCCAAGGCGGAGGCCGAATGGGCCGCTGCCACGGAAAATCCATTTGCAGCATTGAAGAATCTCAAGCTTGACGAGTAAAACTGTGGTAGTATCGCTACTTGCGCGTAATCGCCACACTGGATAGTTCATAAGGAAGGTCACTATGCCCGTACCTAAACAAAAGCAGGGTCGTATCCGCACCCATACCCGTCGTTCCGCCAACATGAAGATCTCGGCTGCGGCTCAGTCCACGTGCCCCCGTTGCGGCGCTGTTAAGCTCCCGCACCACGTGTGCCCCAGCTGCGGTTTCTACAAGGACCGCGAGGTTATCGTTACCGAGTAACTGTATACTCTGGATACGATGCCGTTCCAACTGGAACCACAATGGCCGGCTCAATGAGTCGGCCATTTTTGTATAAGGAGCATATGAAATGAGTAACGTTCGCGTTTGTGTAGACGTTGTGGGCGGAGACGAGAGGCCCCAGGTTGTCCTCGACGGTATCGAGGCTGCGCTTGCGGCAGATCCCGAGATTGAGGTCTTGGCCGTCGGTCCCGCTGAAATCGTCAACCCCTTTGCAGCGGCGCATGCCCGCGTGGAGGCCTTGGAGGCCCCCGACGTCATCAGCATGGAGGACGATCCCATCCGCGCCGTGATGACTAAGCGCAAGTCCTCGATCGTGCTTGCATGCCGTGCCATTAAGAAGGGCAATGCGGACGCGTTTTTCTCGGCCGGCTCGACCGGTGCCATGACCGCTGCCGCCACGGCCTACGTCACGCCGTTTAGGTATTTGGCGGAGGGCAAGAAGCAGCCGGTCCGTCCGTGCCTGACTAACGCACTGCCTAATCGCGCCGGCGGCCTGACGGTGCTGTGCGATATGGGCGCCAATCCCGATGTCACGGTGGACGACATGGTGCGTTTCGCCCAGATGGGTGCTGCCTATGCCCGCGTGGTTTTGGACATTGAGCATCCGCGTGTGGGCCTGCTTGCCAACGGCACCGAGGACGAGAAGGGCTCCAACTTTACCAAGGCGTGCTTCCCGGCCATGAAGGCCGCGGTTCCCGGCTTTGTGGGCAACTGCGAGGGCACCGATCTTACGTCGGGCAATTTTGACGTCGTGGTCGCCGACGGTATGTCGGGCAATATTGCGCTCAAGGCCACCGAGGGCGCTGCCAAGTTTTTGCTGCAGGAGCTCAAGGGTGCCTTTATGTCTTCGCTCGGCACCAAGATCGCCGCGCTGCTCATCAAAAAGCAGATGCGCCAGATTAAGGCCAAGCTTTCGGGCGACGCCAAGGGCGGCGCGATTCTGCTGGGCCTGCGCGGCGTCGTGTTGATCGGCCACGGTGCCACGTCGGTCGAGGCCGTCAAGAACGGTACGCTTGCCGCGGCCCAGGCCGTGCGCGCCGGGCTTGTCCAGGACGTTGCCAATTCTATGGACGGTATCGTTTTATAAAGGCCGCGTTACGTGGCTCAACCTGTACCGCGTGGGGTAGAATCGGAGCCGTATTGCAACGCGGCTCCGATTGCCGTGTTGTGTTGTGTTCCATGACATACGAGAGGAAGCGCTATGGATCGCTCCGAAATCTTCGATAAGATCGCCGAAGTCGCCGCTGACGTGCTGGGTGTCGATGTCGCCGACATTAGCGACGAGACCACTTTTGACGATCTCGATGCCGATTCGCTCGAGCGTCTGCAGCTGGTGACGGCCATCGAGGACGAGTTCGACCTCGAGATCGATGACGAGACCCTGCTGTCGCTCAACTCTGTCGCCGACGCTGTCGACGCTATTGAAAACGCCAAGGAGGCCTAAGTCTTGGCTTTGTCTGAACGACTCACGCGCGCCCAGGAGATTCTGGGCCATGAGTTCAATAATAAGGTGCTGCTGCGCGCGGCGCTCACGCATCCCTCGGCCGTCGAGGGTCAGCCGGTCTCTGCCAGCTATGAGCGCCTTGAGTTTTTGGGCGATTCCATTTTGGGCGCCGTGGTGGCCCGTTCGCTCTTTGAGTCCTATCCCGAGTTTGACGAGGGTAAGCTCACGCGCCTGAAGGTGTCCCTTGTCTCGGGCGCTACGCTGTCCGAGGTGTCGCACGAACTGGGTATCGACGACATCATCATCTTTGGTGCCTCCGAGACCGGTACCGGCGCCCGCGGCCTGCATTCGGCGCTCGAGAACGTCTACGAGTCGCTCGTGGGTGCGTTGTATCTGGATGCCGGTTGGGATGCGGCGGCGGAGTTCATCCACCGTACGCTCAAGCCGCACCTGGCCTCCGAGCGTGCCGAGCACCCCGCGAACCCCAAGTCGTTCTTGCAGGAGTGCGTGCAGGCAGACGGCCACGAGCCTCCCGCGTATAAGCTGGTCGGCTCCGAGGGCCCCGCGCATGCGCCCACCTTTACCGCTGTGGTGCTCATCGACGGTATTCGTCAAGGCCGCGGCACTGGTTCCTCCAAGAAGGAGGCCGAGGGAGCCGCTGCGCTCGAGGCGCTCGACCGCATGGGCTACACCACCAACGGCGTGATTCTCAACAAGAAGCCTGTTTAAGCGAGGAACCGTGTATCTCAAGTCCCTCACGCTCAAAGGGTTCAAGTCGTTTGCCGACCGCGCCCATATGTCATTTGAGCCTGGCCTGACCGTCATCGTCGGTCCCAACGGCTCGGGAAAATCGAACATCTCCGACTCGATTCTGTGGGTCCTGGGCGAGCAGAGCGCCAAGCAGCTGCGCGGCCAGGCCATGGAGGATGTCATCTTCTCGGGCTCGTCGGCGCGCAAGCCGGTGGGTGTGGCCGAGGTTACGCTGGTGCTCGACAACTCGGACCATATGCTTCCCGTCGACTTTGAAGAGGTGGCTATCACCCGCCGCATGTATCGCTCGGGCGAGAGTGAGTACCTCATCAACTCGAGCCCGTGCCGCCTGATGGACATTCAGGACATCCTGCACGATTCGGGCCTGGGCAAGGATACGCATTCCATCATCAGCCAGGGCAAGCTCGATGCCATTTTGCAGAGCCGCCCCGAGGAGCGCCGCGCTCTTATTGAGGAGGCTGCCGGCATCTCCAAGCACAAGCGCCGTAAGGAGCGTGCGCTCAAAAAGATCAAGTCGATGGACGAGCACCTGACCCGTGCCCGCGACATCAATAAGGAGATCGCCCGCCAGCTGCGGCCGCTGGAGCGTCAGGTCGATCGCGCGCGCAAGTACAAAGAGCTGTCCTCGCGCGCGAACGAGCTTACGCAGATGCTGGCCGTCGACGAGCTTCGTTCGCTGCAGTCGCAGTGGAACGACTTGGAGAGCCGCTCTAAGGAGGGCGCCGCCGAGCTGGAGCTCGCGCAGTACCGCCTGGGTGAGAAAGAGCGCGAGCTCGAGAAGCTCCAGGTTATGCTCGAGGAAAAGGGCCTGTTTGTGGGCGATCTGGGCGAGCAGCGCCGCCATATGCAAGGCGTGGTCGGCCGCATCAATTCCGATATGCGCCTGCTCGAGGAAAAGGGCCACAACATGGTGTCGCGCCTGTCCGACATGCGCGGCCAGATCTCGAGCTCCGAGCATCAGCGTCGTCGCGTTGTCGAGGAGCTCGAGGATGCACGTGCCCAGCTTGAGGAGGTGACCGGTGCGCACATGCAGGCCCAGTCCGACGTTGACGCCGCCGGTCCTGCTGCCGCCCAGCTCCACGAGCGTCGCGTTGCGCTTGACAATCAGATTTCGCAGCTCACGCGCGAGCAGCGCGATGTGCAGCGTGTGGCCGACAACGCCGCGCTCGAGCTTGCCAAGGTGAAGGACTCGCTGAGCAACGCCGAGGTCGAGGACAACATGTACGCCTCGCGCCTGGAGCAGATCGACGAGCAGCTCGAGGAGGTCACGGCCTCGCTCGAGAGCCGTCGCGACCGCGCTGAGGAGCTCGAAGGCGCGCTCGATCAGGCCCGTCAAGCCCAGGTCGATGCGCGTGAGGCCACCGAGGTCGCTCGTGCGGCGTTGAAGGACTTGCGTAATCGCGAGAGCGAGGCGCGCAACAAACTGTCCGAGGTTCGCTCTGAGCTCGCGAGCCAAAAGAAGCTCGATGCCCGCATGGCAGACAGCTCGCCGCTGGTGAGCCGTCTGATGGGTGCGCTGGGCGATGATGTCTCGGGTCGTCTGGGCGACGTGCTCGAGGCTCCTCGTGAGCTCGAGGGCCTGGTCGAGCAGCTGCTTTCTGGCGATATCGATGCTCTTTTGTTTGATGATGCCGCTACGCTTGAGCGCGCCGGTCGTGCGGCTCTGGACCAAAAGAAGGCCTCGGGCGAGGCGCTGCTGATGGCGCGCGGCGTGAGCGGCGGTGCTGCTGCTAAGGGTGCTGCCGGTTCGCGTCTGGTCGATCGTCTGTCCGTGCGCTCCGGTTATGGCCCGGTTGTCGAGGCCCTGCTCGGCGGCTATTACGTGGTCGATGACTTGGCCGCCGCGCTGGCGGCACCAGTCGTTGACGGTGTGACCTACGTGACTCCCGATGGCGCCCGCGTGAGCTGTGGCGGCCTGGTGCGCGTGGGGCTCGATGCCGGCGAGGCTTCGGGTGCCTTGGAGCGCAAGCGTCGCATTCGCGAGTTAGAGGGCCTGGAGCCCGATCTGGCTGCCGTGTTTGAGCATGTGTCAGACCAGGTCGTCGAGGCCAATGCGGCCGTCGAGGAGGCGCGTGCCGCCGAGGGCGATGCCGCCGGCGAGATCGCCCGTCTTGAGGGCGAGCGCCGCTCGCTGCTTTCCGAGATCGGCCGCTTGGAGCAAAGCGCCAACAATGCCGAGGTCGAGCGCGTGCGCATCTCGAAGCGCCGCGAGCAGGCCGCCGAGGCCGTCCGCGCTGCGCGTCCGCGCGTTGACGAGCTCACCCGTTCGCGCGACGAGGCCCGTGCGCAGGCAAGCGACCTTGGTCTTCAGATTGCCGAAGCCAACGATGAGCTCGATCGCGTGCGCCGTGACGATTCTGAGGCAGCCGGTAAGCTCGCCGATGCCAAGGTCCGCCTGGCTCAGACGAGCGAGCGCCTGCGTTCGCTGAAGGGCCGCGTGCCCGATCTTGAGCATCGTCTGGAGGGCATCGACCGCCGTATCCGCGGAACACGCCAGGCCTCGCGCTCGCTCGAGTTGCTGCGCCTGCGCGTCGACCCCATGCACGAGCGCTATTCGGCCCTGCTGGAGCGCGCGTCGGATTGGGCCGCGCGCCTGCGTGACCAGGCTTCGCTCGAGGAGGCGGACTCGGCCTCGCTCAAGAAGACCATCGAGGACGCCAAGGCCGAGGTCTCCCGCGCCAAGGAGCGGGTCGATGCCGCCACGGCGACGCAAAACGAGTTCAAGGTCGCACGCGGCAAACTCGAGGTGCAGGTAGAGGCGGCCATCAAGGCCATTACCGCCGATGGCACCACGGTGCTCGAGGAAGCTCTCATGCTTCCTGCGCCCACCGACCGCGACGCCGCCGAGCGCGAGCTCAACCAGCTCGTGCGTCAGATCAACAACCTGGGCCCTGTGAACCAGGTTGCGATGGAGGAGTACGAGCAGCTCAAGCGCCGCGCCGATTATATCGAGGAGCAGCTGGCCGATCTGGAGAGCGCGCGCAAGGCGCTCACCAAGATTACCGTGGCCATTGACCGTAAGATGCGTAAAGCCTTCCTGGTGACCTTTGAGAAGGTCGATGCGAACTTCCGCGAGATCTTCGCCATGCTGTTCCCGGGTGGCCAGGCGCATCTGGAGATGACCGACCCCGAGCATCCTGCCGAGACGGGCATCGAGGTCGTGGCGCAGCCGCGCGGCAAGCGCATCACCAAGATGATGCTCATGTCGGGCGGCGAGAAGAGCCTGACGGCGCTCGCCTTGCTCTTTGCCGTGTATCGCACGCGTACGGTGCCGTTCTATGTGCTGGACGAGGTCGAGGCGGCGCTCGATGACGCCAACCTGTCCAAGCTCATCGGCGCGCTCGATGTTTTGCGTTCCGATACGCAGCTCTTGGTTATCTCGCATCAGCGCCGTACTATGGAGGACGCTGACGTCCTCTACGGCGTCTCGATGCAAGCCGACGGCGTCAGCCGCGTCGTCTCGCAAAAACTTGATCGCGAAACCGGAAAGGTCGTGAATGCATAATGGGATTCTTCGATGCTCTCTCGCGCGGACTTGAGCGCAGCCGCGAGGCCCTCAACGAGGTCTTTTACTTTGGCGGCGAGGTCGATGAGGATTTTTGGGAGGATCTAGAGGACACCCTCGTCATGGGTGACATGGGCGCCGAGGTCGCCATTCAGGTCTCCGATGACCTGCGCGATACCGCGGCCAAGAAGAACCTCAAGACCGCTCCGCAACTCCGTCGCGCCCTGGCCGAGCAGCTCGAGCAGCATTTTGTGCCCGCCGAGCGCGATCCGTTCTCCGACACGCCGAGCTGCGTGCTGTTTGTGGGTATTAACGGTGCCGGCAAGACCACGACGGTCGGCAAGATCGCGAGCGCTATGGCTGCCCGCGGCAAGAACGTCGTGATCGGTTCGGCCGATACCTTCCGCGCCGCCGCCATCGAGCAGCTCGATGTGTGGGGCCAGCGCGCCGGCGTTCCCGTCATCAAGCGCGACCGCGGCTCCGATCCGGCGAGCGTGTGCTATGACGTGCTCGATGAGGCCGACAAGCGCGGCAGCGACCTGGTGCTTATCGACACTGCCGGCCGTCTGCACACGAGCCCCGAGCTCATGCGCGAGCTTGCCAAGGTGGTCAACGTGACGCGTAAGCGCGCCGCCAATATGGCCGCCGGCCCCATGCCCGTCTCGGTCGTCCTAGTAATCGATGCCGCAACAGGCCAAAACGGTCTGAACCAGGCGCTCGAGTTTAACGAGGCGCTGGGCCTGGACGGTATTATCATGACTAAGCTCGACGGCACGGCTAAGGGTGGCATCGCCATGGCTGTGGCCGAGAAGCTCAAGCTCCCGATCCTGCGCGTGGGCGTGGGCGAGCAGGTTGATGACCTGCAGGAGTTCAATGCCAAAGATTTCTGCCGCGCCCTGGTGGGCGAGTCCAACTAAGGAGTGACTAGTGTTTGATTCTCTGAGCGATCGCCTCAACGACACATTTGACCGCCTGCGTGGCAAGGGTAAGCTGACCGAGGCCGATATTACTTCTGCCATGCGCGACATTCGCATGGCGCTGCTCGAGGCCGACGTCAACTTCAAGGTCGTCAAGGAGTTCGTCGCCAAGACCAAGGAGCGCTGCATGACCGCCGAGGTCATGGAGTCGCTGTCGCCGGCGCAAAACGTCGTCAAGATCGTGCTCGACGAGCTCACCGAGATGCTCGGCTCCACCGAGAGCAAGCTCGTCTTTAGCAACCGCATTCCCAATGTCATCATGCTCGTGGGCCTTCAGGGCTCCGGTAAAACCACGGCAGCTGTAAAGCTGGCCTACCTGCTCAAGAAGCAGGGCCGCTCGCCGCTGCTCGCCGCGTGCGACGTCTACCGTCCCGCCGCCGCCGACCAGCTGGCCACGCTCGGTGGAGAGATCGGCGTACCGGTCTTCCGTGGTGACGGCGAGCACCCGGTTGATATCGCCAAGGGCGCCATCCAGGAGGCCGTCGACCACCTGCGCGACGTGGTCATCGTCGATACCGCCGGTCGTCTGCAGATCGATGAGCAGATGATGCAGGAGGCCGTGGACATCAAGAAGGCCGTCAAGCCCGATCAGGTGCTGATGGTCGTCGATGCCATGACCGGCCAGGATATCGTCAACGTCGTCTCGACCTTCGCCGGTCGCACCGACTTTGACGGTGTGATCATCTCCAAGCTCGACGGCGATGCCCGTGGCGGTGGCGCGCTTTCCGTGCGCCAGGTGACCGGCAAGCCCATCAAGTTCGTGAGCATGGGCGAGAAGCCCGATTCGCTGGAGCCGTTCTACCCCGACCGCATGGCCAAGCGCATCTTGGGCATGGGCGACGTCGTCGGCATCATCGAGAAGGCCCAGGAGGCGGCCGACGCCGAGCAGCTCGAGGCCGCCGAGCGCATGCTGCGCGAGGGCTTTACCATGAACGACATGCTCGACCAGATGAAGGCCGTCAAGAAGATGGGCGGCATGAAGGGCATTCTGGGTATGCTCCCCGGTGGCCAACGCGCGCTCAACCAGATGGGCGGCAACCTGGACGAGGGCATCTTCGACAAGAACGAGGCCATCATCATGTCGATGACCAAGGAGGAGCGCCTGCGTCCCTCCATCATCAACGGCCAGCGTCGCGCCCGTATCGCCAAGGGCGCCGGCGTGACCCCCACCGAGGTCAATAGCCTTATGAAGCAGTGGGGCGAGATGAATAAGATGATGGGCCGCATGCGCTCGATGGCCAATCAGGCACAGGCTTGTGGCAAGAAGGGCAAGAAGGGTAAGAAGGGCAAAAAGATGCGCATGCCCAATATTCCCGGTCTGGATGCCATGGGTCTGGGCGGCATGGGCGGCCTGGGAATGGGCGGCCCCAAGTCCGATATGGATCTGCTGCGTCAGATGGAAGCGCAGATGCGCAATAAGAAATAGGGCTGTAATTCCAGCTTGATATGGCAAAGGCCACTCGGAAGCTACCGGGTGGCCTTTGTTGTTGGCTTTGATTGTTGGGTTGCGTTCAGCGTCGTGCCCCGAGCTCGCGGTGCCGTGCCGTTAGTGGCAGCCGCAGCCCTCGTGGCCCTCGTGCTCGTGATGGCCGTGGCAGCCGCAGGACTCGCCGTGCTCATGGGCGTGCTCGTGGTCGTGGCCATGGCAGTCGCAGGTGGCCTCGCCGGTCTGTGCGAGCCTGCCGGCAATGAGGGCCTCGACGCAGGCGTCGCAGCTGCCCTGGGCGCCCGCATAGACCGTGATGCCGGCTTGGGTGAGCGCGTTGATGGCACCGCCGCCGATGCCGCCGCAGATGAGCGTGTCAACGCCACCGTTGGCGAGCAGGCCCGCCAAGGCGCCGTGGCCGGTGCCACCGGTGCCCACGACCTGCTCGTTGAGCACCTTGCCATCCTGGATGTCGTAGATCTTGAACTGTCCGCTGCGGCCAAAGTGCATAAAGATGCTGTCGTTGTCGTACGTCGTTGCCACCCTCATGGTGCCGACCTCCTTTGCTGGCCATTCGGCCGTCGTCGTGGTGATGGGGGAGTATGCGATATTGCCGCCCTCGATACTGAGCGCCCGCCCGTTGACCAGCGCGTTTGCCACCTTGCGATGCGCGCGGCTGCAGATTGACGCCACCGTGGCGCGGGCAATGCCCATGCACTGGGCGACTTTCTCCTGATTGAGGCCTTCCAGGTCGCATAGGCGCAGGACCTCGAGTTCGTCGACCGTCATGTCGATGGCATCTCCGCTGGCAAGGCCGTCGGGGGTAAAACCGCGATATTCGGGGATGATCCCAACGTGGCGTAATTTTTCTCGTCTTCCTGCCATTCACTCTCCTAATCTGACATATGTCAACAATAGGATAACGCGCATGCGCCGCAGAGCAAGGCATTTTTGGCATATGTCAGAAAAGCAAAGGTGTTGCGTTGGCGCAGACGGTGCTGTGCTGCCGTGCATTGCGTGTGCCGGCCCAAGTGTCCAATCCGACACTCGCGCGCCTGGGCTAGAATAAAAAATAGCCTATAGGCAACTGACAGGAGGGTCAATGAGCAAGGCTGATCAACAGTTTGTAACCATGTGCCGCGATATTCTGGACCATGGCACCACGACCGAGGGACAAAAGGTCCGTCCGGTGTGGGAGGATGGCACCCCTGCCTATACCATTAAAAACTTTGGCGTTACGGCGCGCTATGACCTGCGTGAGGAGTTTCCGGCTCTTACCCTGCGTCGTACGGCCCTCAAATCTGCCATGGATGAGATCCTATGGATCTATCAAAAGAAGTCCAATAACGTGCATGACCTCAACAGCCATATTTGGGATGAGTGGGCCGACGAGACCGGCTCCATCGGCAAGGCCTACGGGTATCAGATTGGGCAGAAGAGCCATTATGCCGAGGGCGACTTTGACCAGATGGATCGCGTGCTGTACGACCTTAAGAACACTCCGTACAGCCGCCGCATTATGACGAATACCTACGTGTTTAGCGACCTGTCCGAGATGCACCTGTATCCGTGCGCCTACAGCGTGACGTATAACGTGACGCAGCGCCCGCAGGATGACAAACCGACGCTCAACATGATTCTCAACCAGCGTAGCCAGGACATTTTGGCTGCGAACAACTGGAATGTGTGCCAGTACGCCATTTTGCTGATGATGGTTGCGCAGTCGGTCGATATGATCGCTGGCGAGCTGCTGCATGTGATTGCCGATGCCCACATTTACGACCGCCATGTCGACATCGTCCGCGAACTTATCGAGCGTCCGCAGTTTGCGGCGCCCAAGGTAACGCTTAACCCTGATGTGCACGATTTCTACGCGTTTACGACCGACGACCTGATCGTCGAGGGCTACGAGCACGGCCCGCAGGTCAAGAGCATCCCCATTGCGGTATAGGTGGCAGGTATGACGTGTAAGCTTTCTGCCATCGTCGCCGTGTGTGACGACTGGGGCATTGGCTGCGAGGGCGATATGGTCGTGTCCAATCGCGCCGACATGCGCCATTTTGTGGCGTGTACCAAGGGCTGTCCGGTCATCATGGGACGCAAGACGCTGCTGAGTTTTCCCGGTGGACGTCCGCTCAAGAATCGTCGCAATATCGTGCTCACGCGCGACGAGGATTTTACGCCCGAGGGAGTCGACGTGGTGCATAGTATCGGCGAGGCGCTCGCCGCGGTTGCCGATGAGCCCGTTGCCTGGGTGATCGGCGGCGGCGATGTCTATCGGCAGTTTTTGCCGTACTGCGTGGAGGCCGAGGTCACGCATAACCACTGCGTCCATCCCGTGGACACGTACTTTCCCGACTTGGACGCCGATCCCGCGTGGGAAGTTGCGCGGCGCGAAGGGGTTGCCACGATTGCCGCGGGCGAGGGTGACGAAGGCCTCGATTATGAGTTCGTGACGTATCGTCGCGTTAGTGCTTAAATCACCTTTTGCCACGGTATTATCGGGTTGGAATGATTGAGGGGCGACGCCTGGCGTCGCCTCGTTGTATATAGATGCTGCTATTGGAAGGGTTCGGGCTGCTATGACTGATGCCGTTGAGGTGCTGCGAATCGATTCGCTCGAGGACGAGCGGCTCGATGCCTACGTGCGACTGACCGAGCGCGAGCTGCGCTGCGTGCTGGAGCCGCAAAAGGGCATCTTTATCGCCGAGAGCGCTAAGGTTATCGAGCGCGCGGTTCGCGCCGGATACGGGCCGGTGAGTTTTCTGTTGGGTGAGCGCTGGCTCGACCAGATGATGCCGCTGTTTGAGCGCCTGGTTGTGCGCGAGGGCGCGGGTCCGGTTCCTGTGTTCGTTGCCTCCATGGAGCTCATGGAGCAGCTGACGGGCTTCAATGTGACGCGCGGTGCGCTCGCGGCATTTCGTCGCCCGCGACAGATTCCGGTTGATGAGTTCTTGGGCGGCGTCGTCGAGGCGGCGGGGGAGCGCCCGGTGCGCGTGTGCGTGCTCGAGGGCATTGTCGACCATACCAATGTGGGCGCAATATTCCGCTCGGCGGCCGCGCTCAACGTCGACGGCATTTTGGTCAGTCCTACGTGTTGTGATCCGCTGTATCGTCGTTCGGCCCGCGTGAGCATGGGCACGGTGTTCCAGGTGCCCTGGACACGCATTGGCAGCGAAGCGCGCGTATGGCCGCATGATGGGCTGGCGGCGCTACACGATGCCGGCTTTTCGTGTGCCGCTATGGCGTTGACGGATGATTCGGTGTCGCTGGACGATCCCGCGCTCCAGGAGATTGACCGCCTGGCAATCTTTATGGGCACCGAGGGTGCTGGCTTGGGCGCCAAGACCATTGCAGGCTGCGACCGCGCCGTGCGTATTCCGATGGCGCATGGGGTCGATTCACTCAACGTGGCCGCGGCAAGCGCTGTTGCCTTTTGGCAGCTGTGCCCGCATGTGAGCAACGAGTACCACTACCAGCCGGGGCTGTATCACTAGGCAGATAGTTAGCACCGGGCTCTGGTTCGGGGCGTTTCGGCCGACGTCGGTCGGTGCTAAGCTGGTATTGGCTTTGGTCTTAAATTGCCGTTTTGTTGTTTGACGTACGCTGGTGGGGAGGGCGTGTGGCTAAGAAATCTACGGCTATCGATGTAACGCAGGGTGTCATTTGGCAACAGCTGCTGTCGCTGTGCGTCCCTATCTTCTTTAGCTCGTTTTTTCAGCAGGCTTACACGCTTATTGGTACGTATATCGTCGGCCAGTTTGGCGGCAAGCTCGCGCTGGGTGGCATTCAAGCCACGATGGTGCTCACCGAGCTCTGCATTGGCTTTTGCGTTGGCGTTGGCGCTGGCTGCGCGGTCATTACCGGTCAGTTTTTTGGTCAGCACGATGATGAGCGATTGAGTCGTTCGGTCCATACGGCCATGACGCTCGCGCTGGTGGGCGGTATCGTTTTCTCGATTCTTGGCATAGTGTTCGTTGAGCCCATGCTGGTACTTATGAACACGCCGCATGAACTATTGGCCGAGGGCGTGGCCTATGCTCGTTGCTATTTTGCCGCCATGGTTGCGGCGCTGCTGCTCAATATGGGAACGGCGCTGCTGCGCGCCGTGGGCGACACACGCGGTCCTGCTGTGATCATTGCTTCCGGCTGCCTTGTTAATGCGGTGCTGGATGTCATCTTCGTTGCCGTGCTTCATATGGAGGCTCTGGGCTGCGGCATCGCGGTGGCGCTGACCATTTGCTCCAACGCCACGATGATCGTGATTCGTATGATGCACGCTCCGGGTGCGTGGCGGCTTTCACTGTCCAAACTCTGCATTGATCCTGGCATTTGTAAGAGCATGATCTCGTGTGGTCTGCCGCTTGGCTTTCAGTCTGCTGCGTATTCGATTTCCAACGTTTTGATTCAGGTGTCGGTCAACTCGTTTGGTGCCGATGTCACCACGGCGTGGGGTCTTTCGGGCCGTTTGGATGGCATTGTCTGGATGGTTACCGAGGCGCTTGGCGTTTCGATCACCACGTTCTCGGCACAGAACTTTGGCGCGCGCAACTACGAGCGCATGCGCAAGGGCTACCATACGTCGCTTGTGCTGTCGTTTATGCTCATTGGTGGCCTGTCTGCCGTGCTACTGGTGTTCTCGGGTCCGTTGTCGCGTCTGTTTGTCGACGATGCTTCGATTTCGGCCTACACCACGACGATTCTTCATTTCATCGCGCCGTTCTACGCGATCTTCTCGATTATCGAAAACGCGTCCGGCTCCATCCGCGGCGCTGGCGTGAGCTTCCAGCCTATGATGCTCACGATTTTTGGCACCGTCGTGCTCAGGGTGATCTGGGTGTTTGCGATTATGCCGTTCGATCCGTCGCTTGAGCACCTGCTGCTGGTTTACCCCGTAACTTGGCTAATCACGGCCACGATGTTTACCATCTACCACCACAGCGGCAACTGGCTCGGCCGCGCCACCGCCTAATGATCCGAAGGGGACGGAGGAAAACGGATCATTGACCTGGCGGTAAGGCAAAATGATCCGTTTTCCTCCGTCCCCTTCGGATCATTTAGTATTCGATGCCTTGGCGGGCTAGGAGGCCTTCGTCGAAGTAGTGTTTGACGGGGCGCATTTCGGTTACTAGGTCCGCGAGATCGGCCAGTGGCAGCAAGCCGCGGCCGGTGAGCACGAGCTCTGTGGTGGTCGGTTTCATTGCGATCAACGCTTCGACATCTTCGCGCGTCACAAAGCCTCGGCGCATGGCTTCTCCCAGCTCATCCAAGATCAGCACGTCGACCTGGCTAATCTGCTCGCGCGCCAGCTCCATGATCTGTGCGGCACAGGCTTCGGGCGTGTCGCGGTCGGCTTGTACGATGCGCAGACCTAAACGGGGCGCCGCATCATGCTCGGCGCAGTGCAGCTTCTTGGCAAACTGAAGCATGAGTACGTTAAGTCCATAGCCCGTGGCGCGCAGCGCAAGCCCCAGCGCAGCCGTCGTCTTGCCCTTGCCGTCGCCCGTATAGATTTGAACCTTGCCGACTCCCAGTGATGCCTTCTCTGTCCTTTCGTGCCCGGCGTCGGTTTATCGCCGTCCGGGTTGGGTATTCTAGAAAAAATTATCAACCCCAGTAGATGGAGTTCAAGCAGATGGAGATGGATGACAATAAACGTAGACGGAATATGATCCTCTACGTGCTCATCGCCTTCGTCGTCTACCTCGTGCTCTCGACCGTTCTGTTCCCCAACATCGGTCACACGCAGCAGATTACGAAGACCGATTACTCGACGTTTGTCAAAGCGCTCGATAAGAAGAGCGTCGACAAGGTCGAGTACAACACGGACGATTACACGATTTATTACACCAAGAAGGGCGAGGACGAGAATATCGCCTACAAGACGACCGGTGTGCCGAATGACGCGGGCTTTACCGATCGCGTGCTTGAGTCCGGTGCTTCGCTTGAGTCGGTCGTTCCCGATAAGAACTCGGGCCTGATGACCTACTACCTGCTCACCCTCATTCTTCCCATGGTGATTTTCTTCCTGATTGGCTGGTGGCTCAACCGCCGCATGAAGAAGGCCATGGGTGATGACGGTCCGTCGATGAACTTTGGCGGCGGTGGTTTTGGCGGCGGCGGACTGGGCAAGTCCGGCGCGCGCGTGATCGCCTCCAAGGACGTGGGCGTGACCTTTAAGGATGTCGCCGGCCAGGAAGAGGCTAAGGAGTCCCTCAAGGAGGTCGTCGACTTTCTGGAGAAGCCGCAGCGCTACGAGGAGATCGGCGCCAAACTGCCACGCGGCGCTCTCCTTGTCGGCCCTCCGGGTACCGGTAAAACCCTGCTCGCCAAGGCTGTGGCCGGCGAGGCGGGCGTGCCGTTCTTTAGTATTTCTGGTTCTGAGTTTGTTGAGATGTTTGTCGGCCGCGGCGCCGCTAAGGTTCGCGACCTGTTTAAGCAGGCCAAGGAAAAGGCCCCGTGCATCGTCTTTATCGACGAGATCGATACCATCGGCAAGAAGCGCGATGGCGGCGGCTTTAGTGGCAACGACGAGCGCGAGCAGACGCTCAATCAGCTGCTGACCGAGATGGATGGATTCGATAACCACAAGGGTATCGTCGTCCTCGCTGCGACCAACCGTCCCGACAGCCTTGATCCGGCCCTGCTGCGCCCCGGCCGCTTCGACCGCCGCATCCCCGTTGAGCTGCCCGACCTGACCGGTCGCAAGAATATCCTTGAACTGCACGCCAAGAGCGTGAAGACGCAGCCGCCGATCGACCTGACCGCGATCGCCCGCGCCACGCCTGGCGCCTCGGGTGCCGACCTGGCCAACATCATCAACGAGGGCGCCCTGCGCGCTGTCCGCGAGGGTCGCAAGCGCGCCACGCAGGATGACTTTGAGGAGTCGGTGGAGGTCGTCATCGCCGGCCAGCAGCGTAAGTCCACGGTGCTGTCCGATCACGAGAAACAGGTCGTGTCCTATCACGAGATCGGCCATGCCATCGTTGCCGCCCGCCAGAAGGGTTCTGCGCCGGTTACGAAGATCACCATCGTGCCGCGTACGAGCGGTGCTCTGGGCTACACCATGCAGGTCGAGGAGGACGAGCGCTTCTTGACCACGCGCCAGGAGGTGCTCGACAAGCTCGCTGTCTACTGCGGCGGACGTGCTGCCGAGGAGCTCATCTTTGGTGAGATGACGACTGGCGCGGCCAATGATATCGAGCAGGCCACCAAGCTCGCCCGCAACATGGTGACGCGCTTTGGTATGTCGGAAGAGTTTGGCATGATGGCGCTCGGTACCGTTCAGAATGCCTACCTCAACCAGGACACGTCGCTCACCTGTGCCCCCGGTACGGCCGAGCGCGTCGACGCGATCGTCGCCAAGCTGATCGAGGACGCACATGACCGCGCCCTGCAGATCCTCAAGGAGAACAAGTTTAAGCTCCATGAGCTGGCTCGTTATCTGTACAAGAAGGAGACGATCACGGGCGAGGAGTTCATGAATCTCCTCACGCGCGAGAATCCGCTGATGCCAAAGCAGCAGTAAGGCTGGTTGCACAACGTCGAACGCCCCATTTGAGTTTCTATCTCAAATGGGGCGTTTTGTTTGGGAGGGATATGTATGAAGATCGTGGTGAGTGCCTGCTTGATGGGAGAGAGCTGCAAATATAACGGGCTCGACAATTACCATCGCGCGTTGGTCGAGGCCTGCGAACGCACAGGGACCGAGGTCCTGTTGGTGTGCCCCGAGGTTTTTGGCGGCTTGCCCACACCGCGCAAGCCGTCCGAGATTGTGAATGGCGAGGTTTGTACCTGCGAGGGCATCTCGGTCGATCGCGAGTTTCGCCAGGGTGCTCAGCGCGCGCTCGATATGTGCGAGCAGGCGGGCGGCCCGTCCGAGATCGTTGCGTGCATTTTGCAGGACCGCAGCCCCTCGTGCGGTACGGGTCACGTCTACGATGGCACCTTTAGCGGTACGCTCACCGCGGGCAATGGTGTTTTTGTCGATCTGCTGCTGCGTCACGGGTACCGTGTGATTCCGGCTAGCGAGTTCGATCCCAGCATGCTGGAACATTGTCCACAGCACTCGAACCCAACACTTCCTCACGGGTGACCGTTTTGGCATCATCCGTGAAGTTGATATTGAGTACGACCCGGTCATCAAAGACGTAGACCGAGTTGACAGGCGCCGTACCCAGGCAGCCCCTCCCCACGGCCCTCGCGCAGGAACGCGCACACGGCCTTCCCGTCTCTTGCGCCTCTCCCGGAACTGTCCACATCAGCGTAGCCAATCCAGTCCGCCAAGGGCTGCAGCCCGGACAACGCGGCGATGGAGGGCTTCTTCGGCCTGCTCAAGAAGGAGTTCTGGCACGGCAGGGACTGGTCGGACTGGACCCCCGCCCGCTTCATCGAGGAACTCGGGGGCTGGATCGGCCGATACAATACGGAGAGGCGCAGCGATGCGCTCGGCGGCCGCACGCCGGCCGAGTTCCGCTCCGCGCTGGGAAGGGCCGCGTAACGGTCCAAGAAATCGTCCGCAGTCCCCATTCTTGCCCCTTTGGGACGGCTTCTTGTTGGGGCGTGCCTGCCTCAAACCCTGCTAGGAACGAGTGCAGCAAACTGGAATTATAAATTACTCTTTGCAAATAACCTTTGAACCTTCACCATCAATTACAATTCCCTGACGATTGTTAATTGGGCATAGATTCAAATCCGAAAACTCAGTTATTATTTTCTCGGTAACTTTCTTAAATGGTGCTGTAAGAAAATGCGGAAGAACATAGAAATCAATCAAATTAAGCCCTGCATCATCTTCTTGTGAGTAGTCCTCCGGCTTTTCATCCATTTGCTC
>JAHYYJ010000004.1:57615-193545 GCA_019425015.1 Collinsella sp.
TAACCGGTGTAGCCTTCACGCAGCGAAGCTGTTGGAATAAATGCGACTTTTTTACTTTCAACTTCTTCCTTAATCAGACTTCCTACACTTGAAAAGTGAGAACATAAAAACAGTTTCATCAGTATTCTCCTTTATATATAAATTCTTATTTGTTGAACTAAGCCGTGTATACCATACTCTCCAATGAAAGAACGCCCTGATATAGCGAAATTTTGCCGTTTTCCTGCGTACGTGCGTACACACTCCACAGGAATTCTAAGGGGCCTGCCCCCTTAGCACACGGACTTTGGAACAAAGTCTAGTGTGCTACGCCTTGCCAGAGGTGTACAGGCTCCCGGTATGCACGTACGAAGCAATTGCCATCAATGCGCCATATAAGTGGCGATCAAGTTCGCATAAAGCGACCTTGATCCTGCAAAACAAAAGGCAGGATACCATCACCACGATGATACCCTGCCTCTGTTCGTTTCTGTTTACCGTTCCGAGTAGTCCTTCCGCAGAATTTCCGATAAACAAAAAACGTACCCGAACCCTTTCTCGTAAAGAATCGGGTTCGAGTACGAACTGAATGCTGGAGCAATAAAAAACCACCAGAAAGGTGCCCGTCCCCTTTGTGGTGGTTTTGGGTCAGTCCTAGAGCGTGTGGCCGTAAGCGTTGGCGGCCTTGATGGCGGCGGCGAATTTCTCGTCGGTGAAGGGCTCCGGGTTGCCTTGCTTCCATTCGTTGGTGGCGTGCGCGTACTCGCACAGGGCAGGGATATCAGCCTCGGAAAGCCCGACCTGCTCAAGCGTCACGGGCAGGCCCATCTGATTGTTAAAGGCGGCGTAGCGCTCAAGGTTCTCGGTATCGCCCGTATAGGCGAACAGTACCAGCACACCCAGGCTCACGACCTCGCCGTGCAGGTAGGAGCCCTCGCGCGGAATGCTGCAGGAAGCGTTGTAGAACGCGTGCGCCACGCTCGAGTTGTAGTAGTAATCGTTTTGGTTGGTCAGGTTGGAGACGTAGCCCGTGTTGACCACGATATCGAGCGCGATCTGCTTGACGGCTTCGGTCGACAGGTTCTGGCGAACGTCCTCAAGACCCTGCACGCCATAGGTAAACAGCGGCTCGGAGCAGGTGTGTGCGAGCGCCAGGCCAAGACCTGCGGTGTGCTCCAGGTTGCCGGCGCTCGTGGCGTACTCGACCTCGGGCTGCTTGGACAGGGCATCGCCCACGCCCGCCCAGAAGTACTCCGCCGGAGCCTCGGCGATGATCTTGGGGTTGATGAAGATGTGCGCGGGGCGGTTGGGGTACGAATAGCCCTCGAGCGAGCCGTCGTCGTTGTAGACGACGGCAATGGCGGTCGCGGCCGAGCAGTTGGAGCAGATCGTCGGCACCGTAAAGACGATCTTCTTGAGCTCGATGGCCGCCGTCTTCATGGTGTCGAGCGCCTTGCCGCCGCCGCATGCGATAAGCACGTCGGCTTCCTGGCAGGCGGGGGAGTTTACGACCTTGGCGATATTGGCGCGTGTACTGTTGGTACCGTAGACGCGCGTCTCTAGAATCTCGACGTCGGTACCTTCCAGCACAGCTTCGATACCGGGAAGTGCTGCGGCCAGTGCCCGCTTGCCACCGATGATTGCGACCTTGGTCGCTCCGTATTCGGCCAGCGCTCCGGGCAGCTCGTCAAAGCAGTCTTCGCCGACGGTATAATCGCTCATCCCAATCGTGCGCATAGCAACCTTCTTTCGTTCGATAAAGTGCTTACAGGCATTTTGCTCCAAGTGAGTGCTTGCGACCGTGAGAAATTACTAAAGTATGAAACCGATGTTGAGGGTTTTTCGCTGGCGCGGAACGTGCTAGCATACTCCGCATAAGCGTTGATGGGGACGAGTAGTCGGCCATCCGCATGCTACAGAGAGCGGGGAGTGCTGAGAACCCGCGCATGCGACCGATGAAAATCACCCCGGAGCTGCGGTCCCAACGGACGCGTCGTGCAGACACGTCTTAGTAGACATCGCCGAGATGGTCGTCGATACAGACCAGCCGAGTAACGGATGCGAGCGCGCGAATACGCGGGCGAGGGCATCTAAGCTGGGTGGTTAAGCGAAGAGCTTTTGCGGGCACACGGCCCGTTTTGTGGCGCTTCGTCCCAGCTTGTAGGGACGGGCGCTTTTTTGGTGCCCAGAGGGCGTGCGCGCCCACGACATGAAAGGGGTACCGTGGCAAACGAGTACAAGCAGACGATGAATCTGCCCAAGACCGGTTTTCCCATGCGTGCCGGTCTTTCCAAGTCCGAGCCCAAGCGACTCAAGGACTGGCAGGACAACAAGGTCTACGAGCAGGTTCTGAAGAAGAACGAGGGTCACAAGAAGTTCGTGCTGCACGACGGCCCTCCGTACGCCAACGGCCCGATCCACATCGGCCACGCCATGAACAAGATCTCCAAGGACATGATCAACCGTTACTGGATGATGCAGGGCTATGAGGTTCCCTATGTCCCCGGTTGGGACTGCCACGGTCAGCCGATTGAGCACAAGGTCGAGGAGAAGCTCGGCACCGAGAAGTTCAACCAGACTTCCACGGCCAAGATCCGTGAGCTCTGCAACAAGTTCGCTGTCGAGAACATCGAGCTGCAGAAGGCCGGCTTCCGTCGCCTGGGCGTGCTCGGCGACTGGGACAACCCATATCTGACGCTCTATCACCAGCATGACGCCGCCGACATCGAGGTCTTCAAGGCCATGTTCGATAAGGGCATGATCTATCGCGGCCACAAGCCGGTTCACTGGTGCAAGCACTGTCACACCGCGCTCGCCGAGGCCGAGATCGAGTACTCCGACGAGACGAGCCCTTCCATCTTCGTTCGCTTTGAGATGACCTCCAAGCCCGCCGGCCTCGAGAACTTCGACGGCCCGGTCGACTTTATCATCTGGACGACTACGCCGTGGACCATCCCGTCCGACCAGGCAGTTTCCCTCAAGCCCGGCGCCGCCTACGTCGCCGTTGAGCACGATGGCCGTGCCGAGGTCATGCTCGAGGACCTGGCTCCCAAGTGCTGCGATGAGTTTGGCTGGGAGTACACCCCGGTCATGGTCGACGGCAAGCCCTACGTGGTGCCCGCCGAGACCTTCCACCACATCCACTACAAGCAGCCGATCTTTGACGGCGTTGAGGGCGTGGCGCTGCTGGCCGATTACGTCGGTGTCGATGACGGTACCGGTATCGTCCACAATTCGCCCGGCCACGGCGTCGACGACTACTTCGCCTGCCTCAAGGAGGGCATCACCGACATTTGCATGCCGGTCGATGACGACGGCAAGTTCTACACCGGCGAGGAGTTTGGTACCGGTGGCCCCTTCAGCGGTATGGACACCGACGAGGCCAACCCACACATCATCGAGTTCCTGCGCGAGCGCGGTACCCTGGTCCTCGAGAAGAAGATCACGCACAGCTATCCGCACTGCTGGCGCTGCAAGCATCCGGTGCTCTTCCGTGCTACCGACCAGTGGTTTGTCTCGATGGACAAGACCGGTTTGCGCGAGCAGGCCGGCAAGGAGGTCCGTGAGAACGTCAAGTGGTATCCGGCCCACGCGGCCAACCGCATCGGTGCCATGGTCGAGCAGCGTCCCGACTGGTGCATCAGCCGCCAGCGCAACTGGGGCGTGCCTATCCCCAGCTACACCTGCGCCGACTGCGGCGAGAAGGTCATGAACGACGCCACGCTCGACGCCGTCATCAAGCTCTTCCACGAGAAGGGCTCCGACGCCTGGTTCACCGACGCTCCCGAGAGCTATCTTGGCGAGGCCTGCGTCTGCCCCAAGTGCGGTGGCCATCACCTCAAGGCCGATAAGGACATCCTCGACGTGTGGTGGGATTCCGGCGTCTCCTGGAAGGCCGTCTGCGAGTACCGTCCCGAGCTGGAGTATCCGGCGGATGTGTACCTCGAGGGCTCCGACCAGCACCGCGGTTGGTTCCAGAGCTCGCTGCTCACCTCGGTGGGCGCCAACGGCCACGCTCCGTACAAGGCGGTCGTCTCGCAGGGCTTCACCCTCGACGGACAGGGCCGTAAGATGTCCAAGTCGCTCGGCAACGTCATCGACCCCAACAAGGTCTGCGACGAGATGGGCGCCGACATCATCCGCCTGTGGGTTGCCTCCGTCGATACCAGCTCCGACGTGTCCATCGACCACGAGATCCTTGCCCGTACGTCCGATGCCTACCGTCGTTTCCGCAACACGCTGCGCTTCCTGCTCTCCGAGCTCGAGGGTCAGTTTGAGCCCGAAACCGACGGCGTCGCCTTTGCCGACCTGCTGCCGCTCGACAAGCTCATGGTTGCCCGTCTGACCCAGGTCCAGGCCGAGGTCGACGACGCTTACTCTTGCTACGAGTTCCCGCGCGCTTACCGTGCGCTTTACGACTTCGTGGTTACCGAGCTTTCCAACGTGTACCTCGACGCCCTGAAGGATCGTCTGTACTGCGACAAGCCCGGTTCGCTCGAGCGCCGCAGCGCCCAGACCGTGCTTGCCGAGCTCTTCTCGATGCTCATGCGCGACCTGCAGCCGATCCTGTCCTACACGGTCGACGAGGCCATGGCCTATGCACCCGCCGGCTGCGTCGATCACCAGAAGTACGCCGCGCTGCTCGATTGGTACAAGTCGCCCATCACGGTTGACGAGGCCAATGAGTTTGAGGGCGTGCTCGAGGCTTCTCTTGAGCTCCGTAGCGCCGTGACCAAGGCTCTTGAGGATGCCCGCTCCGCCGGCACCTTCACCAAGAGCCAGCAGGTCCGCGTCAAGGCGGTCGTTCCCGCTGAGATGTACGCGCTGCTGACCGGTGATAAGGCCGTCGACCTGGCCGAGTTCTACATCGTCTCCGATGTTGAACTGACCCAGGGCGAGGAGCTTTCCGTTGCCATCGAGGCTGCCGAGGGCGAGTGCTGCGACCGTTGCTGGAACTACCGCACCACCGTCGGCGAGTACAACGGTCACGCTCACATCTGCGAGAGGTGTGCGAATGCCCTTTAAGGCACGGTAACTCGGCATTTTAGTTATAGGGAGAATTTGGGCGCCTTCGGCCCATTTGCTCCGTTGAATAAAAGCGGCATTCTGTTTTTCGGAATGCCGCTTTCGTTTTTAGCTGGTTATTTAGCTTGCGTTGGTGGATATGTCGTGCGTTCTGCGTGTGGCAATATAAGATGGTTAATTGCGTTAAACGTAATTCGATGTTTTTGAGGGTAGGGGATTGATTTGGGTCGTTCTGCGGATATGACGCCGCCTTTGCGTTGGCGGTTGGGTGTTGCTGGTAGCGTGGCGTTGGCCGTGCTGCTTGTTGACCAGCTGACCAAGCTTGCGGTTCGTGCCGTTGGCGATGCTCTGCATGTGACTGTTATCCCCGGTGTGATCGACTTCCTTTTCGTGCGTAACATCGGTGCTGCCTTTAGCATGGGCGAGGGACATGGCCTCGCATTTGCCGTGCTGGCGTTTGTCGTTATCGTTGCGATCGCGGTGTACTTGCTTCGCGCACCCCAGCTTGCTCGCTTTGAGGTTGTGGGCATGGCTATGGTCGTGGGCGGCGCCATTGGCAATGCGATCGACCGTCTGGCTTTTGGCTTTGTGACCGATTTTATTGCCACCACCTTCATCGACTTCCCCGTCTTCAATGTGGCCGATGTCGGCATTACGGTCGGTGTGGTGCTTGCCCTCATCGGCTACATGTTCTTAAGTCCCGCCGCTCGCGAGGTCGATGCTACCGCCGAGCTCAACGCCCGTGACGAGGCCCGCGCTAAGCGCAAGGCCCAGCAGCGTGGGGAGCGTGCCCGCAAGATTCGCGAAAGGAGCGAGCGCTAATGGCCGACATCCATATCCTTGTTGCCGACGATGCCGCTGGTCAGCGTCTTGACGCCTATCTGGGCGCTAATGACGGCTGCCCTACGCGCTCTGCCTGCGCGCATCTGATCGAGGGCGGTGCCGTTGCCGTCAACGGCGAGACATGCCTGTCAAAAAAGTATGCCGTGCGCTCCGGCGACCGTATTTCGGTCGATTTGCCCGAGCCGCACGATCCCACCGATGTGATTCCCGAGGCCATTCCCCTCGATATCCGCTACGAGGACGACTACCTCATCGTGCTCTCCAAGCAGCGCGGTCTGGTGTGCCATCCCGCCCATGGCCACGAGAGCGGCACCCTTGCGAACGCCTTGGTCTATCACTGTGGCATTGACCATCTGGGCACTGTGCAGGGCGAGGACCGCCCCGGCATCGTGCATCGCCTGGATCGTGACACCTCGGGCCTTATGCTCGCGGCAAAAGACGACGACACCCAGCGCGCGCTCCAGAATCTCATCCGCACGCGCACGCTCGACCGCCGCTACATTACGCTCGTCCACGGCCACATTGCCATGGACGAGGGCACCATTAACACCGGCATTGCCCGTTCTACGCGCGACCGTGTCAAGATGGCGGTTTCGGACGATCCTTTCGCGCGCCAGGCCATTACGACCTTTAGGGTCCTCGAGCGCTTCGATTCCACGCGTTTTGACGATGGCTATACGCTCGTCGAGTGCCACCTGTTTACGGGTCGCACGCATCAGATTCGCGTGCACATGCGCCATATCAACCACGCCTGCGTGGGCGATCCGCTCTACGGTAAGTGCGATGTGCGTGCCGACCAGGGTTTGACCAGGCAATTCCTCCATTCCTGGCGTGTGGCGTTCGATCATCCCGTGACGGGGGAGCGCATTGAGTGCCGTGATGAGCTGCCGTGGGATCTCGCCGCCGTTCTGGATGACCTAGCCCCGCGCTCGCTCGGCCGCACTGCCGCCGGCGACGAAATCGTTCCGCAGCTCGGTCTGCTCGAACCCTAACCAGTATTAGGTGGTTTCTTGAACTCGGTTAGCCTACGGTAAGATATACGGTTGTTTACGTAACGCGTTCTCGGGAGCCTGCATGCTCGCCTTTTTACAAACTAACACGCCCATCGTGATCTTTAATCAGATTGTGGTTACGCTACTCACGGTCTGCTTTCTGTACCAGGTGGTCTTCTTTGTCATTGGCGCTCTTCGTGGCGAGGTCGCGCCTCCCAAGGCCAAAAAACTCCACCGCTATGCCTTCTTTATCGCGGCGCATAACGAGGAGGCCGTGATCGCCAACCTCGTTCGCTCCATCAAGGACCAGGATTATCCGTCCGAGCTTATCGAGGTCTTCGTGGTCGCCGATGCCTGCACCGATAATACGGCGCAGCTCGCGCGCGAGGCAGGCGCCATCGTTTATGAGCGCAACGACCTGGCCCGCAAGGGTAAGAGCTGGGTCATGGACTTTGGTTTCGATCGCATTCTCAACGAGTATCCCGACACGTTTGAGGGCTACTTTATCTTCGATGCCGACAACGTTATCTCCCGCGATTACGTCTCCAAGATGAATGATGCCTTTGACCAGGGCTTCCATGTGGTTACGAGCTATCGTAACTCCAAGAACTTCGGCAGCTCGTGGATTTCGTCTGCCAACGCCACCTGGTATCTGCGTGAGGCCCGCTTCCTCAACAACGCGCGCAACATCTGTAAGACGTCTTGTGCCGTCTCTGGTTCGGGCTACCTCATCTCCGCCAGCGTAATTGAGGGCATGCACGGCTGGCAGTTCCATACGCTGACCGAGGACATCCAGTTCACTACGTTCTGTGCCATTCACGGCATTCGCATCGGTTATGCGCCGGCGGAGTTCTTTGACGAACAGCCCGTGACGTTTAAGGCGTCCTGGAAACAGCGCATGCGCTGGACCAAGGGCTTCTACCAGGTGTTCTTTACCTACGGTAAGCACCTGGTCAAATCGACCTTCCGCTATCATCGCTTTGCCGCCTACGACATGTTTATGACCATCGCCCCGGGTATGCTGCTGTCCTTGATCTCGATGCTCGCTAATGCGACGTTCTTGATTGTGGGTGGCCTTTCGCATGGTTTCTTGGCAACCGAAGTCGAGATGCAGGCGTGCGCCGCTTCGCTCATTATGACCTTCGCCATGATGTATCAGACTTTCTTCATCCTGGCGCTGCTCACGACTATCTTTGAGTACAAGCATATTCACTGCTCGCAAAAGTGGCGCCTGGTGACTAACCTGTTTACCTTCCCGATCTTTATGTTCAGCTATATCCCCATCACGGTGGCTGCGCTGTTCCTGAAGGTCGACTGGGTTCCGACGCAGCACGCCGTCAACGTCACCCTTGACGAGGTCATGCAAGGCGCCAAATAATCACCACCAAAACCACCACAAAGGGGACAGGCACCTTTGTGGTGGTTTTTGTTTATGCGATGTAACTCGAGGAGGCGTTCGATGGTCTATATCCCGTTTTGGTTGTTTGCTATTGCTGGCGCCGTTATCGATGCTCGTGATCGGCGGTTCCCGAATTCGCTTGCCGGCGCGTGTGCGGTGGCGGCGTTAGCGGGTGTTTGGTTCGATCTCGGTTTGAACACAGCGCTTGACCACGCAGGTCTTGCTGTCATCGTGTATCTTGCTCTCGTGCTGACTGAGTCCCTCTGGCGTCGTCTTCGCCAAACCCCGGGCATCGGCATGGGAGATGCTAAGGCACTTTTCGCGCTTTGCACGCTCGACCCTATGGGTGGCATCGTGGCATTTGCCGGCGCGCTCCTGGCCCTGGCCCTCTCCTGCCTCATCACGAAATCGCGCTCCCTGCCATTGCTCCCGTTTTTGGTGCCGATTTTTGCCATAATCGAGGTTGTGGGCTGCACTTTGTAACCGATTGCGCATCCTTCTTAAGGAGCATGCCATGGCAACTAATCAAGAAACGGCCGTCATTAAGGCGCGCATGGACCGTATTCCCTCGGCGTTGTCGCCCGATCTTTTCGAGCGCATTGCCACCGATCGTGCTTCGGGCTATGTTAACCCGTATCGTTGCAACGACGATCAGGTCATTCGTCGTATTGATCGCGCCGCCGACAAAGGCACGCTTATGCGTCCGGCGTTTATGCGCGATACCGAAAAGATACTTCATCTTCCGGCGTACACCCGTTATGCAGGCAAAACGCAGGTCTTTAGCTTCCGTAGCAATGACGATCTGTCACGCCGCGGTTTGCACGTGCAGCTTGTCTCCCGCATTGCGCGCGATATCGGTCGCGCCCTGGGGCTCAATTGCGATCTGATCGAGGCGATTGGCCTGGGCCACGACTTGGGACACACGCCTTTCGGCCATGCCGGCGAGCGCTTCCTCAACGATATCTATCATGAGTGTACGGGGCGTTATTTTTTCCATAACGTGCAGTCGGTCCGCGTGCTCGACGCGCTGTACGGCCGCAACGTGTCACTCCAGACGCTCGACGGCGTGCTATGCCATAACGGCGAGTACGAGCAGCGCGTGTTTGAATTGTCGGATATGGGCTCCTTTGACCAGTTCGATCAGGCGGTCGAGGACTGCATCGCCACGGGTTATGGCGCCATTGGGCACCTGCGTCCCATGACGCTCGAGGGCTGCGTCGTTCGCATCTCGGATATTCTTGCCTACGTCGGTCGTGACCGTCAGGATGCGATCGCGGCGGGTCTGCTTTCGCCCGACGCTTTTGACGATGGTCGGGGCGGCGCCTATAACAGCTGGATCCTCACGCACGCTTCCATCGATATCGTTGAGCATAGCTATGGTAAGCCGCGCATCGAGATGAGCGAGGACCTGTTTGAGGAAATTCGCCGAGCCAAGCGCGAGAACTACGAGAAGATCTATAGCAAGGGCGGTATCGAAGGCGATTCCGAGGAGGAGCTGCGTGAGGCGTTCGAAAAGCTCTACGACCGTTGCCTGCGGGATCTAAACAGTGGCGACGAGTCCTCTTATATCTTTAAGCACCATATTTCGCGCATTGAGCAGCAGCTTTCCTACTACGATCGTACCTATGCCTGGCAGGACGACAAGGATCAAGCCGTGGTGGATTACATCGCGAGCATGACGGACGGTTATTTCTGCGAGCTGACGAGCAAGCTGTTCCCGGGTCTAAAGTTTCCGCATCGTACCTATATTAACGAACGGTAGTTCGTATTTATTCGGTATACTGTTTGTGGAAAACGTTTTTGATTGATGCACGGGATGGCTATGGACGACCTTTTTTCTGCTTCGACGCGCGAGCGTTCCTTTCAGAATGCGCCGCTTGCGGTGCGCATGCGCCCCAATTCGCTCGACGAGTATGTGGGCCAGCAAAAGGCCGTCGGTAAGGGCTCATGGTTGCGTGCCGCGATCGAGCACGACGTGCTTTCGAGCGTGATTCTGTACGGGCCGGCCGGTACGGGTAAGACGACGCTGGCCCACATTATCGCCAACCATACCAAGAGCGAGTTTGTCGAGGTCAGCGCCGTGACGGGCACCGTAAAGGACTTGCGCCGCGTGATTGACGAGGCCAAGACGCGCCTGAATACGTACGACCGCCGCACCATTCTATTCATCGATGAGATTCACCGCTTCTCTAAGTCGCAGCAGGATGCCCTGCTGCATGCAGTTGAGAACCGTACCGTCATTATGATTGGCGCTACGACGGAGAACCCGTACTTCGAGGTCAATTCGGCACTGTTGTCGCGCGGACGCGTGGTGGAGCTTGAACATCTGAAGGATGAGGATATCGCCACGCTTATCGAACGTGCGCTCGAGGCGCCGCAGGGTTTGAACGGTAAGTTCTCGGCCGATGAGGATACGGTCAAGACCATTTGTACGCTGGCTGCGGGTGATGCACGCTCGGCCCTGACGACACTTGAGCTGGCGAGCGAGATTGCCGTCACGCGTCCCGATACGGAGGGAACGCCAGCGCCGGCGGCGGGGGAGCGTTATCCCATCACCGTCGATGACGTGAAGATTGCCAACCCGCGCCGCGGTTTTTCGTATGACAAAAACGGCGACATGCACTATGACATTATCAGTGCGTTCATCAAGTCCATGCGCGGCAGCGACCCCGATGCCACGATCTATTGGCTCGCGCGCATGATTGACGCGGGGGAGGATCCTAAGTTTATCGCCCGTCGCATTATGATTCAGGCTTCTGAGGATGTTGGCAATGCCGATCCGCAGGCACTTTTGGTGGCACATGCCGCGTTTAAGTCTGCCGAGGTCATTGGCTATCCCGAGTGCCGCATTAACCTGGCTCAGGCTGCACTCTATGTGTGCTTGGCGCCTAAATCCAACGCGTGCGAGGCTTCGATCGATGCGGCGCTGGCCGATATCCACTCTAGTGGGCTTCGCGAGGTGCCGAGTTATCTACGCGATCGCCATCGCCCGGGCAGCGATGAATACGGTGTGTATAAGTATCCGCACGATTATCCCGAAGGCTGGGTCGACCAGCGCTATTTGCCCGAAGGCTTAGAACGCGGTGCATTTTGGCAGTCTGCCGGCCGCGGTTGGGAAGAATGGCGCGTAGAGCAAAGCGAACGCGACCGCAGCGGGAATGCACCGAAGTAGCTGCTGATAATTTTGTCCCACGTTGCTGCTCTTGGCATGTTCGGTCCCCTTTGGGGTACCATGGAAAGCGTTTGTATTTCGATTCCTTTGGGAGGCTTGTATGAGTCCCATTCAAATCGCCTTGCTGCTGCTTGCCGTTGCCGGCGTGTGGGCTATCGTTGAGCTTGCGCTCACCCTGCGCAAAACCCGCACCGTTGTCGACTCGCTCGACAAGACGGTAACCGACCTCAACAATACGATTGCCGAGGCGCAGCCCGTGGTGGCAAAGCTTGATGGCGCCGTTGACGAGCTTACGCCGGCACTTGCCCAGATGGAGCCGCTCCTCAAGTCGAGCAAGACTGCCATTGACGCCCTGACGTCCAACCTCGTTGAGGTTGAGGCGGTAGTTCGCGACATCTCCGAGGTCACGGGCAGCGTGGCCGAGGCCAGCAATGCCGTATCGAGCGTGACTGATTCTGCTGCTGGCGCCGTGCAGAAGCTCTTCAATAAGGTGAAGGCTCCTGCAGCCGACGCCGATCGCAAGCTCGCCGCTGCCGCTGCCGAGGCCGAGCAGCCCACTGAGCGCGTTCTGATTGGCGACGACGATGCCGCTGCTGACGACGATGATGTTCAGAAGCCCGCTGCTAAGCCTGCTCAGTATTACACCTATACGCCTGCCGAGACCTCCGAGGAGTCCTGCGATGAGTAGCGAAGCAACCTGCCCCATTACGCTGAGCGTTGCCGGTGATCCGCGTCTCGCGCGCTTGGTGCGCATGACGGCCGCCAACGTCGGCGCCCTGTGCTCTATGTCCGTCGATCGCATCGAGGACATTCGTATGGCTGCCGAAGAAGCCTTCATCTTTGGCTGCACGGCTGTTGATTCCGACGATATCTCGATCAAATTCGATGTCGACGAATCGCATGTGGGCATGATCTTTACCTTTGGCGACCAGGCGACTGTCGATGAGGATGACCAGGCTGCCGTGTATGCCGAGCTCATTTTGGCGAGTGTGTGCGACTCCTACGAAAAGACTACAGCGCCCCTAACGCTTTCCCTCGACCTCAAGGCGGATATCTAATATGACCGAACGCTCCCGGAGCGGCAAGACCGCTTGGGACAAGGAGAAAACCCGCGAGCTGTTTCGTCGTTATAAGGAGACCGGTGATCCGGATGCTCGCGAGCAACTCGTCATGTCCCATATGAACCTGGTAAGGTTTCTTGCCAACAAATTCAAGAACCGCGGCGAGCCGCTCGATGACCTTTTGCAGGTCGGGTACTTGGGCCTGCTCAAGGCTATCGATCGCTTTGATCCCGAGCGCGGACTCGAGTTCACGACGTTTGCCACGCCCACCATCTTGGGCGAGATTAAGCGCCACTTCCGCGACAAGGGCTGGAGTGTGCGCGTGCCGCGTCGTCTGCAGGAGCTCTCTGCCAAGGTTAACCAGGCCACCGATAAGCTTACCAACGAGCTTCAGCGCTCGCCCAAGGTTGAGGAAATCGCCGATTACCTTGGCGTGACCGTCGACGAGGTGCTCGAAGCCATGGAATCGTCCTCGGCCTACACCTCGGTGCCCATCGAGGCCCCTGGTGCGTCCGATTCCGATGATGCGCCTTCGATTCTCGATCGCTATGCCGACGACGACAACGAGCTCGACTTTACCGATGACCGCCTGGTAATCGAGGAAGCCATCCGCGATTTCTCGCCGCGCGAGCGCGAGGTTATCGAGCTGCGCTTCGTTAAGGGCATGACCCAGATCGAGATTGCCAAGAAGCTTGGCATCTCGCAGGTGCAGGTCTCGCGCCTGCTGCGCCGTACCCTTAAGAAGATTCAAGATAAGATCGACCCCGACGGAGTGATGGTTCGTTCATGAGTGAGCACCCCCAACAAATCGACCGCACGCTGCGTGATACCCGTATTCTGACGCTGCGCATTTGGGGCGTCGTCGGCTGCATTGTCATCGCTGCCGTCATCTTTAACCTTATGGGCATCCTGGCGCCGGTTATCGAGTTTTTGGCAGTCGGTTCCATCATCGCTTTTGTCATGTCGCCGATCACCAACTGGCTCGAGCATCACGGCGTGAATCGCGGCATCGGTTCGCTTATCGCGCTTATTGTGGTCGTGGCGGTGCTCGTTGGTGTTGTCTGCATCCTCTCGCCTATTTTGCTCGGTCAAATCATGGAAGTCCTGAGCCGCCTGCCCGAGCAGCTTCGTGTTGCGGGTGGCGATCTCAACGAGATGCTCTCGCACGCCAAGACGCTCAATAACACGCCGCTCAAGGAGTATCTGGACGACAATCTTTCTTCGCTGGTTACCGTAGCGTCCAAGTACGTCTCGCAAATCGCTGCCGAGCTCGGTCGCGGTGTATTCCCGCTTATTACCAATACGGCCTCGCAGCTGTTCGTCATCTTCCTGGGCTTGGTGCTTGCCTATTGGTTGGCCTGCGACTATCCCCGTATGCACCACGAGGTCTGCACCATCATCGGACAGGAAAAGGAGACCTCGTACCGCTTTATGGTTGCCATCCTTTCACGCTCGGTCGGCGGCTATATGCGCGGCATGGTCGTGACTTCCATCTGCGGTGGCTTTTTGGCTTTTATCGGCTTTACGCTCATTGGCCATCCATACGCAGCACTTATGGCCATCTTCACCGGCATTATGCACTTGGTTCCGGTTGTCGGTCCCTGGGTGAGCGCGGCGATCGCCACAGTGCTCGGGTTTATGTTCAGCCCTATGCTGGCGTTATGGACGCTTGTCGTGACCATGGTGGCTCAAAACGTCACCGATAATGTCATTTCGCCTAAGGTCATGCAGAGCTCGGTGCAGGTGCATCCCGTTATGAGCCTGACGGCTCTCGTTATCGGTTCGGCACTCATGGGTCCCATCGGCATGGTTATCGCCATTCCGCTGTGCGCGGCCCTCAAGGGCATCTTCGTCTACTACTTTGAGAAGGAGACCGGCCGTCAGCTCGTGGCATACGACGGCGCCGTGTTTAAGGGCACTCCGTATCGCGATACCGAGGGTAACCCAGTTGCCGCCTACGACGCGCTTGGCGACGATACGTTCATCTACGAGTCCGAACTCATCGGCAACGAGACCGCCCCCGAGGCCCAGGCAATGCCCAAGCCCGAGCTCGATAATCCCTGGATTAAGCTCTCAGGCCTACAGCCCGACGCGACGGGTTTCTTTAAGAACCCCTTTGCCAAGGACGACGACACAAGCTCTGACGACGACACCAAAACCGGCATCGACGGCTCCATGGACGATTCGGATTCCAAATAGGCCCTGTTAGCGTTTCTTGATGTTGTAAATAACTGATGTTGTAAATAACAATAAACGCGATCAAAGCGATTGATAAGGGGCCAGCCACATAGAAAAAGATGGCGTCAATTGCGCTTAGGGTGTAATACGCTTTATCGCCAGATGTTACTGCGTACAATGCGTAGCCAAATCTCGGCTGGTTCACATACCAGCTCGAGTAAGCGAAGATTGCTAAAAGGGCTACTGAGGTTAGTGCATTCACGACAAACCGTTTGCTATTCATCGATCGCTCCTTCCGAACGATTCTTATATGAAATTTTACCAAAATCATTTTTTTCAAAGTATTTGACAGACCATAATAACGTGCACTTTCGCTGGAGGGTCGCTGTTTGGCGGCCCTCTTTTTTGCACAGGCGCGGTGGGATGGTAATATCGTTACGTTTGAACTGTTTCGATGTGAAACCGAGGAGATTCCCTCTATGAGTGCTGACTACCCGTCAATGACTACGGCCGAGATCCGCTCCAAGTTCCTCAACTTCTTTGAGGAGCGCGGTCTTAAGCTCTATCCTTCTTCTTCCCTCGTCCCCGACGATCCTTCGCTGCTGCTTGCCAACGCTGGCATGAACCAGTTTAAGGAGTACTACCAGGGCAAGAAGACCATGAAGGAGATCGGCGCGATCTCCTGCCAGAAGTGCGTCCGCACCAACGACATCGACTGCATCGGCGAGGACGGCCGTCACCTGTCCTTCTTTGAGATGCTCGGCGATTTCTCCTTTGGCGGCGTCTCCAAGCAGCAGGCCTGCGCTTGGGCCTTCGAGCTCATCACCAAGGAGTTCAAGCTGCCGCTCGACCGCCTGTACTTCACCGTCTTTACCGAGGACGACGAGACCCACGACGTGTGGCGCTCCCTGGGCGTTGCCGAGGATCACATCTCACGTCTGGGCGAGGATGACAACTTCTGGGCCGCTGGCCCCACCGGCCCCTGCGGTCCGTGCTCCGAGATCTACTTTGACATGGGCGAGGAGGTCGGTTGCGGCAGCCCCGACTGCAAGCCCGGCTGCGACTGCGACCGCTTCCTTGAGTTCTGGAACCTTGTGTTTACCCAGTACGACCGCCAGGAGGACGGCTCCATGCCGGAGCTGCCGCACCGCAACCTCGATACGGGCATGGGTCTGGAGCGCATGGCCGCTATCATGCAGCACAAGACCGCTAACTACGACGGCGATCTGATGCAGCACCTCATCAAGCTCGGTGAGGAGATTAGCGGCAAGACCTATGACGCCGACGATTACTCCGGCGCCAGCCGCTCCCTGCGCATCATCGCCGACCACTCCCGTGCCGTCGACTTTATGATCTCGGACGGCATCCTTCCCGGTAACGAGGGTCGCGAGTACGTCCTTCGCCGCCTGCTCCGCCGCGCCGTGTTCCACGGTCGCCTGCTGGGCATCGAGGGTGCCTTCCTGACCAAGTTTATCGACGAGGTCAACGCTCAGATGGGCGAGGCCTATCCCGAGCTGCTCAAGAACGTCGCACTCGTCAAGGGCATCGTCGCCTCCGAGGAAGAGCGCTTCTCCACGACGCTCGACAACGGCCGCGTTTACCTGGACGAGGCCCTGGCCGCGCTCGCCGACGGCGCTGTCCTTCCGGGCGACGTTGCCTTTAAGCTGCACGACACCTTTGGTTTCCCCATTGACCTGACTGTCGAGATCGCCGGCGCCGCCGGTCACGACGTCGACATGGACGGCTTTACCGCCTGCATGGAGGACCAGAAGGCCCGCGCCCGCGCCAACGCCAAGGGCGATGCCTGGGGTAGCTTCAACGACGTGTGGGTCGAGCTTTCCGACAAGGTCGCTGCGACCGAGTTCGACGGCTATGACAACGACGTCATCGAGGGCGCCAAGGTTGTCGCCATCGTTCGCAACGGCGAGTCCGTCGAGTCTGCTTCCGTCGGCGAGGACGTTGAGGTCGTGCTCGACCGCACCCCGTTCTACGCCGAGATGGGTGGCCAGCAGGGCGACGCCGGTGAGCTTTCCGCCGAGGGTGTTGCGCTGACTGTTGCCGACACCAAAAACCACAACGGCCTGTATGCCCATGTCGCGCACGTTGCCGAGGGCACGCTGACCGTCGGTGCCACCGTGACCGCCGCGCTCGACGCCGAGCGCCGTGGTTTCCTGCGTCGCAACCACACCGCCACCCACCTGCTCGACGCTGCGCTTAAGCAGGTCCTGGGCGAGCATGTCTCCCAGGCCGGCTCGCTGGTGACGCCCGAGCACCTGCGCTTTGACTTCACGCACTTCGAGGCCCTGTCCTCCGAGCAGCTCAAGGCTGTCGAGGACCTGGTCAACCAGCAGATCTTCGCTTCCAAGCCGGTCGTGACCCGCGTCATGGGCATCGACGAGGCCAAGGCTGCCGGCGCTGTCGCCCTCTTTGGCGAGAAGTACGGCGACGTCGTCCGCGTCGTCTCCGTAGGCGCCGAGGACCAGCCGTTCTCCCGCGAGCTCTGCGGTGGTACGCATGCCGCCAACACCGCCGAGATTGGTCTGTTCAAGATCATCTCCGAGTCCTCTACGGGCTCCAACGTCCGCCGTATCGAGGCTGTGACCTCCAAGGGCGCTCTCGATTACATGGCCGACCGCCTGGCGCTCGTTGACGCCGCCGCCGCTGCGCTCAAGTGCCGTGTCGACGAGGTTCCCGCCCGCGTGGAGAACCTGCAGGCCGAGCTGCGCGAGACTTCCGGCAAGCTCAAGAAGGCTCTGACCGGTGGCTCCTCCGATGCGATCTCCAGCGCCATCGACGGTGCTGTCGAGCTGAACGGCTACAAGCTCGTCGTCGCTGAGCTCCAGGGCCTTGAGGCTGCCGACCTGCGTAACGTTTGGGATACCGTGCACCAGAAGGTCGCCGGCCCCGTCGCCTGCGTCGTTGCCAGCGTGACCGAGAAGGGCACCCCGGCTCTGCTCGCTGCCGGCTCCGATGACGCCGTGAAGGCCGGTTTCCACGCCGGTAACGTGATCAAGCAGATTGCGGGCCTGGTCGACGGTCGCGGTGGCGGTCGTCCCAACATGGCCCAGGCCGGTGGCAAGAACGCCGCCGGTATCGCCGATGCCCTCGCGGCCGCCAAGACCGCGCTCGGCGCCTAAGAACCTAAGTAGTCGCTGTGGTCGCGCTCGCACTGGACATAGGGGAGACCAGGATTGGCATTGCCGTCTCGAGCCGTGATGGCAAGATGGCGATGCCTGTCAAGGTACTTCCGGCTGCCGAGGTCACTGGCATGGCAAAGACGTTTCGTTACCTGGTCGAGGACTATGAGCCCGATATCCTGGTAAGCGGACGACCCTTGACCATGGCCGGTGAGCCCGGCCCCCAAGCCGAGCGCGTCGCCGCCGTGGCCCAAAAGATTGCCGACGAGCTCGAACTTCCGCTGGAGTTTGAGGACGAGCGTCTGTCCTCGCAGGAGGCCAAACGAATCCTGCGAGAGCAGGGGCTCAACGAAAAGCTGATGAGGGGCAAGATTGACATGATCGCCGCCAGCCTGTTCTTGCAGACATGGCTCGATCGTAAAAATGAGGAGGTTTCGCATGCCTAGCGCTTCCGATCCGCGCCAGCAGAATCGTACACGGCAGCCCGCGCCGCGTCCTGCTCAGCCTGGGCAGCGCTCGGCACAGCCGACACAGCGCGCAGCTCAGCCTGCCGCGCGCCCGGTGCAGTCCTCCTCTCGTTTGGCTCAACCTGCTCAGCGGTCGGGTCGACAGCCCACTGCTCGTACGGCCCAGCCTGCAGGCGGTACCCGCTTTAAGCAGCAGACACCTACCCAGCGAGCACAGGCCCCCCAATCGCATTCGCATCACGCTCGCGGTTCGCACGGCGTTGCTCCGGCCACGCGCTCGAGCTATAACACGCATGCCCGCCGTGGCGTCCAAAAGAAAAGCTCTCCGGTGCCTATGATTATCGGTGGCGTCATCGCCGTGCTTGCGCTTGTCGCGATCGTTTTCTTTGTTGTGCCGGCCGTCAAGGGCTTCTTTGCCGGCGAGGATGCGAAAGTCGCTGCTGGCCAGCAAGTTACTATTACGATTCCCGATGGCGCCTCGGGTGATGCCATCGCTTCGATTCTCTCCGAGAACCATATCGTCGAAGACCCCAAGGATTATTACGCGGCGGTCAAAAAGCTCAATGCCGATATGTCGCTTAAGCCTGGCACCTACTCGTTTACCACGCTCATGGACGCGACCAAGGTTGTTCAGCAGCTCATGGAAGGCCCCAATGCGGGCTCCGATGCACTGACTATCCCTGAGGGCCTGACGGTCGACCAGGTCGCCGATCGTGTGGCCGCGGCATACGACAGCATTTCTAAGGAAGATTTCCTTAACCAGGCCAAGGCGAGCAATTATGTGAATGATTACGCTTTCCTTAAAGACGCTGCAAACGATTCACTCGAGGGCTTCCTATTCCCCAAGACCTATTCGTTGGGTAAGGACCCTTCTGCCGATGATGTGATTCGCGCCATGCTTGACCAGTTCAACACCGAGTACAAGTCGCTTGACTTTGCGAGCTGCGAGGCCAAGATCAAGGAGCGCTATGGCGTGGAGATGTCCGATTACGACATCGTTAACCTTGCCTCGATCGTCGAGCGCGAGGGCCTCAACGCCGATCAGCGCGCGCATGTGGCATCGGTTTTCTATAACCGTCTGGCGGGCAAGCTCGATGGCCTGCGTTACCTCAATAGCGATGCGACCATGATGTATGTCACCGGCGGAGAGGTTACCGCCGACGACCTGCAGAGCGATAGCCCGTATAACACCTATAAGCACGAGGGCCTGCCGCCCACGCCCATCTGCTCTCCGTCGCTCGAGGCGCTCAAGGCCACCCTTGAGCCGACCGACTCCGATGACCTGTATTTCTACATTACACAGGACGAGGAGTACTTCTCGCAAACCTACGAAGAGCATCAACAGTCTTGGAATTAGCATGAGGATTTTTAGCCCCAAACGATACGTTGCCTCGGTCGATCGCATCGACCTTGATACCCTGTGGGCCGACGGCAAACGCGCCATTCTGCTCGATCGCGATAACACCCTGGTGCCGCGCGACACCGAGCAGGTTCCCGCCGCGGTTTCCGCTTGGCTTGACGCCGCCCGCGCCAAAGGCTTTAAGCTGTGCATGGTGTCCAACAACTGGCATCGCGACCAGGTCATGAGCTCTGCACGCGAGCTGGGACTCGAGGCCATTAGCCACGCCATGAAGCCCGCCCCGTTTGCCTTGAAGGCGGGTCTTAAGCGCCTTGGCGCCACGGCAGACGAGGCGGTGCTGATCGGCGATCAGCTGTACACGGACGTGTGGAGCGGTAACTTTGCCGGCGTTGACACTATTCTGGTCAAGCCGCAGGCAACCCAGGACCTGTGGTACACGCAGATCTTCCGTATCTTTGAGCGCCGGGCCCTGCGCGACCTTCCCTGCGAGGAATAGGTTTCGCCATGTCTCAGCACATCAAACACGGCTGCGACCATATCTTCTTTATCGGCTTTTTGGGCGCGGGCAAATCGACGCTCGCGCGCAACGTCGGCACTATGTTCAAGCGGCGTTTTATCGATACCGATCGTTTGGTTGTGCGTCGATGTGGCAAGTCGGTGACCGAGATATTTGAGACCGAGGGCGAGGATCGTTTTCGCGAGCTTGAGACCTCGGCACTCCGTTCGCTTCAAAGCGAGCGCAGCCTGCTGGTGTCGTGCGGGGGTGGCATCGTCGAGACGCCGGTGAACATTGAGCTGATGCATGAGATGGGTATATGCGTGTACCTCGAAGGCGACTTTGAGGACTCGTTGCGCCAGATTCGTCGCTCCGATACCCGGCCCGATTTCCGCTCGCCCGAGCACGCTGCGCGCTTGTTTGAGCATCGCCGTCCGCTGTATCGTCAGGCGGCCGATATTACCCTTGATATTCGCAACAAGTCCTTCGAGGACGTTTCCTACCTTTGTGCCGAGATGCTTTTGGAGCGTGGACTGCTATGATTCGCCGTCAACTTATCAATTTCCAAAACCGCAGTGTCGATGTCCGCGTCGGATTGGGGGCGTTCGAGGAGCTGTCGCGCATGTTTGCCTCGGCTGTGGGTAAGCCTAAGCGTGCGATGGTGGTTTGGAACGACGCCACATCCGAGCGTTTTGGCGAGGTTGTCGAGCATGCACTTGTTGACGCCGGTTTTGCCGTGTCGCCGCTCGTCCTCGAGGTTTCGCCTGCCGGTGCTACGCTGGTCGATGCCGATACCGTCTTTGGCGCGCTGTCGGCTAACGGCATTACCTGCGATGATCTCGTTGTCGCTGTCGGCGACACGGCGACCTGCTCGGTTGTTTGCTGGTGCGCCAATCAGTGGTGCGGTCGCACCGAGTGCGCCTTGCTGCCGACGACGTTCGACGCCATGCTCACGGTCGCGACGACCATGAAGCCGCTTGTCGCCTCGTCGGCGCATGCGCTTCCCGCTATCGCGTTCCGTCCCGAGCCGGGCTTGGTCGTGTGTGACCTCGACCTTGTACGCGCGGCGGACCCCGAGGACCTCAAGCTCGGTTATGCGGTACTTGTTGGCACCATGCTTTCGAGCAGCAAGTCCCGCTGGAATCAGTTTACCGAGACCATTCCCGAGATTCTCGCGGGCGAGGAGGTCGCGCTCGTCAATGCCGTTCAGTGGTCTCAGACTGCCCGTAAGGACGTACTGATGGCCACGAACCCGAGCGCCCGCCATGCGCTCGATTTTGGCAAGACAGGGGAGCGTACTCTGCGCGTCTGCCTGGGCAAAGCCGCGGTGCAGGTTCCTGCCTACCAGCTGCTGTCCGAGGGCATGCGCTTTGAGGCGCGCCTAGCACATGATGCCTGCGACTTTGATATCGATTACGTCTTTGAGGTCGATGACTGCCTGGAGGACTTTGGTATCGAGGAGCTTGCCTTCGATCTGGAGCCTGCCGCATATATCGAGGAGTTCCGCAGGCAGCAGTTTGTTCGCTCGAACCGCAGCATGTTGCCGCTGCCCGCGGCGCTCGGCGCCATTCGTCTAACGAGCGTTGAGGACGAGGTTCTCGACCGCCATGCTCACGCATACTTGGCTTCTCGCAAAGAACTTCTCTAGGATTAATTGACATACATCGTCTTTCGTATCATGTTGAGGGGCGGGTTTCCAATCGGTTGCGAATCGCGCGCGATTCTGTCGTTCGGTTGAGACCCGTCCCGTCTTTATAGAGGCAACAAGAAAGGAATCTGTATGTCTGAGTTTGCTGCCGGTCCTGCCGGTCGTATCGAGCGTGTCCGTGCCCTGATGGTCGAGCGCGGCTACGACGCTATCGTCGTGCGCGACGAGGCCAACCTTCGTTGGCTCACGGGCGTGAAGGGCGTCTTCGACTACACCTTCGAGTTCCCGCACGCTGCATTTATTACGGCCGACCAGTGCCTGTTCCATACCGACTCACGCTATCTCAACAGCTTTGAGGAGAACACGTCCGCCGGCAGCCCCTGGGTCTACGACATGGACGAGGGCACCATCCCCGGTTGGGTCGCCGGCAAGATCGCGGCTAACAAGTGCCGTGTCTGCGCTGTCGAGGACGACATGCAGATCAACTTCTACCAGGGTATCCAGCGTGGCCTTGAGGATCGTTCCGTCGCCTGCATGCTGCCGCTGATGCATGACGACATTCGCAAGATGCGCGCCATCAAGGACGCCGAGGAGATCGAGCTCATGCGCCATGCGCAGTCGATTACCGACGCCGCCTTCCAGCACATGCTCGGCTATATTAAGCCCGGTATGACCGAGAAGCAGGTTCGCAACGAGCTCGAGAACTTTATGTTCGCCAACGGCGCCGACAGCCTGGCCTTCGGCTCCATCGTGGCGAGCGGCCCCAACACCGCCAACCCGCATGCCGTCCCGAGCGACCGCGTGATCGAGAAGGGCGACTTCGTTCTCATGGATTATGGCGCGGGCTATTGCGACTACCGCTCCGACATGACTCGTACCGTCGTGATGGGCGAGCCCACGCAGGAGCAGCTCGACTTGTACGCGCTCGTGCGCCGTGCGCACGAGGAGTGCGTCGCCGCCATCCATCCGGGCGTCGAGGGCAACGACATTTTCAAGCTTTCCAAGAAGATCATTGGCGATGCCGGCTATGGCGATTACTACAACCATGGTCTGGGCCACGGCGTGGGCATTGACATCCACGAGCTGCCCAACTTCAACCGCAGCAAGAATATCATCGAGGTCGGCTCGGTTATCACCATGGAGCCCGGCGTCTACCTGCCCGGCGTGGGCGGTGTGCGCCTGGAGGACTACGGCGTGGTCACCGAGAACGGCTACGAGCCCTTCACCAAGACGCCGCATGACCTTCACGTCATCGATTGCTAGTCTACTTCGGTAGATAGTTTGGGGCGGGGCCTCCGGAGCAATTCGGACGCCCCGCGTTCTCTTTTTATGCGCTCGCTGCAGGCGCCGTCTGCAAGTGTATAATTTCGCTCGTATGTAATTTGGACGCTTGTGCGTTCTGCCCATAACAAGAAAGGTCGCTATGCCTACCATTTCTACCGCCGACTTCAAGAACGGCCTCGGTCTCCGCATTAAGGACAAGGTCTACACCATCGTCGAGTTCCAGCATGTCAAGCCGGGCAAGGGCGGCGCGTTTGTGCGCTACAAGACCCGCGACATCAAGAGCGGCCGCGTCGTCGAGAACACCTGCAACGCCGGCACCAAGTTCGAGAGCGTCATGCTCACCACCCGTGAGTTCCAGTACCTCTACAACGATGGCACCGACTACATCTTCATGGACAATGAGACCTATGAGCAGGTTCCCGTTCCCGAGGACATGGTGGGCGAGAACTCCAAGTGGCTGCGCGAGAACGACATTTGCCAGCTGCTCTTCGCCGACGATGAGCTCATGGGCGTGACTCCGCCGATGTTCATCGAGACCACCATCGTCCAGACCGACCCGGGCTTTAAGGGCGACACCGTCCAGGGTTCCACCAAGCCGGCCACGATCGACACCGGCGCTGTCATCCAGGTCCCCATGTACCTCAACGAGGGCGAGGTCATCAAGGTTGACACCCGCGACGGCAAGTTCGTCTCCCGCGTCTAGCAACCAACTCTTCTAGGAGGACTCATGCCCCAGGAAATCAAGATTGACGGCATCGGCATTTCGCCCGATGTTCTGACCGCCATCGTCTCGCGCGCCGTGTCCGATGTCGAGGGCATCGCCTCCGTTGGCGTCAAGGACCTTGCCACCAACCTTGTCTCCATGATGCTCTCGTCCAAGGCCCCGGCTTCCGAGCCGGCGGTCGAGACCGAGGTCGTCGGCGACAAGCTCGCACTCACCGTGCGCGTTGTGGTGTTCTTTGGCTATCCGTTCAAGAAACTCGCCGAGGCCGTTCGCGCTGCCGTGGTCGCTGCCATCGATGCCCAGGTGGGCGTTGAGGTCGAGCGCGTTGACGTTTGCATCGACGGCCTCGTTTTCCCCAAGGAGTAACCTTTGAGCCTTAAGGTTTATCGCGGGCGTACGCTTGCCCGCAGTCAGGCGCTGCAGCTGCTGTTCCAGGCCGAGGCCACGGACAGCCCGCTCGAGCGCGTCCTCGAGGGCGATTTCCTGATCTCGAAGGGCCCCCTCGACCCCTATGCGCTGGAGCTGTGCCGCGGTGCCTACGAGCATATCGATCGCATCGACTGTGCCCTGCGCGCCGTCGCCAAGAACTGGGATCTTATGCGCATGCCCGGCGCCGACCGCAATCTGCTGCGTATCGCCGTCTACGAGATGCGCTTCCTCACCGACGAAGAGGTCTCGGACGCTATCGTGATCAACGAGGCCGTCGAACTTGCCAAGGCCTATGGCACCGACCAGTCCGCGTCGTTCGTCAACGGCGTGCTGGGCAAGATCGCGCGCAGCGAGGAGTTGCCGGGCGAGGACCTGTACCAGGAACTGCTGGCCGAGGATCGCGCTCGCGAGGAGGCCCAGGCTGCTGAGGCTGCCGCCAAGGTCGCTGCCGCTCAGGCTACCGCCGGTGTACTTGCCGAGGATGTGGACGCTGCTGAGGCCGTCGAGGCCGACTCCGTCGAGGAGTAGCCATGCCAGAGGGTTCTGTCCGCAACTTTGACGAGATTTCGGACCGTCTGGACCAGATCATCGCTACCGTTCGCTCCAAGGATACGTCCTTGGAGCGTTCACTCGATCTGTTTGACGAAGCGATTGAGCTGGGCTCCCGCGCGGTCGATATGGTCGACAAGTTTGAGCTGACGCCGCGTGAGGCCGATAAGCTCGAGCAGGAATACGATGAGGATGCGGCAAACGAATCCCAGGATAGCTAGGCCGCATCTCCGGATACGAATGGTTGATGGCATTCATGAAACGCGTGCGTCTTGATGACGAACTGATTTCACAGGGCATCTGCGCCGATCGCGCGGATGCCCTTCGCACTCTTATGGCCGGATTGGTCTCGAGTGGCGGCGAGCGCTTGACTTCGCCGGGCCTTAAGGTGATTCCGGGTCTGCCACTGCACGTGAAGGGGCGCATTCCCTATGTTGGCCGCGGCGGTCTTAAGCTCGAAGGCGCGCTTGATGCGTTTGGCATCAATCCGACGGGCCTTAGCTGTCTGGATGTGGGCTGCTCTACCGGCGGCTTTACCGATTGCCTGCTCAAGCGCGGAGCTGCGACCGTTGTCTCGGTGGACGTGGGTCGCGCCCAGTTTGATTGGTCGTTGCGTCAGGATGATCGCGTGACGCTGCATGAGCGCACAAACGTGACGCAGCTGCCTGAGCTTGGCTATGCCGGTGCCATCGACCTGGCTGTATGTGATGTCTCGTTTACCGGCATCGCGAATATCATCGACGCCGTGCTGGCGTGCCTGAAGCCTTCGGGTTCGTTCTGCACGCTCGTAAAGCCCCAGTTTGAGGCGCCGGCTGCGCTGGTGGGCGAGCGCGGTATCGTGACCGACCCCGCCGTCCGCCGCGATACGCTCGTGGCGGCGATTGAGCTTTTTGCCGCCAAGGGCCTGTTCCCGCTTGACGTGTGCGTGTCGCCCATCCATGGCGCTAAGGGCAACGTTGAGTTTTTCCTGTACGGCATAAGGTTTGCCCCTGGTGAACGCACCGACGATGAGCTGCAATCCCAGGTATCGGCTTTGAGCGAGAAAGCTGCAACGCTATGAAGGTCTTTCTGGTTCCCAATTACTACAAGCAAGAGGCGGTCGAGAGCGGCCTGATGCTCGAGCTTTGGCTTTCGCGCCAGGGCTACGAGGTCGCATGGGCTGCCGACCAGCGATCGAAGATTCAAAGCACGCCTGATATTGATGGCTCAGATCTGGTCATTACGCTCGGCGGCGACGGTACGTTGCTGCGCGCTGCCCGCATCCTCAACCATCGCGAGATTCCTATCCTCGGTCTTTCCTATGGTCACCTGGGCTTTTTAACTGCTGCGAGCCCCGAGGAGCGCGACATTCTGCAGGTTGTGAGCGATGCTCTGTCCGGCGAGCTCCGCGTGAGCCGCCGCGCCACCATCGCCGCGGATATTGTGTCCGTGCGCGAAGACGGCGCGAAGGATGTCGTGCGCACGTTTGCCCTCAACGATATGGCACTTACGCGCGGCCCCCTGTCCGATATGGTCGAATTTGACATCACGGTGTCCGGCCATCATATCGACCGCCTTCGCGGCGACGGTGTCGTTGTTTCGACGGCGACCGGCTCCACCGGCTACGCGCTTTCCGCCGGCGGCCCCATTGTCAGCCCCGATTACACGGGTATGGTCTGTGTGCCCATCGCTCCGCATACCATTCAGGCTCGCGCTTTTTTGACCTCGCCGAGTGATGTCGTCGAGATCTTTATGTCCGATGACCGTCCGAGTGTTCCGGCGATCGCTATCGATGGACAGTTTATTACCTGCGATGGCACCGTTGAGAGCGTGGCCGTGCGCCGTGGTCCCGGCGACGTGCTGCTGCTCGATTACGGTCCCGAGAGCTTCTATAACTCGGTGAGCCGCGTGTTCTATGGAGTGCGCCATGATCGATGAGCTGCAGGTTTCCAACATCGCGCTCATTCGCGAGGCGACGTTGGTTCCGAGTGCGGGCCTAACGGTTTTGACCGGCGAGACCGGCGCCGGCAAGACCGCGCTGCTCTCGGCGCTCAAGCTCATTTTGGGCGAGCGTGCAGATTCGTCGACGGTGCGCGAGGGAGAGGCGCTGGCGAGCGTCGAGGCGCGCTTGTTCGACGGCCCGCACGACACGGAGGGCTTTACCGTGCAGCGCAGCCTTTCTGCCGAGGGTCGCAGCCGCGTCAAGATTGACGGCCGCATCGCCAGCGTGCGCGAGCTCTCCGAGCGCGTCGGCGTGATGATGGATCTGTGCGGCCAGCATGAACATCAGCGTCTGCTCGATCCGGCGCATCATGTTGCCATGGTTGATGCCTGGGCTGGTCGCTCTGCGCTCGAGGCGCTCGACCGTTACCGTGCCTGCTTCAAGGCGTCGCGTGCGGCTGCCAAGGAGGTCCGTCGCGTGGAGGAAGCCTCACGCGCGCAGGGGAGTCGCGTCGAGGAGGCGCGCTTCGCCCTGGAGCGTATCGCCGAGGTCGACCCCAAGCCGGGTGAGTATGAGGAACTCGAGGAGCTGCTGCCGCGCTCCGAACATGCCGAGGTACTGGTTGCCACAGCTAACGATGCCCATGCATCGCTTGCCGCCGAAGGTGGAGCGCTCGATGCCGTGAACAGCGCCGTGGCAGAGCTTTCCCGTATGGCTACCGTTGATCGCAAACTGGGCGACATTGCCGATGCGCTTTCGGATGCCTGCATCTCCCTTGAGGATAGCGCGAACGAGCTTCGTGCCTATCGCGATGGCGTCGCCTTCGACCCGCGCGAGCTCGCTCGCATGCGTGAGCGGTATTCCGACCTCAAGGGCCTGTTGCGTCAGTGGGGTCCCACCATGGACGATGTTTTTGCCATGCGCGATCGCTCGCAAGAGCTGCTGTCCCTGGTCGATGATGGCGATGAACAGATCAAAAAGGCGCGTGAGGCACTCGGGAGCGCCGAGCGCGAGCTGTTCGCTGCCGCCAAGGCACTCAAGCGTGCGCGTAATACCGCTGCTCCGCGTTTTTGTCACGAGGTTGGCCGCCAAATGGCGCGCCTGGAGATGGGCGGCGCCGAGCTCGTTTGGGAGTCGCGTGATCTTCCGCGCGCCGAGTGGACGCCGGCGGGTCCTTCAAGCTACGAGCTTTTGTATCGCAGCGGTGTCGGCTTGACGCCGCGTCCCCTGCGCCGCATTGCCTCGGGCGGCGAGCTCAGCCGCGTCATGCTGGCGAGCAAGGTGGTCTTGGGTAATGCTGACGGCGTCGACACACTGGTATTTGACGAGGTCGATGCCGGTGTCGGCGGCTCCACGGCTCGTGCTCTTGCTGGTGTGCTGGCTGATCTTGCCGCTACGCATCAAGTGATTGTCGTAACCCACTTGGCGCAAGTCGCCGTCATGGCCGACAAGCATTATGTTGTCAGCAAGGAGCCGGGCGATGTTCCCCAGACGCATTTGGACGAGGTAACCGGCGAAGCGCGTACTGCCGAGATCGCCCGCATGCTCAGCGGCGATCAGTCCGAGGCAAGCTTGGCCCACGCAAAGCAGATGCTCGAAGAAGTTCGAGGCTAGGTCGTATCAGCGGTGTTGGTGGGACAAAATAGACTGAAATTTTTGTCCCACTACGCGTTTTACTCAACGACCTTGTCCGGCTGGATGAGCTCCTCGTAGTAGCTGATATGTTCACGAGCGTCTTCAATCTCGGGCAGCAGGAAGTTGTAGATAACTTCGATGATCATCGTGGCGCTGATCTTGGAGAACGCAAAGTCACCCGTCGTCAGCAGCGCCTCGTGGTTGACGGTATTAAAAGTGTAGTCTGCCAGGCGCGCGAGTGGAGACTTGCTGTCGCTGCTGATGACGACTACGGTGGCACCGCAGTCGCGAGCCGCTTTTGCCATGCGATTCAGTCGGCGCGACTTGCCGGAGTTTGAGATGAGCACGATGACGTCACCCGGGCGCAACGTGAGCGCAAAGCCGATTGATGTCTCGCTAATGGTGCTCGCCATGCAGCGCAGGCCCAGCTGCGAAAACTTAAACGTCGCATCGAGCGCGACCGCGTTCGTATTTCCCACAGCCGCAAACTCAATAACCCCTGCATGCTTAAGGGCATGCACAACAGCCGCCAACGTATCGTGGTCGATCCCGTCGATGGTCGCATTAAGCTCGCTCACCTTGGCAGCCAGGATGTTCTTAAGGCTCTGCTCCATATTGTCGAGCGAGACTTCGTCAGTCAGGCCCTCGTTGCGCTGGCTTTCCAAATCCCTCGCCAACGAAAACTGAAAGCTGCGGAAGCTGCCAAAGCCAAGCTTGCGGCAGAAGCGCGAAACGGTCGCCTCGGACGTGGCGGCGGCGCGCGAGAGCTGAGCCGCCGTGAGGCGTGGCGCCTCGGACTGGTGCTCCAATATATAGTCGACAATGCGCTGCTCGGATTCGCTGTATCCCTGATGGGTACTAATGAGGGAAAGTGCGCTCTTGCTACTATCGGTCATGGATGGCTCCTGGTTGGCATGATAATCGGACTCGTTTTGTACTGTCATAGTATAGGGGGATTTTCAATTACAAGATACACCTTGCCGTTTCAAGTGTTGATGGTAAACTTTCACCTACCGTTTACGGTTATGAAAGAACCTTTCACCGGAGAATTGCTCCTTGTCTCTTCTCACGCGGACGGTAGGTTGGTATCTTTCAGTTGTGGAAAAGCGCGCAAGGACGCGCGTGTAGGGGAGCGCCTGCGGGCGCAAAACTTAAAAAGGAGGGACACATGGCTAAGTTTGACATCATCGCCGCCACCGGTTGCCCGACCGGTATCGCGCACACCTTCATGGCGAAGGAGGCGCTGGAGAAGGCAGCTGCCGAGCGCGGTCTGACCATTAAGGTCGAGACCCATGGCCAGGTCGGTGTCGAGAACGAGCTCACCAAGAGTGAGATCGCCGGTGCCAAGGCCGTCGTCGTCGCAGCCGATAAGGATGTCCAGGCGGAGCGTTTCGCCGGCAAGCGCATGGTTTCCGTTGGTGTTTCCAAGGCCCTGTCCGTCGAGGCAGCCGGTAAGCTGATCGACCGCGCGCTCGCCGCCAAGGGTGACGACTCGGTTGCGGCTGCTGCCGATGTCGAGGATGAGGTCGAGGAGAAGGAATCTATCGGCCACATCATCTACAAGCACCTCATGAACGGCGTCAGCCACATGCTGGTCTTCGTCGTCGCCGGTGGTGTCCTGACCGCCGTTTCGTTCCTGTGGGGCATCACGTCCTTCGATTCGACGGCGTCTGACTACAACAGCTTTGCCGCTATGCTTAAGATCATCGGCGGTATCGCCATGAACCTCATGGTTCCCGTGCTTTCCGCCTATATCGCCGAGTCCATCGGCAAGCGCCCGGCGCTCGTCCCCGGCTTCGTTGCCGGTATGATCGCCATCCAGGGCCTGCCCGTTAACGCCGAGACCGGCATGATCGACGCCGGCGGCGCCGGCGTGGGCTTCGGCTTCCTGGGCGGCATCGTCGGCGGCTTCCTCGCTGGCTATGTCATCCTGCTGCTCGAGAAGGTCTTCTCCAAACTGCCCAAGAATCTGGACGGCCTCAAGGCTATCTTCCTGTACCCGCTGTTCTCGACCGCCATCGTCGGCCTGGTCATGCTCGGCATCTCCGGCCCCATGGCTGCCATCAACACCGCCATGATGGACTTCCTCAAGGGTCTGTCCGCCTCTGGCGCCATTGTCCTGGGCCTTGCCATCGGCTGCATGTGCGCCGTTGACATGGGCGGCCCGGTCAACAAGGCTGCTTACGTCACCGGTACCGCTATGCTCACCGAGGCCTTGGCTGCTGGCGTTGGCACCGATACCTACAACTTCGGCACCAACTTCATGGCTGCCGTCTCCGCCGCCTGCATCGTTCCGCCGCTGATCACCACCTTCGCCGTCGTCGTTGGCAAGAAGTACTTCAGCCAGGAGGATCATGACGCCGGTATCGTCAACCTCATTCTTGGTTGCACCCACATCACCGAGGGCGCCATTCCGTTCATGACCAAGAACATCTGGCCCGTCATGCCCATCATGATGCTCGGTTCCTCCATCGCCTCGATCCTGACCATCATGTTCAACGTTCACGATCCGGCGCCTCACGGTGGCTTCCTGGTCCTGCCCGTTGTCGAGAACGGTCCGCTGTGGGTCCTCGCGATCCTCATCGGCGCTGTGATCGGTGGCATCCTGTTCGTGGCCTTCAAGAAGTACGACTTCGAGAAGAATCAGAAGGCCGCTCCTGTAGGCAAGCCGGTTGAGGCTTCCAAGGCTGCTGCCGTTGAGGCCCCTAAGGCCGATGCTGCCGACTTCGTGAAGGTCGAGAATGTCTTTGTCGCCGAGGACTTCGCTTCTCGCGACGAGGCTCTGAGCTTCGTTTCCAACCAGGCTGTCAAGGCCGGTATCGCCAGCGACGCCGACGCCGTGATGAACGCCTTCCTGGCCCGCGAGGCCGAGGGCACCACGGGCATGATGGAGGGCTTCGCCATCCCGCATGCCAAGTCCGACGCCATTACCGAGGCTGCCGTCATCGTCGTTAAGGACGAGTCCGGCGTGACCGGTTGGGATACCATGGACGGCGCTCCCGTCAACGTGGCCATCGCTCTGCTCATCCCTGGTGCACAGGCTGGCACCACGCACCTCAAGATCCTGTCCAAGGTCGCCGAGGCGCTCATGGACGAGGACTTCCGTGCCACCGTCAAGGGTTCCACCGACGCCGCCGAGATCGCCAAGACGATCAACGCCCGCCTGGTCTAATTCCGCAGTACGCGAATAACATCGCCCCCTGTAACAAAGGCGAGGACTCCCTACGGGTCCTCGCCTTTTTTCATACCACCCGGCACTCAGGGACGTTCCTTTCCTGCCGGCACCCCGGGACACTCCTTAGTCCCCAACAGGGCATAAATAGCCCTCATCGACTGAATCACCCACGCGAACAATAATTCAGCCAGAATTCCTTTTGCACGATATTTCTTGGACGGAAGCATGTTCCCGCAGCTCGCCTGCCGGGCGGGGCGGTTAAGTTTGTCGCGAGTTCCGCACGCAAAGGAAGGCACTTAATGTGCTTTCCGTCTTGCGCAGGACTGTAGAGCAGCAAACTTAACCGCCCCGCCCGGCAGGCGAGCGGACAGCGAACGACATCTGTCCAACAATTCGTGCGAAACTCAATGAAAAACCGTTTGATGTGAGTTAATATAAACAACGTCGTGAATCTGACTCCTGCCACATGCATGACAGGGGTTAAACACAAAAAAGGAGTCAACTATGGTTTCTGAGAAGGCTACCCTCGTTAATCCTCAGGGTCTGCACATGCGTCCGGCTGGTCTGTTCGCCTCCACCATGGGCAAGTACGCCTGTGACGTGACGGTCGTCACCCCCGAGAAGGAGGTCAACGGCAAGTCCCCGATGGCCCTCATGGCTGCTGGTATCCCCTGCGGCACCGAGGTCGAGGTCAAGTGCGACGGCGCCGACGAGGCCGAGGCTCTGGCTGCTGCCATCGAGCTCATCAAGAGCGGTCTTGGCGAGTAGAACTCAAACGGGTCGCATGTTGAACAACTAAGTTCATATTTGGGGGCGCAGTGACCTGTCTTAAGGTAGCTGCGCTCTTTTGTCATGGATATGGCAAAACGCTTTATCACATGACACGGAGAGAGGAATGGGAATGTATCAGGGAGTCAACGCTTCCGAGGGCATCGGTATCGGCACCGTCATGGTCGCCGTCGATCCCGACTTGACGTTTGAGCCGCACGAGGTTGCTGATTCGGCAGCAGAGAAGGAGCGCTATCAGACCGCTCTTTCGGTCTTCTGCGAGAAGACTCAGGCTCAGGCCGACCACATGAAGGAGACGGTGGGCGAGGCCGAGGCCGAGATCATGAGCGGACACATTGTCCTGGCTCAGGATCCGGGCATGACCGACGCCATCAACGCCGCCATTGACGGCGGCACCTGCGCCGAGCAGGCGCTCATGGACACCTCGACCATGTTCGAGAACATGTTCCTGTCCATGGACGATGAGATGTTCCGTCTGCGCGCGGCCGACATCGCCGACATCCGCACCGGTATTCTGGCCGAGCTGCTGGGCAAGGAGGTCGTCGACCTTTCCGTCCTGCCCGAGAACACCGTCGTTGTCGTGCACGACCTCACGCCGTCCATGACCGCCACGATCGATAAGGCCCACGTTGCCGGTATCGTCACCGAGACTGGTGGCCGCACGTCGCACTCCGCAATCATTGCGCGCGCCCTCGAGATCCCGGCTGTCCTTTCGGTTTCCAACAGCTGCACCGCACTGCGCAACGGCATGACCGTTGTCGTTGACGGTGGCAAGGGTATCGTCGAGGCCGATCCCGATGAGGAGACGCTCGCCGCCTACACTGCCAAGGCCGAGGCTTTCGCTGCCGAGAAGGCGGCTCTCGAGGCCTTCCGCGGCAAGCCGTCCGTGACTGCCGACGGTATCAAGAAGATCATTGCCTGCAACATCGGCAACCCCGATGACGTGCCCAACGCGCTCGATCACGATGCCGAGGCTATTGGCCTGTTCCGTTCCGAGTTCCTGTTCATGGACTCTGCTGAGCTTCCTTCCGAGGAGGAGCAGTTCAACGCCTACCGTAAGGTCGCCAGCGCGCTCAAGGGCGCTCCGGTCATCATCCGCACGCTCGATGTGGGTGGCGACAAGGAGATTCCGTACCTTCACATGGTCAAGGAAGAGAACCCCTTCATGGGCTTCCGTGCCGTGCGTTACTGCCTGGCCAATCCCGATCAGTACAAGGTCCAGCTCCGCGCCCTGTTGCGCGCCAGCGCCTTTGGTGACGTCAAGATCATGATCCCGCTCGTCACCTGCGTCGAGGAGGTCGTGGCCGTCAAGGAGCTCGTCGAGCAGTGCAAGACCGAGCTGACCGAAGAGGGTCGCAAGTTCAACGAGAACATCGAGGTCGGCATCATGGTCGAGACGCCTGCCGCCTCGCTGCTCGCTGACCGCCTGGCCGAGGTCGCCGACTTCTTCTCCATCGGCACCAACGACCTGATCGGCTACACCATGTGCGCCGACCGTGGCAACGACACCATCTCCAACCTGTACCAGGTTTACTATCCCGCCGTGCTCCGCTCGCTCAAGAACATCATCGAGAGCGGCGTGAAGGCCGGCATCATGGTCGGTATGTGCGGCGAGGCCGCTGCCGATCCGTTGCTCGAGCCGCTGCTGATCAGCTGGGGCCTGGAGGAGTTCTCGATGAGCGCTCCGTCCATCCTGCGCGCCCGCAAGACCATCAGCCAGTGGACCAAGGCCGAGTGCGACGAGCTTGCCGAGAAGGCGCTCGCCTGCAACACCGCTGCCGAGGTCAAGGCACTGCTCGAGTCCGCAGCTCGCTAATTTGGTATCAGAGGTAACCGCGTGGTTGGAATGGGCCGGCCACGCGGCCCTCACATATACAGGGGGTACTGTAAATGTTCTACACGCTAACCGCTAACCCGGCTGTCGACATGACGGTTTCGAGCTCTCCGCTCGAGCCCGACGAGAACGTCCGCACCGGCTCGGCCAGCTACACGGCTAACGGCAAGGGCCTCGACGTGTCCTTCGCCTTTAAGAAGATGGGCGTCGACACCGTCGCGCTCGGTTTCTTCGCCGGCTTCACGGGCAAGTTCATCGTCGAGGAGGTCATGAACCTGGGTTGCCTTTGCCGCCCGGTCTGGACCGACGGTATCACGCGCATCAACACCTACGTCAACGATGGCCAGCACGAGTACGGCATCCTCAACCCCGGTGCTCCGATCACGCCGCAGCACCAGGAGGAGCTCTACAACATCCTGGACACCGCGGGCGACCTTGAGTGCCTGATCGTCTCCGGTTCCGTGCCTCCCAAAGCTACGCCTGACTTCCTGGCTCAGGTCATGGAGCACGCTCAGGCCCGCGGCGCCGACGTCGTCCTGGACCTGTCCTCCGACAAGCTCAAGGAGCTCGCTCACAAGAAGCCGCTGCTCATTAAGCCGAACCATCACGAGATGAAGGCTATCTTCGGCGTGCCGGTCGACACCGACGACGAGGTCCGCGTTGCCATGAAGCTGGCTCACGAGGCCGGCGTCCAGAACGTGCTGCTCACCCGTGGTAGCCGCGGTGACGCTTACTTCTCCAACGGCGAGGACATCTGGTATGCCAAGCGTGAGTTCAACATCAAGCTTGTCTCTTCCGTCTGCGCCGGCGACTGCACCCTCGCTGCGTTCCTGCACAAGTGGTACAGGGATCGCGACAACGTCGAGGAGGCCATGAAGCTCGCTATGGCCACCGGCGCCAACGTTGCTGAGTCCGTCGGCATCGGCGACTTTGGTCACGTCGACGAGTACAGCAAGCGCGTTGCTGTCCGCAAGCTCGATCGCAAGTAAGCGAAACGCGACAAACTCGTGCGCATACGGCGTCCCGGTTTCGACCGGGGCGCCGTTTTTTTTGTCCCACTCGAACCTCGGAGCCGCGCTTCACGCGTTCCACACCGTTCACCGAGTTGTTGTAGCCTTTTGCCGAAGCGTGGAATATACTTTCATTAACACGTTGCTTCGTGAAAGGAACATTCATGATTTACACGCTTACTGCAAATCCCGCTATTGACTACAACATCTCCTGCGATGGCCTGTCCGCCAACACCGTTACCCGCACCCGTAACGCTGTCTACACCCCCAACGGCAAGGGTCTCAACGTTTCGTTTACGCTCGACCACTACGGCGTCGACACCACGATCCTGGGCTTCTTCGCCGGCTTCTCGGGCGAGTTCATCGTTAAGGGCGCCGAGGCCCTGGGCGTTCCCGTCAAGCCCGTGTGGACCGACGGCATCACGCGTGTCAACGTGTTCCTCAATGCCGGTCCCGACACCGAGTACAACATGGTCAACGCCGGTGCCGCCATCAACGAGGCCAACGAGCAGGAGATGTTTGAGCTGATCGATTCGCTCGAGGACATGACCTGCCTGGTCATTAGCGGCTCGCTGCCCCCCAACACCTCTGAGGGCTTCCTGGCCGAGGTGCTTCGCCGCGTTAAGGCAAAGGGCGCCGAGTTCGTGCTCGATATTTCGAGCCATCAGTTGGCCGACCTCATTGCTATGGAGCCGCTCCTCATTAAGCCTAACGACGACGAGCTGCTCGACATCTTTGGCATTAAGGTGAGCGGCGGCGACGATGAGTCCGTCAAGGCTGCCATGGCCGAGCTGCATGCCAAGGGCGCCAAGAACGTGCTGTTGACCCTGGGTGGCGCCGGCGCGTACTTCTCCAACGGCGAGCACATCTGGTTTGCCAACCGTACCTTTGAGGTCAAGCTGCTGTCGACCGTTTGCGCCGGTGACTCTTCGCTGGCCGCCTTCCTGTCCGTGTGGCACGACGCTCCCGAGCGCGTCGAGGACGCCCTGCGCCTCTCGATGGCCACCGGCGCCAACGTGGTCGAGTGCCCGGGTCTGGGCGATTTTGCCAAGGTCGATGAGTATCAGAAGGGTATTGCAATTCGTCAGGTTTGCTAGTTCCGGCACCTTGCCTGAATAGTTCAATTATTTCGCATCCGTCTTAGACCAGGACGGATGCGTTTTTGTTTATCGGACTTGCGTGTGCAGTGGAGGCTGTTTCTTGCTAGACTTCTTGCAGACGCAATCGATAGCCAATTTGATAGTCGCAGGAGGCCATAGGCATGTGCAATGTTTCGCTCAACGGTACGCAGCCGACCGATGCCTCTATCCGTGTCCTGCGTGCGCTTGAGGCAGCAGGTCTTGAGGCTTGGTACGTGGGCGGTTGGGTACGTGATGCCCTGATGGGACGCCCCAGCCACGATGTTGACATGTGCTGCAGCGGCCTGTGGCAGGAGTCCAAAGAGGCGCTCGAAGCGGCTGATATTGCCGTGGTTGAGTCGGGCATAAAATTTGGCGGCATCACGGCTATTTGCGATGATGAGCGCATTGAGGTCACCACCTACCGCCTAGACGGCTTTTACACCGACGGCCGCCATCCCCAGAGTGTGGAGCGTGCGGCGTCGCTTGAGGACGATCTGGCGCGTCGTGACTTTACCGTTAACGCTATGGCCTGGCATCCCGAGCGTGGTCTTTTCGACCGCTACGATGGTCAGGGCGACCTAGACCGCAAGCTCATCCGCGCCGTTGGAGATCCCAAGCGTCGTTTTAACGAGGACGCGCTTCGCATGCTGCGCGCGGTGCGTTTTGCCTGCCGTCTGGATTTTATGATCGAGCCTAAGACTAAACAGGCGCTTGCCGAGTGCGCGCCGCTGCTCGATGCTGTGGCGCGCGAGCGCGTGGGCATTGAGCTCGAGGGTATCCTTTCGACCGGCCATGGGGGAGACGCGATGCTGCACTACCCCGAGCTTGTTTGCGCCGCCGTGCCCGAGCTCGCGTCCGCTCGCGGGTTTGATCAACGCAGCGTCTATCATGCGTTTAACGTCTACGAGCATATCGCCCGCGTGCTGACGGTGGCAGGGGAGCTGGCGCTGTGCGACGGCGTCGCGCCCTCGTCGAGCCTTATGTGGGCTGCGTTTTTGCACGACGTTTCCAAACCCGAGTGCTTTACGGTCGATCACGACGGCAGCGGCCACTTCTACGGTCATCCCGAGCTCGGCGCCAAGAAGGCGCGTGTCATCATGGATCGCCTGGCGCTCTCGCACGATTTGGTGCGCGATGTGTGCCTGCTGATCAAATACCATGACAAGCCGCTGCGCCCCGAGCGCTCCTGCCTGCTCAATATGATGCGCGCGCTTTCGGGCGAGGGTGTCGATACGCCGCGTCTGATGGACGAGCTCATGGACCTTAAGCGTGCCGACACGCTCGGCAAGGCGCCCTCGTGCTTCTATTACGTCGAGACGATCGAGGAGATGCGTACGCTCGCCCACGATCTGCTGCAGGCGGGGGAGCCCTATACACTCAAGATGCTTGCCATCAATGGTGGCGATCTGATCCGCGCCGGCGTCAAGCCGGGGCCGGAGCTGGGGCAGCTTCTCAACGCTGCCCTCGACGCCGTGATCGAGGACAACATCCCCAACAACCGCGAAGCCCTCCTGGCTCATCTCAACTTGAACTAGCTAACCAGTTGACCTGCGCGTTCCATAACCTGCCGACAATTTTTTCGGCAATTTGGAATTTCTTCTTGCGCTGATGTTTTTTGTCCCGTAATATATTTCCTCGCAGCACGGCAGTGCAGATGTCACGTGGCCCGTTCGTCTAGCGGTTTAGGACGCCGCCCTCTCAAGGCGGAGATCACCAGTTCGAATCTGGTACGGGCTACCACTTCTTTTCTGCTGAGGCTTATGGCCCGTTCGTCTAGCGGTTTAGGACGCCGCCCTCTCAAGGCGGAGATCACCAGTTCGAATCTGGTACGGGCTACCATGAATCTGAGACCCGGACTTCCCACGGAAGCCCGGGTTTTTTATTTCCGAGCAAACCATCTGCAATTCCCATTTGGCCCATAGCTTTACGTTCTGCTTGTGGCCCTTGCGGGTACAATATGCAAGATATTTGGACGGTCAGAAGGAGCCTCATGACGGAGTCCTCTCAGCATACATCTAAGCCCCAGGTCGAGGTTGAGGCCTCGGGCGGCGATGACAACAAGGGTGCACGCCGCGGTGCCATTTTTATCGGCGTCGTGCTGGTTGGCTATATCGTTTATCTGATTGTGACCGGTCAGATGGGACAGTTCTGGGCTGCCATGTCGAGCGTTCAGGCGCCGTGGCTCGTTGCTGCATGCTTTTGCATGTTCCTGTACCTGTTCTTTGGCATCGTCGCCTATGCGATCGCCGTCTGGCTCGATCCCAATTCGCCCGTCGGCATTCGCGACCTGATCTCGGTCGAGGCGAGCGGTATCTTCTTTGGCAACCTGACGCCCATGATGATGGGCTCTACGCCCGCCCAGATCTACCGCCTGACCAAGGCAGGCCAAAATGTCGGCGAGGCCGGTGCCACGCAGTTCACGCGCTTTATCGTGTATCAGTTTGGCCTCGTTGCCTGGGGCGCCATTCTGCTGCTTGCCCGAATGCCGTTTTTCGCCGAGCGCTATGGCGACATGACGCTGCTGTGCGTCTTTAGCTTTGGCGGTCACTGTTGCATTCTGCTTGGCATCTTTGCCGTCGCGCTCATGCCCAAGACCGTCACGCGCGTCGCGCACTGCATCATCAATTGGCTCGAGCGAATGGGCGTCTCGGCCACCAAGATTGAGGGCTGGCGTACGTTTGTCGACGGCGAAATCTACTCTTTCTCCGAGAAGTTCAAGCTTTCAGCCGGCCACTTTTCGTCCATGCTGCTCACGGTGGTCATCACCATGTTGCAGCTCGCGTTTTTCTACCTCGTGCCGTATTTCCTGATGCTTGCCTTTGGCCACCACGAAGTCGACTTTTTCTCGGTCATGGCCGCGAGCGCCTTTGTTCAGCTCCTGAGCTCTGCTGTTCCCCTGCCCGGTGGCACCGGCGGTGCCGAGGGTGGCTTCGCGCTGTTCCTGGGTCATTTCTTTGGGTCGGCGTCGACCGCCGGTTATCTGCTGTGGCGCCTCATTACGTTTATCGCGCCGACGATTTTGGCCGCGCCCCTGCTGGGTCTTAAGAGCGCTCACAACGAGAGTATCCACTCACGCTGGGATCGCGCGATGCGCAAGCTCGGACGATCGCCTCAGACGTCCTCTAAGCCTGCAAAGCCCCATCCTGTGAATGCGGTTACCGTGGATCCCAATCAGCATGCTCAGAAGGCTTCTGGGGCCGCCAAACCCTCGCATAAGGCCTATGTGCGCCAGACAGGTGACGGCATTCGTGTGTCCCCGGCTGCTTTGAACAAAAAGAAGCTCCCTAAGGCGTAACAGTTGGTCGTGCGTTCTTCATGTTGCCGGGCTTTTTTGTGCCGGATGGGGGATAATCCTCTTACGTAGATTAACTCTCATCTGTTGATGAATGCTCACATTCCGAAGGGACACGTCCATGGACACCAGCAAACCGCGCCTCGACCGCCGCATCGTTCGCAGCCGCAATGCCATCCTTTCTGCGTTTGAGCGCCTGCTGATGGATAAACCGCTTGCCGATATTACCGTGAGTGCCATCGCGCGTGAGGCAAATGTCGATCGCAAGACCTTCTACGTGCACTTTGGCACGGTCGACGGCCTGCTCGATGCCATCGCCGCCGATGTGGTCGAGATGATCGTCGACTCGGTCGAAAAGACGCTTTCCACTATGGGCAGTGACCCCAACGAGCGCGCCCTTGGAGCGGCGGCTACCTTCTTTAAGACCATCAACGAGGCACTTTGCAATAACCTCGTGCTCAATCGCCAGCTGATTGAAAACATCCCGCTCGACGATTTTATGACGCGTTTGCGCGTGCCGCTCGAGCATGAGATTGCCGAGCGCGATCTGCTGCCCCAAGGTCTCAAGGACGAGATGTTCGACTACTATCTGGCGTTTTTGCTGTCGGGTATTATCGGAATCTATCGCACATGGGCGCTGTCTGACGGCTCGGTTCCTATCGAGCGCGTCTCGGAGGTCGCCAACGACCTGACTCTCAATGGCCTGTCGAGTCTGGAATCTCGCTTGGATTAGGCGCAGGCTCGAGTTCGTGAGGCGCTTGTCGGGGTGCAGCCCGATCGATCAGGCGACGAGCATCCCGCCGAAGCAGTCGATGACCGGGCTCAGGTAGACCTTCTCGCCGCCCGGGAGCCTGAACTCGGTGATGTCGGTGAGCCACAGCAGGTTGGGCTCGTCGGCGTGGAAATTCCTGTTTACGAGGTTCTCCGGCGCCTTGTAGACCTCGCCGGCGTAGGAGCTGTAGCCTGAGGATCCTTAAAAGAAAGTCCAGTTTATCCTTTCCACCCCAATTGGGAATCCTCCGATGCGCCTTCGCACGCTCGCATGACCTCGATACCGTGCGAGCGTGCGAACTCGACGAGCTCTGCGTTGCGGGCGTTTATGGTGCCGAAGGCGGCGGGACACACGATAAGGCGCGCGCAGTGGACGAGGAGCTCTTTGGCGCGGGCTATGGTTCTATCCCCGATCGGCTCGAAGGCGCGCTCGGCCACGCATTCCGCCGCCAGGTCGCGCGCGAGCTCGCAGTCGATGTCCCCTTCGTGCAGAACGCCCGTGTAGAACGCCTTGCCCTGCCGGATGAGCTGGCGAAACACAGCCGACCCCGTACCTGCGCCGGCGATGACGAACGTGTGCGCATCGCCGTGCGGGCGTCCAATTTCCACGCTGCCGAAGCGCTCGTTGAAGGTGCCATGTTGAAGGCCGTAGAGCTCGCCAATCGTCTCGCGCGTGAATATGTCCTCGGGTGCGCCGGCGCGGAAGACCCGGCCGTCCTTCACGCAAATCACCTTGTCGGCGCTTTTCTGCGCGAGCTCGAGTTCGTGGATGGACATGATGACAGCCACATTCCGCGATTTCGCAAGGTGGCGAAGTATTCGCAGCAGGTCGATCTGGTAGCGGATATCGAGATATGACGTGGGCTCGTCGAGCACGAGCACACGCGGATCCTGCGCGATGGCGCGTGCGAGCATGACGCGCTGGCGTTGCCCGTCGCTTATCTGCATGAAGTCGCGCTCGGCGAGCTCTTCCACATGTGCGGTTTTCATGGCCTCGTCGACCCGACTATGGTCATTGGGCGATAGTGTGCCCATTCGCCCGGTGTAGGGGTGCCTTCCCGCCTCTACGACATCGCGGCAGGTGAGGAGCTCGGTCCGGGGGCGATCTGTCAGCATAACGGCAAGGTTCCTTGCAAACTCCGCCGTCTTCCATCGGGAAATCTCCCGCCCGTCGAGCTCGACTGCGCCGGCAAGCGGTGCCAGATGGCGTGTGATGGTTTTCAAGATGGTCGACTTGCCCGAGCCGTTCGGCCCGATGAGCGCCACGACGTCGCCCGCGCGAACCTCCAGATCGACGCCTTCGACTACGACCTTCTTGTCGTAGCCCGCCGACAGGTCGCTTATGTGGAAAAGCGGCGCTCCGTCAGCCTGCGTTTCGACCGTAGTTTCGAGGTTCGGCTCCGCTCGGAGGAGGCGTTCCGCGCGCAGTTCCGCACGAGCCGAAAGTGCCTTCTGGCGCTTTCGTGCGAGCTCAGGACTGTCTAAGCATGGAATGTCCCCTCCGAGCGTTTTGGGCCGCGGCACGAATTCCCCCATCTACCTCACCCGCTTCTTCAACATGAGCGCGATAACCACCGGAGCGCCGAAGATGGCGGTGACGGCGCTGATGGAAAGCTCGACGGGAGAGAACAGCGTGCGCGCGATCAAATCGCAGCCCGCGCAGAAGATGGCGCCTCCCAAGAAGCACGCAGGAATCACGCGGATGGGCTTCGACGACTTTAGCGCCGACTTCACGAGATGCGGAACCGCGATGCCTACGAACGACACCGGACCAGCGAACGCGGTCACGCAGGCGGAGAGCATGCTCGCTAGAAGGACGAGCACCACGCGGAAGCGTTCGACGTTCACGCCGACGCTTTTCGCGTAGGCTTCTCCCAGCTGGAAGGCGGAAAGGGGCTTCGATATCGCGAATACGCATGCGCTCACGGTGATCACCACGACCGCGATGACCGCGATGTCGTCCCAGCTCGAACCCGAGAAGCTACCCAAAGACCAGTTGTGCAGGTTCACGATGGACTGGTCGTCGGCGAAGGCGATGAGGAAGTTCGTCGCCGCCGAGCAGATGTATCCCACCATGACGCCCGCCACGATGAGCATGGCCATGGAACTTATGCGCCGTGCGATGAGGAGCACGAAGCCGATGGTGATAAGCGAGCCCAGAAACGCTGCGGCCACCATGGCCGGCGAAGACATGGCCATGTTCGCGCCTAGAAGTACGATCATCGTAAGCGCGACGACGAACTTTGCGCCCGAGGAGACGCCCAAGATGAACGGGTCGGCGATGGGGTTGTTGAAAAACGTCTGCAGCAGGAACCCGGAAAGCGAAAGTGCCCCGCCGAGAAGCACGGCTGAAAGCACGCGCGGCAGGCGAATCTCCCAGATGACCTGGCTTTCCATGGAATTGGCCGCGCCGCCCGAAAGGATGCCGGGGATGTGGTCTGCGGGCACGAGCACGCTCCCGATGCACAGGTTGGCCCCGACGAGCACGATGAGGGCAACAGCGAGCAGCGCCGTCACGACGCGACACCGCGCGGCGCGCCCCGATTCGTCGTATGCCATGGAAAGCCGGCTTCTCATGGCGCTAACCGAGCTTCCTCAGATAATGGAAGTCGCTCGCGTCATCGCCGGTGAACGCCCCGTGCAGCTCGTCGATAATGTCGGCGGTAGAAGTCATCTGCTGGTACATGTCGGCGCTTGTGACCCAGACGTTGCCGTTCTTCACGGCTTTGAACTGCGACAATAGCGCGTTTTTGCCTACGAAGTCGTTCAAGGTGGCAACCGATTCGTCGATGGTGCCGTTGTAGACGATGATGTCGGCATCCTTCGCCGTCGCGTAGAAGCGCTCCATTTCGAGCGTTACTGACGAACCTGACGTCGACGCCGTCTGCGCGTCATCGAGCGCATAACTGCCGCCTGCAAGCTCGATCATCTGCGCCACGTAGTCGCCCGCCCGCCGCGTGACGGCGGCCCCGTTCGAGTTAATGTAGAAATACGCCACGGTTTTACCTGACGACGCGAGCCCCGACGTTTGCTCGACGCGGGCCTTCTGCTCGTTGAACAGGTGCGCGGCCTCGTCTTCCTTGTCGAACAGGACGCCGAAAAGCTTAATCCACTCGACGCGCCCGAGTGCTTCGGGCTCGCTCGACGACTGTTCGGTGAGCACGACGAGCCCGAGCTTCTGCAGCTTTTCCTTCACATCGGGCGTGTGGTTGATCATGGTGTTCTCGATGGCGAGCGTGCAGCCCGAGGCCGATATTCGCTCGTAGTCGGGCGCGCTGTACTTGCCGCCGTAGGCGATCGCCCCACTTTCGAGCGCGCTTTTGAAGCCTGCGACCGAGCAATCGTCGGCCTTCGTGCCCGACATGATGATATTGTCGTTCGCATCGAGCGCGTCGACCAGGCACATCGTCGCCGACGACACGAGGTACACCTTGTCGGCGGGGCGCCTTATGACCGCGATGTCGGAGCTCAACCCATCAGGTACCTTCGCATCTTGCGGCACCACGAGGAAACGCTCCCCATTCGAAACGCAGATAAGCCGCAGACCGCCTTCGAACTCGTCGACAGTGAAGTGCTCGGCGTATTCAAGCTGAAGCGCCCCCGCCGGCTCCCAGCCGCAGCCCAAATCGGCGTTGTGGAAGTCGGCCGCGGCGCTTGAAGCCGTTCCTGCAAGGGAGCCGCCGCTTGCATCGTCGCCCGATTTCTCCTTCATGGTGGATGAGTCGAAGTGGATCGTGTAGTCGATGGTGTGCGGCGTCGACATGGCGACGGTCTCGGCCGACACGGCGATGTCCTCGTCGAGCGTGACGGGTATCTCGAACGTGGAGTTGCCGCCGTCGTTTACGGGCGCGTAGTCCACGCCGTCGACGGTCATCTTGTCGTAGTTCGAACTCGACCAGGTGATGGTCGCGGTGTAGGTGTCGCCATCCTTCACAATTGTGGTGGGTGAGGCGATGCTTGCGCGCCCTGACCCACCGGAAAGCGAGGCACTCACAGTGTATTCCTGAGAGCCCGCCGTGCCACCGGTCGCGTTCGGGCTCGCACTGCACCCCGCGAAGGGAAGCGCGAGCAGGGCGACGAGAACGCAGGTGATCGCGCGCGCCGCGATGCTGTGGCGCTTCCTGTTTTCCCCCTTGGGGAGAATCGACCGCATGGCGTTACTTCAGTGCGTCGGCGCGCAGATCGACGCCGGCGGATTCGAACACAAGCGTGCGGTCGTACCACTGCTCTTTTCTAATACTCCACGCGGCACAGGCGGTGTCCTCGTCGAGCGCATCAACGGGCACGTCGTAGGTGTACTTGCCTTCCGCGTTTTCCACATAGGGGATGAAGTCGGCCTCGCTCGCGGCGGCAGCCTCGTCGCCCGTGCCCATGAAGAGCTTGCCGTAGCCCGTGCCGGAAAGCGTCATCACGCAGTGCATGGAGCCGTTTTCCACGATGAGCTGGGCGTCCACAATCCTGAACATGTTCGAGCTGGAATCTACGGTGATCGGATAGGTGCCGTCGGCCACCTTGTCGGCGGTGATGGGGGCAGCGCTTGCACCCTCGGTCGCATCGGCCGCCTGCTCGGTCTTTTCCTGGGAATCGGTATTGCTTGCCTTTGCGCTGTCGCTTGAATTTCCGGCGCAGCCGGCGAGCGAGAACGCGAGAAGCGCCGCCGACAGGGCGAAGACGAGGGTTTTCTTCAACATGGAGGGGTTCCTTTCAATCGCTTCTACCGCCCGCGCCGTGCGGTGGGCGGGCGGGATGCGAATGCAACGGGCATGCGCCGTCGGTCGGGGAAGGCGCGTGCCCGTTGCACGGGGACGCGACCGGCGCCCCCGTGCGCGGCGAGTTTACAGCTTGGCGATGGCGTCGTCCACGTGCGAGACGTAGATGTCGTCGACCGCGGCGTTCTGTCCCAGACCCTGGAGCAGGCACGTCACTTCGAAGCCGGCGGCCACGAACTTCGCAGCCCAGCTGTCGGGGTCGGTCTCGTCTGCCATGTCGTTGTTCGCGTGGTCGCCCGCGACCACCATGAACGGCGCGAGCACGGCCTTCTTGTACCCTGCGGCGCTCGCAGCGGCGATAACATCCTCGCAGGTCGGTTCAGCCTCGACGGTGCCGACGAAGAACTGCGTCAAGCCCTCGTTCTTGAACACTTCCTGCATCTTGGCATAGTCGGCGTTGGAATCGGCTTCGGTGCCGTGGCCCATGAGGCACAGCGCCGTCTTGCCGTCGTCGAAGGACGCCATGTTCTCCTTAATGGCTGCGGCCACCTTCTTGTAGTCGTCGTCGGAGGTGAGCAGCGGGTCGCCGAGCGAGATCTTGTCGAACTTGTCGGCGTACTTGTCGAGCTCGTCTTTCACGTCGGCGTATTCCAGGCCAGCCATGAGATGCGTCGGCTGCACGACGATTTCCTTCACGCCGTCTTCCACGCAGCGGTCGAGCGCCTCGGTCATGTTGTCGATCGTGATGCCGTCGCGCTTCTTCAGTTTGTCGATGATGATCTGCGCGGTGAAGGCGCGGCGGATGTCGTAGTCCTGCCAGTACTTCTCGCGGATAGCGTCTTCGATGGCGCCGATGGTGATGTGGCGCGAGTCGTTGTAGCTCGTGCCGAAGCTCGTGACGAGAATGACCGGCTTCACGGCCTTCTCCTTTTCGCTCGATTTCTCGGGACTCGCGGAGGTGCTGGAGCAGCCCGCGAGCGCGAATCCGGCGAGCGCGACGGCTCCGGTTGCTGCGGCGCCCATGAAGCCGCGGCGTGACATCTGGTCGGACATGGTTTTCCCTTTCCTCGGTTTGCCGGTCCCCCGGCGACAGTTGCTTATCGGCACAAGCGAAAGAAAAGCGCGCTCGTCCGCAAAGGGATAGCGCGCCTGTTTCTTGCATTCGAAAGGGAAGCGCACTCCTCGGGGTTCACAAGGAGATAACGCCACGGCGATGCCGTGAGGAAAAGGCGAAGCAGTCTGGCTTGGGGCGCGAGGCGGTTCGCCCGTGCGTCCTACACAGTAATGTCCCTTGCCCAGGATTCCCACCTGGTTCCCTCCGCAAGCCAGCGCGGGCTGTGTGGGCGCCGCGCCGGTCATTTCCTTTTATTCGATTGTCATATGCTCGTTGCCGAAACTACCACTATGATAGTGGGCGTTTGTGGGCGTGTCAAAGCCAGGGCGGGCGGCATTGCGCCTCCTGCCTACGTATTTGCGCCGATTGCCGCTGCGGGCGCCGTGTCTTGCCTGCTGCGCGAAGGGCGGCGTAAACGGTTGCGATGAGAAACGGGAAGGGAAGGCTCGGATGATTCATATCGTTGGCGCAGGTTCGGGCGCCGCCGACCTTATCACGCTGCGCGGGGCGCGTCTTCTGCGCGCGGCCGACGTGGTCGTTTGGGCGGGGAGCCTTGTGAACCCCGAGCTGCTCGCCGAGTGCAAGGAATCCTGCGTCGTCTACGACAGCGCGCACATGACCTTGGAGGAAGTGCTCGACGTGATGTGCGCGGCGGATGCGCGGGGCGAGGAAGTGGTGCGCCTGCACACGGGCGACCCGTGCCTGTACGGCGCCATCCAGGAGCAGATGGACGCGCTCGACGCGCGCGGCGTGGACTACGAGGTGGTGCCCGGCGTGTCGAGCTTTTGCGGTGCCGCGGCGGCGCTTTGCCAGGAATACACGCTGCCGGGAATCAGCCAGTCGGTCGTGATCACGCGGCTTTCCGGGCGCACCCCCATGCCCGCGGGCGAGGGCATGCGCACCATGGCGGAAAGCGGCTCGACTATGGTCATCTTCCTGAGCTCGGGTATGCTCGCCGAGCTTTCCGCCGAGCTTTTGGCCGCGGGCCGCAGCTCCGACGAGCCGGCGGCGCTCGTGTACAAGGCGACCTGGCCTGAGGAGCGCGTGGTGCGATGCACAGTGGGCACGCTCGCCGATGCGGGCGCGCGAGAGGGCATCGACCGCACGGCGCTCGTGGTGGTGGGCCGCGTGCTCGGAGCTCGCGGCGGGCTTGCGCACAACGGCGCGCAAGCGGAGTCGTACGAGCGCAGCAAGCTTTACGACCCTTCGTTTGCCACAGGGTATCGGAAGGCGAGCAGCTAGCGTGGCCTTCGAGCACTACATATATACCGGGACGACCCGCCTGCGCTGCGGCTACACCACGGGGAGCTGCGCCGCGCTCGCGGCGAAGGCGGCCTGCGAGATGCTCTTGTCACGAAAGCCCGTCGGCCGCGTGTCGATCGTCACCCCCGGCGGGCTGCCCGTCGAGGCGAACGTGGTCGACGCATGTATCGGCGAGGGGTGCGCCCAGTGCGCCGTGCGAAAGGACGCAGGCGACGATGCCGATGTGACCGACGGCGTGCTCGTGTACGCGCGCGTGGAACATGCGGGGTCGGGCACGGGTGCTGCGGGCAGCAAGGGCGTGCCCGCGCGCGAATCGGAAGTTTCCGTCGATGGCGGCGTGGGCGTGGGGCGCGTGACGTTGCCCGGGCTCGAGCAGCCGGTGGGGGCGGCCGCCATCAACGCGACGCCGCGCGCGATGATCACTTTGGCGGTGCGCGAGGTGTGCGCCGCGCACGGCTTTTCTGGAAATATCGCTGTGACGATTTCGGTACCCGAGGGTGTTGCCCTTGCCGAAAAGACCTTCAACCCGCACCTGGGGATAGAGGACGGCATCTCCATCCTGGGCACGACGGGCATCGTCGAGCCGCGCAGCCTTGCTGCCTTGCGCGACAGCATCGAGCTCGAGATCCGGCAGCATGCGGCTATGGGGCGGCGCGGAGTCGTGCTCACGCCCGGCAACTACGGTGCACAGTTCATCTCGGGGCATTTCCACCTAAACGGTGCGCCGGTGGTCTTCATCTCCAACTTCGTGGGCGATGCGATTGATTGCTGCGTTCGCGAGGGATTTACCAATGTCCTTCTTGTGGGACACATCGGCAAGCTGGTGAAGGTCGCGGGCGGCATCATGGACACCCATTCGCGTACCGCCGACTGCCGCGCGGAGATTCTGGCCGCCCACGCGGCCTTGGCCGGCGCGGGAACGAAGATCGTGCGCGAGATCATGTCGTCGGTCACGACCACGGCGGCGCTCGAGGTAATCGAGGCCGCCGGCGTGGGGGACGCTGCGCGCGCCTCGCTCGCTGCGGCAATCGATGACAGGTTGCGCCGCCGCGCGGCGGGCGCATGCGACATCGCCGCGGTCGTGTTCGACGCCGAGCGCCGCGAGCTTTTCCGCACGTCGGGCGCCGATGCAGTTATCGGGGAATTGGGGGCTACGTATGAGTAAAGGCGTGCTGTACGGGGTGGGCACGGGGCCTGGCGACCCCGAGCTGCTCACGATCAAGGCCGTCCGCACAATCGAATCGTGTCCGGTCATCGCCGCACCGCAGACGGCGGACGGGGCCATGGTCGCGCTCGACATCGTGCGCGGCGCCGTCGACCTTACAGGCAAGACGGTGATCCCCGTGCGATTCTCGATGACGCGCGACGCCGAGTGCCGCGCGGCCGAGCATGCCTCGCTTGTTCGCGAGCTTGTCGCGCACCTGGATGCGGTCCGCGACGTCGCGCTGCTGAACCTGGGGGACCCGAGCATCTACGCCACCTTCCAGCGCATAGCGCCCGACGTGCGCGCCTGCGGGTTCGAGGCGCGCGCCATTCCCGGCGTGCCGAGCTTCTGCGCGGTCGCCGCAGCGCTCGAGCGCGACCTCACGCCCGAGATGTCGTCGCCTCTGCACATCGTGCCCGGCGGCTACGACGACGTGCGCCGCGCAATCGGCTGGCCGGGGACGAAGGTGGTCATGAAGGCGCGCCGCTCGCTTGCGGACACGAAGCGCATCCTTCGCGAGGAGGGCGCCTTCGACGGTGCCGAGCTCGTAGAGGACTGTGGGCTTCCGGGCGAGCGCGTGTACCGCTCGCTCGACGATTTGCCCGATCGGGGCAGCTACTTCTCGACGATGGTGGTGCGCTAGATGAGGGTTTCCTGCATAGCGTTCACTGAGAGGGGGTATGCGTTGGCGGAGCGCATCGCACACGCGCTTTCCGATTGCGCGCAGACAGGTGAAGATGACCCTGGCTGGGACGTTTCCGTTTCGCGCGGGTTCGGCGAGGGGAAGGCCGACCTGCGCGCATGGACGGCGCTCGCGTGGGAAGCGTCGGACGCGCTTCTGTTCGTGGGCGCGGCGGGCATCGCCGTGCGGGCGATCGCGCCGCATGTCGCCTCGAAGGCAAGCGATTCTGCGGTTGTGGCGATCGACGAGGCGGGGCGCTTTGCCGTCCCGCTTTTGTCGGGGCATTTGGGCGGTGCGAACGAGCTTGCGCAAACTGTGGCACGCGCGGCAGGGGCCATCCCCGTCATCACCACGGCGACCGACGTCCGCGGCGTGTGGGCGGTGGATACGTGGGCTCGCTGTGCGGGGCTCGCCGTTTCGAATCCCGAGGCCATCAAGCGAGTGTCGGCGCGGCTGCTTTCGGGCGGGCGCGTGGCGCTCTATTCCGACATGCCGATTTCGGGACAGCCGCCTGAGGGGGTTGACATTGCGTCCGACCGCGCTCGGGCCGATATCGTCGTGTCGCCGTTCGCTGGCGCGAATGCGGGTGCGTCCGTTCGCGCGGCGGAGACATCGAACGAGGCCGTGCCCGCCGGTGAGACGGGGAAGCCGGCGGGCGTGCGGGCGCAGGCGCCTGCGCCCGAGCCGCTTCACCTTGTCTTGCCCTGCATCGTTGCGGGCATAGGGTGCCGTCGCGGTGCGTGCGCCGAAGCGATCGGGGAGGCGTTTCTTCTCGCGTGCGGGCAGGCGGGCATCTCGCCCTCGGCCGTGCGCGAGGCGGCGACGATCGACGTGAAGGCGCGCGAGGAGGGTCTGCTCGCCTTCTGCCGCGCGCGCAATATCCCACTCGCGACGTATTCCGCAGAGGAGTTGTCGCAGGTCGAAGGCAGCGTTTCGCCATCTGATTTCGTGCGCGCGACGGTGGGGGTCGACAACGTGTGCGAGCGCGCGGCGCTCGCGGACGGGGGTAAACTTATCTTCACGAAGCTCGCTCACGGCGGCGTGACCGTCGCGTTTTCCAAGGTAACTATTGAACTTTCGTTTAAGGAGCGGTGATGGGAAAGCTCTTCGTGGTGGGGATCGGCCCGGGCGCCCCCGACGGCATGACGATTGCGGCTCGGCGCGCGCTCGAGGCGGCCGACATCGTTGTGGGGTACACGAAATACGTGGAGCTCGCGCTCGCCGCCGTGCCCGACGCGGCGCATCTCGCGACGCCGATGATGCACGAGGTCGAACGGTGCCGCCTGGCGCTTTCGCGCGCGCAGAGCGGAGAAGCCGTGGCGCTCGTGTGCAGCGGTGACGCGGGTGTGTACGGCATGGCGAGCCCCGTGCTGGAGCTTGCTGAGGACTACCCCGATGTAGACGTGGAAGTTATCGCCGGGGCCACCGCGGCTCAGAGCGGGTCGGCGGTGCTCGGCGCCCCGCTTGCCCACGACTTCGCGGTCGTGTCGCTCTCCGACCTGCTCACGCCGTGGGAGGTCATCGAGCGCAGGCTCGCCGCCGTGGCGAGCGCCGACTTCTGCATCTGTTTGTACAACCCGCGCAGCAGAAAGCGCGCCGACAGGCTCTCGCGCGCGGCGAAGATTATGCTCGAATGGAAGGCCCCCGACACGCTCTGCGGCTGGGTGCGCAACATCGGGCGCGAGGGGCAGCAGTCGGGCATGTGCAGGCTCTCCGAGCTGGGGGAGTTCGATGCCGACATGTTCACCACCGTGTTCGTCGGCAACGCGGGCACGAAGCGCGTAGGCGGCCGTATGGTCACGCCGCGCGGGTATCGGGAGATTCCATGCGAAAGGTAACGATCATCGGGGCGGGGCCCGGAAACCCCGACTTGCTCTCGCGCGCGGCGCTCGACGCGATCAACATCGCCGACGTGGTCATCGGCGCTCATCGCGCGCTTGTCGGCATCGACGTGCCGCCCGACGTGGTGAGATGCGAGCTCGTGAAGACGGCGGACATCGTCGCCGCGCTCACCGATGCGGCGTCGTGGCAGCGCGCCGTGGTCGTGATGACGGGCGATGTGGGGCTGTTCAGCGGCGCGCGCCGCCTGGTGGAGGCGCTCTCCGGCGACGCGCAGGTGGACGTGCGCGTCATTCCCGGCATAAGCTCTGCGTCGTATCTCGCCGCGCGCCTCGCGCGTCCATGGCAGGATTGGCGCTTCGTGAGTGCTCACGGCGTGGCGTGCGACATCGTGGCCGAGGCCGAGCGCGCAGGTGAGCTCTTCCTCGCCACGTCGGGCGGGGAAGACCCCTCGCGGCTTTCGGGCGAGCTTGTGCAGGCGGGCTTTGAGGACGCGCGCGTGACGGTGGCCGAGCGCCTGTCGTACCCCGACGAGCGCATCACCTGCGCGACCGCAAGTGAAATCGCAGGTCAGACGTTCGACGACTTGAACGTGATGCTTATCGAGTTCGCAGGCTGCGCCGGGTCGCCTGCGAACTCTAGCGCAGCCTCCGAGGCGCCGGCCGGCGCGTCTGCGCCCGCGGCGGCTTCTTTCGCGGCGGGCTCTGCGGGCGCATCCCGCGCCGCGAGCTCCCGCTGGCCGTACGCTTCCTCCGGCATTCCCGACGAGCTCTTCATCCGCGGCGACGTTCCCATGACCAAGCAGGAGGTGCGCGCCGTCGCGCTCGCGAAGCTGCGCCTTACCGCGACCGACACCGTGTGGGATGTCGGCGCCGGCACGGGGAGCGTGTCGATCGAGGCGGCGCTCGTCGCGCGAGCGGGGTCGGTATGGGCGGTCGAGCGCAACGCGGCCGGCGTGCGGCTCATCCGAGAGAACGCGGATGCATTCGGGTGCGGCAACGTGCATGCGGTCCCCGGTGTCGCCCCCGAAGCGCTCGCGAAACTGCCCGTCCCCGACGCCGTGTTCGTCGGCGGGAGCGCGGGCGAGCTTCCCTCCATCGTGGAGGCGGCGCTCGAGAAGAACTCGCAGGTTCGCCTGTGCGTGCCATGCGTAACCGTTGAGACGCTCACTGAGGCGTGCGCGCTCCTCTCGGGTTCGCGCTTTAAGGGGTTCGAGGCCTGCCAGGTGTCGGCCGCCCGCGCCGAGGCTGTAGGCTCGCACCATCTTATGAAGGCGCAAAACCCCGTGTTCCTCGTCAGCGCGCGAGGTGCAGGTGGGGAAGGCGGTGCCCGGTGAGCACGTCCATCCCGCGCTTCATGGTCGCTGCGCCCTCGAGCGGGAGCGGCAAGACGGTCGTCACGTGCGCGCTCCTGCGCGCGCTCGCGCGTCGCGGCCTTGCATGCGCGGCCTTCAAATGTGGCCCCGACTACATTGACCCGCTCTTTCACCGCCGCGTCGTGGGTGCGCGCTCGGGCAACTTAGACGGCTTCTTCGCTGACGCCCCGACGCTGCGCGCCCTGCTCGCACGCGGCGCCGCGGGCGCGGATGTCGCGGTGCTCGAGGGGGTCATGGGCTTCTACGACGGCATGGCGCCCGGCGTGGCCGACGCGAGCAGCTACCAGGTTGCGCGCGACACGGAAACGCCGGTCGTTTTAGTGGTGAACGGGCGCGGGGCGTCTTTATCGCTCGCCGCCGTAATCCGCGGCATCGCCGAGTTCCTGCCTTGTGCGAACGTGCGCGGCGTCGTGCTGAACAAGACGAGCGCCGCTGCCTGCGCCTACGCGGCGCCTGCGATCGAGAAGCACACGGGCGTCGCGGTTTTGGGGAATATCCCCGCCGACGAGACGTTCTCGCTCAAAAGCCGGCATCTGGGGCTTGTGACCGCCGACGAGGTCGAGCAGCTCTCCGCGCGCATCGACAAGATGGCCGAGCTGGTGGAAAAGAGCGTCGACGTCGACCGCTTGCTCGAAATAGCGGCAACGGCACCCGATATCCGCGAGGAACCTTACCGGTTGGAGCCGATCGCGGGAACGCGGCCCATCGTCGCCGTCGCGCGTGACGAGGCGTTCTCGTTCTACTACGAGGAGAACCTGCGCGCGCTCGAGGACCTGGGTTGCGAGCTGGCCTTTTTCAGCCCCCTGTGTGATAGCGAGTTGCCCCGGGGGACAAGCGCCCTCTATCTGGGGGGCGGCTACCCGGAGCTCCATGCGCGGCAGCTCTCCGAGAACGCGCCGATGCGCGAGGCGGTGCGGCGCGCGGTGGAATCCGGCATGCCGACGGTCGCCGAATGCGGTGGGTTTCTGTACCTGCAGCGCGAAATCGCTGATAGCGAGGGGCGGCGCTGGCCTGTTACGGGCGCCCTTGAGGGCGCAAGCGAGAATGGGGTAAGGCTGTCCCATTTCGGGTACGTGGTGCTCACTTCCCAACGCGACGGGCTCTACGGGCCGCGCGGCACACGCATCCGCGCGCACGAGTTCCACTACTGGCAGTCCACCTGCCCGGGCGGCGACTTCTGGGCGCAGAAGCCCCGGCGCGACAAGGGCTGGCCGTGCATGTCGACCACCCCGTCCCTGGTTGCGGGCTTCCCGCATGTGTACTATCCTGCGAACCCCGACGTTGCGCGCGCGTTCGCGTCTGCCGCAGCGTCGTTTGCAGAGAGGAGACGGCATGGCTGAAGCAACCGAAACCGCGCTTGCCTGCATCCGCGAGGAAGTCGAGCGCGCGTTCTCGTCGGCGCCGGGCGCCGTGCTCGAAGCCACGCTCTCCCGGATCGAGCCCGCAGACGAGTGCGCCCGCGCCGCCGCGTACGCCGCGTGGGACTCCATCGCGCACCCCTTGGGGGGATTGGGCGACTTTGAAGACGCCGTCGCGTGTATCGCCGCAGCTCAGGGGAGCGCCGAGGTGGCCGAGTTTCCCCGTGCGCTCGCGGTATTCTTCTCCGACAACGGGGTCGTTGCCGAAGGCGTGTCGCAAAGCGGGCAAGACGTGACGCGAGCCGTCGCGCGCAACATGTGCGAGGGGGCCACGAGCGCCTGCCGCATGGCGGCGTTCGCGGGTGCCGAGGTCGTGCCCGTCGACGTGGGTATGGCCCGGGGCATAGAAGACGCGCGCATGGTGCGCGCGAACGTGCGGCGGGGGAGTGGCAACATCGCGCACGGCTCCGCTATGTCTCGAGATGGGGCCGTGCGCGCGATCGAGGTCGGAATCGCCGTCGCGTGCGGGCTTGCCCGCGCCGGCGTGCGCCTTCTCGCCGCGGGCGAGATGGGCATCGGCAACACGACCACCTCGGCGGCGGTGGCCGCAGTGCTCATCCGGGCGGACGCGCGGAGCCTCGTCGGGCGCGGCGCGGGGCTCTCGGACGCCTCGCTCGCGCGCAAGCGCGACGTGGTCGAGCACGCTATCGACGCGAACTCGCCCGATCCCGCCGACCCGATCGACGTGCTCTCGAAGGTGGGCGGCTTCGACATCGCGGCGATGTGCGGCTTCTACCTGGGGGCCGCGGCCTCGAAGGCGCCGGCGCTTCTCGACGGGGTCATATCCTGCACGGCGGCCCTGTGCGCGGCGCGCCTGTGCCCCAACGCCTTGGGCTACCTCCTGGGCACCCACGCATCAAGTGAACCCGCAAGCCAGGAGCTCCTTCGCGAGCTTGGCATAAAGGCACCCCTCGACGCAGGCATGCACTTGGGCGAGGGCGCGGGCGCCATGGCGTATCTGCCCCTTCTGGATTCGGCGCTGCGCGTGTACCGGGATGGGAAGACGTTCACGGCGACTGGCATGGCTGCTTACGAGCATTTCGAGGCCGGGAAATGACGGTGACGCTCGTCATCGGCGCCGCCGCGAGCGGCAAGAGCGCCTACGCCGAGTCCCTGTGCCTCGGGCACGACGGCCCCCGCGTGTACCTGGCAACGATGGAGCCCTTCGGTGAAGAGGGCGCCCGCCGCATCGCGCGCCATCGGGCGCTGCGCGAGGGCAAGGGGTTTTCCACCCTCGAGCGCACGCGTGACGTGGGCGCCGCAGTGCCCGGGCTTCCGCGCGGCTGCACGCTTCTTTTGGAGGACGTGGGCAACCTGGTTGCGAACGAGCTCTTCGCGGAAGGCGGCTTGTCCCCGCGTGACCCCGACGCTGCGGCGCGCGAGGTACTCAGAGGCATCGAACGGCTCGCTCAGGCCGCTGCGTATACGGTGGTGGTCACCGTCGACGTGTTCGCCGATGGGATGCGCTACGATGAAGGGACCGAGGCATGGAGGCGCGCGCTCGCGCGCGTGAACGCGGGCGTGGCGGCGCTGGCCGACCATGCAGTCGAAGTGGTATGCGGGATTCCCGTGTGGATGAAAGGCGAAGGACCTACAAGGTGAAGATAGCAGAGGCAATCGGCGCGGCGTTCGGAACGTTCTCGCGCATCCCCGTCCCGAAATCGGCCTGGACCGATTTCGGGTCAACCCATGCGCTTGCCGCGTTTCCCCTGGTGGGCCTCGCGGAAGGCTTCCTCATGACGGCGTGGGGGCACGTGGCGAACCTGCTCGGCGTGCCCGCGACCATCGTCGCGGCCGTGCTCGTGGCGTTGCCTGTGGCGGTGACGGGAGGCATCCACCTAGACGGGCTCTGCGACACCTCCGATGCGCTTGCAAGTTGGGCCCCGCGCGAGCGAAAGCTCGAGATCATGCACGACCCGCGGGCGGGCGCCTTCGGGGTCATCGGTGTTGTTGTGTACCTTATTCTGCAGTTTTCCCTGTTCACCGCGCTGCCGCTTACGGCGGGGGCGTTCCTCGCGCTTCTGTGCTCGCTCGTGTTCTCCCGCGCGCTTTCGGGGCTCGCCGTAGAATGCTGGCCTGCCGCGCGGGCGGACGGCATGGCCGCGGGACTCTCGCCTGCTAAGAAGCGCGCGGCGATCGTCGTGCCGCTTTGCGCTTTCGCTGCGGCTTCGGCTGCAGGGATGGTCTCGTGCGCTCAGGCCGTCGGCGCCCTTATGGCGGTGGCGGGGCTTTTGGCGCTCGCGTGGTACCGTCATGTTGCCCTGTCCCGCTTCGGCGGGGTGACGGGGGATTTGGCCGGATGGTTTCTGCAATGGGCCGAGCTCGCGATGCTTGCCATGCTGGTGGTGGGGGGTATGCTCCTATGATTCTCGTGGTAGGTGGCGCGCATTCGGGGAAGAGGACCTTCGTGCGCGAAAAGCTCGGGTTCGCAGCGGACGATTTCGTCGACGCGGCGCAGCTCGCGGCGGGCAGCGTGCCCGCGGCTTTTGCCGGCCGCGTCGCGTACCGTGCTGAGGAACTCGTACGCGCGCTCGACGCTGACCGGGCGCTCGAGTGGCTGATCGGCTTCGACGCAGTGATTCTGACCTTGGTCGGCTCGGGGGTCGTCCCTATGCGTGCGGAAGACGCCCAATGGCGCGAGCGCGCGGGGCGCCTGGGATGCGCGCTCGCTGCGCGCGCCGACGTCGTCGTGCGCATGACGTGCGGGATTCCCCAGGTCATCAAAGGAAACCTTGCCGATGCGCCTCGAGGGACGCTGGGCGCGGGCGCGCCTTTGGAAGTCATCTTCGTGCGCCATGGTGCCACGGCGGGCACGGAAGACCATCGCTACAGCGGGGCGGGCACCGACGAGCCCCTGTCGAGCGCGGGCGAGCGCGCTTTGCGCGACCTCGCGTGCGATCGTGACGTGTTCCGTGTTATCACGAGCGGCATGGCCCGTACCGACCAGACGGCACGCATTCTCTTCCCGAACGCGGAGCTTATGGCGTGCCCCGGTCTGCGCGAGATGGATTTCGGCGACTTCGAGGGGCGAAGCGCCGCCGAACTTAAAGAGGATGCGCGTTACCGCGCCTGGGCAGACTCCTGGTGTGAGACGCGCTGCCCGCATGGCGAGGGCAAGAGCGATTTCACCCGCCGCGTCGTCGCGGCGTTTCGGGAGGCGTGCGATTCGGAGCGCGCCCAGGGGAGTGGGCGCGCCGTCTTCGTCGTTCACGCGGGTACCGTGAAAGCGCTGCTCTCCGAGCTAGCTGTCCCGAAAATGGGATACTTCGACGTGCATACCGAGCCGGGCGGCGCATGGGCCGCCACTTGGGATGGGCGCTGCCTTCGCGACGTTCGCCCCGCTTCGGGGGGCGATGCCCGGTGATGACGATTCTTGCCGTCGCCGCCGGGTTCGCGGCCGACCTTGCCTTCGGCGACCCGCGCTGGCTTCCCCATCCCGTCGTCGCCATGGGGCGCGCGATCACGTGGGCCGAAGGCCGCCTGCGGGGCGCATTCCCGCAAACGTCCGCGGGTACGCGCGCCGCAGGGCTTGTGCTCGCCGTGGCGCTTCCGCTTGCGTGTGGGCTTTTGACCTGGGGAATCCTGCATCTTTGCGGCATGGTTCACTCCGGCTTGCGCTTCGTGGCCGAGGCATGGGCGAGCTATCAGATTCTCGCGGCATGCGAGCTGCGCCGCCAGAGCCTGGCCGTTGCCCGCGCGTTCTCGAAGGGCGGACTTGTCGCGGCGCGCGAAGCCGTCGGGCTCATCGTGGGACGTGACACGTCTGTTCTCGACGAGCAGGGCGTCGCGCGCGCCGCCGTGGAAACGGTGGCGGAGAACGCGAGCGACGGTGTCATCGCGCCGCTTTTCTACCTTATGATCGGGGGTGCGCCCTTGGGCATGGCGTACAAGGCGGTGAACACGCTCGACAGCATGGTGGGCTACAAAAACGAGCGCTACATCGACTTCGGTTGCGCCTCGGCGCGCCTCGACGATGCGGTGAACTGGATTCCCTCGCGGTTATCGGCCCTGCTCATGATCGCTGTGTGCCCGATCGTCGGGCTCGACGCGCGCGGGGCGGCGCGCATCTGGCGCCGCGACAGGCGTCGCCATGCGAGCCCGAACGCGGCGCAGACCGAGTCGGCGTGCGCGGGTGCGCTCGGACTGCGCCTGGCAGGACCCGCGGTGTATTTCGGCAAGCTCGTTGAGAAACCGACGATAGGCGACGCGTCCCGCGAAATCGAGTGGGGCGACATCGCCCGGGCGACAAGGCTCATGCTCGCCGCGTCCGTATGCGCGCTCGTCGTCTTCGGCGCCGCGCGCGCGGCGGTCGTACTCGCCGTGGGGGCGATGGCATGAGGAAAGACCACGCCGCGCCCCGGGCTGCCGGGGGAATCCTGCGCGCCCGCACGCATGGGGGCAGCGCGCAATCGCTCGGCATCGCTTGCGAAGGGGGTGCCTCCGACCTCATTGACTTCTCGGTGAACGTGAATCCGGCAGGCCCCTCGCCGCGCGCCGTCGCCGCAGCTTGCAAGGCGCTTTCTCGAATCGACGCCTACCCCGATAGGGAAAGCCTCGCCCTCGTTCGCGCGCTAGCGCGCGACCAGGGCATTCCCGAAGATACTATCGTCTGCGGCGCGGGCGCGTCCGACATCATCTGGCGGCTCGCAGCGGCGGTGCGCCCGAAACGCATCGTCGTGTGCGCGCCGACGTTCTCTGAATATGCGGAGGCGGCATCGTACTACGGCGCATGCGTGCAGGAGTTCCCGCTCTCCGAAGCGGACGACTTCGACGTGCCCGCCTCCTTCGCCCGCGCGATCGAGGGGCCGGGAGACGTGGCGTACCTCTGCAATCCGAACAACCCGACGGGGCGCCTCGTCGACCCCCGTGTGATCGATGCTGCGGCTTGCCGCTGCGAGCAGGTGGGCGCGCTGCTCGTCGTGGACGAGTGCTTCCTCGGATTTGCGCCCGACGCCCGCGAAAGGAGCGTGGCCGCACGCGCCGCGTGTTCGCGCCATGTGGCCGTGCTCTCCGCGTTCACCAAGCTCTACGGAATGGCGGGGTTGCGGTTGGGATATCTGATCAGCGGAAACGCCCAACTCATCGAGGGGATTCGCCGGGCGGGGCAGGCGTGGCCCGTCTCTTCGGTCGCCGAGGCCGCGGGTATCGCCGCCCTGGAAGACGTCGAATACGTCTCGCGCACGCGCGATGTATTGGAGGGCGAGCGAGCGTGGCTTTCCCACGAGCTCTCCTCGCTCGGGCTTTCCGTCGTGCCGTCGGATGCGAACTTCCTTTTAGTCCGCACGCCGGCGAAAGACATCCCCGAGCGCCTGTATAAACAGGGGGTTTTGGTCCGCACGTGCGACTCGTTTTCGGTACTGTCCCGTTTCTGGTGCCGCGTCGCGGTGCGCACGCGCAAGGAGAATGCCCGGCTTGCGATGGCGTTCAGCCGCGTGCTTCGGGCGGAAGGTGCATCGGGCGAAGGCGAACCCGACGAACGGGGCGGCGCTTCTTTCAGCGGCGCTATGGCGGGCGCGGATGGCCGAGGCTCGGCGAAGGAGGTCGATACCCGTGGGTAGGGCGAAGCCCATCATGATCCAGGGCACCATGTCGAACGCGGGGAAGAGCCTGCTTGCGGCGGGGCTGTGCCGCGTGCTTTCGCAGGACGGCCTGCGCGTGACTCCCTTCAAGAGCCAGAACATGGCACTCAACAGCGGTGTCACGGCCGACGGGCTCGAGATGGGGCGCGCCCAGATCATGCAGGCCGAGGCGTGCGGCATCGCGCCCGACGTGCGCATGAACCCCATCCTGCTCAAGCCCGAAAGCGGCCACCGAAGCCAGCTCATCGTGGCCGGCAAGGCGCAGGGAGCCTTCGCTGCGAGGGACTACTTCGCGCGAAAGAAGGCGCTCATGCCGCAGATTTTGGAGGCGTTCGATTCGCTCGCGGAGGAAAACGACGTCATCGTCATCGAGGGCGCCGGCAGCCCCGCCGAAATCAACCTTGCCGAAAACGACATCGTCAACATGGGGCTCGCGCGCGCCGTGTCCTCCCCCGTGCTGCTTGCGGGCGACATCGACCCGGGCGGGGTATTTGCCCAGCTCTACGGCACGGTCGCGCTCCTTGCGCCCGATGACCGCGCGCTTTTGCGGGGGCTTGTGGTGAACAAGTTCCGCGGCGATGTGGAAATCCTGCGCCCGGGTTTGGCCCCGCTCGAGAGGATGTGCGGGGTTCCCGTCGTGGGGGTCGTGCCGTATCTTACGCTCGACCTGGACGACGAGGACTCGCTCGCGCCGCGCCTATCTGCCCACGAGGCGCGCGGCGTCATCGACGTCGCCGTCGTGCGTCTTCCGCATCTGTCGAACTTCACCGACTTCGACCCGCTTTCGCGCGTGCCCGGCGTGGGCGTGCGCTACGTTTCCTCGACGACCGATCTGGGCCGACCCGACCTGGTGGTGCTTCCCGGCTCGAAGACTACGCTCGACGACGCGCGCTGGCTTGCGGCTAGCGGCATCGGAGCCTGTGTACGCGCGCTTTCGGACGCGGGCACGCCGGTGCTCGGCATATGCGGAGGCTACCAGCTTTTGGGAGACGAGCTTTCCGACCCGCACGGCAGGGAAGGCGCTGGTACCGCGCGCGGGCTCGGGCTCATCCCTGCAAGTACGGTGTTCAAGGAGGAAAAGCGCCTCGCCCAGTCGGAGCTACGCATCACGGGCGCCCAAGGCGCGTTCTCGGTGTGGAACGGCATGACGGCGCGCGGGTACGAGATTCACGACGGCGAAACGACCGTCTTCTGCGCTCCTGCGGGCACGATTGGCGGCAAACCGGAAGGCGCGGCCTGCGGAAACGTGTTCGGAACCTATCTCCACGGCCTGTTCGACGAACCGGGGGTGGCGCTCGCCCTCGCGCGCTCGCTCGCGCGCATGCGCGGCCTGCCCGAGAGCGTCGTGGGTGCTGCGGGCGCGGCGTCCGCGGTCGATCACCGTGCGCGCGAGTTTGACCGCCTGGCCGACGTCGTGCGCGGGGCGCTCGACATGGAGTATGTCTACCGCATTATCGAGGAGGGCGTATGATCCACGTGTATCATGGCGACGGCAAAGGCAAGACCACGGCGGCGATGGGCCTCGCCCTTCGCATGCTCGCTGCAGGCCGCCGCGTCGTCGTCGTGCAGTTCCTGAAAGACGGCGAAAGCGGGGAGGTGCGCCTGCTCGCCGAGCATTTCGGCGTGCCCGTGTTCGCGGGGAAGGCGTCGGACAAGTTTACCTGGTCGATGACGTCGGAAGAACTTGCCGCGACGTGCGAGCTGCACGATGGGAACCTCGCTTCCGCGCTCGCCGAGCTCGAGGGCGCGCAAGAGGGACTGCTCGTGCTCGACGAGACGCTCGACGCGCTTTCGAAGGGGCTTGTCGACGAGGCGCTCGTGGACCGCGCGCTCGATATGTCCGCGCGCGGCGTCGAAGTAGCGCTCACCGGGCGCGCGCCTTCCCGCAAGATCGTGGAGAAGGCCGATTACATAACCGAGATGCGGTGCGAGAAACACCCCTACGCTCAGGGGATATGTGCAAGAGAAGGAGTGGAGTACTAGATGGATTCCAAGGAGATGGCGCCTGGCGACATCGAGCGGCGCAGCTTCGAGATCATCACCGAAGAGCTCGGCGGCCGCACGTTCCCGCCGTTCGAAGAGCCCGTCGTGAAGCGCGTCATCCATACCACTGCCGACTTCTCGTACGCCGATTCCCTCGTGTTCACCCATGACGCCGCGCACTGTGCGCTCGACGCACTGCGCGCAGGGGCCACGGTGCTCACCGACACGAACATGGCGCTCGCAGGCATAAGCAAGCCCGCGCTCGCGAAGCTCGGCTGCAAGGCCGTGTGCTTCATGGCCGACCCTGATGTCGCCGCGGCTGCGCGCGCCGCGGGCACGACTCGCGCCGTTGCGAGCATGGACAAAGCTTGCGGCATCGAGGGTCCGCTCATCGTGGCCGTCGGCAACGCTCCCACAGCACTTCTGCGCCTCGCCGAGCTCATGGACGCGGGGAAGATCGCGCCCGCTCTCGTCGTTGGGGTGCCGGTCGGGTTTGTGAACGTGGTCGAGGCGAAAGAGGAGCTACTCGCGCGACGCGTGCCGGCCATCGTCGCGAGGGGTCGCAAGGGCGGCTCGACCGTGGCGGCCGCCATTATGAACGCGCTACTCTACCAGATCACGCGCACAGGCGGCCCGAAGTGACGGCTCCCGCATCCGCGCCGGCGCTGCGCATCTTCGCCGGCACCACCGAGGGCCGCCTTCTGTGCGAATGGGCGAGCGGGGCGGGCATCCCCGCCCGTGCCTACGCGGCAACAGAGTACGGAGGCGAACTTATGGGCGAGCTTCCGGACATCGAGGTGCATGCGGGCAGGCTCGACGAGGCCGACATGGAGCGCGAGCTTTCCGGCGCGCGCATCGTCGTCGACGCCACGCACCCCTTCGCTACGCTCGCAAGCGGTAACATCCGGGCCGCTTCGCTCGCCGTGGGTGCACGATGCCTGCGCCTTGCGCGCCCGGTCGAGGCGCTGCCCAAAGGCGTCGTGTCGGTCGCGTCGATCGCCTGCGCGGCGCGCTTTCTCTCCGAGAACCCGGGTCGCGCTCTTCTCACGACGGGGAGCAAGGAGCTTGCTCCCTACACGCGCGTCGCCGATTTCGCGGAGCGCTTCTTCGTGCGCGTGCTCCCGCTGCCCAGTGCTATAACGAAGTGCATCGACGCGGGGTTTTCGCCGTCGCACGTCATCGGCATGCAGGGGCCCTTCACCCGCGAGCTCAACGAGGCGATGCTTCGGCAGGTGGGCGCCCAGTGGCTTGTGACCAAGGACTCGGGAACCGTAGGCGGCACGGCCGAGAAGCTCGCCGCAGCGCGCGCCGTGGGAGCGCGCTGTATCGTGGTCACCCGTCCCGCCGAGGGAGGCGGGGCCCTTTCGCTTCAGGAAGTGGAAGATGCGCTCTTACGGGAGTTCGCGCGCTAGGCGCTCGCCGCGCCTGCGCGCCCTCCCGCCCGCGAGGAGGATCGCCTCGAGCAAGCTCGACCCGTACAAGCCCGTTATCCACCAATAGCTCGAGGACGACGCCCGGATCTGGCGCAAACAGCCCTTCAATAAGTTGCGGTGAAATAGTGTCTGTTTTTGCTGCTAGATAGCATATTCAGTCCCTAAATCACCGCAACTTGTCGGTGGCGGCTTACTGGTAGCGTAGGCACTCCACCGGGTCGAGCTTTGCCGCGCGTCGAGCGGGGTAGAAGCCAAAGATTACGCCGATGCCGACGGAGACGGCGAAGGCCAGCAGCACCGTGGCGATTGAAAAACTCGGTGTGATTTGCCCGCTGGCACCGAGCTCGCCAAGAATCCCAGATCCAGTGGCAAATATCGCGAGTCCCCAGGCCAGCAGATAGCCTATCAGGACACCCAGCAGGCCACCGGTGACGCACAGCGCCGAGGACTCGGCCAAAAACTGCGCGGTGATATCGCGACGACTGGCGCCCAGAGCGCGACGGATGCCGATCTCGCGGATGCGCTCAGTCACGTTGGTGAGCATCATATTCATAATGCCGATACCGCCGACAAGCAGCGAGATGCTGGCGACCGCACCCATGATGAGCGAGAACGCGCCCATAAAGGAGTTGAGTGCATCGATGGCGCTTTTCATGGATGTCGCCGATACACTGTCGTACTCATCCTCCTCCTCGATGCCCTTCATCGCGCGCACCTTGGACTCGATGGTCTTACAAAGCTCATCCATGTCCGTGCCCTCGGCGGCAAGTGCCGTCACGCTGGGGAATGAAGGATTCTCGTCGCCAAATAGGCCGGAGATGGTTTCGCGTGGCATATACAAAGTGAGCGAGCCCATGGAGTCGCTGCCGCCATCAATCACGCCTACAATCTGCACCTCGCCGTTGGACACCTTGATGGTTTTCCCCAGCGCATCCTGTTCGTTGCCGTAAAGCTGATCGGCACCGCCGCGGCTGATGAGCGCCACACGCGAGCCTGCCTTTGACTCGACATCGGTGTAGGTGCGCCCCGCAACGAGCTTACTGGCACCCACGGCGTCGAGCATGTCGCTATCGACACCCTGTGCCATGACGGTATAGCTTTTATCGCCGGTCTTGTACTCGGTATACGCGCTGTCGACAATTCCGATCTGCTCTATCTGTGGCACCAGTTTTTGAAGCTTCTGGACGTCAGAATCAGAGAGTTCTTGGGACGAATAGATCTGAACCATGCGAGCTGCGTTGAGGCCCAGGCTGTTGACCAAGCTGTTTTGGATGCCGCCGATGAGCGAAGTCATGGCAATGACCGAGGCGATGCCGATGACAATGCCTAGGATGGTGAGCAGGCTGCGCCCCTTGTTGGCCTCGAGCGAGTGAAGGGCTTCCTGGATGAGATCGCGGGCGCTCATGCCATCACTCCTTTCGGCGGGTTGGCGGAGGCGGAAATCATGGGCAGGCTATCTACGGCGCTGCGCAGGGTCCGCGGTGCATGCGGAATATACGCGCCGTCGTGAATGCGACCGTCGCGGATGGTCACGGCGCGGTCGGCCTCGGCGGCGATGCCGGGGTCGTGTGTGATAAGAACGATGGTTTTGCCGCGCTTCTGGAGCTTATGGAAGGTCTCCATCACAAGCGCTCCAGTGGCGGAGTCCAGGTTTCCCGTCGGCTCATCGGCCAGGATGATGGGCGGGTCATTGACAAGGGCGCGCGCGATTGCGACGCGCTGCATCTGGCCGCCCGAGAGCTCGGATATGCGGTGGTCCCAGTGGTCGACCGGTAGCGTGACGGCCTGCAGCGCGTGCACGGCGCGCATTTCGCGCTGGCTTCGGGGCACATTGGTGTAGGCCAGCGGCAGCATGACGTTTTCGATAACCGACAGGCGCGGCAGCAGGTTGAAGCTCTGAAAGACAAAGCCAATGCTCAAGGCGCGAACTTCGGTGAGCTCGTCATCATCGAGCTCGGCCACGTTGAGCCCTTGCAGGTAATAGTCGCCCGCCGTCGGCTTATCCAGGCAGCCTAGGATGTTCATGAGCGTTGACTTGCCCGAGCCCGAGGGACCGGTAATGGCGACGAATTCGCCGGGATTTACCGCCAGGCTCACGTTGTGCAGGATGTGGGCGCAACCCGCTTCGCTCTCAAAGATGCGGTGCACGTTGCGAATGTCGATGACGGGACGCATTACATGCCCTCGTCGGCAGACATGCTGCCCGAATCCGCGCTGTAGCCGCCGTCAGCCGTTGCGTCCGCTCCGGTGTCCATGACGAGGGTGTCGCCATCGCGCAGCTTGGTAACCGGCACGCCAGGGTTGATCTCGTTGCCCTGGTCGTCGCGCTTGACCTGCTTCTTGCCGACTACAGCCTCGTTGTCGTTTTGCGTCACGACGGTCACCTTCACGCGACGGGTTTGCTTGTCCTCGTCATCGGTTGCCACGTTGACGTAATAGTGTTCGCCGTCTTCGGTCATGAGCGCCATCGTCGGCACCATCACCACGTCGTCGAGCTGCTCGGTCACCACCGATACCTCGGCCGTCATGCCCGGCTTCAGGCGCGCGTCGGGCGCCTCGATGAGGATGTCGACGTTAAAGGTTACGTTGCCGCCGCCACCGTTGGCGGCGTCGGAGTTTGCCACCGAAGCGATGGCCGTAACGGTTCCCTGGCTCACGATATCGGGAAACGCGGGATACGTGACGTTGGCGCTCTGCCCAACGGCGATCTTGGCGATGTCCTTTTCGCCCACTTGCACGGTCACCTTCATCTTGGACAGGTCGGCGATCTGCATGCACTGCTTGCCGCCGCTCGTATCGCTTTCGCCCATGATCATGCCGCTTGTTACCGTGGCGCCCACCTTGGCGTTGAGCTCCACGATGCTGCCCGAGCTCGGGGCCGTGACCGTACGGCTGGCGGCCTTGGCGTTCGCCTGGTCTAGGTTTGCCTGGGCCGATGCGAGGCTGCGCTGCGCGGCCGATATGGCGTTCGTGTCCGCTGATGCGGCGGAGATGCCAGCCGCTGCGGAAGCTCCGTCGACGTCCGTCGTTGGGGTGGCCTGCGCGGCAGCTGCGGCTTTCTGCGCGTTGGTGAGGTCTTCCTGGGCGGCTGCAACTGCACGCTGCGCCTCGGCAACGTTGCGATCGAGCTCGTCGTTTTTAATGGTCATAAGCACGTCGCCCTCGTTGACGGATTGGCCTGCCTGCACGTTGATCGAATCGACCGTGCCGTCGACAGAAGGGGAGACCACTGAGGACGAAATGGGTTTGAGCTGGCCTTTCGCCTCGACCGTTGTGGTAAACGTGCCCTCGGTCACCATGTCGGTCGCAGGCCTGCTATCGCCCTGTGGCTGCGCATTGATAACCAGGGTTGCAACAATAGCAATGAGCGCGATGACACCCACGATGCCGGCGGCAATGCCGCGTCGAATCAGCTTTTTGCGTCGACGTTCGGCACGTTTTGCCTTGAGCTTGGCATATGCCTCTTCATCGGAAATCTCGGCCGTATCGTTCGTGCGTCCGCTCTCCTTGTCGGCATGTACGTCTGTGATCAGAGGAAGCGTTTCGGTGGCACCTTCGGGCGTGTGCTCGGTATCATCCGGGCCCGGGGTGATGTTGGGGACATTCGGCATAGCGTCTCCTTTATAGAAAGAACGTTGATAAGTATATGCGCCCACCGGTTGGGGTGGGCGCATAGAACGGTTTCTTTCGGAATTGTTAGATTGGTCGCAGCAGTTGCATGTTGTATGAATGCGCGCGTTGCACTACGAGTGGACAACCACGCACAGGCCGACTTTGATGCAATCGTGCAGCGCCTTGGCGTCGGCCAGGCGAAGGTTGATGCATCCGTGGCTGCCGCACCACTTGTAGGAGTTGGGATCGTCGAAACTCTTGTCGTTTTGCCACGTTGCATCGTGGAAACCGACCATGTTTCCCTCAAACGGCATCCAATAGCTGACCGGGCTCTCGTATTTGGGCTTGCCGGTCTCGGGGTCCTTGGCACCGATAAGCTTGCTGGCGCCATTGTTGCTGTTGATCTGCCATACGCCCTCGGGGGTGGCGTCCTCTCCCGGCTTGCCGGAGATAAAGTTGGCCTCCCACACGATATTGCCGCTCTCGTCGTAGTAGCGCGCGTGCTGCTCGGACAGATCGACATCGACGTATGCCTTCCAGTCGGGCTCTCCCTTTGCAGTAAAGGTGTCGGCCTTCTGGGAGTACTTGATCTCGATTTCGCCGGTCTGCTTGTTGTTAATGGCGTCCTCGACCTGCTTGGCGAGCGAGCTGCTGTCGATGGACCAACCAAAGTCGCCGCCTTCGACGGCGCATTGCTTGCCATCGGCGCGCGTCCACCAGCGAGTGGAGCCCACGGTATTGAAGCCGTTGGCGAGCTCGGCTGCCCAGCTGCTGATCTGCGACGTATCGAGTGTGGGGTTGGCCGGATCGGCAAAGCTGATCCACTGCAACACGGAGCTGCCATCAACCTTGCCGGCATCCTCGCCGTTGAGCTTGAGGGTCACGTTGACGCCCAGGAAGTTGTTGGCGGCATCGCATGCGGCCTGAATCTGATCATCGGTCAGCGTTCCATTGAGCGGCTCATAGGCATCGTTGCCGAGCTTGGAAAGGTCTACGGTCTCGGACAGCGAGGCAAGCTCGAGCTCGGCATACTTAATGACATGCTCGCGGTCGAGTTTTTCGTTGGAGCGCGCCTTCTCGACGGTAAACTTGCCGGCCTGCTCGTCATAGGAGCTATTGGCCTCGAACGTGCCCGAACGCCCCTCGTTAAACTCGTCGATGGCGGCGCCCAGATCCTTCTCAAACTTCTTTTGGTCAAAGGTGTCGGAGAGCATGGACAGGTCGACGTCTTGATCAAGATCGACTTCGTTGGAGGTAGCGGTTGTTTTGGTCTTTCCGCTTAAGGATTCCACAAGGCGGACCGGCCAGACAAAGGCTTCGTTGTGGCTGATGATCTCTTTTGCGGCAGCTTCGCCGTCGACGATGGGCTCATCGGACTCGGGCTGATAGGTCCAGCTAAAGTCATCGCCTGTCACGGTGAGCTTATAGTGCTTCCATGCCGAGTTGACCTTGGTGGCGGCAGACGAAGCGTTGGAGAACGAGACGTCGACGCCGGCGATGGTGGTATTGGGGTAGGCTAGCTGGGAAAACGCTACGACGCCTACGATATAGACAATGACGATAAGACCCAGGACGACAAAGAGCGTCGTCTTTTTGCCCGACTTATTGTTCTCGGCGGGTTTGCGCGCGGGGCCGCGATCGCCCCGAGCGTGCGTGGGGGGCTGCTTGGGCGCATTTCCGTTTGCCTGTCGCTGCTGACGTTGCTGGTTCAGGCGTTGGGAAGCGTTTGCCGCACCACGCTGCTGACCGTGACTCGGCGCGATAGGACGCGGCGACTGAACGCCACCGGTGTGCCTGCTCGGCTGCTGCGGATCGGGAATCAGTTGAGTTCGATCGTTTTGCGACATCGTATGCATATCCTTCGAATTTCGCCTTGCGGCTCATCGTGTTTTTACTGGGCTTGCATTATAGCGATTGCCCTGCTGTTTGTGGTACGGAAACGGTGGCATTCAAAAGAGGTGGGACATTTGTCCCACCTTTGAGTCGTCCTTTGTTGCTATCCGCACACACCGCATTTTGCGCAGGCCGAAAGTGCGGCCGGAGCCTGCGCGATGCCGCCCTTTGCCGTCTCGCGCAGCGTGGCCGGCAGGGCGTGGCCCACCGAGAGCATGACATGTGCCATCTGGTCAAACGGCACCAGGCTCTTGATGCCGGCGAGGGCGAGCTGCGCCGAGCTGAAGGCCGCGGCCACGCCGATAGCGTTGCGGTTTTGGCAGGGCACCTCCACAAGGCCTCCTACGGGATCGCATACGAGTCCCAATAGGTTACTCAGCGCGATGGAACTGGCGTCGAGCGCCTGCTCGGGCGTGCCTCCGAGCATCTGCACCAGCGCGGCGGCAGCCATGGCGGCGGCGCTTCCCACCTCGGCCTGGCAGCCGCCCTCGGCGCCGGCGACGCAGGCGCTCGTGGTGAGGTTGAGGCCGATGGCGGCTGCGCAGTAGAGCGCGTCCATCACCTGCTCGTCGTCGAGCTGCAGGTGGTCGGCGAGTGCCAGCACACAGCCGGGGACGACGCCCGCGGATCCTGCCGTCGGAGCTGCGACGATTACGCCCATTGTGGCCGAGCGCTCGAGCACGGCCATGGCGCGGGCCACGGCGTCAGTCTGGACGGCGCCCATTAAATTGGAGCTCAGGTCGTTGCGGCCGGTGGCATCGACAAGCTTGGCCTCGCCGCCGATAAGCCCGCCGAGCGAGCGCTGCGGATTGACGATAGGGGCCGTGGTCTCCTCGCGCATGACGTCGAGCACGCGGCGCATGGCGGCGACGGCGTGGGCCTCGCCGGTCAGACGCGCCTCGCGCAGTGCCATGACGGCGCCGATGCTGAGTCCCAGTTCCTCGCACGCATCGAGCAGCTGCTCGCCGTCGTCGAAGATTTCCTTTGCTGAGACGCCGGGGGAGAGCGACGAGGCAGAACCGGGGAGCTCGATAAAGGTCGCGTAATCGACATTGTCGAGCTTGCGCAGCATAGGGACGACGGTGTCGTCGGGTGCGCCGTCGGTCTCAAAGACGGAGTAGGCCTGGCCGCCCACCTCGGTGCGGTAGGTGCGGCAGAAGGCGATGTTCACGTGTACGTAGGCGAGCAGGTTCGTGAGCGCGGCGAGCACGCCGGGAACATCCTGGTGCGCCACGAAGAGCGTGGAGTACATGCCCGAGATGTCGACGCCGACGCCGTTAATGCGGCTGATGCGCATCTTGCCGCCGCCCAGGCTTTCACCGCGGACCTGTGCCGTAGCGCCCGTGTCGTCGACCATGTCAATGTCGACGGTGTTGGGGTGGATGGAGGCGTCGTCGCCCTTAATTTCAAAGTGATATTCGAGGCCCTGCTCGCGTGCGAGGTTGAAGGCCTGCTTGATGTTTTCGTCATCGGTGTCGAGGCCTAGGATGCCCGCGACGAGCGCACGATCGGTGCCGTGGCCGCGGTAGGTGTGGGCGAAGGAGTTCCACAGGCCAAAGGTGACCTTGGTGATGCGGCCTTCCAACAGGCTGGCGGCAACTTGGGCGCAGCGCAGGGCGCCGGCGGTGTGCGATGAGCTGGGGCCGACCATGACGGGGCCCAAGATCTCGAATGCCGAGGTCGTAGCTAGTGTTTGTGGCTTGCCTGCCATATGCGCTCCTGTTCTATCCCGTCGTTCCGAGGGCTTTGGTATTTGGTCGCCTGCTCTACAGTCCTGGCTCGCACGGAGGCCACATTAAGTGGCCCCCGGCTCGTGCGGAACTCGCGATCGACCAAATACCAAAGCCCTCGGAACTTAGGATACATGGTTGGAGTGGCTGGATGTCAAAATTTATCAGCTGGGGACGTGCTGTTCATTGCGCATCGAAATATTCACACCACCGTGTAAATAAAAAGAAGTACCGGTTGGGGCCGGTACTTCTTTTGGTTCTAATGCTTTGCTTTCTGGGCTCTGTGAACCTATTTATAGGCCGCAGGCTGCTTTGAGTTCTTCGACTCGGTCGGTATTCTCCCAGGTGAAGTCGGCGTCTTCGCGGCCGAAGTGACCGTAGGCTGCCGTCTTTTCGTAGATGGGGCGACGCAGGTCAAGGTCGCGGATGATTGCGCCCGGGCGCAGGTCGAAGGTCTTCTCGACGGCCTCGACGATCTTGTCCTCGGCAACATGCGCGGTACCGAAGGTGTCGACCATGATTGAGAGGGGCTTGGAAACGCCGATGGCGTAGGCAAGCTCGACTTCGCAGCGGTCGGCCAGGCCGGCGGCGACCACGTTCTTGGCGACCCAGCGCGCGGCATACGCGGCGGAGCGGTCGACCTTGGTGCAGTCCTTGCCGCTAAAGGCGCCGCCGCCGTGACGGCCGTAGCCGCCGTAGGTGTCGACGATGATCTTGCGGCCGGTGAGGCCCGTGTCGCCCATGGGGCCGCCCACGACAAAGCGACCGGTGGGGTTCACGTAGATGTCCGCGTTGTCCCACGGCATGTTCTCGGCGGCCATGACCGGGGTGATGACGTGTTCGATGAGGTCGGCCTTGATCTTGCCCATGTCCTCAATCTCGGCGGCGTGCTGCGTGGAGATGACGATGGTCGTGACCTCCACGGGCTTGCCTTCCTCGTAGCGCACCGTGACCTGGGTCTTGCCGTCGGGGCGCAGGTAGGGCAGGGTTCCGTCATGGCGCACGGCAGCCAGGCGCTCGGCCAGGCGGCTTGCCAGGTAGTGAGGCATGGGCATGAGGGTCTTGGTCTCGTTGGAGGCATAACCGAACATCATGCCCTGGTCGCCGGCGCCGATCAGGTCGATCGGGTCGGTGGTGGCGCCGGTCTGGGTCTCGAATGACTCGTCGACGCCCTGGGCGATATCGGGCGACTGCTCGTGGATGAGGCTCATAACGCCGCAGGTGTCGCAGTCAAAGCCGAACTTGGCACGGTTGTAACCAATGCGGCGGATAACGCCGCGGGCGATTTCCTGTACGTCGACGTAGGCCTGGGTGCGAATCTCGCCGGCGACGATGACGGTGCCGGTGGTCACGAGGGTCTCGCAGGCGCAGCGGACGTTCTCCACGTTGGCAGGCACGCCGTTGGGCGCAATATAGCCCTGCTCCTGCAGCTCTATTTCTTTGGCGAGGATTGCGTCGAGGACGGCGTCACTGATCTGATCAGCAATCTTATCGGGATGACCTTCGGTCACCGACTCCGACGTAAAAACAAAGGACCCGTGTTGGGGTGGGATGGAACGAAGTTCTTCTGACATGATTGTCCTTTCAAAAACGTGTCCCAGCGACCGTTACCATTCCGCCGGGCTCTCTATGCAATGGCACATCATAGCGCGTAAATCAAACATTCACACCCTTTCCGCACCTACTCATTGGGGACAGACTTAAATGACCAGTCGGGTGCTCATTGGGTAGTCATTTAAGTCTGTCCCCAATGAGTGGGTCGGTGCCCTTTGTGCGGAGGTTGCTTTGATGCTTTATACTGGTGCGGTTAGACATCCATCCTGCAATCGAGGAGATTTCCATGGCATCAGACGTTCGCGTCCGCTTTGCACCCTCACCGACGGGCAAGCTGCACATCGGCGGCGCCCGCACCGCTATCTATAACTGGGCTTTCGCCCGCGCAAACGGCGGCACGTTCATTCTGCGCATCGACGACACCGATCCCACCCGTTCCACCGACGAGAACACGCAGATCATCCTGCGCGCCATGCGTTGGCTTGGCCTGGACTGGGACGAGGGTCCCGAGGTGGGCGGCGACTATGGTCCCTATGCCCAGACCGAGCGCCTGGACCTGTACAAGCAGGCCGCCCAGAAGCTTTGGGACGAGGGCAAGGCCTATCCCTGCTTCTGCACCAAGGAGCAGCTCGATGCCGACCGCAAGGCCGCGCAGGAGCGCAAGGACCCCTTCCAGGGCTATCAGCGTCGTTGCCGCGATCTTGATCCCGAGGAGGCCCGCCGTCGCATCGAGGCCGGCGAGTCCTACGTCCTGCGCATCAAGGTGCCCGAGGACCGCGGCGACGTCGTCATCCACGACGCTGTTCACGGCGAGGTGACCTTCGACGCCAAGGAGCTCGACGACTTTGTCATCTTCCGCTCCGATGGCACGCCCACGTACAACTTCGCGACCGTCGTCGACGACGCCATGATGAAGATCACCCATGTCATCCGCGGCGACGACCACCTGTCCAACACCCCGCGCCAGGTCATGGTCTACGAGGCCCTCGGCGCGCCCGTGCCCACGTTCGCCCACATCTCCATGATCCTGGGCGCCGACGGTAAGAAGCTCTCCAAGCGCCACGGCGCAACTTCGGTGGAGGAGTACCGCGACGCCGGTTACCTTTCCGACGCCTTCGTCAACTACCTGGCGCTGCTCGGCTGGTCGCTCGACGGCGAGACCACGATCATCCCGCGCGATGTCCTAGCCAGCAAGTTCTCGCTCGACCGCATCTCCAAGAACCCGGCGACCTTCGATCCCAAGAAGCTCGATTGGGTCAATGCCGAGTACATCAACGGCATGTCCGACGCGCAGTTTGCCGATGAGATCATGGTCCCCAAGCTGCACGAGGCGGGTCTCATCGAGGGCAACGTCGAGTACGGCGAGGACTGGATCGACGCGCTTGCCGCCATCGTCAAGCCGCGCACCAAGATGCCGGCCGACGCCGTGACCGTCGCCGCTCCCATCTTTGCTACGGCCGAGACGCTCGAGTATGACGAGAAATCCGTCAACAAGGGCCTGGCCAAGGAGGGCATGGGTGCCATTCTGGACGCCGCCAAGGCTGCGCTCGAGGGCGTGGACGAGTGGACCGCCGAGGCCATCGACGCTGCGCTTGAGCCGCTGCCCGAGCAGATGGACCTCAAGAAGCGCGTTGTGTTCCAGGCCGTGCGCGTCGCCGTCTGCGGCAACATAGTGAGCCCCCCGCTGGGCGAGACCATGGCGCTCGTCGGCCGCGACGACTGCCTGGCACGCATCGACCGCGCCCGCACGATGGCGCTTTAGTAGACGCGTAAACGCATGTATCCGAGCCCCGTTCACCCGAGCGGGGCTCTTGTTTCTGTACCGATGAGTGGGTTGCTGGGACAAAATAATCAGTAGTGTTTGTCCCATATTCGAGCGACGCAACGAGCTCAACACTCGTATCGGCCATGGGACAAACACTACTGATTATTTTGTCCCACCCCTTTCAGGTCCGTTCGTTAGAGGTGGTGTATGGCTCAACAACTGTCGCTGTTTGGTTCGCCGGAACCGGAGGAGACTCCGGTGAAGCCCGAGCCTGCACCCGAACCCATCGCCGCCTACGCGAGCGTGGTCCTCGATATCCCCACCCGTGCGCTGTCGGAACCGTTTGCTTACGGCATCCCCGAGTCCCTTGCCAACGGGGTCCAGGTCGGATCGACAGTCCTGGTCCACTTTGGTAACCGTGCCGCCGCGGGCTATGTCGTCGACATTGCCCCTGAGCTGGGCGACCTGCAGGGCAACAACGCCCTCGACCCCGCGCGCATTAAACCCATCGAGGCCATCCTCAGCAAACCGCTCTTTACCGCCGAGGCTGCCCGCATCGCACGCTGGATGAGCCGCGAGTATGTCGCGACGCTTTCCGAGTGCCTGCGCCTGTTTTTGCCCCCGGGCGGCAGCCCGCGTGTGGTCAAGGGCGACGACGATGCGTGGACTGTTGAACGGCCCGCCGTCAAGCCTATCCAAAATCGTTGGGTGATGCTTACGCCCGAAGGCTTTGACTATACGCCGCCCAAGACCGCGGTCCGTCAGCGCCAGCTCATCGAGGCGCTGCAGTGCGGCCCGGTTACGACTCGCGACCTTAATCTTCTCTATAACAGCATGTCGGCGACCATCAAAGCGCTCGAAAAGCGCGGCGTCGTGGTGGTGGAGGAGCGCCGCGCCTGGCGTGGCTGCAGCGAGCAGACCACGCTGTCCTCGGCAAGCGGCAAGGCGCCGGTCTCCCTTACCAACGGCCAGCAACGGGCACTCGCGCAGATTGAGCGCGCCCGTCTGGACGCTCATGGCGACGTGGTGTTGGTCGACGGCGTCACCGGCTCCGGCAAAACCGAGGTTTACCTCTCCGCCATCGAGCGCGTGCTCGCAGCCGGTCGCTCTGCCTGCGTGCTGGTGCCCGAGATCTCGCTGACGGCCCAGACCGTCGGCCGCTTCCGCTCGCGCTTTGGCGAGACGGTGGCCGTTTTCCATTCGCGTCTTTCTGCTGGCGAGCGTCTCGACCAGTGGGATATGGTCGCCAGCGGTGCGGCACGCGTGGTGGTCGGCGCCCGCTCGGCGCTCTTTTGCCCGCTCAGCGACTTGGGCCTCATCATCATCGACGAGGAGCACGAGACTAGTTACAAGCAGGGCTCCAGTCCGCGCTACCACGCTCGCGAGGTGGCGGCCGAGATGGCGCGGCGCTACCGCTGCCCACTCGTGCTGGGCTCGGCCACGCCTTCTGCCGAAGCGCTCGACCGCTGCCGTCGCGGAACGTACGGCGGTGCCACTTGGACGCGTGTCGAGATGCCCGAGCGCCCGGGACACGCCGTGCTTCCCACGGTCCGCATTGCCGACCTGCGCCGTGAGTTTTCTCACGGCAGCCGCTCCATGTTCTCAAAACCCTTGATGGAGGGCTTGGAGCGTGTAGTCGAGCGCCGCGAGAAGGCCGTGCTGCTGCATAACCGCCGTGGCTTTGCGCCGTTCCTGATGTGTCGCGAGTGCGGCTGCGTTCCCACCTGCAACCACTGCTCCACCGCGCTTACGTATCACGAGCGCACGCACACGCTGCAATGTCACACATGCGGATCCTCCTGGCGCGTGCAGCCGTATCCCGCGCCCACGAGTCGTTGCCCCAAATGTGGCAGTCGCTACCTGGCAAAAATGGGGCTGGGCACGCAGCAGATCGAGGACGCACTGCACCAGATGCTGCCCGAGGACGTCGCCATCATCCGCATGGATGCCGATTCCACGCGCGGAAAGGATGCGCACAAAAAGCTGCTCGAGCAGTTCGATGCGGCCGATTGCGCCGTGTTGCTGGGCACCCAAATGATCGCCAAGGGTCTCGACTTTCCCGAGGTCACGCTCGTGGGCGTGGTCAATGCCGACTTCGCCCTCAAGCTGCCGGACTTCCGCGCAGGGGAGCGCGCCTACGATCTGCTGGAGCAGGTGGCGGGCCGCGCCGGCCGCGGCGATCGTCCTGGCGAGGTCATCATCCAGACCTATCTGCCCGAGGATCCGGTCATTCGCGCCGTCGCCGAGCACGACCGTTCTATCTTTACCGACTACGACCTTGACCAGCGGCGCGACGCGCTGTATCCGCCCTTTGTGCGCCTGGTCAACATTTTGGTGTGGTCGACGAACGCGGATGACGCGCAGGACTACATTGGGCGCATTGCAAAGCTTCTTAAGCGCCGCTGGCATGCCGCCGCGCCCGACTTTTTGAGGGCGGGGAGTGCCATGCCGCAGGTGCTGGGTCCGGCTTCGTGTGTAATCGAGAGAGCCAAGGACCGTTACCGCTTCCATCTGCTTGTGAAGTCGCCCGTGGGGTACCATGTCTCTGATGATATCGACGCCTGCCTCAAAGAGGTGGGCTCTGTGCGCGGCGTGAGCGTGAGCGTTGACGTCGACGCCTATGATTTGATGTAACAACCCGAAAGGATGGCCATGGAAGCCAACGGAATCGTACTGTCGCCCGACCCTCGTCTGCGCCAGGAGTGCGCCGTCATCGAGGAGATTACCCCGGCGATCGAGGCGCTTGCCGAGAAGATGAAGAAGATGATGTTCGAGAACGGCGGCTGCGGTCTGGCTGCCCCGCAGATCGGCGAACTCATTCAGCTCGTCACCATCGACTGCGACTACACCGACAAGAACGACTATGACCCGTACGTGCTCATCAACCCCGTGATCGTGGAGCAGAGCGACCATCTGGTGCCGTTTAGCGAGGGCTGCCTGTCCATCCCTGGCATTAGCTGCGAGATCGAGCGTCCCGACCATGTCGTCGTCGAGGCGTACGACTTGGACGCAAACCTGATTCGCTACGAGGCTACGGGCGACCTGTTCTGCGTGTGCCTGCAGCACGAGATCGATCACCTGCATGGCAACACTATGTTCGAGCGACTGAAGCCGATGCAGAGGATCAAGGCAGTCAAGGAGTACCAGGACGCCCTGGCCCGCGGCGCTCGACCGGGTGAGACGGAGTAGGTTTGTCCGTCCCCGGTGCTGAGCGCCCACATATCATCCCGTGCTCAAACATTCTCGCTTTGCTGCGAAACTGCGCGCGGGACGATATGTGGGCGCTCAGCACCGGGGACTGCGTTGTTCTGGCTCGGTTCGCCCGGGTGCCGTCGGGCCAGGGATGGGCGTCTTCGCTGATAGGTGCTTTGCTGAAAGAGCTGCTTTTATTGCGGCTCTTTCTTTGGTTTTGGGTATATTTGTTCTTGTTGAAATGTTATTGCGGATGGGCTGGTGACTTGGCTTTCCGCTGTTCTTTGTAGCCGTCTCGGCTTTGGTTGAGAGGAGACGATCTTTATGCGTATTGTGTTTATGGGTACGCCTGATTTTGCTGTGCCTTCTTTGACTTCGCTTGTTGAGGCTGGGAATGAGATTGCGCTTGTTGTTACTCGTCCTGATGCTGTTCGCGGGCGTGGTAAGAAGCTTGAGCCGTCTCCTGTTAAGGCTAAGGCGCTCGAGCTTGGTTTGCCTGTTGTTGAGGCTAATCGTATGACGCCTGAGGTTGTTGAGGTGCTCAAGGCTGCGCAGGCTGATATTTTCTGTGTGGCTGCTTATGGCTGTATTTTGCCTGATGAGGTGCTTCATATAGCGCCGCTTGGTATTGTGAATGTTCATGCGTCCTTGCTGCCTCGTTGGCGTGGGGCTGCTCCTATTCAGCGTGCGATTCTCGCTGGCGACGAGATTGCTGGCGTTTCTATCATGCGTATTGGGCATGGCGTGGATACCGGCGCTTATTGCGCCCAGGCCTCAACGTCAGTTGCCGGTAAGCATGCCGAGACGCTGACGATGGAGCTTGGTGAGCTTGGCGGTAAGCTGCTGGCCGATACGCTACCGTCGCTTGCCGATGGTACGGCGGTGTGGATCGAGCAGGATGAGTCGCTTGTCACCCATGCTGCGAAGATTTCCAAGCAGGAGATGCGTCTAGATCCGCACATGGCGGCGCTTGATTGCGTGCGTCATGTGCTTGCCTCGTCCGATACCGCGCCTGCTCGTTGTGTGATTGCCGGCAAGACCGTGCGTGTGCTCGATGCTGCGCTGGCCGATGTGTCGCTTGGTGAGGGACTCGTCGCCGTTCAGGCCAAGCATGTTTACCTGGGCCTTTTCGATGGCTCGGTCGAGTTGCTCGAGGTTAAGCCTGATGGCAAACGTGCTATGGCCGCTTCTGCTTGGGCTGCTGGCCTGCAGGGTGCCGATCTTTCGTGGGGTGTTTTGTCATGAGCAAGCTGTCTCCCGCGCGCAAGCTTGCGCTCGATGTGCTGATGGAGGCCGATCGCCGCGGCATGTATGCGCGCGACGTGCTGTCCTCTCGCGCATCGGCCAAGGCTATTGACCAGCGCGATTCCGCTTTTGCCGCCCGCTTGGCGCTGGGTGTAGCCGCCACGCAGGGTATTTTGGACGAGCTGCTCGATCAGTTTCTCGATAAGCCCAAAAAGGTTGCGCCGCGCGTTCGCATGGCGCTTCGTATTTCTGCCTTCGAGATGCTCTACCTGCATACGCCGGGCCGTGTTGCCGTAAGTCAGGGTGTTGAACTGGTTCGTTGCGGTGCTAAGTCCGCCGCCGGCTTGGCCAATGCTGTACTGCACAAGGTTGCGGACAACGTTGAGGACTTTGCCACGGCATCCGACGTGGATGAGTCCGAGCGACGCTTGGTTCGTCTGTCGCGCCTGATGGGTCTTCCGCGCTGGCTATGCGCTCGCATTATGGCATCGTTTGACACGCCAGAGGGTGCGCTTAACTTTGCCGGCAATCTGGCCCCCGCGCCGCTGGCCCTGCATGAGAACGCTTTTGCTTCCAAGCCCGATCCGTATATCTCGCAGCTCGTCGCACCTGTCTTCCCGGGCTGCCATGCCCCGGTTGATGCCCAGGTTACGGTTGCGTCGGGCGTATTTGAGCGTGCTGCTGCCGTGGCCTCGGACCTTAACGCCCAGCTTATCGCCACAGCTGCCACGCGCCCTGGTAGCTGCCTTGAGATTGGTGCCGGTCGTGGCACCAAGACCTATGTGATGATGTGCCAGGCCAAGCGTGCGGGCTATGAGCGTCAGCATACGGCGCTCGATCTTCATGATCGCAAGTGCGATCTAAATCTCGCTCGCCTGCATAAGGCCGGTATTCAGGGCGTTCGTACGGTTTCGGGTGATGCTTGCGAGCTTGATCAGGTGCTCACATCGTTTGATGCCATGCTTGGCGAGCCGGTTATGTTCGACACAGTCTTTATCGATGCGCCGTGCTCTGGCACTGGAACCATGCGCCGTCATCCCGAGATCCCGTGGCGCCTGACCGAAAAGGATGTGACGGTTGAGTTGCCCAAGCTGCAGGTGACGATGCTCAAGGAAGCCGCTGCGCGCGTGGCTGCCGGCGGCGAGCTTATCTATGCAACATGCTCGGTGTTTGATGAGGAGAACGCGCAGGTTGTGGATGCCTTCCTGGCTTCTTCCGAGGGCGCCGGCTTTAGCGTGGCGCCGCTTTCTGAGGCGCAGATTCTGCAACTGCCCGAGTTTGCCCAGGCCAAGAAGCTCGTCTGCGTACGCCAAAACGACCGAGGCCTCTTCCAAAGCGTGCCGGTAAACGCCGACTCCTACGACGGCCACTTCTGCGCCAGGCTGGTGCGCAACTAATACGGCACCCGAGGGTTGACCCGCTTGCCATGAAATGGGCCTATCTACTACATTAAACCCATTACCCCCAACCATGCCGAATTTAGCGAATTCAAAACCGCAGGTAGACGGCTCGTCGATTTTGTAAAAACGCAGGTGTGCTCGGACTATACGGGTCAAACGTAGTAGATAGGCCGTTTTCGTGGCGCAACCCCAGACCAGTCGCCGGGGCGTTGTTCATTCCTGAAAAAATTCAACCCCGCGATCGGGCTTGATCGCGGGGCCACTTGTCACTAGTGGTTATGCGGGCAGTTGGCGCAGCAACCGCTCGTGGCGCTTGTGCTGGAGCCGCCGCTTCGCTGGTCGGTGTTGTAGAAACCGCTGCCCTCAAATTTAATGCTGCTGGCCGAGAACGTTTTGGCCGCCGGGGCACCGCAGCTCGGGCACACGACCTCGGGAGTCTCGGACATGGGATGCTCAACCTCAAACACGTTGCCGCAGCTCGAGCACTTGTAATCGTAGCGCGCCATAATACTTCCTTTTCAGCACAAAGCGGGCAGATTACTCTGCCCGCAAAAATTCAAACGTCTGTAACTGTACCCTATATCGGGCGTTTTATCACGCTTCGCCCCAGAATCTATGCGTGTTGCGCAGGAGCTGTGCGGTTTTGCCCTCAGCGGCCGCAACGTCGGCCTCGTCAGCCTGCCAGGTCCAGTTGCCCGTGGCCACGCCCGGTACGTTCATGCGCGTGTCGTCGCCAAGCCCCAGCACGTCCTGCAGCGGCATCATCACCAGGGGAGCGTCGCTTGTCAGGGCGTTGCCCATGAGCTCGCTTGCCAATGCAATGCCGCTCGGTTCGTCGCCACCCGCAAAGGAGCGCGTGCACCAGCCGGCAAGCGTCGAGGTGTCGTGCGTCGAGGTGTACAGGATCTTGCCCGGTGTGGGATGAATTCCGCAGCGAACGTCGTAGTCGCTAAACTCCAGCACGTCCATGCCGGGGAAGCCGCAGGTCGAAGCCATCGCACGAACGCCAGGCGTCAGATAGCCCAGGTCCTCGGCGATAAAGTTGAGCGGACCCAGCTCGTCGTAGGCGGTCTGGAACAGGTCTTTGCCCGGGCCCGCAAGCCAGCGGCCATCGGCACAGGCCTTGCCGGCGGGGATGCTAAAGTAGCTGTGGAAGCCCAAGAAGTGGTCCAGGCGCACGCGGTCGTAGAGCGAAAACGCACGACATAGGCGATCCATCCACCAGCTATAGCCGTTCTGCTTCATGTGGTCCCAGCGGAACGTCGGGTTGCCCCACACCTGGCCCTCGGGCGCAAAGTTGTCGGGCGGCGCGCCAGAAATCTCAATCGCCTTACCGGTATCGGACAGCCAGAAGTTCTCGGGCTCGCTCCATGCATCGGCCGAATCGTCCGAGACATACATCGGGATATCGCCGATGACCTCGATGCCCTTCTTGTGCGCGTAGTTCATGAGCTCGCACCAGGCTAGGTCAAAGCGGTACTGCATGTACGCCTGAAGCTCGGCCTCGTCGTGGAAGCGCTTGTCGTCGATCAGATGCTCGTTGTAGCGCGCAACATCTGCCGGCCAATCGTGGCGCGATTCGCCCTCAAAGTACTTTTTGACGGCCATGTAGACGCAGTACTTCTCGAGCCAATCGGCATTGCGATGTTTAAACGCGGTGTACAGCGGATCGGCATCCTCGCCGCCACGGGCCTTCCAAGTTTCAAAGTCGGCCGCCAGCTCCTCGTGGCTTTCGGGCAGCAGGTCGATATTGCCTGCAAAGGCCGAAGGACCGGCGTAAGGGGAGCGGAAGAAGTCCGTCGGGTTGACAGGCAGGACCTGCCAGTAGCGCATGCCCATAGCGGCCAGATGGTCGATAAAACGACGCGTTGGCGCGCCGATCGTGCCGGGCTTGCCGTCATCGGTCGGTACCGAGGTGATATGGCACACAACGCCCGCGCCGTGATCGAGCGGCTCCTGCAGGCGCTGCTCGGCATGGTGATAGATGATCGAGGAGCCCAGCGGATACAAATCGAGCGTGACCGTGCCGTTGTGAATCTCGCACTCGTGACCGCTAATCACGTCACTCGCGCATTCGTCGAGCGCCGGAATCGTCACGCGGTGCGAATTGCGCAGACTACGGTTGATGATAACCGTCGCGGACTCGCCATCCTTGCCCGTGCGGTTGTATGCCAGCACCTCGTCGTTGAGCGCGAAGGCCTTGATCTCGCCGTCGATCATAAACGGCAGTGCGCGGCGTACGGCGGAGGCGTTTTTGACAATAGCCAGCGTGTCGAAGTCGTGCAGTTGGTCCTTGGTCGGCAGGGTGCGGCGGTTGCCCGGATCGGTTAGACCCTCCAGGCCGTATTCGTCGCCGTAGTAGATCGAAGGCACGCCGGGGAAGGTCATCTGCATGAGCGTGGCGAGCCAAAAACGGCTCTTGGCCAGGCCCATCGAGTTCTCGTCCAGGCGCCATTTGCTGCGCTCGCACTCGGGCAGCTGCGATTCGTCGGGGCCGCCGCCGAGCACCGAGATGATACGCGGGCGGTCGTGGCTCGATAGCAGGTTGAGCGCGCAGGACAATGCCTCGCTCGGGTAGTTCTCGCGCAGGGTCTCGATATCCTCAGCGGCCTCGTAGGCGTTCTTGTAGCCCATCAAAAAGCCGATGACCATGTCGCGGAAGGGGTAATCCATAGCAGAGTCCAGCTCGGAGCCTTGCAGATAGCGGCGCAGATGGCCGTAGCTGATCTTGTTGGAGGCGTCTTCCCAGACTTCGCCGAGCAACAGTGCATCAGGCTTCTCGGCGAGCACGGCCTTTTTGATCTCGGCCAGGAAGTCATCGGAAAGCTCGTCGGCCACGTCTAGGCGCCAGCCATGAGCGCCGGCACGTAGCCATTTACGGATCACGCCGTCCTTGCCCAGGAGCCGCTCGCGTACCAGCTCAGAGCTCTCATTGATGGCGGGCATATTGCCCACGCCCCACCAGCAGTCGTATGAGCCGTCCTCGTGGAAATAAAACGCATCGCGCCATGGCGAATCCTCGCTCTGCCACGCGCCCACGCCGGGGTAGTTGCCGTAGCGGTTGAAATAGATCGAGTCGTCACCCGTATGGTTAAAGACGCCGTCCAGAATGATGGAGATGCCCAGCTTCTCGGCAGCCTGGCACAGCTCGGTAAAGTCCTGCTCGGTGCCCAGGATCGGGTCGATCTTGGTGTAGTCGGCCGTGTCGTAGCGGTGGTTGCTCGCGGCTTCAAAAATGGGGTTGAGGTAGATGGCTGTAAAGCCCAGCTCGGCGATGCGAGGCAGGTCTTCCTGGATGCCCTTGAGCGACCCGCCGTAGAAGTCCCAGGTTTTGATGGAGCCGTCTTCGGCGCGCTCGTACACGGGCGGCTCGTTCCAGTCCTCGACCATGCGGCGCTGGATTCCGTTGCGTGGTTTTTCGACCTCGGCCAGCGTGCGCTCGCGCCAGTTTTCATCTCGGGCGTAGCGATCGGGGAAGATCTGGTAGACCATGCCACGCTCGTACCACTCGGGACGCACTTCGCGGTGCTTATAGACGGTAATCTGGAAGGACGGCACCTCGGCGTAGTCGTAAGTTACGCCCTCGCCACCGGTGCGACCCTGCGGTGCGCCCAAGCGGACCTCGGGCTGGCCCTCGATATTGCAGATAAAGCTGTACCAGATAAGACAGGACTCGGTACACTCAAGCTCTACGGTATAAATGCCGTCGCCCTCGTGCGTCATGGGATACCGAGACTCACCGATCTCATCGACCCAGGTGCGCAGCGTAAGCGTTGCCTGGTTGGGGTCGGCATCCTCCAGAATCACGGAGAGCGAAAGGGTAGTTCCAGTGGTCACAGCGCCAAACGGAGTGCGAAACTGCGGAAGACGGCTGTTGTGTATCAATCTCATAATACGGTCCAGTTCAATAGAATCACGGCCTGCGGGCCATGGCTTTACGCACAAGTTGTAAGTATATCTGTTGTACACAGGCTGTATAAACAACATCCGTTTACCATCGGCGAACGGTTGTCCTAGAAAATCGTTTTACCACTACCTACAGAGAAGGGGCACCCAGTTGGAGCGCCCCTTGCTTAGGGTTTGATGAGGTTTTGAATCGTCTGCGTACTAGCGGCGCTTGCGGGTGGCCGTTGCCTTGCGGACGGAGGTCTTCTTGGTCGGAGCCTTTTCCTCGGTCGCGGCGACGGGGGAGACCGGGGCCTTCTTGGCGGGCTCGGGCTTGGCCTTTACCTCGGCCTTGGGCTCCTCTTTAGCGGCAGCGGACTTGACCTCGGCTGCCTTCGGCTCAGGCTTGGCCTTTAGTGCGGTCTTGTCCTCGACCTTAGCCTCCGCTTTGGGAGCAGCAGCCTTGGTCGTAGACTTCTTGGCCGTCGTCGTTGCGCGCTTGCGCGTGGTGGTCTTGGCGGCCGGCTTGGCCTCGACGGTTACCTTGGCCTTGGATTCGGCGGGCGTCTCCTCGACTTTGGCGGCCGGCTTTGTGGCTACATTGGTTGTGGCGGCCTTCGTGGTCGTCGATTTCGTTGTTATGGTCTTCTTGGCAGCTGTTGCCTTCTTGGCGGTCGCGGTCGTCTTCTTGGTAGCGGCCTTGGCCGGTGCCTTTGCCGCAGCCTTAGCCTCGACGGCGTCGGCCTTTACCTCGGGAGCAGCCTCGGCTTCGGCGGCCTTCTTGGCAGCTGCGGTGGTGCGCTTGCGCGAGGTCGTTTTCTTGACAGCGGTGGTCTTGGTTGCCGTCGCCTTACGAGTCGTGGTCTTCTTGGCCGCAGGCTTCGCAGCGGGCTTCACCTCAGGCTCGGGCTCGGGAGTAGCCTCGACCTTCACCTCAGGATTGGCCTTAACGGGCTCAGCTTCAACCGGCTTCTCATCGGTCTTGGGCTCCTCAACAGCCGCCTCAACCACGGCCACTGGGCGCTCGATCTCCGGGTGCATAAAGAAGTACAGGTCCAGATACTTGTCGGCCGAGCGCGTCCAGCTAAAGTCCTGGCTCATGGCTTGCGTGACCAGCTGGTTCCAGGCATCGCGGTTGTCCCAGAACAGGCGTGCCGCACGGAACACGGCGTCGCCCATCTCGTCGCCGTTAAAGTTACTAAACGAGAAGCCCGTGCCCTCGCCGGTAAACTCGTTATACGGGATCACCGTGTCCTTCAGACCGCCGGTCTCACGAACAATCGGCAGGGTGCCGTAGCGCATGGCGATGATCTGCGACAGGCCGCAGGGCTCAAACTTCGAAGGCATCAGGAACATGTCGGCTGCGGCATACATACGCTGCGACAGCGCAGGATCGAACTCGATGCGTGCGGCCATAGTGCCGGGGTACTTGTCCTGGAAGTATCGCAGTCCGTCCTCGTAGTCGCGGTCGCCAGTGCCAAGCACGGCCACCTGCACGCCGCCTGCCAAAATGCGATCGAGCGCGTACATGACCAGATCCAAGCCCTTCTGGCGCGTCAGACGCGTGACCATGACCATAAGCGGGCGGTCGTCGCGAACCTCGAGCCCCAGTTCTTCCTGCAGCTTGGCCTTGCACACGGCCTTGCCCCCACGGTCATCAACCGTGTAGTTGGCGGCAATGCGCTTGTCGGTCGCCGGGTCAAAGCCCGCAACGTCGATGCCATTCAAAATGCCCTGCAGCGCATAGGAACGCTCGCGCAGAACGCCGTCCAGGCCCTCGCCAAACTCGGGCGTCTGGATCTCGTTGGCATAGGTGGGGCTCACCGTAGTGATGGCATCGGCATAGCGCAGGGCGCCCAGCATGTAGTTGATGCTGCAGGCGTCGCAACGCAACTGCGAGGCGGCCGCCGGAATATGCGCCACGCCCAGGATGTCCTCCATCACGGTGTCGCTAAACTGGCCCTGGAACGCCACGTTGTGGATCGAGAACACGGTCTTGACGCGGTCGTACAGCGGCAGGCCCTGGTAGAACTCGCGCAAGAACACGGGCGCCAGCGCCGTCTGCCAGTCATTGCAGTGCAGGATGTCGCACTCAAAGCCGGCCGGCAGGTGCTGCAGGCTCTCGGTGATGGCCTTGGAGAAGAACGCAAAGCGCTCACCGTCGTCAAAGAAGCCGTACGGATAGTCGCGTGCAAAGTAGCGTTCGTTGTCGATGAACATATAGGTGACGCCGTCGTGCTCGAGCTTCTCGAGACCGCAGTACTCGTTGCGCCAGCCCAGGCTCACGTAAAAGTCGGAGAAGTGCTCCATCTGCGCCTTGTACTCGTCCTTGATGGTGGCGTACTTGGGCACCATGACGATGACCTCGGCGCCGGCGCGCACAAGCGCCGCGGGCAGCGAGCCCGCCACGTCGCCCAGGCCACCGGTCTTTACAAACGGTGCGCACTCGGCCGAGGCAAACACGATCTGCATCTTTTTGCTGGAATCTGCCATATTGTCTCCCATGTTGCAATTCGAGAATAGCCGCCTGGCGCTAACCGGGCGGCTATTCTACTTGTTACGAGCGATGTTGCGGTGCCAACGTTAACGTACGATGGTGGTGTCGGAAGTTAACGGAGCCTTGCCCAGCACCAGGATGTTCTCGGGCGTGCCGCGAAGCTCGGTGTTGGTGGGAACCACGTTGTTTTTGTCCAGAATGGCGTTCTCAACGCGGGCGCCGCTCTTGATGATGCAGCTCTGGTTGATGATCGAGTTGGTCACCGAAGCGCCTTCCTCGACCACGACGCCGCGCGACAGGATCGAGTTGCGCACGGTGCCCTTGATGATGCAGCCGGCCGAGATGATCGAGTTGCAGGCGTGGCTGCCGGTCGCATAGCGCGAAGGCGGCACGTCGTGAGCCTTGGTCAGGATCGGGCGCTCGGGGTCAAAGAGCTGGTCGGCCACGGTCTGGTCGAGCAGGTCCATGCTGCGGCGATACAGCGACTTCTCGCTAAACACGCCCACGACCTCGCCCTTGTACTCGTAGCTGCACACGTCGATGTTGCCAAAGTCGCCCTGGAGTGCCTCGAGCAGGTCCAGATAGTCGGCGGCCTGGTAGTGGTCGATAATCTCGAGCAGCGTATCGCGGTTGACGATGCAGCAGTCCATAGAGGCGTTGTCGCCGTACACGACGCCGGCGCTCACGCCCGTCAGGCGGCCGTTCTCGTTAATCTCGAGCTTGGTCTCGTCATCGACGTTGCGCGTGGCCTTGCAGTACACCACGGTCATCTGGGCGCCAGAGTTCTCGTGCGCCTCGATGATGGTGTTAAGGTCCATGTTAAAGATGATGTTGGTGCCCATCATCACAACATAGGGATTCTCCGAGCGCTGGAACAGCGTCTTGTTGGAGATGATGTCGCGCAGCAGGAAGCGCATGCCGCCCTTGGTGGTGCCATACGCGTTGCCGGGCACCATGAACAGGCCGCCTTTCTTGCGGTCCAGGCCCCAGTCCTTGCCCGAGCCCACGTGGTCGATCAGCGAGCGGTAGTTGCCCGGCATGACGACGCCGACGGTCTTGATGCCGGCGTTCATCATGTTGGACAGCGGAAAGTCGATCAGGCGGTAGCGGCCCAAAAACGGAACGGATGCGATGGGGCGGTCCTTGAGCAGCACGCTGCCGTAGGTCGAAGAGTAGTTAGCGGTGATATAACCGATGGCCTTGCGATTGATCATCGGATCATTCCCCCTTCCCGATAACGACGTCATTTCCAACGACGGCCGTATCCTTGGTGGTATCGACAGAGCCGAGCTTCACGCCCTCTTCGACCGTGGAGTTCTCGCCCAAAATAGCGCGGCAGATGTGCGCGCCGCTCTTAACGTGCGCACCCGGCAGCAGCACGGAGTCCTCGACCACGGCGCGCTCCTCGATGATGACATCGGTCGAAAGGATCGAGTGGCGAGCGGTGCCGTAGATCTTGCAGCCGTTGGAGACCAGGCAGTCGTCCAGGCGGCCGTCCGGTCCAATGTAGTGCGGCGGACGCGTGGTGATGTTGGACATGATGGGGAAGTTCTTGTCGAACAGATCGAACTCGGGGTTGTTACCCAGCAGGTCCATCGAGGTCTCATGGAAGCTGGCGATGGTGCCGACGTCCTTCCAGAAGCCGTGGAACTCGTAGCTGTACAGGCGCTTGTTCTCACCGAGCAGCTTGGGGATGATGTCCTTGCCAAAGTCGTGGCTCGAGCGCTGGTCCAGAGCGTCCTCCTCGAGCGCCTCGATCAGCACGTCGGCCGAGAAGATGTAGATGCCCATGGACGCGAGGTTCGAATCGGGCTTCTCGGGCTTCTCGGTGAACTTGGTGATGCGGCCGTCTTCGGGGTCGGTGGTCAGGATGCCAAAGCGGCTGGCTTCCTCCCACGGCACGGGCATAACGCTCACCGTGAGGTCGGCGTTGTTCTCAATGTGCGTCTTGAGCATCTTGCGGTAGTCCATGCGATACAGGTGATCGCCCGAAAGAATCAGGACGTACTTGGGGTCGTTGGCCTTGATGTAGTCGAGGTTCTGCGTAATGGCGTCGGCCGTGCCCGCATACCAGGCGCCGCCTGTCTGCGTCTCGTACGGCGGCAGGATCGACACGCCGCCGTCGCGGCTGTCCAGATCCCACGCCTCGCCGGAGCCCACGTAGGCATGCAGCAGGTAGGGACGGTACTGCGTCAGAACGCCCACCGTGTCGATGCCCGAGTTGGAGCAGTTGGACAGCGAAAAGTCGATAATGCGGAACTTGCCACCAAAGCTAACCGCCGGCTTGGCGATCTTTTGGGTGAGTGCCCCCAATCGGCTGCCCTGTCCTCCTGCGAGGAGCATCGCGATGCATTCTTTCTTACTCATCGATTTCTCCTTCTGTCATCGATGTTCCTAACCCATTAGCGACGGGCGCGGCGCACTGTCACGCCCGTCGAGTAATGCCGTGCGGCAAAGGGAGCTCGCGCGCTTTATGCGTGCCAGATCTCGTCGCGATACTCGCGAATGGTGCGGTCGGACGAGAACCAGCCACTCGAGGCGGTGTTGAGCAGGGCCTTGCGGTTCCAGGTCTCCTGGTCGCCGTAGCTGCCCGTGAGGTTCTCCCATGCATCCACGTAGCTACGGAAGTCAGCCATGACTAGGTCGGGGTCGTTGTTGTTCATGAGCTCGTTGTAGATGCTCTCGAAGTTGCCCGAAAGACCCGCAAACGTGTTGTCCTTGAGCTCGTCCATCACGCAGCCCAGACGCTCGCGGTCGCCGTTGAGGGTATCCCACGCAAAGTAGCTGTTGGATGCCCAGAGCTGCTCGACCTCGGGAGCGGTCAGGCCAAAGATGGCCTCGTTCTCGCGGCCGGCCAGGTCGGCGATCTCGATGTTGGCGCCGTCGAGGGTGCCCAGCGTAATGGCGCCGTTCATCATGAGCTTCATGTTGGACGTGCCCGAGGCCTCCTTGCCGGCCGTGGAGATCTGCTCCGAGATCTCGGCGGCTGGGTAGATGAGCTGAGCGTTGCTCACACGGAAGTTGGGGATAAAGCAGACCTTCATGACCTCGTTGACGCGGGCATCGTTGTTGATGACGTCGGCCACGGAGTTAATGAGGCGGATGGTCTCCTTGGCAAAGGTGTAGCTCGAGGCAGCCTTGCCGCTAAAGATGAAGGTTGTCGGCGTCACGTGGAAGTTAGGATCGGCGATGCGACGGTTGTAGATGTCCATCACCTTCATGATGTTCATGAGCTGGCGCTTATAGGCGTGGAAGCGCTTTACCTGGACATCGAAGACGGTGTTGGGGTCGATGACCAGACCGGTCTCGGCCTTAACGTAGGCGGCCAGACGCTCCTTGTTGGCGCGCTTGGAGGCACCCACGGCCTTCAGGAACTCGGTGTCGTCCTTAAACTCCTTGAGTTTCTCAAGCTCAAAGGCGTCTTTGAGCCAGCCATCGCCAATGGCCTCGGTCACGAGCTTGGCGTAGGTGGGGTTGGCCTCGGCAAAGAAGCGACGGTGCGAGATGCCGTTGGTCTTGTTGTTGAACTTCTCGGGCGTCAGGGCATAGAAGTCCTTGAGCACGATGTTCTTGATGATGTCGGAATGGATCTTGGCCACGCCGTTGACGCTGTGGCTGCAGATCACAGACAGGTTGGCCATGCGAATCTCGCCGTCCCACAGGATGGCGGTCTGGCGCAGACGCTCCTGCCAGCCCTCCTTCGTGGTGTCGAACGACTCGTGCCAACGACGGCTGATCTCGTCGATGATCTGGTACACGCGGGGGAGGAGCTTGGAGAACGTGCCGATAGGCCACTTCTCCAAGGCCTCGGGCAGGATGGTGTGGTTGGTGTAGCTCACGACCTGCGTCACGATGTTCCAGGCGTCGTCCCACTCGAGCTTTTTCTCGTCGATGAGAATACGCATGAGCTCGGGGCCGCACATGGCGGGGTGCGTGTCGTTGGTGTGGATGGCCACAAACTGCGGCAGCAGCTCCCAGTTCTCGCCGTGCTCCTTCTCAAAGGTGTCGAGCAGGCTGTAGATGCCGGCCGAAACAAACAAGTACTCCTGCTTCAGGCGCAGCAGACGACCGTGCTCGCCGGCGTCGTTGGGGTAGAGGATGGCGCTGATGGCCTCGGCCTCGGCGCGCTCGGCATCGGCCAGGGCGTAGTCGCCTCGGTTGAAGGCCTCCAGATCGAAGTGCTCCTCGACCGGCTCGGCAGCCCAGACGCGCAGCTTGTTGACGGTCTCGCCGGCATAGCCCACGACGGGGATGTCATAAGGGACGGCCAGGATATCCTGCGTGTCCACCGTGCGGTAAAACGTGCGGCCATCCTCCTCAAAGCCCTCGACGCGGCCGCCAAACTTGATGGTCACGGCCTTATCCTGACGACGGACCTCCCAGGGATAGCCGTGGGTAAGCCACTCGTCGGTGGCCTCGACCTGGCTGCCGTTGACGATCTCCTGCTTAAACAGGCCGTAGCGGTAGCGCATGCCGTTGCCGTAGCCGGCAATGCCCTCGGCTGCCATCGAATCCAGGAAGCATGCGGCCAGACGGCCCAGGCCACCGTTGCCCAGAGCCGGATCGGGCTCCTGGTTCTCGATGACGGACAGATCGAAGCCCATGTCGTCGAGCGCCTCGGCGACCATATCGCGCACGCCAAAGTTGAGCAGGTAGTTGTCGAGCAGGCGGCCGATCAAAAACTCGATCGAGAAGTAGTACACGCGCTTTTTACCCTCGGCGGTGGCGCGGGCGTCGCTCTTGGTGGCAACGGTGCGCGCCTTCTCGGCCACGAGCTTGGCCAGGGCGTTAAAGCGGTCGAGGTCGCTGGCGGCCTCGACGCTCTTGCCGCTGATGCTCATGACGGCATCGCGATAGAGCTCGGTAAACTCCTGCTTGTTGTCGAAGATCTTATTCATACGTTCCTTTCCCCCGGGGATGTTTCTCCCGGAACGGTTATGACTTGTATCCTACGCCCCCGCGGGGCGGGTAATTACAGTGGTAACGCCTTTGTTACGCTTTCTTAGCAGGAGCCTTAGCGGCAGCTGCCTTAGCCTTGGGAGCGGCCTTTTTGGTGGCTGCCTTTTTGGCCGTGGTGGACTTGGCCGAAGCCTTGGCAGCGGGCTTGGCAGCCTTCGCCTTGGCCAGAGCCTTCTTAGCAGCCGCGGGCTTGGGCTTTACCGACGACGCGCGCTTGCGAGTAGCCTTCTTGGGTGCCTCAACCACCGGCGGCTTATAGCTGCTGGGACCGCGGCGCTTAAGCACCACGCCAGCCAGGCCGGGCACCTTAATCTCGATGGAGTCCATCTGCCCGTTCCAAGGATAGGGCTCGCTCGAGCAGGTGTAGGGTTTCTCACCGGCGTATCCGCTGCCACCAAACTCGCGACGGTCAGAATCGAAGATGACCTCCCAGTCGCCCTCGCGCGGCACGCCCACGCGAAAGCTCTCGTAGCTCGCCGGGTCAAAGTTGATCAAGATCACCAGGTCGTCATCGATGTTCTCGCCCTGGCGCACAAAGCTCAAGATGGACTGCTTGGAGTTATCCGCGTCGATCCAGGTAAAGCCGTCGTCGGTGTAGCCGCGCTCGTACAGGGCGGGCTCGGCGGTGTACAGGTGGTTGAGCGCCTTGATAAACGCCTGATGGTGAGCATGGGTCTCGTACTGCTCGGTCAGGAACCACTGGATGGACTCGTAGTAGCGCCACTCGATAAACTGGCCGATTTCGTTGCCCATAAAGTTGAGCTTGGCACCGGGGTGCGTCATCTGGTAGAAGGCGAGCGTGCGCAGGCCGGCAAACTGGCGCCACCAGTCGCCCGGCATGCGGCCGATCAGCGAGCACTTGCCGTGCACGACCTCGTCGTGGCTCAGCGGGCAAATAAAGTTTTCGGTAAAGGCGTACATGATGGAGAACGTGAGCAGCCCGTGGTTGCCGGGGCGCCACGGAAAATCGGTCTGCATGTAGTGCAGGGTGTCATTCATCCAGCCCATGTCCCACTTGTAGTGGAAGCCCAGGCCGCCGTCCTGCGGCGGATAGGTCACGAGCGGCCACGCGGTGGACTCCTCGGCCATCATCATCACGTCGGGGTAGTGCGCCTCTACAGCGCAGTTGACCTGGCGGATAAACGCGCTGGCGTCCAGGTCCTCCTCGGTACCGTACTTGTTGAACTTCTTTTGGCCCGGATCGTCGATGCCAAAGTTGAGGTACAGCATGCTGGACACACCGTCCATGCGAATGCCGTCCACGTGGAAGTTCTCGAGCCAATACAGCACGTTGGAGACCAGGAAGGAGCGGACCTCGCCGCGGGCGAAGTCGAACTTGTGCGTGCCCCAGTTGGGGTGAATCTCGTGCTCAAACAGCATGTGGCCGTTAAAGGTGGCAAGGCCGTGGGAGTCAGCGCAAAAACCGCCGGGCACCCAGTCCATGATCACGCCAATGCCCGCCTCGTGGCATGCATCGATAAAGTGCATGAGTTGCTGCGGGTTGCCATAACGCGACGTGGCGGCATAGTAGCCGGTCGTCTGGTAGCCCCAGGAGCCGTCGAAGGGATGCTCCATGAGTGGCATGACCTCGATATGCGTGTAGCCCATGTCGCGCACGTAGTCCACGAGCTCCACCGACAGGTCGTCGTAGGTGTAGAACTCGCCGCGCTGCGCGGGGAAGGGATCCATGGGGCCGGGATAGTTGCCGTATTCGTCCGGCTCGCCCTGCGGCGCGTCGCCGTGACGCTTCCACGAGCCAATATGCACCTCGTAGATGTTAAGGGGCTGTGACATGTGATTGTGCCCGGCACGGCGCTTGAGCCATGCGGCGTCGTTCCACTTGTAGCCATCGAGGGTCCACAGCACGCTCGCCGTTCCCGGAGGGCACTCGGCCTTAAAAGCATACGGATCGGCCTTGTAGAGCTTCTCGCCCTCGTTGGTTTCGATGAGGTATTTATAGAGCTGGCCTTGCTCGGCGCCAGGAATAAAGCCTTCCCAAATAGCGCTCGTATGCACTGGCACCAGCGGGTTGGCTTCCTCATTCCAGTCGTTAAATTCGCCAATGACATGCACGCTCTTTACATCGGGCGCCCAAACGCAAAAACGCCAGCCGCGCGTACGGTTCTGCGTGTCGGGATGCGCGCCCATCTTTTCCCAGCTGCGCTCCCACATGCCGATGCCAAACAGATAGACATCGTCCTTGGAGAGCTCCGGTGCGTGCGGGGCGGCTTTACGGGTAGCGGGCTTTTTGGCCGTTGGCTTTAGCTTTGTATCGCTCACGTTTGATCCCATCATGACGCGGCAGCGTGTTGCCTTGGTGACTAGATGCGAAAGGTCCAAGGCTGCACGAATCGAAGGGACGGCGATAGTTCTATGATTCGTTCCACCTCGCGTGCTCGGTGGAACTTTCGGCACGAAATACGATAACACCTGTTCGTTACTTTTATGGAGAAAAGTGGATTTGCGGCGGCGTTTAATCGGCGAGCGCCATGTTTATACCACTGGCAGAATTGCGATGGTAAAACTCTTGACAGTTTTACCAATTAGGGTTTCAAGATTGTTGGTTTGACGTTTGGTAAAACGTTTTTAGCAGGTTGTTTACCATTTGACATCGAAAGGTACATTTATGTCCCAGACCGCCGCTCCCAATGTCGCTTTTATTTTCGATTGCGACGGCACGCTGGTTAATAGCACCCCCGTTTGGGCCTATGCCCAGCCCGAGTTATTGCACCGCCACGGAGTTGACGTGACGGTCGACGTTTTTGCCCAGTTTGAGCATTTGTCGCTCGAGGACGAGTGCCAGGCCTACCACGACACCTGGGGCATTGGCGCAAATGGCGAGGAGCTGTATCGCGAGCTGAGCGACATTCTGATCGATGGTTACTCCAAGGTGCCGCCGCGCGAGGGGATCATGGCATTTTTGGAGCAGGCAAAGGCGGCCGGCATTTCCATGTGCGTCGCCACGTCCACGCCGGCCGAGCTGGTGCAGTCCGCGCTCGCTGGTGCCGGGCTCGACGCATACATGGAGTTTGTTACCACGACGGGCGAGGCGGGGCGCTCCAAGCAGTTCCCCGATGTGTACGAGTTGGCGCTGCGCCGCCTGGAGGAGCGTCATGGGTGTAGGTTTGAGCGCGCCTGGGTGTTTGAGGACGCCGTTTTTGGCCTAAAGAGCTCTGGGGTCGCTGGCTTTAAGCGCGTGGGCATCTATGACCCGCACGGCCGCATGAAGCGCGACGAAGTGCGTGGCAACTGCGATATCTTTATCGACAGCTACGAGGAGCTTGACCTTGCCCGTGTGCTTACTTTTGAGGGATAGGCGAGGGCTGTGGTTTGTAAGGTATTAGTGGTCTGCGGCTCGCCCGTGGTGGCGAGCGCGGATCTGTTGCGTAGGCTAGCAGGGGAGTGCGACCACGTCATCGCTGTGGACCGCGGCCTGGATGCTCTGCTGGGTGCCGGTTTGAGCTGCGACGTATATGTGGGGGATGCCGACACGGTGAGCGACGCAGGCCGCGCGCTGGTCGATGCCGCCACCGACTTTGAAGTTGAGCGCCACGACCCGTACAAGGACTATACCGACCTGGCGCTGGCGCTCGATTCCGTCCGACGCCGCTGTCCGGGTGCCGAAGTGGTTGCGACCTGCGCCACGGGCGGCCGCCCAGATATGGCCCTATCCGTGCTGGGCTTGCTTGCAGGCTATGATGACGCCCCAGTCTGGATTGCCGAGGACAAGGTGGTTTCCCGCATCCTTCGCGCAGGCGAGTCGTGGACCATCGAAGGCGCCGAGGGCAAGACGTTCTCCATCATCGCAATTGCCCCCAACACCAAGGTAAGCGAACACGGCCTAGAATGGGAGCTAGACCACAGCCCCCTGGGCCTGTTGGCCGACACGGGCATCAGCAACGTCGTCAGGTCAACAGCCACGATCCAAGTCCACCAAGGCGTCGCAATCGGCTATTTGCTTGCGTGAGGGTTTTATCGGGACGGGGCTGAATTAGCTAATTCTGGCAACGCCAAAAAGGGTATGTAAAATAAGTATTTGGATGTTGTTAAACGATTGGCTGGTTTCTGCAAACGGGATTCTGTTTAATCCAACCACTTATCTAACAACCCGTTCGTATGCAAATCCAACCGCTTGCTTAACAACTTTGCTTTTTGATTAAAGGCCTGAAGTCCACCACGCCTTGGCGGTAGAGTCCTTTCCCCGTCGAGTATTCTCGATCGCGCGCGGGGTCTTCCTCGACGAATTTGCACACACCCTTTGCTATGAGAGAGATGAGCCCTTCAAGCTTGATGACGCAATCGAACTCGCAGTCCTGTTGGCTTCCATGGCCGATTCCTTTATGCCCATAACTCGCGATAATCCCGCGCGCATCGCCCTGTACGCAAACCCCGATGGCTTTGTAGGGGCTATACGCTTCGCCCCTTCCTTCGATGACCGATGACCCCGCATGGATCACCGCGCAGCGAAGCTGGTAGAGATCCGATGCCGTAAAGATGCCTCGCTTCTCTATCGTCTCAAACCCCTCTTTTATCTCATCCGGGCGCTTCTCGCCCTTGCGTGCATTGGTCATTTTTCTTCCATCGTTTGGGAGTCCCAGGTACTCCTTGCACCATTTCCGGTAATCCGTCCCGCCGATGTTCGCGCATACGTCTGGGATGGTCACTACGAGAGTCAAAGCGGCGAGCAGCAGCCCTGCGTCGAAGGCGTTTTCGCACTCTTCCACAAGTCTGCTGGGCGTACGGCAGACGACGGTGGGGAACCCGTATTCGTTGTCGCTGCATTTTAAACACGCAGAGGGCATGGGCTCCCAATCGGCAATTGCTGTCATGCTCATAACACCTCCCTCGTTTCTGCGTCGATTCTCAGACCTGTCCTCGGTTCGATGAACTCGACCACCATCTCTTCATCGCGGTCGGGCTCGGTCACGAAAAGCGGTCCCGGGACGTCGATGCGCGGGCCAATCGTCAGACTGCTGCTCGCGATGATGCGATCGTGATGCGGCTTGGGCAGTCCCGGTAGTGTAGGCGGGGTGTAATACTTCGCGCACGTAGTTGACGATACCCAAAATCTCGTTCACGTAGTTGAACGAGAGCTCCTCGGCCTGGTCGGTCCTCCCCGGCAAAGACTATTTCAACCAGAGATTTTACAACTTCAATGAGTTGCTTCGCTTTAAATCCAACCATTGGATTAACAAATTGGTAGGAGACTTTCTTCAACCAGAAAACTAACAAAACCAACCAGTTGTTTTACATACCCGTCAAAAATAGCTGTAGAGCTACGTCCCAGAAAAACCCGTAAGTAAGACAATCAATCAAAACTCCCCCTTGCATCAAGCTAAACATTCCCCTATAGTATCTCCCGTCACGGGGGCGTAGCTCAGCTGGGAGAGCGCTTGACTGGCAGTCAAGAGGTCAGGGGTTCGATCCCCCTCGTCTCCACCATCGTGATTGCAAAGGCCTCGGAATTCCGAAGGCCTTTTTTCATGTCAAAATACCTCGCGCCACAAACCCATGCCCACATTAACAAAAAGTTGCACAATTTATTTCCCATGTCTGTACATAGTTTGTTATCCAAACTCAATTACCAGTGCAGCTCGCTGCTCCAGTTGGGCTTCAGGAACGCTTCCAATTATTGCCAGCACCCCAATAACCTGCGCCAACGTGAACAACATTCCAAAACAACCCCCTTTAGCACGTTAAATGAACGATATGTTGTCCAACGCAGCCCAAATCAGTTTCGCTAACAACTTGTGCTAGGATACCTAACGTTACATGAGTTCAACTGTGCTCACGGCTCCAATAGGCCACGTAGCGCAGGGTCGATCAGCATCCGGCCGTAACGGCGGTGTTAGAAAAACCACGAGCTCCAATATCGATTGCCATGCGCCATTTTGCACTACTTTTTACCGCAATTTATAAGTTCGCTTTAGGCAGTGCAATGATTTGTTATGGCAAACCACAGCAGTCCTTCAGCTGTTTGCGTGCGGTCCAGTTATGAAATCACTTGACTGGCTCGCACGCAGCCAGCTGAGGTTGTAGACATTCTTGCGATACGTGCTTATGACCTCAGCGCTGCTTGTATACATACCGTTCACGGTGGGGCAGAGCCACGTGCTTGTCTAACTGGGCTCAGGGTTTGAATATGGAGCGCCTTCGCGCACAAGCGCCCTGGCGAAGCCATACCCAAACCCCGTGAGCCACACGTAAGACAGCAAGGGGGTGGTGCTCGTGTGGTATGTGATCCAGGTCATTAACGGTCGCGAAGACGTAATGCGCGAGCGCATCGAGCGCGTGGTGCCGGCGAGTGCCATGCAAGAGCTCTTTTATCCCCAATATCAAACCGAGATTAAGATACACGGCGAATGGGTCAATACGACCAAGCCACTCTTTCCCGGTTACCTTATCTGCGACACGGCAGATCCCCGCACCGTGCAACAGTATCTGCTGCGCATGGACGACTTTGCCCGGGTGTTATCCCAGGACGGTCAGTTTGTGCCGCTGGCAAAAGAAGAGACCCAGCTCATTGGCAGTTTTACCAATAGAGGAGACCGCGTAGTGCCCATGAGCGAGGCCTTAAAAGACGGCGACCAGGTCGTAGTGACGGCAGGTCCACTGTTGGGCCACGAGGGCCTCATCAAAACCATTAATAGACGTAAATGCACTGCTTATCTGGAGCTCAACCTGTGCGGCCGACGCGTAACTACGCGCGTTGGCCTTGCCGTGCTTTCAAACGAGCAGCGCGTCATGCGCAACCTCAAAAAGGTAATCGCCTAGCTGCTGGCGATTTCCGCAAAGGACAGGGAGGATCCCCGACCCGGGGACGAACTCTTGGAAGAGAACGTGTCAGATAAAACAGAATATGTAATGGACTTGCCCAAAGTCACAAGATTTCCTAGGGCAACAGAGTTTCCGCCTCCTGTCGAGAGCCCAGCTCCTGCTATGGGTTTCGTTGCAACTGGCACTTATAAGGCGCCTGCGCCGGACTCGTCGTGTGCCGCCCCCAAGAAAGGTGGGCCGGCCTACCTCGCTATTAAGCGTGCATTTGATATTGTTTTCTCGGCGGGTGTTTGCGCAGTTCTTTTAATCCCCGTTGCGACTGCATGCGTTGCAATTGAGATCGACACCCCCGGCAAGCCGTTCTTCCGCCAGGAGCGTATCGGCAAGAATGGAAAACCGATATACATATTTAAGTTGCGCACCATGGTGTCGGATGCCCATGAGCATCCCGAGAAGTATATGACTTCCGAACAGCTGGCTCAGTGGAAACGCGAGCAGAAGGTCGACGATGACCCACGCATTACGCGCGTTGGTCGCTTCCTGCGACGCACCTCACTCGATGAGTTGCCGCAGTTTATCAACGTGCTCATGGGTGACCTCTCTGTCATTGGCCCCAGACCGGTGACGCTCGAAGAGACGTACGAGTATGGAGATGCCCGTGATGAAGTGCTCTCCTGCAAACCGGGGATCACCGGCTGGTGGGCTGCCACTGACCGCAATGACTCAACGTGGGCTAGTGGCCAGAGGCAGGCTCGCGAGTTATTTTATGTGCGCCATCAATCGGTTGGCCTAGACGCCCGCGTGTTTGTTAAGACCTTCAAGGCAATGAGGAAGGGCAAGTGATGGCTCCCTCCTTGAGCGTAGTCATACCAACCCTAAATGCGGCGGGCGAGATCGATGAGCTCTTGACCCTCATCGAAACTCAGACTCTCAGGCCCTTCGATATCTTGGTGGTTGACTCATCCTCCGAAGATGGCACCGTTGACGAGGTCGCCAAGCATCCTCGGGTTAACTTCGTTCGCATAGAACGTAAGGAATTCAATCACGGTTCGACCCGCGACATAGCTTTGAGGCACACCGCGGGTGATTTCGTTTGTTTTCTCACACAGGATGCTGTGCCCGCTTCCAGTCGCTACCTGGAAACGCTTGTCGAACCGTTACTGGCCGATAACTCTGTCGCGCTTGTGAGCGGAAGGCAGCTCCCCAAGGCCAATGCCCGTCGTTTTGAACAATTGGTTCGTGATTTCAACTATCCCGACGCACCGTCTGTTCGGTCTAAAGGCGATCTCGAGAAATTTGGGATTAAGACGTTCTTTGCATCTGACACCTGTTCTGCCTATCGACGGACCGCATATCTCGAATGCGGTGGATTCGATCATGTCAACACCAACGAGGACATGCTCATGGCCGCCAAGTTTATCGCCTCGGGTATGAAGGTCGCTTACGAGCCGCGTGCCGAGGTCTATCACTCGCACAACTTGACGCCATCCCAACAGTTTGCCCGCAACCGTGCCGTCGGTTTCTTTCTCGAAACGCATGCGGACGACCTCATGCAGGCAAGTGAGATTGGTGAAGGAGGCCGACTCGTCAAGGCGGTCTCCTCCCAGCTCCTTAGGGAGGGCAATCTGGTCGAGTTCATCGCCTTCGGCGTCGACTGCTGCGCACGCCTTCTGGGAAACCGTGCTGGCCGTAGGGCCGCTAGAAAAGAAAGGCTATAGCAAATGAAAGGCATCATACTCGCCGGCGGGTCCGGCACGCGCCTGTACCCGCTCACGCTCGTGACCTCCAAGCAGCTGCTGCCGGTCTACGACAAGCCCATGATCTACTACCCGCTGTCCACCCTCATGCTGGCGGGCATCCGCGACATCCTGGTCATCTCCACGCCGACCGACCTCCCCAACTTCGAGCGCCTGCTCGGGGACGGCTCGCGCTACGGCGTGAACCTGTCCTATGCAGAGCAGCCGAGCCCCGACGGCCTGGCGCAGGCCTTCACCATCGGCGAGGACTTCATCGCCGGAGAGCCGTGCGCCCTGGTGCTCGGCGACAACATCTTCTACGGCAACGGCCTCAGCCGCCACCTCAAGAAGGCCGTCGAGAACGCGCAGTCGGGCCGCGCCACGGTCTTCGGCTACCACGTGGACGACCCCGAGCGCTTCGGCGTCGTGGAGTTCGACGGTGAGGGCCGTGCCGTCTCCATCGAGGAGAAGCCCGCCGAGCCCAAGAGCTCCTACGCCGTCACCGGCCTGTACTTCTACCCGGGCGACGTCGCCGCCAAGGCGCATGGGGTCAAGCCGTCCGCGCGCGGCGAGCTGGAGATCACCGACCTCAACCGGATGTACCTGGAGGAGGGGACGCTCTCCGTGGTGACGCTGGGCCGCGGGTACGCGTGGCTGGACACCGGCACCATGGAGAGCCTGCACGAGGCCGCGGAGTTCGTCCGCGCCGTCGAGCACTCCCAGGACCTGCCGGTCTCGGTCCCCGAGGAGATCGCCTGGGAGAACGGCTGGATCACGACCGCCGAGCTCGAGGAGGCCGCGAAGGCCTACGGCAAGTCGGTCTACGGGCAGCACCTGAAGAAGGTCGCCGCCGGCGAGATCGTCAACAGCCCGCGCGAGTACTAGGAACCGAGGAGATACGAACATGGCAGAGGAGACCTTCTCCCCCAGGAACATCATCGTAACGGGCGGCTGCGGCTTCATCGGCAGCAACTTCGTGCACTACGTGGTGAACAACCACCCCGGCGTGCACGTGACCGTCCTGGACAAGCTGACCTACGCCGGCAACCCCGAGAACATCGCGGGCCTGCCCGAGGATAGGGTCGAGCTCGTCGTGGGCGACATCTGCGACGCCGAGCTGCTCGACAGGCTCGTCCCCGGCCACGACGCGATCGTGCACTACGCCGCAGAGAGCCACAACGACAACTCCATCGCCGATCCGGAGCCGTTCCTGCGCACCAACGTGGAGGGCACCTTCCGCCTGCTGGAGGCCGTCCGCAAATACGGCATCCGCTACCACCACGTCTCCACCGACGAGGTCTACGGCGACCTGGCGCTCGACGACCCCGCCAAGTTCACCGAGGAGACGCCGTACCACCCGTCCTCGCCGTACTCGAGCACCAAGGCTTCCTCCGACATGCTCGTGCGCGCCTGGGCCCGCACCTACGGGCTTCGCACCACGATCTCCAACTGCTCCAACAACTACGGCCCCTACCAGCACGTGGAGAAGTTCATCCCGCGTCAGATCACCAACATAATCGACGGCGTGCGCCCCAAGCTCTACGGGAAGGGCGAGAACGTCCGCGACTGGATCCACACGGAGGACCACTCCAGCGCCGTCTGGGACATCCTCACGAAGGGCGAGATGGGGGAGACCTACCTCATCGGCGCCGACGGCGAGAAGAACAACATCACGGTCCTGCGCATGATCCTGGAGGCGATGGGACGCGATCCCGAGGACTTCGACTGGGTCGCCGACCGCCCCGGCCACGACCGCCGCTACGCCATCGACTCCACCAAGCTCCAGCGCGAGCTCGGCTGGAGGCCGGCGCACACCGACTTCGCCGAGGGCCTGAAGGCCACCATCGACTGGTACGTCGAGAACGAGTCCTGGTGGCGCCCGGCCAAGGAGGCCACCGAGGCGCGCTACCGCGCCCAGGGGCAGTAGGAGAGGAGAGCCAGATGGCAGACATCGCATTCGAGAAGGACCTCTCCGTCGCGGAGACCGGCATCGAGGGCCTGAAGGTCGTCGACCTCGCCGTCCACGGCGACTCGCGCGGCTGGTTCAAGGAGAACTGGCAGCGCGCCAAGATGACCGGGCTCGGCATCCCGGACCTCCGCGTCGTCCAGAACAACATCTCCTACAACGACAGCCGCGGCGTCACCCGCGGCATCCACGCCGAGCCCTGGGACAAGTTCATCTCCGTGGCCCGCGGCTCGGTCTTCGGCGCATGGGTGGACCTGCGCGAGGGCAGCGCCACCTACGGCAAGGTGTTCACCTGCACCCTGGACCCGAGCAAGGCCATCTACGTCCCGCGCGGCGTGGGCAACTCCTTCCAGGCCCTGGAGGACGGCACCGCCTACACCTACCTGGTGGACGCCCACTGGTCGCTGGAGCTGAAGAGGACCTACACCTTCGTGAACCTCGCCGACCCCGAGCTCGCCATCGGGTGGCCGATCCCGCTGGTTGAGGCCACCGTCTCCGAGGCCGACCTCAACCACCCGATGCTGAAGGACGTCGTACCCATTGCGCCCAGGCGCACCCTCGTCACCGGCTGCAACGGCCAGCTGGGGCATGCCGTGCTCGCGCTTGCCGAGGAGCGCGGCGTGGCGAAGGACTTCGACTTCTGCGACATCGATACCTTCGACATGTCCGACCCGGAGGCCTATTCGCAGTACGACTGGTCGCTCTACGGCACCGTGATCAACTGCGGTGCCTATACCGCCGTGGACAGGGCCGAGACCCCCGAGGGCCGCGTGACCGCCTGGAAGGCCAACGCGACGGGGCCCGCCCTTCTCGCCCGCACCTGCGCCGGGCACGGCATCACCCTGGTCCACGTGTCCTCCGACTACGTCTTCGACGGCACCGCCGAAGTGCATGACGAGGACGAACCCTTCAGCCCCCTGTCCGTCTACGGCCAGACCAAGGCCGCCGGCGACATCGCCGTGGCAGGGTGCCCCCGCCACTACATCATGCGCAGCTCCTGGGTCATCGGCGAGGGGCACAACTTCGTGAAGACCATGAAGGCGCTCTCCGACCGTGTAGCCGACCCCGAGGATAAGCTCATGCAAGTCACGGTCGTGGACGACCAGCTGGGACGCCTGACCTTCACGCGCGACATGGCCGAGGCCATCTTCCACGTGCTGGACTCGAAGGCCCCCTACGGCACCTATAACTGCACCGGCTCCGGCGCCGTGAAGTCCTGGGCGGACATCGCCCGCGCCGTCTTCGAGGCAGCCAACGGCAACGGGGACAAGGTCGTGCCGGTGTCGACCGCCGACTACTACGCGAACGCCGAGGGCCCCATTGCCCCGCGCCCGGTCCACTCCGCGCTCGTCCTGTCCAAGCTTGAGGCCGCCGGCTTCCACATGCCCGGCTGGGAGGAAGAGCTTGAGGAGTACATTAAAGGGTTGTTATCCTAGTGAACATCGGAATGCAAAATAAGCCCATCGTTGTCGTTAGCGACTTTGGTTATATCGAAGGTGGGGCTGTTGCTGTTGCGGTTAAAACCGCCCTACTTCTTGCGTCCAAGGGACGTAAGGTGATTTTCTTCTGCGGTGAAGGACCTGTTTGCGATGAGCTTGCTGCTTCCGATGTCGAAACTATTTGTCTTGGCATGCCGTCCATTAACAGCAACCCGTCTAAATTCGATGCCATTCGCAAAGGCGTCTGGAACACGTATGTCTATATGTCATTCAGCGATCTTCTAAATCGCAATGATCTGAAGGGCGCCATCATCCATATACATACGTGGACAAAGGTTTTGAGCAGTGCTGTTTTTGCCGCGGCAACTGAGAAAGGCAACCCAGTTCTTCTAACTGTCCATGATTACTTCTCCGTTTGTCCCAACGGTGGTTTTTATGATTATAACGAGAAACGTATCTGTGAGCGTAAACCCATGTCGGGCGCTTGCGTTTGCCACAACTGTGACAAACGCTCTTATGCTCAAAAGCTATGGCGGGTTGCTCGTCAGGCACAGCAGGACCGTTGGGTTCGCAACAATCGAAACATTCACTATGCGTTTGTGTCTGAATATTGCCGCGATATTCTTATTCCGTTCCTGCACAGCAAGTATCCCTATGAGGTCCTGCGCAATCCAGTTGATCATATTAAGTTCGATAACAGTGGTACTCAACAAGTTCGTGACCGCTTCTTGTATATAGGTCGAATCAGCCCAGAAAAGGGGGCTGATTTATTCTGTGAAGCAGTTACCGCTATTGGCGCCAGAGGCATCGTTATTGGTGACGGTGAAATGCTGTCCGACCTTAAGAAACGATTCTCTTATAACGTAGAGTTCACTGGTTGGCTTAAGCCCGAAGAAATGGGATTGCGCGGGGCCGCTCGTGCCATCGCGATGGTGCAACCGTCGCGATGGCACGAAGCGGCCCCGCTCACCCCCCTTCAGATGCTTGAGCAGGGTGTTCCATGCATCGTGCCGGATTGCTGTGCTGCCCGAGACTATGTCATAGAAGGTGTAAACGGCCTTCTGTTCAAAACTGGGGATGTTGAGGATCTTGAACGCGCGATGAAGAAGATGCTGGAGCGACCTCTGAGGCCGAAGCCGAAGATTCTCTCGGACGAAGTTTATTATCGAAATTTAATAGCCCTATATGAGAACTGTCTTTAGTCAAAACAATTGCAGATTGTTAACTAGGGATTTTTAGCGAGCCATTACATACGGTGATTAGTTTGTTTTTCGTTGCTTTTATATGGATTATTGTATTCATTTTGATTTGCTATAACTGGTATCAAGATGATGGCGTTCTTTTCTTTCTAGATTTGAATCGAATCGGAATGATGATCTGGAGTTTAGGAACGGGGCTCTATGATTTCGCCTTATCAGATTTATATCATCCCAGTTTATTAATCAATGCTGTCTCGCTAATTGTATTCGTTATATTTTGGTTTTTCGCATCCAACAGTCGGAAGGATGTCTCTTTATTGAAAGAGTGTTTCGGAGAGTTAAAAATCCCAAACAATATCATTTATTGGTTTTTTTTAGCGTTAATTGCAATATTGGCCTTTTTTGCTTTTAAGGCTAATGCTGACGCAGGGCAACTTAGAGGGTTGAGCAACAATGCTGGCATGAAAGTAGATTTCAAAGGGGGCTATTTTTACAGACTCTCTGTACCAATTGCGATTTGTTTTTATCTTGTGGGAAGAATGGCAAAACAAAAGCTGTCAAAATTTTTTAGCCTATTGCTGTTTGTAGCCTTTCTTTATTTTACTGCCTGTGATTTGAGTCGTGGGCCTATCGTTTGGATTCTTACAGGCTGCCTTTTGTTTGAATTGCTTTTATACGTAAAACGCACTGGGAAAACAAAGGTTTCCGGTAAAACTTTTCTTCTTCTTGTCGGTGTATTTGTCGCTGTCGTATTTGCATTTGATTACTTTGGCTCGATTAGAACTGCGACCCTTTTTTCGAGCGTGTCTAGTCAATACAAGATGAACGTTGATGTACCTGATGGCTTTACCTGGTTATATATTTATATCAGTTCACCACTTGAAAACGCTCGCTATGCCCTCGACAACATCGTTGTCAAAACACCAACATTTGGTGCGCATCTGTTTTATCCATTTATCAAATTGTTCTCTAACTTTCTCGGATTCGATACGACTTTTTCCTCGTGGTTAGGGTCAAGTACTGTTGTCTATTCGTACATGGCAACAGATCCTGGCTTAACTGTTGGCTCTTTTTTAATGGATGCTTTCCAGGATTTTTCAATTTTAGGCATTGTAATTTACCCCCTTTTTTACGGTCTTGTCTCTCTACTTGTAAAGGCAATGCTGAATTGGCAGCGCCTTTCATCACTTACTAAGCTAATTACATATTCTCTTGCAATCCAAGGACCACTTTGGAGCATTTTCGATGACACGGTATTTTCCGGCCCACTTTGGGTCTGTGCCTTCGCGGTAATTGCTATCGATCTCCTGACCACATTTTTTACGACAAGGACTAGGGGTAATGAAAAAAAAGAAACGGAGAGCCGGTTGTACATTGAGGAAAGGGGTTAGTGACTTTGCGTATCTCTCTTGTACTCTCAAGTTATAACGGTTCTGAATATATCGATGAGCAGCTTGATTCACTTAGGCTTCAAGATAGGACCTTTGACGAAGTATTAATATGTGATGACTGCTCGACAGACGGAACATATGACATTATTCGCAGTTATATTGATCGTTTTAAGCTTGAAAAGTGGTCAGTTGCGGTAAACGCAGTAAACAATGGATGGAAGGTCAACTTCCATAAGCTAATTATGCATGCAACCGGCGATTTAATTTTCTTGTGCGACCAAGATGATGTTTGGCTACCCTCTAAAGTATCCGAGATGGCATTTCTGATGGAAAACCATCCAGAAATTGACGTCTTAGCATGCGATGTCGAGCCCTTCTATGAAACCGGATCAAAAAAGGTTCCAAATGTCGGAAACGGCGCCAATGATGGTGCTCTCCTGCACGAGCAAATTAATGCTAAATCGATATACGTTACCCGACCTGGCTGCGCTTATTGTATTCGCAAGACTTTCGCAAACGAAATTGAACCGTTCTGGAAAGAATCTTGGGCTCACGACGCCATGCTTTGGGAGCTGTCCCAGGTAAAAGGCACATTAGCTTTGTATGACAAAAGGCTCGTAAAGTTTCGCCGACATGCAGCCAACGCGTCTGCTAGAAAGAAGATGACGCGTGAAGACAGAATACATGATGTCGAGGATTTAATTGATCGAGTCCGATTAATGAAGCGATTTGGCCTTGAAAAAAAGACCTTGGAAAAAGCGGATGAATTACTATTGGACGATATAAATTCATGGTTGAACTTCAGAATCTCATTCCTTACATCAAGAGGGCTGAGAGAATTCTCCTCCATTTTACGGCACAGGTCTTTTTATGCCACATGGAAAGGCTTGCTTGTTGACGCGGTGCTTGCCTGCAGGGGGTGATAGCTTCAATTTAATACGCTTAGTCTGGCTCGATCAAAAACATGAGAGCGTTCATGGCTATTCGACTTGCTTGATTTAATTATTAATTATTAAAAATTTGGATTCCTTTTGAACAAGAAAACTATTTTGCAAAACATGAGTGTCGCTTTTCTGGCCCAAGGCGTTACTCTTGCTTTATCAGTTATTCAGACGATGATTGTCCCGAAGCTGCTTGGTGTTGAGCAGTTTGGTTACTGGCAGTTATATATCTTCTACGTAAGCTATGTTGGATTTTTCCACTTGGGTCTTTCCTCGGGAGTCTACCTGACGACCGGTGGTCAGAAGCGAGAAGAGATGGACAAGGCATCGATTAAGAGCCAGATGCTCTTCGGTGTCTTTTACCAGACATTCATGGCCATCGTAATCGTCTCTTTGTCCAGCTTCTTACAAACCGGTGCTGAGCGTACGTTCGTTGTGGTTATGACCGCAATTTACCTAGTACTTCAGAACTTGGCGACTTTCATGATGAATGAGCTGCAGTGCATGAACGAGACGAAGAAGTCGTCGTTCTCAACGATTATAGAGCGCTTGGCGTTCTTGGTGCCACTATTGGTACTGCTGGTTTTGAGGATAGACTCGTTTTATCCCTACGTATTTGCTTATACGGCTTCCACTTTGATGCAGCTGGGCTACTGCGCATGGAACCTGCGCGACTTTTGGGAAGCTGAGTGGCTTGGCCTTCGCCGGACGTCGCGGCTTGGATGGGCGAGCATCAAGATCGGCTTTCCAATGATGCTCGCGAATGTGATGAGCATGTTAATCCTTGGTATCGGTCGTGTTTTCATCGATGCGCGGTGGGGGATTGAGACATTCGGCAAGCTGTCGCTCGCCCTTTCTCTTGTGAGCTTCTTCCTTGCGTTCGTTTCGCAAGCCTCCATGGTTCTTTTCCCCTCGTTGCGGCAAGCGACACTTGATGAGGTTCGAAGGTTCTACCGCGCCGCGCGTGACGCCATGGGGCTTTTATTTCCGGGTGTTTACGCTCTGTACTTCCCGATGGTCTGGTTGCTATCGATGTGGCTGCCCGACTACTCAAGTACATTTACTTACCTGATATTCCTTCTGCCCATCTGTGTTTTTGACAGCAAGTACAACATCACTGGCGTGACTTACTATAACGTTCTTCGGCGAGAACGCGTGATGCTGCTTGTAAACATGGTATCCGCATTTACCTGCTTAATCCTTACCCTATTAGCTGTCTACGCTTTTGGTTCCGTCTTTGCAGTCATTTCGGTTATGACAGTAGTGATTGTCGCCCGAAGCCTGTGGTCAGAGTTCTACATGAACCGTCTGATGAAGGTCCCTGCAAGCTCCATCGGTGCTGCTGAGATCATGCTGACTGTTGGTTTCATCCTGTCGGCATTTTTACTATCACCAGTGCCGGCTTTCTGCTTGTATTCTGCGATTTATTTGGCGTTTCTGACCTTTTTCCGCCACGAACTGGTAGGGACCATGAAAAAACTAAGGCCGTAGGTGACGGTGTCCCGCACGTTGCATTTTCATAATAACTGTGAAAGGAAATGATTTTTATGGGACTTATGCAGTCCAGCGCACCGCATGTTGAGGGGGAGCTCGAGCTAAGGGATATTCAGCTAGAGTCCCTAAAGATTCTGAAAGATATCGATACTGTTTGCAGACGCGAAGGTATTACGTATTGGCTGATGTACGGAAGCCTCATCGGCGTTGTGAGACATCAAGGGTTTATTCCCTGGGATGATGACTTAGATATCGCGATGCCCCGTTCAGACTACGAGCGGTTCTTAGCTTGCTTCGATGGACGCTTCCCAGAACTCGACAAGTACACGCCCGTGAAACCGGAGATCGGTTTGAGAAGGCCGTTCCTTATAACGCGCATCTCTAATCCTGAATACAAGATGGTAGGGGAGTACGGCAACGAGGTCGATGAACTTGGGACTTTCATCGATATTTACCCGTTGGACGGCCTAGCCGACAACATGAGCGAAGCTCTGGATAAAAAGAGAGCAGCACACAAGCTGATGTTGCGCTATCTACAGGCGTGCAATTTTGATTGTTGCAACAGAGATATCAATCCAGCAAAAAAACTAGCTAAGTATATTTTGAGCCGAATGCTAGGAAAGCCTGAGAGGTACCAGGAACAACTTAATACTCTGTGCACGGAGTCTTCGTTCGATTCCAGAAAGTACGTTGGCCTTATCTCATGGGCCGGAACTCCGGAATCGAGCATCTTTGAGCGAACGTGGTTCGAAGACACCGTGTATATGCCTTTTGAGGATATGGACGTACCCGTGCCTAGCGGCTATGACCCGCTGCTGAGGTCTTGCTTTGGTGATTATATGCAGCTGCCGCCAAAAGAGGAGCGTATGGGGCACCACGTTTACTCAATCATTAGGCGTGTTTAGAGCTGCCGCCATTGGTTTCGGGTGATGGTTTCACCTTTTAATTGAAATCTGAATTAACTAGAGATTTGGAGAATGCAGATGCTTAACTTTACTGTGGGACCGGTTATGAGCCCTAGCGAGGTACTGGAAGTTTCAGCCAAGAACGCGCCCTATTTCCGTACGCCAGAGTTCTCTCAGGTGATGCTGGAGAACGAGCGCATCATGCTGGGCTTGCTGTCCGCTCCTAGGAACTCGCGCTGTGTGTTCCTGACGGCTTCGGGCACAGGTGCCATGGAGGCCGCTGTGATGAGTGTCTTAGCACCCGCTGAGCGTGTTGCCGTCGTCAATGGCGGTAGTTTCGGGCAGAGGTTCGTCGACTTATGCCAACTTCACGGGCACAACGTCAACGAGATTGGGCTTGAGTTCGGGCGTCAGGTCACGCGGAAAAACCTCGAGGATGCGGTGGAATCCGGCTGCGGTGCGTTGCTCGTGAACATGCATGAGACCTCGTCGGGACTATTGTACGACATGAGGCTCCTATCCAAGTTTTGCCGCGAACGCGAGATGCTCTTGATCGTCGACGCAGTGAGCGCGTTCATCGCCGAAGAGATTGACATGGCGGCTCTCGGCGCCGACGTGGTGCTGACGGGTTCGCAAAAGGCGCTAGCTTGCCACCCGGGCATCTCCCTCATGGCCCTCTCGCCGCGCGGACAGGAAAGGGTAGCGGAGAATCCCGAGGTTTGCTCCTACTTGAGCCTAAAGGAAGCCCTGCGCAACGGCGAGCGTGGGCAGACTCCCTGGACGCCTGCTGTCAACACGCTGCTTGAGATCAATGCGCGTTTGAGGTCGATCGAGGCGCGCGGGATCGACGCGGAGCGCGCCGAGATCGCGTCGCGCGCGAAGGCCGTGCGTGACGCCCTGACGAGCACCACACTCGAGATGGTCCCCGAGAACCCCTCCAATGCAGTGACGGCGCTCCGTTGCCCCGCGAGCAACGCAAAGGCAATCATCGAGCGCGCCAAAACCGGGTACGGCATGTGGCTGTGCCCAAACGGAGGCGCGCTGTGCGACGAGGTGTTCCGCATCGGGCACATCGGTGCCATCACAGAGGAGGACAACGACAGGCTTATCGACTGCCTGACCTCGCTATCGGCCGAGGGTCTGTTCTAGGTGGGGGCGCAGATGAAACAGGTAAAGGTCATAGAAGGAGAGGACTTCCGACGCATGCAGCTATTGGAGCTCGACATGCTCGTGGAGTTCGACCGCGTGTGTCGCGCTCACGGGATTGCGTACACAATCTTCGGCGGGACGCTCCTTGGCGCAGTGCGCCACAAGGGCTATATCCCCTGGGATGATGATGCTGATATTGCAATGCTTCGTGAGGACTACGAGAGGTTCCGTTCTGTCGCCCATGAGATGGACCCGTCCATCTGTTTCTTCCAGGACCATCTGAGCGATCCTGAATACAGGTGGGGGTACGGCAAGCTCAGGCGCACCGGAACGAAGTACGTGAGGGTCGGACAGGAGCACTTGAAGTGCAAAACAGGAGTCTTTGTCGACGTGTTCCCCATGGACGACGTGCCTCTTGGTGTGGGCGGCCAAATTCTGCAGGACTTCTGGTGCATGTGCCTGCGCAAGGTCCTATGGTCTGAGGTCGGCAGACTCGACCCCCGCGTGTCGGCTCCGCTCAGGGCCTGGTTCTCGCTGTTGTCCAAGATACCCGCAAAGGCGGTTTATGCTCTAGCCGCTCCAATGGAGCGCAAGAGCACGGACGACAGCCCCAACCGCGTAAGGACGCTGCTGTTTCCAGCTACCGGTACCCTCTATCGAGAAAATCCGCTCGAAGAGCGTTACGCGATGCCTAAGGAGTGGTTTAAGGACCTGTCGGAGTACGAGTTCGAAGGGAAACGTTTGATGGGGACACGTGACTTCGACGCGATCCTCACTTACATCTATGGCGACTACATGCAGTTGCCGCCCGAGGACCGCCGAGGGCAGCACTCTCCGGTATCGAGCTACGAGTTTTAAGGAAAACGAACGTGAATGTGAAGAAAGTGGCCTGCTGGGACGAGGGCCTGCGGCGTGTTCTGGAAGGTCAGCGCGTTGAAAACCCCTACGCACTTATCGATGCGCTGACCTACGGGTTCGAGGGCGACAACGTTGCGTGCTGGGAGGTCTTCGACGAAAGCCGACTCGAGGCGGTCGTTTACCGATATTATGACGGACTCCAGGTCGTCTTCTGCGGGCAGGCAGGCCACCGCGCAATCCGGGCCGTCGCGACCCTCGTTGAGAAAATGGACCCCTCCATGGTCCAGACCTCTTACAGTGCAGCGGCAGAGCTCGCCACCGTGCTCGCCGACTACAGTTTGTCTGAGGGGTGGGTTATGCGGGCTGACGGAACTCAGGTACCAGACCCCGCGGCGGTCAGGGCGACCGAGGCCGACTATCCTGAGATAGCCAGGCTCATCTGCGGCGACGAGGAGATTGGCAAGCACTACGACGTCAGCGCGCTCGTGGCTCAGTTGCGTGAGAGAGAGCGGCTTCAGGGCTGCAGGAGCATAGTCATTAGGGATAGCGAAGGAATTGCTGCGCATATGGCAACCTATGCCGAGTCCGACGATGTTGCCGTCTGCGCCGGGCTCAAGGCTCGCCCTGGCGCGGAGAAGGGTGTCGGGGCGCGGGTGCTCTCATCGCTGGCCGTCGAAGTGGCCGCGCGCGGCCTCATACCTTTGCTGTACTGCTACATAGAGCCACTGTGGCCTTGGTACGAGGCCCATGGGTGGGAGAAAGCCTTCCACGTCGCGAAGCTCGAGCACTGCGGCAATTACTAAACAAGCCACGAAAGGGAAGGTGAGGCCCATGAGGAAAGTGATCACATATGGAACGTACGACCTTCTGCACCGGGGCCATGTGCGCCTGCTGGAACGCGCCAAGGCGCTCGGCGACTACCTGGTCGTGGGCGTAACCGCCGATGGCTTCGACAAGGTGCGCGGGAAGATTAACGTTTCCCAAACCCTCAACGAGCGCATGCGTTCTGTCCAAGAGCTCGGGATTGCTGACGAAGTAATCGTTGAAGAGTACGAGGGCCAGAAGATTGACGACATCAGACGCATGGGAATTGATGTGTTCACCGTAGGCTCTGACTGGGTTGGTAAGTTCGACTATCTCAGGGAATACTGTGAGGTAGTCTACCTTGATCGCACGCAAGGCGTCTCGAGCACCGAGCTTCGCGCCGAAAGTGGACATCTACGAATGGGGTACGTGGGCAAGCGTGTGCTAGTGGATAAGTATCTGCGTGAAAGTGCCTTCGTGAATGGCGTTGACCCCACCTGCGCGATGATCGACAGTGATGGAAGCCTCGCAGGCTGTGGCTTAGTCGAACAGGTTAATGATTTCGATGAGATAGTCGGTCGATGCGACGCAATCTACCTTGCATCGCATCCCAATCAGCACTATGGACAGATTAAGCGAGCGCTTGAGGCGGGCAAACATGTTCTATGTGAGAGCCCCATTGCCTCAACGCGTGAGGCGTGCCAGGAACTGCAGGCGCTCGCACGCTCAAAGGGCCTCGTTTTGGCCGACGCGATCAAGACGGCGTATTCAACGGCCTACCATCGACTGCTTCTGCTCGCCAAGAGTGGTCACATTGGACGAGTTCTGTCGGTGCGCGCTGTATGCACCAGCCTTGTTGATCTTGGCAGTGAGGACATCTCGAGCGTTGAGGGCAAGTGGTCGAGCTCCAAAGCCTGGGGTCCAGCAGCGTTGCTGCCCATCTTGCAGCTACTCGGAACTAATTATCAATCAGCCGATTTTGTAAGGGCCGACCTTGAAGGTCACGCTGGCTTTGACGCGTTTGGTGAGATCCGACTGGCATTCGAGGATGGCTACGGCGAGGCGGTTTTCGGCAAGGCGGCTAAATCTGAGGGGTCGCTTGTGGTTTCCGGCACGGATGGCTACATTTACGTACCCGCTCCCTGGTGGAAAACAGACTACTTCGAGGTACGCAAAGAGGATCCTTCTCAAAACAAGCGGTATTTCTTCCAGCTTGACGGCGAGGGAATTCGCAACGAGCTCGTCGAGTTCGCGCGAGCAGCTGAGCGTGGAGGCAAATGCGGTCTTTACATCGATGATAGTGTGTCCGCCGCCATAGCTGGCCTGCTGGGCCAATTCGACGCAAGTAAAGACCACATCGAACTGTCGCCTATCAAGCTCGGGAGCGACACCTGTGGTGAAGGCGTAGCGAGGTAGACTCGTTTAGATATACACTCGACCCATTAATCATGCTGTAATCTGAAGCATGGGGGAGTGGTGACTATCATTCGTCTAGGTGATAGCGGTCAGTATCTCAATTGCATGCTTTTCTTTCATTGATTTAATTACAACGCAAGCAGCAACTTGCGAATAACGGAAGCCGAAATTTAGCTACTTCCACGTAAACTCTCTCCATGAGTTTTGACTTAGGTTGGTCCAAAAAATGACTACGTCAACTTGCGATCCAACCTAAACCTACCGTAGGCACTTGAATGCGTCTTCGCTATTTGGTATTTGACTAAACAAAACAAATGAAGGACCCTTTGCTAGGGTCATGATGATTACATAATTTGATTTAGAATCAGGCTCACATTAGTTATGTCTATGTGAGCCTGATTTTTTAGCAAGTGCCTGCAAGTCTCTATACGGGCAGTCATGCAAATAAGAATCTGTATCATTTATTTGTATTTCTAACGGTTTAGATATCGTGCGACAACGCGCCTGCCCTAAGCTGCGGTAGGTCGCGTCGGTCATTAGGATATGGCGCACCACCCTTGCGATCGGGTACCATCTGTCCCAGGCCAGGTTGACCCGGAACTTCCAGGCGCGTCAGTGATCGCATAGTCCCACTATTTGGGAGCTGAATTAAAGAATCCTGAATGCAGAACGATAATTGTAGTATTGCCAATTGATTTTTGATTGCGGAGGAGACGATAGATCTAACGAATCTACCTGAGTACATCTCAGCGATTGAGGCAATCATCGCGTTGCTCATTTCTTGTTACCAAGCTCGTCTCAGCAATAAACAGTCTCTATTCAATCGACGTTTAAATATATGGATAACCGTCGATAAACTCATGAGTGTTTACGCAAAAAACGCGAAGAACTTGGAACATGATGACAAACCGCAAATGGCTATCGACCTACTATTTGTATGGCTGACTAACACTACGTACCTGCAATCAATTTCAGCCTCAATTAATAAGGTGTTAGATGCCGACCTTCAACTCAAATTGCATTTAAAGCTTGATGAAATGAGATCGATCGCCATGGAGGCGAGATTTTGCTTCAAGGGAAAGAGCGGAGAGGCAATTGCCGAATTCATAGAAGCTTACCAATCCCTTTTGTTTTCAATGTATCAGTATCAGATTCTATTTAATAAGATGCTCCAGAATGCAAGGGAATATCAATGGACGCTTGAACAGGCTTATGAAAGGTTAGATGAGCCCAATCAACGGAAAGAACTCTTTGAGAAAGAAAATGCTCTTGCCGCTTCATACAAGACTCTATGTCAGCAAAAGATACGAGGTGCGATTCAGCACCAAATAAAACTAACAGGCTCTATATGGCGCTGAGCTAATAATTGGGTGCCTAAGACGGTCGATGCCGCATCTAATCTCAATGCTATTAGTCCATTGATCAAAAACTCTTAAGCTCTAAAGAAACGCAAGACCCGCCAGCTTTCATTGCTGCGAGTTTGAAAACGTTACCAATTAGAATAGAACCCTGTGCCGGAATTAGATTTGGAAGCTGACTCAGGTGAACTTTAAGGACGAATACATAAATAGTCAGATGTTCAGCTGGAGACATCATCCACTGCGGTACGTGGCAAGGGAGGATGAGCTCGCTTACAGTCGTCTTTATGGCTGCGTAGGACAATTGGCGGAATCCGTTAGTGGTTTAGTCTCTACGCCATCTTTCAACCAGTTTTTACTTGAATCCTGTCAGCTTTTGGCTAACTCGCTAGATCTAATTCATCAAGGTTACTTCGACGCTGCCTTTTATTCAGTTAGACAAGCTGGAGAGATCATCCTTGTCGGTACGTTGTTTTCGAATCTAGAAGAATCTGAGCGCAAGGCTAAATATGAGAAATGGGTCTCGCTCGACAGGTTCCCCTCATTTAGCGAACTGTCCAAAATGCTGCGTTCAAAAGATATTGAATATCGAGACCTTCTTGAACAAATGCCCGAAATTGATGAGCTAATCAGCAAGCTCAATAAGAGGGCGAACAAGTATATTCACAAACAAGGCCACGAATCCTTTTATACCAAGCCTTACGAGGTGGTTCCCGAAAGCGCGAAGCATATTCGAGAGGATTTCACCGATTATTTCACGACTACTGTAAAGGTCTGTGCAATTTTTCGACTTGCCGTCGATCCTTTCCCCATATTACTGAGCGATCCCGAATGCGAATACAGATTCCCTGATTGTATGACAATCGAATTCGGACAATACTTTATTGATAATTGTTTGGGAAGCGATTTTGTTGAGCATTACATTAAGACGGATTTCTACCGCAATTGGGTGAATGCGATTAAGTCAACATTTCCTCAGTTGAAGGAGGCAACATATTATGTCTCAAACCTGCACTATATTGATTTGTCTAACATCAAAGACATTCTTGATGAGCTAGATAAGTTAACGTTATACGAGGCAACTGCTGTTTTATTCACTGCACTATTCTCAGAAAAAGTAATTGCCATTCATATAAACGGCATGCTTGATGCATTTAGTAATTCGGCAAGACCATCAAGCGGTCTGTACCTTTCAGACATGAGTGCTTACGCCGAGCAGCTTGGCGGAGTCAACGTTCCACTCGCGGAGATCTGTCATCTCGCTAGTCTTGATACATCGCATGAGTATTCTCCCGTTAGCTCATTCATTACTTCGTTTTCTATTGCGTCAGATTTTATTTGCGTTGAGACCGATAAGCTTCTTGATGACAATGAAGTTGAGCTAGGCCAAAAAGCGGCAGAAGAGCTTGATTGGCTTTGGGGCCGAATCAAAACAGGCCAATGTGCCATGTTTGAATTAAAGGAAGTGGCATTGTTCAAGCGAATTAAACAGAACGTGCAAGTAGAATGTCATCGCGTCTAGGCCGGCAAGAAAAAACTGATCGTGAGTACGTGCCATCCGACCCACCTATCGAGCTTCTTGGTGAGCTGGTTTGATTCGACGCGGATATTTGTCTTTACAATGTCTTATCCTCAAGTAATGAAACCTGCCGTAAACTAACAAATCCAATAGTGGGAAACGAGTGATGCATGTTTGAATTAAACGCAAAGCAGGAGATGGCGCTATCTATTGTTTGGATGCGCCAAGACCAACTTCCGCTTGATCTGACAGACTTGGAAATCACGAAGCATCTCTTGGCGCTTCGCGATAGCGGAATGATATCTATGCAAACCGATATGTCCAATACAATGGCATATGTTGAAGCATTGCGCCCTTCTGGACGCGAGCACTATAGTCGAACGCGCCAAGCCAGAAGAAGATTCAAGCGTATAAGCGATGGCGCAGACGAGCTTCTCAATATATTGTGCTGCGACGATAATGCTAAAGCTCATCAGGGGCCTTCATATGTAAGAAATCGAGTCGAAGATTATCGTGAATTGTCTCGCAATAGCCTATTGCGAGTTAAATGGTCAAGCAATATCCCTTATTTAGTTTCAATTACCGACGACGGGTGGAATTACTTCGAAGGATGGTTTCTGGACCAGGAGGTTCCAATGAATATCAATGTAAACCCCGTATTCACCAATAACGTCTCAAATAATCCGAGCAGCTCTTCAACTTCAGCGTCCTCATCTACTTCCTCGTCGACTATGAATTCAACTAATGCCATTCAGATGGTGCTTAAACTTGAACTAAGTGATGAAGACAGGAATGTCGCCCTGAGCGCAATCGCTGATCTAGATAAATCCTCAAAAAGGGATGATAAGAAGGACTTTCTCGAAAAGATTGAAAAGCTTTCGGCTATCGCAAAGAACGTTGGCCCATTAGCGTCAATTGTCATTCCGTTGATTGAAGCAGCCGTAAAACAATTTCTTGGGAATTAAGAGTGGGTCTAAGTAGAACAACCATTCGTTACCGCGTATCGGGCTAAACTGGGACTGCCCCAGCTTCGGCTACTGCCTGCCCAAGGACACCAAGCAGCTGCTGGCGAACTACAAGGACGTTCCCCAGAACCTGATCGAGGCCATCGTGGAGGCCAACCGCACCCGCAAGGACTTCGTCGCCGACGAGGTGCTGCAGATGGTGTGGGACCGCGTCTACGAGGGCAAGCCGAAGCCGGTCGTGGGCGTCTACCGCCTGACGATGAAGTCCAACTCCGACAACTTCCGCGCGAGCTCCATCCAGGGCGTCATGAAGCGCGTGAAGGCCAAGGGCGTGCCCGTGGTGGTCTACGAGCCCACACTGGACGCGCCGGAGTTCTTCGGGTCCGAGGTCACGCACGACCTGGAGGCCTTCAAGGCCGGCTGCGACGTGATCGTCGCGAACCGCTGGAGCGACGAGCTCGCGGACGTGGCGGACAAGGTGTACACGAGGGATCTGTTTAAGCGGGACTAGGGGAGAGGCGGGCTGCACTCCATCGGCTGACGACATTTCACCGTCTCAAGGGAGGATTGTATCGGACACATCGATACAACCCTCCCTTTTGTATTTAGAAGAAGCAAATACGTTATTACGCAAATAATTAGCTTCGGCTGATTATTTGCGTTCAACTGATAACATCTAATAATCGAGACCTTCTATCTAATATTTTTTAGCACTCAACCAACATCGATTTATGTTTCATTATTTATGACTGGCTATTAGTCGATCAGATAATTTGTTGATGGACAATTACCGTGCAGAGCTTGGAGTTAATTATGCAGATGCCTTACGTCAGCCAGATTACATTAAATACAGGAGATTCAATCTCTTTAAGCCCTGATTCAATTCTTGTTTTTGTTGGCCCAAATAATGTTGGCAAAAGTCAAGCTATTCGAGATATCTACGCATTGGCTTCTGGTAACGCCAATGGCATTTTGGTAAATAGTGAGCTGATAGAAAAACCCGATTTCGATGATGTTGATTTGTTTATGAAGCAGTATGCTGTTCGCAATTCGGGGCAACCTTTATTTCATGGTCTTCATTTTCAAATTTATGGTTTTGATTACAAGGAATATCCGAGCCATCTATCGCCAAAGGATTCGCTGCCTGATGGGTTTCGAGAAGCCTATTTCGCGTTTCTCAATACTGAGGACCGTTTGGCTGTTTGCAATCCTGCAGCCCAGATTGAACGAGCTGCACCAGCTGAAAATCTGATTCATGTTCTTACTCGCGATGATGACTTTAGAACCAAAGTGTCCAATGCCTTTAGAGAGGCCTTTGAAACCGACGTTATGCCCCATTATGCAAACGGTGCGAGCATACCGTTGTGCTTGGGTGACGACATTCATTCTTTTGAGGCTGAAAGCTCATTTGAAATTTACGAACAATTGAACAGGTATTTGGATCGATATCCAAAAGCCCATCTGCAAGGTGATGGCATTAAGAGCTATTTGGGAATCCTCTTATATCTATATTATGGACAGTATTCAACTCTATTTATTGACGAGCCAGAATCTTATCTCCATCCTCCTCAAGCCTTTCAAATGGGAAGAACTCTTGGAAACTCAACTGATAAACAGCTGTTCATTACAACTCATAGCAAAGAATTGCTGAACGGCTTGCTTCAAACTAGCTCAAATCGTTTGAAAATTATCAGAGTTGAAAGACACGGAAAATCAAATAAGTTTGCCCAAATAATACCTGACGATCTCAACATCCTGAATACAACAACGTTTCTCAAGTACAGCGACGTCGTGGATTCATTGTTTCACACGAAAACCGTGCTATGCGAAAGTGATAGTGATTGCAAATTTTATGAGGCCATGCTGGATAAGGCTTCTGACCGTCATGGAGCAACTGCTTCTACTCTCCTATTGCCCGTGGGAGGGAAGTCCCGTTTTAAGGACTATCTAAAGCTCCTAAGACGGCTTTCGATTGAACCGACAATAATTCCTGACGCCGACATACTAAATGATCCAGGCTTGTTGAAAGCCCTTTTACCTGAATGTGGTGGAGCCTGGGATGATATTAAGAATGAATGGAGCAATCTTGATGAGACTTTAAAGGCAGATTGCAGAGACGTTACCTGTGTTTCAGCTAGAGCGGAAATCAATGCATTGTTCGATGAATGCAAATCGCAGGTTGTCACTTCTAAACTTCGCGGCAAAATAATGGCAATCTTGGCAACAGATTCTGCTTGGAGTCCGGTTAATAATTATGGAAAGGTCGCTTTTAAGGGAGATTCACGACATAGTTACGACATTATCGAGAAATATCTCACTGACAGAAATATATATCCCGTTCCCGTAGGTGAACTTGAGAATTTCATCCCTGACGTTAGCTCACATGGACCAGACTGGGTAAATCTTATCTTCGAAAAATATCCTGATCTCGATGACCCGGTCTATTCCGATGCAGCAAATTTCGTTTCAACTTGGGCCTAATTAACTGTTGCGTTTTACAACCGAGCTGTTGATTCGGACGCACCTTCGCCTCTCCCAGCTTCGGCTACGGCGGCAGCTGCCTGGCCAAGGACACCAAGCAGCTGCCTGGCCAAGGACACCAAGCAGCTGCCGGCCAGCTACAGGGACGTGCCGCAGAACCTGATCGAGGCCATCGTGGAGGCCAACCGCACCCGCAAGGACTTCGTCGCCGGCGAGGTGCTGCAGATGGTGTGGGACCGCGCGTACGAGGGTAAGGAGAAGCCGGTCGTGGGCGTCTACCGCCTGACGATGAGGTCCAACTCCGACAACTTCCGTGCGAGCTCCATCCAGGGCGTCATGAAGCGCGTGAAGGCCAAGGGCGTGCCCGTTGTGGTCTACGAGCCCACGCTGGACGCGCCGGAGTTCTTCGGCTCCGAGGTGACCCACGACCTGGAGGCCTTCAAGGCCGGCTGCGACGTGATCGTCGCCAACCGCTGGAGCGATGAGCTCGCGGACGTGGCGGACAAGGTGTACACGCGGGATTTGTTTAAGCGGGATTAGGGAAGAGGGCGGAACCAGGCTGATCCGCTTCAATCATTCGCTATTTTAACCGCGTCGAGGGCGGGGGTGTTCGGCATTAGCCGATACACCCCCGCCCTTCATTGTTCTTCGCAGGTAAAATTCGCCTAATTCGAGCGATCGCTCAACGTGATTCGTGCCTTGAAACCGGCTCCATATTCTCCCGCCCGTGCCTGGTCATCCAACTTGAAGCCGATGTTATACAGCTTCCCCGACTTCGTCTTCCGAACCAGGCCATGCTCCAACATGAATGCGACAACGCGGCGATGTGCTTCGACGTCGTCCAAGTTCAGGTAGAAGCAGGCGACGCCTCTGCCGTTCTCGATAACGGACTCGAATGAGCTGTGCTTGCATTCCGCGACGACCATTCCGAGGGCCGCCTTGCGGCAGACTTCCTCCGCGAACTCGATATCGTTGAAGTAGAACATCCATTTCCCGCACCTGCTCTCGTCTAGCGCAGGTGCCAGCTCGGTGTCGATGTAGAACGAACACCATGGGTTGTCCACCCTGACGATTCGGCCGTCTTCGCTCAGCATCGTCTTCTCTTCCATCCATGCCTCATATGGTTTGAGGGTGCTTTCGTAGTACGCGATTGTTCTCGGAGAGCACCCCTCGACTTCCTTGTCGGTAAGGAAGAGACCGAGTAGACTCGAGTTGCTGGGCACGCTGCTTTCGGCATGGCTACACATAGTGCTTTCGAGCACTGCTTTTAAGATTGCTTTATCTGCAGATAGTCTAGAACCGGCTACATCTGTGTTAGAACCATATTGATCATCGCTTCCACCGGGGGCTCCTTTCCCCTTGGTTCGATGGAAACAATTCTGAAGTGCAGGCCTATGTTCCGGTAAATGATTATTTAGCTGAACTCGGAGAAGCCCTTTTTGCTCAAACAATTGAAGAGAACAAGCGAGAAAATCATTACCGTTCAGTCGAGTCATTCTGCGAAGTCAAGGGCGGTTAGAGGCTCCCTAAAGGTTCAGAGCTAATTGCAGAGGCAAACTCTCATCCATATATTCGAGTCCGCGACTTAAACAACGCTTCTGTTCTCTTACTCACTTCGGAAATGCTATATATCGACGATGAAACACGATCTAATATTTCGCGCTACGTTGTCAACACTGGCGATCTAATTGTTTCCGTTGTCGGAACGATTGGCCTTACGGCGTATATCGGAAAAACGCTCGATGAGGCAAACCTCACAGAGAATTGCAACAAACTTACTTCGTTTAAAGGCGACTTTGCGGCGTGGTCGTATTTCTTTCTTCGTAGCTCAATGGGCATGGAAGCTATTAGGCTTGGAACTGTTGGTGCCGTTCAGACCAAGCTTGCATTAAAAAACATTAAGTCGATGAACGTCCCGTTTGCTCCAGCTTGTGCAATAGAAAGAACGACTTCGACGCTCAATGGTATTCTTGAGCTCATATAGGCTAATATACTCAAGTCGTAGGCTCTTGGCGAACTGCGTGACGCATTGCTTCCCAAACTCATGTAGGGCGAAATCGACGTCTCTCAGTTTGGCGCTGTTCGGATGGATTAGGTATAGAGCGCTATGGCAGGGGGGCGAAGATGATGATTGTTGTAAATGAATCGGCTGCTGCTTCATATCTATACCTAATGGGATTAACCATAGACGAAGAGCTGCCGCTTACGCAACACCTCTCTCTATTGCCGGCCACGTGCAAGGCCTCGCCGGACGACATGATAAATTCTGTGATGAAATATGGCAGCGGAGATGAGACCGATTTAGGTGTCTTGATTGCCGTCCTTAGGAAAACTACAGCTCAGTTGCGCGTTGTTGGAGAGGGCAAAGAGCTTGCAGTTCGAGTTTGGAATGCCCAATCTGCAATAGTTCTATTGTCCGCGCTTTTGAATTGCGAATTGTATTGGCATGTTCAGAGCGATTCGCGGACAGAAGATTTTTCGCCATGCTCGGCAATCAATGTTGTTCTTTCTACAAGGTTGTTCATTCCAAGAAAATTGAAAGTGATCAACGATTCAGAGAAGCAGTGGATAAGACAGCATTATCGGGACGCATGGGAACTGTTTGATAAAAACACGCGATTTGAGACCGCGGTGAATTCCTTGTGGAGCTACAAGCAATCGCTTCGACCTTCAGTTCAAATGGCGATTATATGGGCTGGGATTGAGTCATTGTTTGGAGTCCGGAGCGAACTTGTTTTTCGTGTCAGTACTCTCGCAGCTTTGTTTCTTGGAGGAGGCAAGCAAAAACAGCAAGAAATAAAGAAACTATATAGAGCAAGGTCAGAAGCCGTTCATGAGGGAAAACAACCTTCTGAGTCTTGTGTTTCCGATTCTGCAAAATTATTGCAAGCGCTAATCTTGGAATGCGTCGAACGGGGCTGTTTACCAAATGAGGACGGTTTGCTTTTCGGATTCGAAGAAGGATCGGCTAAATAATCATTTATCGCCCTACGAGTATTTGCAGATGAGACACCGATGCGTTTCAGTTGCATTGCATAGACAAGATAACGAAAAAGCAGCAAATCAAGAATGGCGATTCGCAAACATGGTTTATCCGGAGTTTTCACCAACCGCATCTTTGCGCGCCGCCTCAAATGAAACCCATAATGGAGTTTGGGCCATTCCAGAGTCACTTGCGCAAAGGTATTGCGAGTTTTTGGATCCAGTGATTTTGAGACGTAGCGTCGCCACTCAGACCGCGAACGCTTCATCGATCTGCAACTTCGGCAAAGCAAAGGGCCGAACATATGACCATGTTTTGATTTATCCAGTTGCCGATATGGCCTCTTGGTTGCAAGATGCCTCGACGGGTCTGAAGCCGCAGACACGCTCCAAGCTCTATGTTGCAATTACTAGGGCGAGGTTCAGCGCTGGCTTCGTGGTTGCTGACAATAAAATAAATGAGCTTCCAGACACGCTAAGCGTCTGGAAGCCATAAATCAATCACGTGTTTGTTTGTCAGCAAAAGCGGATCCCTACGTGAACCTAAAGACGGCCTTGATCAGCCATCCGTTGAACCTGGAGATGCACTTACCAGTCAACTTCATCCATATCACCCCAATCCTCTGAAACAACTCTCATGTCACCCTTCTCTGGCTGCGTCTCGGTTGCGCCCAGCGCCTATTTGGCTACTTCCGCTTGTATCCTGAGTAATAACCTCCGCTGCTGCAACCAAGGTGGCGAATTGCTGCCTTTGCCATATGGATCTGTATGTAAGTGCTTCGAGGTGATGATGCCGATCTCACTTCAATTCATGGACGCATCGAAATAATAGGGCGGAGTCGCTCTCTCGATCCCGCCTCGCAAACCCGAATAGTTCTGACTTTCCCGTTATCCGGAACATCTGGGGAAGTTCGCGTCCCAGTCCGGAAAACCCAATGCCTGAAACGACGATGCCAAGGGGTTACTCGGTCAGCTTCTTGCATCCGTGCCAGGTCAAGGGAAGGGGCAGCCTGTAGAACGAGGTTGGCTCCATAGGGATCTCCTCGAGCCTTCCGTTGCCCCGCCGAACCCATGAAGTTCCGCTTGCGTCGGTGAAAGCCGTTTCGGGTGCCGTGCGTACTCCCATTCCGTGCCCTTCCGTCGGGAGCCATATGCACCATGCTCCAGGAGGAAGCGTGCCGACGCAGACGCGGTTGGGATAAGCGGGGCGGTTATCCTCACCTTTGAAAGAGGGGCCGGCCCCGCTAATCCCGACGCAGGTGACGATTACGTCGTAGACGGGGGACTCGCTTTCGTTTCGAAGCACGACGAATTGCCAGACGAACCGATTGTCCTCGGGCTGATCAGTTCGGTTTCGATCCCCTTCGTACCATGCCGATATGCGGGATGGCTGATGCCGCTTGATGTCGTCCTCCCTGTTCTTTTTGCTCTGGTTACTTTGCCAGAGTGCGGCAATCAAGGCCCCCAAGGTAACGAGTCCGATGAATGCTTGGACAATCAGATTGGCGATGTCTATATCGATGCCAAAAATCATTGGATGGTCACCGGCTCAGCGTCGTGGGGCGATAATTCTAACTCCGAATAATACGGCTTGATCGATGGTCGACGTTACGTAAACGTCAAAATGGGTTTGTCTTAACAGCCTTATTTTCTTAAGACAAACTTGCCGCAACGCCAATTCAAAGAGTTTGCCGTGACGCAGACAGATGCAGTTGGTTACTGAAAAGCGTGGTTATTTGGGCAGGATTCGCTTCAAAACGCCCGTCGATTATTACGATCTAATGCAGCCTGTAGGGTGGATGTACTTCGATAAGCAGTAGTCGACATGCTCTGGTTTTGAACGAAAAGTCCCAGAGACAATCGATAACGATTCTTCTTTGATGATGCGAGCGGCGCTACCATTAGCAGCGCCGCTTGTTTTCCGCTCGCAGATAGATCCCGCCATGTTGACCACCGAATGCATCTTGACCGACGTGCTCGTACTCCTATTCGGGCACAGAAATTGGAGGCGCGGCCCCCAGCGTCTACTCAGCGAAATTCGTTAAGAAAGCTGACATCGAACACTGTGAACTCCGTCATCGAATCGAATCTCATTGACTGGGATGCGTTCATTAATGATGACTTTGATGCCTATTTCAAAGCTCGCGTCATGGCTTTGCTGGACGCTATTGAGTTCGCACTGGGCAAGTCCATCTCCGATAGGGGCACCGAGGAAACAGTAAAGAGATTTGGCCGCTCATTGGAATAAGATGCTTCTTAGCTCCGTTATTGGTTATAGAAAGAAGGCTTAATGTCTGATTTTGAAATTTTGCAGCAGTTGTGCGAAACAGCAGACGAACTTTCAAAGAAATACATCAGCTCTAGTTCGCCTGACTTTAAAGCATGGAAGACAAGGGCGGACAGGCTTTTAATTAGGCGATTTGGAAAAGACAGCTACGAATTTAAAAGCTTTAACAAAATCAGCTACTCGTTGTCTTTCTTCACCTCCGGTACGCCCGACTCGGCTTTCGTTGAAGCCTGTGCGGACGGCCTGCGCAGTGCAAAAGCTGTGCTGGAGACATACCTTGATGAGTTTTCAGACGAAGGGGAAACCGGATCGACTGCAAATGTTGGAGATTATTCGAAGGTATTTATCGTTCATGGTCACAACGGAGAGCTTAGAGAAAGGGTCGCGAGAATCATCGAAAGGCAGGGCCTGACGGCGGTTGTCCTAAACGAGCAGTCAAATCAGGGCAAGACAATCATCGAAAAGCTGGAAATTGAAGGCGATGCAGCAGGAGCGGTATGCCTTTTTACGGCGGACGACGAAGGAAGAGCCCAGGCAGAACAGTCGGAAAAGCCCAGGGCTAGACAAAATGTTGTATTTGAAGCCGGATACTTTATTGGTCGGCTTGGCAGGGAAAGCGTTGCAATTCTTGTTGACAAAGGTATCGAGATTCCCTCCGATCTACAGGGCGTCGTTTATACCGGAACAGACAGTTGGGAGTTCGGCCTCTTGAAAGAACTCAAGTCCATGGGATATTCCATCGACTTTAATAAGATAGTTTTCTAACGGATACGGCAGCAGACGACGAGATGTGTTTTGTGGGAGCTGGCTTCGGAACAAAGAACAGACGAAGTTGCCAGGAGCTGGGAATGACGCAGCTCAACCTGACAGAGAAAATGCGGCTTTCTGAGGCCGCCGTGCGCAGCTACGAACTGGGGAGGTAGTGGCCTTGGATAACCTCAACCTATCTCTTGCCACCGATACACCAATCAAGGCGAGGGAGCAAGATCTTATCGGAAGGATCCCTTTCACTGAGAGACTGGCTGATATTCTGAAATCCGCAGCTGGCCCCGAGTCGCTCGTCATTGGTTTGTATGGACCTTGGGGATCAGGCAAGACTTCGGTTATAAACCTCGTTGAAAATGCGCTCTCCCGAAAAGACGATGACGGCAAGGCGGACGTCTCTGTCGTCCGTTTTGAACCCTGGAATTACCTAACGGCCGAGCAGCTGCTCGCCCAGTTCCTTAAGGAAGTCGGGAGTGCGCTTGATAAAGATGTACAAGGGCGGCGCAAGCTATTCGGCAAGCTGCGCGCTAAGCGCCCTGAGGTCCTCAATGCCTTCGCGGCATATTCTGAAGCCTTGTTGATGACCGCCGGCGCCGCTGTCAGTTTGGCGGGCATGCCGCTTGCGGGCGTTGCTGTGCCCGCCTTCGGCAATCGTTTGACGAGCAGGTTGAGGAAATCCGCAGATAGGGCGGGAAGCGTCTCCTCAAAGAAACAGAGACTTGAGGAGGAGCTCCTTAAGTTCGATGGGCGGGTCGTAGTGATCATCGACGACATCGATCGGCTGCCGAATGATCAGGTGCGTATGGTGTTTCAGCTCGTCGCCTCTCTGGCGAAGCTTCCCAAGATCAACTACCTTCTTTCATTCGATGAGGAGGTGGTTACGCGGGCTTTGAGTGAGGTCCAGAAGTGCGATGGCGCCGAATACCTAGAGAAAGTGGTCCAGGTCCCTGTGCGCCTGCCATCCATTTCATCGGGCGATTTGGAGCGGATACTTCTCAAGGACATCAACGCGATTTTCAACGCGTTTGCCTACAGGCGGGAGGACCTCGATGACAAGAGGTGGAACGGCGTCCGCCTGACGTTTCTGAACAATCGATTCTTCACCATAAGGGAGGTTCGGCGGTTCACGAACGCGTTAAAGGCGAAGTTGAGCATGCTGCCGCGATTCTGCTGCTTCGAAGACGTCGTCGCCTTGACAGTGCTGGAGCTCAAGGTGCCACAACTCGTTGATTGGATTCGCGTGCACAAGGACCTCCTTTGCGGCACAATCGGAACGTCGTTGTATATGAATGGCATGGATCAGAAAGACAACCTCGCTAATTTGGAGAGGCTGTTTTCTGGGATAGTCCCGAGCTCTGAGGCCAAGTGGGCGGTTGAGGCCATCTGCAGGCTTTTCCCGCGGATGGCAAATGAAACTGGCATGAGTCATTGCGTCTCTTACCCGAGGGAGAGCTTGAACGCTATCTGGCGGGCCGATTCCTTTGATCTTTACTTCGATTCGAACATGCCGGACGGAATCGATGTTCACGAGGTTCAGGATGCGCTGAATGTGAGCGACGGCGGAGTGTTGCTCGAAGACCTGCACAGGCACGCCGAAGCGGGGAGCATGATCGACTTTGTGTCGGCTATGAGGGCCCGTGTATCGATCTTGGAGGAAGGACGTGCCGAAGTCGTCGCCAAGGCATGCCTTTTGGCCTTGGGCCTGAGCAAGGAAAAGAGCTACGCCCCATTTGCCTCGACGAGTGCCGACCTGGAACTCCTCAGACTCACCGAGTTACTGTTCAAACAGTTGGGGCCTGCTAAGTCTGGCGAAATTCTGCGAGCGTCGGTGGACGAGAGCAAGGGGAGAGCGATCTATCCGCTCGCGCCTTTCTTGATATCGCAGCTGAACAGCCTGAATGACAGGGGAGACGGTGGCCGCAAGGCGCTTTTGCCCGAAGGCGACATTTTCGAGCTTTCCGATGCCGTTTGCGCCAAGGTGGGCGAGGACGCCGTCGAGAGGAACCTGTTCCTAAACGATGAGTGTCGTTATGCGTTGATCTTGCTCAAGAAGCGTAAGCCCAATGAATTCATGGCTTATGCGAAAAGAATAGCCAATGCTGACGGGACGAGGTGCGCGTCCTTTCTCTCGTTCGGGTCGGGGCGCTACACCTCGCTGGACAGCGGCGAAGTAACGAGCTTCTTATTCGATAAGACTGGTGTCGCAGAGGTGGTCGAGCGCGCAAAGATCGACGGTCTTCTTACTGCGGCGCGCGCAGACGGCAGCTTTTTCGAGTTGCCGGAAGACTGCCAGCTGGTTGCGGCAGCTTTCTGTGTTGCGAATGAAGATGATGCTAGGAACGAGGTCTCTGCTGAAGAAGCCGGTAGGTTCCTCGCGCGTTGGAGGCGAAATGCCAGGAGGGCGTGATTCTTCCTTTCACCGATTGGCAAAACGATTTACACCTAATTGTGAACATTGCCCACGCGATTTTTCTTTGCCCCCGCATTGATCTCGCTAGACTAATACTTGCTGCTACCAGGGCATTTTCTGGTGCACATTCTATTGGCTCCTTCGAAGATCGGAGCGGGTATGTTTGCTGCCGAGTCCCACGCCAGCCGTCATCACATTGCGATCGCTGCCATGGCCTGCCTATGCGTTTTGCTGGGCGGGCCTTCTTATGCCGCGGGCGCGGAGAGCCTCATCATCGCGGGCGCGACGTACTACGAGCCGGGCGTGTCAGGCCCAGGCTGGGCCTGGACCGATGCCGACCACCTGGAGCTTAACGGCTACGCGGGCGAGGCCATCGGCGCCGAGGGCGACCTGGTGCTGACGCTTGCCGGGCAAAACTCCGTGACGGAGTCGCATGCGCCCGATGCAGACATCACGCTGTGCGGCATGGAGGTGTGGGGCAACCTGACGCTTCGCGGCTCAGGGACCCTGATGGCGACGGGCTCGCAGTGCGGGATCCACGTATCGCAGGCACTCGTGGTGGACGGCTGCACTGTCGATGCCCGGGCTGACGGGGCCGATATTACGGACGAGGCGGTCGCCGGCGTGATCGCAGGCGACATAGCCGTGCGCGGCGGCGGGCGCGTCGTTGCCGCGGGCGCCGGGACCGGAGCGGGCGTGCGCGCCTACGGCGTGTATCTGCAGGATGCGGGCCTTGGCGTTGGTACGGCCGGCTGTCGGCTTTCCGTCGATGCCTCGTGGCTTGATGCGGTCGGTGCCGATGGCGGCGTTGCGTGTACGGGCGGGTCGCTTGTGTCCGCGCGCTTTGTGACGCCTGCTGGTGGGGCCTTTGGTGCTAGTGGCGTGGTGGATGCCGTAGGGGCCGTGGCACAGCATGTGGTGGTTGAGCCCGATGTCGCCACGCCCCCGGCGGGGGAGACCGACAGGAACGAGGTACCGAGCGATAGCGCGGACAAGTCTCCCGCCGATGCTAACCCCGCTGCCGGAGAGCCCACCACAGGACCCACGGCAAATCCGGCGCTGAAACCAGCGGCCGCGACAACCAAAACAACAACGACAGTAACCAAGACCACGATCGCCAAAGTCCCCAAGCCCAAGACTGCCACCGCAACAACAGCGGCACTCCCCAAGACCGGCAACAACAACTGGGTCGTCGCGTCCGTAGCGCTTTTCCTACTGGGAACAGTGCTGTTAGGTGCAGCATTTCGCTGCTGAGACCCCGTTTAAGCGAAACCAGGGGAGAGGTAAAGCAGCTATTTCAGAAGCCTTTAGCCTTTTTCAAATTCATTTTCTTAGAGATTGGTGCCGTACCAGCCACCGCTGAGACGGCACTATTTAGTTTTGCTCTACAGCTTCACAATCTGTTACCGATGTTGAGCCTTACACCCTATCTGCCAGAGCGATAAGATAATTGCAATCCAAATGCTGCCGTTTATAAAGCTCCATTTAGATCCAATTGCCTATATCACTGGAGTCATACCATGAGGAACTACTATCAAATCAAAACCGTCGCATCGGCCCCTCCAAGAAGGCTCATCCCGATTGGAAAAGTCTTCAGCGCTACTGGTCTTGCATTGGCAATTGTCGGTCTCTTTTCCGCCCTGTCATCGAGTGCCAACATATTTGGTTCGCTTTCTTTTCCTTTCTTGCTCTTTGGCTTGTTCTTTTTTGTGGACGGGCTCCTTCTTGTTATTACGGCATCAAAGCAACAAGAAAAACTACTGGGGCTACGCCAATCGCTCCTAGAAGATGATCCTCAAATCGTCGCAAGCGCCGAAGAGTTTATGGCTCAGCGAAAGGCCCTGACACAGCAAGGCGAAATTACTGGCATCTTCATTGTTCATAATGCAACCAAAGATCTGTACTACGTAGGCCAAAGCGCAAAGGCAATTGATCGGGCGGCCATACAGTTTCTCGGTAGGGGCAATTGCGATGTGTACGCCGACTACAAGTACGGTGACTCATTCAACGTGCGAATAATCCCGCTGACGGGAAGCAGCTACGAAAGTCTCAGCGAGCTAAAACGCGCAGCGATACAAGCACTCGAGGCTGCTGGCGAGGAGCTTTATTAAGGGCGACTGTTAGGATAAATGAAATGGCAAGCTCAAATAACACAGGCAACAACGAGGAATTAACGCCGTCCGTCGAAGAAACGCTTCTTAACGAATCCTGCTCGATTGCCAGGGTCAAATCGTTCTCATGGATTTGGTTTATCAATAAGGAGCGAATCCACGACATAGATCCCGTCCAATGCGGCAAATGGATGTTCTTCTTCTCTCCTTTCAAAACCGCCCTCATGGACGACATTGTCGGAACCGCAGTTCTTGACGGCGTCGTCGTAGAGGCCAAATACTCGAATCCCGAAACGCTCATCGCGGCGGGCTCGAAACAAGGTGTCTGCTGCTTTTACCTAAACGGCAACGATAAAGAAAGCCATAAGAGGGTACTGAGCTACATGCTGGAAAACGGGCTAATCAGGAAGACAAAGACTGGAAAGCTGTATAACATTTCGTTCAAGTTCGACTCTGAGACGTATGCAGGAAAGTACAAGGGGAGCGGCTTCTCCGGAAAGATAAAGCTCGCGAACTTCGTAGACCTGGAGACGGGAGAGTTTATCTAGGACAGCGGGGCGGAGTAATGAACTCTGCTTATGCTAGGGATGACGGGACCGTTCGCGTAGCCGTCGAGCGTCCGGTTGACCTTGGCTCTGACCATGCGGAATGCTTCTTGCCTACGGTTAATTGGTTCAAAGTCGAAGGTTTTTCTACAGACGATCTGGATTTTTTGACCGAGTTCGTTAGATCAAACGCTCCGCTTATCTTCGAGCTTGCAGAACGGCAAAAAGCCGGACCGGCGGTGGCATAATGCCTCGAATTCTTGTTTTTGGACAGCATATACGAGCTTTTTCTGGAGCTCGAGGAAGCGCTCTGTCAAAAGCCCGAGGGCTGACGAGCCGACCGTGTGAATTCTGAGTTTGCCTTGCAGTTTTTCCCATTCATTTGTATGCTCGACTTTGTTTTTGGTCGTATGGCGCGACCAACGGAATCAAAAGAAAGCCTACCGAGAAGATCTTGGTCGCAGAGCACGACCAACGCAATCAAAACAATGCTCGCGGAGAAGGCGCCTTCAATCGCATTGATTGGAGGCGCCTCTAATATCAAGCAATATCTATTCTGCCGGAGAGCGTGGAGTAAGGGCGTCGATCGAATACGCCAGATAACTGGTATCGCCCTAACGATATTCTGATAAACTATCCTTAGGGCGATACCTGTTAGGAGACTCGTGTGAGACTGTGGCATGGTTCTCAGAAAATCATTGAGACTCCCCAGCTTGGCCTGGGGAAAATCCATAACGACTATGGACAGGGATTCTATTGCACAGAGAGCCTCGACCTTGCAAGGGAATGGGCATGCTCGCGCGATGCCGATGGCTTTGCGAATCGCTATGAACTCGATATAGCCGATCTCAAAGTTCTCGACTTGCTATCGCCGCAATATTGCGTCCTGCATTGGATAGCGTTGCTCGTTGAGCATCGTTCTTTTCACAAAGATACCGCCATTGCCGCGGGGGCGTGCGAATATCTCCATGATCACTTTCTACCTCGGACGAGCACTTGCGACGTAATAAGGGGGTGGCGTGCGGACGACTCGTACTTTAGCTATGCCAGAGCTTTTGTAAACAATACGATCACCGTCGATCAGCTTGGACGATCTATGAGGCTCGGTAACCTGGGGGAGCAGATTGTGCTCAAAAGCGAGCGTGCGTTTAAGAGCATTCGTTTTGCTGGATTTGAACGTGCGCAGCAAGCTCTGTATGGTCCATTGGCCAAGGAACGAGATGAAGCGGCAAGGGCGCAGTATCGGGAGCTCCTTGCCGAAAACCCGTTTGAGGGAATACGAATTGTCGATATCATTCGAGAGGGGATGACGGGCGATGACCCACGCCTACAGTGAGATGTATCTCGAGGATGCAATGAGAACGCTGGGCGAGGCGGTCGATTTTGCTCTCTGTGACCAAGGGCTGACTCCAGCCGAGTTGACGGCGATCCTGTCGAACGCTCTTGAGATGAAACAGTTTGAGCGCGGTATGCCTCGCGTCGTCTGCGGCATGGCGGGCGACGAGCTCGCGCGCGATATTATCGCCCATGCGGGACTGACCCCCGTCAAATGTAGGGAGACCTATCCGTTCGACCGTTCGCCTCAGTATTGGGCGGGGTGGGTTATGGCCTATACGCAATGGATGAGCAGCTTGGGCTTTAATAAGCTACTCGAAGTCGCTCCGCTCGATTGGATCATCGGCTCGTACCATCCGCTCCACGAGGCCTCCGAAGATAAATTCGCCCAGATTGTCATCGAAAAATGGAACAACGCCCAGGCAGACAAAAAGGGCCTCAAGGCGGCACGAAAGGCTGCCGGACTAACGCAAAAACAGCTCGCCGCCCAATCGGGTGTTAAGCTTCGCGCCATACAACTCTACGAGCAGAACCAGCTCGACCTACGCCGCGCCTCGGTTTCCTCGGCATTGGCGCTTGCAGACACCCTAAACTGCACCATCGAAGACCTCGTCTGGCAACCGATTGCTCTGGAGTACGACTCGCAGGCTATTTCGTCTGTAAAGCTATAGAGGAGTTAGACATGCCTTGGAGCTATGTTCAACAAGATGACGGCGCTGATTGCGTTGCTCAAAAAGATCATTCAACTGCGCACGTGGCAAATTCAGCATCACCGATTTTGCTTGGCGGCACCACGTCATTCGACGAAGCTATTCGGCTGTCCATTTCGAACATGCCCAACGCGCTCAGGCTCTTGGAGAACTCATGATGGCGGACACGAAGCGGGGAGCGCATCCGTTCGCGCCGCTCGTGCTCGATGATGCCGGTACGCTCGAAGATATGGACGCGGCCGTGATGCGCCTGCACAGCACGCTGATGACGGTCGGGCGCTGCTATACAACCAACGCCACAGGCGACCGGGCCGCGCTTGAGCTTGGACGCGTCGAGTCCGTGCTTGCGGGTACATTCTGCACGATATTCGGCCAATCGCCGGCCGATCGCTTCGCAGACATCTTTGACCATGTCACCTACGTGGCCGAGCACATGGTCAAGGACCACATCTTTGAAGACGGTAACAAACGAACCAGCCTTGTCTTTGCGTTGTCCGTCTTAGGGTTCGCAGGCACTCCGGTCGTGCTGTCTGACAGCCCCGAACCAAAAGACAACCAGTACTACGCCTGGATCCAGGGCCTCGTTTCCAGTCGCCGCACGGACAGCGAGCTAGCCGAAGAGCTGCGCTGCGGATTCGTTGCGGGCACGGGCGATCTGTCGCTCGTATAGAATCTAAGCATCCGCACGCCGGTTATTGAATGGATTGGACGCCACATGGAGATCCCCAACACCCTGTGCAGCAATGTATACGACTTTGCGTTTTGCCCCGAGCCCTGCTACGACCGCCTAGTCGACCTCGCCGATCCCGAGGACTGGGGTCCCGGCAACCGCATTCTCAAAAACTACCTGTCGTTTTCGTTTAGCCGCGCGGTGTTCCTGACCGAGCGCGACGTGGACCAGACCGCGCCTTCCAACCTGCCGTTGGTGTTCGACGACGATCGCTGCCTATTCAACACCGGCCTGTACACGCGCCGCTACGAGACCATCTACGGCCTGTTTGAGCCCAATACCAAGCCAGACGCGCGCCAGCGCTGGTTTTTGAAGGGCTTCTTTAAAGAAAGCGACCCCATGTTGGTCTCATTTGAGTACCTGCCGTGCCGTGTACGCTTTGCCGAGGACCCTTCCGAGCTGGTCTTTGACTACCGCCTTCCCACCCGCTCCAACATCGACCATATTTTGGGCGACGAGGAGAACCTTACGCGTATTCCCGCCAGCCTGATGGGGGAGGACAACTCGCTGCTGCTGCGCCGTGCCTTTGAGGGCGCCGTCGTCGAGGCCGCCCGCCGCGCCGCCGCCAACTACACGCTCGCCGTGCCGCAGTTCTACGGCGGCCGGATCCAGCTGCTCTTGCCGCTGTGCCTGACCGGCGACAAGCCCGAGCTGGCGCTGACCATCCAGCGCGAGGACGGTTTCTACGCCGCGCGCACCTGCCTCACACTCGATATGGCCTACAACAACGCGCGACTTATCTGCCGCCCCGAGACTTCGTGGATTAAGCGGTAAATGGTGGTTTAGCTGCGGTTTTGTTGGCTGACTGGGTTGAAACAGTGCGGTTTGCTCCCACGAATTAAAAATCGGGGGCAAAAAGTCCTTGGTAAACCACGCACGGCTATGTTAGTATCTCTTTTGCCGAAAGGCGACGGGCGATTGGCTCAGGGGTAGAGCATATCCTTCACACGGATGGGGTCACAAGTTCGAATCTTGTATCGCCCACCATCAAAAGCGCAGGTCAGAGGTGTTAAGCCTCTGGCCCTTTTCTTTTTGATACCAAGGCCGACACCAAAATCGACTCGAAGTCATATAAGGCGTCTTTTTTATCGCGCCCTTTTTGACGCCATTGCATGTTTTGTATAAAACACATCCGTATTTTCAGTGAACTCCCCATGTGATTCGAGCGCAAATGTGGAGACAGGGACCGCATGCCCAGAGCGCCTTCCAGCGGATTTCTATCACACGACGGTTTTTCGGCAGAACTCGTCAAGCTTTTGGTCAGCGTTTGGTCAGCTTCCGGTACTTACCCGCATGATGCCCCGGTAGATAATCGTCCACGACCACAACCGCACGGTCTACGGCCAATACCAGGGGAGGCGCAAATGGACGAAATCGTCTGCGCAAACACCGCATTCCGCTATTGGCGCTGCCCACCGCAGGTGCGCGACCTCTACCCGCGCCTACCCAACTCCGAAGAAGGCTGGCGAGCTCTATCCCAAGCCCCTTTCGTAACCGACGTCCTCAAGACCCCAGTCATCACGGCAGCATCAACTCGAAGCAACCTACATTCCGAGACAAGACGGACCATCCGATGGAACAGCGCCTATACAGAGAAGGTCTCGATCGACACGGGCATGGGCTTTAGCGTCACAGACCCTCTTCATACGCTATTCACCATGACTCGAAGCGTTTCTTCATGCGACCTGGTTCTGGCCATGTACGAGCTCTGCGGATGGTTTTCGGTTTTTAAACCATCGCCCGCGGTCGACATGGCACTTGAGCAAGCAAAATCAGAAGAAGAGCAGTACACCACAGAAAGTCTTTTTGAACTAGATGAAACCCAAGACGAGGCCCCATGGAAGCGAGTCTATGCTCGGGCGAGCCAGAAGGACAGCGAGAATGATCAAAGTGGGCAGCAGAATGACGGATCCGGAAATAAAGCAAACGGAAAAGGCACATCGCTCTGGATGAGAAAGCCTCTTATTGAAATAGAAGAACTGCACAGATTTGCAGCGAAGGTTAAGGGCGAGATGTGGGGAAAACAATTCTACGAAGCCGCACGGCAGGTAATGGGTATTGCGGCATCCCCGCTAGAAGTTGCCGGAATCATGTTGCTAAGTCTTCCGAGGCGTACTGGCGGAGCGGAGTTTAAAAACATATACGTCAACGACTTAACACCGCTGTCGAATTCAGCTCGAAAAATCGCAGGTCAGAAAATCTGTTACGGCGATACCGTCATCGTAAACCCAATAATAATGAAAGCTGTGATTATCGAACTTCAGGGAGAGGTTATCCATGGTTCAGGCGCCGTGCTGGACCACGATGCCGCACGAATGACAGCATTACAAAGCATGGGATACGACGTATTTCTTGTAACCCATGACATGCTCAATGATCACGATCAGCTTGATGCCATCATTCACAGTGTGTGTGAGCGATTGGAGTTGCGCTACAAACCAAAAACCGAGGCGATGAGATGCGCTGAGACCAGATTGCGAGCCAACGTTCTGTGCAATTGGCTTGGTATTGGTAAGTAATAATGTTCAAGTGAGCATTATTACTACTTTATATGCTGCCAGTAATTAAGTGCCATTTTAAAACCACGCCGGTTTACTACGTTGGATTGGGGGTAGCTGAGCACACCGAATTCGTCGCTCGTAAAACCGCAGGTAGAATGCCTGCCCGTTTTGCGAATGTAGGCGTGTGGTCGGAAATCCGGGAATCGTCGTAGTAAACCGGTCCGTTTATGAAGCGACCAGCTGGCGCGAGCTGCGCACGGTTCAGTAAAATGACCCGAAGGCGCGGAGAGGGGCTCAGACGAAACCCTCCCGCGGAAGCACCGCGGATTGCTTTGTTCTGGCCGGCGGCACCTGGGGCGACATGCGCGCCCCGGGAAGGAGGGCGGCGGGCTTGCCGCTGCCCGCGGGGCGCGCCCCGCGGGCTATTTCGGGCATCGTGTGTCCCTTCGGCCCCGCGCCTTTCCACGCACCGTAAAATCTTGGCTCTGTTAGACCAAATTTGACACGATCGGCTGTTCGTCGAACCGGAAAATA
>JAHYYJ010000005.1:0-168352 GCA_019425015.1 Collinsella sp.
TATTTTCCGGTTCGACGAACAGCCGATCGTGTCAAATTTGGTCTAACAGAGCCTTTTGTTTAGGGCTGAATTGCCCCGCAGGTTGAGCATAAGTCAGCGAAAACGCCCCTAGGCGAGCAAGGTGACGTGAAAGAGGAGGGAAGCGTACTTCGGTACGCGACCGACGATTGAACGTCAGATTGCCGCCTAGGGGCGCTTGCAGCGTCGAGCCGTTACGCGGTTTGGTAAAACCGCGTAACCCTACAGCTGGCGCAGGCCTTCCTCGAGACCGGTCTTGCTGTCGGTCTGGGCGTCGCGCATCTTGATGACGCGGGCAGGAACACCGGCCACGACGGCGCCGGCGGGGACGTCCTCGACGCATACGGCGCCGGCGGCAACGACGGCGCCCTTGCCTACGTGCACGCCCTCCAGGACCACAGCATTAGCGCCGATCATGACATCGTCCTCGATGATGACGGGCGTGGCGCTGGCGGGCTCCACAACGCCTGCCAGTACGGTGCCGGCGCCGATGTGGCAGTTCTTGCCCACGGTTGCGCGGCCGCCCAGCACGGCGCCCATATCAATCATGGAACCCTCACCAATGACGGAGCCGATGTTGATGATGGCGCCCATCATGATGACGGCGCGGTCGCCGATCTCGACGCGGTCGCGGATGATCGCGCCCGGCTCAATGCGGGCGTTGATGCCCTTAAGGTCGAGCATGGGGACGGCGGAGTTGCGGCAGTCATTCTCGACGTCGTAGTAGTCGATGGAGTCGGCATTGGCATCGAGGATGGCCTTGAGCTCATCCCAGTCGCCAAAGACGGTCTTGCCACGACGACCGCCGTAGACGCGCGCATTGCCCCACTGGACCTTCATGCCCGGCTTCTCGCGCACGTACAGCTTGACGGGCGTCTTTTTGGGCGCGGTTGCGATGTAGTTGATAATCTCCTGCGCATCCATCTCGGCTGCGTTGCTCATTTGCTATCTCTCCTTTAGGTGGATTCGGTTGATACCTGGTTAGGCAAACATGACCTGGTCGAACGTATAGAAGCCGGGTTCGCGGGCGACGAGCTTCTGCGCGGCTGCCAGGGCGCCGTTGACGAAGATCTGACGGCTCGTGGCGCGGTGGGTGAGCGTGACCTCCTCGTCCTGGCCAAAGAAACTCACCTCGTGCACGCCGGCGACGGTGCCGCCGCGCAGCGAGTGCATTCCGATCTCCTTGGGGTCACGCGCGCCGCACATGCCCTCGCGGCCATAGACGGGGTGGTAGCCTGCCTCGGGCTCGGCTTCGACTATGGCATCGAGCAGCAGCTTTGCGGTGCCGCTGGGGGCGTCGACCTTTTGGTTGTGGTGAGTCTCGACAATCTCGCAGTCAAAGCCGGGCAGCTCACGCGTGGCCTGGGCCACTAGATGACGCAGGGCTGCGATGCCGATGGAGTAATTGCCGGAGTGCATGACGCGGGCGTTCTGACCCAGCTCGCGCAGGCGGTCCATCTGATCGGGTGTGTAGCCCGTGGTGCCCGAGACCAACGCGGCGCCCGTGCGCTCGACATAGGCGACGACGGCATCGAAGGTCACGACGTTCGAGAAGTCGATGATAACGTCGGCCGCCGGGGCGCTCTCGAGCTCGGACAGATCAAAACCGATCTGGGCGACGATATCAAAAACGGGCTGCCCGCCGGCGTCGACAATGCCTTCGGCGGTAGTGCGGATGAGCGAGCCCATGCGGCCCGTTCCCATAATGACGGTCTTAATCAAGCAGACCAGCTCCCTTCAGAGCATCGGTAAGTGCGGCTCGCGTGTCGTCTGCCATGGGGCACAGCGGCATACGGTAGTTTGCCTCGATCATACCCATCTGGGCGAGTGCTTCCTTGACGGGGATGGGGTTGACCTCGCTAAAGAGGGCGTTGATGAGCGGTTGTGCGGCAATCTGGATATCGCGGGCGCGCTCCACGTCACCGTCCAGATAGGCGCGGCACATGTCGTGCACGAGCTGCGGCTGCACGTCGGCCCACACGCTGATGGTGCCCGAAGCGCCCAGGCTCATGAGCGGCACTGTGAGTGCATCCTCGCCCGAGTACATGCGGAAGTCATCGGACAGCAGGTGGGCGATCTTGGCCGCGTAGGCGACGTTGCCCGAGGCCTCCTTGATGCCCATGATGTTGGGGTGCGCGGCCAAGCGCTCTACGTTGCGCTCGCTGATGCCGCAGCCGCAGCGGCCGGGGATGTTGTACAGGATGCAGGGGATGTCCACGGCATCGGCGACGGTCTTAAAGTGCTGGTAGATACCCTCTTCGTTGGACTTGTTGTAGTAGGGGGTAATGAGCAGCAGGCCGTCGGCTCCCAAGCCCTGGTAAGTAAGCGACTTGGTGAGCATGGTCTGTGTGGAGTTGGAGCCCGAGCCGGCGATGACGGGGACGCGTCCTGCAACTTGCTTAACCACCGCGGCGACAACGGAGTTGTCCTCGTCGTCGGTCATCGTGGCGCTCTCGCCGGTGGTGCCCAGGGTGAGGATGGCGTCGGTGCCGTTTTGCAGGTGGAAATCGATAAGGCGCCCAAGCGCGTCAAAGTCGACACTGCCGTCCTTTTTAAACGGCGTAACCAGGGCGACGATTGAGCCCTCGAGATTGCGGATGTCCATGTTCTTCTCCTTCGCCTCCGCGATCTGGATGCGTTTGTTCCATTGAGCTGCGACTGCCAGGCGCTCGTCTTGGGCGCGACGGCGGGCACTTTCGGCGCGCGACTTGGCCAGCAGCTCTCGGCCACACGGCAGCACGTCGAGCGTGGCAAAGTAATCGCCCGGGCGCTCGGCGCGGCGGATGAGGTCGGCCGCGCCATCGGGGCGCAGCAGGACCTCGGCCGAGCGCAGCCGTCCGTTGTAGTTGTAGCCCATGGAGTAGCCATGCGCACCGGTATCGTGGATTACAAGCAGGTCACCCATGTCGATATGCGGCAGCTTGCGATCGATAGCGAACTTGTCGTTGTTCTCGCATAGGTTGCCCGTGATGTCATAGGTGTTCGTGACGGGCGCCGTGGCCTTGTCGGCGCCGCCCGGCTGACCCATCACCGTAATGTGGTGGTAGGCGCCATACATGGCAGGGCGAATCAAATCGACGGCGCTTGCATCGACACCGATATAGTCCTTGTAGATCTGCTTCTCGTGGATAGCCTTGGTGACCAGGCAGCCGTAGGGGCCCATCATAAAGCGGCCCATCTCGGTGCAGATGGCCACATCGCCCATGCCGGCGGGAACCAGGATCTCGTCGTATGCCGCGTGTACTCCCTCGCCGATGGCGTGAATGTCGTTGGCCTGCTGCTCGGGCAGGTAGGGGATGCCGACGCCGCCGGACAGATTGATGAAGGCGACGTGTGCGCCGGTCTCGCGCTCCAGGCGTACGGCAAGCTCAAAGAGGATACGCGCGAGCTTGGGGTAGTAGTCGTTGGTGACGGTGTTGCTGGCAAGGAATGCGTGGATGCCAAAGTCCTCGGCGCCCTTGGCTTTGAGCATGCGGAAGGCCTTGAAGAGCTGCTCGGTGGTCATGCCATATTTGGAGTCGCCTGGGTTGTCCATGATGCCGTTGGAGAGCTGGAACAGGCCGCCTGGATTAAAGCGGCAGCTGACCGTTTTGGGGATGGGCCCCGCAACACGCTCAAAGAACTCGATGTGGCTGATGTCGTCAAAGTTGACGATGGCACCCAGCTTGTCGGCGAGCTCAAAGTCGGCAGCCGGCGTATCGTTGGACGAGAACATGATGTCGTGTCCCGTGATACCCAGCGAGCGGGCGATCATGAGCTCGGTATAGCTCGAGCAATCGCAGCCGCAGCCGTATTCGTTGAGAATGGAGATGAGCGCCGGGTTGGGGTTGGCCTTGACGGCAAAGTATTCCTTAAAGCCCGGGTTCCATGCAAAGGCGTCGCGCACTTCTTGCATGTTGCGGCGGATGCCCGCCTCGTCGTATAGATGAAACGGCGTGGGGAACTGCTCGACGATATGCTCGAGTGTCTCCTTGTCCACAAACGGCTGCTTGGCCGCATATGCCTCGTTGGGGGTCAATGCCATGTCCCGTAAACCTCGCTATCCAGACGGCGCCATCTGCGCATCGAATCCGCATAGCGTGGACCCAATGTCCGGATAGCGCTCCCGCATTGCTGCAGACAGTCCTGTGGGTGTTTCCCACAGGCCCACCAGGTTGTTCGTGCCCGTAAAACCCAGTTCGGCAGGTTTCGCCTCCCCACGGGGTCAAAGCCTGCCGGCTCGCCCGCGGCTCTTCGTGCCCGCGCCTCTATCAAGTGGTAAAGACCCTATCACGTTGCACTTTACCAAACAAGAGTATTCGTATATAACGTTTAAAAAATGCAGGGATATGCTGGAAACATGTGCGCCACAATCCTGTATCACAATAAGTTGCAACAGATGTGCCTCACGAAGGGATCCTCTATGACCGAGCTCCAAGAACTCCGTCGCTATCGCCGCGATCTCCATCGCATTCCGGAGCTCGATTTCGATCTTCCGCAAACCATTGCCTATATCGAGGGCGTGCTGGCACCGCTCGCTTGCGAGGTGACCCATCCGTGCCCCAGCTGCGTCTGTGCTTTCTTCGACGCCGGTGTTGATGCCGCGCATGCCACGGCGATTCGCGCCGATATGGATGCGCTGCCCATCGCGGAGGCGACGGGAGCGGCCTTTGCCTCAACCCATCCCGGCAAGATGCACGCTTGCGGACATGACGGACACATGGCCATGGCGCTTGCCGCCGCGACGTATGTTGACCGTACGATTCGCGAACAGCCGGGCGCCATTAGGCGCAACGTTCTCTTTGTGTTCCAGCCGGCCGAGGAAACGACCGGTGGTGCCAAGACGGTATGCGAGAGTGGTGTGTTCGAGCGCTATGGGGCGGATCTCATCTTCGGCTTCCACGTGTGGCCCGATCTGCCTGCCGGCACGTTGGCGAGTTGTTCCGGTCCGCTGCTGGCGCGTTCGAGCGAGACGCATATCCATATTTACGGTACGAGCATCCACATCGCTAAGACCTATGGTGTGCCGGTTGGGGAGTCGCACGATGCGGCGCTAGCGGCTGCCAGGTTCTTGGTTGCCGAGCGCGAACTAATGGATGAGCTGGGTGCCGATGAGCCCTGCATTGGCAAGTTCGGCCTGCTGCAGGCAGGCACCGTCTGCAATGCGGTGGCGGGGGAGGCCCATGTTGCTGGTAGCTTGCGCGTGTTTACAGACGCTATGTTCGACCGTGCGCGCGAGGGCGTACGCCGTGTGCTCGACGAGGCGTGCACCGCAACGGGCTGCACGTATGATCTTGACTTTGCCGAGGGCTATCCACCGGTCGATAACGACCCTGAGTTGTTTGCCCGAATCGCGCCCGCTCTGCCCGAATTGCAGCTCGTGGACGAGCCGCTGCTAATCGCCGAGGATTTCGCGTTCTATCAGCGCCATCTGCCGGGCGTGTTTTTCCTGCTGGGCACGGGTATGCCAGAGGACCAAGACAACCCGAGCGATTCGGATGGCTGCCCCGCCTATGCCACGAGCGCTCTGCATACCGATACCATGCTCTTTGACGAGGAAATCCTACTCAAGGGCCTCGATGTCTACAAACGATTGCTTTTGCTTGACTAAGGCGTGAAGGACTATTTGTTCTAGAAAATACGAACAAACGTACGATATAATAGAGATGTAAGTCTATAGAAACGTTTGACGTTACTAACGTAAGGCGATACTATGATTGCATCGTATAAAGATGAGGATACCGAACGCTTTGCCATGGGTGTGCGGGTCAGGAAGTTCGTGCCCTTTGAGCGTGTTGCGTTGAGGAAGATTCGCCAACTGCAGGTTTGTGCTTCGCTTGATGATCTTCGCGTTCCACCGGGCAACCGCCTGGAAGCTTTGAAGGGCGATCGTGCCGGGCAATATAGCATCCGTGTTAACGAGCGCTATCGGGTCTGTTTTGAGTGGAGACAGGAGATGGCTTGGAATGTCGAAATCGTCGATTATCACAAGTGATGAGACCTCGGCCGATTTGCTGTCGCCAGTGACTCCTGGTGAGCTTCTCAAAGAGGAGTTTCTTGTTCCCATGAGCATTTCTCAATATCGCCTTGCGAAAGAGACCGGGATTCCGGCTCAGCGTATCGGGCAGATTGTCTTGGGAAAACGTCGCGTGACGGCCGACACCGACCTCCGTCTTTGCCGTTATTTTGGCCTGACGGATGGTTATTGGCTGCGCGCTCAGATGGCGTTTGACCTTGAGGCCGAGAAAAGGCGGATCGAACCGGAACTCGATAAGATCGTTCCTGTTCAGCAGGCCATCGCACTGTAGTGCTCAGAGATGATGGGGGTGGCGCGGCGATGAAGCGACGCCGACAGTCTGCCGTATATAGTCCGGGTGGATGCGGGTGCGGTTTGCTGCTGCTTCCGGTCATCGCTGTGAGCATTGGCGTGATGTTTGCGCTTGCTGGGCTTGCCGCGGCGGCGCTCGTGCTGTTTATCACTGCCATCGGCGTGACGATTTGGCTCTGCCGCAATCGCGGGCAACGCCGTGCCGACGGTAAAACCAATGTCGGCTGGGTCGTCTTTCTGATCATTGCGTACCTGCTGAGTGTCAGCTACCTTGTTTTCTTTGTCCTGTTGATGATCAGTGCTTTTACCGGGGAATCCGTCACGGTGGGTTGATCACTGCTGGCAGACGGTCGCGCAAAGTGCGTTTGCTCGGCGTTTGGATAACTGCATTGGCCGTTTACCGCAACCTTAGCTCTCAGCTAATGAATTCAAGTTCAATCCTTCCTACGATGTGCTGTGTGCCGGCACGGTAGCCGGATCGTAGGAAGGATGAATAATGGCAAAAGAGGGAAAGAAGCCGATCGGCAAGATTGTCCTAGGCATCATCGTGGTGCTGGTTATTGTCGGTGCCGTGGGCTCTATGGGCGGCAACTCAACCGATTCGTCTGCGAGCGATTCGGCAAAACCTGCCGAGACGGCACAGCAGGCTGAGGAGCAAAAAGAACCGCAAGAACCGTATACCATTGCTGACGAGGCTGAAGACACTTCCAATCAGTTTACCTATAAGATCACGGGCACGCTGACCAATAACACGGACAAGGAAAAGAGCTACATTCAGATTGAATATGTTCTGTATGATGCCGATGGCAACCAGGTTGGAACGGCTCTTGCAAACACCAATCATCTGAAGGCGGGCGGCTCCTGGAAGTTCGAGGCGCTGGGTACGGTGTCTCCCGACCAGGTTGCTAGCTGGGAGCGTTCGGACGTAAGCGGTTTCTAGCATGTTGCATGCACTGGGGGAGGTGAGGTCGTATGCCCGATAAAAAGCTGACCGAGGAGTTGCTCAATGAGCTTCTCGATGCGCCGAACATCGATGGCTATATCAGGGAGCACGACTTTGCCGCCCCGTCGCTTTCGGACTACCTGAAGCAGCTACTGCAGGAAAAGGGCTTGGAGCGCTCGCACGTGGTTCGTATGGCCGATCTCAATGAGACCTTTGGCTATCAGATCTTTACCGGTGCGCGTCATCCGAGTCGCAATAAGGTACTGCAGATTGCCTTTGCGATGGCGCTGACGCTCAAAGAGACCAACCGTGCGCTGACGGCTGCCGGGGTAAGCGTCCTTAACTGCAAGGACCGCCGCGATGCGATTATCATCTTTTGCATCGATCGCGGGTGCAGCCTCCAAAAGGTCAACGAGGAGCTGTATCGCTTTGGCGAGGAGACGGTGAGTTAGCGGCTGATATTTGAGCCGGCGGAGCTGTCGAGCAACGATGCAAACGAACGGGGCGCCGATGCCATGGGGTGTCTGCGCCCTGCGCTATGATGGAGGCTATGGATACTCAGACCCCAACATATTCCAATGACGAGCTGACTGTAGCGCTTGCCGAGCACCTGGCGTCGCTCGACCGCGACGACAGCTATCGCGTGGAGTGTGTACTTAAGCGCTCGTCCGTTGAAACAACCGAGCTCGTGTACTTTGAAGGAACCGGCGGTGGTTCGCTCGGCCCCTTTGTCCGCAAACGTATCGATTCTTCGGTTCAAATCGGCGGGGCATACGAGCGTCTGTTTGCCGCTCAGCGGGCAGGCAGGCGTTTTGAGCACCTGCCCAGAATCGTCGATTGTCGTCGTGCGGGCCACGAGCTCAACGTGGTTATGGAATACATCGAAGGGGAAACACTCGGGGCGCTGGTGGACCGTCTGGGAGCCGCTCCCGATTATGCGCGTGAATTGTATTCTGTCCTTTGCGACGCCGTAGGCGAGCTCCATGCCGGTTTTGCAATGGCGGGGGAGGCTTCGGCGCCGGTGATCCATCGCGACCTCAAGCCGTCGAATATCATCGTGACAGGTGCGAACTGTACGCTCGATGAGGGCCTGACGTTTTCGTCGCTGGTGATTATCGACTTGGGGATCGCGCGCGTATGGCGCGATGGCGCCGATGCCGACACCGTCAAGTTTGGCACGCGACCCTATGCGCCGCCCGAGCAGTATGGGTTTGGGCAGACGAGTGTGCGCAGCGACGTCTACGCACTTGGCGCCCTGTTGTTCTTCTGCTTGACGGGAGTCGACCCTAAACCAGGGCTCGACATGCGCGAGCAATGCGAGGCGCGTGGCATTCCCACTCCACTTGCCGATGCCGTCTGCATGTCGATGGCGCTCGACCCGGCCAAGCGTTTTGCGAGTGCGGAAGCGTTGGGACGGGCGACGCGCTCGGCATACGATCTGAGCCGCCCCGTGCGGCCTCCTACACCTGCGCCTGTCCGTACTCCGGCCTCGGAGACGGTGTTGACGCTCCAAGGGCTCCAGAACCCCGCAGGGCTTCCTAGGCCTGCCGCCTCCGCTGCATGCGGTCTGCTCTCTCGCGTTCCGGAGTCTCTGGGGCGCATTTGGAATGCGCTCGTCTGCTTCTCGCTACTTGTGTTCTTTGCCGGAAGTCACTTTGCCGTCTTTCACCCCACGGGAGCAAACCAAAGCTACCCGACGTGGCTTCTCATAATCGAGTATTTTTTCTTTGTCGATGGCCTTATGGTGCTTATGCATTTTGCGCTGCTCGATAAGCGCCGTCTTCGTCGGCGATTCGCACTGCTCGACAGCCATCGCGGCAAGAAACTCGCGAAACTCTGGCTCAAGGCATTGGGTGTGCTGCTCCTATGCATGATCGTCATAGTCGCGATTGCCAATGCGACCGGCGTCGTCGATACCTCCGCTACCTAAAAGAAAAGGGCCCCATTGGGGCCCTTTGCAGTTGCGCTTAGATGCGGTTCATCTGAGCGGCGACTTTGTTGTACCAGTCCTGCCACGTGGGCGGGCAGTACTTTTTGGCCGCTGCCGGGGTAAGGGTGGAGCCGTAGTTGGCGCCCAGATAGGCAACGTGAGCGGAGATGCCCTCGCTCCAGCTGCCAAAGCTGCGCCAACCGCCGCCACGGGCACTCCAGCCCCAGGCGTTGTAAGAATTGGCGCAATAAGCACCCTTGGTGCTCTCGATGCAGGCGATGGCGGGGGACCAACGGGGGTCGACACCGGTATTCCAAGCGGCGACGGCAAAGTTATAGCCCTGGCCTGCCATGGGGGAGCCGGCGAGATAATTGTCGATGCGGCTCGTCCACTCATTAATGAACGAATCGTAATCGGAGCTACCGGTATTGGCGTTGTTCACCGTGGTGTCGATGGTGGTGTTGGTGTTGGTGGCCTGGCTGCTGGAATTGCTGCCGCTTACGCCCTCGCCCGAGATCTTCTCGGCGGCAGCGGCCTTATCGGCCTCAAGCTTGGCAAGCTCGGCGGCATTTTCCTGCTCGGCTTTTGCCTGTGCCTCGCTGCGGAGCTGCTGGGCCTGAGCCAACGCATCCTCGGCGTTTTTCTGCTCTGCCTCAAGCTGAGACTTGGCCTGCTGGAGCTCAGCCTTGTTCTGCTCGAGTTCGGTTTGCATGTTATTAAGCTGTTCGATCTCGTCGACGCTCGAGCTCGTGATCTGGTTGGTGTATTTGCAGGTCGTGATGAACTCACCCAGGCTCTGCGCGTTGACCAGGAAGCTCACGATGGGGTTGGTGCCCTTCTGATACTTGTACAGATCGCGCATGGCGGAGCTTGCTTTGGCCTGCTGCTCGGGAAGCTTAGCCTCGATTTCCTCGATGCTTGCCTCATTGGAGTCAATCTGCTTTTGCAGGTCATCGAGTTTGGTGCGGGCGTCGTTGTAGGCGCTCGTGGCGGCTTCGATCTTCTGCTGGGCTGCGGAAAGCTGGTCCTGCGTTGCCTGCGAGGCGGCATACGCCGCAACGGGGGAGAGCATCGGCGTGGCCGTCAGCGCAACGGCGAGCGCGGCGCTCGTGATGATACGAGCCGGCTTCGACGCAATGAGCGCTGCGGCGCGATGATTCGAATGCTGCATCCAGTCCCTCTGCAATCAATCGTAGGTTATGGTTCGAACGGTATTCTACTACTGCTTTCGACCTCAACTTGAACCTTAAAGGTTCTAAAGGGTCAAGTTGAACTTGAGGCTTTGGCCTTGACCTGCGGGAATGGTGAATTGTTGAGAAACCATAGAGTTCAACTTTAACGTTACGGAACCCTGTCGAGAGGGTTTTTGTTTATCAAAAGTCGCCTCATGTGGGGTTTTGCAACTACAGGGTCCCATCACGGCGAGGGCGGATTTCATGCTGGATAATTGCGCTGATTGCCATAGATACGGTGGAGCTTTGGGCGCCGGCGGTTTGGCACGCTAGAATAAATCAGTTGCGCAAAGACCGCCCGTTGTGTGGGCAGTTCATGATAGGAAGTTTCCATGGCATTGCAGTTTACAGAGCGCGAGTTCATTCCCGTGCTGCTCGGAGGCGACATCAACGCCTATTCGGTGGCGCGCGCCTTCTACGAGGAGTACCAGGTCAAGAGTCTGGTCTTTGGCAAGTACCAGACGGGTCCCGCGTACCGCAGCCAGATTATCGACTACACGCCCAACGTGGATATCGACACCATGCCCGTGATGCTCAAAACCGTCAACGGCATTGCCCAAGCGCATGCCGACAAGACGATTGTCCTTGTGGGTTGTGGCGATAACTATGTCGCTCTCGTGGCTCAGGCCAAGGACGCTCATGAGCTGGCGGATAACATCGTCGCTCCCTACGCGCCCTACAACATGCTCGAGCAGTGCCAGAAGAAGGAGATCTTCTACGAGCTGTGCGAGAAGCATGGCGTGCCCTATCCGCACACGTTTACCTTTACCAAGGCGATGCTCAATGCCCAGGGTGAGGCGCCTGCCGAAGTGCTCGACCAGATCGATTTTCCTTACCCGATGATTCTGAAGCCTTCTGACGGCATCATGTGGTGGCAGCACGAGTTCGAGGGCCAGAAAAAGGCCTATGAGATTGCCGACCGTGCCGAGCTGGAACAGGTCATTCGCGACTCGTATGCCAGCGGCTACACCGACGACCTGATCTTGCAGGATCGCGTGCCCGGCAACGACGAGTACATGCGCGTGCTCACCAGCTATTCCGACCGCAACGGCAAGGTCCGCATGATGTGCCTGGGTCACGTGCTGCTCGAGGAGCATCAGCCCCATGGCGTCGGTAATCACGCCTGCATCATCACCGAGCCCAATGATGAACTCATGGGCGGCGTGCGCAAGCTGCTCGAGGACCTTCACTTTGTGGGCTATTCCAACTTTGACGTTAAGTACGACGAGCGCGACGGCTCGTTTAAGTTCTTCGATTTCAACACGCGCCAGGGCCGCAGCAACTACTATGTCACTAACAGTGGCTTTAACGTTGCCAAGTATGTGGTGGACGAGTATGTGTTCAACCGCCCGTTTGAGCCGGAGTTTGTGACGGCGCAGGACGAGGCGCTGTGGATGGTCGTCCCTATGGGCGTCGTCGACAAATACGTCAAGGATCCCGAGTTGCGCGCGAAGGTGCATCGCCTGGACAAGGAAGGCAAGGGCGCCGACCCTTCGTTTATGAAGGGCGACTTTGTCTTTAACCGCTGGCTGCGCATGTGGCACACCAAGCTGCGCCACTTTAAGCTGCTCAAGACGTATTACAAGTAGATGAGTGCGGCGCCCGTCCGGTTTACATCGGGCGGGCGCGGGTATGATACGCGCAATTGCGCAAGCGTCACCAAGGAGGCGGCGATGGAAAAGCTGGGAGTTATCGGCGGCATGGGCGCCGAGGCCACGTCGTATTACTACGATCAGGTGGTGCGTCATACGGCTGCTGCCTGCGATCAGGAACATATCGACATGGTGGTGCTCTCCAAGTCGACCATGCCCGACCGCACGTTGGCCATTAAGACCGGCGAGCATGCCAAGCTGCTGGCGACCATGAAAGAGTGTGCCCAGGCACTCGAGTCGCTGGGCTGTGCGCACATTGCCATTCCCTGCAACACGTCACACTACTTCTACGACCAGATCCAGTCGTTTACGAAGGTGCCGATTATCCACATGCCGCGTGAGTCGGTGCGCTATGCTCTGGCCGGTGCGGTGATGGGGGAGTGCGAGTTCGATCCCAACCTGAGTATGCCGGCCGAGCCTGTGCACAAGATTGGCATCATGGGCACCGACGGAACCGTGGGCGCGGGCGTCTACGGCCGCGAATGTAAGGCTGCGGGTGTTGAGGTTGTCTATCCCAGCGAGAAACGTCAGAACGATGTGATGTCGCTTATCTACGATGATGTGAAGGCCGGACGTGAGCCCGATATGGATAAGTTCGACCGCGTGATGTGGGAGTTCGCCCGTAGCGGCTGCGACCGCGTCATTCTGGCCTGCACCGAGCTCTCGGTGCTGCAAAAGTACCGAGAGATGCCCGAGATCACCCTCGACGCCATGGATGTCCTGGTGCGCGAATCCATCATCCGCAGCGGCGCCCCCTACCGCCTCTAGCTTCCGACCTGTCAAAAAGGGACAGGTTAATTTTGGTAGGTTTTATCTGATGAAACAGTAAAGGCCTCGGCTCGTTTGGTGCGAGCCGAGGCCTTTTGCGTTGGGCGGTTGCTGCCGGTGGCGAACTAGAACAGGAAGCCGATGGCGATGAGGGCGATGCTGACGATGAGCACGGCGATGTCCAGGCCCTTGATGGGGTAGCGCTTGTACGAGCTGGCGCGTGTACGCAGATAGAAGCCGCGCTGTTCTGCCGCCAAGGCTGTGGCATCGGTCTTGCCCACGCTCGAGATGAGCAGTGGCACGCACAGTGGCAGCATGAGCTTAAACTTCTTGATGGGGTTCTTGGTGTCGTACTCGACGCCGCGTGCGGTCTGCGCTTCCATGATGGCGTTCATCTCCTGACCAAACACCGGCACAAAGCGTAGCGCCGTGGTAAAGGTGAAGGCATAGCGATACGGCACGTGCAGCACCTCGACGCAGGCGTTGGCAAGGTCGTTGAGCTTGGTCACCATGAGCATGAGGATGAGCGGTAACGCCACACCCAGCAGGCGCAGACAGGCCTTCGATCCTGTGATGAGGCCCGTGTCGGTGATAAAGCCCCACACAACGTTGCCATCGCGCATAAAGGCCAGCTGGAGCACCAGCATGATAAGCGCGAGCGGAATCAGCAACTTGAGCAGCGAGAACAGACGGTCGACGACACCGGCATAGGCACCCAGCGCAAGGGTGAGTGCCAAAAAGCCCAGCAGCGCCACGTAGGTGTCGGACAAGAAGATGCCGACGATGATGGCGGCGGCGAGGCCCAGTTTGACGACGGGGTTCAGGCGATGCAGTAGCGTATCGCCCGGCATGTAGTCGATGACGTTAACCACGGCGGACCATCTCCTTGGTAATTCGAACGACATCGGTGACCTCGCTCACCTGCGCAAAAGCGGGCGAGACGAAAGATGCCAGACGGCGCGAGAGTTCAATAACCTGGGGAGGCTCCACGTAGGCACGCCGCATGAGATCGATGTTCGAGAATAGCTCGTGCGTGCGGCCGCGGCCGAGGATGCGACCGTCGGCCATTACTACGATACGCTCGGCAAAATCCGAGACGACTTCCATATCGTGGCAGACCATAATCACGGCGCAACCGCGCTCGGCCATGGTGCGCACTGTTTCCATGACGGTCATGCACTCGCGGTAATCAAGGCCGCTCGTGGGCTCGTCGAGCACGACGATCTTGGGCTCAACCACTACGACGGAGGCAAGCGCCACCATTTGTCGCTGGCCGCGCGAAAGCGAGAAAGGTGCCTCATCGGCAGGCAGGCCAAAGCGGTCGATAACAAGTTGAGCACGACGCAGAGCCTCGGCACGGTCGATGCCGGCAAGCTCCAGGCCAAAAGCGACCTCGTCGAGTACGGTATCCTTGCAGATCTGGCGGTCGGGGTTTTGGAAGAGGGTTGCGACTTCGCGGGCGATGCGGCTCGTGGGAACGGCCGCGGTATCCAGTCCCGTGACGCGCACGCTGCCCGAGGCGGGCTTGAGCAGGCCTGTGAGCAGCTTGGTGAGCGTGGTCTTGCCGGCACCGTTTTGGCCGACGATGCCCACGAGCTCGCCGGGATAGAGCGTCAGGTTGAGGTCGTGTACGGCGGCGCCGCCATTGGGATAGGCAAACTCAACATGGTCGAAGGTGAGTACGGGTTCGGCGTCCTTGGCATGAGGGCGCAACGACGGTGCATGCGGGGAGCCGGCGGGCGCCTGGGCTTCGCTGGCCGCGCGTGCGGGGTCGACGATGCCCGAAATCAGGCGCTCGGCCTCATCGACATCCAAGCAAGGGGTACCGCTTACCAGGCCATCGGCCTCGAGGCTATTGAAGATACGCGTGACGCGAGGGCAGTCGACGCCGATGGCACGGAGCTCGTCGGTATGCGCGAAGACCTCGTGTGGCTCGCCCTGCAGCGCGATTTCGCCATGGTTGAGCACGAGCACGCGGTTGCAGTACTCCGAGAGTAGGGCGACCTTTTGCTCAACGACGACGATGGTGATTCCAAGCGCGCGGTTTGCCTCACGCAGCGTCTCGAAGACCAACGTGGAGCTGGCGGGGTCGAGTGCCGCGGTGGGCTCGTCGAGAACCAAGACGCGCGGACGCATGGCGAGGATGGCAGCGATGGCCACCTTTTGCTTCTGTCCGCCCGAGAGGGTGGCGATCTCGCGGTCACGCAGGTCGCTGATGCCGACGGTCTCGAGCGTTTCACTCACGCGCCGCTCGATCTGGTCGTGGGGAACGCCAAAGTTCTCGAGGCCAAAGAGCATCTCGTCCTCGACGACCGAAGCGACCATCTGCGTGTCGATATCCTGCAGCACACTGCCGACGATTTGCGACACGTCGGTGAGCGAGGCTTCGCAGGTGTCGTGGCCGTCTACCATGACGGACCCAAAGAACGTGCCGGTGTAGTGGTGGGGCACGGCGCCCGACAGGCAGGCGGCAAGCGTGGACTTGCCGGCGCCCGAGGGCCCGATGATGCCGATGAAATCTCCCTTGTTCACGCCGAGTGAGATGTGGCTGAGCGCCTGCTCGGTCTGCGTGCCATAGGAGAACGAGACATCGTCGACGTTGATGATCGTTTCCATGGATACCTTTCATAGTCATCAGGGACGTTCTTTAATGACTAGTCGTTTAAGAACGTCCCCAAGAGTTAACTGTTTGGGACAGTCTTTGCCGGTGGAGCACGGAGACGGCTTTACGAGGGGCCCCAGGTTGGCGCGAAAGAGGAGCGAAGCGTACTTGGGTACGCGAGCGACGAATGAACGCCAAGATGGGGTGGCTCATAAAGCCGAGCGGGTTAGTTGAGCTTCAGGGCCTTCTGAATGGGCAGGTAGAGGGCGCCGACCAGAATGGCGTTAAAGACGGCGGTCATGGCGACGACGGGCAACATGGCGGCGGCGAGCTCGCCGACCACGCCGAGCATGGCCATCTTGATGACCATGAAGATGGCGCCGGAGACAAAGGTGGTCAGGAAGGTTGCGACAATGGCGATGGCGGGCTTGACCTGACCGTTCTTGCCGGCGGCGTTGACGATGCCGGCCATGAGCATGGCAGCGATGCCCTCGGCGGCAAAATCGACGAACGGCGAAGTGGTGGTGATCTGGATCACAGCAGCCGAGATGAGGCCAATGACGAGCGCCTGGCCGATGTTGGGGCGAACGACCAGGATGGTGAGGCAGAAGGCCGAGATGATGAACTCGGGGCTGATCATGCCGCCCGAGATGCCCGAGATTGCCTTGCCGACGGTGAAGTTGAGGATGAAGCCGGCGGCGAGCAGGATGGCGAGCAAGACGAGGGCGCGGACATCGAGTTTGCCGCGATCGGCGGTCTGGACGGTGCGGGGCTGGGTGGCGGTGGTGTTCTGAGACATGGTGAAAATCCTTTCGGAAGGGGATTGCAAGAGAAAAGCGGAGGCGCGTGATGCGAATGCGATCGGGCTCGAGATAGAAAAAGGCCCCCGGTCGAAACCGGAGGCCTTCCAATCACCTAGAGCTAAAAAACAGGCGTGAGGGACTCACTGTCGACCGATCGTATTCGCATCACGCCACCACCAGTTGTTGAGAGAGTTCATCGTGTTCTTCATGTTGGTGGCTCCTTTCGTGATGCCGTGGCGCGGTCGCACCTAGTTGCTGTTGCGCTGCACTATAGCACAGCGAAGTGTGTGCGGGGAAATCTTTTTTAAAAAGATTTCAGGCGGGTTTCCCGCCGGTCAAAAGAGCGGGCTAAGCGGGCGAGGCTGCCATTGCTGCCTTGCCCGCTCAGCTAAGACGTTACTCCTTATTGCGACGGTAGAGGAAGTAACCGCCCGCGGAGATGACGGCAACGCCAGCGATGGCGAATGCAGCCACCACGCGGCCATCAAAACGATCACCGGTGGTGGGCAGGCCGCCCTTGGTGTTCGTCTTGTTGGTGGTTACCGTGGTCGTGGTGTCCGACTTGCCAGGCTTCTCGGGCTTGGTGGTGGGCTGCTCGGGCTTAGCGGGCTGCTCGGGGGTACCGGGCTGCTCAGGAGTACCAGGCTGCTCGGGGGTGCCAGGCTGATCCGGGGTTACCGGGTCGGTGGCAAGAGCGTCCTTGGCGTAGGTGATGGACACCTTGAGGCCGTTGGTCTCGGTGTTCAGGTCGCTCGGGGTGAAGGGCTGGTCGAAGTTTTCGGCCTTCTGATAGGCGCGCATCTCCTGGAGCAGGGCCTTGCACTTGACGTAGGTGTTCTCGGTAGCAGCCTTGCCGGCCTTGTTGGCCAGGGCAGTGCGGCCCTCGGGGGTCGTCTCGGCCAGCATGGCGGCGTCAACTTCCTTGTTCTGCTCGATGAGCTCGTTCTGGAGCGCATCGAGGTAGGCACGGACACTGATACCAAGGGTGTCAGGGTTCTCAAAGCAGAGCGAGCTGATGTCCATGAGGACGTAGTTGATTGAGTTCTCGGGCTCCTCGTTGTTCACGATGTCCGTCTCTTTGCAGTGGTCGAAGGAGACGGTCTGGTCGCTGAAATACGGGCTAACCTCGGTAATCAGCGCGGAGTAGAAGGGGATGGCGACGGAGTACGCGGCGCGGGAGAGCATTTCCCACTGGATTGTTGCAACCTGGGGATCAAGACCGTTGCGAACCTGGAAGACGTGAATCTCGGTGTTGCGCTCGGTGCCGATGGCATAGGCACCGTCAGTGTTGGCGTTAAGGCCCGGGGTATTCTCGCCACGGTTACCGAGAGAGCGAATCATCTCAAAGGTAGTCCAGTCTTTCTTTCCAGGCTGGAAGAACAGCGGCTGCATCTCGTGGACCAAGGCGCCGGTCGTGGCGCGAGCCTCTTCGCGCTCGTCCTTGACGATCTCGTAGTCGGTGCCCTCCTGGAGCTCGTTGCCAAAGTAGTTACGGCCCTGGACGTAGCGGGTCCACTGGTGCATACCGGAATTCTGAATGGTCTCGCCATAGGTTGCGGCGACGTCGAACTTGCCGTCGGTGTACTCGGCAAAGCCCTTCTCCTTAGGCATGGACTCGATGCCCTCGGAGTGCAGGCAGTTCTCGGGGTCGTTGAGGTCGACATCGTAGTTGAGGTTGCCGATGTTGGGGTTGATCGAGGCGACGTCGTCGGCGAGCTTCATGCCGATCCACTGGTGACCGGAAAGCGCGGCAAATAGCCAGGTCTCGTTGTTGTCGGCGATGATGATCTGGTCGTTGGAGCAGACGCCCTGCTCGTCAATCAGGCTGCCGAGGAGCTCGACGCCCTCGCGGGCCGTGGCGCTCTCGCCCAGGATGACGCTGGCGTAGTTGTACTCGCCGATGCCGGTTTTAGTCAGGGGGTCTGCTGTCTCGGCATCTGCATTCATACTGGTGCTTAGCGTGGCGGAGCAGGATACGCCCTTCTCGTTGATGCCTGCTTCAGAGTAGGCATCCCAGCGTTCATCCCACTGCGAGGGATGGTCGCGTACATAGGTGTAGCGATACGTGGTCTTGGTCGAGGTGTACATGAACGAAGACTCGTCCGAGCTGTACGTATGTCCCGGGCCGTGAGAGGGCTCAATGCCAAAGTGCTTAAGATAGCGCGGGCCATAGTCCTCGGAACGGCCGTAGTACGTGTTGCCGTCGGCCGTAAGGTTTTTGCCCATGTAGACCTGCGTGCAAGCGAGTGCAGAGGTCGGCATGGACATGATGGTTGCAGCTCCAAATGCAAGGCCTATGCCAAGCTTCTTGAGCGCGTTGACGGGGCGAGTTTTCCTCATTTTCCCTCCCAGCGTGCGAAAGCCCTCTGTCGCCAGAGGGCTTCAGCCAATAAAGACACCTCATTAGCGTAACGAACTGGAAACAATATTCATCTATGAAAGAAACTTACTCGATAAGCGTGATGAAATATGCGATGAGCGGTTAATCGTACTCAGTTTGCAACTTTACTTTAATAAAGACGCCCTGTAATTACTGTAGCCGAATAAAGTAGCTGGGAATGCCCGAAATGAAAATCCCCCGCTGTTTGACGAATGCATAAACAGCGGGAGAGGCGATAACTGGATGAATATCATACCAATGTGGATTTACTTCTTTCGGCGGTGAATCACGTTGATGGCGTAACCGACGAGCATGGCCAAGACGATGACAATAAAGCCGATCAGGGGATTGTCGTTCATAGGGTCCTCCTATTTTCCGAGCGGGGAGAATTCGTCGACGATGAGGTCGAGGCATTGCGGAAGCGCGCGGGCTCCAAAGACGCCCGAATTGCTGGAGATAATCTCGCCATCGAACTGCATGCCCAGTGACGGGGTGCAGGTGATCTTGGCTTCCTTGGTCTGGATGATCTTGAACTGTGGGCGCCCGAGTACCTTACCGGCGGGGTCAAGCGCAGCGGTGATCACAGTAGGCAGCAGCTGAACGGTGCGCACGGGTTCGATGACCGCAATATCGACCATGCCATCGTTCATGCGGCAGTCGGGGAACAGGTTGATGTCGTTTTGAATGACCGAGGTATTGCCCGCCATGCAGCAGATGCCGTCGAGCTCCTCGACAATGCCGTCGTGCTCAATGGTAAAGTGCGCCACCGTGGGGTTGGGCGTGGCGAGAGCGGAGAGGAAGTAGGCGATCTCGCCGATGTCGTTTTTGGTGGGAGCGGCCTTCATCATGATCTCGGCGTCGAAGCCCGAGCCGGCGATGATGATAAAGCCGTGGCGCTTCTCTCTGCCGTTCTCGTCGAGCCAAAAGAGCTCGCCCATGTCCACTTTGACCGTGCGACCGGCGCGGCAAGCCTTGGCAAGCGCCGCCGCCTCAGGGGCATTGCCGATGTTGTTGAAGAACAGGCAGGCCGTGCCGGAGGGGAAGACGAGCGTGGGGACGCCGCATCCGCGCATCTGGTCGAGCACGTTGGAGACGGTGCCGTCGCCGCCCGAAATCACCACGCGATCAAACTCGCGCACGTCTGCCACGGCGTCCTCGGGTTCCATGCCATCGCCGATAAAACGCATCACGACCTCGTCGCCGCCCTGCGCGAGGGCGTGCGTGAATGCGTAGATTTCATCTGAGCTGGGGCCCGATGCCGGGTTGTGGATGATAAGGCAGCGCATACTTACGTTCCCGTTCTGTGACTAACCGAGTATAGTTGTAAGACAATGCCGTTATCCTACCCGTGTTTTTCGGGCCTAACCTTATTCGATGGGTTGATATGTACATTTCCACACATCAGGCTCTACTCGACTTTTGCCAGCGCGCCCGTGAGTTTGACGCGATTGCCGTCGATACCGAGTTTTTGCGCGAGCGCACGTTCCATCCGCGCCTGTGTTTGGTTCAGATTGCCACCCCTGCCGAGAGCGTCGCGGTCGACCCTCTGGTGATCGACGACCTGTCGCCGCTGGCCGAGCTTATGGCCGACGAGAGCGTGACCAAAGTCTTCCACGCCTGCTCGCAGGATATGGAGGTTATGCTCCATACCGTGGGCGTGCTGCCGCGTCCGATTTTTGACACGCAGGTGGCCGCCGCCTTTTTGGGCGAACGCCAGCAGATTTCCTACGGCGCGCTCGTGCAGACGTTTTGCGGCGTCTCGCTGCCCAAGACCGAGTCGCTGACCGACTGGTCGCGTCGCCCGCTGACCGACAAACAGATCGAGTACGCGATCGATGACGTCAAGTACCTGATCGTCGCCTATACCGAGATGATGAGCCGCCTGCGCGAGCTGGGCCGCGTGGACTGGGTGCTCGACGAGCTGCGCCCGCTGGCTGACGAGTCGCACTATCGCGCCGATCGCCACGAGGCGTTCCGTAAGGTCAAACGCATCAATTCGTGCAGCCGTCACCAGTTGGGCATCGCGCGCGAGCTCGCCGCCTGGCGCGAGGACCGCGCCGAGCGCCGTAACATCCCGCGCAAGTGGGTCATGTCCGACGACACGCTGCTTGCGCTCGTTAAGCGCAATCCCGTGCGCGTTGAGGAGTTCCGTAGCATTCGTGGTACCGACCAGTTGGGGGAGCGCGATGTGGACGGCGCGCTCATGGCCATCAAGCGCGGCGCGAGCTGCCCGCACGATCGCCTGCCGCTCATGGTGCGCGGGCACCGTCAGATCTCGCCGGAGCTGGAGAGCGTGACGGACCTGATGTATGCGCTCATCCGCCTGGTTGCCGAACGCTCGGGAGTGGCGACCTCGGTTATTGCCTCGCGCGATGACCTGGCCGACTACATTGAGCATCCCGAGCAGAGCCCCCTGCGTGAAGGCTGGCGTTTTGAGCTTGTGGGCTCGCGTCTGGACGATCTGCTTTCCGGCAATATGGGACTCACCGTGAAGGACGGAAAGATTGAGTTGTTATAGGGAAGCCTAGTCTGCTGAGTGGGTAGAATGCCTCCAACGTGTAACTCGATTCGGAGGAATTCGCATGCCCTATTACTATGGATACGGCTTTGGTATCGACCCGCTGTACCTGCTGGTTGTTCTTGTCTGCACGGTGCTTGGCCTTGCCGCGCAGAGCTATATCAATTCGACGTACAAGACGTGGTCCAAGGTTCGCTCGGACGGCGACACGGGCGCCACGGTCGCTCGCCGCATGCTCGACGCCAACGGCTGCAATGCCGTGGGTATCAAGGGCGTCGCTGGTGAGCTTACCGACCACTACAACCCGCAGGACAACAATCTGTATCTGTCGGATTCCAACCGTTCGGGCGGCTCGGTCGCAAGCGTTGCTGTCGCTTGTCACGAGGCAGGCCATGCCGCGCAGCGTCAAAGCGGCTATGCCATGATGAAGGTACGCACCGCCCTCGTGCCGGTCGTCAACTTTACCCAGAACACTTGGACCATCGTGCTGCTCATGGGCCTGTTTATGAACATCGCGGGACTCACGACCCTCGCACTGATCTTCTTCTCGTTTAGCGTGCTGTTCCAACTGGTTACGCTACCGGTCGAGATTGATGCTAGCCGGCGCGCCGTGGCGTATATTGAGCAGTCGGGTATGAGCTCCAAGCAGGTCAACGGTGCCAAGAAGGTGCTGACGGCCGCCGCGCTTACCTATGTGGCTGCGGCGCTCACCTCGATTATTCAGCTGCTCTATCTTATGGCTCGCTACAACAGAAACTCCAACCGATAACAAATTGGGTCGCTGGGCGCCGCGGGAATTTGTGTCCCCGCGGCGCTGTACTATGTGTTGGACTTGAATTTGCGCAGGGCCAGAGCCTTTGTGCACGATGACGAAAGGAGGCTGCGTGGCAGGCTGGAATCTAACCGGCAATAGCGTTTCCGCCGAGTTCGACGGTTCGGACGAGCAAGAGCGTAAAGAGCTCAGCGTGAGCCAGGCGGTAGAGATCGCCGCCGGTGCGCTCGATGCTATTCCGCAACTGACCGTCCTGGGCGAGGTCACGGGTTTCCGTGGTCCCAATGCCCGAAGCGGCCACTGCTACTTCCAGATTAAAGACGACTCGGCCGCCGTCGACTGCATCATCTGGAAGGGCGCCTATCTCAAGCGTACCTTCGATCTGCGTGACGGCATGCAGGTGAGCTTTAAGGGCAGCTTCAATCTCTATAAGGCCACGGGCCGCATGAGCTTTGTCGCTCGCTCGTTTTCGCTGGCGGGGGAGGGTCTGCTGCGTCAACAGGTGGCGCAGTTGGCCGAAAAGCTACGCCGCGAGGGACTGATGGACGAGTCCCGCAAACGCCGCATCCCGGTGTTTTGCTCACGCGTGGCGGTCGTCACCTCGCTTTCCGGTGCGGTAATCGACGACGTCAAGCGTACGCTGCGCCGTCGCAACCCGCTCGTCGAGCTTGTCTGCGTGGGCGCCAAGGTTCAAGGCGAGGGTGCGCCGGCCGAGCTCATTGATGGCTTGCGCCGCGCCGCTTCCATTACGCCGGCGCCCGACTGTATTTTGCTGGTGCGCGGCGGCGGCTCCTTTGAGGACCTCATGACCTTTAATGACGAGGAGCTTGCCCGCGCGGTGGCGGCTTGTCCTGTGCCCGTGGTGACCGGCATTGGCCATGAGCCCGATACCTCGATTTGCGACATGGTGAGCGACCGACGCGCCTCCACGCCCACGGCGGCGGCAGAATCGGTGGCGCCGGCTATGACGGAGTTGGCCGATGTGCTCGAGGCGCGCCATCAGCGTCTGGGTGCCGCGATGGCATCGATGATTGGGTCGGCCCAGGTCGACCTGGAGATGCTCGATCAGCGCGGTCGCCGTGCCTGGGATACCTATACGGCTCGCTTGGGTGATGCGCTCGATGCCGCTGCGTGTCGCCCGTGCCTCAACGACCCCACATTTATGGTCGAGCGTCGCGAATCGGAGCTTGCGCTGACTGCCGATCGCCTGTCGGGCGCCATAGTACGCTCGGTCGGGACATTCCGCTCCAACTTTGAGCGCTTGCCCGAGCGTCTGATTACAAGCACCTCGGGGCTCGATGGTAAGCGCCATGCGCTCACGCTTGCGAGTTCCCGCCTAGAGCATCAAGGGCGCACGATGCTCAGCAAGCCAGCGTCCGACCTGAGCCGTGCGGCAGCGTCGCTCGATGCCCTGTCGCCGCTCAAAGTGCTTGCTCGCGGCTATTCCATCGCGTACAGCGATGATGGTGTGGCTACGAGTGCCAAGACCTTTAAGCCTGGCGACGCCATTCGCGTGCGCATGGCAGACGGCAACGTGGCAGCAACGGTCGATACGGTCGAGTAGACCGCGTTTCGCAGTGATAGACCCTTAGGAAAGGAAACAGATATGGCAGAGAAGACCCCGGTCGAGCAGCTTACGTACAAGCAGGCCTCGCAGGAGCTGGAGCTCATCATCCGCAGCCTGGAGTCGGGCGATATGGAGCTTGAGGAGTCGCTCGAGAGCTACACCCGCGGCGTCGAGCTCCTCAAAAGCCTGCGCACCCGCCTGTCCGATGCCGAGCAGAAGGTCTCGGTGCTCCTTAAGGACGTCGACGGCAACGACGTGCTCGCCGACGGCGAGGCCGCCAACACCGATGATAACCTTTCGTTCTAAGCATCTCGACCAAATATAATTACCTTGGTCTGTAAGAAAGGAACCAGCTATGTGCGATTGCATCTTCTGTAAAATTGCCAACCACGAGATCCCCTCGACCGTTGTCTATGAGGACGACCAGGTCATCGCCTTCGACGACCTCAACCCGCAGGCGCCGGTCCACACGCTCGTGATCCCCAAGAAGCACTACAGCGACATCGCCGACAACGTGCCTGCCGAGACCATGGGCGCCATGGCTCACGCCATCCAGGAGGTCGCCAAGGCCAAGGGACTGGAGGACGGTTTCCGCGTCATTTCCAACAAGGGTGTCAACGCCGGCCAGACCGTCATGCACTTCCATATGCACGTCCTCGGCGGCAAAAACCTGGGCGAGAACCTCATCTGAGGGCGCGTAGCCCGTCGACTTGGCTGCCTTTGGAGTAATCTATGCAGCTTTCTCAACTCGAATACCTTCAAGCGGTAGCGAACTATGGCGGCGTGCGCAAAGCAGCTCGCGCCGTTCATGTGAGTCCGCAGGCTGTTTCGTCGGCAATCAAAAAGTTGGAATCTGAGTATCAGATTGTTTTGCTCAACCGATCGGCGGGGGAGGCTGTTTTGTCTTCGGCGGGCAGAGAATTTGCGCGTCGTGCACGCGTGATCCTGGCACAAGTCGACGATCTCAAAAAGTACGCTCAATCGGGGAGCGACGGCGTTTCGCCCGATGGCCACTTTCGTCTTTACGCCCCCTGCCTTCATGGGCGGGGGCGCCTTTTTGCCGAAAACTGGTATGACTCGTTTGAACGCTCGCATCCTCAGATTCACCTTGATGTGTGGCATCAGCCAACGGCTACATGCTTTGAATCACTTGTGCTTGGTATTTCGGATGCGGCCATCTCATTTGAGGAACCAAGGGACAGTGTCCTTTCTTCGAAATACTTGGGTGAAAAGGAGCTCAAGGTTCTTTCATGCCCAGCGGGTCATCAATCTGTGGGCGCCATGACCATTCGCGAGTTACTGGGCGGCAGGCTCGCTGTTCCCATTTATTTGTCACCCTGTCTCAATGCAATCAATCAATGTCCCGAAGCCCAGCTCGTCAATTTTCGCTTCCGTGATGTTGAATACGGAAACAGGGCGCAGACTGAGTTTCTTCAAGCCGGGGGATTGATATTGAGTTTTTCTGGCTCTTCTCTCGCATCAGATGTATTGGAAGTGAGCGAGTGCTCCATTGAAGGTTCGCGTGACGTAGCCTTGCCCATCTACTTTTGCTATCGACAAAATGCCTGGACTGATCGACGCCAGACGGTTTTTCTGCACCTATTGCGTCATCTTGCTTCGTGAGATTAATTGGCTTCGAGGCATCAAGTGATTATTGACGCCTTGTAACACATAGCTGACAGCTTTGCCCTCATGTTTTTCCAAGATTCCGATTTAGATTGCTGACTCTTGGAGGGTGGAGCATGAAAAACCGTACGGTTTTGCTTTATATGACGTTCGTTTTTCTGTCGAACTTCAGCACCATCTTGTATTTTCTAACTGTCTACCTTGAGTTCGTCGGACTTTCGATGGTATCGATTTCTAGCATGATGATTGCATATCAAGTGAGCAAGTTCATCCTTGAAGTTCCCACTGGCTATATTGCTGATAGGTTTGGACGAAAGACAAGCGGTCTCGTTGGCGTCGTGGGAATGCTTGGATACTACGCCGCCCTGCTTCTCGTCCGTTCTCCCCTGCTTTTAATCGGTGCGTTCGCTCTCAAGGGTTTTGCCGTTGCGTGTGTGAGCGGATCCATCGAAGCGATTTACATTGACAGCGTCTCTCAGGACCAGCTCGTAAGACTTAATGTCGTTGAGCGATTTGTTTTCTATGCCTCTTATGCCATCTCCGCTTGCGTGGGCGGTTTCATTTCGTCCGTCGGTGCATATCTCATTGGTCTTTCGGCAGATATCATCGCAATGGTGTTGACGTTGGTTGTCGTTGTCTGCATTCCTGAAATGCGAAGAGGGGGCACTGCGACGACACCTGAACATGGGATTAGCCCGAAGATGATCGGTACCGCTATTGCGGGTAATGGCATTCTTCGTTCAGCGTTCATCATGGACTGTTCTCAGGCATTTGCTTTTGTCGCCCTGGAAGACTTTTTCTCACTGCTGCTTGCGGGTCGCGGAATGAATGCCGTCGCTTCGGGTGTCACCATTGCGGTCCAGCTCCTTGCCTCGGCCTCCATGGGACTTATTGTGCCCTGTGCGATTGCTCATGTCGACAAGGGCCGCTTTGCGCGTATTTGCGGCATCGTGCGCCTTTTCCTGACAGCTTTGTTTTTGATTCCCCTTACTCCGGCTAATTTGCTGCCCGTGTTCTATGCGCTGCAGACGGTTGCGTACTCGTTATTTGCTCCAATTAAATACTCATTTTTTCAAAAGGCAGCCGATTCATCGATGCGCTGTTCACTGATTTCGGTTCAAAACCAGATGGTGGCGGTGGGCGCCATCCTTTTCTATCTGTTCAATGCTGTGTTGAGCAGCATCGCGGGCATTCGAGTCGTATTGCTTGTCGCGCTCGGGATTTCTTCCCTTGTGTATATCCCCGCGCTCTTTCGTCTTACAAGCCAAAGGTCATGAGTATTTGGGCACCGATAACTTATATATCAACGCAATAAACCCGAGCGCGAGGGCGTTTGGGTTTATTATTGATGCGTATGTAACCTGGCGGCGCCACACCGCCTGTTAGTAGGGAGACACATGAACGTTCTGGTCGTCAACGCAGGATCTTCGACCCTTAAGTATCAGGTCATCGATACCAAGTCCCACAAGGTGTCCGCAAAGGGCTCCTGCGAGCGCGTCTGCTTTACCGGCGGCACTTTCACCCATGCTGCCAACGGCTCCAAGAAGGTGACCGAGAACATCGAGTTCCCCGACCACAAGGTCGCCATCGAGGTTGTCCTGAAGGACCTCGAGGCCAACGGCGTCAAGATTGAGGGTATCGGCCACCGTATCGTTCAGGGTGGTTGGTACTTTGGCGATTCCTCCCTCGTCGACGAGGATGTCCTCGCCAAGATCCGCGAGGTCGCTCCGCTCGCCCCGCTGCACAACAACCCCGAGGCCAACGTTATCGAGTACTGCCTGGAGCAGTATCCCGACCTGCCCAACGTTACGGTTTACGACACCGCTTTCCACTTCAACATGCCCGAGGTCGCCAAGACTTACGCCCTGCCCAAGGACGTCTGCGACAAGCTGCACATCCGTAAGTACGGCGCCCACGGCACCAGCTACCGTTACATCTCCAAGAAGGTCGCCGAGATGACCAACGGCGAGGCCCGCAAGGTCGTCGTGTGCCATATCGGCTCCGGCGCTTCCCTGTGCGCCATCGAGGACGGCAAGTGCATGGACACCACCATGGGCTTGACGCCGCTCGACGGCGTTATGATGGGCACCCGCTGCGGCTCCATCGACCCGGCTACCGTGTGCTACCTGCAGCGCGAGGGCGGCTACACCTTCGACGAGGTCGACGAGATGATGAACAAGAAGTCCGGCCTTTTGGCTGTGACCGGCGGCAAGACCAACGACTGCCGCAACGTCGAGGAGCTCGCCGCTGCCGGTGACCCCGAGGCCCAGCTTGCCTTCGATATGTTCGTCTACAAGATTGCCGCCAAGGCTGCCGAGATGGCCACCTCCATGTGCGGTATGGACACCCTGGTCTTCACTGCCGGCATCGGTGAGCACGCTCCTGCCGTCCGCGCCGGCGTGGCCGACCGCCTGGCCTTTATGGGCGTCAAGATGGATCATGCCCGCAACGCCCTGCGTGGTGACGGCGCATGGTGCCTGTCTGCCAAGGATTCCAAGGTTAAGATTTTCGTTATCCCCACGGACGAGGAGTTCATGATCGCTTCCGACGTCGAGCGCATCGTCAACGGCAAGTAATTGCAAAAGGGGAGGGGCTGGACGACCGAGCGCCGTTCGGCCCCTCTTTTGTGCTCGTTGGGCGATATGCCTGATAGTCATTTATTAAGATGTGATAACTTCTTATTAACATGCGGCCGCCTTAAGGGGTCTGCGCCGACCGTATCGCACTGCAAAGGAGTCTCATGAACGTACTTGTTGTCAACGCCGGTAGCTCAAGCCTTAAATATCAGCTTTTGGATACCGATACCCGCGAGGTTTTCGCCAAGGGCAACTGCGAACGTATCGGTTCGGACATGGGCATCTTTGGCCACTCCGAGAACGGTGGCGCCAAGCAAACCGAGGAGGTCCCCTTCCCGGACCACCGTTCGGCTATCGCACGTGTGCTCGAGGAGCTCGAGAAGACCGACTTTACGATCGATGGCATTGGGCATCGTATTGTTCAGGGTGGCTGGTACTTTGACGATTCCGCGGTCGTCGACGATGAGGTCATGGCTAAGATTCTCGAGGTGGCACCGCTCGCCCCGCTGCACAACTACGGCGAGGCAGCGGCAATCGAGTATTGTCGCGAGAAGTATCCGGAGCTGCCCAACGTGGCCGTCTTCGACACCTCGTTCCACATGACTATGCCCGAGGTCGCCTACACCTACGCCCTGCCCAAGGACGTGTGTAACAAGTACCACGTGCGCAAGTACGGCGCCCACGGTACGAGCCACCGCTACGAGTGGATGATGGCCAAGGAGATCCTGGGTTCGCGCTGCCACCGTCTGCTTTCGTGTCATCTGGGCAACGGCGCTTCACTCGCCGCCATTGAGGACGGTGTATGCCGCGATACCACGATGGGCCTCACGCCGCTCGACGGCCTGATGATGGGCACCCGTTGTGGTTCCATTGACCCGGCTACCGTGTGCTACCTGCAGCGCGAGGGCGGCTACAGCTACCAGGAAGTCGATGACATGATGAACAAGCAGTCTGGTCTGCTTGCCATCTCGGGCATCTCCAACGACGCCCGTGACATCCGCACGCGCGCCTCCGAGGGCGACGAGCGCTGCCTGCTCGCCTTCGATATGTTCGCCTACAAGGCCATGCAGCAGGCCGGCTCCATGATCGCTTCAATGGCGGGCGTGGACACCATTACCTTTACCGCCGGCATTGGCGAGAACGACTGGTCGATCCGCAAGGCTTTCTGCGACTGCTTCGAGTGGCTGGGCGTGCGCATCGACAACAACAAGAACCGCGAGGCCGTGGGTAACGGCCCGCAGGTCATCAGCGCCGCCGGCTCTTCCGTCACGGTCATGGTCATCCCCACCGACGAGGAATACATGATCGCCCACGACGTCGAGCGTCTGACCGCGAATAACTAGTGCGTTCGCTTGCGATTGAACGAAAGGCCTCCTGAGCAGCAGCTCAGGAGGCCTTTTTGCTAGCAGGCGGAAATTCCAGTCCCAAAGTGATCATCACCAGTAACGCCTGCGCTCCCAGCAACGACACCCATCCATTCAGATCCTCAGCCCCAGCTCGTAGCCAAGCCGCCGTCCACTCCAGATGCTCTGATTGCTACGTGGCGGCAGGGACCCTACAGGGTAAAGCTCTGAAAACATTCCGCAGGACGGAGGAAGCCCCCGCCGCACGTAGTGCGCAGCGGGGGCTTCCGACATGTCCGAGGACGTTTTCAGAGCTTTACCCTGTAGGGTCCCGAGGGGCTATGTCCGCTACTCAGCCATCTGAGCCTGGACGGCGGTGATGGCTACGACACCCACGATGTCGTCGGCAGAGCAGCCGCGCGAAAGGTCGTTAACCGGCTTGGCGATGCCCTGCAGGATGGGGCCGTAAGCGTCGGCGCCAGCGAAGCGCTGGACCAGCTTGTAGCCGATGTTGCCGGCCTCGAGGTCGGGGAACACGAGCACGTTGGCCTTGCCGGCGACAGAGGAGCCGGGAGCCTTGAGCTGGGCGACGGTGGGGACGATAGCGGCGTCGAGCTGCAGGTCGCCATCGATGGCGAGCTCGGGAGCCTTCTCCTTGCAGAACTTCACGGCCTCTTGGACCTTCTTGGCGACCTCGCCGCCGGCGGAGCCCATGGTGGAGTAGGAGAGCATGGCCACGTGCGGCTCAACGTTGCCCATGAAGGTGGACCAGGAGTGAGCGGAGGCGATGGCGATCTCGGAGAGCTCGTCGGAGGACGGGTTGATGTTGAGGCCGCAGTCGGCGAAGATCAGCGTGCCGTCGGTGCCGAACTGCGGGGTGTCGGTGCACATCACGAAGAAGGCCGAGACCAGCTTGGTGCCCGGGGCGGTCTTGAGGATCTGAAGCGCGGGGCGCAGGGTGTCGGCGGTGGAGTGGCAGGCGCCGGAGACCAGGCCGTCGGCGTCGCCCATCTTGACCATCATGGTGCCAAAGTAGGTGGCGTCCATCACCTGGGCGCGAGCCTGCTCGATGGTAACGCCCTTCTTGGCGCGGAGCTCGGCAAACTTCTGTGCGTACTCCTCGTGCTTCTCGGCATTGCGCGGGTCGATGACGGTGGCGCCGGGAACGTTGATCTCGTTGGGATCGCCCAGGATGACGATGTTGGCCAGGCCTTCCTCGATGATCTTGTTGGCCGCGACGATGGTGCGCGGATCCTCGCCCTCGGGCAGGACGATGGTCTTAAGGTCGGCCTTGGCGGCAGACTTCATACGGTTTAGGAAATCGCTCATGTTACTCCTTGCAAGCGTTTCGCTAAGCTCCAGGCGCCCGGCTGTTCACGAATAAACCCGCTGCTAGCGGGTTTACCTTTCAATTATGTACGCCGCGGTGCTTGAGCTTTCCTTGTGTGGCAAGCTCATTATAGGACGCATTAGCGCTATAATCGCTCTGATAAATATGTCTCGAAGAATGTTCGAGAAAAGCCCAGCTAACGAGCCCGTGGCTTTTGACAAGGAGTATCGATGCAGATTACCTCAGGCCTGCCTGAAGGCTTTAACGCCGGCGCGTACGACATGATTGTCGTCGGTGCTGGATATGCCGGTGCCGTTTGCGCCCGCCGTCTTGCCGAGACCATCGGCTATCGTGTTGCCGTTTTGGAGCGCCGTAGCCACATTGCGGGCAATGCCTATGACTGCACTGACGAGGCCGGAATCCTGATCCACGAGTACGGTCCGCATATCTATCACACCTTTAACGAGCGCGTGCACAATTTCCTGTCGCGCTTTACCAAGTGGACGGATTATCAGCACAAGGTGCTCGCCAACATCAACGGCACCCTTATGCCCGTGCCTTTCAACCATGCGAGTCTCAAGCTCGCCTTTGGTGACGAGCGCGGCGAGGAGCTGTATCAGAAGCTCGTGGAGACCTTTGGCAAGGATGTCAAGGTGCCCATCATGGAGCTGCGTAAGAAGAACGACCCGGATCTTGCCGAGGTCGCCGATTACGTCTACGAGAACGTCTTTTTGCATTACACCATGAAGCAGTGGGGCCAGACGCCCGATCAGATCGACCCCTCGATCACCGGCCGCGTTCCCATCTTTGTGGGCGATGATGACCGCTATTTCCCGCAGGCTCCCTTCCAGGGTATGCCGCAGGACGGCTACACGGCGTTGTTCGAGCATATGCTCGACCACGACCTGATCGACGTGTTCTGCGACGTGGACGCCCGCGATCTCTTTGAGATCGACGAGACCACCGTCAAGATCGGTGGCAAGGTCTACGGCGGCGAGATCGTTTATACCGGTCCGCTCGATGAGCTGTTCAACCTTGACCTGGGCGCTCTTCCGTACCGTACGCTCGACATGAAGTTCGAGACGCTCGATATGGATCAGTTCCAGCCCGTGGGCACCGTCAACTACACCACGAGCGAGGACTACACGCGCATTACCGAGTTCAAGAACATGACTGGTCAGGTCCTGCCCGGCAAGACCACCATCATGAAGGAGTACTCCAAGGCCTATACGCCCGGCTCGGGCGAGACGCCGTATTACGCCATTCTTGAGCCCGAGAACCGTGAGCTCTATGAGCGCTATCTTGAGCGCGTCCAGAACCTGACAAACTTCCACCCGGTGGGTCGTCTGGCCGAGTATCGTTACTACGATATGGATGCCGTGACCAATTCCGCCCTCGATCTTTCGGATGAGATTATCGCCTGCCATGCATAAAGTCATAACATTCGGTATTCCCTCGTATAACGCCGCTAAGGACATGGACCATTGCATCACCTCCATCTTGGAGGGGAGCAATTATGCCACCGATATCGAGATTATCGTGGTGGACGACGGCTCCAAGGATGAGACGGCCGCCAAGGCCGACGAGTGGGAGGCCCGTTATCCTGGAATCATCCGCGCGGTGCACCAGGAGAATGGCGGCCACGGTATTGCCGTCCTTTCGGGTCTGCGCGAGGCGCAGGGCACCTACTACAAGGTTGTCGACTCGGACGACTGGCTTGACGGCGCTGCCCTTTCGACCATGCTGTCGATTCTGCGCGGCTTTGAAGAGCGCGACCAGCGCGTTGACCTGTTTATCTCGAACTACGTGTACGAGAAGGTTTACGAGGGTACGCATACGGCCATTGGTTACAAGTTTGCCCTGCCTCGAAAAAAGATCTTTACCTGGAACCAGATCGGCCATTTCCGTTTGGACCAGAATCTGCTCATGCACAGCCTGTGCTATCGCACGGATGTGCTGCGCGAGTCCAACCTGCCCATGCCGCCGCACACGTTCTATGTGGACAACATCTACGCCTACGTGCCGCTGCCGCGTTGCAAGACCATGTACTACGCCGACATCGACCTCTATCGCTACTTTATCGGTCGTGAGGGCCAGAGTGTCAACGAGGCCACGATGGTCAAGCGTCTGGACCAGCAGTTCCGTGTTACGCGTATCATGATGGAGTCGTACCACCTGTACAGCGATGTTGGGTCGTCGCGCCTGCGTTCGTACATGATGGGCTACTTCACCATGATGATGGCGATCTGCTCGGTGCTGACCAAGCTTTCCGAGGAAGATTGCGCCGACGAGCGTCTGAAGACGCTGTGGAATGATTTGAAGGCCTATGACGAGCGTATGTATCGTCGTGCACGTTACGGTGTGGTCGGCTTCTTCACTAACCTCCGCGGTCGTGCCGGAGACAAAACCACACTCGGCCTATACCGTCTTGCCTCAAAGATCTTCAAATTCAACTAGTACAGAAACGCTCGGGTAACGGGGACCCCTGGTCCTTAACTTGCTACTTCGGACAGTCCTGCGCAAGACGGAGGCGCCACTGGCGCCTCCTTTGCGTGCGGAACTCGTATCAAGTTAAGGACCAGGGGTCCTCTGCTATGTCTCGCTTTATGTCAGACAGCTGAATTTGAAGATCTTTGACGCGCGGTACACAGGGGCCTGGGCTGAAAAAGATCTGGTTGAGCAGGTTGCCCGGTGGGGCTTGGTTGTGTTTGTCGCGAGTTCCGCATGCAAAGAAGGCCACTTAATGTGGCCTTCGTCTTGCATAGGACTGTAGAGCAGCAAACGTAATGCCCGCCCGCCTCCGACCGACGGACGAGTGAGATTACCTCGCGGCGCCGGGGATGCCGTGGGAGGTTTTGGCGGTTTTGGCTCCGTTTACGATGGCGGTTTGCAAAGCCCTTACGGCGAGCATGCCCAGCAGGTCTAGGGGAACGACGGCGCTTGCCTGGGCGCCCAGTTTGCCGCTGGCGAGGGTGTAGATGGTGTCGCCATCGTTGGTAGTGTGCGTGGGACGGATGGCGTGTGCGTAGGCGTCTGCGGCCATCTGAGAGACCTTGGTGGCTTGTGCCTTAGTGAGTTCCACGTTGGTGACGATGCAGCTGATGGTGGTGTTGGTGCGGTCGAGCGGCATCTGCATGGATCCGGCGGCGGCAAAGGCTGCGAGTTCCATGTCGACGATCTGGTCGCTATCGGCTGCGGCACGCATACCGGCGACCCACTCGCCGGTGAAGGGGTCGACAACGTTGCCGCAGGCGTTGACCGAGACCACGGCGCCCACCTTGATGGGGCCGAGCGCCACGGCGGCAGCGCCAAGGCCGGCCTTCATGCAGGTGGCGGGGCCCATGAGCTTACCCACGGTAGCGCCCGTGCCGACGCCTACGTTGCCCTGTTCGAGCTTGGTGGGGGTGTGGTCGAGCGCCTCGCGCACGGCGGCGATGCCGGCCTCAATGTCGGGGCGAACGGTGGGGTCGCCAAAGGCAAGGTCGAAGATACAGCTGGAGCACACGATGGGCACCTGCGTGGGGCCGACGGGCAGACCAATGCCGCGGCTCTCGAGTTCGCGGGCCACGCCGCTTGCAGCCTCGAGGCCAAAGGCCGATCCGCCCGAAAGGCAGACGGCGTGGACCTTATCGACGGTGTTTTCGGGACGCAGCAGGTCGGTCTCACGCGAAGCGGGGGCGCCACCACGTACGTCAACGCCACCGGTGGCACCCTCGGGCGCCACGATTACGGTGCAGCCGGTGCCAGCCTCCTCGTCCGTATAGTTGCCAAAGCAAAAGCCATCGACATTGCAAACATCGATGGCTTCGAGCAGTGTGTCCATGTGTTCTCCTATCGGTTTTCCGCCGGGCCTTATGCCCGGTCGGGATCCGTACGGTACGGCAAAATTGTAGGCACTGGGGGATACCCAGCGCCAGATGCAATTACGAGAGTTTTTGAATCGCGCGTGCGACGCGAGCGATGGGCAAGCCCACCACGTTGTAGAAGTCACCCGAAATATCGTGCACAAGCATGCGGCCGCCTGTGCCTTGGATGCCGTAGGCCCCGGCCTTGTCCATGGGTTCGCCGGAGGCAACATAGCGCTCGATCTGCTCTTCGGTAAGCTCATAGAACGTCACGTCGGTCACATCGACAAACGACAGGCTCTCGGCGGCGTGCGGGGCTGTGACGTCTCCGGCTCTAACGATGCAGACGCCGGTTGCGACCTGGTGCGTGCGCCCCGAGAGCTCATGGAGCATGGTGCGGGCTTCGTCCTCGTTTGCCGGCTTGCCCAAAAGCTTGCCATCGAAGGTGACGATGGTGTCGGCCGCGATGGTCAGCTCATTGGGCTCGGCGTGCTCGGTGGCAACGGCGGCAGCCTTAGCGCGAGCTAAGCGCTCGACAAGCGTAAGCGGGGCCTCGTCATCAAAAGGAGTCTCGTCGATGTCAGCGGGAATGACGCGGATGTCGTAGCCCGCTTCGCGCATCAACTCGATGCGGCGCGGTGATTGCGAAGCCAAAATCATAGCTGAATGCCCTCGGCAACCTTCTCGACAGCCTTGTCACCGGCGAGCGTGCGCAGCAGCTCAAGCGCAAAGGGGAGCGACTGGGCCATGCCGCTGGCGGTGATGATGTTGCCGTCGTGCGTGACCTTGTCGCCGGTATAGGCACCCTCGGGGAAGCTCTTCTCAAAGCCAGGGAAGCATGTGGCGCGGCGCCCCTCGAGTAGACCAAGCTCGCCCAGGATAAACGGGGCGGCGCAGATGGCGGCAACGTGCTTGGTCGCGGCGAAATCGCAGACTACGTCGCAGACGCGCTGGTCGGCGCGCAGGTTGGTGGCACCGGGCAGGCCGCCGGGCAGCACGACGCAGTCGTACTCGTCAAAGTTGATTTCGTCAAAGAGCGCATCACAGGTTACGGGAATCTGCAGCGAGCTCACGACCTCGCGCGTGGGCATGATCGAGACGAGCGTGGCGCGCACGCCGCCGCGACGCATGACGTCGACCATGGTCAGGCATTCAATCGTTTCAAAGCCATCGGCGGCGAGAACGGCAACGCTGGGCATGAGAGTTCCTTTCGTAAGGCGGCATACAATTAGGCGTCTTATACCCCGAAGACATGCGCTTGCCACGCTCGATTTCCCAATGTTTAAAAAGGGACGGGGATTAAATAATCATTTGGTACAAATTGATTATTTAATCCCCGTCCCAGAAAAATCATCGGGCGTGGCCTTGGGCAAACAGTCTAGTTGCGCCTAAGGTGGACGACGGTCTCGCAGTGGAAGGTTTGTGGGAACAGGTCGACTGGCGTGATCTTTACGGGGAAGAAGGTGCCTTCCTCGACAAAGCGCTTAAGGTCGCGTGCCAGGGTGGCAGGGTCGCAGCTCACATAGGCGACATCGCGCGCACTCGTGCTAGCGATGAGGTCGATGGCCTCGGGTGCCAGGCCTGCGCGTGGCGGGTCGACCACCAAGACGTCGGCATCCTGGTCGGGGAACTCGCGCACCGCGTCTCCGCCAATGACGTCGACGTTATCAAGCTTGTTGATCTCCAGGTTACGGCGCAGGTCGCGCACGGCGGGGCCGTAGGCCTCGACGGCGGCGACAAAGTCGCAGCGGCGGGCGAGCGGCAGGGTAAAGGTGCCGGCACCACAGTACAGGTCCACGGCAAGCTCGTCTTCCTGCGGGTCGAGTGCTTCCATGACAAGCTCGATCAAAATCTCGGCACCCTTGGTGTTGACCTGGAAAAAAGACGGGGCAGACAAGCGCATCTGACCCTCGGCGATATTCTCGGTCCATGAGCCCTCTCCGGCGAGCATTTCGACCTTGGAGACACGGCGGGCCTTCTTTTCGCCCTTGCTCATCACGCGCACGATGCTCGTGGGGTGAGCGGCGTCCGCCAGCACGCGGGAGACCTGCGAGCGCGGAAAAGAGCCTGTGGGCGTCCAGAGTGCGACCTCGAGTGCCTTGGTGCGGCGTGATGCGCGAATGCCCACGCGTTCGAGCCCCAAGTCATGGCTGCCGCTTAGATAGTTGAGTGCGCCGACGACCGATTTGAGCGCCTTCGGGAAGCGCTTGTCGAACAGCGGGCACGTATCGACGGTCACGATTTTGCTGGGGTCGACACCGTGCATGCCAAGACGCACGCGACCGTTGACGACGGTCGGTTCGAGCTCGATTTTATTGCGGTAGCCCCAGTCGTCCTTGGTGTGGCAGATGGGCTGTACCAACTCATCGACCTGCTCAGGAGCGAACTTGCCGATGCGCTCGAGCGTGGAGCGCAGGTTTTGCTCCTTGGCGGCGAGCTGTGCCGTGCGTGAGAGATTGCCCCACGAGCAGCCGCCGCAGATGCCCACGAAGGGGCAGGGAGGCTGAATGCGATCGGGGCTTGGCTCCAGAATCTCGGTGGTGCGGGCACGCATGAACGACTTGCCGTCCTGTACGACCTCGGCCTCGACGGTGTCGCCTGCCACGGCGCCCTGCACAAAGACGGTCTTGCCGTTGTCGGCGTGCGCCAGCCCGTCGGCGCCGTAGGTCATCGATTCTATAGTGAGCTTCATGTTCCTGCCTGTCATTCGCGTTGTTATTCGCACCATGGTAGCAGGGAAAAGCGCCCCGCATCCGAGGCTTTCCTCAAATGCGGGGCGCTTCTACAAACGACTATTTCGTCTTGCCGGTAATGAGCGTCTTAAGACCCAGGCCGATCAGGCCCAGGCCTATGCGCACGCGACCGGGGCGATGGCGCTCGATGGCCTTGGTCTTGCCGGCGGGCTTATCGCGACGGGCGCTCGTCTCGGGTGCGGGCTTGGTGACCTGCGGCTCGGGCTGAGGTGCAGGTGCAGGCTTGGGCTCAATGACGGTCGCCTGGACCTCTTGGACCTTGGGTGTGGCCGGCTGCGGCTCAGGAGCAGGGGCGGGCTTTGCCTCGGCGGCGGGCTCCGGAGTCGCAGTAGCGGCCTCGGGCGCTTTCTCCACGGCGGGCTCTGCGGCAGCCTCGGGCTCATTCACCGGGAGAGCGGCAACCGCTTCCGGTTTGGCAGCCGCCCCATGTTCAATCTCGTCCTGGATAACTTTTTCGGCCACACGTTCCTTCTCCTGTGCGCGCTGCTGCGCGGCGGCCTCGGCGTTGCGATACGCGCGCTCCAGCAGAGCTTCCTGCGAGTTGAAGGGTTTCTCGTCCTCTTTGCGCTCCACCGGAACCCAGGTGCCGTCACTCGTCAGGCTGCGTGCCTTCACGTTGTCGCGCAGCTGCATGCCCATGTACTCGTGCACCAGGGCGCGGCAGGTGGGGTCGAGCACGGGGAAGGCGATCTCCACGCGGTGCTCGGTGTTGCGCGTCATCATGTCTGCCGAGCTCAGGTAGATCATGTCCGAGTCCACGCCAAAGGCATAGACGCGCGCATGCTCCAAAAAACGTCCGACGATGGATCGCACGTGCACGTTCTCGGTCTTGCCCGGAACACCGGGCTTGAGGCACGAGATGCCGCGAATGATCATGTCCACGCGCACGCCGGCACTCGATGCCTCGGCAATCTTGTCGATGACCTCGCGGTCGGTAAGCGAGTTGAGCTTAAAGAACACGCGGGCGGGCTCGCCGACAAGGGCGCGCTGAATCTCGCGGTCCAGGCCGCGCATGATGAGCGGCTTGAGGCCCACGGGCGCCACGCCCAGGAAGCGGTAGTCGCCGCGCAGGTTGCCCAGCGACAGGTTGCGGAAGAACAGGTTGGCGTCCTCGCCGATGCCGGGATGCGCGGTCATGAGCATAAAGTCGCTGTAGAGCTTGGCCGTCTTCTCGTTAAAGTTGCCGGTACCCAAAAGCGTCAGGCGGGTAAGCGCCATGCCCTCGCGATAGGTGAGCTGGCAGATCTTTGAGTGGCACTTAAAGCCCTCGGAGCCGTAGATAACGGTGCAGCCGGCCTCTTCCAGGCGCTCGGCCCATTCGATGTTGTTTTGCTCGTCAAAGCGGGCACGAAGCTCCATGAGCACCGTGACCTCTTTGCCGTTTTCGGCAGCATCGATGAGCGACTCGCACAGACGGCTCTGCTTTGCCACACGGTAGAGCGTGATGCGCAGCGAGATACACTCGGGGTCATAGGCTGCTTCGTGCACCAGGTCCAAGAACGGGTTCATTGCCTCGTAAGGGTAAAAGAGCAGCTTGTCGTGCTGCAGCACCTGCTCGCGGATGGAGCGGGCCATATCGATGGTGGGATTGGGCTGCGGCTTAAACGGCGTAAAGAGGAGCTCATTGCGCAGGTGCTCGGGAATCTTACCCTCAATGCCAAAGACGTAGCCAAGGTCAAGGGGGATATCGCAGGTAAAGACCGAGCGGCGAGAAAGCTCGAGCGCCTTGCGGATGGTCTTGAGCGTTGCCTTCTCGAGCGAGCCCGATACGGCGAGCACCACCGGCTGCAGGCGCAGGCGCTTCTTGAGGATGCGCTTCATGTGCTGGCGGTAATCCTCTTCCTCCTCGACGCCTTCGCCGTCCGGGTCGATATCGGCATTGCGGGTGACGCGGATCAACGCGCGGTCCAGCGGCTTATAGGAGCCAAAGCAACTGTCCAGGCAGGCGAGGATGACGTCCTCGAGCAAGATGTAGGAGTAGGTGCCGGTGGGCGAGGGGATCTCGACCACGCGGTTCATCGAGGCGGGAATCTCGATAAGGCCCAGCAGACTCTCCTCGTCGGTGACGCCGTCCAGGCCACAAGCCAGATAGAGCGCGCCGTTGCGCAGGTTGGGGAAGGGGTGGCGCGGGTCAATGACCAACGGTGAGATGACCGGCGACACGTAGGCTTGGAAGTAGCGGGTTACAAAGGTGCGCTCCTCGGGCGTAAGCGAATCGATGCGGGCGCGGTGAACGCCCAGAGCATCAAGCTTGTCCTCGATGCTCTTAAAGATGGACTCCCAACGGGTAAGGAGCCCGGGCAGCTCTTCCATGACGGCATCGACCTGTTCTGAGGCGGTCATATTGCTCTTGTTGTCGACAGGCTGTTTTTTGAGCTCCGCCAGATCGGACAGGCCGCCCACGCGCACCATAAGGAATTCGTCGAGGTTGGACTCGAAAATCGACACGAACTTTAGACGCTCGAACAGCGGAACGGTCTCGTCGAAGGCTTCGTCAAGCACGCGGTTGTCAAAGCGCAGCCAGCTAAGCTCTCGGTTTTGCGTGTACGAGAAGTCGCGCGGCGGCTTGCGCAGTTTGGCGGCCTTTTGCTTCTTTTCGATTTTGCTCGGCATATGCATCTGTCCGTTCAGTCCCCGCAGGGGACGGTAGCCTAACTCTAATTCATTATTGTCTCAATTTAGTCGACCACTGGCACGGACGTATCGCGTGAACGGTATCTTTACCTACTTCTTACGCTGACAAGTCATAGGACTGACGCCCTGCTCGTTCGCAAACGATCCATATCCTCACTCAACTGGTGAGAATCTATGAATAAGAATGATAGTAAGCTGAATATAATCGAATGTAGGTCGAATCGAGGACAAGCGTCATTTATATGCAGAAAACCGTTTTCACTATGCAATTTTGAATCATGGATTACTTTGAGTGTTCAAGCTTGATTTCCTAGAAAAATAACGTTTACCTAGGAAAATCTGCTTTACGAAACTGAAGTGCATCATGGGAAATCAAATGCGATATACCGTTCATCGTACTTTGCTGACCGTTCGGGGGCGAGGTAGCATTACGAATGGAATTTGGATATAACTAGAGCTGTCAGCAAGCAGCGTCCCATATGGAGGGGCGCTGATACATTCGGCCAGTAAGGCCCGAAAGAAAGGTAGGAGGCCATGACGAAAGGTCTGCACGTGCCTTCCGAGATCGGCAAGCTCAGGAAGGTCTGCCTGCACCGTCCCGGCGACGAGCTCCTCAACCTGCCGCCCGACGAGCTCGAGCGACTCCTGTTCGACGACGTCCCGTTCCTTGAGGTCGCGCAGCAGGAGCACGACACCTTCGCCCAGATCCTGAGGGACCAGGGCGTCGAGGTCCTCTATCTCGAGAACCTCGTCGCAGAGGTGTTCGACCAGGTCCCCGGCGCCCGCGCCGAGTTCACCGACCAGTACATCGCCGAGGCAGGCATCCGCGGCCAGCACATGCCGCAGATCGTCCGCGAGAAGCTGGACTCCATCGAGGACAACCTCGAGTTCGTCAAGAAGACCATGGCCGGCATGACCAAGGCCGAGATCGACATGCCCCTCACGGCGTCCACGACCCTCGACTCCCTGGTCAACTCCGAGTCCGAGTCCGACCTGATCATCGACCCGATGCCCAACCTCTACTTCACCCGCGACCCGTTCGCGGTCGTCGGCGAGGGCGTCAACCTCAACCGCATGTACTCGGTCACCCGCAACCGCGAGACCCTGTACGGCAAGTACGTCTTCAAGTACCACCCCGACTACAAGGACGTCTCGCTGTACTTCCGCCGCGACTGCCAGTTCCACACCGAGGGCGGCGACGTGCTGAACATCAACGAGAAGACCCTCGCCGTCGGCATCTCCCAGCGCACCCAGGCGGCCGCGATCGACGTCATGGCCCAGAACATCTTCTGGAACTCCGACTCCAAGGTCGAGCGCATCCTGGCCTTCGACATCCCGGTCTCGCGCGCCTTCATGCACCTCGACACGGTCTTCACCCAGATCGACGTCGATAAGTTCACGATCCACCCCGCCATCATGGGCACCCTGCGCGTCTACGAGCTGACCGCCGGCAAGAACCCGGGCGACGTGAACATCCGCCTGATCGAGGACACCCTCGAGCACGTCCTGGAGGACGCCACCGGCGTCGACCAGGTCAAGCTGATCCCCTGCGGCGGCGGCGACCCGATCGCGGCCTCCCGCGAGCAGTGGAACGACGGCTCCAACACCCTGTGCGTCGAGCCCGGCAAGATCTGCGTCTACGCCCGCAACACCGTCACCAACGACGTGCTGTACAAGGAGGGCCTGGACCTTCTCGTCGTGCCCTCCGCCGAGCTCTCCCGCGGCCGCGGCGGCCCGCGCTGCATGAGCATGCCCTTCTGGCGCGAGGACCTCTAAGGTCTTCAAGGACCCGTACAGGTCATAATACATACATCTAGCTGCCATTAGATGTCTCCCATTGGGGCGGTGCGGGTTTTCGCACCGCCCCAATCTTGTATGAGGAACGTCAACACGATTGGATGACTGCTTTTGTAAGGAGCTTGGCCATGGACATCAAGACGATTGGCGTTGAGGAATGGCTCAACGTTTGGGAGAAGAGTGCCACGTGGGACATCGCCCAGTCGACGATCTCGTCGCTCACCATGGGCGAGCTGCGCGCGCTCGATGAGCAGGACGGCGCCACGTTCTACGAGCGCCTGGACCGCGAGAAGATGAACTACGGCTGGATCGAGGGCTCGCCGGAGTTTAAGGCCGAGGTTGACAAGCTGTATCGTCGCGAGGTCAATCCCGATCACATTCTGCAGACCAATGGCTGCACGGGCGCTAACCTCAATGCCATCATGGCTGTTGTCGAGCCCGGCGATCACGTGATTGCCGAGTGGCCTACCTATGCGCCGCTCTATGAGATTCCGCGTACGTTCGGTGCCGAGGTCGAGTATTGGGAGCTTCGCGAGGAGCTCGGCTGGAAGCCCGATATCGAACAGCTCAAGCACCTCGTTCACCCCAACACCAAGCTCATCTGCATCAATAACGCATCGAACCCCATCGGTACGGTGCTCGATGCCGATACGCTCGGCCAGATTGCCGAGATCGCCCGTTCGGTGGGCGCCTATGTGCTGTGCGACGAGGTGTATCTGCCGCTCGAGAACACCGAGTCCTTTATATCGATGGCCGATGTGTACGAGAAGGCCATTGTCACCAACTCGGTGTCCAAGACCTATTCGACGCCTGCGGCTCGCGTGGGCTGGGTCGTGGCCGACGAAGAGGTCTCCAACCGCATCCGCACCTATCGTGACTACACCATGATCTGCGGCGGCGTGTTCAACGACGCCCTGGCGACCTACGTGCTCGAGCACAAGGATAAGATCCTTGAGCGCAACCGTAAGATCGTGTTTGGCAACCGTGATATCGCTCAGGCATGGATCGATGCGCAGAGCCGCGTCTCTTGGACGGCGCCGCAGGGCGTATCCACCTCGTTTATCCAGCTGGATATTCCCGAGGACGATGAGGAGTTCTGCAAGCGCCTGTTGGCCGAGAGGGGAGTGCTGCTGGTTCCCGGCAGCCGCTTTGAGCTTCCCTGCGGCGCGCGTCTGGGCTACTGCGCGAGCGAAGACGTTCTTCGCGAGGGCCTGAGGCTTCTGGGCGAGGCGCTGGCGGAGTTTGATCGCTAGGATTCCGACGGCTCTCAAAGCCACTCAAATCTGTCTACGATTATCGATAACAGACCCGTTTCCCATGAGGGGAGCGGGTCTGTTTTTCTATACCGAGAAGTCAAGTTGTTACAAATGAGGCCGTAAGGCGAGCCGGTGTTCGTTGGGCCTTATACTGAACTTCCGGTGAACGGTACCAAGCGTCTGGTAAACGGTACCAAGCGTCTGGTAAACGGTAATATGCATACCAGAAATGAATAGGACAAACTTTTTTCTGAATAAAAATGAAAATGGTTGAGACGCGGTATGAATCGCTAATTCTATTCATAGCTTTATTAGAAATATGCAATTTGAGGGTGGTTTAATAAAGTTAAGTTCCATTTGCTATTTGGACTGAAAACGCGTTTTAGCACGTAAATACACTTTATTATATCAAAGTGTGCCATGCGTGAAGTATATGTGTATGCCGTTCACCCCTCATATAAAACCGTTCGGGGGCGAGGTGGAAGTATGGACTGATTTTGGATATAAATATGTCGTCAGCAATAACGCCTCACACGGAGGGGCGCTAACGAATCGGCCCTGACAGGGGCCCGAAAGAAAGGTAGGAGGCCATGACGAAAGGTCTGCACGTGCCTTCCGAGATCGGCAAGCTCAGGAAGGTCTGCCTGCACCGTCCCGGCGACGAGCTCCTCAACCTGCCGCCCGACGAGCTCGAGCGACTCCTGTTCGACGACGTCCCGTTCCTTGAGGTCGCGCAGCAGGAGCACGACACCTTCGCCCAGATCCTGAGGGACCAGGGCGTCGAGGTCCTCTATCTCGAGAACCTCGTCGCAGAGGTGTTCGACCAGGTCCCCGGCGCCCGCGCCGAGTTCACCGACCAGTACATCGCCGAGGCAGGCATCCGCGGCCAGCACATGCCGCAGATCGTCCGCGAGAAGCTGGACTCCATCGAGGACAACCTCGAGTTCGTCAAGAAGACCATGGCCGGCATGACCAAGGCCGAGATCGACATGCCCCTCACGGCGTCCACGACCCTCGACTCCCTGGTCAACTCCGAGTCCGAGTCCGACCTGATCATCGACCCGATGCCCAACCTCTACTTCACCCGCGACCCGTTCGCGGTCGTCGGCGAGGGCGTCAACCTCAACCGCATGTACTCGGTCACCCGCAACCGCGAGACCCTGTACGGCAAGTACGTCTTCAAGTACCACCCCGACTACAAGGACGTCTCGCTGTACTTCCGCCGCGACTGCCAGTTCCACACCGAGGGCGGCGACGTGCTGAACATCAACGAGAAGACCCTCGCCGTCGGCATCTCCCAGCGCACCCAGGCGGCCGCGATCGACGTCATGGCCCAGAACATCTTCTGGAACTCCGACTCCAAGGTCGAGCGCATCCTGGCCTTCGACATCCCGGTCTCGCGCGCCTTCATGCACCTCGACACGGTCTTCACCCAGATCGACGTCGATAAGTTCACGATCCACCCCGCCATCATGGGCACCCTGCGCGTCTACGAGCTGACCGCCGGCAAGAACCCGGGCGACGTGAACATCCGCCTGATCGAGGACACCCTCGAGCACGTCCTGGAGGACGCCACCGGCGTCGACCAGGTCAAGCTGATCCCCTGCGGCGGCGGCGACCCGATCGCGGCCTCCCGCGAGCAGTGGAACGACGGCTCCAACACCCTGTGCGTCGAGCCCGGCAAGATCTGCGTCTACGCCCGCAACACCGTCACCAACGACGTGCTGTACAAGGAGGGCCTGGACCTTCTCGTCGTGCCCTCCGCCGAGCTCTCCCGCGGCCGCGGCGGCCCGCGCTGCATGAGCATGCCCTTCTGGCGCGAGGACCTCTAAGTCTTTCCGTTTCCGGTGCGGTCCCCCTACAACCGCACCGGTTTCGCCCGTCAAACGGGCAACACTAATACTTACGTAATTCATTTCTTCGAAAGGAAACGAACCATGGGTGTTAACCTCTCCGGCCGTAGCTTCCTCAAGCTCCTCGACCTCACCACCGAGGAGATCGAGTACCTGCTCAAGCTCTCCAAGAACTTCAAGGACATGAAGCGCGCTGGCGTTCCGCACCGTTATCTCGAGGGCAAGAACATCGTTCTGCTCTTCCAGAAGACCTCCACTCGTACCCGCTGCGCCTTCGAGGTTGGCGGCATGGATCTGGGCATGGGCGTCACCTACCTCGATCCGGGTTCGTCGCAGATGGGCAAGAAGGAGTCCATCGAGGACACCGCCCGCGTTCTCGGCCGCATGTATGACGGCATTGAGTTCCGTGGCTTTGCCCAGGACGACGTCGAGGAGCTTGCCGCTAAGTCCGGCGTGCCCGTGTGGAACGGTCTGACCACCGAGTGGCACCCCACCCAGATGCTCGCCGACATCCTGACCGTCCAGGAGAACTTCAACTACGACATCAAGGGCAAGACCCTCGTCTTCATGGGCGACTGCAAGAACAACGTCGCTCGCTCCCTCATGGTCGTCTGCTCCAAGCTCGGCATGAACTTTGTGGCCTGCGGCCCCGAGGAGTGCATGCCCGCTGACGACGTCATCGAGGCCTGCAAGCCCATCGCCGAGGCCAACGGCTGCACCATCAAGCTGACCACCGACGTCAAGGACGGCGTCACCGGTGCCGACGTTCTCTACACCGACGTGTGGGTCTCCATGGGCGAGCCCGACGAGGTCTGGGCCGAGCGCATCGCTCAGCTCACCCCGTATCGCGTTACCTCCGAGGTCATGGCTATGGCCAACCCGGGTGCCATCTTCCTGCACTGCCTGCCCAGCTTCCACGACACCAACACCACGATTGGCGCCGAGAAGTGCGAGCAGTTCGGCATCACCGAGCAGGAGGTCACCGACGAGGTCTTCGAGAGCCCTGCTTCCAAGGTCTTCGACGAGGCCGAGAACCGCATGCACACCATCAAGGCTGTCATGTACGCCACGCTCAAGTAAGAGCATCTAGCATCTCGCTCGGGGTGCATTGCTGCGCACCCCGAGCGCTTTTGTCTGGTAAAAATCTCGCACCGAGCGACATGCACGGCACGGAAGAGCCGCTTCGGGCGAGATCAGTAAATGATTTATGAAGGGGGGATGAGAACTATGACTGAGACCGCTAAGAAAAAGCGCGGTATGCCTTCATCGTTCACCATTCTTCTTGCTCTGCTGGCAATCGTCGCGGTTGTTACCGTTATCATCTCCGGTACGTCCGGTGGCGAGGTTACCGCTGCCCGCCTGAGCGATTTCTGCACCGCCCCGGTCAAGGGCTTCGCTGACGCTCTGCCCGTCTGCCTCTTCGTTATGATCCTCGGCGGCTTCCTCGGCATGATGACCGAGACCGGCGCCCTGGACAACGGCATTGCCGTTCTGGTGCAGAAGCTTAAGGGCAATGAGATCATGCTCATTCCCGTGCTGATGTTCATCTTCTCCCTCGGTGGTACCACCTATGGTATGTGCGAGGAGACCGTTCCCTTCTACGCCCTGCTTGCCGCTACCATGATGGCCGCTGGCTTCGACCCTATGGTCGGTGCTGCCACCGTCCTGCTCGGCGCTGGCTGCGGCTGCCTGGGCTCCACGGTTAACCCGTTCGCCGTCGGCGCTGCCGTCGACGCTCTGACCGGCGTTGGCATTGAGGTCAACCAGTCCATCATCATCGGCCTCGGTGCCGTCCTGTGGATTGTTACCACTGTTATGTCCATCCTCTTCGTCATGAGCTATGCCAAGAAGGTCAAGGCTGACAAGGGTTCCACCATCCTTTCGATGCAGGAGCTCAAGGACGCCGAAGAGGCTCACGGCAAGGCTGCTTCCGAGGTTCACAAGGAGGTCAAGCTCACCGGTCGTCAGAAGGGTGTTCTGATCGCCTTTGCCTTCACCTTCGTCGTCATGATCGTCGGCTTCATCCCGCTGGCCGACCTCAACGAGGGCGTCGCCAACTTCTTCGATGCTGGCGCTGTCTATGACGCCGACGGTAACGCCATCGTTCAGGGCTGGTCTGCCCTGATCACCGGCCTGCCCATTGGCCAGTGGTACTTCGACGAGGCTTCCACCTGGTTCTTCCTCATGGCTGTCCTGATCGGTATCATCGGTGGCCTGTCCGAGAAGCAGATCGTCAACACCTTCATCACCGGCGCTGCCGACATGATGTCCGTTGTCCTCGTCATCGCTCTCGCCCGTGGTATCTCCGTCCTCATGGCTAGCACCGGCCTCGACGTCTACGTCCTCGACGCTGCCGCCAATGCTCTGGCTGGCCTGTCCGGCGTGATCTTCGCTCCCATGAGCTTCCTGGTCTACTTTGGCCTGTCCTTCCTGATCCCCTCGACCTCCGGTATGGCTACTGTCTCCATGCCCATCATGGGACCGCTGGCTGTTAAGCTCGGCTTCTCGCCCGAGGTCATGGTCATGATCTTCTCCGCCGCCATCGGCGTCGTGAATCTGTTCACCCCGACCTCTGGTGCCATCATGGGCGGTCTCGCTCTGGCTAAGATCGAGTGGACGACCTGGCTCAAGTTTGCTCTTAAGCTCATCGTCGCTCTCTCCGTCGTCTGCGCCATCATCCTGACCATCGCTTGCGTGATGATCTAAGTACCCCCTGGGTACCCCACGGAAACCATGACGATCCTATAACGGATCACCTGGTCATCGTCTGTCCGGTGGGGTAACCCCACCGGTAGACTCCTACCTTTGGCCCCCTCCCGTTCCGTGCGCGGGAGGGGGCGCACTTATGTTGCGCGGTTCTACGAACCGCGCAACCAGTTGACGCTGCGCGCCGCCCAGGACGACAATTTGTCATTCAAAAGGCAAGGCATGACCAAAAGGTCTATGCCTTGCCTTTTTCATGCCAACTTGTACGTCCTGGACGGCGCTCGCTGTCCGTCCTCTGCCTGCGGCGCTTTCCATTGTTGGTGCAGGGGCGCTTTGCCTACTCTGGCGGGCTTTCGCTGGCTTATGCTCAACCTGCGACGTTTTCATTGTTGGTGCTGAGTGCCTTGTTTCCCGTTCCAAATGAGCCACCCCGGGTCCCCGGCGGTTGCGGTGGGCGTGTTTGGTTGGTGCCTGTTGATGGCCTGGGCATCGGGGAGGGCAGGCTCCGTTATAATCGCGTAGGAACTTTATTTACGAAACGGGACGGGAGCCATACATGCGCCAGGGTTTCGACAACGCGAAGTATATCGAGCTGCAGGCTGCTCACATTAAGGAGCGCATCTCGCAGTTTGGCGGCAAGCTGTATTTGGAGTTTGGCGGCAAGCTGTTCGATGACTATCATGCCAGCCGTGTGCTGCCGGGTTTTGAGCCGGACAGCAAGTTTCGCATGCTCAAGAGCATCGCCGACGACGTCGAGGTTATCATCGCCATTAACGCGAACCATATCGAGAAGAACAAGGCTCGCGGTGACCTGGGCATTACCTATGACGAGGATGTGCTGCGCCTGGTTGACCTGTTCCGCGGCAACGGCTTTGCCGTCGCGGCTGTGGTCATCACCCAGTACGCTGGCCAGCCTGCTGCCGATGTGTTCCGCAACCGCCTGAACGCGCTCGGCATTCCCGCCAAGTTGCACTATCCCATCGAGGGCTATCCGCACGATGTCGATCTGATCGTTTCCGACGACGGCTATGGCAAGAACGAGTTTGTCGAGACCACCCGACCGCTCGTTGTCGTGACGGCGCCCGGCCCTGGCTCGGGCAAGCTCGCCACTTGCCTGTCTCAGCTCTATCACGAGCACAAGCATGGCACGGCCGCCGGCTATGCCAAATTCGAGACCTTCCCGGTTTGGAATCTGCCCCTTACGCATCCGGTCAATATTGCCTACGAGGCCGCCACGGCAGACCTCGATGACGCCAACATCATCGACTCCTTCCACCTGGAGGCCTACAACAAGACCACGGTCAACTACAACCGCGACGTCGAGGCCTTCCCGGTAGTCCGTGCCCTGATGGAAAAGATCCTGGGCAAGAGCCCCTACCAGAGCCCTACGGACATGGGCGTCAATATGGTCGGCTTTGCCATCACCGATGACGATGCCTGCCGCGACGCTTCCAAGATGGAGATCGTCCGCCGCTACTTTACCGCGGTCGAAAATGTGCGCCGTACCGGCGTGGGCGATGAGCAAGTCGACCGTCTCAAGATTATTATGAAGAAAGCCGGCATCGATAAGAACTACTCACCGGCGCGCTCGGCGGCCCTCACCAGGGAGCAGCTGACGGGTGGTCCCGTGGGTGCCATGGTCATGCCCGATGGCTCCGTGGTGACCGGTAAGACCTCCACGCGCCTGGGCGCCGCAAGTTCGCTCATTATGAACGCCCTCAAGCATGTCTCGGGCGTCGACCTTGAGCTCGAGGTCATTAGCGATGAGGCGATCGAGCCCATCAGCAAGCTCAAGACGCATTTCCTGGGCAGCAAAAACCCGCGCCTCCACACCGACGAGACGCTTATGGCGCTGTCGATCACCTCGGCCACGAGTGAGACGGCCGCTCGCGTCCTTTCGGGCCTGGAGCAGCTGCGCGGTTGCGATGCCTTCTTTAGCGTGATTATCTCGCCGACGGACGAGACGGTACTGCGCAAACTGGGTATCAACGTGTGCTGCGAGCCCAAGTTTGAGCGCCGCGGTTTCTTCCATCGCTAAGTTTGAAGCACCGTGGTAATTGCATTGCATTTTGGCCGTATCGGGTTAGCGCCCGGTACGGCTTTTTGATCAATAAAGCGTCTATTTCGGCGAAAAATAGCTGTTTACCTGCCTAGAAACAATTTGAGCGGTATACAATAACCGTAACTGTTTCATCCTTAGCGGGATGCCGCATGATGGATATTACCTGCCATCGTGAGGTGTGTCGGTCGCGCACGGCGCGTTAGATGCTCGTGCTCGGTTTGAGGAGGCTGCTATGGCGGGCAAGGGTCGTGCGAGTGTTAACGATATGAAGCGTGTCGAGGTGCTGGTGTTGATGGAGATCGACCAGCAAACCGAAGACAATGGCGGGCCGTATGGTTTCTCGCGCAAAACGCTTGCCGAGCGCGTGGGGGTTTCGCCGTATCGTGCCCGCGCCGCAATCGATCGCTTGGATTCCGAAGGCATGATTGATGTCGTCTCGCGTTATAGCGACGACGGCGGTCAGCTTGCAAATGGCATTTGCCTCACCGAACGTGGCGAGTGGTATCTTGAGGGCGTCCGTACCGGCATGCTCGTTCAAGAAATGCTTGAGGACGAGGTTGCTGATCGATAGCAGCATGTAACCCTTGCCATAGCGACGCCGCCTGGGAAACCGGGCGGCGTTTTGTTTCAAGATTGAGAAATGCAATCGCACGCGAGAAAAATTGCGGACGGTCCGCGGCGCGAGTATTACAATGAAGACCCGTAAGATGTGGATAAACAACTTCTACGGGAAGCGCAGGTAACTCAATATGACCAAGCATGTGTTCGTAACCGGTGGCGTGGTTTCGTCCCTGGGCAAGGGTATCACCGCGGCCTCGCTGGGCCGTCTGCTCAAGTCGCGTGGCTACAGAGTAACGATGCAGAAGGCCGACCCGTATCTGAACGTCGACCCCGGTACCATGAGCCCGTTCCAGCATGGTGAGGTCTTTGTAACCGAGGATGGTTACGAGTCCGACCTGGACCTGGGTCATTACGAGCGCTTTATTGATGAGAACCTGACCCGCGATTCCAACTTTACGACCGGTGCCATCTACAAAAGCCTCATCGCCCGCGAGCGTCGCGGCGACTTTTTGGGCGGTACCGTGCAGGTGATTCCTCACGTCACCAATGCCATTAAGGACAAGTTCCGCCGCATCGAGGAGCAGACCGGCTCCGATGTAGTCATCACCGAGCTGGGCGGCACGATCGGCGACATCGAGTCCCAACCGTTTGTCGAGGCCATTCGTCAGTACCGCAAGGAGGCCGGCCCCGAGAACGTCTGCTACATCCACGTGTCGCTCGTTCCCTATATCGCCGCCGCCCACGAGGTCAAGACCAAGCCCACGCAGCATTCCGTCAAGGAGCTCCGCAGCTTTGGCATCCAGCCCGATATCATCGTGCTGCGCTCCGACCACCATATCGATGACGCTATCCGCGGCAAGATCGCAAACTTCTGCGACGTCGACACCGACTGCGTCTTTACCAACGAGGACTGCGCGAGCATCTACGACGTGCCGCAGCTGCTTGCCGAGCAAGATTTTGACCTGCGCATTTGCGAGCGTTTGGGTCTGGACCCGCGTGAGCGCGACATGAGCCAGTGGAATGAGTTCCTGCGTAAGCAGAACCACGCCAACTATCACGCCGACAAGGTCAAGATCGCCGTCGTGGGCAAGTACACGCAGCTGCCCGATGCGTACCTGTCGGTTATCGAGGCCCTACACCATGCGGGCGTGTTCTACGATCGTCACGTGGACGTGCAGCTGGTCGATGGCGAGAGCCTCGACGAGCAGAACGTGTCCGAGGTGCTGGGCGATGCCTCGGGCATCCTGGTCCCCGGCGGCTTTGGCAAGCGCGCTCTGGAGGGTAAGATCCTCGCGGCCGAGTTCGCCCGCGAGCACAAGATTCCGTATCTGGGCATTTGCCTGGGTATGCAGGTCGCCGTGTGCGAGTTCGCCCGCAATGTCGTTGGCCTTGCTGGTGCCAGCTCCTCCGAGTTTGATCCGGACGGTCCGTATAGCGTCATCGACCTGATGAGCTCGCAGGAGGACGTGACCGAGAAGGGCGGCACCATGCGCCTGGGCGCCTATCCGTGCAAGCTCGCCGCCGACACCCTCGCTCGCGAGGCGTATGGGGAGGAACTCGTCTACGAGCGTCACCGTCATCGCTTTGAGTTCAACAATGCTTTCCGCGACCAGCTCGAGGATGCCGGTTTAGTTATCTCGGGTCTTTCGCCCGACGAGCGTCTGGTCGAGATGGTCGAGCTGCCGCGCGACGTGCATCCTTGGTATGTGGCAACCCAGGCTCACCCCGAGTTCAAGAGCCGTCCGACCAGCCCGCAGCCGCTGTTCCGAGAGTTCGTGCGCGCTTCGATCGGCCAGCACGAGGGTGTCGACCGTCTGCAGGTGACGCCCATGAACCTCGCTACGGACTAAGGGTGCCGGCGAATAAGGAACATACCGAAGCTACTCCCTCGTCGCTCGCCGTGGCGGCGGGGGAGTATCTCGATTACCTCGCGGTCGAGCGGGGTTTGGCGCACAATACGATTGCGGCATACCGTCGTGACCTGACGACGTACTGCGCCTATCTGGAGCGGGCTGACATTGCGTCTTTTGAAGATGTGAGCCGTCAGGTCGTGGAGGGCTTTGTCGCCGACCGTCGGGATGGGGGCTATTCCGATGCCTCGGTGGAGCGTGCGCTTGCGGCCGTGAAGGGCCTGCATGCCTTTTTGGTGCGCGATGGGATTGTGGCCCAAAATCCAACGGCGGCGTTGCGCCTGCCTAAAAAGGCTGAGCGTTTGCCGGAGTATCTATCGGTGGAGGATGTCTCGGCGCTGCTCGATCAAGACTTCCCCGAGGGCGAGATGGGCTTGCGCGACCATGCCATCTTGGAAGTGCTCTACGGATGCGGCTTGCGTGTGAGCGAGTTGGTGGGGCTCGATGTGGGCGATATCCATATCGACGATGGCTTTGTGCTCGTTCGCGGTAAGGGCTCAAAGGAGCGCCTGTCTCCGTTGGTGGGAAGCGCGGCGCGAGCTCTGACGCGCTATATAACTAAGGGGCGTTCTCGCTTGGCGGCCCATGCCCACGGAACCGAGACCTCGGCGGTCTTTTTAAATAAGAACGGCCGCCGTCTGTCGCGCCAGGGCATCCATGCCATCTGTGAGCGCTACGGGCGCCAGGTGGGGCTGGTGGGACTCCATCCCCATACGCTGCGTCACTCCTTTGCCACCCATATGCTTGCGGGCGGTGCAGACCTCCGTGTGCTACAGGAGATCTTGGGACATGCCGATATATCGACCACGCAGGTCTACACGCATGTCGATCGTACGCAACTGACCGAGGTCTATCTGGCGGCGCACCCGCTGGCACATCGTTAACACATCGCTGGCCTGCATATCTATAGGTATTTGGGGACGGGCCCCAGATTGCCGCGGCGTGCTTTTGCGCGCGCATGGGCAATCTGGGGCCCGTCCCATTTTTTGCCACTTGTCGTCGCGGTGGTGGGCCGCATGTGCCTTGGGTGGGGGAGTTTGGGGGCGATGTGAACGGCATGTAAAGGGACGCAAAAATCGCCTCAAGGTCAACTTGAAGGTTGAGGTTGAAAGGCGGGGTGCCACAGGTGGCATCCCGCCGTTGCTGTAAACACAACATATTGTGTTTTCGAACATATGATTGGGGGTGTTTTGCAATATATGGTGGGTGGAGTGGTGGGGCGGGGTGGGGGAAGGGGTGGGGAAAGGTGTTGAAAAATGGGGCGGTTCCCCATATTATTAATGACGTCGACAGGCGGGGTGGTTCCCCGCGTACGTGCCATCTGAGTAACCGAGGGGAGGGCGCACATGGGAATGACTGGTGCATACGAGCGCAATCTCGATGCAAAAGGTCGTCTGTCCCTGCCTGCACCCCTTCGCGAGGAGCTTGGAGAGCACGTTCGCGTGTTCAAAGCCCTGGATGTCGATGCTCTGTACGTGTTCTCTGCCGAGGCCTTCGATAAGTGGGTCGAAGGACTCTTCGCGGGTCGTGAGGGCCACGAGGGTTTTAACCCGCGTGACATTAATGACCAGAAGCTCATGAGGGCGATCAACAAGCGCACCACGTCGATGGACGTGGACAGCGCCGGTCGTATCGGTCTTTCCGAGTCTCTCCGCAAGCAGGCGAACCTCGACCGCGAGGTCACGGTTGTGGGCAACTACGACCACCTTGAGGTTTGGGATCGCGCCGCGGCCGATGAGGACGATGACGATGAGGCCCTGCTGGACCTCTTCTTCTCGTAAGGGCAAGGCACGGGTAACGGATGGAGCGTGGGATCTTGACACAAGAATATCGGCATGAACCTGTCATGCTCGGCGAAGTGCTTGAGTCGCTGCGGCTAAAGAGCGGCTCCGTTGTCTGCGATTGCACCCTTGGCGGTGCCGGCCATTCGGTAAAGATGGCCGCGCAGGTGGGGGAGACGGGTCTTTTGCTCGGCGTCGATCAGGACGACATGGCCCTCGAGGCCGCTGGCGCCCGTCTGGACCGCGAGGTTCCCGGCGTTCCGCACCAGCTGCTGAAGGGCAACTTCGGCGACTTGGACGAGCTGCTTTGCTCGGCCGAGGTGCCCGGGGTCGATGGCTTCCTGTTCGATTTGGGCGTTTCGTCACCGCAACTCGATATCCCTGGCAGGGGCTTTTCGTATAACGAGGACGCCCCATTGGACATGCGGATGGATCCGGGTAATAACACCTTAAACGCAGCTGAGGTCATCAACACCTATAACGAACACGACCTCGCCCGGATTCTACGCGTCTACGGCGAAGAGAAGTTCGCCTCGCAGATCGCGCGCGAGATCGTGCGCCGCCGCGAGCAAGAACCGATCGAAACCACCGGCCAATTTGTCGAGATCATCAAGGCGGGTATCCCGGCTGCCGCTCGTCGGCATGGCGGACACCCGGCCAAGAAAAGTTTCCAGGCCATTCGCATCGAGGTCAATCACGAGCTCGATGTGCTCGAACGAGGGCTTGATGCCGCCACCAGGTGGCTCAATCCGGGCGGACGTATCTGCGTCATCTCGTATCACTCGCTTGAGGACCGTATCGTAAAGAATCACTTTAAGGAGATGAGCCAGGGGTGCACGTGTCCGCCGGAGATTCCGGTGTGCGTGTGCGGCAACGTGCCGATACTCAAGGTCATCACCCGCAAACCCTTGGTTGCCCAGCCTGATGAGGTTGAGCGCAACCCTCGGGCGAGATCAGCCAAAATCCGCGTGGCGCAGCGTCTGTAGGCGCGACCGCGCGATATTGGACCTCCCGCTCGCACCATAAACGAAGCTTAAACACACTACCAACGTACTCGGGATGGGAGGCGGCATATCATGGGCTACAACACTTCAAGCGCAGCACTCGCCTATGATATGAACGCCATGCCCGCCTATCGTGAGACGCCGCAGGCCCCCGTTGCTCCCCGTGAGCAGCGCACGCCGCGCTTTGATGTCTACACGGGCGCGGGCCGTCAGGCAAACCAGGCGGTAAGCCCGGTTTTCATGAGCGTTCTTAAAACGTTTTGCATCATTGCGGCCATCTTCATGACGATCGGCGTTGCCCGCGTGGCGCTCGCCGGCGTTACGGCCCAGGTGCTCAACAGCAACGCCGAGCTTACCAACACGCTCGAAAAAGCGACCGATGAGAGCTCCGACCTGGAGGTCATGCATTCGGTCTATGGCGCCGACACGCGCATTCGCGACCTTGCGGGCGCTTATGGCATGGTGGAGCCCAGCGAGAGCGTTACACTTGACTTTTCGCAGGATGCAGCCGCGGGCGCCAACGCGACCGCGACCGCTCAATAGCAAGACGGTAGCTGAGTATGACAAATGACTATCGCCGCGGTTCCGATGGGGGCCGCGGTTCTGGACGTCCCTCGTCGCGGGGACGTTCTGGTTATCAAGGAACGGGTCGGCAATCTTACAACGCCGGGCGGTCCCGTGGCAACGACCCGGCGTCGCGACTTCGCGGCTCGGGCGGCCCTCAAGTGCATAACACCAGGTCGCGCAAGAGCTCGTCGACCGAATGGCTCACAGGCACGCCTCTGCCTCGCCGCAAAGCCGTCATGGGATTCATTGGGTTTGGCTTGGGCTTGGGCGTCTTTCGCCTTGCCGACTATCAAATTGTCGAAGCCGATAAACTGCGCGAGCGTGCCGATGCGCGTCGCCTGCTTGCGCAGACCCTCTATGCCAAACGTGGCACCATCTACGACCGCAACGGTAACGTGCTGGCGTCGTCGGTCGAATGTCGCAATATCGCCGTGAACCCGCAGCTTGTCGAGGATGTTGACAAGACGGTGTCGGCGCTGGTCAAGGCAACTGGAATCGATAAAAAGACCTGCCGTAAGCTTGTTGAGTCCGATGGAACCTGGGTGTATATCAAGCGCCAGGTGGACGAAGACGATGCTGCGGCGCTGGAGAAGAAGAACCTGCCCGGCGTGCTTTTTGAGCAGGCCATGAAGCGCGTATATCCATACGGCAATCTGGCATCGCAGGTGCTGGGTGTAGTGAATGTAGACAACGACGGCTTGACGGGTCTCGAAAAGCAATACAACAAACTTCTGACCGGCACGAACGGTTCTCTCGTGCGCGAGCGCGCGAGGGACGGCAGCTATATCGCGGGCGGTGCCTATAAAAAGGTGGCTGCGGTCGACGGCGTTGATATCGTGACGACGCTCGATGTCAATATCCAGCGTGCGGCTGAGGACGCTCTGGCAGAGGCTGTCGAGAAGACAAAGGCCAAGAACGGCTCGGCTTTGGTCACCGACCCCACGACCGGCGAAATTCTCGCCGCCTGCTCGTATCCGACCTACGACCAGACCGATTTGGAAAACGCCAAGACCGAAGATATGAACCTGCGCCTGGTTACCGACGCCTACGAGCCCGGCTCGGTCTTTAAGACACTCGTGGCGGGCGCCGGCTTCGACTTGGGCGTCGTGCGATCGAGTACGTCGTTTGAGGTGCCGGCGAGCATCAAGGTGGGCGACGATACCGTCACGGATGCCGACAAGCGCGACTATGCCATGACCATGGATGTGCGCGAGATGATGCGCCGTTCGTCCAACGTGGGCTTTGTCCTGGTGGGGCGCAAGATCGGTGCCGACGACTTTGCCGCCTATGTGGACAAGTGGGGCATCGGTCACAGCTCGGGTGTCGATTTTCCGGGCGAGAGCCTGGGCATCGTCAAGGAGCGTGACCAGTATGACGGCGCCACGCTGGGCTCGATGAGCTTTGGACAGGCGCTGTCTGTCTCGCCGATTGAGGTCGCACGTGCCGTGGGCGGCATCGCCAACGGCGGCGTGATGATGACCCCGCACTTCTATAAGTCCAGCAAAGGCGACGAGAAGGACTGGGGCGAAGGCGAGCGTGCGATTTCGGAGGACGCCGCATCCCAGGTGACATCGTGCATGCAGACGGTCGTGTCCGAGGGAACGGGCGTTGGCGGCGCGGTTGACGGCTATGACGTGGCGGGTAAGACCGGTACGGCCGAACGCGCCGACGAGAACGGCGGCTACCTCAAGGAGAACTACATGTCGTCCTTTATGGGCTTTGCACCGGCACAATCGCCCAAGGTGCTGTGCTATATCACGCTCGACGGAACGCCGAGCGGCTCAGATGCCGCTGCGGTGCCGTTCCAGTCCATTATGGCCAACGCGCTCGACGTGCTGGGTATCCCGCACACGAAGTAGGGGGTTACAATCTTTGGGGCGTGGTTTGTTGTCCCATATGAGGGGTGTTCACATGCCCTGCACCACGCATGCGCGGCGCTGGGATACAATACGCCGATAGCATTATTTAGGTTTACAGGGGAGCTGCAATGATAGAGATCGCCGTCAACAACCTCGCGGCCGCAACAGGGGCCCGAACCGTGACGGGAGAAGTCGATCGGGTATGCCGCGGGTGCGTTATCGACTCGCGCCAGGTCGAGGAAGGGACGATTTTCGTCGCCTTTCCCGGTGAAAACGTCGACGGCAATGATTTTGCTTCCCGTGCGGTCCAGTCGGGTGCCGGCGCCGTCGTGATGACGCGTGAGCCCGAGGCCGAGCTGGTCTCGCTGGCGCAGGACAAGGGCTGTGCCATCTTGCTGACCGATGATCCCGAGGAGTTTCTGCTGCGTTTGGCGCATGCGTATCGCCTGGAGCTTGGCTGCCTGGTCGTTGGCATTACCGGCTCTATCGGCAAGACAACGACCAAGGACGTGCTCGCCGCGGTGCTCGCCAAGCGCTATCGCGTTTGGGCAACCAAGGGTAACTACAACAACCTGATCGGTATGCCGCTCACGGTGCTGGCGGCCCCTGCCGACACCGAGGTTCTGGTGCTCGAGATGGGCATGAACCATTTCCACGAGATTGAGCGCATGTCTCAGTCCGCCAATCCCAACCTTGCCATCGTGAGCAAGATCGGCACCTCTCATATCGGCATTTTGGGCAGCCGCGAGAACATCGCCCGCGCTAAGGCCGAGATTGTACAGGGCATGTGCGCCGCCGGCGACTATTTGCCGCTGCTGGTTTTGGGCGGCGAGGACGATTTTACGCCGTTCATTCGCGATACGTTCGCCCAGCCTGCTGGTATCGACGTGATGCTGGCCGGTGTCTCTGACGATGATGAGGTCCGCGCCCGCGACGTTCGCGTTGATGACGAGGGCCGTCCGGTCTTTACGCTCGATTTTGGTCAGGGCGAGACAATCGATACCATGCTTGCCATCCCCGGCGTGCAGTCCGTTCCTAATGCCGTTAAGGCCGCCGCGGTTGCCTATCGCCTGGGCGTGACGCCCGAGCAGATCGATGCTGCCTTTAGGGGCCTCACGATCACCGGTCACCGCCAGGAGATCAAGCGCGCCAAGAGCGGTGCCCGCGTCATCGATGACTCCTATAACGCCAGCGCCGAATCGATGGCAGCCGGTCTCGACCTGCTGTGCTCGCTTTCGTGCACGGGGTCTCGCATGGCGATCCTGGGCGAGATGGGCGAGATGGGCGATGAGGCTCCTCGCATGCATGAGCTCGTGGGCGCTTATGCCGCCGCCAAGAAGCTCGACATGCTGGCGTGCGTGGGTGGTGAGCTGGCCCAGCTTATGGCCGATGCCGCACGCATGATGGGCATGGACGAGGACCGCATCCAGGTGTTCTCCGATTATCAGCAGGTGCTCGACCGCATGGGCGGCGCGCTTGAAAAACATGATGTTGTACTGGTCAAGGGTTCCCGCTTTGTTGAGCTCGACCGCTTTGTGGAAGGTGTGTGCTAGCCCATGTTCGGCAATCCCTCGTATCCAACGTATCAGGCTTTTTTGGGGCTTGGCATCGCCGCAGCCATCGCGCTGCTGCTCATGCCGTGGTGGATCAAGCTGCTCAAGGTCGAGGGTATCGGCCAACAGGTTCGTGCCGACGGCCCCAAGCGTCATTTGGTTAAGCAGGGAACGCCCACCATGGGTGGCGTTGTCATCCTCGTCGCGATCTCGCTGACCTGCCTGCTGATGGGCAAGCTCACCACCGAGCTCGTACTCGTGCTGCTCGCCACGCTGGCGACCGGCGTGCTGGGCCTGATCGACGACCTGACCTCCGTTACGCATGGGCGCTCGCTCGGTCTGACGCCCCATGCCAAGATGATCGGCCTAACCATTATCTGTGTCACCTTTACGGTACTTGCCGTCAACTGGTGCGGCGTCGCCCCCGAGATTCGTTTTCCCGGTGGGTTGACGATCGACCTTGGCGTGCTTTCGACCACCATCTGCGGCTATTCGTTCCCGTGGCTCTATACTGTCTTTTGCTGGTTGATGATTGCCGGTCTTTCTAATGCCGTGAACCTGACCGATGGCCTTGACGGTCTTGCTGGCGGCACCTCCATGATCGCCATGCTCGCCATGGCTGCCATGGCGTTTCTGCACGGAGACGTGAACCTGTCCATCTTCTGCACCGCGTGTGCCGGTGCCTGCTTGGGCTTTCTGTGGTTCAACTGCTATCCGGCGAGCATCTTTATGGGTGATACCGGCTCGCTTGCTCTGGGTGCCGCGTTTGCCTGTACGTCCATCATGACTAACACCGAGGTCGTCTCCCTCATCATCGGCGGCCTGTTTATCGTTGAGACCCTGTCGGTCATGATTCAGGTTGTCTACTTCCACTTTACGCACAAGCGCGTCTTCCTTATGGCGCCCATCCATCATCATTTCGAAAAGAAGGGTTGGGCCGAGACCAAGGTCGTCATCCGTTTTTGGATTATCGCTGCGGCATTTGGTGCCGTTGGCCTTGCTCTGTTCTTCCAGTTGGGATAGTGGTCTTTCATGCCTCTTGCTGAAGTCTTTAGCCTGCTCGTTTTGGGTCAGGGCAAATCCGGTCTCGATGTCGCCCGCTGGGCGCTGGCACATCCCGAGCGCGTAAGCGCCGTTACCGTGTATGGCGGCGGCACCTCTGAGCCCAATGACGCCACGCGTGCGCTCGAGGCTGCTGGTGCGTCGTTTGTCTATGGGACCGAACAGGTCGAGGGCGCCTATGACGCATGCGTGACGTGCCCGGGCATCTCGGAGTTCTCGGGCTTCTTTAAGGCCGGGCGCGAACATGCCGCCCAGATTATGGGTGAGCCAGAGTTTGCCTATCGCCTGTCGCCCGATAACTGGATTGCCATCACGGGCACCAACGGCAAGACGACCACCACGTCGCTGACCGATTATCTGCTCAAGGCTGCCGGCGAGGCCAGCGTAGCTGTCGGCAACATCGGCGAGCCGCCGGTCAACGAGATTGACGGCCGAGCCCGCAACGAGTGGTTTGTGGCTGAGCTCTCGAGCTATCAGATTGCTACGACCACCGAGCTCCACCCTCGTGTGGCGGTGCTGCTCAACATCACTCCCGACCACTTGGGCTGGCATAAGAGCCATAAGAACTATGCGCTTGCCAAGATCAAGCTGTTTGACAATATGGTCGATGACGATCTGGTGGTTGTCGACGTCGAAGACGCCGGCATTCACGAGTTCGATGAGTACATCTATACGCCGGGTCGCCGCATCTGCAAGGTCGCTTTTGACGAGCCCGAGGGTGCAGACGCCGCCTTTGTGCGCGACGGCAAAATGGTCGTGCGCCTGAAGGGCGTCGAGACTCAGCTTGTCGCCACGTCCGAACTCAAGATCTCGGGCCATCACAATGTTATCAATGCCCTGTGCGCTGCCACGGCTGCCCTGGCAGTCGGTGCCGATGTCAATGGTGTCTGCCGCGGTCTGGCCTCGTTCCAGCCGCTCGAGCACCGCGTGGAGCCGTGTGGCGAGATTGACGGCGTGCGCTACGTCAACGATTCCAAGGCGACCAACACCGATGCGGTCGAGAAGGCGCTGACGGCATTTCCCGATGACGACGTGATCTTGCTGCTCGGCGGCCACGATAAGGGCACGCCGCTCACGGACTTCGCGCGCGTTGTTATGGATAACGTACGCTCGGTCGTCTGCTTTGGCGATGCGCGCGAGCGCTTTACCGCCGCTATGGACGAGGCCGATGTCGATGGCGATGTGGATATTGCCCAGGCGGATGACCTGCGCGATGCCGTGGACGTCGCCCGTTCGCTGTCGAGCCGTGGCGACGTGATCTTACTTTCTCCTGCCTGCTCTTCGTTCGATGAGTTCTCGGGCTATGAGGAGCGCGGCCGCGTGTTTAAGGACTATGTGGCGCAGCTTGCCGCTGCGGCGAAATCGCAAATGGAATAGGGGTTGCCGGTGAGAGAGGAGAGCCCCCGACAAGGTATGAGGAGGCCCGACTCGGACCGTGCTTCCTCGCGGCGTAGCACACCGCGTTCCGGTCGCGGCGGGCAGTCGTTTAGCGAACGCTATATTGCCGGCGTTCCCGCCCGCATCATGCGCCCCCGTCTGATATTTATGGCCTGCCTGTTTACTTTGGTGTGCTTTGGTCTGCTGATGGTGTACTCGGCGTCTTCGGTCGAGGCGCTGCACGAGAATGGCTCGGCGACGTTTTTCCTGGGTCGACAGGCCGCGTTTGCCGTGGTTGGTGTTCTGGCTATGGTTGCCATCGTGCGCGTTTTGCCGGACAGTTGGTTTGGGGAAGACGTGCTCAGGATCTTCCTCATGGGCATGATAGGGCTACTGCTTCTGGTGTTCTTGGTGGGCAGCGGCAGCCGTGGCGCCACGCGCTGGCTCAACATCGCCGGTATTCAGTTCCAGCCTTCCGAGTTTTTAAAGCCATTTGCCATTGCGTATTCGGCCATCATGCTCGACCGCTTCTTTTCGCCCGGTGGCAACATCAACGAATTCCTTCGCAAGATGGGCATCTACCTGGGTATTTCGCTCTTTCTGATCTTTATCCAGCCCGATTTCGGTACTGTCCTGATCATCCTGTTGACCCTTATGTGCATGGCGTTGTTTGCGGGTCTCGACCCCAGATTTATCATCGGCGTGCTAATCTTCGGCATTCTCGTGATCGTGATTGCGCTTGTCGCAGAGCCGTACCGTATGGTGCGTATTCAGGTTGCCTTGAACCCTTGGGCCGACGAGTATGGTGACGGCTATCAGGCCACGCTTGCCATCATGGCCTTTGCCTCGGGCGGTCTGTTCGGCCGTGGCATCGGCAACTCAACCATGAAGTACTCGTATCTGCCCGAGGCGCACAATGACTACATCCTGGCCATCATTGGCGAGGAAGTCGGTTTTGTCGGAACCGTGCTGTTCTTCTTGGTGTTTGCGATGCTGATCTACTCGGCGTTTCGCATTGCCGAGCAGGCGACCGATCGTCGGGGCGCGCTCATGGCGTCTGGCTCCGCGGTCATTCTCGCGGTGCAGTTTTTGATCAATGCGCTGGGCATCCTCAACGTGTTTCCCATGACGGGCAAACCGTTGCCGTTTATTAGCTACGGCGGTTCGTCGATTATCGTGTCGCTCATGCTTGCCGGGTTGATCCTGCGCGTTTCGTACGAGAGCGCCCGTCGCGATGAGTACGACCGTCGCCGCGAGAGCTTTGCCGTTATGGATGAGAGTACCGCCGGCGTGCCCCACGTGCGCGGTGAGCGATCTTCGCGTAACGGTTTTACCGTCCTGGATGGCTCTGCGACCGAGCCGGCAGCCCGTCCGCGTCAGCGAACGGCGCCGCAAGGTCGTCCGCAGCGCCCCTGCTCTCGCAACGCGGGCGGCGGATATAATCGAATCGATTTGAACTCGGACCCGTCGGCGCGTTTGCGCACCGACGACCAGGGACCGCGTGTACGAAGGGACTACCATGACCGATAAGATGACCGTTGCTATTGCAGCCGGCGGCACGGCAGGGCATATCAACCCCGCGCTCGCCTTGGCCGAAGAGCTGCGTGACCGTGGCCACCACGTTGTGTTCGTGGGCCAGTCGCGCAAGCTCGAGGGTCGTCTGGTCCCCGAGGCTGGGTTTGATTTTGTGCCCATTACGGTTACGGGCTTCGACCGCTCCCGTCCTTGGACGGCGCTGACCTCGCTGTGGCGTGTCAACAAGGCCAAGCGTGCGCTCGCCAGTCATTTCTCAAAGGTCGGCAAGCCCGATGCCGCCATCGGTTTTGGTGCCTATGTCGAGGTTCCGTTGCTGGGGTGGTGCAAGGGCGCAGGCGTTCCGTATCTGCTGCATGAGCAGAACTCTGTTCCGGGCCTGGCCAACAAGATGATGAACTCCCACGCCGCTCGCGTGTGCATCTCGGTGCCGGCAGCGCGTTCGGTCTTTGAGCGCGAAGGTGACCCTGACCACGTGCTCATGACCGGCAACCCCGTACGTCGCTCGGTGATCGAGGGCGATCGCGCTCGCGGCCGCAAGGCACTTGGCGTTCCCGAGGACGCTACGCTGCTGCTCGTCTTTGGCGGTTCACTTGGCGCCCAGCACCTCAACGAGCGCGTGGCTTCGCTCAAAAACGAGCTGCTTTCGCGCAAGAACCTCTATGTGTTGCATTCGACGGGTGCCGACGGCTTTGAGGAGACCGAGCGCGCTTTGGCGCTGACGCCCGAGGAGGCGAAGCGTTACCGCGTCCAGCCTTACATCGACAACATGGGCGACATGCTGGCTGCTGCCGATTTGGTGCTATCGCGTTCGGGCGCATCGAGCGTGGCCGAGATCGCTGCGCTCGCCGTGCCCTCGGTGCTCGTGCCGTACCCGCATGCGACGGCCGACCACCAAACCACCAATGCCCGTTATCTGGTCGACGCCGGGGCCGGCGTGCTCTGTGCCGATGCTGATATCGACGGTTCTGCCTTTGCCGATGAGCTGCTGCACCTGGTCGATGACGCGGCGGCACGCGACGCCATGCGTCAGGCGGCGCGTGGTCTGGCTCAGGATAGGGCCGCCGCTCTTCTGGCGGATGCGGTAGAGGGTTTGCGTTAGTTAGACGGGATATCGTCGGTCGCCCTCGCGCTGATGCGGTAGGTGCGGTACAGTTAACGGGTTACAGGCAGTGTTTACGCAAGGAGTACACGAGCACATGGCTGATTCCCAGACTGCAACCTCCGCGCCCGAGTTTAAGAGCGCCCACTTTATCGGTATCGGCGGCGCCGGCATGAGCGGCATCGCCCTCGTTCTGCACGAGCGCGGTTATGCCGTTACCGGCTCCGACCTTAAGACGTCACGTTATATCCGCCAGCTTACCCGCGCTGGTGTGAAGGTGCATGTGGGCCATGAGGCCGCCACGATCGACGAGGTCAAGCCCGACGTGGTTGTTGTCTCCACCGCTATTCCGGAGTCCAACCCTGAGCTCGTGCGCGCTCGCGAGCTGGGCATTCCCGTGTGGCCCCGTGCCAAGATGCTCTCTGCTTTGGGCCACGGCTACACTACCGTCGCTGTTGCCGGCACGCATGGCAAGACCACCACGTCTTCGATGTGCGCCACCATGCTCGACCGCATGGGTCTGGATCCGAGCTTCTTGATCGGCGGCATCGTCGAGGGCTATGACACGAACGGCAAGAACGGCTCGGGCGACTACTTTGTCGCCGAGGCCGACGAGTCCGACAGCTCCTTCCTGTTCCTGAACCCCAACGTAGTCATTGTGACCAACGTCGAGGCCGACCACCTCGATCACTACTCGGGTATCGAGGAGATCGAGGCAACTTTCGCCAAATTCATGAGCCTGGTGGGCGAGGACGGCACCGTCATCGTCTGCGGTGAGGACCCGCATCTGGTCGAGCTCGCCAAGTCGACGGGCCGTCACGTGCTTTCCTACGGCTTTGCCGAGAGCAACGACATCGTCTGCGTGCACCCGGATGTCAAGGGCATCCAGAGTGACTTTATCGTTCGCTTTGAGGACGGCACTGAGCACGCTGTGGAGATCAAGAGCAACCCCGGTCGCCACAACATGCTCAACGCCACGGCGGTGCTCACCGTCGCCCATGTCCTGGGCCTTGACATCGACGCCGCCGCCAAGGCGCTCTCGAGCTTTGAGGGCGTCCGCCGTCGCTTTACCCACGTGGGCGATATCGATGGCATCACCGTGGTCGATGATTACGGCCATCACCCCACCGAGATCAAGGCGACGCTTGCTGCCGCTTCCTCGCTGGGCTACAAGCACGTCGATGTCGTGTTCCAGCCGCACCGCTATTCGCGCCTGCAGGCCCTGTGCGACGACTTTGCCGATGCATTTGCCAATGCCGATAAACTGCTGCTGATCGATGTGTTCTCGGCTGGCGAGATGCCCATTCCGGGTGTCACCTCTAAGATGCTTGCCGATACCGTGCGCGCCAAGCATCCTGGCAAGGAGGTCGTGTACTGCTCCAGCCGTCTTGAGCTCAATCAGGAGCTCGAGCAGATGGTGGGCGAGGGCGACCTGCTGCTCACCATGGGTGCCGGCGACGTTACGACCGTCGGTCCCGAGTTCATTGAGTATCTGACTGCCAAGAAAGACGCTTAAGTCTAATGGGTCTGTTTAACGCCGTCATGGCGCTCTCGGGCATGATCGACACGGATGTGATCGAGGACGAGCGCCTTGCGCGTCATACGAGCTATCGTATCGGCGGCAAGGCCGACCTCTTTGTGACGTGCCATAGCTATCATGCCCTCCGCCGCGCCGTGGCGGTGCTCGATCGCGAGCAGGTGCCGTGGGTCATCATCGGCAAGGGCTCCAATCTGCTGGTTGCCGATGGCGGTTATCGCGGTGCCGTCATTTCGCTCGGACGTGAGTTCCAGCGCACGGTTGTTGCCGATGACGGTTGTACGCTGACGGTCGGTGCGGGCGTGATGTTTGCGCGCCTGGTCAACGATGCCCTGTCGCGTAGCCTCTCGGGCCTTGAGTTTGCCGTTGGCATTCCTGGTTCGGTCGGCGGTGCGATATCTATGAATGCCGGCACGCGGACCGAGTGGATTGGCTCGCTGGTTGAGGATGTCGTAACGTTTGACCCGGCATCCGGTATCAAGCATTATGCGGGGTCCGAGATCTCTTGGGGCTACCGCGAATGTAGCCTTCCCCGCAATGAGATCATCCTCGAGTGCGTGCTCAAGCTTAAACCGGCGCCCAAGGCCGACATTCGCGAGCGCATGGAGCGGTACCTTACAAGGCGCAAGCGTACGCAGCCCATGGGTCGCGCATCCTGCGGGTCTGTCTTTCGCAACCCGCCCGATGCGAGTGTGGGCAAGCTTATCGAGGATTGTGGATTAAAGGGTTTTTCGATTGGCGGCGCGGAAGTTTCGCCCGTTCACGCTAATTTTATCGTTAATAACGGAACTGCCTCGGCCGATGACGTTGCCGCGGTTATCAGACATGTGCACGGAAAGGTGAGGGAGGCGTATGGCATCGAGCTCAGACCGGAAGTTAAATTCCTCGGCTTCTAGAGCATCGAAACCCACCTTCCGCCGCGCCGGAGGGCGTTCCGGCGCGCCTGCCAAACCTCAACGCAATACCGTCGCGCACTCTAAGTCTGTCGGGCATGCTCGACAGACCAGTCGTCCGGTCGTCGGCTCGCAGCTCGGTAATCGTCCGGCCGCAAAAAAGTCCTCGCGTCCCTCGGTGACGTCAAAGCCTGTTATGGGCGCCAAGCCTGCCCGTCCCATGGCAGCTCCCAAGCCCTCGACGGGAACTAAAGCGGCGCGTCCAGGTCTCACGCTGGGCGCATCGAAACCGCGCTCGCTGACATCGGTGCCGGCTACCGCCAAGAAGCCTTCGAGTAAAAAAGGTTTCAACCCGTTATCTTCACTTGGAGCGATGGCAAATAAAACATCAGATGCCGCTTCTGTCGTTACAGGCAAAGGCAAAATCGTGGGCGGCGTTCTGGCCGTCTTGGCCGTGCTCGTCGTCGTGGCCATCGTGGTGATCAACTCTGGACTGTTTACTGCCACTGATATTCAGATTCAAGGCAGCGAGCATGTGACGAAGCACGATGCTATCCAGCTGATCGACTTGCCCGAGGGAACGTCGCTTTTTAACGTCGATCCCGACCAGATTACCGAGGATCTCAAGCAGAACCCGTGGGTTTCGGGCGTGGATGTCCAGCGCCAGTTTCCCCATACGCTTATCATCACGCCGACGGAGCGTAAAGTTATCGCCATTGCGTATATCAGCTCCGACGACCTTGCCTGGGCTATCGGAGACGATGACACCTGGATCGCCCCGCTGTCGACGTCGGTCGAAGTGGACGACCAGGGCAACGTCATCACGACAGGGCAGGGCTCAAATACCTTGACCGGAATCGATGCCGCGCTGGCGCTCGCCAAGCATTATGGCGCGGTGTTATTGACTGATGTCTCGGCGGATGTCGCTCCGGTTTCCGGCCAGGCGGTGAACTCCAAAGCCGTTAAGGCCGGCCTGGATTATGTGCGTGGTTTTTCGAGCGAGTTCTTGGGACAAGTCAAGGATATTTCCACGCCTTCGGTCGAAGCCATCTCGGCAAACCTCAATAACGGCATTGAGGTGTCGCTGGGCGATTCGGACGATATCGCCAAGAAGGAACGCGTAGTCACCAAGTTGCTTTCGCAGATAGAGGGCGTAACGTATATCAATGTGCGCTCTCCGGGCAACTACACATTTAGGAATGCTCCGACCTCGTAGCGCTGGTTGATGCTTTGTTGAGGGGCCATACCACGCCGTTTATCTGGTTTGTTTGGTTTTCACGGTCAATTATTTGACTGATACGTTCATAATGTGCAAACATAATACGGTTTACCTTTGCATTTACTTTCAACCTGAAGGTTAATGTGCGCAGGGGTCGACCCATGCTATGGCTATAACCTTTGTTCGGAGGACCGACATGCACGAGACAGAGATCAACAACTACCTTGCCGTCATTAAGGTGGTCGGCGTCGGCGGCGGCGGTACCAACGCGGTCAATCGAATGATCGAAGAGGGCATCCGCGGCGTCGAGTTTGTTGCCATCAACACCGATGCTCAGGCACTCGCGATCTCTGATGCCGATATCAAGGTGCACATCGGCACCGACCTTACCCGCGGCCTGGGCGCCGGCGCCAATCCCGAGGTTGGCCGCAAGGCTGCCGATGAGTCCCGCGACGACATTGCCGAGGCGCTCGCTGGCGCCGACATGGTGTTTATCACCTGCGGCGAGGGCGGCGGCACCGGTACCGGCGCTGCTCCCATCGTTGCCGATATCGCGATGAACGAGGTCGGCGCACTGACCGTCGCCGTCGTGACCAAGCCCTTCACCTTCGAGGGCCGCAAGCGTAAGAAGAGCGCCGAGGAGGGCATCAAGACCCTCTCCGATTGCGTCGACACCATGATCGTCATTCCTAACGATAAGCTGCTCGACATCGCCGAGAAGAAGACCACCATGCTCGAGGCCTTCGCGATTGCCGATGGCGTCCTTTCCCAGGGCACCCAGGGCATCACCGACCTCATCACCGTCCCCGGTATCATCAACCTGGACTTCGCCGATGTTAAGACCATCATGAAGCAGGCCGGTACCGCCATGATGGGTATCGGTACCTCTTCTGGGGATACTCGTGCCGTCGACGCTGCCCAGCAGGCCATCTCCAGCCCGCTGCTCGAGAGCTCCATCGATGGTGCCACGCGCGTGCTGCTCTCCATCGCCGGTTCCAAGGACCTGGGCATCCAGGAGATCAGCGACGCCGCCGACGTTGTCGCCAACGCCGTCGACCCCGAGGCCAACATCATCTTCGGTACCGTTGTCGACGAGTCCCTGGGCGATCAGGTGCGTATCACCGTCATCGCTACGGGCTTCTCCGACTCCAACGTCAACCGTCAGGATGAGCTTTTTGCTGCTCAGCAGTCTCAGAGCAAGGCCGCTGCCTCCGCTGAGCCGCAGCGCACCGCTCCGGCTGCCAGCCCGGCTCAGGCCGCTCCGACCCGCAACGTCGGTGGTACCGAGCTGCCCAACTTTGGCAACGACCAGTTCGAGCTTCCCGACTTCCTAAAGCGCGGTAGCTTCTAGTTCGTTTTTCTCAACGACCTGCACGGGGTGTGTCCATTCGGATGCACCCCGTTTTGTTTCTCGTTTGTAAACGAAAGCCTCCAATCTCCTTACGTTCCCTTTACGTTTGGTCCCTACCGCTGCGGGTATCCTTTTAAGGAAGTATGACAGCCGTATAAACGCGGACTGCGCGGCGACGCCGCGGTACTTGTGTTATTAGGAGGCTTTAGTATGGCAGCACGTGCGGACAACGTTTCGCGTGTCGACCATGATGGAGTTACGTTGGTGGAGGGCGCGACATCCGATGTCCGCTTTGCCTTTACCGAGCGCACCGGTGGCGTTTCTGAAGATGCGTACTCCTCGCTCAACCTGGGCTCGCATGTAGGCGATGACCCCTTTGCTGTTCAAGAAAATCGTCGTCGAGCGCTCGAAGCTATGGGCGCCACTGAGTGCGAGCATAATCTGCTCGTGCCCAATCAGGTACATGGTGACCATATCGTTACGGTGACTTCGAACGGCGCCGACGATCTTGAGGCTGTTCGCGAGCAGATTGCCGAGGGCTGCGACGCCATCGTCTGTACGGCCCATGACGTGCCCGTGCTGCTCTGCTTTGCCGACTGCGTTCCCGTGGTGCTGGTGGCCCCCAGCGGATTTGCCGTGGTGCACTCCGGTTGGAAGGGCACGATTGCACGTATTTCTGCCAAGGCGTGCCAGGCGCTTTGCGATGCTGCCGGCTGCGATGCGAGCGACGTTTCCGCCTATATCGGGCCCCATATCCTGGGTGACGAGTACGAGGTTTCCCAGGAGCTCATGGATCGCTTTGCCGCCGAGTTCTCTTGGATCGATGCGAGTACCTCTCGCATGCTCGATCTTTCCGCTGCCATTTGCGAGGCGCTGGTAGATGTCGGTGTCGACGCGGATAATATCGTGGATACCCAGCTTTCGACCGTGCGTCAGAACGACCGCTTTTATTCCTACCGTAACGAGGACGGCACCTGTGGGCGCCATGCCGCGATCGGCGTGATGCTATGAGAAAGATCGTATCGGTCCTGAGCGCCGCTGTGCTTACGCTTACGCTGTGCGCCTGTTCTTCGGGATCTTCTACCTCTTCCATTACCGTGGCCGGCTCCACGACCTGCCTTCCTATCGCCGAAATTGCGGCAGAGGGCTTTAAGGAGGAGACCGGCATCGACGTGCTCGTTTCCGGTTTGGGCTCTTCCGCTGGCATCGAAGCCGTCAGCGCTGGCACGGCCGATATCGCCAGCTCCTCCCGTGGACTCAATGCCGACGAGCAGGATCTGGGCCTGACTCCCATCGTCATTGCCCACGACGGTATCGCGGTCATCGTGAACGAAGACAACCCCGTCGATAACCTCTCGACCGAGCAGCTCCGCGATATCTATGCCGGCAAGATCACCAACTGGAAAGAAGTCGGTGGCGAGGACCTGAGGATTCAGGTTATCAACCGAGATGAGGCGTCTGGCACGCGTGAAGCCTTCCGCACCATCGTGATGGACGGCACCCCGTTCGATCGCCGCTCCGCCGTTCTTTCGGGCACGGGCCAGGTGCGCGACGTGGTATCTCGTTCGCGCGGGGCTATCGGCTACATTTCGCTGGGCTTCGTCGATAGCCTCAACGCCAAGACCTCGGTCAAGGCCGTCTCGGTCAATCATGTTGAGGCGTCCGAGAAGACGGTTGCGAGTGGCGGCTATCCCATCTCGCGCGACCTTTACTTCTTTGTGAAGGGTGCGCCTTCGCAGCAGGCGCAGGATTACATCGACTACGTGACGTCCGAAAAGATGGACAAGCAGATTCGCGAGGCGGGCTTTATTCCCGTCACCAACGACGAGAAGGGGAGTGAGTAGCATGGAAGCACAGGAAAACTCCCAGACTGAGCAGAATGCTCAGGCGCCCAAGAAGCGCGAGCTGGCGCTCGTATCGCGCAGCACCTATATCAAGGAGAAGGCGCTGCAGTGGATTTTCTTTGCCTGCGCGTTCTTGGCGGTTGTTACCGTCATCCTGATTTTTGTCTTTACCACCTACTCGGCGCTGCCCGTCTTTACCGACATCGGTCTGGCGGACTTCTTTAGCTTTACGTGGGCGCCCTCTGAGGGCCACTACGGCATCGTGTCGCTGCTTGCCGGCTCGGGTCTGGTGACCGTCGGTGCGCTCGCCATGGGTGTGCCCCTAGGCGTGGGCACGGCCGTGTATCTGGTCGAGATCGCCAGCAAGCGCGTGCGCAAGCTCATCAGCCCTGCCGTTGACCTGTTGGCCGGCATCCCTTCTATCATCTATGGCTTCTTTGGCATGATCATCATCCGTCCGTTTATCGCGCAACTGACCGGTGGTCTTGGTTTTGGTGCGCTGACGGCGTGGTTCGTGCTTGCCATCATGATCGTCCCTACCATCACCACGCTCACCATCGATGCCCTCAATTCCATTCCCATGGGTATTCGCGAGGCATCGTATGCCATGGGTGCTACTAAATGGCAGACCATCTATAAGGTCGTGCTACCTGCCGCTAAGCTGGGTATCGTGGATGCCATCGTGCTGGGTATGGGCCGTGCCATCGGCGAGACCATGGCCGTGCTCATGGTCGTGGGTAACGCCCCGGTTATTCCCGACAGCATTGCGAGCCCCATCTCGACGCTCACGAGCCAGATCGCGCTCGACATGAGCTATTCCTCGGGTCTGCACCGCTCGGCGCTGTTCGGCATGGGCGTGGTCCTGTTTATCATCTCCGCCACGCTGGTGGGCATCGTCCGTCTGATTTCCAAGAAGAAGAGGGGGTAGGCTATGTCCGATTCCGTTGACACGACGGTCGATACGACCTCGTCGCGCGAGCGCATCAAGCGTGCCCTTTCCCATGGCAAGAAGGGCCGCATCAACAAGGACCTGTCCAACAAGATCATGCTTGGCGTGTTCCGTGCCGCGGCATACATCACCACGCTGGTGCTTGTCGCTATCATCGCCTACGTGGTCATCAACGGCCTGCCGCATATCTCGCTCGACTTTATCTTCGGTTGGCCCCAGGGCGTCAACGCCGAGGGCGGAATTTGGCCCACGATCGTCTCGACCGTCTATGTGACGGCGCTCGCCATGCTTATCTGCACGCCGATTGCTGTGCTGGCAGCCGTCTATCTGGCCGAGTACGCCAAGCAGGGCAAGGTCGTCGAGCTCATTCGCTACGCTGCTGACGCTTTGGCCTCGGTGCCCTCCATCGTTATGGGCCTGTTTGGCTACGCCTTGTTTGTCGAGGCCATGGGCCTGGGCCTTTCGATGGTCTCGGCCGCTCTGGCGCTCGCGCTCTTGATGCTTCCCATCGTCATGCGCACCACCGAAGAGGCCATTCGCGCCGTCCCGCGCTATATCCGTTGGGGCGCGTACGGCCTGGGCGCCACCAAGTGGCAGGTTGTCTCCAAGATTGTGCTTCCTTCTGCCTTTGGCCGTATTGCCACGGGCATCGTCCTCGCCATCGGCCGCGCCATTGGCGAGACCGCGGTGGTGCTCTACACCATGGGCCAAGCCATCAATCTACCTATTTCGCCGCTCGATTCCGGCCGCCCCATGACGGTTCACCTGTACCTGCTTGCCAACGACGGCATCAACATGAACGCAGCCTACGGCACCGCGCTCTTGCTGATGGTGATCATTCTGGCCTTCAACCTGTTTGCGCGCTTCCTGTCGCGCAAGCGTCGCTAGTTAAGGAGTCCCATGTCCGTTTATCAGTCCGCTCCCACGCTGGAGCAAGCGGCCATTACGGCCAAGGATTTCAACTTTTGGTACGGTGACTTTCATGCGCTGACGGGGCTTGACCTCAACATCGCCAAAAACGCCATCACCGCCTTCATTGGCCCTTCGGGCTGCGGCAAGTCGACGTTTTTGCGCTGCATCAACCGCATGAATGATCTGATCGAGGGTACGCGCGTCGAGGGCACCATGACGCTCGACGGCAATGATATCTATGCCGAGGGCGTCGACCCGGTCGACCTCCGTCGTCGCGTGGGCATGATCTTTCAGCAGCCCAACCCGTTTCCCAAATCCATCTACGAGAATGTCGCCTTTGGCCCTCGTCTACAGGGCGTGACTAGCAAAAGCGACCTCGATGACATCGTGGAAGAATCGCTCAAGCGCGCCAACCTCTGGAAAGAGGTATCCAATCAGCTCAACAAGGATGGTTTGGCGCTCTCGGGCGGTCAGCAGCAGCGTCTGTGCATCGCGCGCGTGCTTGCGGTGCAACCCGATGTTCTCCTGATGGACGAGCCCTGCTCCGCCATCGACCCCACGTCCGTCTCTAAGGTCGAGGATCTGATGGCCGAGCTGGCGCCCGAGATGACGATCATCATCGTCACGCATTCAATGCAGCAGGCAGCTCGTATCAGCGACTACACCGCATTCTTCTTGCAGGAAGTTGCCGGCGAGCCCGCCACGCTCATCGAGTATGGTCAAACCGACGCGATCTTCACCAGCCCGGCGGACTCGCGGACGGAAGACTATATCACCGGCCGCTTTGGCTGATCGGTGCGACTAGTCCCAAGCCGATCGGACCTAGTCCGGTGCGTATTCACTGTGCGGGCGGCATGACCGCACCCAACTGATTGGAGTGAACCATGCGCAAACTGTTTTCCCGTCAGCTCGTCGAGGCCCGTCACGAGATGCTGAGCATCTATGAGGCCGTCGATCTAGCCCTCCACGATGCCGTGAAGGCCTATGTGACCGACGACCGCAAGCTCGCCACCAAGACCAAGAAGCGCACGCTTTCGATTGACGCACGCTGCGCCAACCTGGAGGCCGTCTGCTACAACCTGATCGCCACGCAGTCACCGGTCGCCTCCGACTTCCGCCTGCTTCAGACGATCATCTACGTCGACTTTAACCTGCAGCGCATGACCGATAAGGTCCGTCAGATCTGCCGTGCCACGCGTCATATGATCAAGGCCGACATCTCGCTGCCCAAGGAGCTTGTCGGCACGGTTGAGGCCGAGGCTGAGGCCGTCTACCAGGTGCTGGGCTCTTCGCTTTCTGCGCTCGTCACCAATGATATGTCCATCATCTGCAACCTGGCCGTCGAGGACGAGCCAGTGCACGCTGCCTACGAGAAGTTCTTCCGCACCTTTAACCGTATGGATACGGGCGACTTTATGGACGACGACAGCAACTATGACGACCTGCGCCGCGCCATCATGGTTTCGCGCTACCTCGATCGCATCGCTTCGATTTCCATCGATGCCGCTTGCCGTCTGACCTTCCTGTTGACTGGTCAGCGTATGAACGCCGGCGATATCGCCCGCACTGATGAGGACGAGCTCGAGAGCATGCGCGTGCCTTCGGGCGAGGGTGTTATCATGAGGCCCGCCGTCGACGCGCGCTACGTTGCCAAGGTGCCCGCCAACGAGGTCAGCGAGGGTCTTCGCTACCTGCTCGATCATCTTGAGGACGAGGACGATGGCGAGGACGACGAGGAGTAAGTAGCCCCGTTCGTCGAAAGATTGTAAATACCTAAGTGAGCGCGGCCTTGCACATGCGGGACCGCGCTCTTGCGTTAGCATGGGACTACTTGTTTGGCTGTCAGCGGAGGCGATTAGCAATGGATAACTATTTGGACTTGATGCGCGCTCGCCGCGAGCAGATTCTGGAACGTTTTTATGCGGCGCTCGATCGCGCGGGCCGCCCCCACGACGCCGCGCGCCTCATTGCCGTGTCCAAGACCGTTGGTGTCGATGAGACTGTTGCTGCCATCCAGGCGGGGTATCGCCATTTTGCCGAGAACCGCCCGCAGGAGCTGGTTCGCAAGCTCACGGGTCTGGCGGAGCATCCGGAGCTGCCCGAGGTGCGCTTCGATATGATCGGCAACCTGCAGACCAATAAGATCAATGCGGTGCTGGGCTCAGCCGAGCTGATTCACTCGGTGGGTTCGCTGCATCTGGCACAGGCGATCTCGAGCCGTGCTGTCCGCAAGATTGAGGCAGGCGAGCTCGCCGGCCCCCAGCGTGTGCTCATCGAGGTCAATGTGAGTGGTGAGGAGTCGAAGGGAGGCTTTTCGCCCGATGAGATTCGCGCCGCCGCGGGTGAGCTTGCGGAACTTGAGGGAATTTGCGTACAGGGGCTTATGACTATGGCGCCCCGGGGGAATAAGGATGTGGCACGCCGCACCTTTGCGGGGCTTCGTGAGCTGAGGGATGAGCTGGAGGCTGCGCATCCCGATTTGAACCTGCCTGAGCTTTCCTGCGGCATGAGCGAGGACTTTGAGCCTGCCCTTGAGGAGGGCTCTACGCTCGTTCGCCTGGGCAGGGTAGTATTTAGCCCGGAGTTTGCAGTAAAATAAGGCTCTGAAGTGCGCACTGATTATCGGGGCGCCTGCACTAAACCGCGAGAGGACACAACCATGGGCTTCCTTGACGAGATTAAAAATAAGATGCACCTGGGCGGCCAGCAGGGTTACGACCAGGGTTATGGCCAGGACGACGACTACGGCTACGATGACGGCTATGACGATAGTTATCAGGGCAACGGCTACGGCGGTGCTTCGGGCGAGGGCTTCTACACCCAAGACGAGCCGAGCAACGGCCTGCTTGGTCAGACGCGCCGCGGTGAAGCTGAGTCGGTTGCCGTGTATACGCGCTCCGGTCAGCTGGTCGGCGATGACTCCCGCCATGCCACGACGTATAACCCGCCTTCGCGCTCGCAGGACAGTGTTGCGAGCGGTTATCGTCCTGGTGCCTATGACACGCCGTCGAGCTACGCCGAGAACACCCGCGCCCGTGCCGCCGCTGCGCCCGCGCCTGCACCGAGTGATGCCTCGGCCTATGCGAGCAATATCATCAACGCCACGCCGCAGCTGCCGGCCTATGTCCTGCGCCCCGAGAGCTATGACGACGTGGAGACCGTGGTGCGCCGCGTTCGCACCAAGCAGCCTGTCGCACTGATTTTTGTGGGCGTACGCACCGAAGTTGCTAAGCGCGTCTTGGACTTCTCTTACGGCTTTGCCTGCGGTCTGGGTGCCACGGTCAAGGAGGTGGGCGACCGCGTGTTCATGGTGCTGCCCGCCGGCTGCGAGGTCAAAGATTCCGATCTCAAGAAGCTTCGTGCCGACGGCTACCTTAAGTAAAGACAAGACGAGGAGATTCCCATCAACATCTACACTATCGTCCAACTGGTCAACACGCTGTTCAACTTCTATTCCACGCTCATTGTCGTCTACTGCTTTATGACGTGGATTCCCATGAAGCAGGGTGGTTTGCTTCAGGATATTGCTGCGGTGCTCGATAGCGTGTGCGGTCCGTGGCTCAACCTGTTCCGTCGTTTCATCCCGCCGATGCGCGGTATCGATTTTTCGCCGGTCGTTGCGATTATTGCGTTGCAGTTGGTGCAGAGGCTGGTTCTGCAGCTTCTTATAGGTATACTCGTATAGAACTGACTTAGTAACTTACGTCGGGCGTGTAGCGCCGAGGCGATGAAAAAGGAGACTTGTTATGGCTATTACCCCTGCAGACATCCAGGCTCAGACTTTCTCTGAGGCCAAGCGTGGCTACGATCCCGCCGAGGTCGACGTCTTCTTGGAGACGCTGTCCTCCGAGGTTGACGCTATGCTCGCTAAGATCGTCGACCTTAAGGGTCGCCTGACTGCTACCGAGCAGCAGCTTGCCGATGCGCAGGCTCAGCTTGCCCAGGCTCAGGATGCCACCGCCCAAGCCGTTCCTGCCGCCCCCGTGGCTGCTCCCGCCCCTGACTTCTCCGCTCAGGAGCGCCAGATTTCCGCTGCCCTGATCGCTGCCCAGCAGACCGCTGAGACCATCGTCAACGATGCCAACGAGAACGCTGAGCGTATCCGCAACGAGGCTGACGCTAAGGCACGCGAGGTTATCCGCCAGGCTCTGACCGAGAAGCAGGCCGAGCTCGAGGAAATCGATCGTCTCAAGGCTTCCCGCGAGGAGTTCAAGGCCGAGTACCTCAAGCTCATCCAGCACTTCATGGACGATGCCCAGAACTCCTTCCCGGCCGACCTCATGGCCTCCGCGCCGGTCGGTTCTGCCGCTTCTCCTGCGGTGACTGTTCCCGCCGAGCCGCTGCCCGTCGCTGACCCGGTTGTCCCCGTGGCCGATCCCTTCGCCCCGATCGACAACTTTGCCGCCGACGACCTGGACTAGCATCAGAGCTACAATCTAGTGTCCTTAAGAGGAGCTCGCACCTGCGGGCTCCTTTTTTGTGGCTGTATACGGGTTGGGAAACAAAACGCCGAGCTCTGCATGCGATAGGACAGAACTCGGCGAAGGGCGCGTGGTAAAAGGTAGTTTTTAAGGTATGTCTAAAAACTACTTGAGGAGGAAGTTGGAGAGGGGAATAGTGCGGGCCTCGCGATGCTCGGGATCGGCGATGTGGTCGGCGGGATAGCCACAGACGAGCATGTGATAGGGATAGACGCCCTTGGGCAGATTGAACTGCTCCTGTGCCACCTCAGGCTTAAAATGGCATACCCAGCACGTTCCCAGGCCCTGCTCGGTGGCCTCCATCATCATCTGGTCGCACACGATGGACGTATCGATTTCACTGGAATTCATCTGGTCATACGGGCGCACCCAAGCATCATCGGTAACGCTGCAAATAAGGAAGACAAGCGGAGCTCCAAAGATAGACCCATCACGAGCAAACCGAGGCTGACAAGCAGCAGCCTTCTCCAACAGCTCAGGCGTATCCAGCACCATCACACGGGCTGGATGATTATTACAAGCAGAAGGAGTAATCCGCCCCGCCTCAACAATGGCATCCACTACCGACTGCTCAACAGGACGGTCCTCAAAAGAACGACAAGAATACCGACCACGAGCCAGATCCAAATAAGACATACAAGCCCTCCTAAAATTAAAAATCAAACAAACCAAAAGTAACCCAAAGAGTACCCAAAGCAGCAATCAGCCAAACGCTCATCAAGGGCCAAAGTGTCCGAACGGATACCAAAGGTCCCTTCAGCCAAACCCCCGTCGCGCTAAATCTATCAGCCAAAGTTCCCAATGGTGGTGCATAAGGGAGCGGGCCCGGCCACTAATAACCTTTTGAACGACTCTGCTTGCAGCCGGAGTGAAAAAGGTTATTAGTGGCCGGGCCCGCGACCGGTGGGACATGTACCCCCAATTAACTGTTCTTCATGACAATCGAATCCACGACATCGGCCACATTCTCGCAGCAGTCGGCGCAGTACTCCAGGAAGGCGTACACGTCACGCCAAGCGATGACCTCGAGCGGGTCCTTGCCGTTAACGTGCAGGTTACGCATGGCGTTGATATAGAGCTCGTCGGCCTCGGACTCGATGGTGTTGATCTGGATGACGAGCTCGCGCAGCGTTTTGGACTTGCGGTAGTTAGGCAGCTCGACCATCAGGTCTTTCATGGCGCGGCAGGCGTCGGTCACCTTGTGGGCGATCACGATGGCATCGGGATGGATGCTCTGGATGTTGGTGAAGTAGACGCGCTGCACGACGCCCTCGATGCGGTCGAGCACGGTGTCGAGCGAGCAGCTCATCAGGTCCAGATCCTCGCGCTCAAGCGGGGTGATAAAGGCGGTGAGCAGGGCGTCCTCAAGCTCATGGTGCTTCTTGTCGGCCGCATGCTCGATCGCATGCATCTTGTCGAGCATATCGTGAATCTTTGCGGGATCGAAGTTCTCGAAAATCTTGGTAAGCAGCTCGGCGGCCTGGACGGCGAGGTCGGCGCAGGCGACGTAGTTGTCAAAGTAGAACGAATCGGGTTTCTTTGCCATGGGTGGGTCCTTTCGAGGCGAAGACGGGTGGGCGAAGTGTTGCGGTCCGGATGGACGTTCGGTTTGACTAGAGGAACATCATGAACAGCTTGGCCATGACAAAGCTGATGAGTCCGCAGGCGGGGAAGGTGAAGAACCAGGTGAACATCATGTCCTTGACGACGCCGAAGTTGATGGCCGAGAGGCGCTTGACGGCACCGACGCCCATGATGGCGCAGGTCTTGATGTGGGTGGAGGACACGGGGATGCCGGTAAGGGTGGCTAGCAGCAGGTTCGCGGCGCCCGCGAGGTCGGCGGAGAAGCCCTGATACTTCTCGAGCTTAACCATGCTCTGGCCGACGGACTTGATGATGCGCTCGCCGCCCACGCTGGTGCCGATGCCCATAGTGGCCGAGCATAGCAGCATAATCCAGATGGGGATGCCGGCATCGCCGACGCTAGTTTGGCCGTTTGCGAAGGCCACGCCTAAAAAGAGCACGCCGATGAACTTCTGTCCATCCTGCGCGCCGTGCATAAAGCTCATGGCCGCAGCGCTCGCGATCTGAGCGTATTTAAAGAAGACATTGGCACGTCGCCTGTTGGCGGCGGCGAAAAGAATCGAGACGAGTTTGCACAGGACCCAGCCCATGACAAAGCCCAGGCCGATGGAGAGCGCCAGACCGTAGATGACCTTCATCCACTCGTGGACGTTGACGCTGCTCGCGCCGCCGAGGGCGATAGCGGCACCGGTCAGGCCGGCGATAAGGCTGTGGCTTTGCGAGGTGGGGATGCCGAAACGCGATGCTGTGGCGCCGTAGACGACGATGGAGAACAGGGCCGCGCAGAGGCACGCGAGCGCCATGGTGCTGTTTCCGCCAAAGTCAACGATATGCGAGATGGTATTGGCGACGCTCGCGTTAAAGTGCGTCATGATGAGCACGCCGAGGAAGTTGAATGCGGCGCTCATGAGAATGGCGGCGCGGGCGGGCATGCAACGCGTAGTGACGCAGGTCGCGATGGCGTTGGGCGCGTCGGTCCATCCGTTGACGAAGATGGCGCCCAACGCGAGGATCACGGTGACGGCAAGGACTGGGTTCGACACAATTTGGCCGAGGAAGGTTGAGAACGTTACGTCCATATATGGGCTTTCTCGAAGTTTGCAGACACGTTACAAAAACATGATAAATCGTATCACCTCCTGCGGGTTTCTTTGCCGAGTTCTGATGGGAGAAGTAATTTTTTGGCACTAAAATTGAATATTAGCCCTGTTGACCGTGGGTGTTCTTTTTGCTATCACGCCATGCGGACACGCGCGTTCGCTCCGACATTCCAAAACCACAGTCTGTTCGCTTTACAATATGCAAACATGCGTTCGATAATGGGAAGCATGGAATATCGACAGACAGATGGCAAAACTCGACGCGTGCACAAACAGTATGTGGACGTTGTGGCTCGCATCCTCGCGGGCGGACAAGTCGTGCCGGTCACCGTCTGCTGGGTCGACGGTCGTTGCTTTACAATTGACGAGATTGTCTCGTCCACGGGCTTTGGCTTAACGGTTCACGGTGTTCGTACGGCAACGTATAAGGTTCGTTTTGGCGGGCATGCGACCGAGTTGTATCTGGAGGACCAGGCGTGCGGACGGCCGGACGGCTCGCAGGCCCACGTGATGCGTTGGTGGGTCTGGGCGTTTGATCGTACGCTTGAGGGCGAGCGCCGTAGGTAAGGACGCACGGCGTTCGGGTACAATGACAGGAATCTTGTCAGCTACTGCGCCGTTATTTGTCGCGCTTTTTGAAAGGACGAACCTATGAACGATATCCAGGGCTATCAGAACGGCCCCGTCGAGAGCGGCGCAAGCCGCGCCAAGGAGATGTCGCCGCGCGCGTACAACCTTGTCATGTCTGCCCTGATCTTTTTGGGCTTTTGCGCCATGGGCGCCGGTGCTTACTTTACGAGCACCATGTCGTTTGCCCGCATGATGATGAGCGGCGCCGCTTTGCCGCTGGTCTTTGGCTCGTTTATTTTGACCATCGTCGGCATTGTCATGATGTCGGCTGCCGCGGGCAAGCAGTCTGTGGGCCTGTCGCTCACGGGTTACGTGATCTTTGCGAGCACCTTTGGCCTGACCGCGTCGTTTGGTCTTGCCAACTACGACCTGCCTACCATTAACACCGCCTTTATCGCCACGGCCGCCATCACCTTTGTCTTTGGTGCGCTGGGCGTGACCTTCCCCAAGTTCTTCCAGCGTGTGTATGGCATTGGTTTTGGCATCCTGCTTGCCACGATTCTGGTCGAGATCGTGCTGATGTTCATGGGCGTTTCGCAGTCCATCACCGACCTGATCGTGATCGTGGTGTTCGCCGGCTTCATCGGCTACGACACCTATGTGGCAACGACGGTGCCGCCCACGCTGCCCAACGCCGTGCTCATGGCATCCAACCTGTTCGTGGACATTATCAACGTGTTCCTGCGCATTCTGAACATCCTCGGCCGTCGCGATTAAAGCGCGGCATTGCGATGCTTCCTGCCGGACACGGTAAAACGATGCGAAAGGCGGTCCTTCGGGGCCGTCTTTTTTGTGCGCGGCGGGGTATCATGGATGGGAAAAGCCGATAGCGGCAGCGACAGGAAAGGTGGCCACGTATGGCAGACGTCGACAACAGGAACCGTAACCGCAGGTCCAACCGAGCGGGTCAGCCCAATCCCAAGCGCGAGGCCCGTGCCAAGGCCGCCGAGCGTCACGTGGCAACTGTGTCCGAAGCGTGCGCCAAGGATATCGAGCGTTCGCTTGCCGGTGTTCGCGAGTTTGACGGTATGCCTGCCGGCTTTGTCGCGGCGATGAAGGCCAAGGTTCAGAGTGCTGTGGCCCCCGAAGAGCAGGTCGCCGAGGACGTCGAGAACGCGGAGACTGCCGAGGTCGAGGCGGCGCCCGAGACCGAGGCGGCGCCCGAGCCCGTCGAGGAGCCTGCCGAGGAAATCGCCGAAGCTGAGTCCGCGCCTGCTGAGGAGCCCGCTCCGGTCCTGCCCGAGGTCACTGTGCTTGATGCCTCCGCCACGCAGGCAATCCTCGATAACGGTCGCGGCTATGCGCAGTTCTGCGACATGGCCGTGCTCGCCTTTGCCTCGTTTACCAATCCGGGCGGTGGATATATTCAGGGTTATCTGGGCCAGGAGGCCACGCTGTGCGCCGATTCGTATCTGTACAACGTTCTCGATAGGCAGCGTAAGTGGTACGGCGAGAACCGTCGCCGCAACATCAACTGCGAGCTCTATCGTAACCGTGCCCTAGTGGTGCCTGCGGTGCGCTTCGACCGCAACCACGTGCATGCATACGCCGACGTGATCGTGGCCGCCGCGCCCAACGTTAAGCGCGCCCGCCAGGAGTATCGCGTGAGCGACGATGCTCTGCTGGATGCCCTGCGCGACCGCATTCGCTTTGTGCTCGCCATCTGCGACGAGTTGGGTCGCGAGAAGCTCGTGCTGGGCGCATGGGGCTGCGACAACAACGGCTTTGATGCCGAGGCCGTGGCCGAGCTCTTCCGCAAGGAGCTCGCATCGGGCGACTTCAAGGTCAAGCAGGTCTTCTTTGCCGTGCCCTCTACGCGCTGGGACGAGGACTTCGCCAAATTCGAGCACGTGCTGGCAAACTTCCCCGAGCGAAACGAGGAGTCCTATGCTCAGGTTGCCGCCCGCGCCGCAGCCGCCCGTGCCGCCGAGCAGGCTCAGGCCGCTGCCGAGGATGACGAGGATGACGACGACTGGCGCAAGTACCTGTAAACGGTGCTCGTGATGCGATATACCGAGCCGACGGGAGAGGCTGCTCCTGTCGGCTTTTTATTGAGTGGGGAGCTTACGATGAAAAACGTTCTGTGCTTTGGTGACAGCAACACCTATGGTTACGATCCGGCGGGCATGCGCGACGGTACCGCGGTGCGCTATGCGCAGGATGTGCGCTGGTGTGGCGTGGTCCAACGTGACTTAGGCGAGGGCTGGCATGTAATTGAAGAAGGCCTCAACGGCCGCACGACGGTACGCGACGACATGTGCCATCTGGACACTAACCTCAACGGCATTCGCGCGCTTCCGATGCTGCTCGAGGCCCATAAGCCGCTGGACGCCATTGTGATCATGCTGGGCACCAACGACTGTAAGACGGTCTTTAACGTGACAGCTTCCGATATCGCCCGTGGCGCCATGGCGCTGATTCGCGCCGTCCGCGCGTTTCCGTGGACCGACGCTGCGCCTTGCCCGCGCATCCTGCTGATGGCTCCTATCAAGATCAAGCCGCAGATCGCCGATGTATATATGACCGATTTTGACGAGCGTTCCGTCGAGGCATCTGAACATTTTGGCGAGTACTATGCGCACGTGGCCGAGCAGTTTGGCTGCGACTTTTTGAATGCCGCCGAGTTTGCCGAGCCGGGCGATATCGACTATCTGCATATGATGCCCGAAAGCCACGAGAGCTTGGGACATGCCGTGGCAGCCAAGCTCCAAGAGATGCTCGGTGAGTAGCGCGACCCCAAGCCACCGCAAAGGGGACAGGCACCTTTGTGGTGGTTTTGCCCGGGTAAACGAACGGATTGGCTGCCATATGGGCATGGACGAGCTCATCGACCTCTTTGCCGAGGGCGATGAGCTCGTCTCCAATACCGCTTTTGAGGATTTGGATCTTGCCTACGACGTGGCGAACGGCGCGACCTTCGATGGCGTTGTGTTCCGATCTTGCGAGTTCGATAGCGTTGACTGGAGCGGCTCGACGTTTCGCGACGTGGTGTTTCGCGGTTGCCGCTTTATCCGCTGCAACATGGAAGGCTGCTGGCTCAGCCGCTGTGACTTCGTTGACTGCTCGGCACCGGGACTCAACTTGCTCAAGGCGCGCCTGTCGAGCGTGTCGTTTGGATCGTGCGATTTGAGCTATGCGAACCTTTCGGAGGGACGCATTGGCCCTATGACAGCATGCGATACACGTCTGAGAGAGGCTGCGTTTCAGGGTGCCAAGCTGGGTCAGATACGCCTGGATGGCTGTGACCTGACGCGTGTTGATGTGTTCAAGACGTCGCTTTCCGGCGTTGATGTGTCGCGCTGTACATTTGCAGCGCCCGTTGTTTCGGGCGATTACCATGAGTTGCGTGGCTTGACGGTCAATGCCGAGCAGGCGCTGGCACTCTCGGGTTTGTTGGGAATTCAACTCGCCGACGAATAGGCGCTCTGGTCCTTTGCTCGACCGCTATCTAAAATCAAACCGTCGCAACATTTAGTGATTTTTTGCGTTTGCACGATTTTCATCGAATGTTGCGACGGTTTTTGGTGCAAGGTAGCCTGTCTCTTTTTGGCAGGTTACTGGCTATTTAGTACTGCCACATGTGGTTGACAGGGCCGGAACCTTTGCCCATGTCAAAGCCAGCGGCGAGAGCGCCGGTCAGGTAGGCCTTGCCGGCGTTGATGGCGTCGGCAAGTTCCATGCCCTGGGCCAGCGCGCAAGCGATGGCGGATGAGAGCGTACAGCCGGTGCCGTGCGTGTTGCCGGTCTCAATGCGCTTGTGGCGAAACCACGTAGTGAGCGGATCGCCCAGGTGGTTGCCCTCGTCATCGAGGGGCGCAGGCTCGGCCAGTACGTCGTTGGCCTCGTTGACAAAATGACCGCCCTTAACCAAGGCTGCGCAGCCAAAGCGGCGGGTGAGGAGCATAGCGGCGTTTTGTTGCGTGCGCTCGGAATCGACTTCGTAGTCGAGCAGCGCCATAGCCTCGGGGATGTTGGGCGTGATGACCGTTGCCAACGGGAACAGGCGGCGGGTGAGTGCCTCGGAGGCATCCTCGGCAATCAAGCGCGCGCCCGAGGTGGCGACCATGACGGGGTCGACGACCACGTTCGTTGCGTTCCAAGCGCTCAAGCGGTCTGCGATGACTTCGATAATCTCGGCAGAGGAGACCATGCCAATCTTGACGGAACTCGGGCGGATATCGTCAAAGACGGCGTCAATTTGCGCGGCTACGATATCTGGCGAGATATCCTGCACGGCGGTGACGCCCAGTGTGTTTTGCGCTGTGATGGCGGTGATGGCCGTCTCGGCATACAGGCGGTGCGCCGTGATGGTCTTGATGTCGGCCTGAATGCCGGCGCCGCCGCTGGAATCGGATCCCGCGATGGACAGGACGGCGGGTACCTTGCTGCGATCCATGCTCGCTCCCTTGTTCGGTCGGAATCAAATGGGTCTTTAAGCCAGCATTATAAAGATGCCCGGGCCGGCTGTATGCCGATCCCGGGCGGGCGGTGCAATCTTAACGCAAATAAAAACAAATGTTCACATGTCAACAATTGACGAACGCCTCGGTGCTGCCAAAAGCGATTGTGGCGACGCGTTAGTCCTCCATGCCGAGATCGATCGTCGTACCCTCGAACACCTTGTTGACAGTGCGGACGGCGCACATCTTGCCGCACATGGTGCAGGTGCCCTCGGTGGCGGCGGGGGATTCCTCGTAGCGCTTCTTGCCGGTGACCGGGTCGAGGGCGCACTTCCACATGGCGTCCCAGTCGAGCTTGCGGCGTGCCTGGCCCATCTTGTCGTCCATGTCGCGGGCGTGCGGCACCTTCTTGGCGATATCGGCGGCGTGCGCGGCAATCTTAGTGGCCATGAGGCCATCGAGCACGTCTTGGGCGTTGGGCAGGCACAAGTGCTCGGCCGGCGTCACGTAGCACAGGAAGTCGGCGCCGGAGCTGGCGGAGATAGCGCCGCCGATGGCGGCGGTGATGTGGTCGTAACCCACGCCGATATCGGTCACCAGCGGCCCGAGCACATAGAACGGGGCGTTGTGGCACAGGCGCTTCTGCAGTTTCATGTTGGCGGCGATCTCGTCGAGCGCCATGTGACCCGGGCCCTCGACCATGACTTGGACGCCGGCGGCCCAAGCGCGCTTGCACAGCTTGCCCAGCTCGATCATCTCGGCGGTCTCGGTGGCGTCGTTGGAGTCGTAGAGGCAGCCCGGGCGGCAGGAGTCGCCGAGCGAAATCGTCACGTCGTACTCGTGGCAGATCTCGAGCAGCTCGTCAAAGTACTCGTAGAAGGGGTTTTCGTTGCCGGTGACCTCCATCCAGCCAAACAGCAGCGAGCCGCCGCGGCTCACGATGTTCATCAAGCGGCCGGTCTCCTTAAAGGTCTTGGTGACCGACTTGTTGATGCCGCAGTGGATGGTCATAAAGTCCACGCCGTCCTCGGCGTGCGCGCGCACGACCTCGAACAGGTCATCCTTGGTAAGCTTGACCAGCGGCTTTTCCATGTAGCCGATGGCGTCGTACATGGGGACGGTGCCCACCATGAGCGGCGTCTCGTCGATGAGCTGCTGGCGGAACTGGCGCGTCTTGCCCGAGTTGGAAAGGTCCATGATGGCGTCGGCGCCAAAGTCCTCGGCGATCTTGACCTTCTTCCATTCCTCGGCGGCATCGGCTTTATCGCCCGAGATGCCCAGGTTGACGTTGACCTTAGTAGACAGGCCCTCGCCGACACCAAAGGCGCGCATGCCTTTTTTGATGTGCACGATGTTGGCGGGAATGGCGATGCGGCCGTCGGCCACGCGCTCGCGGATGTACTCGGGGTCGCGATGCTCGCGCTCGGCGACTTCCTTCATCTGCGGCGTGATCTGCCCGGCGCGGGCGAAGTCGATTTGCGTGACGAGCTTGGGCTCGGTCTGTGTGCTCATTGGCACGGCTCCCTTCGTTGGCATTACCCATATCAGGTTTGCGGGTCAGGGCGGGCGCGCCCAGTCTCAGCCTGCCGTCCTGTCCTGCAAGCTCCCCGTTTATGTAATGGGCTCAAGTATAGCTCGAATGGGTACGATTGGCCTAACGAGCGTGCCTGTGGGGAGGCGAACATGGAAGACAAGCATCTATATCGAGAGACGCAATGGGATGTATCGGCCGAGGAAAGCCGTGCGCACCATGGCCTTGTCGCGATCGGTTTTGCGGTGCTTGCCGTGCTGGTGATTGCCTTTTGTATCTGGACGTTTGGCGGTCACGGCGGCGCTGCATGGGAGTTCGAGGCCGACGATGCCCTGCCGATCATGACAGTGAAGGTTACGGGCGGCAATACCGTTGCCGCGCCGGGCGACTATTGGTATCCGCGCGACGAGTTTGTGCAGCTGCAGCTGAGCGGTGGCTCCATTCCTGGTGAAGAGATCGAGCGCGTGACCTTCGATGCGTCGCTTAAGACGCTGTCGGTCGAGCTCAAAGATCAGGGGGACGTTCCCACGACCATGGACATTGCGCTGACGGAATGGCGCCTGGCGCCCCCGTCGGGTGTTGCGGTGTCCGAGGTAGAACATGTCAAGATTACCTATCAGGACGGCTCGACAAATAAAATTGCCAAAGCCGATGGCTTGGCGGAATAGACGCCGTGCCTAGGCGACACATTCAAAAGTAGCGGTGGTCCTACAAGGCCTGTTCGTTCAGGAAGACCAAAGTGTCTTTATTTGAAAGCTCGGGAAAGTGACGATAACCAACGTCGAACGCGGTGAGCCCGCTTACATCCTCGAGCCTGTTTTCTGCCATCCACCGCACCATGGAGCCGCGTGCCTTTTTGCTGGCGGTCGACCGTTGGATGGACTTGCCATTGCGGATGCCTTCGCCAAAGAGGCATGTGACGACCGTGGCGTCGCCCGCGAGGTGGGGCAGAACGGCTTTGGCATACTCTACGCTGGCGAGGTTGACGATCGTGGTGTTTGAGCCTGCCGGGGCGATAGTCCGCGCGAGCTTGTCGCTCCAAAACGCGTAGAGGTCTCGGGCATCGTCAACGGCGAGCTTCGCGCCCATTTCCAGCCGATATGGTTCGACGGCATGAAAGGGGCGAACGCACCCGTAGAGGCCAGAGAGGATCCACAGGTGGCTTTGCAGCCAGGCGAGCTGTTCGGCATCCATCACCTCGGGCGCCATGCTTTGGTATTGGATGCCGTGATAGGACATGACGGCAGGGGAGAGGTGACGGGCGAGTTCGGGATTGTCGAGATCGCCGTTTTTCAGGATGGACCCGAACTCATGCAGGGTGTTGAGGCAAGGCCCCAGCAGTTTGTTACTCACGTTCCATAGCGCTCGCAGGCCGCCGCTGCCTTCATTTCGTTCGATATCTAGCAGTGCGCGGTGGAGGCGAGCCGTCTCGTGCGCAAAAGGTGGAATGCCTAGGACTTCAAAAGCATCTTGTGCCGCGCGCATCTGCTTGGCGGGCGAAATGATGACCTGCAGCATGGACTCTCCTCTGCCAAAAAAAGAAGTTGCGGTGGAATACGGTCTGTTTTGGCCGTTAATGGGCCAGTTTAGTCCGCATTTCACCGCAACTGATGAAGGGCTGGTTAGGCGCGCTCGATGAAGGCCTTGTAGCCGCGATAGGCCTCGTAGATATCGGCCTTGTTGGCGACCTCCCACAGGGCGTGCATGGACAGGACGGCAACGCCGGAGTCGATGACGTTCATGCCATACTCGGCCATGATGTAGGCGATGGTGCCGCCGCCACCCGCGTTGACGCGGCCGAGCTCGCAGGTCTGGAAGTCCACGCCGGCCTCGTCCATGATGTCGCGGACGAGGGCCACGTACTCGGCGTCGGCGTCGTTGGAGCCACCCTTGCCGCGGCTGCCCGTGTACTTGTTGAAGCACAGGCCGCGACCCATGAAGGCGGCGTTCTTGGTCTCGAACTTGCCGGCGTAGCCCGGATCGAAGCCGGCGGACACGTCAGAGGAGAGCATACGGCTGCGGGCGAGCGCGCGGCGCAGAGCTAGCGGGCTATCCTCGCCGGCGAGCGTCATGATCTCGGCGACGGTGTTCTCGAAGAAGCGGCTCGTCATACCGGTGGCACCCACGGAGCCGATCTCCTCCTTATCGACGATGAGCGTGATGCTCGTACGCTCGACATTGGCCACATTGATCTGGGCGAGCATGGAGGGGTAGGCGCAGACGCGGTCGTCGTGGCCATAGCCCAAAATCATGGAGCGGTCGAGGCCCATGTCGCGGGCGGGGCCGGCGGGCACGACCTCTATCTCGGCGGAGAGGAAGTCCTCCTCCTCGACGTCGTACTGCTCCTTGAGGATGTCCAGGAACATCTGCTTGACGGGCTCCTTGGGAGCGTCCTTGTCGTCCTCGTTAAACTTGACGGGGCGGCCGCCCACGATCACGTCGAGGATCTCGGCGTCGACGGCGTCCTTGGCGGGCTTGGCCATCTGCTCACTCGAGAGGTGGATCAGCAGGTCGGAGATGGTAAAGACCGGGTCATCCGCCTTGTCGCCGATGTTGATGTCGACGGTGGTGCCGTCCTTTTTGCAGATGACGCCCACGAGTGCGAGCGGGGAGGCTACCCAGTGGTAGCTCTTGACGCCGCCGTAGTAGTGCGTGTCGAGGTAGGCCATGTCGCCGGCCTCGAAGGCGGGGTTTTGCTTGAGGTCCAGGCGCGGCGAGTCCACGTGGGCGCCCAGGATGTTAAAGCCCTGCTCGAGCGGGGCGGTTCCCAGGTTGACGAGCATAAGGTCCTTGCCGTGGTTGGCGGCGTACACCTTGTCGCCTGCCTTGAGCTCGCGTCCCTCGGCGATCACAGTCTCCAGATTGACGTAGCCCGCCTCCTCGGCCATCTTGATACCGGTCTTGACGCACAGGCGCTCGGTCTTGTTCTCGCTCAAAAACTGCTTATAGCCGCGGCAAAGCTCCTCGAGCTCCTCGATCTGCTGTGGCGTGTACTTTTTCCATGCGCAGGGACGCTCCATGACGCAGGCTCCTTTCGGATCGATCGTGCTGGTTGATGTACCGTGAGCCATCGTATCACGCGCGGGCCCGCGGCGGCAGGGGAGCCTGATGTGCGGTGGTCGCGGGGCGGGGAGCGTGTAAACTGGAGTGAGCAAACCGTGCCCAGCCCAAAGCGAGGTATTCAATATGTCTGACAAGCGCCGCACCTTTGCCGTTATCGACGGCAACTCGCTCATGCATCGCGCCTTCCACGCCGTGCCGCCGACCATGAACGCGCCGGACGGTCGCCCCACCAATGCGATCTTTGGCTTTCTGAACATGTTTCTCAAGATGATCGACGCCTTTAACCCCGACGGTGTGGTCGTGGCGTTTGATAAGGGCAAGCCACGCGTGCGCATGGAGATGCTGCCGCAGTATAAGGCGCAGCGCCCGCCCATGGACCCCGACCTGCACGCACAGTTCCCCATGATTAAGGAGCTGCTCGCTGCGCTCAACGTGCCGATTTTGCAGTCCGAGGGCTGGGAGGGCGACGATATCCTGGGAACCATGGCGCGCCTGGGCGAGCAGGCCGGCTGTGACATGCTGCTGGTGACCGGTGATCGCGATATGTATCAGCTCGTGACCGAGCACGTCAACGTGGTCTCGACCCGCAAGGGCCTGTCCGACGTGGCGATCATGACGCCCGAGAGCGTGGACGATCTATATCACGGCATCACGCCGGCGCTCGTGCCCGATTTTTATGGTCTGAAGGGCGATACGTCCGATAACATCCCCGGCGTACCGGGCATCGGCCCCAAAAAGGCGAGCGCGCTCATTGCGCAGTACGGTAGCCTGGACGGGGTCATCGCACACGCCGACGAGGTCAAGGGCAAGATGGGCGAAAACCTGCGTGCGCACATCGACGACGCGCTGCTGAGCCGCAAGGTCGCAACCATTCGCACCGATGCGCCCGTCGAGCTCGACTTTGACGAAACGTCCTTCCCTGCGTTTTCTGCCGACGAAGTGTCCGCGGCGCTGGGCACGCTTGGTATCACCGCCATGCAGAACCGTTTCTTGGCGCTGATCGGCGGCGAGGGCGGGGCTGCGGCCACTGCCAGCACGTTTGAGATTCCTCACGTTATGCGCGCTGCCGCCGGCGATGCCGAGGCGCTCGCTGCCGCTGCCGCAGAGGTTTCGCGTGCGATCAAGGCAGGCGAGTGGGTTGCCGCCGTGGTGGACGACAAGGAAGAGGGCGCGCTCTTTGGACTGACGCGCACGCTGTGGTTGGCGACGTCCAAGGGCCTGTTCGCGCTCGAGGAGGGCGACGGCGGTACCACTGCCGTAGTCGATGGCTTCAACTTCGCCCACGGCGTGATTGCCGGCGTGCTTGCGCGCCTGTTTGTGGAGGGCCGCGTGGCGAGCCCGGATATGAAAGCGCTGCTGCATGAGCTTTCGCCCATCGATTCTTCCGAGCCCGAGCTTATGGATCCGCTGGCAGTCGATTCCACGTGCATCTTCGACACCGTGGTCGCCGCTTACCTGTTGGATTCCGACCGCTCCGAGTTTGACGAGGCATATCTGGCCGATACGTATCTGCAGATGGCGCTGCCTGCGGCGCGCGGTGCAGAGGGTGCCGGTGAGGACGCTCCAGCGCCCGCCGCTCGCACGGCGGCCTTGACGCTGGCGCTGGTCGCACCGCTACGCGACCGCATGGCCCTCGAAAACGCCGCCAACGTGTTCGATGGCATCGAGATGCCGCTCGTGCCGGTGCTTGCCAAGATGGAGCGCGCGGGCATGCTCGTGGACCCCGACCGCCTGCACAGTCTGTCCGAGGGCCTGGCGACCCAGATTGCCGATGTCGAGCGCAGCATTCGCGACCTGGCCGGCGACGAGACCTTTAACATCGGCAGCCCCATGCAACTCTCGCACGTGCTGTTTGATGTTATGGGACTTCCGACCAAGGGCCTCAAAAAGACCAAGCGCGGCTACTATTCGACCAACGCCAAGGTGCTGAGCGACCTTGCCCGCGACCACGAGATCGTGCGCCTGATTTTGGACTGGCGTGAGAAGTCCAAGATTAAGTCGACCTATCTGGACACGCTGGGCCCGCTGCGCCGTGGTGACGGGCGTGTGCACACCACGTACAACCAGACCATCACCGCGACGGGGCGTTTGTCTTCGAGCGACCCCAATCTGCAAAACATTCCGACGCGCTCGGAGCTGGGGCGTACCGTCAAGACGGCGTTCTCGGCGGGCGAGGGCAGCGTCTTTTTGGCGGTGGACTACTCGCAGATCGAGCTGCGCCTGCTCGCGCATCTTTCGGGTGACGAGCACCTGGTGCGCGCCTTCAACGAGGGCGAGGACTTCCATGCCGAGACGGCCGCGCGCGTATTTGGCGTGCCGGTGTCCGAGGTGACACCCGACCTGCGTAGCCGCGCCAAGGCCGTGAACTTTGGCATCGTGTACGGTCAGCAGGCCTATGGTCTGTCGCAGTCGCTACACATCTCGATGGCCGAGGCGCGCGATATGATCGATCGCTACTACGAGGCCTACCCGGGCGTGCGCACGTTCCTCGACAATGTGGTGGCGCGAGCCAAGCAGACGGGCTATGCCGAGACCATGTATGGCCGCAGACGCCATATTCCCGAGCTCAAGGTCAAAAACCCACAGCTCCGCGGCTTTGGTGAGCGCACGGCCATGAACCACCCCATGCAGGGCACCGCCGCCGACATCATCAAGATCGCCATGGCCCGCGTAAGCCGCCGCCTGGAAGAAGAGGATTTTGCCGCCCACATGATCTTGCAGGTACACGACGAACTGGACTTTGAGTGCCCCGTCAACGAAGTCGAGCGCCTAACCACCATGGTCCGCGACGTCATGGAACACGTCGTAGACCTCCGCGTACCGTTGATCGCCGAAGCCAGCACCGGCATAACCTGGGCCGACGCCAAATAGCGAGCGACGAGCTTGCGGGCGATGACCTTGGGTGCGACGCTTCTGGTCGCCCGATGGTCGCAGGTCGCCAATGCCGATGCCGCGGGACGTTTCCAGGCTTGGTAGCGTCCCGCGGCGTCTTTCTGTACAGTTAGCAGCTCCTGCGGCGCACGAGCTCTACGGGGATCATGGTCTCCATGGCGGGGGTGCGGCCTGCGATGAGGTCGAGAAGCGCCTTGCAACCCTCTTGCGCCATGAGCTCGGGGTGGCGCTGAACCGTGGTGATCTGCGGCATGGTGAGCTTGGAGTAGATGGAGTCGTCGTAGCCCACGATCTTGATGTCTCCGGGCACGTTGAGACCTGCCGCCTGCACGGCGCGCAGCGCTCCTACGGCCGAATGGTCGCTTGTGGCAAAGATGCCGTCGAGCGGCATGCCCGCATCGATCATTCCGGCAACGATATCCTGAGCCTCGTCCATGCTAGGACGTTGGCCGGTGACGTAGGCCATGTACTCGCGGCGAAGCGGCAGGCCATGATCGGCGAGCGCATGCATATAGCCCGTGAGGCGTTCGTTGCGGTCGTAGTCTGCGGTAAAGCTCGAGATGGTGAGGATGTTTTTGCAGTCGCGGACGATGAGTGCGCTCGTTGCCAAGTAGGCGCCGCGCTCGTCATCGGTCCCCACGTGGGGGATGGCGAGGTCCGACTGCGGCATGCGGTCGATGCAGACCACGGGGACACCGCGCGTAACGATGTCGTCCGTGAGTTCACGCAGGCCCGAGATGCATATGATGCCGTCTGCCTGCTTGCCGGCAAGGCTATGGAAGTAATCGCGCTCGCGCTGCGGATCGTTGCCGCTGTTGCAGACAAAGACAGAGTACCCCTGCGCCGCAAGCGTGCGCTCTACGTGGTAAGCGATCTTGGAAAAGAAGTCGTTGGATATATCGGGCACGATCATGCCTATGGAGCGCGACTGCGCCTGGCGAAGCGTTTTGGCGGACTGGTTGGTAACGTAACCGTACTGGTCGATAACATCCTGCACGCGTTTGCGCGTGTCCTCGGAGAAGCGGCCCACGTTGTTGACAACATGGCTCACGGTGGCAACGGAGACCCCGGCAAGCTGGGCGATCTCTTTCATCGACGGTGGCTTTTGTGCCATGACAGACCCCTCTTTTTGGTTAACAAATTGGTTAACAATTATAGACTCAGTATTGTGGTTAACAACTGATTATACGTTTAACCAAGCATTTACTACCGTTTACGGGACCAACAGATACCGTTCATCGATTATCTAGGCATAACTTGCTAGATTCCAAACTGGTTATACGATTAACCGCTATTAACGTCCAGACTATTATGTGAGGGATCTCCTATGCTTCTTTGCCCCAGTATGATGTGCGCCGATTACGGTGAGCTTGCCAGCACGGTGCGTGAGCTTGACTCCGCGGGTGCCGATATCTTCCACTGCGATGTGATGGACGGTAGCTTTGTACCTAACTTTGCGATGGGCCTCGAGGACATCAAGGCCGTGCGCGCCGCCACGCAAAAGCTCGTCGACGTGCATCTGATGATCGAGAACCCGGCGGCCAAGATCGACCTCTTTGCCGATGCGGGCGCTGATATCATCTACATTCATCCCGAGTCCGAGCGCTATGTGGTCAAGACGCTTGCCGCCATCAAAGCGCTCGGTTGCGCTGCGGGCATCGCCGTCAACCCCGATACCACGGTGACCCAGCTTGAGGAGATTCTCAACCTCTGCGACTACGTGATGGTCATGACGGTCAATCCCGGTTTTGCCGGGCAGGCGTTTATCGAATTCACTAAAAAGATGATTGAACAGCTTGCGGCTCTCAAGGATGAGTATGGCTTCAAGATCATGATCGACGGCGCTTGCTCGCCCGCGCGCGTCAAGGAACTCTCGGCCATCGGTGCCGACGGCTTTATCTTGGGCACGAGCGCACTGTTTGGCAAGGACATGACCTATGCGGAAGCGCTTGAGAAGCTGCGTCAGGGGGAGGAGTACTAACCGCGGCAGGCCAGAGGCTGTCAGTTAATAGCAAAGAGCCATGTGACTCGATCGAAAGGAACCAGCATGAAGATCGCAATCGGTAACGACCACGTGGCCGTTGAGCTCAAGAACATCATCAAGGAGCACCTGGAGGAGCGCGGCTACGAGGTCGTGGACTTTGGCACCAACTCCACCGAGCGTTTCGACTATCCCATCAGCGGCTACAAGGTCGGCTGCGCCGTCGCGGGCGGGGAGTGCGACCTGGGCGTACTTATCTGTGGCACAGGCGTGGGAATTAGTCTTGCGGCCAACGCGGTCAAGGGCGTGCGCGCCGTGGTGTGCTCCGAGCCCTATTCGGCTAAGCTCAGCCGCGAACACAACAACACCAACATCGTGGCTTTTGGTGCCCGTGTGGTAGGCGAGGAGCTCGCCAAGATGATTGTGGACGAATGGCTCGACGCAAAGTTCGAAGGCGGCCGCCACCAGCGCCGCATCGACATGATCGCCGAGATCAAAGAGGCGCAACACCTAGAGGCTGCAGAGGACTAACACAAACGCCTCATGGCACAAAAAAGGGCTCGTATCAACTAAGAGCCCTTTTCAATTCAAATAATTCAGCCAAGTATCTAGACACACAAGACGCCATCTAGGCGCCCGGCCAGGTCCGACGAGTTTAACGAGCCGCCAAGATGGCGTCGATGAGCGTCAGTACGCCCCAGTCGTTGTTACTCGGAATGCGCCACTTAGCATGCGCGTTCATATGCTCCTCGGCATTGTCCACGATAAAGCTGTGACCGACGCGCTCAAGCATGGGGATGTCGTTGTAGGTATCGCCCACGGCGGCGGCATCGGCGATATCGATGCCGAGCTGCTCGCACAGGTGCGCGACGCCCGAACCCTTGTCGACGCCCAGGTTCATAAAGTCGATCCACTCGCGGCCGGCATTGGTGACATAGAGCTGATCCGAGAACGCGGGGTTATAGGTCTCGCGGAACGCGGGCTCGGCGTCGTAGCCGGGGAAAAAGATCGAGATCTTATTGGACTCGATATCAAGGCCCTCAAAGGTGTCGACGTAGTTGATCGTGTTGTAGTAGACGCTGATCTCGTCGTGGTACTGATGGTCGCGGGCGAGCACATAGAACTCGTCGTAGCAGCACAGGACGGGAACGGCGCGCGGGTCCTCCGAGGCACGAGCGAGCACCTGCTGATACAGCGCCACATCGATGTTGCTCTTATAGATATAGTTGCCGCGATAGATGACGCAGGCTCCATTGTCGGGGCAAAAAGCAAGGCGGTTCTTAATGCTTTCGAACATTTCTTCGAGTTTTGGGGCGGGGCGTCCGCTGGCGGGGCAGAACACGATGCCAGCCTCGGCGAGCTTGTCTAGGCGCTCATCAAGACCCTGCGGCAACACGCGCTCGTCGGTGAGAAGCGTCTTGTCCATATCAACGGCGAGAATCTTAATGCTTCCAATATTGGTGTCCGATTCGTAAGTTTGCATAAAAGCGCGCCTTTCGTTTCGAAATTGTTTCAGACGTTATAATCATCAACCAGTAACCGAGCGTATTTTCGCAGGAATGGTGCGTATTTGCACTGCAATTCACAAACTAATGAAAAAACTTTTCAGAAATTTGAATTTGTCGCTTGCGCAGCGTGCACTTTATCGTAATATAGAGAGCATCGAAAACGGAGACGGCAAAAGAGCCGTTTACCGAGGAAAAGGTACCGTTTGCGATATTTGAATTGCGCCCGGCGATACGTGAAAGGAGAGGCAGATGCAGTTCGTAAAGATCATCACCACTGCAGACAATGCCATCCGACGCCAGCGCGCAATTTCCCGACGACGATAACAATCGTCTCTGTCCGCATGGGGTGAATTGCCTCAACAGAGTCATTTTGAGGTCGTTGGGTTTTAGCACGACATTGCTGCATGTTTCTAGGGCATGTATGTGCTGATTTTTGCTATTTAACCTGATATTGCACGGTATATGACCTTGAAATGACTTGCAACTGACCGATGTTCTAACTAGCTACCAAGGGCGAAAGGAAACAGCCATGAGCAAGGAAAAAGTCGTTCTCGCATATTCCGGTGGTCTTGATACATCCGTATGTGTCAAGTGGCTCCAGGACGAGAAGAATCTCGACGTCGTTTGTGTCTGCGGCAACGTGGGCCAGGAAGAGACCGGGCTGGATGCCAAGAAGCAGAAGGCGCTCGACTTGGGCGTTCTCGATTGCCAGGTGCTCGACTTGCGCGACGAGTTCTCCGATGAGTTCCTGACCAAGGCCATCGCGGCCAACTCCATGTACGAGAACAAGTACCCGCTGCTCTCCGCCCTGTCCCGCCCGCTGCTCGCCAAGAAGCTTGTTGAGGTTGCTCACGAGTTTGGCGCGACCTACGTCGCCCACGGCTGCACCGGCAAAGGTAACGACCAGGTCCGTTTTGAGGCCGCCGTCAAGGCCCTCGACCCCGAGCTCAAGGTTATCGCCCCGGTTCGCGAGTGGGACCTGAAGTGCCGTCCCGACGAGGTCGCCTATGCCCACGCCCACAACGTGCCGGTTCCCGAGGGTGCCAACGACAACCCCTACTCCATCGACGACAACCTGTGGGGTCGTGCCATTGAGTGCGGTCACCTGGAGGATCCCTGGAACGAGCCGCTCGACGACGCTTGGGTTATGACCAAGAATCCCGAGGACACGCCGGACACCCCGACTTACACCGAGATTGAGTTTGAGGCCGGCAAGCCCGTCGCCGTCGACGGCAAGAAGATGAAGCTCTCCGAGATCGTCATCGCCCTCAACAAGATCTCCGGCGACAATGGCTTTGGCCGCCTCGATCTGGTCGAGGATCGTCTGGTGGGCCTCAAGAGCCGTGAGTGCTATGAGGTTCCCGGAGCCCTGACGCTCATCACCGCCCACAGGGCGCTCGAGGACATCTGCGTCGAGGGCGACCTGCTCAAGACCAAGATCAAGCTCGAGCAGGATTGGGCCACCGCCGTGTACAACGGCCAGTGGTACAGCCCGCTCAAAAACGCGCTCGATGCCTTTATGGCCGATACCCAGAAGTTCGTGACCGGCACTGTCCGTCTGAAGTTCTTTAAGGGCAACTGCCATGTCGTCGGCCGCAAGAGCCCCTTCAGCCTCTACGACTACGGTCTGGCTACCTACGACCGCGACACCACGTTTGACGAGAAGGCCAGCGCCGGCTTTATCGAGATCGATACGCTGTCGCTCAAGACGTGGGCAAAGGTCCAGGGCCCCAGCTCTGCTGCCGCCCAGGCCTAGCGCCTCCTTCCCTTGGTATCCGCGCGGCCCATCCGCGTGATACATAACGGGCGCATGGGGTCCCTACCTTTCGTTATGCTTGCTGACACTTCTTAACATCGGTGGCCCCTACGTTCCGCCCGCATATATGATGCCGCGTCTGCGGCTGAGTCCGAGCCCCGCCGGGGTTGTCCGGCGGGGCTCCTTCTATCAATTTGGCGGCTCTGCGCCTATATATATGAGGAGTATCCATTATGTTCAATGCTATCGCGCATGCCTTACTTGCCCTCGCGCCCGAGCTCGATGCTGCAAAGGTCGAGGACGTCCCTATGAGCCTGAAGGCCTGGGTCGATGGTTCGCGGGGCAACATCCGGAGGGAGACGTTGGGCGCCAAATGCTTGGTGCGTCACTTCTTCGCTATTTAGCTTGTCAGCCTCGCGTGCGGCGGGGGATGTGCAAAACTAGCTGTTGATAAATCGCTTTAGCGATATGGCGCATTGCTTTGGGCGCTTGTTTTGGTATTTGGAGAAAGGGGACGGTTCCATGGCTCTTTGGGGCGGTCGTTTTGAGGCGGGCGTGGCCGAGGTCACGCAGGAGTTTGGCGCGTCGCTGCCGGTCGACAAACATCTCTATAAGCAGGATATCGCCGGCTCTAAGGCGCATGCCAAAATGCTGGCGGCCCAGGGCATCATCAGTGCCGAGGACGAGCAGGCGATTGCCGAGGGCCTGACCGGAATCGAACAGGATATCGATGCCGGCAACTTCACCTTCGACATCAACGACGAGGACATTCATATGTCCATCGAGAGCGAGCTGACGCGTCGCATCGGCGAGGCCGGCAAGCGCTTGCATACCGGGCGTTCGCGCAACGACCAGGTGGCGACCGACACACGCCTGGGCGTCAAGGCGCTGGCCAAGGAGCTCATGGGGGCCAATCTTGAGCTGCGCCATGTGCTGGTGGATGCGGCCAAGAAGTACGACAAGGTGATTCTGCCGGGCTACACGCACATGCAGCACGCTCAGCCCGTGCTGCTGTCGCATCATCTGCTGGCGTATTCCTGGATGTTCGCGCGCGACTTTACGCGCCTGAAGGCCGCCTTTGATGCCGCCGACAACTGCCCGCTGGGTGCTGCCGCGCTTGCCGGTACGAGCTATCCGCTCGATCGTCAGATGACGGCTGCCGAACTTGGCTTTGCGGGTGTGATCCCTAACTCGCTCGACGCTGTTTCCGATCGCGATTTCCTGCTCGATCTGCATTACGCTGGCTCCGTTATGGCCATGCATCTGTCGCGTCTTTCCGAGGAGATCGTGCTGTGGTCGAGCTCCGAATTTGGCTTTATCACGCTTTCCGACTCGTACTCCACCGGCTCGTCCATCATGCCGCAGAAGAAGAATCCCGACTTTGCCGAGCTTATCCGCGGCAAGAGCGGCCGTGTGTATGGCAACCTGGTGCAGCTGCTCGTGACCATGAAGGGCCTGCCGCTTGCTTATAACAAGGACTTGCAGGAGGACAAGGAGGGCGCGCTCGATACCGCCCATACGCTCATGCAGTGCCTGTCCGTTATGGCCGGCATGATTTCGACCTGGACTGTCAACGAGGATGCCATGGCGCGCGAGTGCGGCGTGGGTCACCTTGCGGCTACCGACGTTGCCGATTACCTGGCTAAGCGCGGCCTGCCGTTCCGCGAGGCGCACGCCGTGGTGGGCCATCTGGTCCTGATGTGCGAGAAGCGCGGCTGCAATCTTGAGGACCTGCCGTTCGAGGTGTTCAAGGAGGCGAGCCCGCTCTTTGAGCGCGATATTACCGAGGCGCTCGATATCCCGTCGATTGTCGCCGCGCGCACGACCGAGGGCGGTACCGCTCCTGCCGCCGTTGCCCTCCAGCTGGAGCGTGCTGAGGCACAGCTCGTGGCCGACGAAGGCACGTTTGGGTCGCTGACCAAGGTCGTCGAGATGGGCCACGGGGCAAAGTAAGGGTTTGCTTGAGGCTTATTGGCCATTTATTGATAAATCGTTTTTGCTTCTTACGGGCGTCTGCTGATGTGGGCGTCCGTATTTTGTTGTAATGGGGGAGGGGCTTGTCGAGAACTTCTGTAGGACCTTTGGGCAGGTTGTGAAGGGGGTACGTTCACAGGCGGCAACCGACCGTCCGCTCGGTTCGGTGCGGTTGATGGGCAGTCGGATGGTACTCTAATCGGGCTTCGAAACAGAAGTGACACATATGGAACGCTTCAATTAATTGCAGCGTTTCAATTAACAGCTTTTTGTTTAACTGCAGCTAAAACTCTGTTACGATGCAGTCCAGGCGGGTGCCGGAATGGGACTTGGGCACGCGCGAACCTACTTGAAAGGCTACCTTATGGCTATCGAGAAGACCTTCATCATGATTAAGCCCGACGCCGTGCGCGATCGCAAGATCGGCGAGATCGTTGCTCGCATTGAGCGCAGCGGCCTTGTCATCGAGCGCATGGAGATGACCACGCTCGAGCGCGCTACCGTCGAGGAGCACTACGCTCATCTGGCCGACAAGCCTTTCTTTGGCGGTCTCTGCGACTTTATGACGAGCGGTCCGGTCGTCAAGATGGTCGTTTCCGGTCTTTCTGCTGTCTCCAAGATGCGCACTCTTATGGGCGCTACCAACCCGCTTGATGCTGCCCCCGGCACCATCCGCGGCGATTTCGCTGTCGATGTCAACGCCAACGTGATTCACGGCTCCGACTGCCTGGAGAACGCCGAGATCGAGATCAAGCGCTTCTTTGGCTAAACCAGCTTTGACTCCTTAAAGCTGTTAGCGTGTGGCTTGGGCGCCGCGGAACTCCATCCGCGGCGCCCTTTTATCCCCGTAGATTTTAAGGCACGTCCCAAAAATCTACCAAAGAGCCCCCGCCTGGATGTGTGCTCCGAGCGGGGGCTTTGGTTAGCGTATGGCGTTGTGGGTCTTTAGGCCTCGTCGACGACCTTGAGGCCGCGGGTCTGGTCGATCTCGTTGAGGAGATTGACGCGACGCTCGTGGCGGCCGCCCTCAAACTCGGCGTCGAGCCACTCGTCGACGATCATCTTGGCGAGCTCGGAGCCCACGACACGGGCGCCAAAGGCGAGCACGTTGGTGTTGTTGTGCATGCGCGAGAGCTTGGCGCTGAAGGGCTCGGAGCACACGACGGCACGAACGCCCTCGACCTTGTTGGCGGCCAAGCTAATCCCGACGCCGGTGCCGCAGATCAGGATGCCCAGATCGACGTCGCCGTTGGCTACGGCTTTGCCCACCTTGTAGCCGGCGATAGGGTAGTCGAAGCTCTCGGAGGTGTCGGTGCCAAAGTTCACGACCTCGCAGCCGCGCTCCTTCAGGTGCTCGGAAATGATGTTCTTGAGCTCGACGGCGGCGTGGTCGTTGCCGATACCGATCTTCATGAGTGGTTCCTCTCTGGTCCGTGCGGCGGAATTGCTAAAGGTTTTACCGCGTTCGACTGCATGATAGCGCGTCTTTTGCCTAAACGCTCGGGCGTTTTTTGGTCAAACGCTTTAGCGGACGCGAACATCAGCTCATCACGAAAAATGCCGCCAATTTGCTTCTGGCGGCCGTCTGCCGGAACTCGACTTGCGGTTTTTGGTGCCTTGTTATCAAATGGAGAAGTTGATACTTGCGAGAGCAACCCGCTATACATGTAGGAGATGGCTATGCCTACCGATTCCATTCGTGATACCGCGTTTTGCGATGTTTTGAACCGCGAGCTTGTCTGTGCGCTCGGCTGCACCGAGCCCATTGCCGTTGCCTATGCAGCTGCGCTGGCGAGCCAGACGCTCGGTTGCGAGCCCGAACACATGGATGTTGCCTGCTCGGGCAACATCATTAAGAACGTTAAGAGCGTGACCGTGCCCAACTCGGGCGGTATGCACGGTATTGAGGCCGCGGCCGTGCTGGGTGCCGTGGGCGGTGACGCCAAGAGCGCGCTCGAGGTGCTCGAGAGTGTTGGCGATGAAGACCGCGCTCGCGTGACCGAGCTGCTCTCCGATGCCGACTACTGCGATGTGTCGCTTGTCGAGGGTGTGCCCAACCTTTATATCAAAGTGACTGCCGTGGCCGGGGGGCATACCGCGGTCGTCGAGATCACCGATCACCACACCAATGTTACGTGCCATACGCTCGATGGTATTCCGGTATGCGGCAAGTCGGCGGGGGAGTGCGCCGCCTGCGCCGAGCGCGTGGTGGCCGAGCGTGCGGCAGATAACGCCGATACGCCCATGTCCATTGATTCCATCATCGACTTTATCGAGGGCGGTGACATTGAGGGCGCCCGCGCTGCCGTTGAGCGTCAGATTGAGCTGAATGGCGCAATCAGTGCCGAGGGCCTTGCGCACGCTTGGGGCGCCGAGGTGGGTCGTACGCTGCTGGGCGCTCGTGCCGATGACGTCGCCTGCCGTGCCCGTGCCCGTGCGGCCGCCGGGTCCGACGCCCGCATGAACGGCTGCGCGCTGCCGGTCGCCATTGTGTGCGGCTCGGGCAATCAGGGCATTACCTGCGCCTTGCCCGTCATGGAGTATGCCGAATACCTGCGCTGCGACCACGAGCGCCTGGTGCGCGCCGTGATGCTGTCCGATCTTATCGCCGTGCATATCAAGAGCTATATTGGTGCGCTCTCGGCGTTTTGCGGTGCTATTTGCGCTGCGTGCGGTGCCGGTGCTGCGATTACCTGGCTGTGCGGTGGCACGCGCGAGCAGATTGGCGCGACGGTTTCGAACACGCTCGGTAACGTTGGCGGCATCGTGTGTGATGGCGCCAAGGCGAGCTGTGCCGCCAAGATTTCGGCTGCCGTCGATGCGGCGATTCTGGGACATGACATGGCCATGCAGGGGCGTGGCTTCCGCGCCGGCGAGGGCCTGATCCAAGATACCGTTGAGCAGACAATCGCCAGTATGGGCTACGTAGGCCGTGTGGGCATGAAAGATACCGACGTCGAGATCCTCAACATCATGATCGGCAAAACCCAAGTGTGCTAGGACAGTTCGTCGGCTACTTGGTGTTCGTAGAAGGCTTCTACTACGGCGTTAAAGTCGCGGGCGAAGCCTTCCATGGTTCCGCGCCAGGTGACTCGGTTGGGCTTGCCCTGGCCTACATAGGCAGTCTGAATGCCGCAGGCGGGGCTAGGGAAGTCGCGTTTGGGATCGTTGCCCACCATAAGGACCTCGTGCGGTTCGAGCCCCATCACCTGAAGCTGCTCTAGATAGTAGGTGGCATCAGGCTTGCAGCGGGTGGCGTTTCCCATGTGCGTGACGAGCTCAAAGGGGGCGTCGGCCAGGTCGCCCCAACCCATGCGGCACTCGATGGCCCCCTGCGGAAAGCTGGGGTTGGTAAAGAGCGCGCAGCGCAGCCCTGCGTCCTGTACGGCCTGGAGCGCGGCGTGTGCGCCCGGCATGGCATGGGCGTTGATGAGTTCGTCATTCTTGTACGGCAGGACTTCGCGATCGTAGTAGGTAAACGCCTCGTAGATGAGTGGGTCCGAGAGGCAAATGCCGCACCGGCGCTCAACCTCTTCCTGGTAAAACTCAAGATTGGTGCGATTGTCCGTACTGTTGCGACGATTGGCGTTGAGGTCGACCAGGATGGTGCCGAGGCGTGCCATCGTGCCCCCGCGGCTGCGACGTCCGATATCCGCGAGCATCGATGAGACATCCTTAAAATAGCGAAGGATGAACGCATTGAGGTTAATGCTAAGAAGCGTCTCGTCCATATCGAAAACGACTGCTTTGAGCACGCGGGCACCTTTCTCGAAAAATCGTTCCAGAATCGTATGTCTGGGATACTTTACCCCAAAGCAGTATGCTTCACTGCTTATCGTCAACTTGTGGAGACAGTCGTTCACAAGATTACGAAAAAGTCTCCACACGAGTAAAAAATCGCAGTTCACGCTTGAAATCGAACTCATTTCCCCGTAACCTATACGAACGTGATTGCATAAGCGTCACATTAGTATCTGTCGGCTCCCGAGTGTTCCTAAACGTTGTGTGCTTGTCGCACCCTTCTGTAGGTCCTAGCAATCGGGGCCCCGTAGTTCGAAAGGGGTCCACCTTTGAGTGAGATTCAGAACTCGTCCATTTTCTCTCTTGACGATGTCAACGAGGAGGAGATGAACAACCTCATCGACGGTACGATTACCGACTTTGATGAGGGCGATCTCGTTAACGGCACTGTCGTTAAGATCGAGCATGACGAGGTGCTCGTTGACATCGGATTCAAGTCCGAGGGCGTTATCCCGGTCCGCGAGCTGTCCATCCGCAAGGACGCTAACCCTGCAGACATCGTTGCACTCGGTGATCCCATCGAGGCTCTGGTTCTCCAGAAGGAGGACAAGGACGGTCGTCTGGTCCTGTCCAAGAAGCGTGCCGAGTACGAGCGTGCTTGGAACCGCATCGAGGAGAAGTTCAACTCCGGCGAGAACGTCGAGGGCGAGGTTATCGAGGTTGTCAAGGGCGGCCTGATCCTCGACATCGGCCTGCGTGGCTTCCTGCCCGCTTCCCTCGTCGACCTCCGTCGCGTCAAGGACCTCACCTCCTACATGGGCACCCGCATCGAGGCCCGCGTCATCGAGATGGACCGCAACCGCAACAACGTTGTCCTCTCCCGTCGCGTCGTGCTCGAGGAGTCCCGTAAGGCCGAGCGCTCCGAGATCCTGTCCAAGCTCAAGTCTGGCATGCGTCTCCAGGGCACCGTTTCCTCCATCGTCGACTTCGGCGCCTTCGTCGACCTCGGCGGCATCGACGGCCTCATCCACATCTCCGAGCTCTCCTGGAACCACGTCAACCATCCTTCCGAGGTTGTCAAGGTCGGCCAGGAGGTCGAGGTCGAGGTTCTCGACGTCGATCTCAACCGCGAGCGTATCTCCCTGGGTCTCAAGCAGACCACCGAGGATCCGTGGCGCGCACTGGTCAAGAAGTACCCCGTCGGCGCTATCGTCGAGGGCACGGTGACCAAGCTTGTCCCGTTCGGCGCTTTCGTCGACCTGGGCGAGGGCATCGAGGGTCTGGTGCACATCTCCGAGATGGCCAACAAGCACGTCGATCAGCCTTCTCAGGTCACCCACGTGGGCGACAAGGTTCAGGTCAAGGTCATGGAGATCGACCTCGACCGTCGTCGTATCTCCCTGTCCATGAAGTCTGCTGCTGAGACTCTGGGCGTCGAGATCGAGGTTACCCCGCTGCCTTCCGAGAAGAAGGACGAGGAGACCGACGCCGAGTAAATCGGTTTGACGATCACTTGTTTTAAGGGATCCGTCCGTAATGGACGGGTCCCTTTTTGCATTTGGCACCGAGATGCGCAATGCTGCCGGGCTGTCCACAGGCTATTGGATTGTCGGTGCATGAAAAAAGCCGACATCCCGCCTCGGGGAGGAGGCGGGAACACACCGAGTAGACGGAGGGGTGCGGAGCGCGGTCGCGTCTCGACTGACGACGTTGCCCATCGACAGGACCATTGTAGCGCATGGCGGTTCTTGGTTTATCGTGTCGAGCGTTTGCGTTGTGCCATTGCCTGCGGCAACGGTGTGTTACACTCTTGCACTGCTGAGTGGGCCAGACGGTCGCGCGATGTGCTGCTTGCAGTACGCGTGAGGAAAGTCCGGGCTCCAGAGGGCGGGATGCCGGCTAACGGCCGGGCGGAGTGATCCGACGGAAAGCGCCGCAGAAAAGAAGACTCCCACCTGCGCCGCAAGGCGTAAAGGGAAAAGCTGAAACGGTGGTGTAAGAGACCACCAGCGTCGTGGCAACATGGCGGCTTGGCAAGCCCCATCCGGAGCAAGCGCGAATAGGAACGCTATGGGCCGGCCCGGTCCGCGTTCGGGTAGCGTGCGTGGAGCTGCACGGTAACGTGCAGACAAGATAAATGACCGTTCACGACAGAACCCGGCTTATAGGCCCACTCAGCAACTATGTTGACGCTGCGACGGCGTCAGCTGGCCGATTTGGCGCTCATTCGTCGGTCGCCGCCATAAGGCGTGCTCCCTCCTCTTTCGGGCCAAATCGACTCAGCTGACGCCGTCTCGCTGTTCTTGCCTGATCATAGACAGCCTCTTTTTTTGTCGCAACCTCGGCTTTCAAGGCACCTTGCTCGCGCTGACGGGTTCTCGCTTTCGTTGACGGAATCATCGGCGTTGCCATTCTTTTTACTAGGGTTATCGTATTATTGAGGCTGTTTGTTGCTGCGCTTTATTTTGTTGAGGGGCTTTGTTGGACAGCTATTTTACTCTGCAATCGAATATTGAGGTTTCGGGCGAGTTTGTGGACCGCAAGAGCCGGTTTATTGCCCAGCTGGTCCATATTGAGTCCGAGGACGAGGCGAATGCCTTTATCGAGATGGTTCGCAAGCGTCATTATGACGCTCGACACAATGTTCCCGCGTGGATTTTGGTCGATGGACGCGAGCGCCAGAGCGATGATGGTGAACCGAGCCGCACGAGTGGTATGCCGACGCTCGAGGTGCTGCGCGGCGCGGGGCTCAAAAATGTTTGCTGCGTAGTGACGCGCTATTTTGGTGGTACGCTGTTGGGGCCTGGTGGTTTGGTGCGCGCCTATACCGCGGCGACGCAGGCGGCGGTGGTCGCGGCTCAGGAGGCCGGGCAGATCGTCGAGATGACAAGCGTCGTGCCGGTTGACGTGCATGTGGCCTATCCACAGTATGAGCAGGTGCTTCGCTTGGCGCAGGATTCGGGTGCCAAGGTTACGGATACCGATTACGCGGATGCCGTGACACTTCATTTGGTGTTTAAGGCGGGGGAGCAGGAGCCGTTTTGCGCTAAGATGCGCGAGCTTATGGCGGGGCGCGAGGAGATTGAGGTCGGCGCTTCCGAATTTGACGAGTTCTAACGGCGACGGCCGGCGTGCTTTTGGAGGGATCCCAAGCGCGCCGGCCGTCGTTTTATGTTGCTGCCGTTTACTCGGCGAGCTTCTTTAGCACATCGCAGGCGATCTCGACGGCATCGTCGATGCAGCCGGGGCAGCTGCGGAGCGGACCCTTATCCGATCCGATGCCCTTGAGCGTGCCGCAGACGGTCGTCGTGTTCTTCTCGCCAAAACGCTTGGCGATTTCGCGCGACAGCTTGTAGGTCTGGCCCTTGGTCTTGGGGTTTTCCATGCCGTCGCTCATCACAAAGCCCATGATGGCCACGGCGCCCGAGATGGCGCCGCAGGTTTCGGTCATGCCGCCCATGCCGGCGCCAAAGCCCTCGGTGAGGGTAAAGGCGACCTGGGGGTCGAGCCCGACGGCGGGCGCGAGCGTGCAGGCGACGGCCTGCGCGCAGTTAAAGCCGCGGGCGTGGTACTCGGCAGCCTGGGCCTGGCAGGCGGCAGTGTTGAGCTGGGTGGTATCGATCTGCTTCATCGTTGTCTCCTTGTTCATGGTGCACCCGCCTATGGTACCCTTGCCGGCGCATTCGCTTATCGAGACCGCAGTGCATATCTCATTGTTTTTCGCCATCGAACACTTTCTTAAGATTTGGGACAAATAAACCTGATTAATTTGTCCCATAACCTATCGGCGGGATGGGTTGAGAGGGGTGCGGGGTAGCGGTATCGTGAACCGAATAAAACGTAACCCAGGCAAGGGAGCTAGATATGAGCGAGCAGACCATCGGAACTACATGTGTTCAGGGCGGCTATCACCCGGGAGATGCCGAGCCGCGCCAGGTGCCCATCTACCAGTCCACCACGTGGAAGTACGACACGTCCGAGCACATGGGCAAGCTGTTTGACCTAGAGGAGTCGGGCTACTTCTACAGCCGTTTGCAGAACCCCACGTGCGATCTCGTTGCCGCCAAGATCTGCGAGATGGAGGGCGGCACCGCTGCGATGCTCACGAGCTCGGGCATGGCTGCGAATTTCCTCGCGATCTTTAACGTGGTCGGTGCCGGCGATCATGTGGTCGCGAGCTCTGCCATCTACGGCGGTACCTACAACCTGCTTGCCCATACCATGGGCCGTATGGGCGTTACCTGCACGTTCGTTGCTCCCGACTGCACCGATGAGGAGCTGGAAGCAGCCTTCCGGCCCAACACCAAGCTCGTCTTTGGCGAGACCATCGCCAACCCCGCCCTCGCCGTGCTCGATATTGAGCGCTTTGCCAAGGCCGCGCATGACCACGGCGTGCCGCTGATGGTCGACAACACCTTCCCGACGCCCGTGATGTGCCGTCCCTTTGAGTGGGGCGCCGACATCGTTACGCACTCCACCACCAAGTATATGGATGGCCACGCTGCCTACCTGGGCGGCGTGATCGTCGACCACGGCCAGTTTGACTGGATGGCTCATGCGGACAAGTTCCCGGGCCTCACCACGCCCGACGAGAGCTACCACGGCGTGACCTATGCCGAGAAGTTCGGTCGCGAGGGCGCCTTCATTACCAAGGCCACCGCTCAGCTCATGCGCGATCTTGGCCCCATGCAGAACCCGCAGGCGGCGTTTTTCCTGAACAGCTCGCTCGAGAGCCTGCATGTGCGCATGCCGCGTCATTGCGAGAACGGCCTGGCCGTTGCCAAGTTCCTGCAGAGCCATCCCAAGGTACGCTTTGTGAGCTATCCGGGCCTGGAGGGCGATAAGTACTATGACCTGGCTCAGAAGTACATGCCCAACGGTACGTGCGGCGTTGTGAGCTTTGGCTTTAACGGCGGTCGCGCGGCAGCCGAGACCTTTATGAAGAGCCTCAAGCTCGCCCAGATCGCCACGCATGTGGCCGACGCCCGCACTTGCTGCCTGCATCCCGCTAACGCCACGCATCGCCAGATGAACGATGAGGAGCTCATCGCCTGTGGCATCTCCGCCGACATGGTGCGCCTGTCGTGCGGCCTCGAGGACACGGCCGACCTGATTGCCGACCTTGAGCAGGCTCTCGAGCAGTGCTAGGCTAGCGTTCGCATAAGTCGCCGATGCCGACAGAGGGCTTCGGCGACCTTTACGTTCCGATTCCGTAGGCGGGACTCCAATCGCGGCTGTTTGCAGGCGATTGGGGCCCCGTTTTTGTGTTGCGCCACTCGAAAGGATGGATATGGAGAAAACCGCAGAGCAGCTGCGCCGCGAGCACATTGCCCTAGAGGGCGACACCCATGGCAAGAACAAATGGGCGATTCTGTTTACCGTGCTCATCATGACGTTTATGGCGTGTCTGGATTCGACCGTCGTGACCGTGGCACTGCCCGTGATGCAAAAGGAGCTGGGCGTGGGCCTCGACCGCATCCAGCTGGTGAGCTCGGTGTATCTGCTTGCGACATGCGTGGCTATGCTGCCGTTTGGCCGTCTGGGCGACGTGCGCGGCAAGGTGGGTGTATTCCAACTGGGCGTCATCGTCTTTACGGTCGGCTCGCTGCTGTGCGGCCTTTCGGCCTCGCTCGAGGTTCTTATCCTGGCACGCATTGTTCAGGGCGTCGGTTGCGCGGCGGCCATGGCTAACAACATGGGTATCATCACCGAGTCGTTTCCGGCGCGCGAGCGCGGTCGTGCCATGGGTATCCTCGCGACTTTCGTGGCCCTCGGCATGATGTGTGGCCCCGTGCTGGGCGGCATGCTGGTGGCAAGCTTTCCCTGGGAGAGCATCTTCCTCATCAACCTGCCCATTGGCGTCATCTCGTTTATCGTGGGGCTTTACACACTGCCGCATGTTAAGCCGGAGGCCGGTGAGCGCCCCATGTCGCTGGCGGAGGCCGCGCGTCGCTGCTTTGCGAGTTCGGCTTTTACGATTAACTTGGCATGCATGCTTATTGTGTTTATCGGCATCGGTGCATCTGAGTTTGTGCTGCCGTTCTATTTCCAGGATGCTCATGGCTTTAGCTCCGATATTTCCGGACTGCTCTTTTTGGCGCTGCCGATGGTGAATGCCTTTATCGGGCCGCTTTCGGGTACGGTTTCGGACCGTGTTGGCTGCGAGGGTCCCACGGCGGTCGGCCTGGGTGTGTACGTGTGCGGTCTCTTTGCGGTAAGTACGCTCGACGAGCACTCTTCCATCCCCGTGATCGTGTGCTGCGTCGCGTTTATGTCGTGCGGCACGTCGATTTTCCAGAGCCCCAATAACTCCCTGTACATGGGCTCGGCTCCGCGCGAAGCGCTCGGTTTTGCTGGCAGCTTGGGCAGTTTGGCGCGCTACGCCGGCATGGCAGTGGGCATTACGGTGGCGTCGAATATCCTGTATGGGCAGATGAGTGTGGCGATGGGCGAGGCCGTGACCAGTTTCGTTGCAGGCCGTCCGGATGTGTTCTTATTCGGCTTTCGCTCGGTGTTCTACGTGCTCATGGCTGTGGCCGCTGTGGGCTTTGCGCTCGCCATGGTGCGTTTGGTGAAGATGTGCGCCCGCCATTAGCGTGTTGGGAGGCTGTCTGCCACGATTCGCGCCGTCCCAAAAAGACTGGTTTGTGGTGCGATGTGGCTTGTGGGACGGGCGGGGGTCGGTCCGTGGTAGACTATCGAACAACGTTTATTAATCGCGCGGTATCGTTGCCGCGAGAAGGGGTTGCGCCATGCAGGAGCTTGAGGATCGTATTCGCCATGACGGCATCGTAAAGGCCGGTAACGTCCTTAAGGTTGATGCCTTCCTCAACCACCAGTGCGACGTTGAGCTGTTCGATCACATGGGCGCTGAGTGGGCCCGTCTGTTCGAGGGCGTCGAGATCAACAAGATCCTGACGATCGAGGCTTCGGGCATTGGCATGGCCTGCATCGCAGCTCAGCATTTTGGCGGCGTGCCGGTGGTCTTTGCCAAGAAGGCCCAGTCCATTAACCTCGACGGCGAGCAGTATGCTACGACCATCTACTCCTTTACCAAACAGAAGGAGTACCCGGTCATCGTGGGCAAGCGCTTCCTGTCCGAGGGCGATAAGGTCCTAATCATCGATGACTTCCTGGCCAACGGCTGCGCGCTTGAGGGTCTTATCAAGATCTGTGAGGCCGCGGGTGCCGAGGTTGCTGGCATTGGCATTGCGGTGGAGAAAGGCTTCCAGGGCGGTGGCGATAAGCTCCGCGAGCGCGGCTTCCGCGTTGAGAGCCTGGCTCGCATTGCCGATATGGACTGCGAGAACGGCGAGATCACCTTCGCCTAAGCGCGCAACACAAGCGATTGGTATGCGATGTGACAAAGGGACTGTCCCTTTGTCACATTTTTTGTATGAGGGGAGGTGTTGATATGGATGAGAACAAGATGGGATGGCGCGAGTATGCGCGCTATGCCGCGATGGCGGCCGAAGAGTTGGCGCGCGATTGCGAGGTGCAGGTGTTTCGCGCTACGGGCCCGGGTGGTCAGGGTGTGAACACGACGGACTCGGCGGTGCGCATGAAACATATCCCTTCGGGGATTACCGTGACGGCGCGCGAGAGCCGTAGTCAGTTCCAAAATCGCTCGAGCTGCCTGCGTAAGCTGCGCGCCGAGCTTGAGCGTCGTGGGCGTCCGCCGCGCCGACGCGTAAAGACCAAGGTGCCTCAGCGCTCCCGCCAGCGCAGGCTCAACGACAAGCACTTCAATGCCATCAAAAAGGCTAACCGTCGCAAGCCGGGCAGCGACGAGTAGTCGATTGCTCCACTGGCCTTGCTAGCGGGCGGGGTGCCAAACTTGGAGGGCGCTGCCGAGGACGTCAACCTCGATGCGCGAGGCGACAATGGGCTCGCCGTCGGCCTGGATGGGGTAATCGGGCTGCTCGAAGGTGAGCTCGGCATGGCGGCAGCGGCGCATACGAACCGGCGGCAACTTGGTGTGGTGGCCGTCCTTGGCCGAAAGAAACATAGGCAGGGCAACGGCGCGGGGGACGGGGCCGCAGGCGTAGCAGACATCGAGTATGCCGTCGCAGGGGTCGGCATCGGGGCAGATGCGATAGCCCGAGCCATAGGTGGGGCCCAGCTGAATCGCCATGATAATCGCCCTCACGCGCTCGGCGGGCGTGCCGTCAAAGCTGACTGTCATGGGGTAGTTGCGATAGCGCAGGCCAAACTGCTCAAGTCCCGAGAGGGTGTAGAGCGGAGCACCCGTCAAGCCGGTCTTTTTGCGCAACTCGGTGGTGCCCAGACCAATAGCGGCATCGATGCCGACCGAAAGCGTCTGGTCGTAGTACTCAACGGTAGCCTCGCCGCTGCCGCTGCCGCTCGCAGGGCTCCACGAGCGAATGCGCCCGATGTCCTGACGCTGCAGCTCGCAGGTGAGCAGCGCGCCAAAATCCTTGCCGGAGAAATCGTCGATGCCGAGCGTCTGGGCAAAATCGTTTCCGGAGCCCACGGGCAGGACGGCAAGGGCGGGACGGACGGCCTCTTCCTGCTCCATGAGTCCATTGACGACCTCGTGGATCACGCCGTCGCCGCCAAGGGCGATAACGGTGCGATAGCCCTGAGCCTGCGCGGCCAGCTCCTTGGCGTGTCCCATACGCTCGGTCAACACCAGGTCAAACTGGGATGCGCGTGCAGTCATGTCCAAAAAGCGCTGCAGGCGCTCGGCAACTTCGCGCGCCGCACCCGACTGGGCGGCTGGGTTGGCGATGATGAGCGTGCGACCAAAATCAGTTGCGTGCATGGGGCGACTCCCGGCGTGTGGCATGACGGTGCGGTCGCGCTCGGGTCGAATTGCCCCCGATTGTGGCTGCACGGCGATTATTACATCTACTCTATCAGGTCGTTGTGGCGCTCGATAGCATCCGCTACCGTACCGCCCTCATCCACAATAAGCGAACGGCGCTTGGGCGAGATAATGCGCTGGGCGGGGTACACGCCGCGGTGTCCGCCGGTTAGGTAGCTGATAAAGGCCACGATGACAAAGAACCCGGCGGCCGTGCCGTGGAACAGGTCGATGGCCATCATGCAGGTGGTGATGGGCACGTTGAGGCCGGCGCAGAATACGCCGAGCATGCCGAGAGCCGCCAGAAAACTGGGGTCAAGCCCGGTAAGGCAACCGATCCAGCCACCGAGTGCCGCACCGATGCCAAACAGGGGCGTGACCTCGCCGCCTTGGAAGCCCGCGCCCAGGGTAAGCGCTGTGACGACCAACTTGATGGCTGCGTCCGCCAGGGTGGTGTTGCCTGCAAATCCGGCGCCGGAAAGCCACGTGGAAAGGCCGGCGTAGTCCCAGGCGTCGAGGAGGGCATAGGCGGCCAAAACCACGAGTGCGCCTATGAGTGCGCGGACGAGGTAATTGGTGATAAAGCGATCGTACAGGCTTTTGACGGTTCGAACCGACCAGGCAAAGAGGCGTGCCGTCAGGCCGAAGAAAATGGCGCTGATAACAACGATAACGACCGTTTTGGGCGTCATGTTGGGAACGCTGGCGATGTCATTCGCCTCGTACTCGGTTCCCAAGGCAAGCGACGTAAAGTAGCCGGTAAACGAGGCGACCAGGCAGTAGATGCCCGCGGTGTAGTCGATCTTGCCGATAAAGCACATCTCCATGCCAAAGAAAGCTCCGGCAAGGGGCGAACCGAATACGGCTCCAAAGGCCGACGAGATGCCGGCGAGCATGAGGTCGTGGTGGTCATGCTTTTTGAGGTGGGCGAGGCTCGAGATGTTGCTGGCGATGGTGCCGCCAATCTGCACCGCAGCTCCCTCGCGACCGGCCGACCCGCCCGTTAGGTGCGTGAGCGTGGAGCAGACGAAGGTGAGAACGGCCATGCGCATATGGATGAGGCGTGTGCCCAGAGCGGAGTCGATGACCAGGTTGTTACCGCGTTTGGCGGCAAGACCGTGGTTTTTGTACACCCATGCGGTGGCAACGCCCACAACGGGAAGCAGCGCGTACACCCACGCATGGTGCTCGCGATAATCTGTCGCGATATTCAGCGAGGCCAAAAACGCCCAAGCGGCAACGCCCATGGCAAGCGAGACGATGACGACGAGTACGAGCAACTTGGCGCTCGCGAGTAGGTTGCGGGCGTTGCGGCGCGTGTCGGCAGCCAAGAGATGCTCGGAGCGGGTAAGTTGATGCCTGCCTGCCGTGATGACGTCGTTAAGGGAGAAAAAGCCGCCGTCGTCGAGCGGCTGGGAATGATCTTGCGCTTCGTTTGCGCTTTCGGGTTTGTCAGTAAAAGCCATACGTTCCTCTTTTGGGTTGCAACACGAGCATTATAAAACGCGGTAAACGCGATGAGCCGGTGGGTTGGTTTCCATTCTGTTTCGCGGCTTGCGGCCGACAGATGTATTTGCGGGCACAGGCCGAGTCGCGGTCGTGCGTCGGGGGATTATACTGAGACAAGCATAAAGAATTGGCGCCCCTGTTGTGCGCCGTGGCATTAAGAGGTGCATATGGCAGAGAAGCTCATTCCGCTGGAGGACGCGCAGTCGATAGTTCTGTCGCACGTTGCTCCGACCGATCTCGTCGAGATTCCCGTATGGCAGGCGGCAGGCTTTCCCCTGGCCGAGGATGCTGTGGCCGATATCGACATTTCGCCGTTTGCCAACAGCGCCATGGACGGGTATGCCGTGCGCTCGGCGGACTTGGCGCAGGCATCTGGCGAGGCGCCGGTGACGCTCTCCGTCGTAGGACACGAGGCCGCGGGCCATGTGTTTGAGGGCGCAATCGGCGCGGGTGAGACGGTCCGCATCATGACGGGCGCTCCGGTACCCGAAGGTGCCGATGCCGTGGTGAAATACGAGATCGTCGACGTGCTCGATGGCGACGGCAACGAGGGCTCGCACGTTCGCTTCTCGGCGCCTGCCAAGGTAGGGGAGAACGTTCGCTCTGCAGCCGAGGAGGCCCACGTCGGCGACGTCGTGATGCGTACTGGCGAGGTTGTGGCCCCGGCAGGCGCCGGCTTGCTGGCAAGCGCCGGATACGCGAGCGTGAAGGTGCACGCTGCCCCACGTGTGGGCATCATCTCGCTGGGGACGGAACTGGTCGCACCGAGTAAGGTGCCGTCGCGCGGTCAGATTCGCGATTCAAACTCCTCGGCGTTAATGGCCGAGGCACTCGATGCCGGCGCTGAGCCGATGTTCTACGGCATCGCGCCCGACGATGAGCAGGCAATCGCCGAGCTGGTGCATCGCGCCGTGCAGGAGTGCGATTTTGTCATTACGAGCGGCGGTGCCTCGGCGGGCGACTATGACTACGTGACGGCGCTCGTCCGACGCGAGGGCGAGGTGCTCTTCGATCGCATCTCGATGCGTCCCGGCAAGGCCATCACGTTTGGCCTGCTTGGAGGCAAGCCGTATTTGGGGCTTTCGGGCAATCCGGCGGCGGCGTATGTGGGCTTTGAGATGCTCGCCCGTCCGGCGATCCGCAAGATGCGCGGCTTTGCCGAGGGCGTGCGTCCCGTGCAGCAGGCGATGCTCACGCACGGCGTGAAAAAGCGACAGCATCGCCGCTTCTTCGATCGCGCCACGGTTTTGCGCGACCCCGAGACCGGTGAGCTGTTGGTGACCGAGGCTAAGACGCAGAATTCGGCGCTGCTCGGCACGATGCAGCGCGCGAACTGCCTGCTGCGTATTGACGAAGGACCGTGCGAGCTCAAGGCGGGAGATGCCGTGGACGTTGTTCGCGTCGACCTGCTCGAGGGCGCCGTGTTGTAGGAGGAACGCTATGGAGTTGAAGATTTCGATCGTGACGTGTTCGGACACGCGCGATCTTGCGCAGGACGAGGCCGGAGCCGCACTCGAGGAACTTATCGAGGCGCAGGGATGGACGGTCGCCTCGCATGTGGTCGTGCGCGACGACGTCAGTGAGATCGGTGATGCCATTGTGGAAGCTGCCGATGAGTGCCACGCCAATGTCGTGCTTACCTGCGGCGGCACGGGGCTTTCGATGCGCGATGTGACGCCCGAGGCGACGCGTGCCGTCTGCGACCGCGACGTGCCGGGTATTGCCGAGGCTATCCGTGCGTGCTCGATGACCAAGACGCGCCGCGCCATGCTCTCGCGCGCTATTTGCATGCAACGAGGTCATACACTTGTCGTAAACTTTCCCGGTTCTACGAAGGCCGCCCGCGAAAGCTGGGAGGCCATAGCGGACCAGCTGGAGCATGCGGCTCAGATGACAGCGGGCGGCGGACATACCAACTAAGCGATTTACCTGCGGCGGAGCGACCTGAACGGCTGCTCCGCCTTTTATTTGCGCCCAAGGGGACGGCATTCTGTAGGCATGTCTGAAACTATATTCTCAGAAGAGAATAATTTCTCATAAACATTATTCGCACCGAAGTATAATCTAATTACAGAATAAAGCCCGCGGTGGGGTACCCGGGCATAAGGTCCGAAAGGGTTGAACATGCTCGATATGGTTTCTCGCCGCGGATTCGTCTCGCTTTCTGCTGTCGCCGCTGCCGGCCTTGGGCTTGCCGGCTGCTCCGGCAACAAGGAGCCTGAGTCGACCGGCTCCGATGCCGGCTCCGCCAAGATTTCGTCCAAGAAGGCTGTCGAGCTGCAGGTCTTCGCTGCCAACTCTCTCGAGAAGGCCCTGCCCGAGGTTCAGGAGCTTTACACCGAGCAGGCCGGCACCACGTTTGTCGACACGCAGTTTAAGGGCTCCGGCGACCTTGTCGAGCAGATGCGCGCCGGTGCTGCGGTCGACGTGCTCATCACGGCCTCCAAGGGCACCATGGACGACGCCGAGGCCGCCGAGCTTGTCGAAGCCGACACGCGTGAGGACATGTTCGTCAACGACCTCGTGATCATTCGCGCCGAGGGTTCCGACACCAAGGTCGAGGCCATCGCGGACGTTGCGAACCTGGATGGCAAAATCGCCATTGGCGACGCTAAGACCGTCCCCGCCGGCAAGTACGCCAACCAGGCGCTGGCTTCCGTGGGCCTCTATACCGGCACCGAGGGCGACGACGGCGAGTATGCGCCCGAGATCGCCGACAAGGTTGCACTGGCAGACAAAGTTGGTACCGCCGCCGTCTATGTGTCCACAGGCGACTGCGTGGCCGGTTTTGTCTACAGCTCTGACATCTACCGCTACGACGGCATCGAGGAGGCCTTCGTGTGCCCCGAGGATTCGCACAAGCCCATCGTGTACCCGGGTGCCGTTGCCGAGAGCTCCGAGCACGCCGACGAGGCCAAGGCGTTCATTGACTTCTGTCTGACCAACAAGAAGGCTCAGAAGATTTGGGCTAAGTACGGCTTTGAGCTTTCCGAGTAGTGCGGCTTGGCGCGATAATTCCATCGTTTTGTGTTTCACTCCGTCCTTGTATTCGCTTGGAGCTTTTCGTGCTTAATAGATTCCGCATGCTTGTCGCCTGTGCTTTGACCTTCGCGCTTTGCTGGATGCCGGGATTTGCGTTTGCTGGGGACGCTGAGGACGGGGCCCAGGTTACTGCGACCGCTCATGGGCTTTCCTATGGGATCGAGGGTTTTGAGCGGTTGGCCAAGGGGACCGCTCGTGCCATGGAGGGCCAGCCTGAGGGCTACCGGTTTCCCGTTGACGAGGACGTGGACCTTGTAGTGGCGCCTGCTGCCGATCGCGTTGTGGTGTGGATATCGCCCAAGGCGGTCGAGAAGTTTGGATTGGATCCGCAGGACAACGAGTGCGTATCGGGTCTCAAAGCCCTCGTCTGTAAGCTCGACAGTGCAAACTGCATGGGAGGTGCGCAGCTAGGGGACGTGGATCTTCCTTGGTATGTCACGGCGGAAACAACGTTTGATACCGGCGGGTATACCTATGGCTTTGACGAGCGCGGTACGGATGGGGACCGCTATGTGGTGATTGCATCAGCCTCGGGTGATGCCAAGGGCGGCGCGCGTTGGCTTGATAGCGCTCAAATGGTTGAAGCATCGTCTGTCGTGTTGCGGGATGAGCGGGGGCCCTTGACCTCTCTGGCCTCCTTTTTGGGCGACATCGACTATCGCCCGTTTTGGGTGTCCATTAAAACGAGCGGCCTTGCCCTGCTGATCTCCTTTGCGCTGGGCCTGTTCGCCGCGTGGAAGACTATGGGTACCTCGAGTCGCATCAAGGGCCTGCTCGATTCGGTCTTTACGATTCCTATGGTGCTGCCGCCCACGGTCTGCGGCTTTCTGCTTCTCATGCTGTTTGGCCGCTCGACCGGGGTGGGCCAGTGGCTCATCGCGCACGGCATCTCGATCGTCTTTACGTGGCCCGCGGCGGTGATATCCGCCGTGGTGGTGTCGTTTCCCCTGGTCTACCGCACGGCGCTCGGTGCCTTCGAGAGCCTCGACACGCAGATGCTCGATGCGGCGCGCACGCTGGGCTGGTCCGAGCGCCGCATCTTTGCCAAGCTCATGATGCCGCTCGGCTGGCCCTCGATTGCTGCCGGCACGGTGCTCGCCTTCGCTCGCGCGATGGGCGAGTTTGGCTGCACGCTGTTCTTTGCGGGCAACTATGCCGGCATTACGCAGACCATTCCCATTGCAATTTACTTTGAGTGGATGGGCGGTAACACGTCGGTAGCTCTCTTTTGGGTCATCGTCGTAATCGTGTTCAGTTTCCTGGTCATTCTGTTCATCAATATGTACACGGCGCATTCGCAAAAGTACCGTGAGCGCGGCCTGTCCCGCGCGGAGCGCAAGCAGGCCAAGCAGCTGGGCGGCCAGACCGATTCGCTCGACCCAGTCGGCGGCGATGCACTGCGTATCGATCGCGAGGCGCTGGCCGAGCTTATGCGCGATGACACGGTCGCAAAGGGAGGTCGATAAGCCATGTCGCTTGTTCTGGATATCAAAAAGCGCTATCCGGGGTTCACTCTCGACATGCAGCTTGAGGCCGGCGAGGAGCGCGTGGCGCTGCTGGGCGCCTCGGGTTGTGGCAAGAGCTGCACCTTGCGTTGCGTTGCCGGCGTGGAGACGCCCGACGAGGGCGAGATCGTCGTCAACGGCGTGACCTTCTTTGACTCGGCGGCGGGTATCAACCTGTCGCCCCAGGAGCGCAAGTGTGCTTTGCTGTTCCAAAACTATCAGCTGTTTCCCAACATGACGGTGGCTGATAACGTGTGCGCCGGTGTAAAGGACGCGGGTGACGCCGCCGCGCGCAAAAAGCTCGCCGAGCGCTATCTGGGCATTTTCGGTCTGGCCGATTTTGTCGACCGCTATCCCGCGCGCCTCTCGGGCGGTCAGCAGCAACGCGTGGCGCTTGCGCGCATGGTGGCGGCGCACCCGGGCATCTTTATGTTCGACGAGCCCATGAGCGCACTCGATTCCTATCTTAAGAGCGCGCTCGAACAGAACATGCTCGACCTGTTCGATGTGTGCAACCGCACCGTGCTCTACGTGAGCCACGACATCGACGAGGCGTGCCGCCTGTGCCAGCGCATCTGCGTGATGCACGACGGGCATGTTGAGGAGATCGGCTCTGTCGAGGACGTGGTCCGCCGTCCGCAGACGCTGGCGGCGCTGCGCCTGACGGGCTGCAAGAACACAAGCCGGGCGCGCAAGATCGGCGACGAAGAAGTTGAAGCCCTCGACTGGGGCATGACCTTTAACGTGGGTCGCGAGGTTCCCGATAATGTGGCGTACCTGGGCATTCGCGCAAGCTACTTCCATGTTGACAATCGCGCTGAGCGGGGTCGCAACAGCTACGACCTGCACGTGGCGCGCGTGAGCGATTCGCGTTTTGAGCGCCTGGTGCTGTTGGATGCGCCGCGCATCGATGCGCCGACTCGCCTGCAGTGGAAGGTCAACAAGGTGGGCGTGCCTGTCGACGAGCTGCCGCAAGCAGGCGAGACGCTGCGCATGCATTTTGATGCCAGTAGGATCCATTTGGTTTGTCGATAGGGTAGAGGGCGGGCTGTCGAGGGTTCTCGGTAGCCCGCCGTTTCGTTTCCTACCGTTCGCCGAATGTAGAATGGCAATTAATTATCAAGCAAGATAATAATTTATTAAACGGCGGCACACGACGCTGTCATACGAATGTCAACGGTGTTCGCATGGTCGATGACCGTTGATATAGTTGACCTTAACTTGTAAAGGAGGGTGCGCACATGCCGCAGGCGACATACATTTGCCGCGTTGCCGCGCGTGCCCTATATATCGCTCGGAGCCGCATATGAGCAGGTATGTTCACGGCTCCGGGAGAGACGACGCACAACTAAATAGTCAACCGCAAAGCAGGTTCCCCAAAATTCCGGGTTTGAGCACGGCAGGGCAATCGCCGCCCGTCGTGCATCGATACCGCTGTTATCCGTTTTTGGTTCGAGAGGGGAACCGTCATGGCTGAAGAATTTGATTTCCATCCGATGTGGGAGAGCCTCGGCATGAATCTTGCCGACCACGACATGCTGCTGGGCGCCGTGGGCCAGATGTACGGCGATATGTTCTTGACGCAGAACAATCGCCCCAAGTCCACGTCCTACCTGGACTTTGTGGCTACCAACATCCACAGCGGCCGTATTAAGGAGATGCTCGACAAGAAGGAGGCCGGCGAGGCCACCAAGATCGTCGGTTCGTTCTGCGTGTACGTGCCCGAGGAGATTGTGCTCGCCTGCGACGGCATTCCCGTGGGCCTGTGCTCGGGTGCCGATTGGGCAACCGATAAGGTCGAGGAGCATCTGCCGCGCAACACCTGCCCGCTTATCAAGAGCTTTGCCGGCTTTAAGCTGGGCGAGGTCTGCCCCTACATTGAGTCGAGTGACTTGGTGGTGGGCGAGAACACCTGCGATGGCAAGAAGAAAGCCTACGAGTTTTTTGCCACGCAAAAGAACATGTACGTCATGGATATTCCCAACGTACACGATGAGTCGACGCTTGTGACCTGGAAGGCCGAGGTCAAGAAGCTCGCCGCCAAGATCGAGGAAGAGTGCGGCGTCACGATTACGCCCGAGCGTCTGAAGGCCGCCATCCACGCCGTCAATGAGAAGCGCCTCGCTGCCACGCGCGCTGCCGACCCAGCGCCCATCAGCGGTCTGGACAGCCTGCTGACCGTTCAGGCCGCCTTTATGGACGACACGCCACGTCTGACCGGAGCCATTAACGATATGGCGGCTGAGTGCGAGCAGCGTGTCGAGGCCGGCGAGGGCGTGGCGCCCAAGGGGACCAAGCGCATTCTGTACACCGGCACGCCCATGGCCGTGCCCAACTGGAAGCTGTTCAACCTCATCGAGAAGGCCGGCGGCGTTGTGGTAGGCGAGGAGTCCTGCACGGGCTCGCGCTACTACAAGGACCTGGTCGACGAGTCCGGTGAGACGGTGGACGAGATGCTCGATGCCATCGCCGAGCGCTACTTTAAGATCAACTGCGCCGTCTTTACGCCCAACGACCAGCGTATGAAGGACATTGTCCAGATGGCCAAGGACCTGCATGCCGACGGCATCGTCGACGTGGCCCTGCAGTTCTGCACGCTCTATGAGATGGAGTCGTTTGCCGTGGAGAAGGCCGCCGAGGAAGCCGGCATTCCGTTTATGCACATCACGACCGACTACGCCGGTGAGGATGCAGGCCAACTGCAAACCAGGATCGAGGCCTTCTTGGAAACCATTTAGGGCTATCCGTCCCGGCGGCTTTCCCAGGCACCCGATCTTGCCGTTCAAACCGTCGCTTGCGTGCGAAAGTACGCGGCGCGTCTCTTTCACGGCAACCTCGGGCACCTGGGAAAGCCGCTTCCTTGGTTGGTTAAAAGGTTTAGGAGTTATATGTCGGAAAATATTGAGCAGCCGTTGCCCAGCACGTTTGAGGAGTTTAACGAACAACGCAAGGCGGCGTTTATTCGCGTTAAGGATTACAAGCAGGCGGGTAATCGCCTGGTCGGCTTTTTGTGCAGCTATACGCCGCTCGAGATTATCGATGCCGCGGACGCCTCGAGCGTGGCTCTGTGCGGTACGTCCGACGAGGTGATTCCCGAGGCCGAGAAGGTGCTGCCGGCAAACCTCTGCCCGCTCATCAAGTCGACGTATGGTTTTGCCTATTCGCAAAAGTGCCCGTTTACGTACTTTAGCGACATGATCATCGGCGAGACCACCTGCGACGGCAAGAAGAAGATGTACGAGCTACTCAACGAGCTTAAGCGCACGCACATTCTGCATCTTCCGCAGGGTCGCGATCGCGCCTACGAGCGTGAGGGTTGGTACGAGGAGTGCCGCCTGCTCAAGGAGGAACTCGAGGGCTTCTACGGCATCACGATTACCGACGATGACCTACGTGCTGCCGTCCGACGCCGCAACCGTCTGCGTGCGGCGCAACTCGAGATGTTTGCCCTCCAGGCCAACCAGCCTGCGGCCATGAGCGGCGTCGACCTGATGAGCACCATGTTTGCCGGTACGTTCAGCTTTGATATCGAGGCCTATACGCAGCAGCTGGAGCAAAAGGTTGTCAAGCTGCGCGAGGCCTACGACGCGGGCGAGCGCCCGGTTGCGGCGGATGCCAAGCGCATTCTGATTACCGGCTGCCCGGTGGGCGGCGTGATTAACAAGATCGGCCGCACCATCGAGTCCAACGGCGGCGTGGTCGTGTGTATGGATGACTGCTCGGGCGAGCGTACGGCGGCCATGATGATCGACCCCGACGCACCCGACATTCTGCGCGCTATCGCCGATCGCTACCTGGACATCAACTGCTCGGTCATGACGCCCAACGACGGTCGTATGGAAAACACGCTGGCCATGTGCGAGAAGTATCATGTCGATGGCGTAGTGGAGAGCGTGCTGCAGGCGTGCCACACCTTTAACGTGGAGAGTGCGCGCATGCAGGAGGCCGTCGAGGGTGCGGGTATTCCGTATATGAAGATCGAGACCGACTACAGCAACGGCGACATGGGCCAGATTGAGACCCGCATCGCCGCCTTCATCGAAACCCTCTAGCTTCCTCAGGCACCGGATCTTGCCTCTCAAACCGTCGCTTGCGTACCAAAGTACGCCGCGCTCCTCTTTCGGGGCAACCTCCGGCACCTGAGAAACCTAGAGCTAAGGCGCCTGAACGCGCCGCTGTCTTTGATGTTTGGATTAGGAGAGAGCCATGATAGGGATCGGGATCGATATCGGGTCTACGGCGGCTAAGGCTGCCGTGGTCGATGGGGAGGGTTCGGTGGCGTGGACGTGCGTGCAGCCAACCGGGTTTTCCTCGGTCGATGCTTCCGAGCGGCTGCGCGAGGCACTGGCGGCGGCTGGCTATGACGTGGCTGCCGACGACGTGCGCGTGATCGCGACCGGCTACGGCCGTGTCGCCGTGCCCTATGCGCACAAGGTCGTAACCGAGATCACCTGCCACGGCACCGGTGCCGTGCGACTGTTTGGTGACCATGGTACCGTGATCGACGTGGGCGGCCAGGACACCAAAGTCATTCAGCTTAAAAGTGGCCGCGTGGCCAAGTTTGCCATGAACGACAAGTGCGCCGCCGGCACGGGGCGCTTTTTGGAGATCATGGCCGACCGCCTGGGCATTTCCCAGCAGCAGATGGCCGACCTGGCGCGTTCCGGCGAGCCTACCAAGATCAGCAGCATGTGCACGGTCTTTGCCGAAAGCGAGGTCATCAGCCTGATCGGTCGCGGTGAGCCGCGCGAGAACATCGCCCGTGGCGTGATCGACAGCGTCGTGTCGCGCGTGGCGACCATGGCCGGGCAGGCGGCGGGCGCCCCGTACTATCTGACCGGTGGTCTGTGCGAGAACGCTTACGTTGTGGAGCGGTTGGGCGAGCTACTGGGGTCGCCGGTGACCACCTCGCCCCAGGCTCGCTTTGCCGGAGCGATCGGCGCGGCTGTCCGCGCCGCCGCCTTGGCCTAGGGGTGTACCGCGACATGCGCATCCTCAATATCACGGCACAAAAACCAGATAGCACCGGCAGCGGCACCTACCTTGCCGCGCTTGTGCGCGAGCAGATCGAGACGGGGCATCGCGCCGCCGTGCTTTGCGGTGCGGCGCCGGGTGATACCCAAGGCGAGCTGGACCGGCGTGCTGCCGTGTTTGCCGTACCGTTCGAGTCGCCCGAGCTGCCGTTTCCGATCTGCGGTATGTCCGATGTCATGCCCTATCCCTCTACACGCTATCGTGACCTGACGCCCTCGATGCTCAAGGCATTTGAGCGGGCATTTGCTGCTGCAATCGATCGGGCGGTGGCTGAGTTTCGGCCCGATCTGGTGCTCTGCCATCACCTGTATCTGGTGACCGCATTGGCGCGCGAGTGCGTCCGGGGCGTGCCGGTTGTCGCCGTGTGCCATTCGACCGATCTGCGCCAGCTGCGTTCGCATGCGCTCGAGCGCGATCGCATCGTAAATGCGGTTCGTCGGCTCGATGCTGTCTTTGCGCTCCATGCTGAGCAGGCTGAGCAGATTGGCCTGGTGTGCGGCGTCGATGCCGATCGCATCCACGTGATTGGGACGGGCTACGACTATCGCGTCTTCTGCCGCGACGCAAGCGCGGCGAGGCGGCCGGGATCGCTTGTGTACGTGGGCAAGATTTGCTTTAAAAAGGGCGTCGAGTCGCTGGTTCGAGCCGTGTCATTGCCGATTGACCATGACGTCCGACCATCTGGCTTGGTACTTGTGGGCGGCCGCGGGGACGATGCCGAGTACGCGCGTATCGAGCGCTTGACCGCGGCCTCGGATGTGCCGGTGACGCTTGCGGGGCGCCTGGATAGCGATGAACTCGTGCGTGCCTACCGCAGTTCCGACGTCTTTGTGCTGCCTTCGTTTTACGAAGGTTTGCCGCTCGTGACGATCGAGGCCCTCGCGTGCGGCTGCAAAGTTGTGGCGACCGATTTGCCCGGCGTTCGTCCCTGGATGGAGGCGATGCTTCCCGGTGCTCCCGTGACGTGGGTGGCGTCGCCGCGTATGACGGATGTCGACACGCCTGTGGCGGCCGACCTTCCGTTGTTTGAGCGCGCACTGGCAGATGCTATCGCGCAGGCGCTTGCGGCTCCGCCTTCGACGTTCGAGCCGTCGGCGGTCTCTTGGGAAGCGTGCCTGGGGCGTATACTTAAAGTCGTTGATTTGTTGGAAGGGGGTTCGTATGGCTAAGGACACCATGAGGCTCACGTCCATGACGGCCGCGAGCGGTTGAGCCGCTAAGTTGGCCCCCGGAGCCCTCGCCCAGGTCCTGGGCGATTTACCCAATGTGCATAACGACAACTTGCTCGTGGGGTTCGATACCTCCGACGATGCGAGCGTCTTCCGCGTAGGGGAGAACCTTGGCCTCGTGCAGTCCATCGACTTCTTCCCGCCGATGGTCGACGACCCGTTCCTGTTTGGCCAGATCGCCGCGGCCAACTCGCTGTCGGACATCTACGCCATGGGCGGGCGGCCGAGCCATGCCATGAACTTGCTGTGCATCCCGAGCTGCCTGGGCGTTGAGGTTGCCGGTCAGATTCTGGCGGGCGGCGCCGACAAGTGCGTCGAGGCGGGTTGCTCCATCGCGGGCGGTCACACCATCAACGACGACGAGCCCAAGTACGGCCTGTCCGTGAGTGGCTTTGTCACGCTCGACCGCATGCTTGCCAACAGCGGCGCGCGCGTGGGCGATGTTCTGCTGCTGACCAAGGCGATCGGCTCGGGCATTATCACCACGGCCATTAAGGGCGAGCTTGTCGAGCAGGACGAGGCTGGTCCCATGTTTGACTCGATGCGCACCCTCAACGAGGCGCCGATTCGCCTGGCTGAGGGACTCGAGCTTCACGGCTGCACCGACATTACGGGCTTTGGTCTGATCGGGCACGCGTGCGAGATGGCCGAGGGCTCGGGCGTGCAGATTGAGCTTGCGTCGGGGGCGGTGCCGCTCTTTGACCAGGTGCTCGACATGGCGCGTCTGGGCATTATCCCCGCTGGCTCCTACCGCAACCAGGACTTCTTTGGCCCGCGCGTGACGGCCGACGAGGATCTTGAGCCAGGCATGTTGGATGCGCTGTACGATCCGCAGACATCGGGTGGCTTGCTTATTGCGGCGCCCGCGAGGGATGTGGATGAGCTTGCGCGTCGCCTGGATGCCGAGGGGCGCGTTGCCGCCACAATCGGTCGCGTGTGCGAGCCGGTGCCGGGCGGTCCTGCCGTCCACGTTGTCCGCTAGCCCGCACGTTTATGTAACTGTTTACCGTTCTCTAGAACGGTTCTTTCGAAAGGAATTTGCTATGTCTACCAAGATTGAAGTCAATGCCATGGGCGATGCCTGCCCGCTGCCCGTCGTCAAGACGCTTAAGGCGCTCAAACAGCTCGATGGCGAGGGTGCCGTGGTGACCTCGGTCGATAACGAGACCGCCGTCAAGAACATCTCCAAGATGGCGCAGGAGAAGGGCTGCACGGCCTCGGTCGAGAAGGTTTCTGACGCCGAGTGGCACGTGACCGTGGCGACCTCTGGCGCCGTTGCCGTGGCCGATCCCGAGCAGGATGGCGCTGCCTTCTGTGATGCCAGCGCCGGCAAGGGCAAGCTCGTCATTTCCGTCTACACCGACTGCATGGGCCGCGGCGACGACGAGCTGGGCCACAAGCTCATGAAGGCCTTCATCTTTGCCGTGACGCAGCAGGAGGAGCTGCCCGCGACCATGCTGTTCTATAACGGCGGTGCCAAGCTCACCGTCGAGGGCTCTCCGGTGCTCGATGACCTGAAGGGCCTGGCCGAGCAGGGTGTCGAGATTCTCACCTGCGGTACCTGCCTGGACCACTTTGGTATTAAAGACCAGCTTGCGGTGGGCGAGGTCACCAACATGTACGTGATCGTGGAGAAGATGGAGCAGGCCGTGCGCGTCGTGCGCCCGTAGCGTATTGGTTGGAGTTGCCATGAGGGAGAAGCGCCCGGCGCTTGTCATCACGTTTCCCACCACGGCGGCCGCCATGGGCTGCGAATCTCTGTGCATCGAGCGCGGTCTTCCCGGACGAACGATTCCCGTGCCCGGGGAGGTCGCTGCCGGCTGCGGTCTGGCGTGGAAGGCGTTGCCTGCCGATGAGGAACTGCTGCGCGGCGAGCTTGCCGCGGCGGGCGTTCCCACCGAGGGCTTTACCGTGATCGATATGTGGGAGGTCGTGCGATGATCTACCTTGATAACGCGGCGACGACTATGCACAAGCCGCAGGCGGTCATCGATGCCGTGACGCAGGCGATGTGCTCGCTCGGCAATGCCGGGCGCGGCGCCACGTCGGGCGCCCTCGATGCCGCTCGTACGATTCACGGTTGCCGTGCCAAGCTCGCGCGCCTTTTGGGTTGCCCGAGAGCGGATCATGTGTGCTTTACGCTCAACTCTACGGCTGCGCTCAACACCGCCATCTGTGGCGTGGTGCGCCCCGGCGACCGCGTGGTCACAACGGTGCTCGAGCACAACTCCGTGCTGCGTCCGCTCAACCGCCTGGCGGCAGAGCAGGGCGTGACCGTTGAGCATGCGGGCTGCGACGCGAACGGCGTGCTCGACTACGACAAGCTCGAGCGGCTGGTCACGCCCGGTACGCGTGCTGTGGTGGTGACGCACGCCTCCAATGTGACTGGCAACGCGGTCGACATTGCGCGCGTGGCGGCCATGGCCAATGCTGCCGGCGCGCTCGTGATCGTCGACGCCTCGCAGTCTGCCGGCGCGATGCATATCGATATGCAGGCCATGGGGCTCGACGTGGTGTGCTTTACTGGCCACAAGGGACTCATGGGTCCGCAGGGGACCGGCGGCCTGGCCGTGGCGGAGGGCATTGACGTGGCCCCCTGGGCCATGGGCGGTACGGGCGTGCACAGCTTCGATGCGCTGCAGCCGCAAGAGTGGCCCACGCGTCTTGAGGCGGGCACGCTCAACGGTCACGGTATCGCCGGCCTTTCCGCCGGCCTCGACGTTATCGAGGCCCAGGGCGGGGTAGAGGCGATTGCGGCACGCGAACGTGCGCTTGCCGAGCGCTTCCTCGCCGGCGTTCGCGACATTCCCGGCATTGCGCTCTACGGTGCGTTTGACCAGCCCGTGCGCTCGGCGATCGTTTCGCTTAACGTGGGCGATATCGATTCGGCCGAGGTCTCGGACGCGCTCATGCAAGGGTGGGGGATTGCGACGCGCCCCGGCGCCCACTGCGCTCCGCTCATGCACCGCGCACTGGGGACCGAGCGCCAGGGTGTCGTTCGCTTCTCGTTTGGGTATTTCAACACGGACGAGGAAGTCGACACCGCGATTGACGCTCTGCACGATTTAGCCTGCTAAAGCGTATATACTTGCGGGACGGGTCTTTTGCCCGTCCCGTTTTGTTTCGACCCGAAAGGTGGTCCTATGGCATCATCCGCCCCGCGCGGTCTGCGCTCCGACCATGTCCTCACCGTCGGCATCGCCCTGTTCTCGATGCTCTTTGGCGCCGGCAACCTCATTATTCCGCCGCTGCTGGCGCTGCAGGCGGGCTCTGCCACGCCGCTCGCCATGCTCGGCTTTCTGATTGCCGCCATCGGCCTTCCCGTCATGGGCTTTATCGCCGTGGCACTTGCCGGAACGGCGCGCGAGCTTGCCGGTCGTGTGCACCCCAAGTTTGGCGAGTTTTTTGTCGCGGCGGTGTATCTGGCTATCGGTCCGTGTCTGGCCATTCCGCGTACGAGTTCCACGGCCTTCGAGATGCTGGTGCCGCTGCTGCCCGAGGGTGTCTCGCTCGGCACGGCCCGCCTGGTGTTTGCCGTCGCCTTCTTTGCCGTCGCCTTTGTGCTCACGCTGCGCCCGGGTGTCATTACGCGCGTGCTCGGCCGCATTACGGGCCCCGCGCTCATCGCCCTTATCGTATTGGTCGTGGGCGCTGCCGTGGTCTCGCCGCTGGGTTCCGCTGCCGCGCCGCAGGCTCCTTACGATGCCGGTGCCGCCGTGCAGGGCTTTTTGACCGGCTATCAGACCATGGACCTGCTCGCGTCGCTCGCCTTTGGCATCATCATCGCCGAGACCATCCACGAGCTGGGCGTTACCGACGACAAGCGCGTGGCCTTCGAGATTTCGCGCTCCGGCGTGATCGCTGGTGTGCTCATGGCCATCATCTACTGCGGTCTGGCGCTTGCCGGCACGCAGCTGAGCACCGTGATGCCCGATGCCACCAACGGAGCCGCCATCCTCGCCCGCTCGGCCTCCATGCACTTTGGCCTTGCCGGCACGGTCGTGGTCTTTGCGATCTTCTTCCTCGCCTGCATGAACGTATGCATCGGCCTCATCAGCTGCTGCTCGCGTTACTTCTGCGAGACGTATGTGGTCGAAGGGGGAGCAGAGGCTTCCGAGGAGGCCATGCGCCGTCCCTTTGCGATACTCGCCTTTGTGTTCGCGGCGTTTTCGTGCGTGCTCTCAAACGTGGGTCTCGACGTGATCCTCATGTTCTCGGTGCCCATGCTCAACGCCCTGTACCCTGTTGCAATTGTTCTGGTGCTTATGGGCCTAGTGCACGGTTTTTGCGACGCGCATCCGCAGGTGTGGGTCTGGGTCGGCGGCGTTGTCGCGGTGCAGAGCGTGATCACCTCGATCCGCGACGCGTTCTTTGCAGGCGTGTGGCTGCCGTTCGATGCGCTGCCGCTGGCCGACATTGGAGCCGCATGGGCGCCGGTTGCCGTGGTGGCGTTTGTGATTGGCCTGCTCCACAGCCGGTTTGTCGCACATTCGAGGAGCTAGGGTATCGTCGCTTGCACAGGCGGGGAGTCTCCCCTATAATTTCCTTCGCTTTGGGACACGCAAGGTTTAGACCTTAGCTGCTCAACACCTTCGGGACGTGGCGCAGTTTGGTAGCGCGCCTGCTTTGGGAGCAGGATGTCGCAGGTTCAAATCCTGTCGTCCCGACCATATCTTGCGGGCGTAGTTCAATGGTAGAACCCCAGCCTTCCAAGCTGATGACGCGGGTTCGATTCCCGTCGCCCGCTCCAAGTAATTTGCAGGTCAGAGGTACGTTTACTTCTGACCTGTTTTGTTTTGACCGTCCGACGCGGGGCCTTTGCATTGGCAATGCTCGTCCCTGCTGATTAGGAAAGAAGTGACTGACATGGCAGATTTCAAGGCAGAATACCCCATCCCCGACTGCCTGGCGCCTGCCGCAATCGAGACCAAGACCGAGGCCGCCGGCGTTACCAAGGCCAGTCTGCCTGCCTCGAAGGCATTTTTGCTCGCCATGTTCGCCGGCGCGTTCATCGCCTTCGGCGGTCTGTTCTTCACGGTCTTTCTGAGCGATGCGTCCCTTGGCTGGGGCGCTCAGCGCTTTGTGGGCGGCCTGTGCTTTTGCCTGGGACTGGTGCTCGTGCTCATTTGCGGCGCGGAACTGTTTACCGGCAACTCGCTTATGGTCTGCGCGCTCAAGAGCAAAAAGATCACGCTCGTCCAGATGCTCAAGGCTTGGGTCGTTGTGTGGATCGGCAACTTTGCCGGCGCGCTGTTCGTTGTCTTTTTGGTTTACATGGCAGCTATTTATAAGCTCAACGGCGAGGCCGTTGCCAACACCATGGTGAGTGTCGCCGCCGGTAAGGTTTCGATTGACGCCGTCACCATCTTCTTCCGCGGCATTCTGTGCAACATCTTTGTGTGCCTGGCTGTATGGATCGGTACCGCCGGCAAGACCGTGGTCGATAAAGTCGTGGGTATTCTGCTGCCTATCGCCGCCTTTGTGTCATGCGGTTTTGAGCACTGCGTTGCCAACATGTACTTTTTGCCCATGGGTGCCGTGATGCACGCGTGCGGCTATGGAGCCGATGTCGCCGGCGCCGATGCCCTCAACGCCGCCGGGTTGGCGCTCAACCTTTCGGTCGCCACGCTGGGCAATATCGTAGGTGGCGCCCTGATCGTGGCGCTGGGCTACTGGTTTATCTACGCCAACAAAGAGTCCTAAAGGACCCAACCCATAACCGACCAAAAAGGGACAGGTTTATTTTGGCAGGTTTTGGACGAGGCGCTTCGCCGTCTTGTCGCGAGCTGCCATAATGGACCTGTCCCTTTTGTATTCGCGTCGTCACATTTTGGCCGATGACGACCAAGGGGGGCCTGCTTTTTATTGATTATGTCGAAGGGCTTTCCATGAGCGACTGCGAATCCATGCCTGCCGAGGTGCGCGACCGCCTGCGCTCCATTCCCGCCGTGCACGAGCTGCTGGCCGAGTGGCCGGTCATGAAGGCTGCCGGCGATGCGGGCGACACGTTGGTGCGCGAGGCGATTGACGCCGAGCTCGATGCCGAGCGCGCGGCGATTCGCTCTGGCGCCCCCGCTAGGAATAAGCGCGAGCTCGCCTTGGCTATCGAGCGGCGGTGCCACCGCCTGTCGCTGCCGACCCTGCGCCCTGCCGTTAACGCGACGGGCGTTGTGATTCACACCAACCTGGGCCGCGCTCCGCTCGCGCCCGCGGCGGTGCGGGCGGTGACCGATGTCGCTCGCGGCTACAGCACGCTTGAGTATGACGTCTCAACCTGCGCTCGCGGGGGCCGCAAAGAGCATGCCGCGCGTCTGCTGCGCACGCTCACGGGGGCGCAGGACGCCCTGGTCGTCAACAATAACGCCGCGGCGGTGCTGCTGGTGCTTGCCGCGCATGCGTGCGGCAAAGAGGTCATCGTGAGTCGCGGCGAGCTGGTCGAGGTGGGCGGTAGCTTCCGCATTCCCGATATCATGGCGGCTTCGGGTGCCAAGCTTGTCGAGGTGGGCTCCACCAACCGCACGCATCTGGATGATTACCGAAGCGCCATTACGCCCAATACGGCGATGATCTTGAAAGTTCATCCTTCTAACTACCGTATCGAGGGTTTCCACGAGGAGGTTTCCGCGGCGGAGCTTTCTGCGCTGGCGCATGAGCACGGGCTTTTGCTTTACGAGGACCAGGGCTCGGGCGCTTTGCTTACAGATGAGGTGCTCGTCGATGCTGGGGAGAAGCCCACGTCCGCCTCGCTTTGCGCCGGCGTTGACGTCGTCTCGTGCTCGGGCGACAAGCTGCTCGGCGCCTCGCAAGCGGGCATTATTCTCGGTAGCGCCCAGGTAATCGCCGCCTGTGCCTCGCATCCGCTTATGCGCGCGCTTCGCCCCGGCAAGCTCACGCTCGCGGCGCTCGAGGCCACTTTGCGCCTGTATGTGACCGGATCCGATACAGCGCATCGGGAGATCCCGGTGCTCAACATGCTTTCCGGCGCGCCGGCTCCGCTCGAGCGTCAGGCCAAGCGCCTGCATGACCGCATGCTGCGCAAGCTTCGCGAGTCTCAGTGTGAGGAGGCGGTGGAGCTGCAGGTTGTCGAGGGCGTGTCTGCTCCGGGCGGCGGTTCGCTGCCGACCGTCGAGCTCCCAACTTTTTGCGTTGCCGTCTGTCCCGTCGATGGGCGTCTATCCGCCGATGGCCTAAAGCGCGCTATGGTACAGGAGCCCGATACGCCGGTTGTGACGCGCGTGCGGCACGACCAGGTGCTTTTTGACGTTCGCACGCTTTTGCGCGACACCGACCTTGACCTGTGTGCGTCTGCGTTGGCGGATGCCGTGCGGGCAGGTTTGCGTCGATGACCGCGCGCGAGCTTGTCGAATGTCCCGTTATCGTCGGAACGGCAGGACACGTCGACCACGGAAAGTCGGCCCTTATCGAGGCGCTGACCGGCAAAAATCCCGACCGTCTGGAGGTCGAACGGCGCCGAGGCATGACCACTGAGCTCGGCTTTGGCGAGCTCGAGCTTCCCAGCGGCAAGCTTGTCGGCTTGGTCGACGTACCCGGGCATGCGCACTATCTGCGCGCCATGGTGCAGGGCGCCACCGGCGTGGACGTTGCGTTGCTGGCGGTTTCGGCCGTTGAGGGCGTGATGCCGCAGACCCGCGAGCACGTTCGGGTTCTGGAGCTGTTGGGTGTGACGCGCATGGTCGTCGCACTCACGATGCGCGATTTGGCCGACCACGAGATTGCCGCGCTGGCGGAGCTCGATGTCGAGGCGTTTCTGGACGGGACCGTGTTTGCGGGTGCCTCTATAGTGCCGGTGTCCTCCAAGACGGGCGAGGGCCTGGACGAGCTGCTTACGACGCTCGATAACACGGTTTGTTCGTGCTGGTCGGAGCATCTGGAGGCGACCGCTGGCTCGGGCGCCGCGCCCCGTCTTCCCATCGACCGTTGCTTTAGCATCCGCGGCACCGGAACCGTCGTGACGGGTACGCTGCACGACGGTCCCGTTTCGGTTGGCGATGAGCTCGTTGCGCTGCCGTCGCAAACGCGCTGTCGCGTGCGCGGGGTGCAGGTTCACGGGGATACCCAGTGCGCGGTTCCCGGCCAGCGCGTCGCCCTGAACCTGGTGGGCGATGGCGTGGCGGGCCTCAAGCGCGGCGAGATGCTCGGCGTCGAGGGTCGCGTGGGCCAGACGCTGCGCTTTTTGATGCAACTGACATATGTGGGGCGCGATGGCGTGCGAGCCGGCGTTCTTGCTTCGGGTACACGCGTGCACGTTATGGCGGGCACGGCTGAGGTGCTCGGCCGCATAATGCTTTTAGACGACGAGCCGCCTATTGCGGTCGGCGAGACGCGTGTGGTGCAGGTGCGCCTGGAACGGCCGCTGCCGTTGCGCGCCGGCGATCATGCCGTCATTCTGTCGTATTCGCCGATTTCGCTGCTTGGCGGCGGACGCGTCCTGCTATCGCGCTGTCGCCGCGCGCGGGTCCTGTCGGCGGGGGAGCGCGCGTTGTATGCGGCGCTTGAGTCCGGAGATGTCGCGGACGGCGTACACGCGTGGCTGGCGCTGCAAACGCTGCCTGTTGCTGCTGCCGGTGTTGCCGCAGCGCTCGATCTTGTTACCGGCGAGGTCGAGATCGTTTTGCGTGGGCTTGTGGACCAGGCTGCCGTGTGCGAGCTTGCTGCGGGCGGTGCGGTGCTCTACGCAGATGCCTCGGCTCTCGATGCTGCAATGGATGTGCTGGCTGCGGCCTTGTCCTCCATGCACGCGGCGGCTCCCAAGGAGATCGGCTTTACGTCCGGTGCGGTCGCGCACGCGGCTTGGCCGGGCGCCGGTAACGATGTCGCGATGGCACTTATTGCCGAGGGCTGTGCACGTGGCGTGTGCGCCGTCGACGGTGCCGAGGTGTTCGACCCGCATTCCGCCGCCGCGGCGATACGCGTGGTGCGCGAGGCTGGCCAGCGTATCGTTGCCCTGCTGGATGAGGCCGGTCTTAATGCGCCGACGCTTCCCGAGGTGAGCGAACAGTTGCAGCTCGATCGCGACACCATGACGCGTGCACTGCGCGAGCTTTCGCTCAACCACTCGATCGTTAAGGTCGAGCGCGACGTTGCCTTGTCCGCCGCTGCCGAGGCCCATGCGCGTGAGGTTGTTGCGACGGCTATCGAGGCTGCTGGCGGCGCCGCCACCACGAGTGTGCTGCGCGAAGCCCTGGGCGTGTCGCGCAAACGAACCATTAGCATCTTGGAGTACCTGGATGCCGTGCGCTTTACAGTACTCGACAAGGAGTCCGGCGGTCTGAGATCGCTGCGTTAGCGGTTTCCGCATCGCTCTTTTCGGTTGTGGTCTGTTGGGTTTGGTAAAATACCGCCACGTTTGGGAGCGGATGGGCTCCGGTGGGCCCCGCGGTCTTCAAAACCGTTGTGAGGCGTGCAAAACGTCTTGGATGTGTTCGATTCACATCCGTTCCCGCCAACGCATCTCGCCAAAACCACCACAAAGGTGCCTGTCCCCTTTGTGGTGGTTTCGAAACGTGCGGGAAACAGCTTCGAAACACGCGATTTGCTCGTCAGGCGGTCAAAAAGCTATCTACCTGCATCGTAATCAAAATGAAACATCCGCTCGTTGCCTTATTCGTAACTTTGTAGCAACAGTGCGATATTATCCATACTCGATAAAGCTCACGGCGCATGGGGCGCCGCGAACGACACCTTTCTTTTCCATCAATTGGAGGAAGCATGAGCTACACGCAGAAAGTTCTCGACGAGCTCAAGGCCCGCTATCCCGAGCAGCCTGAGTTCATCCAGGCTGCGACCGAGATCCTCGGCACCATCCAGCCGGCGCTCGACGCCCATCCCGAGTACGAGGAGGCCGCCCTGCTTGAGCGCCTCGTCGAGCCCGAGCGCATCGTTATGTTCCGTGTCCCCTGGGTCGATGACCAGGGCAAGGTTCAGGTCAACCGCGGCTATCGTGTCGAGTTCAACTCTGCCATTGGACCCTACAAGGGCGGTCTGCGCTTTAACCCGACGGTCACCCTGGGTATGCTCAAGTTCCTGGGTCTGGAGCAGATCCTCAAGAACAGCCTGACCACCCTTCCCATGGGCGGCGGCAAGGGCGGCTCCGACTTTGACCCCAAGGGCAAGTCCAACAACGAGATCATGCACTTCTGCCAGTCCTTCATGACCGAGCTCTATCGCCACATTGGCCCCAACACCGACGTTCCCGCCGGCGACCTTGGCGTTGGCGGCCGCGAGGTTGCCTACCTGTTCGGTCAGTACAAGCGCCTGACCAACGAGTGGACCGGCGTCCTCACTGGCAAGGGCCTCTCCTTTGGCGGCTCGCTCGCCCGTACCGAGGCCACCGGCTACGGCCTGGTCTACTTTGTGGACGAGTACCTCAAGAGCCGCGGCGACTCCTTCGAGGGCAAGAACGTCGTCGTTCACGGTTCCGGCAACGTTGCTATCTATGCCGTCCAGAAGGTCGCGCAGCTCGGCGGCAAGGTGCTGGCCTGCTCCGACACCCACGGCTGGGTCGAGGATCCCGACGGCATCGACTACTCCGTGCTCGAGCACGTCTACAACCAGAAGCGCTCCGGCCACGACAAGGGCGTCACGCTCGCCATGTACGTTGACGAGAAGCCCGGTGCCGTGTGGCACGAGGGCGACGGCCGCGGCGTGTGGCAGCTGCCCTGCGACATCGCCCTGCCCTGCGCCCGCGAGAACACGCTGCTGCTCGAGGACGCCCAGGCGCTCGTCGCCAACGGCTGCAAGGTGGTCGGCGAGGGCGCGAACATGCCCACGACCATCGAGGCCACGACCTACTTCCAAGAGAACGGCGTCGCCTTTATGCCCGGTAAGGCTGCCAACGCCGGCGGCGTGCTCGTGTCCGGCCTGGAGATGAGCCAGAACGCCGAGCACCTGTCCTGGACCTTCGAGGAGGTCGACGGCAAGCTCGAGCAGCTCATGCGCGGCATGTTCCACAACGTGGACGACACCGCCAAGGAGTACGGCCAGGAGGGCAACTTTGTCATGGGCGCCAACATCGCCGGCTTCCTGAAGGTCGCCGACGCCATGCTCGCTCAGGGCGTCTGCTAAGCCCAGCTCGACATAGCACCTGATGAGGCTCCCAGCATTTGTGCTGGGAGCCTTTTTCTATGGTGGTGAGGGCCGTGCGCCCTCGTTTGGTACACTTAGGGGTACTGGACAAGTAAAGAGATGGGGGAGAACGTGCTCAAGTTCGGTACCTACGTCCGTGTTGGAAACGCGGCCGAAGCCTATGAGCTCTTACAGAAGAACCGCAACAACAAGATTGTGGGCGGCGGCATCTGGATGCGCCTGGGTTCGCGTCGCGTGGCGACGGCGATTGACCTTTCGGCCTGCGGACTCGATCAGATCGAGGAGACCGAGACCGAGTTTCGCATCGGTGCCATGTGCACCCTACGCCAGCTCGAGCGCCATGCCGAGCTCAACGCGCTCGTCAACAATGTCTTTGAGTTTGCCGTCCACGATATCGTGGGCGTGCAGCTGCGCAATACCGCCACGGTGGGCGGCAGCATCTACGGCCGCTTTGGCTTCTCGGACGTGCTCTCGGCTTTCCTGGCGCTCGATTCCTATGTTGAGCTGACGGGCGCCGGCCGCGTACCGCTTGCCGAGTTCGTGGATATGGGCTACGTGCGCGACGTGATTGAGCACGTCGTGGTCGTTAAGCACGAGTACCGCGTAAGCTACGAGGCCGTGCGCAAGGCCGCGACCGACTTCCCCTCGCTCAACGTCACCGCCGCCTGGTGGGACAACACCTGGCACGTCACCGTGGGCGCCCGCCCGCTGCGCGCAACCCTGCTGCAGGGCGAGGCGTGTGGTCTCACCAACGAGCAGCCTTCCGAGGACGAGCTGCGCGCCCTGGCTGCGTCCGTGCGCGCGCTGAGCTACGGCACCAATATGTGGGGCTCGGCCGACTACCGCCGCCGCATCTCGGCGCCGCTTGCCGTGCAGGCCGTTCGCCGCGCCGCCGGCATCGAGCTTTCGGCCGCGCTTGCCCGCGAGCTCGAGACCGTGCAAGTGCCTAAGTTTGCCACGGACGAGTATTCCTGCCGCCGCGTGCCCGGCGTCGATTCTAGCGAGGTGCGCTAATGGCTGCCAAACTCATCGATCTTTCCTTTACGCTCAACGGCCGCAAGGTCAAGGTTCAGATTGCCCCCGACACCATGCTCTTTGCGCTTTTGCGTGAGCAGGGCTGCGCGTCGGTGCGCTGCGCCTGCGAGACCACCAACTGCGGTCTGTGCACGGTGTGGCTCGACGGCGACCCGGTGCTGAGCTGCTCGGTTCCCGCCGCCCGTGTAGAGGGCCACACCGTCACCACGCTCGAGGGCCTCAAGGCCGAGTCCGAGGCGCTTGCCCGTGCGATGGCTGCCGAAGGCGCCGAGCAGTGCGGTTTTTGCGCCCCCGGCCTCATCATGAACGTGCTGGCGCTTGCCCGCGCCGCCAAGGAGGACCCGAGCCTCGTCGCCACGCGCGAGGAGCTCTCGCGCCAGCTCGCCGGCAACCTCTGCCGTTGCAGCGGCTACGAGAGCCAGCTGCGCGCCATTGTCCGCTTCCTCAACGAGTTCGGCGTTCAGGTGGGCTTTGAGATGCCCGAGCTGCCGGTCAACGACACCAGCTGCGACGGTGTCTCGTATAAGCAGATTACCCACAAGCAGCCCAAGAAGGACTCGAAGGCCCTGCTTGAGGGGCGTCCCGTCTACACGGGCGACCTGGTGCCCGCCGGCGCCCTGATCGTCAAGCTCAAGCGCAGCCCGTATGCCCGCGCCAAGATCCGCTCCATCGATACGTCGCGCGCCCTGAAGGTGCCCGGCGTGGTGGGCGTCTACACCTACGAGGACGTGCCCCAGCGCCGCTTTACCATTGCCGGCCAGAGCTATCCGCAGCCGAGTCCCTACGACCGCCTGATTCTCGAGAACCTGGTGCGCTACCAAAACGAGGAGGTGGCGATCGTCGCCGCCGAGACTGAGGAGGCCGCCGACAAGGCACTCAAGCTCATCAAGGTCGACTACGAGGTGCTCGAGCCGCTGCTCGACTTTACCCAGGCGCTCGATAACGACATCGTGGTCCACCCCGAGGGCGACGTGACCTTTATGTTCCCGCAGGGTGGCGACGTTGCTCGCAACCTGGTGTGCAGCGGTACCAGCGATTTTGGCAACCTTGACGAGGCATTCGCCCAGAGCGACATCGTCTTTGAGCGCACTTATACCAGCCAGGCCACGCAGACCGCGCCCATGGAGACCTTCCGCGCCTTCGCGACGACCGACGCGTTTGGACGCATCTCGGTGACCACCTCGACGCAGGTGCCCTTCCACGTGCGCCGCATGGTCGCGCAGTCGCTCGACATTCCGCAGTCGCAGGTGCAGGTCATTAAGCCGCGCATCGGTGGCGGCTTTGGCTCCAAGCAGACGGGCTGCTGCGAGATCTTCGTGGCGTTCGTTACCCAGCAGACCGGCCGTCCGAGCTACTGCTGCTACACCCGCGAGGAGACCATCACCGCGGGCAACTCGCGTCACCAGATGCAGATGACCGTTAAGCTGGGCGCCATGAACGACGGCACCATCACGGCCATCGACCTGCATACGCTGTCCAACGCCGGTGCGTATGGCGAGCACGCCACCACGACGATCGGGCTTTCGGGCCACAAGAGCCTGCCCATCTACAACCACGTGAAGGCGAGCCGCTTTAGCTGGGACGCCGTCTACACCAATACCAATCGCGGCGGCGCGTATCGTGGCTACGGTGCCACCCAGGGCCAGTTTGCCGTGGAGAGCGCCGTTAACGAGCTCGCCGACATGCTGCACATGGACCCCGCCGACCTGCGCCTTAAAAACATCGTGCGCGAGGGCGAGATCATGCCGCAGTACTACAACGAGAAGCTCAACGCCTGTGCGCTCGACCGCTGCCTGCTGCGCGCGATGGACATGATCGGTTGGCGCGACAAGCCGCTGGCTGTAGACCTGGGCGACCGCGTGCGTGCCCTGGGCTGCGCGCTCACCATGCAGGGCTCGGGCATTTCCAACGTGGATATCGGCGGCATCGACATGCGCCTGGAAGAGGACGGCTTTATCACGCTTTCGACCGGCGCCACCGACAACGGCATGGGCGTCGACACGATCCTGGCGCAGATTGCCGCCGAGGAGCTGGGCGTGGAAAGCTCGCTCATTGTGGTGCGCGGCGTGGACACCGACGTGTCGCCGTTCGACGCCGGCTCGTACGCGAGCTCCGGTACCTACGTGACGGGCCTGGCCGCCAAGAACGCCGCGACCGAGCTGCGTGAGAAGATTTGCGCCAAGGCTGCCCAGATGTGGGACGTGGACGCCGCCGACGTGGTCTTCGATGGCCAGTACGTGCGTCTGTCCGACGAGCGCGCCGCGCGCGAGCAGAACCGCTACCTCACGCTGCGCGACTTTGCCAACCTGTGCGTCAAGAACATCGCGGGCGGCGACGCGCTCACCTCGCATGCCTCTGCCTGCCTGCCCGTTTCGCCTCCGCCGTTTATGGCCGGCATTGCCGAGGTCGAGGTCGACAAGGCCACCGGCAAGGTGACCGTGGTGGACTACGCGGCGGCCGTGGACTGCGGCACCGTGATCAACGAGGCACTCGCGCGCGTTCAGGCCGAGGGCGGCATTGCCCAGGGTATCGGCCACGCGCTCTACGAGATCGTGGAGCACGACGACCGCGGTCGTCTGCGCACCGGCAACTTTATGAGCTACAAGCTGCCCACGCGCCTGGATATCGGCAGCATTCGCGTGGCCTTTGAGCCGAGCTACGAGCCGACGGGTCCTTTTGGTGCCAAGTCGATCGGCGAGGTCGTCATCAACACGCCGCTCGCCGCCGTTGCATCGGCCGTGGCACACGCCACCGGCCACCAGGTGCGCTCGCTGCCGATCACGCCCGAGAAGGCCCTGCTGGGGGAGTAGCGGGTCGGCGAACAAGTCGTAATGGGCGGGGCGGGGCAACTCGCCCCGCCTTTCGCACTCGTGGTGAGGTCGTGAGCCTGTAAAACGTGTGCGTGCGCTTGTCGTTCGTATCTGCTATCATTCCTAGTCTGTGCGCTCATGCGGGCGTGGCGGAATTGGTAGACGCGCCAGATTTAGGTTCTGGTGGGATTCCCGTGAAGGTTCGAGTCCTTTCGCCCGCACCAACGCATCTGCGTCGGCCCTGGCCGTCGCGACTCTTTGTTGCATAAAGGTACCAGCACCTCAGATAAGCTGGGCAGTATGAGGAGGAACGTGTTGAACATCACCGCTTCTGACGTCAAGGACGCCAAGCTCACCGCTACGGTCACCATCCCGGCCGCCGACGTCGACGCCGCGATCAAGAAGGCCTACAAGGACACCGCCAAGAAGTACCGCTTCCCGGGCTTCCGTGCCGGTAAGGCTCCCCGTCCGGTCATCGACTCTGCTCTTGGCGCCGAGGCTACCCTCGCTCAGGCCACCAACGACCTGATCGCCGCCAACGAGCCCGCCGTCCTCAACGAGCTGGACATCGTCCCCACCAAGAGCGGTGACTACAAGGAGCTCGACCTCGCCAAGGATCACGAGGACTACACCTACACCGTCGAGTTCTCCCTGCGTCCCGCCGCTGAGCTCTCCTCCTTCGACGCTGTCGAGATCGAGATGCCCCCTGCGGAGGTCACCGAGTCCGAGATCAACAACCAGGTCGAGATGCTCCTCAACTACCGTGCCACCTTCGAGGACGTCGAGGGCCGCGCTGTCGAGGCCGAGGACTACGTTACCGTCGACCTCAAGGCCGTCGAGAACGCCGACAACTTTGCCGCCGAGGGCCGTATGCTCATCGCCGGTAGCGACAGCAACCCCAAGGAGTTCAACGAGGCCCTGATCGGCGCCAACGCTGACGATGTCAAGTCCGTCACCTGGACCGACGAGGCCGAGGAGGGCGAGGAGGCCGAGACCCACACCGTCGAGGTCACCGTCAAGGGCATCAAGGTCCGCAACACCCCCGAGCTCACCGACGAGCTCGTCAAGTCCGACTTTGGCTTCGACAGCATCGACGCTATGCGCGACGCCATCAAGATCGAGATCGAGCAGGACAAGGCTTCCCGCCTCCCGGCCGAGAAGGAGAACCGTTGCGTCTCCGCTCTCGCCGAGCGCCTGCAGCTCGACGAGATGGATGCCGACTACGAGCAGTCCGTCTTTGAGGAGCTTGGCCAGAACTTCCTGTCCAACCTCGCTGCCCGCGGCATGACGCTGGACACCTGGCTGCCCGCTTCCGGCCTGACCATGGAGCAGTTCATCGGCGACCTGCACAAGCAGGCCAACGACGTTGCCCGTGAGTCCCTGGCGCTCGACGCCCTCGCCCGTGAGCTCAAGATCGAGGTCACCGAGGACGACATCAACGCCGAGTTCGAGAAGGCCGGCGTCAAGGACGTCGAGGCTTCCAAGGCTGAGTTCATCGCCGATGGCCGCATGCCTGCCGTCCGCGAGTCCATCCGTCGCTCCAAGGCCGTCGATCACCTGGTCGAGAACGCCAAGGTGACCGAGGTCGACGAGACCGCCAAGGACGCCGAGTAATTCTCGCCACCTTGCTCGCGAGCGCATGCATGTGCCCGTGATGGGGTAAAGTTATACACCGGTTATCCGGTTGCTTCGTACGGTGCCAGCCAATGCATAGCATGCGGGCACCGTACGTTTATCTAGAACCACTATTGGTCCGTAAGAGAAATGGAGATGCGTATGATCGCTAAGTTCGATTCCGCCCTCGTGCCATACGTTATCGAGCAGACGCCGCGCGGCGAGCGCAGCTACGATATCTATTCGCGCCTGCTCAACGACCGCATCATCTTCTTGGGCGAGGAGATCAACTCCGTCAGCGCCAACCTGGTCGTTGCCCAGCTGCTGCATCTTGAGAGCCAGGATGCCGAGAAGGATATCTCGCTCTACATCAATTCGCCCGGTGGCGAGGTTTACTCTGGCCTGGCGATTCTTGACACCATGAACTTCATCAAGCCGCAGGTCTCCACCATCTGCGTCGGTATGGCCGCGTCTATGGCTGCCGTGCTGCTTTCGGCCGGCGCCAAGGGCAAGCGCTTCTGCCTGCCGCACTCCAAGGTCATGATTCACCAGCCCAGCGGCGGTGCTCAAGGTCAGCAGACCGAGATCGAGATCGTTGCCGAGGAGATCAAGAAGACCCGCCGCGAGCTCAACCAGATCCTGTCCGATGCCTCGGGCCAGCCGATCGAGAAGGTCCAGGCCGACACCGAGCGCGACAACTACCTGACCGCTGCCGAGGCCCTCGACTACGGCCTGATCGACCGTATCGTCACCTCGCGCGATCTCGCCGCGAAGGACGCCTAGGATGGCAGGAAACATGCAGGACAACTTTGACGAGAATGGCAACCCCATCCGCTGTTCCTTCTGCGGAAAAGAGCAGGGTCAGGTTCGCCGCCTTGTTAAGGGCCCGACCAATATCTTTATCTGTGACGAGTGCGTCGCCGCCTGCTCCGAAATCCTTGAGGAGTCGCTGGCTTCGGACTTTATGGACGCTGCCTGCAACGGCAAGCTGCCGGGCTTCCTCAACGACCACGGCCAGGCTGCATCCCAGCCCGCCGCGGACCCCGAGACCGAGGGTTTTGAGCTCGAGGACGATCGCCAGGTCATCACGCACGTGCCGACGCCGCACGAGATCTATGACGAGCTTTCGGCCTATGTTATGGGTCAGGAGGACGCCAAGCGCGCCATGTCGGTGGCCGTGTACAACCACTATCGCCGCGTGATTGAGGGCGGCGCTGCGGTGTCTGCCTTTGATGACGACATGGGCTCGCAGTTCGATGACGATATGGACGAGGTAGAGCTCGCCAAGTCCAACATCCTGCTGCTCGGTCCCACCGGTACCGGCAAGACCCTGCTGGCCCAGACGCTCGCGCGCATTCTTGAGGTGCCGTTTGCTATCGCCGATGCCACCGCGCTCACCGAGGCCGGCTATGTGGGCGAGGACGTGGAGAACATCCTACTCAAGCTCATTAATGCTGCCGATGGCGACATTGAGCGCGCACAGGTTGGCATCATCTACGTTGACGAGATCGACAAGATTGCCCGCAAGGCTGAGAACCTCTCCATTACCCGCGATGTTTCGGGCGAGGGTGTTCAGCAGGCGCTGCTTAAGATTCTTGAGGGCACGGTGGCCAGCGTTCCGCCCACCGGCGGCCGCAAGCATCCCCAGCAGGAGCTGCTGCAGATCGACACGACCAACATCCTGTTTATCTGCGGCGGTGCCTTTGTGGGTCTGGATAAGATCATCGCCGATCGCGTTGGCAACAAGGGCGTGGGCTTTAACTCCGAGATCGCCGGCCCCACCTCGGTAGACGAGAACGACCTGCTGCGTCAGGTGCTCCCGCAGGACCTCAACGCCTTTGGCATGATCCCCGAGTTTGTGGGCCGTACGCCCGTCGTCACCCAGACGCAGGCGCTCGACGAGGACGATCTGGTGTCGATTCTGACCGAGCCCAAGAACGCTGTAGTGCGCCAATACCGTAAGATGTTCCAGCTCGAGGACGTTGAGCTTGAGTTTGAGGACGCGGCCCTGCACGAGATTGCCCGCATGGCGCTCGCCCGCAAGACTGGCGCCCGCGGCCTGCGCTCCATCTGCGAGGACGTGCTGCAGCAGACGATGTTCGACCTGCCCAGCGAGGAAGGCGTTTCCAAGGTCATCGTGACCGAAGCCTCCGTAAAGGGCGAAGAACAGCCCCAACGCATCTACGGCTAGACCTGCCTAAAACGTGCTTGCTAATAGCCTCCGACCACCTGCGGTCGGAGGCTATTTTATATATACGCAATAACCCCAACTACCTGTGTTATTCTGTGTGTTTGTTTAAGCCTCAGCGAAGTCATATCAGACTGAAGTAATCGATACCTAAGGGGAGGAATGTAGGCCCGATTTTCGTAGATTCCGCACGAGCCGAAGACCACTTAATGTGGTCTTCGAGCGAGCCCAGGACCTGACCGAGCGAAAATCGGGCCTACATTCCTCCCCGACGGGCAAGGGAGAGATATATGGAAGAAATGCCCAAGAATTATGATCCGTCGACCAACGAGCCGGCGATCCTGCAGAAGTGGCTTGACGGCGGCTACTACAAGCGCCGCGAGGGCGTGGGCGACTGCACCGTCACCATTCCGCCTCCCAACGTGACCGGCAAGCTCCATATGGGCCACGCTACCGACGACTCCATCCAGGACGCCATCGTCCGTATGGCCCGCATGCGCGGCAAGTCCACACGCTGGGTGCTGGGTACCGATCACGCCGGTATCGCCACGCAGACCAAGGTCGACAAGAAGCTCAAGAGCGAGGGCATCAGCCGCCTGGAGATCGGTCGCGACAAGTTTGTCGACGCTTGCTGGGATTGGACCCACGAGTACGGCGGCATCATCGTCGAGCAGATCAAGCGCATGGGTTGCTCCGTCGACTTCGACAACGAGCGCTTTACCATGGATGAGGATTACGCCCAGGCCGTGCGTAAGGTCTTCTGCGATTGGTACCACGACGGCCTGATCTATCGCGGCAAGCGCATCGTCAACTGGTGCCCCAACTGCACCACCGCTATCTCGGACGACGAGGCCGAGTATAAGGACGAGAAGGGCCACCTGTGGCACCTGCGCTACCCGCTGACCGAGCCGGTCAACGGCCAGGACTACATCGTCGTCGCCACCACGCGCCCCGAGACCATGCTCGGCGATACGGGCGTTGCCGTCTCCCCGAAGGACCCCGAGAAGGCCGCCTTTGTGGGTAAGACCGTCAAGCTCCCCATCGTCGACCGCGAGATCCCCATCTTTGAGGATTGGCATGTCGACGCCAACTTTGGCTCCGGCTTCGTCAAGGTCACCCCGGCCCACGACCCCAACGACTACGCCATGGGTCAGGCCCACGACCTGCCGCAGATCAACATCTTCGACGAGCACGCGGTGGTCGTCGAGGGCTACGGCGAGTTCACTGGCATGAACCGCGACGAGTGCCGCGAGGCCATCATCAAGTGGTTCGACGAGCACGGCCTGCTCGACCACGTCGAAGAGCTCGACCACTCCGTCATGCACTGCTACCGTTGCGACTCCGCACTGGAGCCGTGGCTGTCCGAGCAGTGGTTCGTGGCCGTCGATAAGCTCAAGGGGCCGGCGCTCGACGCCGTCAACTCCGGCAAGGTCACCTTCCACCCCGCGCGCTGGACGCAGACCTACACCACCTGGATGGAGAACCTCAAGGACTGGTGCATCAGCCGCCAGCTGTGGTGGGGCCACCGCATCCCCGTGTTCTACTGCGAGGACTGCGGCTGGGAGGACGCCCTCACCGAGGATACCGACGTGTGCCCCAAGTGCGGCGGTCATCACGTGCATCAGGACGAGAACGTGCTGGACACCTGGTTCAGCTCGCAGCTGTGGACCTTCGCCACGCAGGGCTGGCCGCAAAAGCCGGAGCTGCTCGAGGGGCATCACCCCACGACGGCGCTGGTCACCGCGCGCGACATCATCGCGCTGTGGGTCGCCCGCATGGTCATGAGCTCGCTGTACTTCCTGGACGAGGTGCCGTTTAAGGACGTCGTCATCTACCCGACGATCCTTGCCAAGGACGGCAGCCGCATGTCCAAGTCCAAGGGCAACGGCGTTGACCCCATGGACCTCATCGGTATGTACGGTGCTGACGCCATGCGTTACAACCTGCTCACGCTGTGCACTAACAACCAGGACGTCAAGTTCGACGCGAACATCGATAAGAAGACCAAGAAGCTCATCGACAGCCCGCGCACCGAGCAGGCCAAGAGCTTTGTGACCAAGATCTGGAACGCCAGCCGCTTCCTGCTTATGAACATGGAGGGCTACACGCCCGGCGAGCCCGTCGTTGAGACGCCGGCCGACGCCTGGATGTTCAGCCGCCTGGCCAAGGCCGTGAAGATGGTCACCGAGGGTATTGAGAAGTACACCTTTGGCGACATGGCGCGCGGCGTGCAGCAGTTCTTCTGGAACGAGGTCTGTGACTGGTACGTCGAGGTCACCAAGGCTCGCCTGAAGGGCGAGGGCCGTCTGCAGGCGCAGCGCAACCTGATCTTTGTGCTTGACACCTCCATTCGCCTGATGCACCCGCTCATGCCGTTTGTCACCGAGGAGATCTGGGACAACATGCCGGCAAGCGTTCTCGACCTGGATGCCGAGGGCAACGTGGACCGCGCCGAGGCGCTCATGATCGCCAAGTGGCCCGAGCCCGCCGACTACGCTAAGTATGTTGACGAGGACGCCGAGCGCGCGTTTGAGCTGTGCCGCACCGTCGTGTCTGCCGCCCGCGCCACGCGTTCGCGCTATCGCTTGAGCCCCAAGGCCGAGCTCGACGTGGTCGTGCGCGCCGGCGCCGAGGACATCGAGAAGCTCGAGAGTCTGCGCTCGACCATCGAGCCGCTGGCCAACACCGCCTCGCTGGTTATGGGTACCGACGTTGAGAAGCCGGCCGCGAGCATTGCCGTGGTCGATAGCGGCGTCGAGGTCTTTGTGGTGCTCGAGGGCAAGGTTGACCTTTCGGCCGAGAAGGCGCGTCTGGAGAAGGAAATCGCCGCGGCTCAGAAGGAGCTTGCCGGCTGCGAGAAGACCCTTGCTAACGAGGGCTTTGTTGCCAAGGCCGCGCCTGCCGTGGTCCAGAAGAAGAGGGACCGTGCAGCTGAGCTCAAGGAGATCCTGGCGGCGCTGACTGCTCAGGTTGCTGACTTCTCGTAGGCGGTACTGGGGGACGCGGTTTGGGGCTTTGCTCGCTACTGCGGACACCTATTCCGCCGTTCTAACGAACGGCGGCTGGCTCGACGCTGCAAACGCCTCTGATGGCCAATCTGCCGTTCAACTTCGGGCGCATGGGCATAAGCCCTATGCGCCCTTGTTTCACGGCACCTTGGCTCATCAGAGGCGTTTTCGCTGACTATCCTCAACCTATACTGTTTTATTTTTCTATGAATGGCGGTTCTGAAAATGCCTAAGCGTTCTGGCTTGTATACCGTTCCTTTTGAGTTTGATTTGTTTTCGTTTGATGAAGCTGTTGGGCTGGCTGCTGATACGGGGCGGATTTCTGGGGATGCTGGTCCGTTGTTAGAGACTGTCATCGATATGCTCGATGAGCTGGGGCGTCCGGATGAGTATTTCGATTGCATTCAGGTTGCCGGTACTAATGGCAAGACTTCGACCACGCGTTTTTCGGCTGCCATCCTTCGTGGTGAGGGGTTAAAGACCGCGCTGTATACGTCGCCGCAGCTGGTGCGCTATCCCGAGCGTATGGAGGTCGATGGCCGCGTCGTGAGCGATGAGGCCTTTGCCCGTGGTGTTTCTGCCGCTGTTGAGGCGGGACGTCGCGTGAATGCCCGTCGTGTGGCGGCGGGGGAGCGCGCCTATTCCATCACGCCGTTTGACTTGCTGACGGCTGCCGCGCTTGTCGTGTTTGCCGAGGCTGCGGTGGATGTTGCCGTGCTCGAGGTTGGCATGGGCGGACGCTGGGATGCTACGAGTGCGACCGATCCCGTGGCCGTCGCCATTACGGGTATTGGGCTCGATCACACACGTATTTTGGGCGATACGCTCGAGGCCATTGCGGGGGAGAAGGCTGCGGTTATTAAGCCTGGGCGTTTGGTCGTTTTGGGCGAGGGTACGCATGAGGCGAGCGTTCAGCGTGTGATGGATGCCCGTTGCCGTGAGTGCGGTGTTGTGCCGCTTGTGGTGAACCATGCCACAACAAAGGTTCCGGCACACGTGGGTGATACGGTTGAGTTCAGCTGCACCACGCCGCGCGCGATCTATACGTCGAGTATGGTCAAGCCGGCGTATCAGCCGCAGAATGCCGCATGCGCGATTATGCTCTGCGAGGGCTACCTGGGCCGTGAACTCGACCGCGATGCGCTCGACGCTTCGCTTATGGGCTGCCCCACGCCGGGTCGCTTTGATGTGCTGGGAACCGATCCGCTCAAGCTGATCGACGCCTGCCATAACCCTCAGAGCTGCGAGAACTTTGTGAGCGCGCTGGACGAGATCGATCCGTGCGTGGAGAACCGCCCCACGCTGCTGTGTGCAGCGCTGGCCGATAAAGACGTGGCGGGTATCGTTGACGTTCTGGTTCCGGCGTTCCCCCACGCGGTCGTGACCCAGACCGATTCCGATCGCGCCCTGCCGGCAGAGGAGCTCGCTGCCCTGGTGGGTGCCGATAAGCTCGCGGGCGTGTACCCCAGCGTATCCGAGGCCCTCGCTGCCTTCGATGCCGCGGGCGAGCCCTTCGTAGCCGCCGGCACCATCACCCTAGCCGGCGAAGTAGCCGGCCTGCTTCGCTAACCCATCCCCTCAGCGGTTGCGGTGAAATGCGGACTGTTTTACAAGCCAGGAGCCTCAAACAGTCCGTATATCACCGCAACTCAAAAGCAGTCAATTTGGGACGGGGCTTTTTGGCTGCCCTGTGCCCCGAGTTGACTCGCTTGCCACGAAATGGGCCTATTTACTACGTTTTAGCGAATACCCCCGACCACACCGAGAATTGCAAAATTAAAACCGCAGGTAGACGGCTTGCGGATTTTGCGAAAACGCGGGTATGGTCGCCCTATGCGGGTTAAACGTAGTAGATAGGCCGTTTTTGTGGCGCGGTATTGGTGGGATGCAGCAAAGGGACAGCCCCTTTGCCGCATTGCCTAGTCTAGGCGGACCGGATCGTGGGGGTAGGCGTTGATGATCTCGACGCCGGACTCGGTGACTAGAGCGAGGTCCTCGATGCGGACGCCGGTGCGGTCGGGGAGGTAGATGCCCGGTTCGATGGAGAACGTCATGCCCGGCTCTACGACCTGCTCGTTGACGAGCGAGACGTCGCCCGGCTCGTGGTCCTGCAGGCCGATCGAGTGACCCAGGCGATGCGTAAAGTATTCGCCGTAGCCCGCGTCTTCAATCACATCGCGTGCGGCGCGGTCCAGGTCGCACATGCGCACGCCCGGTGCGATGATCGCTTCGGCGGCCTCGTTGGCGCGGCGCACGATGTCGTAGATGCGTGCCGTCTCCTCGTCCGGCTCGCCCCAAAAGAACGTGCGCGTCATGTCCGAGCAATAGTTGCAGCGGCGTCCGCCAATGTCGAACAGCACCACGTCGCCGCGCTTGAGCACGGTGTCGTCGGGTTCGTGATGCGGGTCGCCGGCGTTGGCGCCAAAGCTCACGATGGGCGGAAAGCTAAAGCCCTCGCAGCCGTGCTTGCGATACAGGCCGAGCATCTGGTCGGCAATCTCGCGTTCCGTCACGCCCTCGTGGACAAGCTTAATAGCATCGGCCATTACAGCGTCGTTAGCGGTCGAGGACGCACGCATGAGCTCCTGCTCGGTGGCATCCTTGTGGGTGCGTGCGGCGGTGACGGCAAAGTCACCCAGGAAAAACTCGCTTGCGGCGTGGCGCTCCATGAGCGGCATCAAAAAGCCGGAGCGCATGACGGTGTCGATGCCGAGCGGTTTGGTCGGATCGACCTCGCGAGCGATGGCGTCGGCCACGACATCGGTATCGGTGTGATAGGCGACGCGGGCATTGTCGTACTCGGGCAGTTGATGCAGTGCGTTGACCAGGATCACCGGCTCGGCATCGCGCACGAGCAGCACGCCGCAAAAACGCTCGAACATATCGGCATAAAAGCCGGTCAGGTAATAGATCGACCATGGGTCGTTTACGAGCAGCTGTGCGCCAGGGTGCTGAGCCTCGAGCGCATCGAGCACACGTGCCACACGCTGGTCATCGACATGTGCCATGAAACATCCTTTCACTATGGTGCCACCATGGTATCCCAAGCCCGGCACATAGGGACGTTCCTTTTAATATGAGCAGGACATTGTCAAGAGGCAAAATCGGGCCTGGCCCCAACGATATGGGGTCAGGCCCTCTCCCTATATCAACCCGTCCGCGGCGACCTCGGCGTGTCTTACCGACGCTCGTCTTTGCAGTTTAATATCCGCCCGTGGCGATCTCTCGCTGGGCAATCCGTTGCTACGGCTGAGGCTTCTACGTCGAACCGACAGTCTGTGCACGCGTGTGGCGCCCTGGGCGCTCGCAGAAAAGGGACCTGAGGTTCGCCTCAACGGCTTCGGATCGAACCGCTTCCGGGGTGACTGGCTTATGTGCGGGGGACCGCCCCCTACGCCCCCTCGGCCATGAGGCCGACCGCCCACACCCAGCAGGCGAGCTCGCGCGCCGTGGCGACGTTCGCCTTGCTGCCGTGGACCCCGCGCGCGAGCAGCGCCACCCGCCTCTCGACCAGCCTCCGCACGCCCTTGGCGGCATGCCTCCGGGCGCCCCGGTCCGGGGCCTGGCCCTTGGCGAGGTCCTTCGGCCGCCCCGAGCACGTCAGGTAGTGCCACGCGGCCTCGACCAGCGTCTTCCTCAGGTGCTTGTTGCCGGCCTTGGTGATCGCGCCCCTGCGGTCGCTCTCCCCGCTGGAGTGCTCGGAGGGCGTCAGGCCGACCCACGCGGCGAACGAGCGGGCGTTCCTGAACCTGGAGAACTCGCCGGCCTCGAACACGAGGTCGGCGGCGGAAGCGGTGTCGACGCCCTTGAGGCAGCGCAGGGAGTCGACCCTCTTCCGCCACCTGGGCTTGCGGGCCTCGGCCTCGACGAGCCCCTCGAGCCTCGCCTTCTCCTCCGCCGCCCGCCTGACCGCGTCGACGTAGTAGGCGAGCGCGTCGTTGTCGGCCCCCTCCGCGAACCTAATCGACTCGATCCAGGACCAGTGCGCCCGGGTCCAGTTGCCCTTCCTGCGGCCGGTGGGCGTCCTCTCGTCGAAGACGAGCCCGTGCCTGAGCAGGAACTTGGAGAGCCGCTGCTTCGAGCGCGAGAGGTCGTCCCTCGCGTCCTCGAGCGCCCTGGTCAGGTCGCGGGCGGCCTCGCACTCGTCGTCGGGGACCCACACCTCGACCACGTTGCCGACCGACAGCATGCGGGCGAGGAACTCGGCGTCGTTGCGGTCGTTCTTCCTGCGCCTGTCCGCGCTGGGCTTGATCATCTTCGAGACGGCGCCGACCACGCAGTCGACCCCCAGGCCGGAGAGCCTCTTCTGCAGGTCGAAGCCCGTGACCCCGGACTCGTACACGCACCTGGCCCCGGGGTCCACGGAGCGGACCCACTCCGCGACGGCGCCGGCGTCGTAGCCGAAGGTCGCGGCGCGCACCTCCCCGGTCATGACGTCGAGGGAGACGGCCTTTATCGAGCGGGCGTGGACGTCGAGGCCGACGAAGGTGGTAGTATCGAGCATGGGAGCCCCTTCCATGAATGCGGCGTGGCCGCCGCGGCTGAATTAGACACTCACCATTGTCGGCCTAATCCGCGGTCTTTCATGCAGCAGGGGCTCTCAATGTTTTATGTCCTGCTCATATCGTCTATGCCGGCACTTCGGGACACTCCTTTGCATCCCATGCGCGTCCTCATAAGTTGCGGTGAAATACGGACTGTTTAGCGGCCTGAAGCCATAAAACAGTCCGTATTTCACCGCAACTGCGGAGGAGGACCGGGTGGATGGCGGGGTAGCTAAAAGAGCTCCGTCCCTAATTAGCTAAAGAGCCCCGTCCCCAATTAGCTACTTAGGCTCGGTCGATGTCCATGCTGGCGATAAGGTTGATGTTGGTGTCTAGGAGGTTCTCTAGCACGACGTCGCCCATGCGGATGGGGGCCTCGACGACCACGCCGCAGATGAGGTCCATGGCCTGGGCGTGGAGTTCTAGCGGGATGGCTTCGGCCGTGCGGACGGGGAGTAGGGCTTCGTCGCCGCCGGAGACGGCCACGGTCGTTGTGAGCACGCGCATGGGGCAGGTGAGCTCCTGATGTGCGAACGTATCGCCGCGCGGGCAGTTGTTACCGGTTACGGAGCGCACTTCCACCACGGTGCCATTGGCGTCGTGCTCCACCTCTACGGTCAGGAGGCACTCGGATGGGCAGGTGGTGCAGTTGAACTGCAGCGTCTCGGTCACATTCGTACTCATGAGCTATGCCTCCTCAACGGGATCGACGGACAGGACGATTTCGCTGGCACCCAGGTCGAGTGCGCGTTGAATCACCTTAGCCGGCAGCGGGAAGCTTTCCATGACGCTCGGTTTAAACGCGCGGACTTTGCCCGCAAACACTTCTTCGTCGTTGGCCAAGATGCGTACTCGAGCGGTATCGACCGGTCGGCGTACGCGGAAGTTGAGCTTGGTGAGCGCCACAGCCGTAATGCGTCCCGGCAGCGCGTATCCCGCAATGCCGGCAGGGGAGACGGTGAGCTCGCAGTCCGGAACGGCGCCCGCGCCGGTCCCCAGCGCGTACGCCGCCGCAGCCGCACCGGCGCGCTCGGACTCGGCCGTCACGTTGTCGGCCAGGTCGTGCACGTGCAGCACGTTGCCGCAGGCAAAGATGCCGGGCACGCCCGTCTGCAGGCTCTGGTCCACCACGGCGCCGCGCGTGCGTGGGTCAAGCTCTACGCCCGCGGCAACCGAAAGGTCGTTCTCGGGAATCAAGCCCACCGAAAGCAGCAGCGTGTCACACGGAACAATGCGCTCGGTCCCCGGAATGGGCGCCAGGTGCTCGTCGACCTGGCTTACCTCGACGGCCTCCACGCGATCGTGTCCGATCACGCGCGTGACGGTGGTGGACAGGTGCAGCGGAATGCCAAAGTCGTCCAGACAGTTCTTGACGTTGCGGCGCAGGCCGTTGGCGTACGGCATGAGCTCGTACACGCCCTCGACCGAAATCCCCTCGAGTGTGCAACGGCGCGCCATGATAAGCCCGATGTCGCCCGAGCCCAAAATGACGGTGCGCGAGCCGGGCTTGAGGTTTTCGATATTGATGTATCGCTGCGCCAGGCCCGCCGTAAACACGCCGGCGGGACGGCTGCCGGGGATCTTGATCTCGCTGCGCGTGCGCTCGCGGCATCCCATAGCAAGGACGACCGCGCGTCCGGTGAGCTGCAGCATGCCGGCGGTGCTCATGAGCGTGACGGTATGGACCGCGGTGTGTTCCGCAGGCTCGCCTGAATCAATCCCAAGCACCATGCTGTTCAGGAACAGCGCAATGTCGGTTGCGTGCACCTGGTCGATAAAGCGCTGCGCGTACTCGGGACCGGTAAGCTCCTGTTTAAAGTGCGACAGGCCAAAGCCGGGGTGGATGCACTGGCGCAGGATGCCGCCCAGATGCTGCTCGCGCTCCACGATGGCCACGCGTGCGCAGGCCTTGTGTGCGGCAAGCGCGGCCGCCATGCCGGCGGGTCCGCCTCCGATAACGACCACGTCGAAGACTTGCGTTTGTACGTCTTCCACGACGCCGCAATCAATCGCGCTCGATCCGAATTCCGCCATCCTAGCGTACCCCCTTCAGCGGTCCCTGGACCAGCCAAGATCCGGCATCCTCCAACAACACCTCGCTGGGGTCGCAGCCCAGTTCGCGCGCCAGGATCGCTACCACGCGGCTCTGGCAAAAGCCGCTCTGGCACCGACCCATGCCGGCGCGGCAGCGGCGCTTGACGCCCTCGACCGAAACCGCGCCCGGGTGGCGTCGGATCGCGGCAACAATCTCGGCCTCGGGCACCGTTTCGCAGCGGCAGACGATTTGCCCCCAAGCGGGGTCGGATTCAATGAGCTCTTCCTTGCGCGCAAGCGGCACGCGGTCAAAGTCGTCCGGCGCGCGGCGAATCGGGTCCCAATCGGCCCTTTCGCGCAAAGCAACGCCCGCCTCGCGCATCACGCGTTCCATGCGCTCGGCAATGGCCGGCGCGCTCGCCACGCCCGGCGACTGAATACCTGCCGCCTGGAACAGCCCCGGCACCACGGCCGACTGCCCAATAAAGAAGTCGTTCGTTCCCTTAATGACCGGTCGACCGCCGGCAAACGCGCGCACCACACGACGCGTGTCCAGATCGGGCACCAGCTTGTGCGCACCGGTCAGGAGCGCGTTGACATCGGTCGCGTAGGTCTGCGTGTCGCCTGGCTCGCGCACAGCGGCCGTCGCGGTGATCACGGTGTTGCCGTGCACGGTACCCGTCACGATAACGCCCTTCGACACCGGCGTCGGCACGGGGTAAAGCGGCATGAGCGTGCGCGGCTCCTTGTCCAGCACCACGATGTTGCCCTGGCGCCAGACCATCTGGAACTCCTCGGCCCCCGCCATATGCGAGATATCCGCGGCACCGTTGCCCGCGGCGTTGATCAGGTAGCGGCAGCGCACGTTGCCAGCGGGGGTCGCCAACGTAAAGCTCGCGTCTCCGCCCGTCCCCGCGACTTCAATCGCCTCCACGGGTGCGGAGCGCATAAGCGTCACCCCGTTGGCCACGGCGTTCTCCAGCGCGGCGATGGCAACCTCAAACGGGTCGACAAACCCAGTCGATGGGCACCACAAAGCGCACATTGCATCGGCACTGGCGCGCGGCTCTAATTCGTGGATGCGGTCGGGTCCGACGATCGACAGCTCGGGCACGCCATTCGCCAGGCCATTCTGGCGCAGCTGCTCCAGATGCGCGAGGTCCTCGTCGTTAAAGCCCAACACCATCGACCCGGTGCGGTGGAACAAAAAGCCTAGCTCCTGGGCCCACGTGCCATATAACTCGCAGCCGCGGGCGTTGACCTGCGCCTTAACCGTGCCAGGTGTCGGATCGTAGCCGGCATGCACCAGGCCGCCGTTGGCCTTCGACGCGCCCAGCGCGATGTCGTTGGCCGCCTCGACCACGCAAATGGACAGGTCATAGCGCGCGAGCTGCCGCGCGATGGCGCATCCGGTAATGCCCGCGCCCACAATCGCGATATCAAACGTTTCCGTCACAGTGCCTCCCAGACAAGTTGACAGGCTGTCAATAGGACTATCTTACGGTCTGCACACCCCCGGTGCGGCGGCAATGCGGCGAACAGCCCCGCAACACCCGCCAACGGCAGGCAAGGGGAGACCCGGCACGGATGTTGACCTCGTCTGTCGACAGCTGCGGCAACCGTTCGTCTCGACCTGTAACAGTTAGCTGACGATCTGGGTTCTAGATGTTACAGATCAAGACAAACCTTCCGGCGGATTTTGAATGTCTTGATCTGTAACAGTAAGAGGGGTTTTGGTGCCCAAGATGTTACAGATCGAGATTGAAGTCGGGGAGGGACCCCTGTGTCTCGATCTGTAACACCTAGACCCGGATTCCGCTCCTAACTGTTACAGATTGAGATGTTTGTGTCCGCGTCAGCCCCGCCCCTAGCCGTGGTCCCATATAAACAAACCCCGTGGTAAACTTGACCAGACTGTTAATATTCCGAAAGGTACCCGTAATGTCCAAGTACATCTCCGAGCTCATGTCGCCGCAGCTCATGGGCGTCGTCTATGCCTTCGTTGGCTTTATCATCGCCCTGTATGTTCTGTCGGTCGTCTATGTGTTCATCGACGCTCGCCGCCGCGGCGCCAGCGCCTACGTGGCATGGGGCATCATCGCCCTCATCCCGTTTGTTGGCCTCATCGCCTACCTGGTCCTGCGTCCGCACTCCTACGCGGCCGACCGTGAGGAGCAGGAGCTGGACATGGCCCTGCGCGAGCGCCAACTTGCCCAGTACGGCACCTGCCCGCAGTGCGGCGCGCCCATCGAGAAGGACTTCGTCGTCTGTCCGGTGTGCGATACCCAGGTTCGCAACGTATGCCCCAGCTGCCATCGCCCGCTCGATGCGCACTGGAAGGTCTGCCCCTACTGCCGAACTCGCATCCAGTAACGCATCCATCGCCGGGCCGGCCGCAAGCCACGGGCACGCCGCAAGCCACACGCACCCCGCCCCACACGATGAAGCATGCGTAGAAAATCGCCCGCCGTGCCATTAAGGTGCGGCGGGCGCTTGTATACCAAGGCAACCTGCCTATAATGATGCAAGTTAAAACGCCGAGCGCATCGCACGCACTTGCATCAGGCATCCGAGAGGAGAAAACATACCCATGAAGGCACTCTACAATGACGGTTCGGTGGCCGAGCTCCCGCAGGACGAGGTCACGCACGTCATCCGCCACTCCGCCGCGCACATCATGGCGCAGGCCATCAAGCGCCTGTACCCCGAGGCCGACTTTGCCTACGGTCCCGCGACCGACAACGGCTTCTACTACGACGTCGACCTGCCCGAGGGCGTCAAGATCAGCGAGGACGACTTCCCCGCGATCGAGGCCGAGATGAAGAAGATCGTCAAGGAGAACCTTAAGTTCACCGTGTACGAGAAGCCCCGTGCCGAGGCCATCGCCCTTATGGAGGAGCGCGGCGAGAAGTACAAGGTCGAGCACATCGGCGACCTGGACGACGACGCCCGCATCACCTTCTACCAGCAGGGCGACTACATCGACATGTGCGTCGGCCCCCACATCTGCTACACCAAGGCCCTCAAGGCCTTTAAGCTCACCGGCGTCTCGGGCGCCTACTGGAAGGGCGACAAGGACAACAAGATGCTCACCCGCATCAATGGCGTCGCCTTTGCCACCAAGGAAGAGCTCGACGAGCACATGCACATGCTGGAGGAGGCCAAGAAGCGCGACCACCGCAAGATCGGCCGCGAGATGGACCTCTTTATGATGCGCGACGAGGCCCCCGGCTTCCCGTTCTTCCTGCCCAACGGCATGATCCTTAAGAACACGCTGCTGGACTACTGGCGCGAGATCCACCACAAGGCCGGCTACGTGGAGATCTCCACGCCGCTCATCATGAACAAGCAGCTGTGGAAGACCTCGGGTCACTGGGACCACTACAAGGACAACATGTACTCCACCGTCATCGACGACGAAGAGTACTGCATTAAGCCCATGAACTGCCCGGGCGGCGTGCTGGTGTACGCCTCCAAGCCGCACTCCTATCGCGAGCTGCCCATCCGCGCCGGCGAGATTGGCCTGGTGCACCGCCACGAGCTGCGCGGCGCCCTGCACGGCCTGTTCCGCGTGCGCTGCTTTAACCAGGACGACGCCCACCTGTTTGTGCGTCCCGACCAGCTGACCGACGAGATCGTGGGCGTGGTCAACCTTATCGACTCCGTGTACCAGAAGTTTGGCTTTAAGTATCACGTTGAGCTTTCCACCCGCCCCGAGGACTCCATGGGTTCGGACGAGGACTGGGCTCGCGCCGAGGAGGGTCTGCGCACCGCTCTGGAGAAGCTGGGCATGGACTACGAAGTCAACGAGGGCGACGGCGCCTTCTACGGCCCCAAGATCGACTTCCATCTGGAGGACTCGCTCGGCCGTACCTGGCAGTGCGGTACTGTGCAGCTCGACTTCCAGATGCCGCTCAACTTTGACCTGGAGTACGTTGACGCCGACGGCACCAAGAAGCGCCCCATCATGCTGCATCGCGTGTGCTTTGGCTCCATCGAGCGCTTCATCGGTATTCTGATTGAGCACTTTGCGGGCAAGTTCCCCACTTGGCTGGCTCCCGTGCAGGTCAAGGCGCTTCCCGTCTCCGAGAAGAGTCGCGACTACGCCCACGAGGTGTGCGCCAAGCTGGAGGACGCCGGCATTCGCGTGGTCTGCGACGACCGCGACGAGAAGATCGGCTACAAGATCCGCGAGGCCCGCAGTATCGACCGCGTGCCCTACATGCTCATCCTGGGCGAGAAGGAGGTCGAGGCCGGCAACATCTCCGTCCGCGATCGCTCCAACGAGACCGTTCAGATGAGCGTCGACGAGTTTGTTGCCAAGGTGCTCGAGGAGATCAAGACCCGCGCCTAAGGCAAACTTCACAACAATTAATAAAGGCGACCGTCCACATTGGGCGGTCGCTTTTTTCGTGCCAAAATAAGAAAAGCCGCTGGTTGAGCGGCTTTTTTTGTTGCACAAAAAGGTACAGGTTTATGTAGAGGGGTATGGAGATGTACCTACTAGCAGTACATTTTGCGTAATCTGGGCAAACGCTGATTAATTGCTCGTATAATGTCGTCTGTCGAAAGATACAAAAACCTGTACTTTTGCGACTGCGCCTAGCTGCGAGCGAGAAGCCTGTTCTAAACGCCCCTGCATTTGCGTGCATCGCAAAGCCAAAAGAGGGGGCGAGAACATGGAACAGACGGCACGGCGCCAAAAGCAGCTGCCTGGCGCATTTAACGGCGTCATCACCAACAGCCAGCACGGCCGCGTCCGCTGGTATCTGGTTCACACCCCTAATGGAAAAGAGCGCGAAACCTGCGAAAAGGTTCGCCGCATTATCCCGCACGAGCTGATGCAGGACGCTTTTGTGATGCAAAAGGAGTTCTGGTTTAAGCGGGACGGCGCCTGGTCGCTCCAAACCAAACCCATGTACAAGGAATACTTCTTCGTCGCCACGCGCGATGCCGCCATGCTCGATAAGGCTTTGGCCCAGTTGAGCTTTGGCTGCCGCATCGCCGGCAGTAGGGAACGGGCGTACATGCCCATGCCGGACGATGCGCAGGACTGGTACCGCAGCGTGCTCGATGACGACGGCGTGGTGCGTAACAGCGTTGCGCGCATAGAAGACGGCGTGTTGCACATAGAACAAGGGCCCTTGGTGGGGCAAGAGGCCCGCGTGCACAAGATCGATCGTCGCAAACGCTGGTGCCTAGTGGATGTTGGCGAAGGCGATTCCAGTTTTAGGGAAGTGCTTCCGCTCGACGTGCCCAGCAAAACGTAAGGGAGACGTTGCACCGGCAAATCATTCGTTTTTTGAATTCATAGACGGGGGGGGGGTTCCTGGGGACAGGGACGTAAGTTTTATTGTGGCTGCTAAAGAAGTAACAGAGAGTTGTGTATCTGTGGGGGACGCGCTGGCTCTTAAAGAGTTTAAGCCGAGCGGTACGCTTGGTTACCGTTTTATTAAGAGGCTGTTTGACCTGGTGTTTAGTCTTTTGATGAGCGTACTACTGCTTATCCCTGTCGCTGTTGTGTGCGCACTCATTAGCCTTGAATCGCCCGGCAGCCCAATGTATACACAGGAGCGCGTTGGCAAGGGCGGAAAGACAATCAAGATTTTTAAGCTTCGTAGCATGGTCGCCGACGCAAACGACGTGCGTAAGTACCTGAGCCCTGAGCAGCTTCATCAATGGGAAGTCGAGCGCAAGGTCGACGATGATCCCCGCATTACTAGGGTTGGTCAGTTTATTCGTAAGTGCTCCATTGACGAGATGCCGCAGTTCCTCAATGTACTGAACGGCGACCTCTCCGTCATTGGACCGCGTCCCATTACAAGGGATGAGCTTGAACAGCATTTTTCCGACGAAGAAAAAGCTGAGCTGCTCTCTGTCCGGCCCGGCATTACTGGTCTGTGGCAGGCAACCGATCGTAACGAGGCAACCTTTGAGAGCGGCCTGCGTCAGAAGATTGAGCTTCGCTATGTCCAAAACCGTTGTTTTGCTATGGATTGGAAGTGCTTTACTGGTACCTTCGGGGCTATGTTTGGTAAGAAGAGAACGGGACGATAGATGCCGACAAACCTTACTTCTTCCTACAGTGTGTTGATGAGCATTTACAAAAAAGAAAATCCTGCCTATTTAGTTCAAGCTTTAGACAGTATGTTGAACCAAACGGTCTCTCCTGCCGAGATTGTCATGGTCAAGGATGGTCCCCTCACGCAAGAGCTTGAAGACGTGCTCCAAAATTATGACTCCCTTTATCCCGGACTATTCAATTTTGTTTCGTATGACAAAAACCATGGGCTTGGCTACGCGCTGCGACAAGGCGTGGTTGCTTGCTCTAACGAAATTGTTGCTCGTATGGACACTGATGATATTGCTCGTCCAGATCGTATGGAGAAACAGCTTGCCGCTATTGATAGCGGGCTCGATATGGTCGGAAGCGATGTTATCGAATTCGTCACGTCTCCCAATGAACCTGTTGCGGCTACTGACCTTCCCAAGGGCATCGATGCTATACGTTCTTATTCCAAAAGGCGAAATCCCTTTCGTCACCCTCCCATGACGTTTAGAAAGTCGAAAGTTATGGAGGCTGGTAACTACAGTTCCGACTTTCTCTACTTTGAGGATTGGGACCTTTTTAACAGGATGCTCGCATGTGGCTGCAAGGCGGATAACCTGAGTGAACCGCTTGTTGCGATGCGCGTTAGTGAGGATTTCTATGCTCGCAGGGGCGGCTCGCAGTATCTTAAGTACGCTAAAGCATTTAAGCAGGCTCAAGTTGAGCGTGGCTATTTCACAAAACGTGATTATTTCTGTTCTTATTTGCCGCATGCCGCCGTCTGTCTGATGCCAAATTCCGTTAGAGCGTTGATATATCGTTATTTTCTCAGGAGGTCCTAGATATATGGCTTCTGATATTGATAAGCCTCTGGTTAGTGTCATTGTCCCCATGTACAACGTGGGTATGTTCGCGCTTCCTTGCGTAAACTCATTGCTTGGTCAGACTTATTCGAATATCGAATATATTATCGTAGATGATGGATGTACTGATAATACTATCGACCTTATTGAAGATGCCGTTGGGTCAGACACGCGATTTAAGATTTTGCATAAGGAGAACGGTGGTCTTTCTTCTGCGCGCAACTTTGGTACTCAAAGGTGCCACGGTGATTATGTCATGTATGTTGATGGGGACGATTTGATCGATTCGCGAACTGTTGAGTTGATGGTCGAAGCGGCTGACAAGTATCAAGTTCCGCTCGTTATCGGCTCCTTTGCGAAGACGCCTGTCCTTGATAACTATAAGATAGGTCAGAATGTAGAATTCCATGTTGAATCTGGAATTGAGCATTTTCGAAAACTTCTTTTATTAACCGGTGAGAGTGGTTCTGCTTGCGGAAAGCTCTTTGAACGATCTCTTATTAGCGACCTTGTCTTTCCTGAGGGGCAGCTCTTCGAAGACATGGGTGTAATTGCTAACATTTGTTCCAAAATTCAAAAGGTTGCATTCTCTGATGCGTGCTTCTATGCATACGTGACGAGACCAGGCTCCATTACGACGCTTACGAACCAGGGTTCCAAGCATGCTAAAGACATGGACAGGGCTATTGAGACCGTTCGACAATTTGCCGAGCCTGAATTTCAGGGCGAGTTTGAGTGCTTCCAGTCATTCTGTACGCTCCGCGTTGCAATGAGGGTTGATCCGGACGGATTTGATGATAAGGCTGAAGCCCAGAATTATTTGAGGAATGCTCGAGGGCTTGCTTGGAGGGCATCGAAGAACCCATATGCTTGTTCAAAATGGAGACTGCGTTGTGCTCTCTTTTCTATCTCTCCTAGGATTCATAACGCTTTCTATGCGTTATATGCTGCAATTTCTGGTAAGGCAATCGGGTAACTCCTATAATTAAAGGTTGATAAGATGATTTTTTCAGCTAGCGCGCATTTGTTTAACGTTACTGAATGCCACGGCGGCTTTTTGTATAACATTTACTTTCAAGATGGTTTTAACTGTTATGTTGGTGTTTTCGACACGGTTTCGACCGGAGGAAAATCAACAGTTTACAAACGATATACAAAGCAGGTGTAGAGATGCCAATCTACTTCATTGCCTTTGTGTCCCATATTGCATTGCTATATTTTTCGGTAAAGATAACTAATAAGCACGTCAGTTTTCTTCTTGCGGTTATTTCGGTTCTCCCCCTTTGCTTGGTGGCGGGGCTGCGTGATGCATCTGTCGGTACCGATACCTCGGCATATCCCCTCAGGTGTTTTTATGCCTCGCAGTATTATTCGCTCACAGGTGCTATGGGTGCTTGCTCAGATCAAGAGCCGCTATTCGTGATTCTCTTCTGGATTCTGGGAAGACTGACTGGTGATTTCCACGCTGTTCTTTTTCTTTGTGAAGCCATCGTTCTCCTTCCCTATATTTTAGTTGTTAGAAAGTTGTATCCTCGCGGGTATCCTATCGTAGGTTTCTTTCTATGTTTCGTTGTGTTTGGTTATACGTTAAACATAATTAGGCAATGTATTGCTACTAGTTTGCTCGTCATGATGGTCTATGAGCTGTTCCGCGAGAAACGCGGCCCCGCTATTGTTTATTTGTTTCTTGCAGTTGGCTTTCACAAGATGTCTATCATGGGACTTTTTATTTGGATTATTTATATTTCATGCTTCAACCGCGGGCGCGAACGTTCGTATAAGACCGTTGCACTTCTTGCATGCGTTGGCGTTATCATTTTTACTATTTGCGTGATTATGATTGGCCCGGATGTAATGGAGATCGTATCTCTATTTACGTCGTCATATAGCTTTCAGATCAAACACGCTGGAATGGGCTCATTTAATACCACAATGCTTATTTATTTTCTATTTTGCCTTGCTATATGGATGTTAGGCAGTAAGGGTTTGATCACGAGCTTCGATCGATGGACGCTTAATTTCTATACGAGCAGCGGCATAATTTCTTCCCTATTCGCTCAACTTGCGAGCATCAGTCCTGAGCTAATTCGACTGAGTTTCCCTTTTCTTTTCATTTCAGGTTTTGTTTACCCCTTTTTGTCTGAAAACCTTGGCAGAGAGCGGTTTCTAACTGGGGCTCTGGGTGTTTTATTTTTCGTGTTTTATTTTGTCATTACGTTTGTATATGGCGGCAGTTGCGATCTTTTTCCGTATTCGTCGGCACTATTAGGAGTTATTTATGCATGACGAAACGCCTGACATCAGTATTGTTGTACCGGTATATAACACCGAGCGTTTTCTCCCCGCTTGTCTGGAATCTATTGATATTCAAGGAACCGGCTCTTTTGAGGTGATTCTTGTGGATGATGGTTCCACCGATGGATCTCCTGAGATCTGCGATGCTTATTGCAACAAGCGCGAGAGAGCTTTCGTTATTCACAAGGACAACGAAGGTCTTCTCGCTGCACGACGAGACGGTCTTCGCGAGGCAAGTGGGCGTTATATTCTTTCGCTCGACTCCGATGACGCTCTTCTTGAAGGTTGCATTAAAAAGGTATGCGATGTAATTGCCTCGACTGGTGCTGATATCATTTCATTTGATTTCACTATGGGATTGATGCCTATAAAACCCTCGTTAAAAGTTGATATCTGTTCTGGTATGCATACGGGTGAGTCATTTAATGCTGTTAAAAGCCTGTTGTGCGGATGCGATTTCAATAGTGTTTGGAATAAGGTCATTCGGAGAGATTTATTTGCCAGTGACGAGTGGTACTCGAAACGAGTTGGCCTTATGCACGGTGAGGATCTTTGCCAACTTCTTCCTGTTTTCGATATTGCAAAGAGTTTATTTCACATTGACGAACCGCTTTACTACTATCGTCAGCATGACGCTAATAGTACGAAGCAGTTTAAAGAAGATCAGATAACTGATTGGAGCTTTGTAAGCGACGAATTGATTCGCTATGCGAGTGAATGGTCGAGCGATTCAGTCAAAAATGCCAATAGGGGTATCTGTCGACACTATTGTGATCTTGATGAAGTTCTTTGGCATTGTGAAGTGGATAAAGAGGTGAAAAGACAATTTGATAAAACAATTAAAAGCGAGTATCAGAGGCGAATCAGCAATTGTCCGGACTATATTCATGGTCTTGTTTTGTCAAATTGCAGTATCGTTTCTTTTGCTGCTCGGCACATACTAAGCAGCTTTAAATGCCTCCGTCGTCTCTTTCTATAATGCAGGTCATTATTGCTTTTTACTAATATCTTTAGATGGAGCATTATTATTCTTGACCAAGCCTGTCCTTAGCTTTCGACTAAGTGGCGAGCATTTACGATTGAACCGACATAGAGGACTTGGTTCTGTCGTGCGGCGTATTCATTCCTAGGGCTTTAGTTATTTCGGTTGATGCTTAGAAGCTGGTCTTCGCACTTTTTTCAAAGAAGATCTCCAACGTCCCCATGTTCTGGGTGAGGCCATAGACGCTTACGTTTCTGATTTATTGTTTGTAGCCTATTCCTCTATGGGGTGCTGTCTGCGATTGGTCTTGTTGATTGCATGATAGGGCATCATGACTAAAATGTCCGAATCGATGGAAATGCATCTTTATTCGACTTTGAAGTTGGGAGGAGTCAATTGTTGCAGATTCTTAATTCAATTAAGAAAGTCATAAAACTTTTACTTTCCAGCCCTATTTATGATGGTTTACTCAGGTTAAGTCGTCGTTCCGATGCTATAACCTATGCGTCTAAGGCGAAGCTGAGTATGGTTTCCCAGAGACCGTCCAATATGTTCATGCCGATTGTTTTTAAGGAAAGCGTATCTTACGACATTTCTATTATTGTGCCTGTGTATAACGTTGAGAAATACCTCAAACCCTGTCTAGACTCCATTGTGACTCAGGAGTTTTCTGGCAAGTTTGAGGTTATTATTGTCGATGATGGGTCTAAAGACGATTCTGGTGCTATAGCCGATTCGTATGGATTAATGCCCAATGTTCTTGTAATTCACCAGGTAAACGGCGGTCTTTCCGCAGCGCGCAATGCGGGTCTTAGGGTTTCTCGCGGTAAGTACATCATGTTCGTGGATTCTGATGACATGATCGGGCCAGGGTATCTTGAGGCTATGTGGAGCAGGCTCGTTCAAACATCTGCGGATTTCGTTACATCGACTTTTAGATATATGTCTGATGATGGTTTGGTTGGCGAGATAGAGAACGATAGAGCTAGTTGGATGGTGCCGTGGGGCAGACTATATCGTCGTGAAGTCTGGAATCGACTAGGTTTTCCCGTAGGCGCATGGTATGAAGATCTGATTCATCCGTTATGGATTGATTCTTTCTTCAAGGATGAGCCTTGTTATGATTTGAGCGGCTATTATTACCGAATCCGTCCTGGATCCATTATGCAGTCTACCCCTACTAATGTTAAGGGCCTTGATTCGTATTGGGTTCTCGATGAATTGATTTCTTATCGTTCGGAGCTTGGAATTTCTTACTCTCAGGAAGACTTCGATCGTATTCTTCCTCTGTTCGGGCCGCTTTTGCTTGGGAGAACCGTTGCCTTGGACAACAGCGCGCGTAAAACAATGTTTGCTTGTTGTTGCGACACGTTTAATTCAATTGATGATTTTAAGACGAAGAACACATCGTTAAACGGCAGATGGAGGGATATCGAGAGATCTCTTCGTTCTTCGGATTATAACCGTTATCTTCTCGCTTCTCTTGCCCTTGCGGCGCAGGGGGGTTCTGGGCTTAGTGTTTCAGATGCAATTAATATTTGGGTGAACAGGAACAGATAAATAATGAAAATCGGAACGATTACTTTTCACGGCGCATTGAACTTCGGGTCTGCGCTTCAGTCTCATGCGCTTCAAGTGGTTTTGGAAAATATGGGACATGAAGTGCAAATTATCGACTACCGTTCTCACGATTATGAACAGTATAAGCTGCTTCAGCTCCGACATCCAAAGGCTACGCTGCGAACATTGCGCTGTTTAAATAGGTATTTGTCAAGAAAGACTGCATTCGAGGATTTTTCAAATAAATATTTCGGCATGACGAAGAAGTCTTATCGCTGGCAAAATGAAGAGGAGATGTGCGAGCTTGCGGATCAGTTTGATTGCTTTATTTGTGGTAGCGATCAAATTTGGAATCTCGATTGTACACAAGGTGTTGTTGGCCCCTATTTCCTTTCATTCGCTGGAGATAGACGTCGAGTCGCTTACGCTCCCAGTCTTGCGCACACTTACTTTAGACCTGAGAATTTTGATGAACAGCTTGTATCCGAGTTGCTCTCAAGGTTTGATTTCTTGTCTGTTCGCGAGGAGGAGACGGTTCCGTTATTTCAGCCCCTTGTCGATGCGCCTATAGATGTTGTCTTAGATCCCACACTTTTGTTGGATTCTGACGACTACGCAGATATGGCATCTAAAGATGTTTTGCAGGGTGAATATATATTTATGTATCTACTACGCAAGTGCCCCGAACTTATTGAGAGCACCGTCGCGATGACGGAAGCAACGGGCATGAAGGTTGCTTACATATCTGATAAAAACCTAGATATCCCAAATTCTATTAACCTGTTTGGTGTTGGCCCTGAGGAGTTCGTCTCGCTTATTGCGCACGCAAGCCTTATTCTTACCAATTCCTTTCATGCAACTGTATTCTCAGTTCTCTTTCATAGGCCCTTCCGCGTATATGCGACTGATAAGTCTGGTGCGCGTATGCGCGACTTGCTGAGTAATATCGGGCTGTCTGACCGTTGCGTCGATGTTATGTGCGCCGACGATATTGTCCCTTGTGAGTGGAGTAACGTGGACTCTCGCCTGGATTCTCTGCGGGAGCATTCCTGTGCTTATCTTAGAAAGGCGCTTTCGTAATGGGGGAGACGCGTCGGCTTATTAAGAACACTGGCATTATTGCGGTGGGCGGAATGGCAACCAAGCTTGTTTCGTTTCTTTTGCTGCCGCTCTATACCTCAGTTCTTTCCACTGGCGACTATGGTACCGTCGACTACATCAATACTATCGCCCTGTTCTGCGTTCCTGCTGTCTCCCTACTTATGGATGAAGCACTGTTTCGGTTCCTCATCGATTGTCGCACCGATGGTGATCGGTCTAAGGCCGTGACCGCGTCTTGTGCTGTTCTTCTTGCTGGCTGCGCGTGCTTTGCGGTCTTGGCGATTCTCGTCTGGTTGCTATTTATGCCAGAAAATCTTGGCTGGGTCGTGGGCCTTGTTGTCGCTGGCGCGCTTCTGCAGATGGCTTCTGCGGTCCTACGTGGTTTCGGGGATACCGTGGGTTACTCCGTCATGAATTTCACTGCGAGCGCTCTTACCATCGTGCTAAACGTTCTGTTTATCGCTGTTCTGCGTTGGGGCGTTGTGGGCATGCTTTCCGCCACGGTTATTGCGCAGGGCGGCGTTGCCCTCGTGTTCATGGTCATGCGGAAGCTCTGGCGCTATATCGATCCGTCGGCTTTCTCCATTTCCTATGCTCGAGACCTCCTACGGTATTCCTTTCCGCTCATTCCCAACAAGGTTTCCTGGACTATTAACAACCTGCTAGACAGGCTGATTATCATGAATACGCTCGGTGCTTCTGCCGCCGGCGTGTACGCCGTCTCTTACAAGTTCCCCGGTGTCATGGACCAGGTGTATGGCTTCTTCTATCAATCTTGGAAGGAGAGCTCGGCGCGCGTCCTCAACTCCGATGAGGACGAGTCGACTTTCTATAACTCTGTGTATCGTGCGCTAAGGCGTTTCATGATGAGCGTCGTTCTGCTTATGTCTGCGCTTATGCCCCTCGTGTACGGCATCCTGATTAAGGGTTCATTCGGTGAGGGCCTGCTGTATGTGCCGATATTGCTCCTGGCGACGTACTTCAGCAACATCTCTGGCTTTTACGGTGGCATCTTTACCGCACATAAGGAAACCGGAATTATGGGTACTACCACTGCAGTGTCTGCAGCCCTTTGCGCCGTTCTGTGTGTTGTGTTGATTCCGCACTTCGGTCTTTATGGTGCATCTATTGCAACGCTTTTGGCGATGATCGTGGTTAATGAGTACCGCAGAATTAAGGTCACTAAGTTTACGAAGCTTGTCGAAGACCGGGTTGAGCAGGTTTTAACTTTAGTTTCAATTGTCGGCGTATTCGTTTTCTATTATCTGTCCGCTTACGGTGCGGGCATCTTAAGCTCGATCGCCTGCCTGGCAATTGCGCTGGCTTTTTCCGTTTATATGAACGCCGATATTCTGCGCAAGTTCATTTCGGCTTGCAAATAGGGGGATAACTGCATGTCTACCGTGAAAAGGGGCGAAGTTCCCACTCTGTTTGAGTCACCGTTGCATTGCTGCGGATGCGGGGCGTGTGCCGCCGCTTGCCCGAAAGGCGCCATCGCCATGTCCGAGGGCAAGGACGGGTTCATTCTTCCTGTAATTGACGGCGATCTATGTATCGGTTGCGGCGCCTGCACGAGGGCGTGCGGCCTCAACCGGGGGATAGGCTCCAATTCCGCTGGACCGTTCTTTGCCGCTGCCGGTAGGGATGATGTCTCGGAGTCCGCTTCTGGCGGAGTCTTCGGTGCCGTTGCGCGTGAGCTTATTTCTTCTGGCGGCGTCGCATATGGTGCTGCTTATGAGCGTGAGGGGAATACGCTTCGAGTGTTGCACCGTCGTGCGGCGAGCGTTGATGAGCTTCGCCCGCTTCTTAATTCAAAATACGTGCAGAGCGATGCTAGAGTTTGCTTTGCCGATGTTAAGGCGGATCTTCGTGAGGGCAGGCAGGTCCTGTTCTGCGGAACACCCTGCCAAGTCGCCGGCCTTAGGGGTTTTCTCGGACGCGATTATGGGAACCTGACAACCGTTGACCTGGTCTGCCACGGCGTCCCTTCCGGCCGCATGTTCGCGGACTGCGTTGAGGGCTATGGCAAACAGCTTGGGTCTCCCGTGGTTGATTTCCGGTTTAGGTGCAAGCGCGAGGGGTGGGGCAACTCTCTCCTTCTTTTTCTTTTTCTTGAGAACGGAAGAGAGGTCACCATTCCTGCGTCGAAATCCCCCTACTACGACATGTTCTTGAACCTCAAGACGCTTCGCGACAGCTGCTATAGGTGCCCCTATGCAGGGAAATTTCGCGCCGGCGATCTTACTATCGGCGATTTTTGGGGCGTCGATGTAAACAGGCCCGACGTCCTGAAGGATGCCGAGAAGTTCAATCAGATGAAGGGCGTTTCCTGCCTGCTGGTGAATAACGAACGCGGCAGGGAGTTTATTGAATCCAGCAAGGCTCTGGACTTGTACCCTGTCGAATTTGACGATATCGCTAAGGGCAACGATCAGCTCCGCCACCCGAGCGCTCTTCCAAAAGACAGACAGCTCTATATTGACGCATATGTCGAAGGTGGTTGGCATTCCGTTGAGTGTATGTATAAAAGGCGAGAGCGTGGAATAATTTTCTATACCAAGAAATTAGTAAGAAGGCTTCTCCCTGAATCATGTCGGGAGATTGTCAAAATGTATTTAAAGGGTCTTGCAGGCTAGGTAAGGACCCACGCCTGGGCGGGCCCCCCGTTGGGCTCGTAGAGCCATACCGTGTTGCCCTCCGAGGTACGCTGCCCCCGGTCGTCCAGCGCCAGCCCGGAGGCGGACGTGAACGAGTGGCGGCCTCCGCCCAGGTCCGAGACGCGCCACAGCTGCGAGGCGGAGCCGTCCGCCTCGGCCAGCACCGCCCGGTTGCCCGACTCGGTCAGCAGGAGGCCGCCCGAGGAGATCCTGTAGAGGCCCGTCGCCCCGTCGCGCTCGAGGTAGAGGGCGCCCGCGTCCGAGGACAGCGAGCAGCCCGATGCGGAGGCCGACACGGCCATCCGGTCGTCGAGGGCGGTCGCGAGGCGGTAGGGGCCGTCGTCGACCGTGCGGGGGATCGCTGGGTCCGCGAGCAGCCACGCCTGGGCGGGCCCCCCGTTGGGCTCGTAGAGCCATACCGTGTTGCCCTCC
>JAHYYJ010000005.1:168452-176881 GCA_019425015.1 Collinsella sp.
CCGACACGGCCATCCGGTCGTCGAGGGCGGTCGCGAGGCGGTAGGGGCCGTCGTCAATCACACTTCCCAATGCTGCTGTTTTGTATTCAGCCTTCAGGTCGTACTTGGCGTTCCATTTGCTGTTCGATTCTTTTGTGACGTTAGACGTCGCCGTTAGATTAACTTTTGCGCCATCAGTCTTCCACTCCCTCTGATTCATCGCATAAGCAACAATCCCATTCTGAATTCCCGAAATACTCGGCGGGAAGGACTGGTTGTCGGCATCGATAGAAAAGCTCTCTTCCTTGGCATCCAGGTGCCGCTGAATGCGGTCGGCATATTTCTTGGCCCATTCATCAGCCTTACCATTTCGCACAAAGTAATTGTTGGATAGGTCGGTCGAGCGGTAGGCGTAGTCGGCCTTCTGGTAGTTAGCCGTGTGGTCGGAGTGGGCGATTGCCATGAGCTCGTCGGTCAGGCCAAAGTACAGATGGCGTTGGTCCAGATCCCCGTACCAGTTGTCGCTGGTATCGTCCCAGGTCAGGTCCATCTGGCACCATTTGCCGTCGATCTTTACGGCGTTCCAGGTGTGGCCGTTGCCGGTTATGCGGCCGTTGGGGATGCCCGCTGCGTCAAGGAGCTTGGAGTAGATGCGCTGGTAGCTCTCGCAGGTGCCCTGGTGGCGCGTGAGGCCGCTTTCGGCTGAGCACCAGTTGAGGCTGTGGTCGTACTCCAGCTGGTCGAGCGTCCAGTCGTGGAGCCACAGCGCCATGTCGTATTCCGAGCCGTTTGTCTCTTGCCTGCACAGGTCCACGGCGTTCTTGACGATCTGCGTGACGCTCGGGCGGGCGGGGTCGTTTACGGTTACCTCCGCCGTGGTGCGCAGGTAGTAGATCCCCTTGTCGTTTTGGGGGTCGTTTCTGTCGTTGTCCATAAAGTAGAAGTGGATGCGGTACGTGCCCGATGCCGTGAAGTCAAAGGTAAAGTCGTGGCCCGCGGTGCCCAGGTTGTAGTAGCTGCCCCATGTCGCGCGCGACGGGTCGCAGACGCTTTCCTGGCTGCCGCCGTCCCAATAGGCGGGCACGTCCATGCGCGCCTTGGCCTGGGACGAGCCGTTGGTCTGGGTTGCGTGGAAGGTCGTCGCGGTGCCCGCGGGGGCGTCGTTCCACGAGACGGTGAAGGTGACGCCGTTTTGGGTTGCCGTGGCGGAGTGGGCGTAGGTGGTTTGTGCCGTGGCGGAGATTGCCTCGGGCGTGGGGTTGGTGCGGGCTCGGAGGGATGGGGTGGGGGTGCCGGGTGTGGCGGTGGTGGCCGTGGGGTCTGCGGTGTCTGTGGCGTTGGCGGTGGGGGTGCCGTCGGCGCTTTCCGTGTTGGCTGCGCTGGCGCCGGTGGATGTTGCGGTGCTGTCCTCTACGGAATCTGCTTTCGCATTTGTGTTGGTGCCGTTTTCAGCCTTGCCCGTGTCGCTGCTCGTGGCGTCGGCTTGCGCCTGCTGCACTGCGGCTGCCTGAGGCTGGATGGCTTCCGCGACGGCTGCCATGGGCATCGTCGAGCTGACCATGGACGTGCACGCGATCGCGCAGAGCAGGTAGTAAAGGGGTCGTTTCATAGCGGAGCCTCTCGGTGAGCAGCCAATAGGGTCCAAAGGCAGCTCCAGGCCAGCACTCCGCACATTTTTTGTTGGGGTTTATTTTACGGGAACCCCAGTCAACAACAGTGAACTTTCTGGGGAATGTTGGGGAGGGGTTGGTCCTCGGCCTCGCTGTGCGTAGATGTCTTCGCCCTCGGCGATGTGTCCGTCGGCGAGGAGTGCGAAGCGGCCATACTGAGCAATGCCAATCCACCCGTCTGCGCATCCAAACTCCTGGATTATGCACATCGGGATTTTCACGGTGTTGTCGGCGATATTGTTTTCGCGGACCGTGTACATGCATTAGATGGGGAGGCGCTTGTATCCGTAGGGGCGCACCAGCATTTTCGATGCGATCGCCGTCAAGACAATTGGGTGTGCATCAAGGCGCTGTTAACTGCATGAGCTGATTTCTTATAACCTGTTTAAGCAAAGCGAGAATGGGGAATAAAAATCACTGCCCATCGCGAGTTGGCGATGGGGTACGCTACTGCTGTCAATATCGCAAACGACGAAATTCCGACGTTCGCAACATTGACACCAGCGTTGCCTGCTGCTAGCTGGATAAGAGCCTCGATGGTCATAAGTACCAATTCCTCGCTTTCGTCTAGTATGCCATAGGCAAGCATTGTTTTAGGTGGCCGCGAAAGCGTTGGTTGCACTTGCTGCGCCTTTGATTAGCCTGTCCGGGGAGGGTTAGCCGCCGCTTGTTGATCCGGACAGGTTGATTTATTTGGGGGGTATTTTGGCCGAGTTCGATATCGCTCGTATTCCTCGATATAGTTCCAAAAGTTCATATGCCCATTTCGATCATAGGGCCTCTTTTGCCGAAGTTCAGGCCAAGATTTTAGATTCAGAGTACGTTTCTCATCATGCGTTCTACCCTCTAATTTCCAATGAGATCATTGCTGTTCGGTATCGTGGAGGTAAGCGAAGCTGCAAAGTTCGCAATATCGCTTATGCCTCGCATGTCGATCACCGCGTCTTCCAGTACTACTCTTATCTGTGGTCGGACTTATATAACAAGAAGGCTATTGCCGAAGAGTTTAATGAGGTTGCCGTAGCGTACCGCTCTTCGCTTTCATCAGACAGCGCCGTAACTGCCGGCAGCAATATTTCCTCAGCTAAAAAGGCATTCGACTATATGCGTGAGCAAGATTCGGCTTTTGTGCTTACGGGTGATTTCGAGAGCTTCTTCGACAACCTAAATCATGCCCATCTAATAGCGTCGTTGCGTTCGTTGTTTCCCAGTGGACGCTTGCCGGACGATCACTATCAAGTTATTAAAAATATCCTTCGCTATTCGTGCTGGCCTATTGCTGATTTGGCTGCTCGACATGAATTGCCATGGCCAGCAATCGATCCTACTCGGGAGAAAATGATCAATGAAGCGGCTATCGAACTTCGGTTCAAGTCTATTCGTGAACTTAATAAGCTAGATGTTATCTTGCCAAAGTCTGAATTTCTTGCAAACAAGAGCAATATTATTACCAGACCTTGGGTACGGGATGACTCTGCGCTGGGCATTCCTCAGGGTCTTGCCGCAAGCGGAGTGCTCGCTAACATTTATATGGCCGATATCGATATGAAAGTCAGACTTGCCGTTGAACGGGTTGGCGGCTTGTATCTTCGTTATTGCGATGACTTTATTATTGCCGTTCCAGAGTCTGGCTTTGATGCACTTGTAGAAGCCATCAATCTAATGGCCGATGTTGATTCCGTTAAACTGCAGCCTGAGAAAACCAAGGCGTTCCGGGTTGATAGCAGCGAGGTCGTTCAGCTTGATTTTGAAAGCGTTCGTGCGGGTAAGGTCCTTTCGTACTCCGGTGCACATCCGGCGCAGAAAGTCAGCTTCTTGGGGTTTGACTTTAACGGGCGCGTTGTAAGACTTCGACAGTCTACGGTTGGAAGGTACCACAAGCGTCTCCGTGAGGCAGCCAGTGCGATTGCGCGCTCTAATCAGGGGGAGGGAAGGCGCGCATCAAAAAAGCGCGTCTCCGCCCTGTATCAACATTATTCACCGCTCGGTATTATGGGAAGAAGGTTATGCCCCTCGGGTGATGCTGACACTTCTGCCTTTTCTCGCTATGGGAACTTTCTTTCCTACGTGGCGAGAGCCCAACAGGCGTTTCCTAATGATCCGATTGCCCCCGATGAGGCTAAGATTTACAGGAAGATAAAGCGCCTGAGTACTCCTTAGACGATAGTTATAACGCCAGATCATTCATAGTCAGAAATATTTAGTCGATATCGGCCAATTCCAATCATCAGGTAATAACGATGCGTCTTCTTCTCGTCGCGACACGATGTCTCTGGAGCTCGTGTCCATAACATTAGAATGATATGACTAGAGACGCTTCGTGTATCCAGTCACCGATGCTGACGCCGCCATTTTTTATACGATCATTAGTTCTCATTTAGAGAGATTTTTTGGCATGCTTGTTGTATTTCCTCATCGCCTTTTTGTAAGCCTTTGGATGATTGAGATAATAAGTTGCTTTAGCTTTTATTTTCTCTTGATCGGGCTCGTAAGGTAATACTGCTCCGCATCGAGAGCAAAACCAGTTCGGCGTTCCGAACGGCGTGTAAAAGAGCGAATTAACTTGAAAGCTATTATCGCGACGAGGTATTAAATCCATATGCGGGCAGTAGCTCTGTGCTAACTTTCGGTGTCGTTTTTTGCGGCTTTCAATAAATTCGTTGATATCGAATTTAACGCCAAAATGTAAGATTGCGATTATTGCAAGAGCGAGTATTACAACGAGAAAGAACGCCACTCCGCATTTCTCTATCAGTATTCTTGAAACAGAGTCGCTCATTTCTTACTCCTTTTGTTACGCAGATTGCGTTGAAAATGTTGGTGCCAGGGTGGCACCCTAGCACAGTTTAACGAAAGAAGGGTCTTCGTCCTGGAATCTGAAATCACCACAACAACAGGTTCAAGGAAAGGATGAAGACCGCTACGGAAACCTTACCAGGCCTGACGCCGGACATGCTCGCCATGCCCCGGTTCGAAGACGGCGCCATCGACATGTAGGAGTTGCTGCGCAGGCTCGCCGATTAGGTCGTGAACGCTGTGCTGGACGCCGAGGCCGACCGGCTGTGCGGCGGCGGGGCGAACAGCCGTGACGGTTACTGCGAGCGCAGTCTCCCCACCTGCATCAGCACGCTGACGCTGCGCATCTCGAAGTTGCGCTCCGACAGCTTCTTCCCGGAGGACGTGATCGAGCGCTACTGGTGCAACGACAGTGCCCTAGTGGCCGTCGTGGCCGAGATGTGCGCCACCGGCACGAGCGCCCGCAAAATTTGTTTCAGTTGCGGCGTATCAAAAGAGTCTCTTTTGATAGAGGAGGCTGTTGGCAAGATCCAGGCGGCCTTTAGTCTACACGTGTCGCGCCGGGGCAGCGTACTGGTTATCTTTGAAGACCCGTTCACTTTGGTGATGTGCGGGTACATATTTCAGCAATAGACTTTAATCGTTAGCATTTGGTTGGTTCCCAGCTGTTTTGGAGGTTGCTTATGGATTTGTCATCCATGTTCGATGGCTTTGGCTCTTCGGTGATTGCGGCTATTGCCGGAGCCGTCGTGACCGCCCTGTTTAGTATTCCAATCAGTTATAAGGCTGGACAGAGGTCTGTCAAACAGTCTCAGAAGGCCGGTAAAAGCTCAAAGCAGATTCAGATTGGTGTCGTAAATGAACGCAACGACAACTAAGCAAATCCAAAAGGCTGGAGACAATTCGAATCAGGTGCAAGCGCAGACGGTTGTTCAGAACATCGGGATATCTGAAGAGCGAGTTCATTGCATTGTGAGCGATGAATGTGATAAGACTATTGAATCTTGCATGCAAGAGTCAAAGCTCCTTGTCGAACAAAGGCTGAGTAGTTTTAAAGACGAGCTGTATCGCGTCTTCGGGGAACAATTGCGACTATTTGACTCGCTTCGTGAGCCCTCGTGTGTGGCAACATTAGGTGTGGCCACAAATGTAGCTGCTAGGACAAGCGCTGCTTCCGATTATCAGATGCTGGCTGAGCTATTAGTCAAACGCTTCGAGTCACCATCAGATCGTCATATCGCCACCGGAATAACTAAGGCAATCGAAATTGTCGAGTTTCTTACTGATGAGGAGCTCGCGGGGTTGACGACGCTGCATGCTGCGCGAGCCTTCACGCCAACGAGTGGCAATATTAAGATTGGTATTGAGTCTTTAGCTGGCCTGTTTGACGCTCTCCCGTTGGACCATCTTCCTAGCGGTCAAGATTGGATAGATGACTTGGATATCCTTGGTGCCGCTAGATTCTCATCAATCGCGTCATTGGTGCCGTATCTCGAGTTTCAGTTTAGCCAGCTGGAGGGATATACCGTTTGCGGTGTTAAAGCTGGTTCTGGTGAAGAAGCCGATGCGCTGGATAAACTTTCAGGAGCAGGTTTGTCCGCCGAATTGCTTGTTGAACATGAATTGAATCCTGGATATAAGCGTTTGCCTCTTAGGGATATAGACAATTTTGAAAACCTAACTCTTTATTCACCCTCCGACCCCTCGGTACCGAGTGAGGGTCTCAATGGTGGTCAAATTGAAGTATTCCGCTATGTTTGTAATTTGAGTCAAGATCATTCTCATGATGAGGTGATTAAGGAGAACCTTAAGAAGGAGATGCTCCGGCATCCATCACTGGCTACTCTTATCGATTGGTGGGATTCGATTCGGTTGGCCCCGAGACTCACGTCTGTTGGCAGGTGCCTCGCGAATGCAAATGTAAGAAGGCTAAAGCCTGAGCTGCCGGATGTTTAGCGATCGATTTCCCTACACCGTTTGACCACTCATTGCGTTGGTTTGTCAAAGGTGCCTTCAAATTTATCCTTTATAAGCAAATGCATCCAGTCGGATTGTCGCTAATCATTATGCTTGGTCTCTTTCTTGCGGTTGTGGTATTTGCGGGCGGAGCAGCCCGATGGTTTTGTGATTAACGCGTTGGGTTTCCAATTTATGTGCAAGGAGTTTGATATGGATCTTGAGACGGTAAATGAAATTGCCGCAACACCGGTGCTTGAAAAGGCATATGACGACCTTTTCCACCCCTCCGCGAAGTCGATAGGCAAAACGGTTAGCCTGGTTCCAAGGACCGTTGCCATTTGGCTCTCGTCGTGGAATCGCTGGGTCGTTAACAGAGAGGAAAGTATCAAGCTGACTATCGATGCTGTGGGGTCTCGTGTTGATAAGATTCCTGAGGAGCATCTTACTGAACCTCCAGCGCATATCGCAGTTCCAGCAATTCAGCAACTCGCATATTGCTATGACAGCAAGGAATTGCGTGAGATGTATGCAAATCTGTTACTTTCCTCAATGGATGATCGGACGGCAGAGTACGTCCACCCTAGTTTTGTTCAGCTACTTAAGGAGATTAGTCCCGACGAGGCTAAGTTGCTGAGTACGTTGACTGGCTCTGATGATGCTGAACACGCGTCTATTCCGCTCGTTGACTTAAGAATTGTCAGCGCAGACGAGCTAGTTCCAATTAAATGGACACTAATCGTAGAAGGCTATAACGAGTGCTGTAAGGGTGTTTGCGAGTACCCTGATCAATCGCTGGTGTATCTGGGAAACCTGGATCGACTTGGCATCCTCAAGCGTTGTGATTACTACGCTGATGATGTTAAAGCTACGCTTGAAAGGTTCGAATCAAGCGAGGCTATCCAAAATGCGAAGGCGAAGGTTGAGCTTGAAGATGACAAGAAATACGTTTTCCATCGCTGGAGCTATCAGGTAACCGATTTCGGGGCTAACTTCATTAAAACGTGTGTTTCATGAAATGAGTTTGGTTGGATTGTGTTCGGGCAAGAGGAACCTTCGGTATTCGATTTAATTAAAGCGTTCATTGCTTGCGTTGTGGTGCTCTCTGTATTTTTACTGATAGTCATTCAGATCGCGTTTTCAATCGATGCATCAGTTCCATGGCTGCATCCCGTGTGGGACGCTTACGGCCTGCTTGGGTATCTTGGCGCATTAGTGGGTTCAATTTCGGCGGTCGCGGTGCTGTATTTCTCGCTGCTAGCTGGTAGGGAAGACCGGAATCATTCTGATGTGATGAACGTTCTCCCCTGTATTGCCTTAACCCGTTTGTCGGAAGAGCAACCACGTATGCCGAAGAACGGTCTCGCTCACGGTGTGTTTACCGAGGCTGATCCCAGGGACGATGAATACAAATCGGGTGCTTTGGACTGCGTTGATCGTCTATTGATTGATGGCGGAGCCCCAGCCATTTCTTGCGACGAGAGTCTTGTGGACGAGCATGTAGCTAATCGTTATGCAATATCCAGTATGGGGGCTGGGCCCGCGGTTAATGTAAGGGTTGGGATTGCCAATAGAAATGAGTGGGCTCATTTTGGAACTCCTCGGGTCGCTTGGTGTCAGACTCGGCAGCTTCCAGTGGGAGGGGAGAGCGAGCTGGTTATCTATTTTGGGGGCGAAGCGAAGCCGGTGATGGAGTCTGGCTATCGCATCCTCGTCACGTACTCGGACATACTCGGTAACCGCTACCTGCAGTTTTTCCCAATGGCTTTTGATGGGCAGAATGATGTTCTCAAATGCACGGTGAATAATTCCATTAATCGGATTGGCGTTCCTTAGTTTCAGAGTATTTGGGTTGTTGCGCTAAGGGGTATTTGACGTAACAGTCAAATCTTAGTGATTCGCCCAGTTAAACGCCTTAATATTGAATCTCGAGCCAATCATCGAGAACGGAGATCTGATGACCGACGCTAATAGAAAGGCTCTGTTAGACCAAGGTTGACATAAAAACGATGTCACCGCGAGGCGGTA
>JAHYYJ010000006.1 GCA_019425015.1 Collinsella sp.
GGCGGGGCCATTGTGGCTCTTGACAGCGGATTGGGTCATATGAGCGAAAACCCGCTAGAGCGGCATCCTCTTGACAACCAAAGAAATGCCGGTGTTTTGGCAACGACAGCGAGCGGGTCGCATTTGAGACAAGGTGACGTGAAACGAAAGGGCGCTGACCTTCTGGTCGCGCCCTTGAAGTTGAACGTCAGATTGTCCAAATGCGGCCCGCGCAGCGTCGGCCGGTTACGGCGTTTGGAAAACGCCGTAACCTACAAAATGAGCATGGCGTCGCCAAAGCTGAAGAAGCGGTAGCGCTCCTCGATGGCGGCGGCGTAGGCATCCATGATCTGGTCGCGGGTGGCAAGCGCGCTTACGAGCATCATGAGCGTGGAGCGCGGCACGTGGAAGTTCGTGATCAGCGCGTCGACCACGTGATAGGTCGAGCCGGGCATGAGGTAGAGCTGCGTCGTGGCGTTCTCGCGCACCACGATGTCACCGCGGCCGAGCGTGTCGGCGCCGTCCTCGAGGCCTTCAAAATAGCGCGCCGTCACAGCCGGATCGGACACCGGAGCATCGGCGTCAAACGCGCTCTCGAGCGAGCGCACCGCCGTGGTACCGACAGCAATCACACGATGGCCCTCGGCCTTCGCCTTATGCACGGCGTCGACAACCTCCTGCGACACGTGGTAGCGCTCGGTGTGCATCACATGCTGCGTGGGATCGTCCTCCTCCACCAGACGGAAGGTATCGATGCCCACCTCGAGTTCGACGGCGGCAAACTTGGCACCCTTGGCCTCGATGGCAGCCATAAGCTCGGGCGTAAAGTGCAGACCCGCCGTGGGAGCGGCAGCCGAGTGCTCTTCCTTCATGGCGTAGACGGTCTGGTACTTCTCGGGGTCGCCCTCGTAATCGGTAATGTAGGGCGGCAGCGGCACGTGGCCGGCAGCATGGATGGCCTCGTCGAGCGTGCAAGGGTCGCCGGCGGCATTGCAACCGGCCGGCTCAAAGCGCACCAGACGGCCACCGCGGCTATCGGTGACAAAGTCGATGACCTCGGCCGTCAGCACCACGGGAGCCCCCTCGGGCGCATGGGCGCCACCGGCGCGATACTCAATCTGAGCACCGGGCTTCAGGCGCTTGCCCGGCTTGACCAGGCACTCCCACACATGGCCGAGCGGATCCACATCCTCACGGCGCTTGAGCAGCAGCGTCTCGACCACGCCACCCGAGCCGGCCTTGCGACCGATCAGGCGGGCCGGCATCACGCGCGTCTGGTTGATGACGAGCACATCGCCCGGCTCGATATAGTCGATGATGTCGCGGAAGATGCGGTGCTCAACGGTACCGCCGTGCTCCAGCGGCTTCCCCGCCTGGGAGCCTTTGCGATCCACCACCAGCAGGCGGCAGGAGTCGCGCGGCTCGGCAGGAGCCTGGGCGATCAGTTCCTCAGGAAGGTTGTAGTCAAAATCATCGGTACGCATAGACACGTCGGATACTCCTTATATAGCTAAAGTCCGCTCTACATCCTAGCAGGCTGCCAGCTCAAAAGAACTACTTTTTGGACGCTTTGCGCTCGTCGCGGATGCGAGCGCGGTCCATGGCCGCCTCGACGGCCGAGAATCGGCAGCCGCAGTAATTCTGCCGATACATGCCCAGCTCACGCGAACGACGCGTGGCCTCGGGATAATACGGGCGAAAATCGCGAATCACCGGGGTGAGACCGCGGGCGACAGCCAGACGCTCCAAAACATCATTGCAGGTATCGAACAGCTGATACGGCGAGACGGCGAGCGTCGTGCCCACAAACTCAAACCCGCGCTCCTGGGCCACGCGGCACGCCTCGGCCAAGCGCAGGGCATAGCACGCGCGACAGCGACGGGGTCGATCGGCGCCCAGCGGGGCCACGCCGGCCTCCCAGCGCTCGCGGTCCTCCCCCGCTTCGATGAGCTCGATGTCGCCATCGGCACACCACCGGCGTAGCTCGTCCAAGCGGCGCTGCCATTCATCGCGCGGCTGAATATTGGGGTTGGTCCAGCAAATCGTGGGTTCAAACCCCTCTTCGCGCAGCAAGCGAACCGGCTCAAGTGAGCACGGCGCACAGCAAGCGTGCAACAACAACGGCCTCATCAACATCTCCTCACCCGAAAAAGCGCACGCCAAAGGACGTATCCTCGCAGGCGACAATGCGGCGGTCGCGCAGGATGGTCCGCACGTAATACCAATCGCCCACGCAGCCCGACAAGTGCAGACCAGCCGCCAGGTAGCACAGCAGCGGATAGCCCGAGAACGCAAACCCCAGGGCAAACGCCACCGTCAAAACAACCGTCGGCGCCAGGCAAACCGCCATGTACCGCCGACGCGAATACACGACGCCCTCGGCGCAGGCATAGATCATCGCCGTCTCACGATTCGCGCCAAAGGTCACATGCGCGCCCGCAGGCGCCAGCAGCTTAAAAAACACCGCATGCACCAGCTCGTGCACGGCAAACGACGCTGCAGAAACCGCAGCCACACCGACCATCCAGCCCACGACGGTGGTCCAGCCGCCCGCCTCAGCCGCGTCCAAGTCCGCAGGCCCGCCCAACAGCATAAACACCGGCACCAGGCACACGGCAAACACCGCGATCACGGCCATCCCCCACACGAAGCAAGCGTGCAGAAAAACCTCGTCCTCAAACGCATGTATGTTGGAAATCTCATTCATAGCATCTTAGGATAGCGCCCCTGCCACGCACCCGCCCGCATGTGCGATAATGTCGAACGATATGCACGAATTGACCACCGCGCCGCCGAACCCCGTGCCCGGCCGCGCTCTTACCTATATGCGAAGGAGTCCCATGGCATCCAAATACTCCATGAACGACCGTCCCAGCTGGCCGCGCCGCGCCATCGTTACCGCCGGCGAGCCCTACGGCAACAAGGGTCTGCACTTTGGCCACGTCGGCGGCGTCTTTGTCCCGGCCGACTTCTTCGCCCGCTTCCTGCGCGACCGCCTGGGCCGCGAAAACGTCATCTTCACCTCGGGCACCGACTGCTACGGTTCGCCCATCATGGAGAGCTACCGCAAGCTCAAGGAGAACGAGGGCTACGACAAGTCCATCGGCGAGTATGTCGAGTCCAATCACTCCCGCCAGGCCGCGACCCTCAACAACTACAACATCAGCTGCGACATCTACGGCGGCTCGGGCCTTGAGCCGGCGGCCCAGATCCACAACGAGGTGACTGCCGAGATTATCGAGCGCCTGCACGAGCAGGGCACCATCTCCAAGCGCTCCACGCTGCAGTTCTACGATGCCAAGGCCGGCACGTTCCTCAACGGCCGCCAGGTCATCGGCCGCTGCCCCATCCAGGGCTGCAAGTCCGAGAAGGCTTATGCCGACGAGTGCGATCTGGGCCACCAGTTTGAGCCCGAGGAGCTCATCGCGCCCAAGAGCCAGCTCACCGGCGAGGTGCCCGAGCTGCGCCCGGTCGACAATCTCTACTTTGACCTGCCGGCCTACCTCGACTTTATGAAGACCTACACCGCCAAGCTCGCCCAGAACCCGCAGGTTCGCTCCGTGGTCTCCAAGACCATGGAGGAGTGGCTGCTGCCGGCTCAGCTCTACATCCAGAACAAGTTCCGCGAGGCCTTCGATGCCGTCGAGGACCAGCTCCCCGAGCACACCGTGCTGGAGCCCGAGGGCAACAAGAGCAGCTTTACCGTCACCTTCCCCAGCTGGAAGGAGCGCGACGACGCCCACGCGGTGCTCGCCAACGGTGGCGTGCGCTTCCGCAGCGGCAAGGCACTCGTGCCCTTCCGCATCACCGGCAACATCGACTGGGGCGTTCCGGTGCCCGAGGTCGATGGCGTCTCCGACGTCACCTGCTGGTGCTGGCCCGAGAGCCTGTGGGCGCCCATCAGCTATACGCGTACCGTGCTCGCGCGCGATGCCAAGGCCGCCGGCGTGACCGAGGGCGTCGCCGCCCAGGATGCCGCCCTCATGGGCGAGCCCGCCGCCGACTCCACGCAGGTGCCCGCACCCACCTACCAGCACAGCTCGCTCGACTGGCGCGACTGGTGGTGCTCTGACGACGCTCAGATTTACCAGTTCATCGGTCAGGACAACATCTATTTCTACTGCATCGCGCAGACCGCCATGTGGGAGGCCCTGGGCTGGGACCTCACGCAGAGCACCGTCAGCGCCTGCTACCACCTGCTCTACATGGGCAAAAAGGCCAGCTCGTCCTCGCAGACGCCTCCCCCGCCGGCAGACGACCTGCTCAACCACTACACCTGCGAGCAGATGCGCGCGCACTGGCTGTCGCTCGGCCTATCCGAAAAGCCGGTGAGCTTTAGCCCCAAGGCATACGACACGCGTGTGACCGGCAAGGACAAGGACGGCAACGAGGTACGCGCCTGCGACGACAAGCGCGTTATCGACCCGGCCCTTAAGGAGAGCGCGCTGCTGACCGGCGTGTTCAACCGTCTGGCCCGCAGCTGCTTCTACGGCGTCGCCGTCAAGGAAGGCGACGAGAGCCCCTACCGCAACGGCTGCATCCCCGCCGGTGCCGCTTCTGACACCGTGGTCGAAGCCGCCCAGCAGGCAGCCCTCGCCTTTGAGCAGGCCATGTACAAGTTCGAGACGCACCGCGCGCTTGCCGTGTGCGACGACTACCTGCGCGCCGCCAACAAGCGCTGGAGCGACGCTTCCAAGGCCGCCAACAAGCTCGAAGGCAAGCCAGCAAACGCCGCGATGACGCAGGCCCTCGTCGACGCCTTTACCGAGCTGCGCGTGGCGACCGTCCTGATGCACGGTATTGTGCCGGCCGGCTGCGAGCTCATCTGCGAGTACTTTGACTTCGACCCGGTCGCTTTCTTTAGCTGGGATAACATCTTTGCCTCCACGGACGAGTTCGTGGAGATCCTGGGCGAGAAGCCCGGCGAGCACCGCGTGAAGCCGCTGCCCCCGCGCTTCGACTTCTTTAGCAAGCACGAGAGCCAGTACTAAACACTCGACATGTAATGGAATGGGAAGGAAAGACGGATGTCCAAGCCGCGTCGTCGTAAGCAGAAAAAGCAGGTCAAGGCCGAGCTCAAGCTCAGGCAGTTTGCCGCCACCGAGCTTTCCGACCAGCTTGCCGCCCAACCCTCCGCCGCCGACCTGCCGCGCTTTATGGTCGACACGGTCGCCGGCGCCTATGCGCCCGCCGATGCCGAGCTTATGATCGAGGGCTTCGGCGCCGCGGCCACACGCCCGGTCACGCTGCGCGCCAACACGCTCAAGGCAACCGCCGAGGACATCGCCGCGGCGCTCGATGCCGCCGGCATCGCCCACCGCCCCGTCGCATGGTACCCGGACGCTTCCATCCTGCCCGAGGCCCAGGTTTCCGACCTGTGGGACCTCGACATCTACCGCGACGGCAAGATCTACTTGCAAAGTCTGTCGTCCATGATGCCGCCGTTGGTCTTGGGCGCCCAGGCCGGCGAGGACATCCTGGACATGTGCGCGGCCCCCGGCGGCAAGACGACGCAGATCGCCGCCCTCACCCAGGGCCAGGCATACCTCACCGCCTGCGAGATGAGCATTCCCCGCGCCGAGAAGCTCGAAGCCAACCTCCACCGCCAAGGCGCAAAAAACGTGCCCGTCATGCGCATCGACGCACGCGAGCTCGACGAGTTCTTCCGCTTTGACCGTATCCTGCTCGACGCTCCCTGCACCGGCACGGGCACAGTCGTCAGCGGCAACGAGAAGAGCCTGCGCGGCCTCACCGAGCAGTTGCTGAGCAGGTGCGCCCGCTCGCAGCGAGCACTTCTGGACCGCGCCATGGGAGCCCTCAAACCGGGCGGCACGCTCGTCTATTCGACTTGTTCGATCTTGCCGCAGGAAAACGAGGACGCCCTGCAAGAGGCCCTCGACAAGCACATGGACTGCGAGCTTATCCCCCTCGATGGCACGCCGAGCGAAAGTGAGGCACGCCGCGCCCAGGAAGCTGGTGAGGAGCCGCGCATCGAGTCCAACGCCCTGACCGAAGCCATTGCCGCGGGTCAGGTATCGGCCATCGCCAACGGCCTGCCCGGCACGCTCACCATTCCGCCCAGCCGCGACTTTGAGGGCTTCTACATTGCCCTGATCCGAAAACGCAGTTAGCGCACGGATCCAAAACTCAACAAGCTATCTCCGTGCGCGTTTGCCCTGCTGGTCGCGATGCTGTTTAAGCATCGTGCGCTCCTTGCGTTCGGCCCTTTTGCCCTTAATGGCCGTGACCACAAAGTAGATGACCGCGGCGGCAACAATTGCGCCCACACACAGGCCAATCGAGCCAAACATTGCTGTCAATTCCATACCGCGTCACCTCTCTTTTAAACGGGACTTTCAAGATAGCACCTCGATCCCCGCCACCACAGCTCCTTCACGTTCGCCGGCCCTTCGGTCTAACGAATTGCGTGGCGGGGAAAAATCAACTCGTCAAACGATTTAGCATTCGCAATTCCGGCTGCATCGCGCCGGCCGTCATCGCATAGAATCGAGCTTCCATGGATACCCTCAACGATCTAAATGAGCGCGTCGACGCCTTCGTCGGCACCAGCTCCTTCGACACGCCTGCCGCGGCAAACGACCAAGCCCCCATCGATGTGCCCGCCGAGGTTCACGAGGACATCGTCGCCTCGGTCGATTTCTCCGAGGTCGAGCTCGCAGACGAGTTCACCGAGCCCCAGGTAGCCGTGACCCCCAACGGACTGCTCCCCATGGAGCCGCTGCCCATCGACGGGCGTTTGCGCAAGGCGGCCCTTCGCATGCCTGACGAGATTGAGGAGGCCAGCGGCTTCACGCTCTTTGGCCGCCGCATCAAGTCGCTCATTTACACCACCGATGTCGCGGTTATCCGCAACTCCAACGCCGATGCCGTCTTTGCGGTCTACCCTTTCACGCCGCAGCCCGCCATTACGCAAGCGCTGCTGACCGTCGCCGAGTGCCCGGTCTTTGTAGGTGTGGGCGGTGGCACCACCACTGGTAAGCGCTCCGTGCAGATGGCAGCCGTCTCCGAGATGCAGGGCGCGGCGGGATGCGTGGTCAACTCCCCCGCCACCGCCGAGATGGTCGAGCACATCACCAACATCGCCGACATCCCCGTCATCGCTACGGTCGTTCGCTGCGACGACGATGCCCACGCCAAGGTGCGCGCTGGAGCCAAGATTCTCAACATCGCCGCTGGCAAGAACACGCCCCAGGTCCTACGCGAGCTGCGCAAGCACTATCCCAACCTGCCGCTCATCGCGCCGGGCGGCAAGACGCCAGAGAGCATCCGTGAAACCATCGCCGCCGGCGCCAACGCCATCATCTGGACGCCGCCTTCGGCCCAGCAGCTACAGACCGACATGATGCAGCGTTATCGCAAGATGAAGGAAGACGCCACACCTGTCATCTCGCACGACGATGTGCCCATTATCGACCAGGTCTCCGCCGCCGAGGTCAGCCAGGTCGAGAACATGAATCCCGACGTGCCGATTCCCGACGAAGTCATCGAGCGCGTCGCTTCGATCCACGAGCGCGTCGAGGAGCATCGCGCCAACCGCGGCCTCAAGCCGTCACTGCACGGCTTCTTCTTCCGCGGAAAGAAACGCTAACCCCAACAGCAAGGCCCGCCCCACAAACGTGAGGCGGGCCGTTTTCGTTTGAGCAATCATGCAGCGATGTGATGGGGCAAATTAATCCACGCGTTTGTCGCCCATAAAGAAGAGCGCCACCGTGCCAGGTCCGGTATGCGAGCCAATCAGAGTACCGATGTTATTGATCTCAATCTTGCCTTTAAGCTGCGGAATCTGTTCCTCGATCAGCGCCGCAACTGCCTCGGCATCCTCGCGGCACGCCGAGTGCGACATGACGCACTTACCCGAATAATCCGCACCGTCCTGCACGTGTGCCATCATGGTCTTAGCCATCTCGGAAATCGCGCGCTTCTTAGTGCGAATCTTCTCACGTGGCGACAGCCCACCTTCGCAATCGACCGTCATAAGCGGGCAAATCTTAAGCGCCGTGCCGATGATCGCGCTCGCAGCCGAAATGCGACCGCCGCGCAGGTAGCTCGACAGATCGGTCGAGAAGAACCAGTGGTGCAGGTTGAGCTTGTGCTCCTCGATCCAGGCAGCCGTCTCGTCGAGTGAAGCCCCGCTATCGCGCACGTCGGCGGCACATTCCGCCAGCAGGCCAAAGCCCGAAGACGCCGCCAGCGAATCGATGACGCGCACCTTGCCGCCCTGGGGATAGCGATCCGCGAGCATCTGCGCCGCAACGCAAGCCGAGCCATACGTACCCGAAATACCCGACGACAACGTCAGGTGCAGCACGTCTTTACCCTCGGCAACAAGCGGCTCCCAAAACTCCTCGTACTCACCCACGCTCACCTGAGACGTCTTGGGCATGGCGCCTGCGGCAATCTGGGCAAAAAACTCGTCCGGCGTAATCGACTGATACAGATCGTCCGTATAGACAACATCGTCGATCTCGTAATGAAAACACACGACAGGGATATTGCGCGATTCAAAGAACTCCCGAGTTCGATCGGCGGCGGATTCACAGGTCAGGACAAAATCACTCATATGAGGCTCCTTACTCATTGCTGCGCAAATTATCGCACAGTGAGCCTACATACGGTACATATGTCCACTATTTACCAAATCGAACCAAAAATAGCGAACATCTTTACCACCATCGTTTCCACCGACCCCACGCATAAATATCTGAGAAAACACCCTCTATCGTCTCCACTCAACCGCCATATCTACCTCCACTAAATCGATTTACCAAACCGTTCGGCTAACAATTCGGCCGCCCATCCCCAATCGAAACAAAAGCGGCGCATACTGATAAACGTTTTACGCTGTTTATCAGTTTTACCAGCCCTATCGGAAGGTGTTTCATGGTCGCATTCGATCGCAATCCGCAAGACTTCAAGTATCTGCGCCTGCTGTCGAGACAGTTTCCCACCGAGCAATCCGCGTTTACCGAGATCATCAACCTCTCGGCCATCCTCAACCTGCCCAAAGGCACTGAGCATTTTATGAGCGACGTGCATGGCGAGTACGAAGCCTTTATGCACATCCTCAACAACTGCTCGGGCGTCGTGCGCGAGCATGTCGACGAAATCTTTGGCGAAACGCTCTCCTTTGACGAGAAGGGCGAGCTGTGCACGCTCATCTACTACCCGCGCGAGAAGATCGAGCTGGTCCGCAGCCAGCGCGAGGACTCGCCCACCTGGTACAAGACGATGCTTGACCAGCTCATCATGGTTGCCCGGTCGCTTTCGAGCCGCTATACGCGCTCCAAGGTGCGTAAGGCCATCCCGCGCGATTACGCCTATATCATCGACGAGTTGTTGCACACGCACCCGGACGAGAACAACTATCGCGTGCGCTATCACGAGCGCATCGTGGAGTCCATCCTGGAGACCGCAAGCGCCGACGACTTTATCGAGTCGCTTGCCTCGCTCATCAAGCGCCTGGCCGTCGACCACCTGCACCTGGTGGGCGACATCTTCGACCGCGGTGGCGGCGCGGCCAAGATTATGGACCGCCTGCTCACCTACCATTCACTCGACATCCAGTGGGGCAACCACGACCTGCTGTGGATGGGCGCTGCGGCCGGTGAGCCCGCCTGCATCGCCACGGTGCTGCGCAACAACCTACGCTACGACAACTACGAGATCCTGGAGAACGACTACGGCATCTCGCTGCGTGAGCTTGTCGCCTTTGCCGATGCCACCTACACCGCCGGTGAGTCCATCACCCCGCTGATCAAGGCCATCAACGTGCTGCTCTTTAAGCTCGAGGGTCAGATTATCCAGCGCCACCCCGAGTTCGACATGACCGACCGCCTGCTACTCGACAAGATCGACCACGACGCCGGCACGGTCACGCTCGCCGACGGCAGCGTGTGGCCGCTCACGACCAACGACTTCCCCACCGTCGACCCGACGGACCCCTATACGCTCACGCCCGAGGAACAGCACATCATCGACAAGCTCGTGTCCGAGTTTATCACCGCCGATCACCTGCATCGCCATATCGATTTCCTCTATTCCCACGGCTCGATGTACAAGGTCGCCAACGGCAACCTGCTGTTCCATGGCTGCGTGCCACTCAACGAAGACGGCACCTTTAGCAGCATGAAATGCCTGGGCACCTGGCACGCTGGCCGCGATTATCTCGATTTTTGCGACCACATCGCCCGCCGCGCCTGGCGCGTGGGCGACCGCGACGCTCTCGACTGGATGTGGTACCTGTGGATTGGCTTTAACTCACCCGCCAGCGGACGCCTGGTGCGCACCTTTGAGCGCGCCTATATCGCCGATAAGAGCACCTGGGTCGAGCCGATGGACCCGTACTTTACGCTTACCAAGTCGCCCTCGGTCTGCGACGACATCATGCGCGAGTTTGGTGTCGCGCCCATGGCATGTTCACCGACCGGCCACATCATCAACGGCCACACGCCCGTTAAAACCACCAAGGGCGAGCAGCCCATCCGCGCCGAGGGCAAGCTGCTGGTCATCGATGGCGGCTTCTGCCGCGCTTACCATCCCAAGACGGGTATCGCCGGCTATACGCTCATCTCGAGCTCGCGCGGCTGCCGCCTCAAGTCGCACCGGGCCTTTACGACGGTTGCCGAGGCACTCACCCGCAACGTCGATATCGAAAGCGAGACCAACCGCTTTGACGAGGCCGACCGTCGCCGCATGGTGAGCGACACCGATTCCGGTGCCAAGATCCGCAGCCAGATCCAGGACCTGCGCCAGCTGCTCGATGCATATAGAAACGGCGCTATCGAGGAGCGCGCCTAGCACCACCCGTGGGGATTGGCTAAACTTGCTGAGTTTGTCATCCCCGCGGCGCCCCGGCGCCACCATAAGGCAGGTACCATGCAAAAGCTCCTTGCGCAGATCATGAAGTTTGGCGTCGTCGGCGTCATTGCCACGGTCATCGACTTTGGCATTATGAATCTGCTCCACTACGGTCTGGGCCTCAACATCCTAATCGCCAACACCAGCGGCTTTATCATCTCACTCATCTTTAACTACCTCGCCAGCATGAAGTACGTGTTTGCGCACAAGGAGGGCATGAGCCGCCGCCGCGAGTTCATTATCTTTGTCGTGCTGTCTGTGATCGGTTTGGGACTCAACGACGGCATCGTGCTGGCGCTCAACGCCGGCCTGGGGCTCGAGGCCAATATCGCCAAGATTTGCGCCACCGCGCTTGTCATGGTCTACAACTTTGTGACCCGAAAGATCTTCCTGGAAGGCGACGAGACCAAGTAACTCGCAACCTTACAGCTTTACAATGCCCACAGATGACGCGCGTCGAGCGCTGTGTTGTTCGTGGGCATTGCTCGTTTACGGGCAAATTTTCAACGTTTGCGGATTAGCACTTGATAATTTGGCGAGTTCGTATAGTTCTTGGCAAAGACCTTACGTTTCCCTTGCAAAAGCTCTAAAGTATCCTCTGCTCGATTCATCAACGCATTGGATGTGATTACGTGCGCAAGGCACTGGCACAACCTCATACCAAGCAGTTCCTCAAGTTCGCTGTCGTGGGTCTTATCTCCTTTGGCATCGACTGGGGTATGCTCATTGCGCTCGTCGAGCTGTTTCACCTCGACTTTTTGATGAGCACCACGGTCTCGTTTACCACGTCCGTCGTGGTCAACTACTGGCTCAGCATGAAGTATGTGTTCGACCACCGCGAGGGCATGAGCCGCAAGCGCGAGTTCACGATCTTCACCATCCTGTCGGTGATCGGCCTGGGCCTCAACGACCTATACATGTTTGTGGGCGTCACGTTTTTGAGCATCGGCTACCAGGCCATGAAGGCCATCGCCACGTTCCTCGTCACCTGGTACAACTACTTCAGCCGTCGCTTCTTCCTCGAGGGCGCACGGTCGTAGTCGATTCGCTATTTGCTTGAATGTATAACCGGTTGGAATTCCCATTCCAACCGGTTTTTTGTTTGCCGAGAGACCGGGCGGCCCGGTCCCATTCGCATGAAAACGGGCGGCCCGGATGTTTGTCCGAACCGCCCGTCTGGCGCGCTATGTCGAGGCCTCTAGCCTGTAACGTAATACCAGACCACGTTGTCGCCGTTGGAGAGAACGTAGTTGCTGCAGGCCGTCATGGGCGTTGTGCCGTTGACGGAGTACATCCAGCCGCTCGTACCGCCGTACTGTTTCTCCGCCAAACCACCAATCGCGGAGACATACGTGCCGTACGACGAGCCATGTGCGTTGACAGAAAGGCCCAGCGCGCACAGGGCATCGTAGACGGTAGCGCCTTCGTTAAAGGTAAAGGTGCCACCAGAAGACACAGGATTGCCCACAGCGCTCGATGTGACCGAAACCGTCACTGTTATGTAGCTGGACTCCTGCGAGCCGCTCTGGCCGCCCGAGGAGGCGTTTCCACCATTAGAGGATGAGGCTCCATCAGACGACTGGCCACCGCCCGAAGAAGCACCGCCAGACGCATTGGAAGTATCACCGGCTCCCGTATTTTGGGCAGCGGATTTATCGCCAGACTTCTTGCCGTCCTGGTCCTCGGACTTCTTGTTATCCGAGTTCTTGTCCGATTCCTTGTTTGAAGACTCGGAATCGTCCTTGGACTTGGACTCATCAGAATGCTTGGACTCATCTTTTGCGTCATTCGATGACTTGGAATCCTTGGAACTGGCCTCGCCCGAAGCGGCAGACGAGCCAGACGCCTTGGTGTCCTTGGTGACGACGCTCTCCCCCGTCACGGCCTGAATGATCCAGTCGATAGACCAGGCACCGCTTGCGGAAGGATGGACGAAACCCAGCGAGACGACGATCAGAATGGTGCACGCGGCAGTCAGAACGCCGAGGAGCGCCTTGCGGCGAGGGGCGGACGCCGCCGAAGCGGCGCCCTTTTGCTTTGCATCGTCAAGCTGGATAAACGAGGAATCTGGTTGCTTGGGGTCAGCGTCCTTGGATTTATTGGACACAGCCCTCACCTACCGACGTTTGGTGAACACGAACACGCCGACGATGGCGAGACCGATGACGCCGGCGGCGATGCCAACGATGGCGAGCGGGTTGGTGCCAGTCTCCTGCTCGGAAGCACTAGAGGACTTCTTAGCAGTGGTCGTGGAAGCAGCACCCGTATCGGACTTGGAATCGGACTTCTTGTCGGACTTGCTGTCCTTCTTGTCAGACTTCTTCTCGTCCTTCTTATCGGACTTATCGGAGTCCTTCTTGTCGGACTTGTTGTCCTTGGTCTCGGTCTTGGTCGACACCGTCGTCTTGGTCACCGGCTTCTGACCCGGGGCGATAGCGCCGCCGGCCTGCTGGCCCTTCGTGCCGGAGCCGGAACCCGTGCCAGTGCCAGTGCCAGTGCCAGCGCCGGAACCGTTGCCAGCGCCACCGTTGCCACCATTAGTGCCAGAACCGCCATTGCCGCCAGGGTTAACGGCATTCTTGGTCCACTTGGCATACAGCGTCAGATCGGCCGTCACCGGCGTACTGAAGTCATACGCCTGCGTGCAAGCCTCATCGGTGAACCAACCGCCGAAAGTGTAGCCATCGCGCGTCGGATCGGCCGGCTTGACCAGCTTGCCGTCGGCCGTAGCCACAAACTTAGTGTCGCAAGCAGACCCGCCGTTGGAATTAAAGGCAACCGTCCAAGACTCAACAGCCCCGAGCTTGAACAGCATGCCCGAATCATTGATGTAGTAGAGGTTGCCAGAAGCATCGGCAATGACCGGAGAGTCACAGTATTGGTAATGGCCGGCCGCATCATAAATCTGCGTCGCCTCTGCGTCGCCGAGCGTATAGCGATACACGCCACCACCAGCAGAGTAGTTGACGTAATCCTTGCTATCCGCACTGTTCACGGTGAAGTACACGTAGGTCTTGCCGCCCTGAACACTCACCAGCGGAGTAGCAGCAATACCGTTGAGGCCAGCCGGCAGCGCCTTGCCGTCGGCAGCAGCGACCATCGTGGTCTTACCCGTCTTCAGGTTATAGAGAACCAGAGCAGAGCCCTTAGCCGTCTGTCCGCCGACAATCAGATTGTCACCAGACACCGCAGGGGCGCTCAGATTATTCGTAAGGCCCAGATCAACCGTCTTCTGTTCACTCAGCACGCCCTTTGCCGAAAGCGAAATCACATGGAGCATTCCGTCGTGCGTCATCTGATAGAAGGTCGAACCATTGGACGGATCGGCAATGCAATCGGCATTTGCGACAGCGCCGAGCTTCATGGTCGAAACGACATCGCCCGTCGTCTTATCAATGCACTTAAGCGTGCCCGCGCTCGTAGGAACAATGGTGTACTTATCCGTCAGCGCAGCACCAGTCCAATAATAGCCCTCGGAAGGGTCAATGTTCTGCCAAGAGACTTCGCCCGTGGCAATCTTGATACGCTTCAGGGAGCCGTTGCCGTAGGTCGCGTTGTAGTTCTCGTCATACGAAATATCGACCGTACCAACATAGATGTACTCGCCATCCGAAACGACGGTGCAGGAGCTCTGCGTCAAGTCCGTCAAACCAGGCGTCAGCCACTTGCAGATCAGCTTGTCAGCAGTAATCGCCTGGACCGCACCGCCGTTGAGCGGAACGATGATAAGGCCATTGGTATAGATCGGACGAGAGGTATAGCTCACCTTGGAGGCAAGCGGCGCAGAGGCAACCTTTTTGCCCGTGGACGAATCGATCTTAATGAGCTCGTTCTCGGTCGCGATGTACACAAAACCGTTAGCAATGACAGGCTCGCTGCAGTTGGCATACTGCTGACCAGACTCGGCCTTCCAATCGAAGGCCCACTTAAGACCGGCGGCCTGCGCAGGCGTCTTGGCATCCGTTACGGACGTACCGTTGCCGCTGTTGCCGTAGCCGGCCCACTCGGCATCCCAATCAGGAGTCGTCGCACTCGGGTCCACGACAATCTTGTCGGGATCGGGCATGGGCGAATCGTCGGTGGTATAGGCAAGCGTAACCTTATCGCCGCTCTTGAGCGTAATCTGGTTGGCGCAGAGTAAGGAGGGCTCTCCATTGATATACAGATGCCAAGATTTATTGGTCGCAGCATCCCAGGCATACGGCTTGTGATCGAACGGCGAGTTAATGGAATTGAGGAACCAGTACTCACCACTCTGGGAGCCGTTGTACGTAACGCCCTTGGCCTTCAGAACCGTCTCAATAAGGTTCTGGGCAGTAGAGCCTTCGGGCAAAGAAACATTGCTTGCCGAGCCCCAGCGAGTATTGTTGCCGTTGACATCGGGGCCGATAACATCGACAGACCCAAGAACCTGACCAGGAAGGGCATCGGCGTCAGCACCATACATAAAGGTGACGGCGTCACCATCTTGGAGTTCGTAGTTGCCGGCACCGACCGTGGCGGACTTGCCATTTACATAGAATTGCCAATAACTGCGGGTTGCAGGATCAGACTTATAGGTCTTACCGTCAAGCGGCGATTTAATGCCGCTGAGGTACCAGCCCCAAGACTCTTCACTAGTAACGAGATCAAGACCAGTCTGCTCCAACAGGTCCTTGGCAGTAGAGCCCGCCTTGAGACTCGTCTGGCCCGTCGAAGCCCAAACCTGCTGCTTGCCGTCCTTGTCCTTACCAAGTACCTGAACGGAAGCATTGACGGAATCAGAGGGCAACTGGTCGCCCCAGCCACCGTAGAACCACGTAACGGTATCGCCAGCATGAATGGTGACATTGTCTGCCGTGCAGTCGCTCGACTTGCCGTTGATGAACAGCTGCCAATAGGTCGAATGATCGAGCGGCTTACCCAGCTCAACGCCGTTGTACTTAAGGCTCAGAATGAAGGAGCCCGCAACAACGGCATCGATGTCATTCGCCTCGAGCGCGACCTTTGTAAGGTCAAGTGCGTTCGAGCCGGACGTCACCACATACTGCGCGTTGTCGACCCAGGTCTGAGTCTTGCCCTGGGCATCGCGACCAATGACGGTCACATTTGCGGCAACCTGGTCCTTAACGACAGGGGACGCGCTACCAGCCGTATAGGCAAACTCAATCTTCTGCCCCGGGGCGAGCTTAACGCCGCTCGCGCCAACCGAGGAAGACACGCCGTCGACGAACAGCTGCCAGTAGGCATAAGTCGCCGGATCGAAGGCAAGCGTGCGGCCATCGCTCGGGGACGTGATGCTTTCGAGGTAGAAACCGTATGCCGTGTTCGGATCGTATTTCGCCTTGAAGCCCGTCTTCTGCTGCAGCTTAACGAAGGCGTCCGCAGCCGTCGAGCCCTCGTCGAGCTTAAGCTGCGTAGGTGCCACCCAGGTCTGAGTCTTGCCGTCGGCATCGGTGCCGATAATCGAGAACGAGACCTCGACTTGCTTCTTGGCGACATCGCCGGTTTCTGTCGGGTTCTCTGTCTGAACGGCAGCCGCGGCGGCAGATCCTGCTTGGCCAGCGGATGCCGTCGAAGACTGCTCGCTCGAGGCAGGGCTCTCCCCCGTCGCCGAGCCTGCGTCGCCAGTTGCCGCCTCTGTTGTGGCGGCACTGGCTGCAGGCGCGCTCCCGGAATCCGAAACCTCGGCGCCGCTCTGCTCAGCGGCGCCGCCCGCAAGCGCTGCGTCCTCGCCCGGCGTCGCAGCCTGAGCCACAGCCTCGGCAATGCCCTCGGCGCCCTCGGCCCACAGCTGAGCCGGCGTGGTGCCAAAGGCCATCGCGAAGGCCAGGAATGCCACCAGGCCGCGCTTGGCTATACCGCGTGCAATCGCGCCACGGCGATGCAACGAGGCGCACACACGCTCGTCCTCAAACATATCCATTTGTCCCCCATTGTCTGTACTTGGAGCGTTGCCTTGAGGCTGCCCCACGTCATCGCGCATGTTGCGCTCGAGTTCCCCCATCGGGGTCCTCCTTCCCTCCAGAGCCCTATGCACACCGGCGGCATACGCCGCAGCCGCACGCAAGATGGGAGGCGATCCGACTTAACCTTAACGACTCGGGCGCGCCGTCCGATCTGCGACGCGAACATCCCGAGCCAAGAGGAATTACGGTTACTGGTACAGCCGGGGACTTGCACCCCGATTCTCCCAAACGCGCAGGAAAACCGCGCATTCGTGCGTCTCCGCACCACCATCTAGGCCATCGATTATTACCGTCAAAATGGTATCACGCAAAAGGGCCCCGCACACAGGCGAAGCCCAAGGGAAAAGCTATTGTTTGCGATAGGAAATTGCGGTGACGATCGCAGCCTCTAGTGCTTGCCACCGTGGCTGTTGCGCCAGATCTCGCGACCCAGCATAAGCGCCAGCACCAGCGCGCTCACGTAGCCCATAAAGCCAATGACTGGGATACCAAACACAACCGGCTCGATGCGTGCGTAGTACACCACCGACGAACCGATAAACAGGCCGGCGATAACGATAGCCATCGACATGCGGTCGATAATTCCGCCCAGCTGTCGCAGCGCCTTATCGCTGCTCATAATCTGCGTGTTCACCTTAAGCTGACCGCGCGTGAGCATACGCGAAGCCAAGCCCAGATACTCGGCCGCCTCGAGTGAGCCCTTCGCCGCGCGATAGCTGCTCGCGGCAAGATCGCGCCCCATGTCGCGCACGCGCGCATAGGTGCTTTTCTCGTTTTTAATGTGCGTCTGGATGATCTGGATCATGTTGACGTTGGGCATGTACTCGGTCAGCAAACCCTCGAGCGTCACCATGCCGCGCGCGAACATCGTCACCACGCTCGGCAGCTCAACGTCGTTTTTGCGCGCCAGATTTAACAGCGAGGTCAAAAACTCGCCGATATCCAGGTCCTTAAGATCGAGCCCCGCAAAGTCGGCAACGATAAAGTCCAAATCGGACAAAAAGGCCGAATGGTCGAGCTCGGCCGAATCGCCGCGCGTCACGGCAAAGCGCATGAGCGAATCCTTGAGCTTGGGCACGTCACCCTCGGCCACGGCGAAAATCATGTCCTTGACGATACCGCGATCGTGGCTCGACATGCGTCCGACCATGCCCAAGTCGATAAAGTAAACGATGCCGTCCTTGAGAATGATGTTTCCCGCATGCGGGTCGGCATGGAAAAAGCCGTCATCGAGCACCTGCGTCGAGTAGTCCTCGACGATAGCGGCACCGATCTTTTCCAAGTCATAGCCCTCGGCCACCAAGCGTTCAGGATCGGCGATCGAAATGCCGTCGACGTAATCCATGACCACCACGTGCTCGGTGCACAGGTCCAGATAGGACTTAGGGCACGTCACGCCATGAACGCTCTTATGGAACTCGTAGAAGTCGTTGAGGTTTTGGGCCTCGGCCAAAAAGTTGGTCTCCTCGCGAAACGAGGTCCACAACTCCTCGACTACGCCGTGCAGGTCAACGAATTGATCGGTGTTGACGAACTTGGAAACGATACGCACCACCGAGCGGATGATATCGATGTCCTGCGCCATAACCTGCTGCGCACCGGGGCGCTGCACCTTGACGGCCACGTCCTCGCCCGTCACCAGACGAGCGCGGTGCACTTGCGCGAGCGACGCGCTACCGAGCGGATTGGGGTCGATCGCATCGAACATCTCCCCCAGGCGCAGGCCGTATTCTTCTTCCAGACAACTGAGTACGACCTCGTACGGCACAGGCTCCACGTCGGAGCGCAGACGACGCAGCTCGTCGCAAAAGCGTTGCGGCAGAATCTCGGACCGGTTGGCCAGAATCTGCCCCATCTTAACGAACATGGGGCCGAGTTCCTCGAGCAGGCGGCGCAAACGAACCGGCGTGAGGTTATCCCACACGCGGTACTTTTTGACCAGGCGAACAATCTGCCCGATGCGCTCGCGGCGACCCGCCGGCGTGAGCTGGTATTCCTCGTCTGGCGCCATCGCGTCGGGCTCTTCGGGGACCATATCGACAGCGCGCGGCTTTTTGCGAGCGCCCGAGACGGCCGCCTCGACCTCATCGACAACCGCCGCCTCGTCACCCAAGGGATCTAGATTGTTGTAATCGGTGGTGGAATCTGCCATCTGCGCTGCTACTCGGCCTCTTCGGTATCCTTCGCATCGTCGGGCTCAACGGACTCGACGGGCACCGAGGTCACGTTGTCCTCGACCGAATCGACGATGTCGCGCACATGGGCCAGGAAGGCCGTGCGCTCGGGGGCGGTCATGACGCGGACGCGGGCCAGGATGAGCTCGTCGAGCACGCGCTGGGCCGCGGTCTCGCCCTGCATGCCCAAGCGCTCGGTCAGATCGGAGATGGTGCCACCGGCCTGCTCAAACATGTCGGACACACTGCGGGCGATATCGGGGGTGGCGGTGTCCTTGCGAACCTGTTCGCCCTTGGTATTAAGGTCGTCGAGGACCTTTTTGCCGCCTTCGACGGCAACGGCGGCAGCGCCAAAGCCAACGTTGATGGCGCCGTTAACAAGCTGATCGAGTTTCATAACCATGGTTGTCTCCAATCATAAACAACTGCATTGGCGTTCTTGTACCCAAGATCGAGTGAAAGCGACAAAGCGTTTTAGCGCTATTCGATCGCCGGGAAATCCCTACCTCACGTTGTCGTTCATCGCGAAGGAGTTCTTCATGGCACAGCTCGTGGTGTAGAGCACCTTGCCCAAAAGAGCATCGGTCTCCACGCGCACGCGCTCGGCAAACTCCTCGTTGGCGCGGGCGAGCTCGGCAGGCACCTCGGCCTTGGGCAGCGCGGCTACGATAGCGTCAACGTCGTGAATCTGCTTGTGGCCCATGCCGCCGACCTTCTCCTGATAATCCTCGACCGCGCGACCGCACTCATGGAAGCGAACATCGGCCAAGGCACCAATCAGGCGATTTGCCCAATAGAAATTCTCGGACGTCACGCGAGCCTGCGTGCCGGCATAGTACTCGGGCATGGTCTCGACATTGGCGTACAGCGGCACGAGCGCGTTAAACGAGTTGGAGCCAAAGGCCATCCACTGCACGGCGCGATACGCCGGCTGCGCATAGGGGCGCAGCTGCAGCACGGCGAGTTGGCTGTTGCGGTTGATGCCGATGGGACGATAGGCGCTGCGCGTGGCAGGCGTGCCCTTGCTGCCGTAGCAATCGTACTCCGTGCCCTGGTAGTGGCTCGAAAGCACGTACTTAATGTCCTCGAGGGTCACCTTGCGCTCGGGCACGCGGCTCCAGGGGATGTCGTCGCTCTCGGGCGTGTAGTCGGCGTCGGGACCGTCCCACACATCGCTGGGGTTGAGACAGCGCTGCATGTACCAGGCGCGCGGCGTGTTGTAGACATGGTCGCTGTCACTGTGCGAGCCAAAGGCCTCGCGCGGGTTGAAGACCGCGGCGGGACCGTCGCCCTTAACACCCAGCGTCAGGTCCAGATGCCACTCGGCCATCCAGGAGCGCAGGTCGGCGGAGCACATGTGGTCGGCCTGCGCGCCCTCAGCATCGTCCAGGTCAAAGCTGTCGATACCCAGCTGGTTGGGCATGGTCACATAGGCGTCATCGGGCACGCGCTTGGCGATCCAGTGGTGGCCGCCGATGGTCTCGAGCCACCAGATCTCGTCCACATCGCTAAAAGCAATGCCGTTGTTCTCGTAGGTGCCATAGCGCTCGAGCAGGTCACCAAGGATGCGTACGCCGTCACGGGCGGACTTGGCGTACGGCAGTACCAGGGTCACCATGTCTTCCTCGCCCAGACCGCCGGGCTGCGCCGGAACATAGCCGTCCTCGCCCTCGTTGCCCTTGGCGGGCACATAGTCCACGAGCGGATCGGCGCCGCGGACGCGCTCATTGGTGGTGAGCGTCTCGGTTGCGGACATGCCAACGTTGAGCTCGTTGAAGCCGGCCTCGGCCCAAATGCCGTGACCGGGGATGACGTCGGGGACGCTTGTGTAACGCATGGGATTGTCGGGCAGTTCAACGGTCAGGTGGCTCAAGACACTCGTGTAGACACGCGGCTGCTCGTCGGGGTGCACAACACGCATGCGCTTGGGCTCAAACACCCCGTTGGACGAATCCTCGTTGCGGGCAACCAGCGTCGACCCGTCGTAGCTCGCGTTCTTACCAACCAAAATCGTTGTGCACGGCATGCGCATCCTCCTTGAGCGAAGAAATCAAACGGCAACAGTGTATCGCTTCGGCGCAAAAAGGGCGAAACCGCGGCCCCTCGGAACCCCCTCGGGACCTCTGTGTGCAAAAAATGCCAAATATGAGTACTGTCACCAATTTAGTAGCAGCAAATTTCCTTGTAATGAGTGCCGAAAATCCCTATTTGTCCAAAAGCAAGACAACGTTATTCCCCATAGGTTCAATAAAATGAGCTTCCTAACGATAATGGATATCACTAGGAAGCCCAAATGTCATAAAACATATGTGACTATCTTTGCAACAGTACTCATATTTGGCGTTTTTTGCACAGTGGGTATATAACTGACCCTCTATACAGCCTAAAACGCCTATTTCGATGCGCACTCCGCCGCTTCAATCACGTGTTTGGCGAGAACCGCCGTCGTTACAGCGCCCACGCCACCCGGCACGGGAGTAATTGCGCCAACGATCGGCTCCACAGCATCAAAATCGACATCGCCGACCAGCTTGCCAGCGGCCTCGTCCCAATTAATGCCAACATCGATGATCGTCTGGCCCTCGCGAACCGCATCCGCGCCAATCGTACGCGCGCGTCCAACGGCCGCAACCACAATATCAGCCGCGCGGCACTCGGCAGCCAAGTCGCGCGTATGCGTATGGCACATTGTCACCGTGGCATTGCGAGCCGTAAGCATGGCGGCAACGGGACGACCAATCACCAGCGACCGACCGACGACGGCAACCTTGGCCCCATCCAGTTCAACACCGTAATGGTCCAGCAACGCCAACACGGCCTCGGCCGTGCAAGGGGCAAAGCCCTCCCCGCGACCCGAAAGCGTGGTAAGCAGCGACGCCGGCGTCATGGAGTCAACGTCCTTGGCAGGATCGAGCGCCGCGGCAACCGCATCCTCGTCAAGGCCGGCGGGCAGCGGGCGAAACAGCAAGCAGCCGTGGACAGCGGGGTCGGCGTTGATGCCCTCGATAGCCGCCAGCAACTCATCCTGCGAAACATCAGCCGGCAACAACACACGACGCGCCTCGATGCCAACCTTCTCACAGCGCTTGAGGGCGCCACGTTCGTAAGACAGGTCGTCCTCGCGCTCGCCCACACGCACGATAGCAAGCGTCGGCACAACGCCGCGCTCGCGCAAAGCCGCGCAGCGAGCAGCGAGATCCTCAGTCAAAGCGCGGGCAACGGGAGCGCCTTTAAGCAGCACGGCCATGGCTATCCCCTCTTCCTTGCGGCGTCGGCGGCACGGCGCGCCAGCGCATCGGCGCGCGGCAGCCACGTATCCAGCAGCTCATCACACGCCGCCTCGAGCTCCTCGGCGCGCGCCCGGTCTTTCATAGACGTGGTATTGGCAAAGAGCGTCAAGCTCGCGCCCTGCATGGCGGCGCGGCAGAACACCGCACCGCATGCCACGTCGGACAGCAGCTGGCGCGAGCCCTTATCGGCCATGTCCTCGAGCAGCGCCAGCGCGCGTCCGCAGGCATCCATAATCCGATACGGAGGCATGGCCGCCACGCGCAACGCATCCTGAATCGCCGCGGGCCGAGCCGGATCATCACGGGAAATACCGTATGCCGCGGACACCTGGCCGTATGCACGAACATCCTCGGCAACCAGACCCACAAGTTCCTGCGCCAACTCGTCTGCCTTGGCAAATGCGCGCGTCAGATCGTCCGCGCGATCCGCAAGCGCGGGATTGGTTGCCCCATAACGAGCGACCATTCCGCAAAGCGAGGCGCCCAGCGCGCCCACAAAGGCGCTCGCACTGCCGCCGCCGGGCACCGGCTCGCGTGCGGCAAGCGCCTCGGCAAACTCTCGACAGGTTTTATCCATCATCTCTTGGCTCATGCGCACGCACCTTCAAGTCATATACACGGTCGGGCGGCAACCGCCAACCAACCACATCGAACACGTAATGGTGCTAAGTCTAGCCCATAAGCACATGAGCGTCAGCGCACCTGGCCATCGCGGATTTCTATGACACACGATAGGCGGCAGCGACGCAAACATGGGACACATGGCCCACGTTTCGGGACTCTCGGACGGCGGCAACTGGGGCATACATATAGATAAGGAGCCCCATGCTGGGGCAACGCTCGCCACGGCGCCGGACACAGAACGGAGGAATCACCACACAGCAAATAAAGCCATCATGTGCAAGCGCAACCGCCGATTGGCGAACCGCTGCACACGATGCCCCTAACAGACAAGGAGGACGCCACCATGAAGAAAAAGACCCTATCGATCCTTTCCCTTTGCATCGCCCTCTTTGCCGCGCTCGCCCTTGTGGGCTGCGGCGGGATCGCATCGGGCGGAGGCAGCAGCACCTCAAAGAGCGAAGGCAAGGAAAAGGCCCCCGTCGCCGAAAAGACTGACTTTATCTGGTTTAAGGTCGAGATGCCCGAGAGCGTTGGCGTGAGCGACTCCGCCGGCAAGAACGCCGACAGGGTCCAGCTCACCTTCCCCGAGAACGAGAACACCACAGTCGACCGCTTTATCCCCGTTTGGGAAGAGAAGATGACGGCAGAAGAAGCTCTTGCCGATGAGGGTCGAAAGAACAGCATGTTCCAGTGGAAAGTTGGCGACCCCGTCGAGTACAACGGCAGGACATGGCTCACCGGAACGTGCGAGGACAACCGCGGCACCCATACCTATCTCTTTACCGACGTTGAACCGGGAAGCGTCTGCGTTCTCATCGCGAACTTCGATCAGCACGAGAAAGAAGCCGAGACGCTCCTCAACTCCATCGAGTTCCCCGATGACATGGCGAAGGCAGTTGCCGAGGCACGCGAAGTTGAGATTTCGAGCATCGAGATCAAGTAACGGGACCCCGCACACGCCCACGTACGCGCGCCCCATTAAAACAACGGGCACCCAACCCCGGGGAGGGCCGACAACATCGGCCCTCCCCTCTTTTGCGCCCGCGCATATTGCCACTTAACGGCGCAAATCCGGCCCTCAGAATGGGACACATGGCCCACCCTAGCGAGCCGTCCACGCGTACAGTAAAGGCAGGTAATCCATGGGCGGTTACAGATCGAGGAGGACACGACCATGAAAAAGAAGGCCTTAGCGATTCTCACCCTCTGCATCAGTCTCTTTGCCGCGGTTGCCCTGGTGGGCTGCGGTGGCAGCGGCGGCGCTACCGGCAGTGGCGGTGGCGGCGGAGCAGAAAAGCCAGCCGTGGATATGAGGACCGACTTCATTTGGTTTAAGGTCGAGGTCCCCGAGGGCGTCGAGATCACCGACGTTGCCGGTGACACGGCCGACAGGGCCCAGTTTAAGTTCACCGAGAGCGAGCATGCGAGCGACCGCTTCATTCCCGTCTTCGACCCCGACAAGAACGCCGACGAGCTGTTCGACTACGAGGCAAAGTGGAAGGCCAACTCCGGATGGACCGAGAGCGACCCCGTTAAATACAACGGCAAGACCTGGCGCAGTGCTTACTTTACGCACTCGGGCGGCGTAACGACCGAGTACTTTACCGACGTTGACGGCGGCAGCGTTTACGTGCGCATCGATAACGTCGAGGAGCACAAGGATGCCGTCGAGACCATGATGAAGTCTCTGGAGTTTGCCGATGATATCGCCAAGGCCAAGACCGAGGCCATGGATGTTAAGCTCGACGATATCGAGATCAAGCGCTAAGCGACTGGCGAGCGCAATGGGAAACACGAGCGCAGCGCAAGCAAGCGACAGTAACCCAGCGCTTCGTACCAAGGGAGGGCCGGCCACCGACCCTCCCTTTCTTATGCCGGTAGCCGACGAACGCAAGGATGCTGGGTACCCAGATCCCCCAAGCCCGGCGGCAGCACAACATGAACAAGCACCCCAGCACGTCCGCCCACCGATTTATAACGCCGCGCAGACAATTTAAGCCGACACCTTTAAACAACTAGGCAGTATAGTGACCAAAACGAGCGCATAACCGCACCCTGCGAATGGAGGAGTTATGACCGAACACCACGCCATCAGTCGCCGAGCATTTACGCTGGGCCTAGGACTTGCGGCGTTGTCGCCGCTTGCAAGCCTGCCCGAAACCGCAGCGCTGGGCATTCCCCTGCGCGCGGCATTTGCAGAAGACGCACCCACACCGGCGGCCACCCTCGACAAGTTCGTCATTCGCCTTCGCCCCGCGGGCTATTTTCGCACCGCGAGCGTCAACGAAGACGGCAACGTCATCGGCAACGTCTGCCACCTATTTAATGACGGCACGTCCAGCAAGCTCATCCTTGAGAACGTAACGACCAAGAATGACGATACAAACTGGTATGCCATCCGCACCCTGCTCAATTTCGAAGAGCACAAGAAGACGGGCTACAGCATTTGGTCGGTCGATGGCGACTCGGACAAAGATGGAAAGGTCATCCACGTATGGAGTGGCGAGCATGACGGCAAGGCCAGTCGCTCTTTTGCGTTCAAGCGTCAATCAAACGGTACCTATATCATCCGAGACCGCACGGTCGAGAAAGAAACCGAGAAAAAAGACATTAAGTACCTGGCCATAGAAAAGGACGGCAAAGACCAGGACAACAATAAGATCTGCCATAAGAGTAAGAGCATTCCGTGGGAGCTCGAGCTTGTCGGCTACAGCATGGACAAGACCAATGCCACAGTTAGCAGCATCGACTGGACCACGTATAGCAGCTACGTCGATGGGCCATGTTGGATGAAATACGTCGACGACAACAAGTTCCTCGACGAGCTGAGCATCCCGGGTACGCATGATTCGGGCAGCTGCAGCGTCGACAACGACACCGAGCCCCAAACCTCGCTTGCAAAGTGCCAGCAGGATTACATCCCCACGCAGTTGCTCGAAGGCGTTCGCTACTTTGATATTCGACTCGGAAAGGGTGAGAACCCCGGCATCGACCACGGAGATTGCTACCTGCTCAAAAAAGACGGGAACTTTATGCATCTCTCCGATGTCATCGGGTACTTCAATACGTTTTTGAGCGAAAACCCGAAAGAAGCGCTCATCATGCTCGTGTCGCGGGGCAACGACGAGGCTACCGACGAAAGCCTCACGACGGCTTTTGCCAATGTTATGGACAAGAACCCCAATCTGTTCTACACATCGAGCCGCATCCCCACGCTGGGCGAGGTGCGCGGGAAAATCGTCTTGCTGCGTCGATTTACGCTCGCCGGCAGCAGCGTAAGCGGCCACACGTGGGGCCTCGACCTCACCGAATGGGACGACAAAATCGCAGCGCACACCGACAGCGCCTCTATGTGTCTCGTTCGAGACGAGCGGGGCTTTGAAGCCGTGGGGAAAACGAGTGACGAAAAGCCCTATTGCACCAAGGTATATGCCCAGGACCATTACGAATGCACCGGAACTGACAAGATCAGCTGGGTCGATATGGCCCTGCAGGAGACGGCCAAGCTCACCCGCAACGAGGTAGATGTCGAGGACGATAACGGGGCCAAGGAGCAAGTCCTGGAGCGCTGCTGGTCTATCAACTACACCAGCTGCACGAACCACAAGCAAGGAAGCAATCCTTTTACCGCGGCGCGAGTCGTCAACGAGCATCTGTACAAGAGCCCGTACATCAATCCCAGCGGCATCGAGGATACAAAGTCAGATTACCTCAAGCACATTGGCATCATCGCATCCGACTTTGTTGATGCGGCGCTGGCCCGGAGCATCTATCAGCGCAATTACGATACGGAGCACAAGCAGACGGCTTCGTACTATCTCCCGTACTATCTCCCGACCCGCATGCGCATGACGTACGGCGACTCGCTGAGCGATGCCTCGCTCCAGGATGGCAAGACCGTTGGCGAGGGTCATTTCCGCCTTGCCGACAGCAGCAAAGCGCTCAACGCGACAGCTTCGGGCGATGCGTTTGACATCAAATATGTGGATGTCGACGCCCTGGGCAACGAGACCGTTACGGGGCTGCAGGGCTCTGTGCCCATCGATATCGATCGACGCGCGCTGACGCCCCATTTTGAGGGGCTTGAAGGCCTTAAGGCCGGCGAGGACGTGCGCGCCAAGATCACGGCGCTGCTCGACGGCAAGCTCGAAACCGATGCCTGCACGGCCCAGCTCGAGTTTGTGCACGACGCGAACGGCGCTCCGGGCACGGCAATGGCCGAGGGCGAAACATTTGCCGCAGGGACGTACTGGGTGCGCGCGAAAGGCCTTTTGGGCGACGCAGCACAGAACTACACGCTCGCCAGCGATGGAGCAGCAAGCTTTACCGTAGCGGCCTCGAGCAGTGCAGGCGGCACCGGCAGCGGCACGGGTTCCAACGCAGGCGGCACCGACAAGAACGGCGGCGGCAACAAGAGCGACCAGGGCAAGAGCTCGGGCGGAAAACTCGCCGACACGGGCGACGGCTCCGGCATTGCCGCCGGGCTCGCCGCTGCCGCCGTGGCGACAACGGTCGCCGGCGCGGCAATGCTTGCCAGTGACCGCGACAATACCGAGGACGTTAACGAATAGGCAAGCCAGTTTTTTTGGGCGCATCAACTCAATCGGGGCGCAGAATACCGTTCTGCGCCCCGATTTTCACCTTGGCCCAAACGTCGCCATAGGCTACATCACCATGTTCAGCGCGTTAACAAACTCCTGGGCCTTCGCACGGCTGCTCAGGCTAAAGACGCAAGCAGTCAACAGCCTGTTACGCAGAAAAACATCGCGGCCTTTGATTCTATTGACGCCCGTAATGTCCTTAAGATAGACAATTTCGGTGTGCTTGCCACCAAAAGCGCCCTTCTTGAGCACCTCAATACGGTTGGGGTAGACCTTAACGTCTTTAAACCTACCCGAACCTTTGTCCTGGAACAGCAAAGTGTTGTTATCCATGCGTGTCACTCCCGCGGGGTTCGCTAAAACTGCCTCTATGGCCACATTTTAGTCACCGCAAGGCTCCCATGCGAAGGTGCCAGACAGCACAGCAATTCGTGTCCGCGCGAGGCTTTAAACTAAATGCGATAAAGATGCATTCCACAAGAGGAAAGTGGGGCGACAGTGATGGGCGAACTGGTAAACCGTGGAGAATCGGCAATCGTGCCAGAAGTTTTTTACAAGCAGGTTTCCTCGATTCTCAACGCCGCTCGCGACAAGGCCTATACCGCCGTTAACTTTGCGATGGTTGAGGCGTATTGGGATATCGGCAAGAGCATTGTTGATGAGCAGGGCGGAGAGGAGCGCGCCAAGTATGGAGAGGCGCTGCTCAAGGCCCTCGCAATCAGACTTACCAAGGATTTTGGTAAAGGTTTTGAAGCAAGAGAGATGCGTAAAATGCGTCAGTTCCATCTTGCATTTCCAATTCGGGACTCACTGCGTCCCGAATTGAGCTGGACACATTACCGCAGGTTAATACGCATTCCTGACCCCGAAACTCGAACATGGTACATGAACGAATGCGCCGATTCTCGCTGGAGCACGCGTCAGCTCGAACGCCAGATCAACACCATGTTCCGAGAGCGCCTACTTGCCAGCAAGGACAAGGAGGCCGTCACCAAGGAAATCCAAAAGAGCGCCCCGGCTCGTCGCCCCGAGGATATCATCCGCGACCCATACGTACTGGAGTTTTTAGGTTTCACGGACGATGCTGCGTTTCGCGAGAGCGATCTAGAGCAGGCACTCATAACGCATCTTCAGAAGTTCCTGCTGGAGCTTGGCCGTGGCTTCGCTTTCGAGGCGCGCCAAAAGCGCATCACCTTTGATGGGCGCCATTTCTATATTGACCTTGTGTTTTACAACTATCTGATGCGCTGCTTCGTGCTCATCGACCTTAAGACCGATGACCTTACGCATCAGGACCTGGGCCAGATGCAAATGTATGTGAACTACTACACACGCGAGCTCATGAACGAAGGCGACAATCCGCCCATAGGCATCGTGCTCTGCGCGGACAAAAGCGATTCGATTGTCGAGTACACGCTGCCCGAATACAACGACCAAGTGTTTGCCGCCAAATACCTGCCGTATCTTCCAAGCAAGGAAGAGCTGGCGCGCGAGCTGAGCGCCGAGTACCGCGCCATCAACGAAGCGACTAATGGCGAAACGCAAGGGTAGCGGCACGTTGCGACCGATACCCCCCCACGGTGTTTCATATCCCCCGACATAAGAGGAGCGCTCCTTGACAGACGGACCGAAAACAACATTGCGCGACTGCATCTATGGACTTGCCGTCGGCGACGCGCTGGGCGTTCCCTACGAGTTTATGCCTCGCGGCACGTTCGAATGCACCGACATGATCGGCTACGGCGCGCATGGGCAGCCCGCCGGCACCTGGAGCGATGACACGTCCATGACGCTTGCTGCCTGCGACTCGATTAGGGAGCTCGGGCATATCGACACCGCAGACATGCGCAGCAAGTTCGTAAGCTGGATTGCCCGTGGCAAGTATACGATCGACGGCGTTTTCGACTACGGTGATACAACCGCCCGCGCACTTCACTCCGGTAAGGGAGGCTCCGGCGAGCGCGACAATGGCAACGGATCGCTCATGCGCATCGCTCCCCTGGCGTTCACCGATGCAACAGACGAGGAGATCTGCGAGGTCTCCGCCATTACGCACGCCCACAGAACGTCGACCGACGCATGCGTTATATTTGTCGAGCTGATGAGAGGCGTGCTGAATGGCACACTTCCCTCGTGGGCGCTCCAGCTGACAAGCATACCGGAGCAGGGAATCAGGTCCGGCGGCTTCGTGCGTGACACGCTTAAGGCAGCCACCTGGTGCTTCGTCAACACTAACAGCTACGAAGAGTGCGCACTTGCCGCCGTCAACCTGGGCGACGACACCGACACCACCGCAGCTGTCGCAGGTGCGCTCGCCGGCACGGCCTACGGCATCGATGCAATTCCGCAGGAGTGGGTCGACGCCCTACGCGGAAAAGAGCTGATTGAGAACTGCTTGTTTTAGGGCGCCATTCAAGAAATAAGGTAGGAGGCATCATGGATAGGAAGATCGCGAATATCGATGAGTTCCAAATGGACGAAAACGAGACCCCGATACTCCCAACGGGACTGAGGGAGGAAGAAAACCTTTACGTCCTCCCCGACGGGCGTTACCTCCCCTGCGGGGCCTACAGGACCGCGGACGGCGGTTCGCTCATTTATGAGCCATCCGAACTAAGCTTCTTCGGGCAGATGCTTGCTCAATTCAAAGAGAGCTAAAGGCTTGATTGCCCGTTAGATCGACACTGCTCCAAACCAGGGGGTGGGCAGGATGTCTCCCACCGCGGCCTGTGAGGTAAAATCTTGACTGCCGCGGAATCCGCCTGCGGGCAACGCTCCGATCTCCGATTGGGGTGAAGCCTATGAACTTGTTTCTTGAAATCCTGCGCCTTTCGATGTATGTGACCGGCATTGCCCGGAACCTCTACTCGATCTGGCGGGCATATAAGCAGTAACGGATAGCGAAGGGAGTCATGCAAAGGGCCGGCTGCAACCGACCCTTTTGACGATAATACCTGCGTTGCCCGCGTCTCCGAAGTTTGAGTAGCTGAGGAGCGGGTTCCGCGGCACATCCTGATTTTACCCAGCGGCAAGGCTCTTTTACAGCCGTTCCACCGTTTATTTACATCTGCCAATCAAGACGAGGCTACTACGCACCTTTATTACACACGATGTTTTCAGCCTGGTATAAACAAGTTCAATAATAGAATGCAAATCCAACCATCATGTCTGATTACGAAAGGATTTTTGCCTTTTCTGCAGCAAACTCTTCCTCGGTAAGTACTCCACTCTCACGCAGTGCTGCAAGCCTCTCAAGCCTTGCAACTACATCAACCACTATCCGCCAGCGTCTCAATAGTCTGTGAAACCTGCGGATACCGCTCGAGCTCCTTCGATAGGGCATCGACTATCTTGGCAATATTCTTTGCATTTTTGCCCCCGTTTAATACGTTTGCCCTGACCTTAGATGACGACTTGACAGTAACGCCAGATCCGCCTTCAACTGGAACAACCGAAATACTGATATTTTCGCCCCAAGACCAAAGGCTCATACCAATCTCGGCTGCAACTGTTCTTGTTGTGGGCGATGCACTATCAACTTTTACTTTAGGCAGCTTTTCCATAGCTGCCTTCAAGGCATTAAACGTGTCGTCAGGAGAATACGGTACCTGAAGCTGAAGCTGCTGATCCGCAAAACCCATAATCTGGCCTCCGCTTCTTACAAGATTAAGGCTATCGGCAATGGTAGCACGTTCCCAGCAGTCTTAAATTCGTCTCATGACCTTGCGATGCAGCCCGACGCCCCGGCACCACTCCCCTACTTACCAAAAATCGCAGCGAGCAATCCCTTGCGTTTGGGCTTCTCCTCTCGGTAAGAACCCTCCGTCGCCGCTGCCACCTGACGCGGTTGCTCGCCGCCTCCACGGCGCACGATCTGGTACAGAAACGGCGACTTAACGTATTTGACCTCGATGGGCGTGGCATGCACGGTGCTCTCACCGGACAGATGCAGGCTCGGATTGAGCGGCGCCACGACGTGCGTCTCGCGTTTGTCGCTAAACACCACCGCGGCCGCGCGACCCGTCTGGCCGTTCACGGCGATGCGCACCTGCTCGCCGTCGCGGCTGTCCGTCGCCGGGCGATCGACAAAGTAGACCGGCACCATCACCAGACCATCCTTGTGCTTGCGGGCCTTGCGCGCCCATGTGCGGATGCCATTTTTATTGAGCCCCAGCACCGCCTCGGCATCGTTGCCTGCAACATCGAGCGCCAGCTTATCAATAACCACCTGGTCCTTGGTGGACGCATCGACGGAAACGACACGGAAGTCGCCTTCCTGCATGGCCGGGTCAAACGGCCCCACCTTGCCAAAGTCCCACGGCTCCAAAATGCCCATAAGGCGAACGTCCAGGTAGTTGGCCCGGGGGTATGCCCAGTCGAGCACCTCGTAGTACACCAGGGTCTCCTTGCTCATGCCCTTGCCCGGGAAGGACGCCATCATGCGCAGGTCCGCCAGCGCCATGGGGAAATAGAAGAGCATCATGTCGTTTTGGATCGCGTCTTCCACGTCGTGCCCGGCAAAGGCCTCCGGGTACTGACGCACCAGCTGCAGCGCGTTGGCACGTGCCTGCTGCGACGATATCTCACAGGGGACACCCTGTTCGGGAACGTATTCGGCACCCACGCCCATGGTCAGGCGCTTGCTAAAGGTGCCAGGCTTGAGAAGGTCGGCCACGCCAATCTTGTTGCCGCACGACGGGCACTCAAACACACGTTGGGTCGATGACCCCTCAAAGGACGCGCCGCAGAAGGGGCAGGGAATGCTCACGTGCGTCGCCTCTTGGAACTCCTGCGCCGTTCCGCGATCTTCCCACAGCAGATGCTCCAGGACCGACTGATTGCGCCAGTACGAATTGAAGAAATACCAGTCCGGGTCCTCTGGGCGCTCGAGCTGCGAGACGTGCGTGAGCTTGAGCAGCCCGTCAACCACCGTCAGCGGCGTATGACGGATACCCAGGGCGCTCTTGGGCTCCCCGGCATCCGCCTTCCACGGAATGACCGCACCGCAATAGGCGCACTCAAAGCTGCGCTTAGCCTGGTGCGAGTACATAGGGCCGCCGCAGTTTTGACATTTAATGGCAAACATCTCGTCCATGGAAACGTCCTCCTTTGCACAGGGGCTGTCGACATTAAGTATGTCGAGCAAGCAGGCACATGCCCATACCCATGTGGCCCAAAATGGACCACCCAGGCAGACGAGAAGGCCCGCTCGTTAGCACCGGCAGACTATTGCTGCATTTTCTGAGCATCGGTGCACGGCGCCCCCGCGCGAGCTACACTATCCCCTTAAACATGATTGTGAGGACGACCGCTATGCTATTTGTAAATCGGCTGGTACATACGCTTGTTCCCGGCAGCGAGAGCGAGCCGGTCGATGCATCTTGCCGCACCAACGCGGGCTTTTCCGCAAGCCTCGTCTGCATTGGCCTCAACATCACCCTGTGCCTGGCCAAGGGCGTCGCGGGCCTGCTCGCCGGCTCCGTCTCGCTTATCGCCGATGCCTTCAACAACCTCTCTGATGCCTCGAGCAACATCGTGAGCCTGCTCGGGTTCCGCCTTGCCAGCCGCCCAGCAGACGAAGGCCACCCCTATGGCCACGGCCGCTACGAGTACCTAGCCGGCCTGTTCGTCGCCGTCCTGGTTTGCGCCGTCGGCATCAATCTGATCCTCGAGTCGGTCACAAAAATCATCAAGCCCTCGCCCACCGTGTATTCGGCGCTCTCCATGGCCGCCCTTGTTCTGTCCATGCTCGTCAAATTCTGGATGGCCGCGTTCAACCGCGCACTGGGCGACCGCATCGACTCGGAGACGCTCATCGCCACAGCGCAGGACTCCAAAAACGACGTCATTACCTCGGGCTCGGTCTTGGTGGCGGCGCTTATTTCGCAGACGACCGGCTTTGACCTCGACGGCTGGGCGGGCCTGGGCGTGGGCATCTTCATTTGCATCAGCGGCATGGGCCTGGTGCGCGACGCCATCAGCCCGTTGCTGGGGCAAGCGCCCGACCCCAAGCTCGTCCAGGCAATCCGCGACAAGATCATGTCCTATCCGCAGGTCTTGGGCACACACGACCTCATGGTGCACGACTACGGCCCCGGTCGTCAGTTTGCCAGCGCCCACGTGGAGATGCCCGGCGAGGGCGACGCGTTTGAGCACCACGAGATTCTGGACACCATCGAGCACGACATCAAGCGCCAGATGGGCATTGGTATCACGCTGCACTGCGACCCCATCGCGACAACCGGCGATGATCTGCGCGGCTGGGTCAAGCGCGGCGTCATGCAGATCGATCCCGCGCTCTCCATCCACGACCTGCACGAGCACGACGGGTTCGTTTCGTTTGACCTGGTGCGCCCCGACGGCTTTGACATATCCGACGAGGAGCTGCTGGAGCTCGTCACGCGCATCGTGCACGAGCGCCGGCCCAACGTCTCATGCGTCGTTACGTTTGACTCGGGCTTTAGTTCGCCCGACCGTCCAGCAGAGCAGCTGTAGCCCGCTTAACAGCTAGTTTCCCTGCGCGCCCGAGATGCCGTTTTGCAGTGCGTTCCAGGCATCCGTCGCCATGTCGCCCAAGTTCTGCGCGGTGTCGCCCAGGTTTTGTGCCGTATCGCCCAGCTCTTGCGCCTTGTCTCCCAACTCCTGTGCCTTGTTGCTCAAGTCCTCCAGCGTATTGGAGCTCGAGCTGTCGGTACCGCTTTGGCCGCCGGACGAGTTGCCCGAGCTGTTCTTGTGCGTGAGTTGAATTTCGAGGTTGCCGTTGTCGTTATAGTAGGCAGAAGTAACGACCCAGTTGGCATCGATGACGGGCGTTGAGCCATCATCAGTCAGGACCACGGCATTCGAAAGATCGGCGCCGCGCGACTTGAGAAGCTTTTTGGCGTTGGACCAGTACTGCCCCGGGATATCGCTCAGATCGACGGTGCTAGACGAGGCGGACTCGGTTTGCTCGGCAGTGGTATCGGCCGTTGAACTCCCTCGCTTGTTGAGCATGCCCGACACGATGGCAAACACAACCGACAGCGCAAAGAAGATCGCCAGCACGATGAGGATCTTCTTGATCACGCTCGACGAACGCGACGGCTTCTTCTCCTCGTCCTCGCCATATTGCGGAATCGACTTGGGGTACTCGCGATACGGCTCGCGCGACTCGTAGCGAGACTGCGCCGTGCGAGGCATATACGTCGTCTGCTGAGGCTGCGGAATGGGATTTTGCGGCAGGTCATCATAGGGATTCGGCGTCGAGGCGGCATAAGAATCCTGCGGCGCGTAATCAAACGGGTCCGGAGCTGCGTTGCCATAGGGGCCTTGCGAAGATACAGCATAAGAATCCCGCGCTGTGTCGCCATAGCCCATAACCCGGGTTGGCTCGGCAGAAGGCTGCGTCGCGGCGGGGTCGGTATAACCGGGGTTGGGAACAACGCGGGTCGCATCGGCGCTATCGCCAGCCTGCGCGGAACCGTAGCCGCCCATCACGGTTGTCTTGTCCTGATCCATGCAACGATTCCTTTCCGTCGCCCGTAAGCATCAAGTTATCCATGCATTCTACCCGCGCAAAAGCCCGTGACGGACAGAGCCCGTCCATATCTACAAGACAAGCGCGGCTAGAAAACAAAAGCCCCGCCGGGCCTTGGTAGGCGCGACGGGGCGGGCAAGCAGCTATGGGCAACAAGCTTAGAACAGGCCGGTGATGTTGCCGTCGTTGTCGACGTCGATGTTCTCAGCCGCGGGGACCTTGGGCAGGCCCGGCATGGTCAGAACACTGCCAGTCAGTGCGACCACAAAGTGGGCACCGGCGGAAACCTTGAGCTCGCGCACCGTGATGCGGAAGTTCTCGGGAGCGCCCAGGGCCTTGGCGTTGTCGCTAAAGCTGTACTGCGTCTTGGCCACGCACACCGGCAGGCTGCCAAAGCCGTTCTCGCGCAGCTCGGCGAGCTGGCGCTTGGCGGCCGGCGTAAAGTCAACACCGTCGGCGCGGTAGACCTTGGTGGCAATGGCCTCAAGAGCGTCGGCCACATCGGCGCCGTCCTCATAGGCAAACTTGAGCTCGCTCGGCTGCTCAATCAGACGCATGACCTCATCGGCAAGCTCGAGCGCGCCCTCGCCGCCCTTGGCCCAGACCTCGGAAAGCTTAACGTTGACGCCGAGCTTCTGGCACTCGGACTCGATGAGCGCAAGCTCGGCCTCGGTGTCCGTCGGGAAGCGGTTGATGGCGACTACGCAGGGCAGACCATAAACGTTCTGGATGTTGTCGACGTGACGCAGCAGGTTGGGCATGCCGGCCTTGAGTGCCTCGAGGTTCTCCTCGTTGAGGTCGGCCTTGGCGACGCCACCGTTGTACTTCAGCGCACGAGCGGTCGCGACGACCACGACGGCTTTGGGACGAACGCCCGTCATGCGGCACTTGATGTCCAGGAATTTCTCGGCACCCAGATCGGCACCGAAGCCGGCCTCGGTAATGGCGACATCGCCAAAGCGCATCGCCATACGCGTGGCCATGATAGAGTTGCAGCCGTGGGCAATGTTGGCGAAGGGACCGCCGTGGACAAACGCGGGCGTGCCCTCGAGCGTTTGCACCAAGTTGGGCTTGAGCGCGTCCTTAAGCAACGCGGCCATGGCACCCTGGGCCTTAAGGTCGCGGGCACGGACGGGCTCGCCGGCAAAGCTGTAGCCGACGACGATCTCGCCCAGGCGCTCCTTGAGGTCGTTAATGCTCGTAGACAGGCACAGGATTGCCATGACCTCGGAGGCGACGGTGATATCGAAGCCGTCCTCGCGCGGCACGCCCTGGGCCTTACCGCCAATGCCGTCGATGACGTGGCGCAGCTGACGGTCGTTCATATCGACGACGCGCTTCCAAGTGATGCGCTTAACGTCAATACCGAGCTGGTTGCCCTGCTGAATGTGGTTGTCGAGCATGGCGGCCAGCAGGTTGTTGGCAGCACCGATGGCATGGAAGTCACCGGTAAAGTGCAGGTTGATATCCTCCATGGGGATGACCTGAGCCCAGCCGCCGCCGGCAGCACCGCCCTTAACGCCAAAGACGGGGCCAAGCGAAGGCTCGCGCAGGGCCACGGCGCTCTTGACGCCGCGACGGCGCAGGCCGTCGGCCAGACCGATGGTCGTGGTGGTCTTGCCCTCGCCCGCAGGCGTTGGGTTGATAGCGGTCACGAGGACGAGCTTGGCCTGGTGATCAGTCGGCTCGTTGAGCAGGGAATCATCGACCTTAGCCTTGTCGAAGCCGTACGGAATCAGGTGCTTAACGTCGACGCCGGCGTTCTTGGCCACCTCGGTAATAGGCAGCGGCGTGACAGAACGTGCGATTTCGATGTCAGTAGGCATGGGCGGTCCTTTCGTTACCGAATGAGAAAAAGACCAATTCAGCATAGCACGGGCGCGCAATAGTAAAACACCCGTAACCGATGAATGGCGATATGTTTATCCAATGCTCAGCGATAGCTTAACAACCCGCCAAAACAAAGCGCCCTAAACGGTAGGTTCAATCCCCAAGTGCTCAAAGGTGCGAAGCGTTGCCTGGCGGCCCTGGGGCGTGCGAATCATCAACCCGCACTGCAGCAGATACGGCTCATAGACATCCTCGAGCGTGCCCGGGTCCTCGCCCACCGCGCTGGCAAGGGTCGTAAGTCCCACGGCACGACCGGAGAACGTCTTAGCGAGCGTCTCCAAAATGCGAATATCCATCCAGTCCAGACCGAGCTCGTCGATCTCGAAGAACTCGAGCGCCTGGCGACAGATATCGAGCTCGATGGGGCCGTTGCCGCGCACCTGTGCGTAATCGCGCACGCGCTTGAGCAGGCGGTTGGCAAGACGTGGCGTGCCGCGCGAACGCGAGCCGATCTCGAGTGCACTGGGATGGTCGATCGTCACGCTCAGGATAGTCGCCGAGCGCGTCACAATCTGCGCGAGTTCCTCGACCGTGTAGTAATCCAGGCGATATGAAATGCCAAAGCGGTCGCGCAACGGGCCGGTCAACATGCCTGAGCGGGTCGTTGCTGCTACCAGCGTAAACTTGGGGATATCCAGGCGAATCGAGCGCGCCGCCGGACCCTTGCCAATCACGATATCGAGGGCAAAGTCCTCCATCGCGGGGTACAGGACTTCCTCGACCGAACGGTTGAGGCGGTGGATCTCGTCGATAAACAGCACATCACCCGGCTGCAAGTTAGTAAGGATGGCCGCCAGGTCGCCGGTACGCGCGATGGCCGGACCACTCGTCGTCTTGATCTGAGCGCCCAGCTCGTTGGCGATAACCGTAGCCAGCGTGGTCTTGCCCAAACCCGGAGGGCCCGAGAAGATCACGTGGTCGAGCGTCTCGCCACGGCTCTGCGCCGCCTCGATGAGCACGCGCAGGCTCTGCTTGATGTGCTCCTGGCCGCAGTAGTCGTCCAAGCGCTGGGGACGCAGAGTACGGTCGACATCGAGGTCTTCGGGCGTCAGCTCCGAGCCCACCATGCGCTCACCGTGCGCCATGGATGCCGCCGGCGAGTTGCCGGGCGTCGCCCACAGGTCCTGAGAGTCATCGGCTTCCCACATCACGCATCCATTCCGAGTCGCTTAAGCGCCGCGCCGAGCAGGTCCTCGACACGCATATCCTGCCCATCATACCCGCTCAGGGCAACCTCGGTCTCCTGCGGGCTAAAGCCCATGGAAAGGAGCGCCGCACGGGCGTCATCGATCGCCGAGGGAGCGGCGGCGGGAACCGGCATCGCAACCTGACCGGGAATTACGTCGACCGGAACAAAGCCCTTGTCCTTGGCAAAGGTACTCTTGAGCTCCAAGATGAGGCGCTGGGCGGTCTTTTTGCCCACACCGGGCACCTTAGCCATGCCTTTGTCGTCTTCGGCCATCACCAGAGAATACAGTTGTCCCACGGTATAGGTGGAAAGCACGGCAAGCGCCAGGCGCGGACCGACACCCGACACGGACACGAGCCGGTCAAACATTGTGCGCTCGTCTTTGGAAGCAAAGCCAAAGAGCGTCATGGCGTCCTCGCGCACCTGCATACGGGTATAGAGGCGAACCTCGCCGCCAGGCGTAGGCAGCGTGGCGGCAGTGCTGCCCGAGATGCCGAGCTCAAAGCCCACGCCCGACACATCGACGACGGCCGAGCTCATCGTGGCCTCAACAAGCGTTCCATGGAGCTGGGAAATCATCAGTATCCGGTTCCTCTCTGTTGATAGAACTCGCCACCGGTAAGTGCCCGGGTGCGACTGAGGTTAACGTGGCAGATGGCGCAGGCCAGGGCATCGGCGGCATGGTCTGGGTGAGGGTCGTGATCGAGCTGCGTGAGCGTGCGCACCATGTAGGCAACCTGCCGTTTATCCGCGGCGCCCGTACCCACCACGGCCTGCTTGATCTGCATGGGCGTATACTCGCCAATCTCGAGCGCGCATTCCGAAAGCGCCACGAGTGCAGCACCGCGGGCATGCGCCGTAGGGATGGCCGAGCGAACGTTGGCGCCAAAGTAAATGCTCTCGATAGCAGCGGTATCGGGGCGATAACGCTCCACGACGCCCTTGAGGTCGCGGGCGATATGCGACAGGCGCACCGCGAGCGGACTGCCCGCGCTGGTCTCGATACAGCCGTAGGCACGGCAACGAACCTCGCCACGCCGCTCCTCGATAATCCCCCAGCCCGTATGGGCCAAACCGGGGTCGATACCCAAGATAACCAAGCCAACCTCCCCTCATCTTTTGCCAAGCACAAGGCAAGGCCCCGCGCATCATTCACGAACGTCTGTTCTAGAATAACACAACGGGGTCAAGATGCTTAGTTGAAGTATCGGGGTTGAGAGCGAATCCCATCCCCAGTTTAGTTCTGCGAGAAGAATGGGAACTGTCGGGGATCAACCGACGGATGCGGCATCGGGCCACCCTGGGGCCCACCCTGCGGGCCACCCTGGCCGCCCATCATCTTATCGATGGCGTCCTGAACCTCGCCCTCGAACTTTTTCATTCCCTCGTGTAAACGACGCTGACCGTCTTCAGAGCGCAACTCCTCCATTTGTTCGGGCGAAATACCCAGTAGCTCGCCCAGCACGCCCATCATCTCGTTTCGCACGCGCTCACTAGTATCCTCGTCAGCAAAACGGCGCACCTCGGCGCGCGCCAGCAAATCGACCGTCATACGCTCCTTGCCGTTAAGCCCCAGGTCGGACCACGCGAGCATGTACGGCCAGGAGCGCTCGGCAAACGAACGGGACGAAACGATCGGCGCCGTCGGCAACATGCGGCGGGCAGCCTCGCCCTGACGCACGAGCATCAGCAGCAGCGAGCAGGCCTCAGGCTTGCCAGCGGCCATCGGGATGTCGTCGAAAGATCGATTGCGGTCCACGTGCGCCTCAAGCGCGCCATCGATCTCACCCGGCTCGACCCCGCCGAGCAGCTGTGCCGCGCGGTCGAGCATATCGACCGGACCGTCGAGCGTCGAGAGCGCCTGCGCCAGCACGCGCTCCATACAATCTTCCACCGCGTTGAGCGTCACGAGCTCTTGGGGCACCACGGCAGACGCGCGGTTGCGCACACGCGCCACAAACTCAAGCGTCGACAGGTACACATCGCCAAAGGGCGCGTAATCGCCCTGGTAGCCGCCGCAAAGCGCCGGCGCCGCCAGCGCGTACTCGGTTTTGGACAGCGGACTCAACGCCATCGCACCCAGCTCGAGCGCCGTATCCTCCAGCATGAGGCCCAGCGTGCGAGAGCGCAGGCGCTCGGCGTCGCCCGCCGACACATCGCGGTCGAGCACGCGCGCGGCATCCGGCGCATCGCGCTCAACCGTGCGAATATGCAGGCGCTCGGCAATGGCGCGAACGGCGGCACAGCGAGCAGCCTCGGTCTCCTCCTGCGCCGGCGTAAAGATGCGGTTGCGCCCCAGCACCAGGCCAATCACATTACGTGGGCCCAGAGCGTCGACGGCCAGCGCCGCCAGCAGGGACGACGGCAAGTCGCCCTCGAGTGCCACCACGGCGCGCGACGCACCGTGGGCCCGGGCGTTGTCGCGCACGGCAAGCACCAGCGCCTGCCACAGCCACTCCTCGGAACGGAACTCGGGCAGTTCGTGATCTTCCAGGGCATCGAGCATCACGCCGCGCTGAATCTCCTGAACCAGCAGGCTCTCCTCAAAACACGGCGCCTGGGCCACCACGCGACCGCAGTCGTCGAGCACAAACGAACCGCCGGTATACACCGACTCGTCATAGGCACCGACCGGCGCCATGCAGGCAAACCACACGCTGCGCTTGGATGCGATCTTGCGGTAGGCGCCGCTGCGAACGGCGGCAATGGCAGTAGTCTCGCGGTCGGTCATGTCAAACGCGTTGAATTGGAAATACGCAATGAGGTCAACACCGGTCGGCAACATCTCGAGCTCGCGGTCCAAGTCAAAAATCACGGCGATGCGCACGCCATCCACGTCGAACACCGGCGGCGCCCAACGCGTGTCGTTGTTCTCGCCACGCTGCAGGGCAATGCTCGAACGCGCCGGCACCACATGACCGTCCTTGAGCATCATGTAGTCGAGTAGCGGCTGGCCCTCAAACGAAACCGCCGCGGGCACGATGCAGATCATGTCAAGCTCCTGGATGCGCTCGGCGACACCAGTCAAGCCGGCAAGCATGTCGTGCTCAAAGTCGGCAGCGCCCACCAGGCCACCGGGCATGGCGCCCATAAAGAGCGGAGCCGGAACGCACAGCACGCGCGCCCCGCGCTCGTGGGCCAGACGAGCCTGGTCCTCGATGCGGCCGCAAATGCCCTCAATATCACCCAGGCGCATATCGATCTGTGCAAGCGCGAGCTTCATGGCTCAGCCCTTTCCGTCGTTAACCATCGAAATCGTAGTAAAAGCGCCGGCCGCATGATGCAGTCGGCGCTCGCATGTGCATATGCTAGCTATGATACCCCGAGCGGGGGCGCGCTCCTAGAACGTCGCGGACCACAGCCCGTGCAGGTTGCAGTAGGCATAGACGGTACCGGTCTTGGAACCGCCGGCAAAAAACGTCGCGGGCTTCATGCCGGGCTCAAGGTAATGGACCTCCAGACGGCCCTCGGCCTCAAGGGCGATCCACTCGATGTAGTGCTCGGGCACCATAGGATGCTCGACCGAGCCAACGCGTGCGCGGATCACGTGACCGTCGCGCTCGGTCTCGACAACAGGCACGTGCTTCTCGTGCGCCGCGTCCTCAGTGTTTGCGGTCAGTTCCGTGCAACCGGCAGGGGTTGCAGCGTCGTTGCCAAGGGCGGCAATGAGCTTACCGTCGGGGTCCTTAAAGAATTTCGCCATGATGTTCTCCTTTGCTGACGCGCCAATGATCTTGATGGTTCTTATGCCCAAAGGCAGACAAACCATCCACGGCATTGCAAATGAACACATAACGGGCGGGGACGATGGGGCAGCGTGCGCTATCCGCCCTGGCGGCCCCACCCGAGCGGGTTAGCGCCCGTCGCCGCCCAGCAGCGCCAGAACATCTTCGCGGGTAAACAGCGCCGACGAGATGCCGTCGCCGCCGAGCACGCTGTTGACCAGGTCGCGCTTGGACTCCTGCATCTGCATAATGCGCTCCTCGATCGTGTCCTTGGCGATGAGCTTGTACACGGTCACGGTATGTTGCTGGCCAATACGGTGCGCGCGGTCGGTCGCTTGGTCCTGCGCTGCCACGTTCCACCACGGATCGTAGTGGATGACCACGTCGGCCGCCGTCAGGTTAAGGCCCACGCCGCCCGCCTTGAGCGAAATCAAAAAGACCGGAACCTCGCCCGCTTGGAACTGCGCGACCATCTTGGCGCGGCTCTCCTTAGACGAAGCGCCCGTGAGCTTAAGGAAGGCGATGTCCTCCTTGGCCAAGCGCTTACCGATGATATCGAGCATGCCCGTAAACTGACTGAACAGCAAGATGCGATGACCACCGTCGAGCGCGCCGTGGACGAGCTCCATGCACGTATCGAGCTTGGCGCTTCCCGCCTTGTAGTCCGCATAGTGCAGATGCGGGTCGCAGCAGATCTGGCGCAGCTTGGTGAGCTCGGCGAGCACCTTGAGCTTGTCTTTCTTAAACTCGGATGCCTCGCGGTGCTGCACCTGCTGGGCGATGCGGTCCTGGTTTGCCAGGTAAAGCTTGCGCTGCTCGCCGGTGAGCTGAGCCATGACAGTGTCCTCGATCTTCTCGGGCAGGTCGGCCACCACGTCTTCCTTTACGCGGCGCAGCACAAACGGCGACACGAGCGCTTGCAGGCGGGCGGCACTGTCGCCCTCGGCATGCTCGACCGGGCTTTCGAAGCGCTTTGCAAACGATTCACGCGTGCCCAGAAGACCCGGCATCAAAAAGTCGAAGATACTCCAGAGCTCGGACAGTCGGTTTTCGATGGGCGTTCCCGTCAAGGCAAAGCGCACGCCGGCCGGCAGGCGCTTGGCAGCACGGGCCACCTGGGTGAGCGGGTTTTTAATGTACTGGGCCTCGTCGAGCACCACGCGGGCAAAATCCTGTTCGGCGTACTCATCGATATCGCGGCGCATAAGATCATACGACGTCACGACCACGTTATGCTCGGCCACGCCGGCAATCTGCACGCGGCGCTGCGCCTTGGCGCCCACGATGGCACACACATCGAGCGAGGGCGCAAAGCGCTCCAGCTCGGCGGTCCAGTTGTACACAAGGGACGCAGGGCACACCACAAGCGTGGGCTTAGCGTCCCCCGCCTCCACGCGCGTCAGGATATGTGCGATCATCTGCAGCGTTTTGCCCAGGCCCATGTCGTCGGCCAAGATGCCGCCAAGGCCCAGGTGTTCGAGCGAGCCGAGCCACTGGTATCCGTCGACCTGGTAGCCACGCAGCGTGGCCTTGAGCGATGCCGGCACCGTAAAGTCCATCTTGCCGAGCGTGTCCAGACGCTCGACGGTACGGCGGAACGCAGCGTCGCGATCGGCCTCGAGCGCGGGCGTGCGCGCGAGCATGCTATCGACGAACAGGGTGCTCGATGCGGGAAGCGACACGCCGTCGAGCAGGTCGACGGCATCGACACCCAGGTCCTCGGCGAGGCCAAATGCGGCTCGGGCGCCCTCGTCCAGGCGAATGATGTCGCCGGACGTAAGGCGCACAAACGTTTGATGGCGCTTGTACGAATCGAGATAGACGGCAAGGTCCACGGCCGAAAGCCCGCTCGCGCCCAGCTCGACATCGAGCAGATTGCTCTTGACGGTCGCACGCACCGAAAGCTTGGGCGCAGGGCGGACCGAGACCTGGCGCAGGCGGTCGCTGAGCATGACCTCACCCAGTTCGGACAGGGCGGACAGGCCCTCGGTCAGCAAGCAGAACAAGCGGGCGTCATCGCGTTCCTCAAACGCTAGGCCGCCCTCGTGGAAATCGAAGTACAGGGCCGCCGTGTCCATAACGCGAAACTCCGCCACCTCGTCGCGCGGCGGAACGCCCGGGCGCCGCTCTTCGAAGGGGCTGCCCGGAGCGCCCAGACTAAAGAGATCTGCCGACCAGTCGCCGTAGGTAACCGTAACTTTGCAGGTCACGAGCCCATCGTCGACGCCAATCGCCATGGCAAAGCTCGGCTCGGGCGCCACGGTATCGAGCGCAGCGGGCGCGGTAAGGTCGGTGTAGTCGCGCAAAATGGGCAGCGCCATACGACAGAACTCCCCCACCTGCTCGGCGGCGATATGGACCGGCGTGCGACAGGGCAGCAAGCGCGATAGAAACGGCGCCGCATGCTGGGCAAACGCTACATCGGTACGGCGCGCACGGCGGGTGTCGACCAGATAGGCAACGTCGCCCGAAGCAAAGCAGTATGCATCGGCCGGCAGGCGTAGATCGTAGCTGCCACCAGCCGCCGGCGCGATTTTGGCGGCAAGGAGCGGTGGGCGCTTAGACAGCGCCTCGTCCGCCCCTTCCGGAGGCATCTCAACCGCCACGTCATAGGTGCGATGCGTCGTCGTCCCCCGCGACCAGGCGGGCTCAAAAGAGATAGTCTTGCCGCGCAACAGGTCCAGCACATATACGATGCTATGCTCGGACAGCGGTAACTGACGCTCGGCAACAAAACCGCTGCGGGCAAAGTCGTACGACGCCGAACGCGAGCTTGTGATGTCATCGAGATAGGCAACTGTCGTCGCAACAAGGTTGAGCAGCTTTGCCGATGTTTCGTCAAAGGCCTCAGGTGAATGGACAAACGTGAGCTTCTTGCCATAGGAGAACGTGCCGCCGCGCACGTAGGCATCGGCCATGCCGTCGATGTCCTTGACCACGTAGGACACCGATCCACAGCGAATGCGGAACTCGAGCGCCCAGCTAAAGCGGTCAGCGAACAGCGGATTGTAGTACGGCACCAACGAGGGCTCCAACGCCGCTTTGGGAGCGTCGGGATCAACGGCACCGGCAAGCTTGCGGCGCATGCTCGCCAGCTCATCCATGCGCGCGTCCGAAAGATCGGAAAGCGCCGCCACAAGGCTCGGGCTCGTGGGGACGGGCGCCGGGAAGGGAAAGTTGGGGTTGACGGCCGGCACGGCGGACGCGGCGCGCGCGGGCTGTTTCGGCTGCGCCGTAAACGTGCGAACCGGCGTGCGCAAACCTTCGACGGGCTCGGCGCCGCTGGCATCCAAATACGCCAGAGCCGTGGCAATAGCGTGCTTGCACATACCGGGGTAACGATAGGCGGCGGGGCAATCGCAGTCGTAGTCGATCACCTCGTGCTCGTCCATGTCGAGCGCCACGTGCGTCTTGTACAGGTCGCCGCGCGAGCCGCGCACCGACCCCTCAATCGTCACGTTTTTGGAGAAGCGCGAGCCGCTGTCCTCAATCGACAGCACGGCACCGTTGAGCATGAGCGAACGCCCCTTCATAAAGGTGCCGCTCAACGCCGCCTCTTTGCGAAGCGCCTGCACAAACGTCCCCTGCGCCATCACTTCCTCCAATCTCACCCGGGGTAGCTTAGATCACCGTCACGCGGCCCTGGTTACCCACAATGGCCTTGGCCTCGGCCAGCAGCGGAATCGAACGCGCGTTGACCTTGGCAGGTACCTCGGCACGCAGCACGCGCCCGTCCACCTGCTCGATAAAGATCTCCACACGGTCGCCGCCCGGGTTAGCGGTGAGCACCGTGGCCAGGCGCGCCATATTGCCCTGGCTAAAGCGGCTGTTGGGCACCATGACCTCAAACACCTTGGGCTTGTTGTTCTCCTCGTTGAGCTCGAGCGGCACGATCTCCTGCGCGATGATCTGGTCGCCGCGGTCCGAGCGCTCGAGCTTGCCCTTAATGCGCACAAAGGCATCGGACAGCTGCGCGCCGGTCTCGGGATCGACCTCGCCGTACAGGTACCCCTCGGCCTCTTTATAGGTCTTGGGGAACACGACGACGGTGGCCTCGCCTTCCATGTCCTCGAGCTGCACGATGCCCATGGGGTCACCGTTTTTGGTCACGCGCTTGGACACGCTCGAGACCATGCCGGCCCACCACAGCGCCTTGCCCTCGGGAATTTCCTGGTTGATGGTGCCGCCCGTAGGATTCTGAACTTCGTAGCCGGTATCGATCTGCGAGAACGAGAAGTCGCGCGCCTTGGCTAGTGCATACTCAAACGGGCGCAGCGGGTGGTCCGAGACATAGATGCCCAGAACCTCTTTCTCCTGGCTCAGCTTGAGGTGTCGGTCCCATTCCTGGCCGTCCGGATCGGGCACGCTGACCTCGAAGCCCGAGCCCTCAACGTCGCCAAACATATCGAAGAACGACGTCTGCCCGCTCGCGCGATCCTTCTGGCGCTTTACCGCGGCATCGATGATGTTCTCGGGGTTGTTCTTGTCCACAAAGTGCATCATCTGACGACGCGGATACCCCGTGGAGTCGAAGGCGCCTGCCTTGATCAGCGATTCGATTACGCGACGGTTGGCCTGGCTCGAGTCCACGCGCTCGACAAAGTCGTGCAGCGTCTTAAACGGGCCGCCCGCCTCGCGCTCGGCGATAATCGCCTGTGCCACACCGGTGCCCACGCCGCGGATGCCGGCCAGACCAAAGCGCACGCCCTCCTTGGTAGCCGTGAACTCGGTACCCGACTCGTTGACATCTGGCGACAGCACGGGGATGCCGTCGTGACGGCATGCCGAGACGTAGTGCACGATCTTGTCGGTCTTGCCCGTGTAGGACGTCAGAACGGCCGCCATGTACTCGTGCGGATAGTGCGCCTTGAGCCACGCCGTCTGCATAACCAGGATGGCGTAGCCGGCGGAGTGCGACTTGTTAAAGGCGTAAGATGCGAACTCGAGAACATCGTCCCAAATCTTCTGGGCGACCTCGCGCGTGTAGTTGTTCTTGATAGCGCCGTTCATCCAGTGGTCGTAGGTGGTCTCGTCCGAGCCATCCTCCCAGTGCAGCACCGTCGACGTGAGCAGCTTGATCTTTTTCTTAGCCACGGGTTTACGGATACGCGAGTCCGATTCGCCCTTGGAGAAGCCGCACATCTCGACGGAGATGAGCATAACCTGCTCCTGGTAGACCATGGTGCCGTAGGTTTCGCCCAGGATGTCGTCCAGGCGGTCGTCGTAGGAGACGGCCGGCTCCTTGCCGTTCATACGGTTGATGTAGGACGAGACCATGCCGGCGCCCAGCGGGCCCGGGCGGTACAGGGCGATCAATGCTACGACGTGCTTGTACTCGGTGGGCTTCATGTTCTTGATCGTGGCCGTCATGCCGGCGGACTCGACCTGGAAGACGCCGGCAGTGTGACCGGAGCCCATGAGCTTAAAGATCTCGGGATCGTCAAAGGGGATCTCTTCCTCTTTGATGTCGATACCGAAGTTCTTTTTGATGTTTGCCTTGGCCTTGGAGATAACCGTCAGCGTGCGCAGGCCCAAGAAGTCCATCTTGAGCAGGCCCATGTCGGCAACGGTATGGCCCTCGTACTGGGTAATCTCGACGCCGCCCTTGGTGTCGAGCTTGGTGGGCACATGTTCGTTGACGGGGTCGCGGCAGATCAGAACGGCGCACGCGTGCACGCCCTCGCCACGGGTGAGGCCCTCAATCGAGAGCGCCGTGTCGATGATGCGGCGGGCGTCGTCGTCCTTTTTATAGGCCTCGGCAAAGTCGGGGTTAAACAGATCCTCTTTGCCGGGTTGTTTTTCGAGTACCTGCTTGAGCTTGACCTTGGGGTCGCTCGAGACCATCTTGGACAGGCGCTGGCCCATGTAGACCGGGTAGTCCAGAACGCGCGCGGCATCGTTGATGGCCTGCTTGGCCTTAATGGTCGAGTAGGTGATGACGTGGGTGACCTTCTCGGGGCCGTAGAGCTGGCGAACGTGCTCCACGACCTCGAGGCGCCGCTCATCGTCGAAGTCCATATCGATATCGGGCATCTCGGTACGCTGCGGGGACAGGAACCTCTCGAACATCAGGCCGTTCTCGAGCGGGTCGAACGCGGTGATGTTCATGGCGTAGGCGACGATAGCGCCGGCGGCCGAGCCACGGCCGGGGCCGACGCCGATGCCGTTGTCCTTGGCCCATTGCACGTACTCGGCGACGATCAAAAAGTAGGCGGCAAAGCCCTTGTCGCAAATGACCTTGTATTCGTACTCAAAGCGCTCTTTGATGTTGACGCCACCGATCTCGCGCGTGGCCCAGTCGTCACCATAGTGCTGGCGCAGGCCCTTCTCGCACTCGCGGCGGAACTGGCTCTCGTGCGTCTCGCCGGGATCGAGCAACGGGAAGCGCGGCAGGATGATGGAGTCCCAGTCCAGCTCCACGTAGCACTTGTCGGCGATCTCGAGTGTGTTGTCGCAGGCCTCGGGGCAATACGGGAACATCGCCCGCATTTCCTCCTCGGTCTTCATATAAAACTCCGAGCCGGTCATGCGCATACGGTTGGGGTCGTCGACCTTGGCGTTCATGCCAATGCACATGATGACATCCTGCACGGGCGCGTCCTCGCGGCGCAGGTAGTGGAAGTCGTTGGTGGCGATGACCTTGACGCCCACCTGCTTGGCAATATCGATGAGCGTGCGGTCCATCTGCTCGTCGGTCAGGCCGTTGTCGGTGGTGATGCCGTGTTCCTGGATCTCGATATAAAAGTCGCCGGGATCGAAGGTGTCGCGGAAGGTCTCGGCCCACTTGATGGCGCCCTCCATGTCACCGCGGTCGATGTACTTGGGGATGACGCCCGCGATGCAGGCGCTCGTGCAGATCATGCCCTTGGCGTGGCGGCGCAGGTTGTCGAGCGTCACACGCGGCTTGTAGTAAAAGCCCTGCACAGCGGCCTCGGAGACCGTCTGCATTAGGTTGACGTAGCCCTCCTGGTCCTTGGCCAGAAGAATCATGTGGTAGAGCTCGGGCTTGTGGTCGCGGGCAAGGGTCTCGTCCGGCGTAAAGTAGACCTCGCAGCCAAAGATGGGCTTGATGACCAGAGGCGGCTTGAGCTCGTCGATGTTGCCTTTCTCGTCCCACATGGCCATGTCCTTCACATACTGGGCATGCTCGCGCGGGTTTTCCTCGGGATCGGGCTCCACCAACTCGTCGCGGCGATCCTTTTCCAAGAAGGCCTTGTCGTGACTCCAGGTTTTGTACTCGGGCGTGTTGTGGTTAACGGCGTCGCAGGCCAGCGCCAGGTCGGGCACGCCATACATGTAGCCGTGGTCGGTAATGGCCACGGCGGGCATGCCAAGCTCAACGGCACGGTTGACCATATCCTGGATACGGGTTGCGCCGTCGAGCATGGAGAAAACAGTGTGATTGTGCAGATGGACGAATGCCATGTAATGAGCTCCGATGCGGGTTCGTGATCTTAGGGTTACGATTCTACCGCACGGCGCGGACGGCACCCGAACCTAGCCCAAACCCACACGGCTCCTCTTGCAGTTGCGGTGAAATGCGGACTGTTTGGCGGCTTTTTTGACCAAAACAGTCCGTATTCCACCGCAAGTTATCTGAGGGCTAGAGGTTGTAGGTGACCACTTGAGGTTCGGCGGGTTCGACGAAGATGGTTGGATCCGGCTGCTCCACGCGGACGAACTTGACGGTCACAGCCTCAAAGCCCGCCTTGTGCAGAACATCAGCGTAGACGCGCGCCTGCAGGGCGTGCTTCTCGAGCAGCTGGTCCGGCGTCTCGTCCGGCGTGCCACCCGTCTTGTAATCGATGACCAGTGCGCGCGACGGATCGGCCGGGTCGGTTGCCAAGACATCGATGGCGCCCTCAGCATAGGCGCCGTAGCGGGCGATATCCTCGTCCTCGCAGCCCAGCGAGAAGAACGGCACCTCGGCACGGATGCACGGCCACGCGAGCAGCTCGACACGAACCGACGACTTGAGCCAGCGATCCAGAGCGACATCGAAGCGCTCGCGCTGTTCCGGCGTCAGGTGCCACAGGCGAGCCAGGGCCTCGGCACGCTCAGCGGGCAGCGCATCGGCACCCATCTCGATGAGCCACTGGCAGGCAGCGTGGAAGGCCGAGCCCAGCGCCATGGGGTTGCCAACGGGCTCGACGGCGGCCACGTCTGCATCCGTCATCTCGGAACCATCCGACTCCGCATCATCGCCGGACTCGTCCATGGGAACACGAGCCTCGGCGGCACGGTCTTCCGCCTCGGCATGGAGCGCCGCGGCGATTGACGAGTAGCTATACGAATCACGCATCGGATACGGACAGACACCCATGCGCACGCCCGCTGCCTGGGGATACACGAGCTCAAACACATCGGGCTCGGGGTCGGCAGGACCGGGCACAGTTGAGCGCGAAGCATTATCAGCGACATCGACATCGCCGCGAACGAGCCTGTCCTCGGCATCCAGCGAAGCGTTAGCCTCAAACGCCTGCTCACCAAACGTAAAGTCCGTCAGCGAAATGAGCTCGTAGTCGCCCGGTTGGGAGTTGTCGAACACCAGGCGGTCGCTATCGAGCTGCGGCATGTCCAGACTGTCGGTCGGCAGGATGCGGCGCAGGACGTCGTAGGTCAGGTCCGTCTCGACATCGAAGGTCGGCGCCGTCACCTTGCCACGGCTCACGCCGGCGTCCATCGCCAAGATCACCAGCTCGCCCGCACGCGTCATGGCAACGTAGAGCAAGCGGGCCCGTTCCTCGAGCGAAAGCTGCAGGTCGTCGTTGCGCAGGCGGGCAAATGCCTCGGCGGGAGAGCCCGTCGCGCATACGTCCTCCATAAGCTCTGGCGGCAGCCACAGCGACGTGCCCTTGCCCTTAAACGCATGCTCAAACTGCTTTTTGACGTCATCGCCCTTTACGAACGTGCCGTCCGCGAGTTTAACGCCGTCGAAGCGCGCCGGCAGCGCCACGACCTGCGCTCCGCCCTCGACACGCCCCATCTGAGCCGCACCCGAAGACTTACGCACGCCAAAGCACTCCGCAACCGCCACGACCGGATACTCCAGGCCCTTGGACGCATGCACGGTCATGATGCGCACCGCGCCGTCGCCCTCCTCGTTGAGGGCGCCCGGGGCCTCCTTGCCCGCCAAGAAGCGGTCGAAGGCGAGCGCAATGGAGCGCGGAGAATTGCCGAGCTCGGCCTCTGCCTCGGCCACGGCGTCGAGCGCCTTGAGCACGTTGGCGGCAATGGCCTTGCCCTCGGGGCCGCGCTGCGCCAGACGCACGAACCAGCCGGAGGCATTGACCATATCGCGCGCGATGGCGGCGAACGAATCTCGTCCCACGCGACGAAGCGCGTAGCGCAGCACCTCGCGGGCACGCGTCACGAGCGGCAGGCTCTGCAAACCCGGCACATCGGAATCGCTCATGATGCCCACATCGATATTGCGGCGCGACGTCTCGCCCGTTTGCTCGTCGAGCTTGGTCGCCAGCGCCAGGAACTCCTGGGCGCCGAGTGCAAACATCGGCGAGGCCAGCAACGGCATAAGGCCTTGGGCCGTATCGGCCGGATTGGCGAGCGCGCAGACCAGGGCACGCACCGTCTGCACCTCGGCCGCCTGGGCAAAGACCGAGCCGCCTGCGATGACGCAGTCGAGTCCTTGGTCGCGGAAGGCCTGCGCGTAGACGTCGGCATTGGTCATGCGACCCAGCAGCAGCACCATGCCGCCCTGGGGCTGGCCGGCATCGGCAAGCGCATGGAATCGCTCGGCGATCGCACGGGCCTTGGCCTGCGTGCGCTCCTGCATACTGCCGCCGGCAACGAACAGCGCCTGGCGGCGCGAAGCCTTTGCCTTGAGCTTGTCCTTGCGTTTGTCGCTCGGTTCAAGATCCAAGAACCCCTGCATCAAACCACCGGTGTCGCCGTCAAAGACGCGCGCCACATAGCGCAGCACCTCGTCGTGGCTGCGGAAGTTGCGCACGAGTTTGACGAGCTCGCCGGCGGGAGCATCGGACGTGGTGACCGTCTCGGACGCCGTCGTCGAACCCACCTTGCGCTCCTGGCGGCGAAACACCTCGACCTCGGCACCACGGAAGCGATAGATCGACTGCTGCGCATCGCCCACCGTGCACAGCGCGCGCTCGCCCGCACCCGTCAAATAGCGAATCAGATCGACCTGCATCTGGTCGGTATCTTGGAACTCGTCGATCATGACCATCTTAAAGCGGCCCTCATAGGCAGCTCGAATAGCCGGGTAGTCGCGCAGCGCCTCGTACGCCATGCGCAGCAGGTCATTGTTATCGAGCGCGGACTGGTCGGCCTTGAGCGCACGGTACTCCGCCTCTACGGCACGGGCAAGCCCCACCAGCGCATCGAGCGCCGGGCCGCCGCAGGCAAGCACGATATTGATAAACGCATCGGCGGACTCGGCCTTGAGTAGCTCCACCTGCTCCTTTGGAAACGCCTTGCTCGCCCGAGGCATGCTGCACGACATCATGAGTCGCGCCGCATCCTCCATGGTTTTGCCGCTCGCCTCAAACGCGTCGATGGCGTCGAGTGCCACCTGCGCTTTCTCGGTCGTGGCCTTGCTTGCGCCCAGCGCCGCACGATAGGCATCGGCAAGCGCCGAGGTGTCGGCCTGGCCGCGCGCCACGCACACATCGTCCATGCCGCCCGGAAGCTGGCTCGATAGCTCCAGCAAGTCGCGCACCAGGCCTTTGATGGTGGTACCGGCGCCAAACGTCCCGCCCTCGCCCGCCATGGGATACCAGGCGTAGAGGGCCTTAAGCGAAGTGGCGAGCTCGGGCGCGGCATCGGGCGCCGTCGCGCGCCCCAGCACATGCTCGACAGCCTGATCCATAAGCTCATCGGTATCGGTAAGCACCGTGAACTCGGGGTCGATGCCCAGCTCCAGCGCATGCGCGCGCAGGATACGCGAGCACATGCCGTGAATGGTCGAGATCCAAGCGTCGTCGACGGTCAGGGCCTCCTCGTCCATACCCTCTTCGATAAGCGCACGGCGCACGCGGTCGCGAATCTCGGCCGCGGCGTCTTTGGTAAAGGTAATGGCGAGCACCTGGTCCAGATGCTCGACAAACGGACCGGATTCGGGCGAGAGCGCATAGACGATGCGGCGCGTGAGGGTAAAGGTCTTGCCCGAGCCGGCACCTGCCGAGACAAACAGCGGGCGGTCGAGCGTTTTGACGACTTGCAGCTGTTGCGGCATCAAGGTCGAAAGATCCATGGTCTACACGTCCCTCCTTACAAACGTTCCTTCGTGGTTATACGAGCAGCGCGCATGCGCGGCTTGCGCCGACGTCGGGTCGACAGCGGCGACGATGCCCGCCTCGAGTTCGCGCAAGCGCTCGGCGATGCCGGCCTCCACGCGGTCGAGCAGCGCATCGAAGTCCATGTTGCCGCCCTCGCCCGGAAAGCCCTTCTTAAGGCCCGGGATGCGACCGTCGCCGCGCTCTTCCTCGAGCAGCTCGGCACTTGCGGCGCCGCGCAGCGCGGGCTTGCCGCCCTTGGTCGAAAAATAGAGCGCAGCACGGGTATCTAGGCCCAGCGCCCGACGCATGGCCTGCGCGTAGATGAGTGTCTGGGTATGGGGCGGCAGCCAACGCGGGTCGTCGATAGGGGCCTCGCCCGACTCTTCGTCGCGCACCGTGGGGTCGGCGAGCTTAAACTCCTCGACACCCGAACGATGCTTGTAGTCAATCACCACGGCGCGATTCTCGGCATCCACGTCAACGCGGTCGATGCGCCCACCGAGCGGCCAACCGGCATACTCGACCTGGAGCTCGTTGAACGCAAACTCCAGATAGCGCGGCGCGAAGGGCGCGAGCGCCTCGGACTCGTAGGTGAGCACGCCCTCCAGCTGCGGCAAGATCTCGGCCACCTGGCGCTCCTCCACTGGAGAGAGCGGCACCAGCGGGCCCTCGGTACCGCGCTTGCCGGCGTGCTCGGCCAAGGTCTCGTCAAAGACCTCGCGCAGTAGCTCCTGTGCGCGTGGCAGATTCATGGGCGTCACGCGCTCCATGCCCTCTTGGGGCAGACGGGCATGGAGGTGCTCCAACACATCGTGGACAAAGTTGCCCTTCTCCATGTTGCCAAAGTCCGCGTCGATGGACTGAGGCTTGACGCGATACGAGACGAACCAGCACAGCGGGCAGGTGGAATAGGCCTCAATCTGCGAGGCGGACGTCAGGCGCGGCACGAGCGGCGCGTCCTCGCCCTCGCCGTCACGACGGCGCAGGACCAAATACGGCACGGCCTCGGCACTCAGATGCTGAGGGGCTTCACAGATCACGCGCTCGCGCTTGAGACCTTCGCCTGCCGCGGGATCGAAGTCCCTTACGATATCACCCTCACCCACGCACTTCGCCTTGTCGGCGCCAGCGGCTTTAGCGTCACCAGCGGTCTTAGCGTCGTCAGCGATCTTAGCGCCGTCAGCCTCGGCATGCGCCCGCAACTCGGTCCACACGGCAGCCGGATAGCACTCGCGCGCCTGGCGATCGTGGGTCACACGGGCGAGCGTAACCGGGCCGCGTGACGCCTGCATCGCGTGGCCAAAGCGCGCGCGCAGCAAGGCCGCGGGCTCAAGCATCACGCCCTCGCGACCAAGGCTCGCCGCCAGCGTGGCCAGCGGCCCCTCCTCGTGTGAGAGCGGATAGCTGTCCAAATCGACATCGGCAAACAGCACGGCATCGTAGCTGCCGGGGCGCAGAGCCGCCGCATCGGCAAGCGAAGCAAAACGAACCTGGGCGCGCGGCGCGCGGTCAACCTCGTGGGTCTCGTAATCATAGGCGGTGCTACGCTTGTCCACCTTGGTGCGAATGCCATCGAGCACGGGCACGGTCGCGGCCTGCGACACGTCGAGCGCGCGGGCGCCGTTCATAAGGATGTCGATGGCGTGGCGCAGCAGGGCTACCTCCGCCTGGCGACGGGCCTGGCCATCCAAGCTGCCCAGCGAGCGATCGGGCAACGCCTCGGCAACGGCAAGCATGGCCTTGAGCGCCGTCACGGGCTTGTCACGCCACAGCGCCTGGAACACGTCCGAAACCACACACGGCACGTTCTTAAACCAGTTCTCGTCGCTCGCCGCCTTGCGCGCGCCCCTCACCTGGCCCTGAACGCTCTGCAGCAGGCTCTTAACGCCCGCGATAGTCTTGCTGCGCGAGAGACGCATATTCTTATCGAAGGTACGGGCATTGACGGCATCAGCGCCCGAAAGCGGACTGTAGATCCAGTCGGTAAGCTCCGGCGCGGGCCACCACTCGGTCTTTGACGCCATGCCCTCATCGGCGGCCTTCATGCGCTCGATCAGGCCGGCAAGCGCCGCAAGCTGCCTGCCCGCAATGGATTGGGAAAACGCCGTGAACTCAACTGTCTCGGCAGCGATATGACGAGCCGCCAGACGAGAGGCGAGCTCACCGAACAGCTGGGGTGCCCGGGCAGAAACAACGAGCACGCACACGGGGTCGGCGGGCGTTGCAGCAGCTTTATCGGCCTTGGACTCCTTGTGCACTTTCACCAACTTATCGATGGCGTCCGCATAGACATGAGCACGGGCATGGGGACCGGCGACCTCAATAAAGACAGGCTGAGCGGCAGTCCCGCAAGCGACATCAGACGCGACGGCGTCCTCCCCCAGCGGCGCGGCCTCAAACAGCACACCGCGGGCATCAAATGCCGTGGCAAGCTCCTCGCGCATCGCCGCCTGCTCGCGGGCAAGCAGCACGACGACCTCTCCCCCATTGTTCGCCACGGCAGATAGCAGCTCGAGCAGGCCGTGCGTAAACGACGTGACACCGCGCACGCATACGGCGCGGGTGCACGCCGGCAGGTTATCGGCCAGGGCACCGGCTATAATGTCAGCTGCCTCGCAGGGCTCGACCATATCTCGACGGTCCAAACCGCCCGCATAGGCACGCAAAAGCTCGAACACACGAGCCTCGGCATCGCTTTTTGGCTCAGGCTGGCAATTGTTGTCACGGCATCGCTCGGCCGTCGTCCCCGCAACGCCCGGCAACACGTCGCGGGCCATGCGCGCAAGCATGCGCACTGTACCCTGGCTGCGCGAAAGCGGCTGTAGGTCGGCATCATCGAGACGCGTGACCATGTCCGAGAACAGCATCTGGCGCTGCAGGTTGTCGACGAAACCGCGCCCGTCACCCAATAGCTCCCAAAGCGAACGAAGCCACGATGTAGGCGTCTTGTAGTCGATACCCAGTGAAACCCCGGCTTCCGCCACATCATGACGGCACAGGTCGAGCTCGGCAAACGTAGGTGCCAGCAGCACGGCACGCCCGTGGCGGGCAATAAGGTCGGCAAGCAACGCCGACTCGGCATCGCTCAAATCCGTGCCGGCATTGGTGGTATAGATTCGAACAGGCATGGTCCTCCGCTCAAACTGTTCGCAATAATCAATGCATCCATCCTACCCGCCCAAGCGGACAGATTTGCCCCACGCCAACAGATTTGATCCCTTGGGGACGGAGGAAAACGGATCATGGAGAGGGTCAGTCTAACCCGGTGATCCGTTTTCCTCCGTCCCCAGGGGATCAAAAAACCGCCCCCGGAGGAGCGGTTTTGCACAATTCGTTTTTGGCGCGGCCTACTCGCCATCCTCCAGTTTAATGAGGATCTTGCGGTAGCCACCGTACTCGCCGTTGAGCGCCTTGGACACACGGCTCACCGTGGTGGACGAAGCGCCGGTACGCGCCTGAACCTCGACATAGGGCTCGCCCTCGTCCAGGTAACGCGCGACTTGCAAACGCTGCGATAGATCGCAAATCTCACGCGGCGTGCAGATATCGGTCAAAAACGCTTGGATATCTTTCTCGTCGTCCAAAAGGCTAAATGCGTGGACCAGCTGCTTGACATCAGGCTTGTCAAACATGTTCTCGATATTCATCGATCACCGCCAAACCCGCCAAAAGGCATCGAAGTTGATACTGACATCGGGCATCGTTCACCCGTAATATGCAATAGGGCAACGCCTGTGGCTTTTGCCCGTAGCAGTGTAGCACACCACCAAACTAAAGCGACAAGACTCTCTGCCAGCGGCGCGTTTTCTAGGACGAACGCCGTTTTGAAACCGAATACGCACGCAAGCTCCACGAATATCTGAGACAATGGGCGCCCAAACAGGGCCGTGCCCGCGCATCTATCCGAGTTGCAAAGGCATGTGCCTCTCACGCCTCTTTGCCACGTCTTGCGCAAGAAAGGATTCACACCATGCGCTTTATGCTTAACTGGCTCTTTACCTCAATCGCCATCGCGATCGCAACGTTTCTCGTCCCCGGCATTCAGCCCTTCGGCATGGCCGACGCCTGGGTGTGTTTTGCCTTCGTGGGACTGTTCCTCAACATAGTCGACTCGCTCGTAAAGCCGTTCCTGACGGTCATCTCGCTGCCGCTCACTATTATCACGCTTGGTATTTTTCAGCTTGTGGTCAACAGCTTTATGCTCGAGCTGGCCAGCTACCTGTCGGTCAATCTGCTGGGCGCGGGTATCTCCATTGCCAGCTTTGGATCGGCCTTTATGGGCAGCATCCTGGTATCCATCATGCGCAGCATTCTCGACAGCGTCGCCAGGAACTAAAGCGACCGGATTCGGACCGCCACAACACACCTAAAGAAGGCCGTCCATCGCAACGATGGGCGGCCTTGTCATTTGTCGAGCCTCAGAGGGCAAGAAAATCCGGCATTTCTGCCCCGTCCCCCAATGGCAGGTGGGACTAGATGACGTAGTCGTAGCCCTCGTTGGGGGCAACGAGCGCATCGAGCGTCACACCGTCGAGGTAGTCGTTGATGAGCTTGTCCAGGTTCTTCCACACGTCGAGCGTGGGGCACTCGTCCGAACGCGAGCAGCCCTTGCAGTCGCCGTCCAGGCATGCGACCGGTGCCAGGCTGCCTTCGGTCAGGCGCAAGATCTCGCCCACCGTGTACTGCTCGGGCGGGCGCGTGAGCACGTAGCCGCCGCCCTTGCCGCGCATGCCCGAGAGCATATTGGCGCGGACGAGCGTAGCCAAGATGTTCTCCAGATACTTCTCCGAAATCCCCTGACGCGCGGCGATCTCTTTGAGGGGAATGCGGCCGGCCGCCTGGTGCTCGGCCAGGTCGACCATAACGCGCAGGGCATATCTGCCCTTTGTGGAAACCAACATATATATTGCTGCCTTTCGGTCTTTTAATTCGTAGAAATTCTAGCCGAAAAATTGGTTTTGAACATACCTATTCCTGTCAAGCTGGTTAATCGACTCGTAATAATCTTCTATTTCCTATTGCGTTACTAGGCTTTACTGTCTACTATGCTTGCCAACAGCAAGACGAACAACCTATAAGGTTTATGGGTTTTGCTGTTACACACACCGTAAAACCACACGGTATCCAGTCATTTGAACACTTTGGAGGTTCACCATGAGCAATGTTTACACGTCCATCGATCAGCTTATCGGCCACACTCCGCTTCTGGAGCTCACTCACTTTGAGGCCGATGAGGACCTCAAGGCCCGCGTGCTCGTCAAGCTGGAATACTTCAACCCCGCCGGGTCCGTCAAAGACCGCGTCGCCAAGAACATGATTGACGAGGCCGAGAAGGCCGGCAAGCTCGTGCGCGGTGGCGACTACACCATCATCGAGCCCACGAGCGGCAACACCGGCGTCGGCATCGCCTCGGTGGCGGCGGCCCGCGGCTACAAGGTGATCATCACTATGCCCGAGACCATGTCCGTCGAGCGCCGCAAGCTCATGCAGGCATACGGCGCACAGCTCGTGCTCACCGACGGCTCCAAGGGCATGAAGGGCGCCATCGCCAAGGCCGAAGAACTGCAGAAGGAGACCCCCAACAGCATTATCGCCGGCCAGTTTGTAAACCCCGCCAACCCCGCCATCCACAAGGCCACGACCGGCCCCGAGATCTGGGATGACACCGACGGCAAGGTCGGCATCTTCGTCGCCGGCGTCGGCACCGGCGGCACCGTGACCGGCGTGGGCGAGTTCCTCAAGGAGCAAAACCCCGAGATTCAGGTCGTCGCCGTCGAGCCCGCCACCTCCCCGGTGCTCTCCAAGGGCCAGGCCGGCCCGCATAAGATCCAGGGTATCGGTGCCGGCTTTGTGCCCGACGTCCTCGACACCCAGGTCTACGACGAGATCATCCCCGTCGAGAACGACGACGCCTTTGCCACCGGCCGCGCCGTGGGCCACAAGGAGGGCGTGCTCGTGGGCATTTCGTCCGGCGCCGCCGTGTGGGCCGCACTGCAGCTGGCCAAGCGCCCCGAGAACGAGGGCAAGACCATCGTGGCACTGCTCGCCGACACCGGCGAGCGCTACCTGTCCACGGCACTCTTCCAGGACTAGAGCTCTCGTTCTTAGAACGAGTCCAAGGCACGCCGGTCTCCCCTCTCTTCTGGCAGCCTGAGCTCATCCCAACAGGGTGTCCCACAGGACGCCCGAACTTGCTACAATGTCTGCGGCGCGGAACCAGCCTCCCGCGCCGCTTTTCTTTTTTGGCCACATGCCACCAAGGAGAACCTCCCCATGCACAACAAGCGCGTGCTCGTCGCCATGAGCGGCGGCGTCGATTCCAGCGTGACCGCGTATCTGCTCAAAAGTCAGGGTTACGAATGTGTCGGTGCCACCATGCGCCTCACCTGCCCCGCGCCCGATCCCGCCACGGGCATGAGTAAGGTCGACCACGACATCGCCGATGCAAAGGCCGTCGCCGAGCGCCTGGGGATACCCCATCACGTGCTCGACTTGCAGCAAACCTTCGACCGCAACGTTGTCGAGCGTTTTATGAACGCCTACCAGGAGGGGCTGACGCCCAATCCGTGTATCATCTGCAACCGCCATATTAAGTTTGGCGCGCTGCTCGATGCAGCGCTGGACATGGGCTGCGACTACATCGCCACGGGCCATTACGCCAAAACAAGCCAGGCGGCAGACGGCACCTGGCAGCTGCATCGCGGCGAGGACCCCAAAAAGGACCAGAGTTACTTTTTGTATTCGCTTACGCAGGAGCGTCTGGCGCGCACGATTTTTCCGCTGGCGGGTCTGGACAAGGAGCGCAACGTGCGCCGGATTGCCGCCGAGCAGGGCTTCATCAACGCCAAGAAGGCCGAAAGCGAGGATATCTGCTTTATTCCAGACGGTGACTACGCGGGCTATATCGAGCGCCGTTGCGGACATCCCGCTGCACCGGGCGACATTATGTGGCGCGACGGCAGCGTGGTCGGGCGCCACAACGGCGCGCTGCGCTACACCATCGGCCAGCGCAAGGGCCTGGGCGTCGCGATGGCGCATCCCGTGTACGTAACGGGTGTCGACGCCGTCAACAACACCGTGCATCTGGGCGAGGCAGAGGACCTGACGGCCACGGCGCTCACGGCCAACGACTGGATCTGGAGCGCCCCTGCCGACCGCATGGAGGCCGAGCTGGATGCCGGCGGCATCCGCGTGGGCGCCAAGTACCGCTACCGACAGAAAGACCAGGCAGCGATCCTTACGTGCGGCGAAGACGGGCAAATGTTGCTGACCTTTGACGAGCCGCAGCGCGCCATCGCCCCCGGCCAAGCCGTTGTAGTCTATCGCGGCGACATCGTCCTGGGCGGCGGCACCGTGACCGGCGCACTTAAGTAGCCGCGGGTTTATCGCTGCACGTGTCGAAGTACCTCAACAGCGGCACCAACCTCGATTACGCGACGCTCGAGGCCGCGGCGGATGGCCTCGAGTCGACCCTCCGCCGTGGCCCATTTGCTCTGCGAAAGAATCTCGATCGCCTCATCAACAAATCCGTTGAGCCGCGATGAATCGAACCAATCGAGCAAATCCGCAAGCGCCAGCTGGACGGAAGGGTCGGGCCCAAACGGCTTAGCGGAAAACCCAAACTCCCCAGCTGCGAGCACGGCAGTTGGTACGTTGTACCACAGGCAGTTGCCGCTATCGAACAGCGGAGCAGGTTTTATCTCCAGGGTGTCGACATTGCGGATGATGCCGAAGTTTCGCCAATGGCGATCGCTGTTGGCCAAAAGGGCATCGCAAACGATCATCTGCGACATAGACCTTCTCACGGCAGCCTCGTCTGCTCCATGCTTACCAAGAAAGCGGCAGTACCGGTCGTACGTCGAACTTCCTCGCTGGCCACCAAGGGCGTTCTTAACGTAAACAGCCGGAACATATTCCTCGCGGCCGTCAAGAAAGTCGTCGCACAGACACACAGGGCCATCGAACATGCGCTCAACCGTGTAAGGAACAAACTCCCCCTTGGAAAGCAAGAGACGATGCAGAGCCGTTGCAACCGCCTCGTTAAAGGGCCGTTGGTCGTCCATGCCGCACCCCTTGACCAGAACGCGAACACCGTTGCGAATCATCCACGATTTAGGAAGCTCGCCCTCGGATGTGTTGTCGGGATTTTTAAGACCGATGCCCTCCAGCCAACCCGAACGCCCCTCGGGCGCCGATCGCTCAAAATCATTCTCGAAGTAATTGAGGTTTCGCCATTCGAGCCCGTCGCATTCTGCCGGCCGCAGCCAATAGCAATCCGAAAGCGAGAGGCCCAGGCACTGAACCGGTGCCTCAACGCCGTTGACAATTCCCAGCTCGCGGTAGCGCGAGATAAGCCCGGGGCGAACATCGGGCACCGACCGATGGCTCCACCACACGTTGAGCTCCCGTTTATTCACCGTAGGAGAAGAACTCGAGCACGTGCCAAACGGCATCCTCTGCGCATCGAGCACCTCGGCGATTTCGAAGGGAAACTCACGTGTCGGATCAAATGAGACATGCGCGACCTCATGGTCGGCCGACATCAGCGTAAACTTGCGCCCCACATCGGCCGCAGGACGGCGTCCACGTTTGCGGACCTTTTGATAAGCGAGCGCAGAATCATACTCAACCATCTTCCGTCCGCCCACAATATCGCACGCGAGCGTTCCCGATGCGGCAAGTTGCGATATGCGGGCTTTCGTAACGCCCAACAGGCGGGCGGCATCACCCATAGATAAGTACTCAGATGTATTCATATGCCGCATCACCTCGTTAAGTAATTTACGCGTTTAGTTAACATATTACATACATCATAATACTAAACGACCTAAGGCGAAAAAAGGCCCGAGAAATCGGGCCTTAGCGATTGGTCAGCCGAGTCGCAAACTACTTCCCTAGCGCTGGACGTAGGCGCGGACGAGCTCGTAGGTGTTGCGCACACCGTCGATGTGGCTGCGCTCGTAGTTGTGGCTCGCGTACACGCCGGGGCCGATCAGGCCATGGCGAATGTCGTAGCCGGCCGAGAGCGTGGCCTCGACGTCGGAGCCGTAGTGCGGATACACGTCGATGGCGTAATCGAGCTCCAGCTCGCGCGCGATGTTGGACAGCGTGGTTACCAGGTCGTAGTTGTACGGACCGCCCGAATCCTTGGCGCAAATCGACACCATGCGCTCGGTGCAGCCCAGGTCGTCGCCCACGCAGCCCATGTCAACGCTGATCATCTCGCGCGTGTCGGCCGGCACGAAGGCACCGCCGTGGCCGACCTCTTCGTACACGGTAAAGAGCAGCGATACCTTGCGCGAAAGGGTCACCTCGCCGTCGGCAACGGCGCGAGCCAAACCCAGCAGAATCGACGCCGACAGCTTGTCATCCAGGAAGCGACTCTTGATGTAGCCGCTCTCCGTCACCGTGGTACGCGGATCCATAGCGATGATATCGCCCGTCTGAATACCCAGCTCGAGCACATCGTCCTTGCTATCGACGTTCTCGTCGAGCAAGATCTCCATGTTCTTCTCGATGGTCTTGACCGGCTCATCGGCCACATGCGCCGAAGGCTCGGTGTTGAGAACCACACCCGTGTAGACATTGCCATCGCGCGTGTAAACGGTGCAGTTCTCGCCATCGGCCGTAGACCACTGATGCCCGCCGAGCGTCGTGGGACGCAAGCGACCATTGTCCTTGATGGAGCGCACCATGGCGCCCAGGGTATCGACATGGCTCGCCAATACGAGCGGCTCGCCCTCGCCGCCAAGCTCAACCAACACGTTGCCCTTATTGGAACGCTCGGGCCCAAACCCCATCTCGCGCAACGTTTCCATTAGATAATCAGTCGCCGCACGGGTATAGCCCGTAGGTGAAGCAATAGAAGTCAGCGCCTTCAACTGGTCAGTAATATAGGAGAGCGTAGAATCCATCTTGGACACCAAAGTCACCCTTTCATATCGAATTAAACCCACAGCAACAATACCACCACGCACAATTATTTACCTAGCGAGACAACCCATCGAGCTTCCCAGAGCAGCGCCCGCCACGATAACGAGCCGGCGGGCCCCTGCCCGTTAGCCCCAGAATCTTTCCGCAGGACAGAAGGAGGCCCCGCCGCACGTAGTGCGCAGCGGGGCCTCCGACATGTCCGAGGACGATTCTGGGGCTAACGGGCAGGGGCCCGCCGAACCATGTTAGGCAGCCGGGCAGATCTTCTTGAAGAGCTCGATGACGTCGTCGAGCGTCGCCTCGCGCGGGTTGCCCGGGAAGCAGGCGTCGGCCATGGCGTCCTTGGCCAGGACCTCGATCTCGTCGGCCTTCATGGCCTCGCAGACGTGCGGGATGTTCACGTCGGCAGAGAGCTGCTTAACGGCGGCGATGGCGGCGTCGGCGGCCTCGTCGGTGCTCATGCCCGTGGTGTCAACGCCCATGGCAACGGCAACCTTGGCCAGGCGCTCAGCGCAAACCGGCTTGTTGAACTCCATGGCGATCGGCAGCAGCATGGCGCAAGCGACGCCGTGCGGAGTGTCGTAGTGGGCAGACAGGGTGTGAGCCATGGCATGGTCGATGCCCAGGCCGACGTTGGAGAAGCCCATGCCGGCGACATACTGGCCAAGAGCCATGCCCTCGCGGCCGGAGCCGGGCTGACCGGACTTGGCCTCGGCAACGGAGTCGCGCAGATTCTCGCTGATCAGCTTAATGGCCTCAAAGTGGAACATGTCGGAGAGCTCCCAAGCGCCCTTGGTGGTGTAGCCCTCGATGGCGTGGGTCAGAGCGTCCATGCCGGTGGAAGCGGTCAGGCCGGCGGGCATGGAAGCCATCATGTCGGGGTCGACGACAGCGACCTCGGGGGCGTCGTTGGTGTCGACGCACACGAACTTGCGGACCTTCTCGGGGTCGGTGATGACGTAGTTGATGGTCACCTCGGCGGCGGTACCGGCGGTCGTCGGCACGGCGATGGTGAACACGGCGTGGTTCTTAGTGGGAGCAACGCCCTCGAGGCTGCGGACATCGGCGAACTCGGGGTTGTTGATGATGATGCCGATAGCCTTGGCGGTGTCCATGGAGGAGCCACCACCGATGGTCACGATAGCGTCAGCCTCGGCGGCCTTGAAGGCCTCGACGCCGTCCTTGACGTTCTGGATGGTGGGGTTGGGCTTGATCTCGGAGTAGAGGCTCCAAGCGATGCCAGCGGCGTCGAGCTCGTCGGTTACCTTGGCGGTAACGCCAAACTTGACCAGGTCGGGATCGGAGCAGACGAAAATCTTCTTGTAACCACGACGCTGGAGCTCGCCGGGGATCTCCTTGATGGCGCCAGAACCATGATAAGAAATGGTGTTGAGAACGAAACGATTAGCCATTGATAGCCTCCCATCGTGTGCGGGGCACCCATTACGCCCCACGCTATAAGTCCCATCCTAACGCTTTTGAAACAAAAAGCACGTGAGAACGTCAAAGATGTTAAAGCGTTTCAACAACTGGTATCGTCACCGACTGGTCACTAAACAAAAAAGGGGCGGCCGAGATGGCCGTCCCCTCCCCATTATCGATCTATCTGACAAGGGAACTGCCCCCTGCCATATCCTGCCGTTATTTTTGGCAGGCGTCTTTCCAATCTTCGCAGGCGCGCTTCCAGCGAAAGCGCAAATCGCGCTCGCGGTCGATGAACATGATGGCAAACGCGACAAACAGCAGCACGCTCGCCACCGCAATGGCGTGAAGACCTATGCGCTCAATACACCAATTGCCCAGCACGGCGCCAAACACAAAGGTAAAGATCACGCCAAAGTACAGCAGGCCGTTTTCCAAAAAGCCACGCCTATGGGTGATGATGTAGTCGTCCACGTTTTGCAAGGCATTACGGAGGTTGCCGATACACATCGTCGTGGCAATGCCGTGACCGTGGATCTTGCGGAAGCTCTCAACCTGCATGCCGCAGGCAAACGACGTGAGACAGTTGGCGAGCAGGTTGTAACCGCCACCGGGGATAAAGCTCACGCCAAGCAAGATAACGGCTTCAAAAAACACCGTCACCTGACGCCAGTGAATCACACTGCCAAACCGCTCGTGCACCAGGTCGGCAAGCATAATGCCCACGGCAAACGACACCACGGGAAAGAAGTAGCGTCCCGCCAGCGCCCAGTTGCCCTCCGAGATGCTCACGCCCACGAGCAGGATGTTGCCCGTCTGCGCGTTTGCGAAAACATGGTCGCGCCCAATGTACGAATACACATCCATAAAGCCACCGGCGAGCGCCAAGATGATGCCCAGCTCAATAGACTCCGATATCTGTTTGGCACGCTGCATCGTCGTGCATCCTCCTTGTTGACGACTCTCTCGTGCGTTGGCGGAGACATAGCCGCCGTTCATACTGTAACCCATTGACAACATGGCGTGCGCGCGAGACGGGTTCTCCAACGCGCAGATACACAGTCTGGAAACAAACGGCGGGTACGGCGCCGATGCCCGACACCTCGTGTACTCCACCAGTCTTTTTAGCCCCGTCCCAAAAAGACTGGTTACAATTACGTGCAGCATACTAACAACGGGAGGAATCGTGGCAAAAAAGCCCCAGGACGCTCAGCACAACCAGCATGGCAAGCATGCCCAGCGCGGCCAGCAGCAAAAGCGTGGCGGCAAGGCCCAAGATTCGCGCCCCACGCATACCCCGGCTGCGCCCGCCCGCCCCTGGCGCCCGGGCCGCGATAAGTTCCTCCCCGTCAGTCGAGCCGACATGGATGCACGCGGCTGGGACCAGTGCGACTTTGTCTACATCTGCGGCGACGCCTATGTGGACCATCCCAGCTTTGGCATGGCCATCATCAGCCGCGTACTCGACGCGCACGGCTACAAGGTGGGCATCATCTGCCAACCCAACTGGACCGACCCCGCCAGCATCACCGTGCTCGGCGAGCCGCGCCTGGGGTTTCTCGTCAGTGCCGGCAACATGGACTCCATGGTCAACCACTATTCGGTGACCAAGCACCGCCGCCACACCGACGCCTATACCCCCGGCGGCGAGGAAGGTCACCGCCCCAACCGTGCCGTCACGGTCTACGGCAATCTCATCCGCCAGACGTTCAAGGACGCCCCCATCATCATCGGCGGCATCGAGGCAAGCCTGCGCCGCCTGGCCCACTACGACTACTGGCAGGATAAGCTCAAGCGCTCGGTGCTGCTCGACTCGGGCGCCGACATCCTCATCTACGGCATGGGCGAGCACGCGATTGTCGAGATCGCCGACGCGCTCGACGCGGGGCTGCCCGTCGATCAGATCACCTATATCAACGGCACCGTTTACCGCACGAGTTCGCTCGACGAGGTCTACGACTACGACCTGCTGCCCAGCTGGGACGACCTTGCCGCCGACAAGCTCAACTACGCGCGCAGCTTTAACGTGCAGCAGCAGAACATGGACCCCATCACCGGACATCGTCTGGTAGAGCCCTACCCCAACAGCGTCTATGTGGTGCAGAACCCGCCGTCGGCAACACTCACCACCGACGAGATGGACGAGGTGGCCGAACTCCCCTACGCACGCGATTGGCATCCCGACTACGACGCAGCGGGCGGCGTGCCGGCCTTTGCCGAGATCAAGTTTTCCATTAGCTCCAACCGCGGCTGTTTTGGCGAGTGCTCGTTTTGCGCGCTCACCTTCCACCAGGGCCGCGTGCTGCAGATGCGCAGCCACGACTCGATTATGCGCGAGGCCGAGCTGCTCACGCGCGATCCCGAGTTTAAGGGCTACATCAACGACGTGGGAGGACCGACGGCCAACTTTAGCCGTCCTGCCTGCGACAAGCAGCTCAAGCACGGCGTGTGCAAGAACAAGCGCTGCCTGTGGCCGAGCGTATGCAAGAACATGGTGGTCGACGAGAGCGGCTACACGCAGCTGCTGCGCGACCTGCGCCAGCTGCCGGGCGTCAAAAAGGTCTTCGTGCGCAGCGGCATCCGTTTTGACTACACCATGGCCGATGCCTCGGACGAGTTTTTGCGCGAGCTGCTGGAGCATCATGTCTCAGGCCAGCTGCGCGTAGCGCCCGAGCACGTGAGCGATGCGGTGCTGTCAGTGATGGGCAAGCCGAGCCGAGCCGTCTACGACGCGTTCTGCCGCAAATTTGAACGCTTGAACCGCGAATACGGACTCAAGCAGTACGTGGTGCCGTATCTAATCTCGAGCCACCCCGGCTCGACCATGAAGGAAGCCGTGGACCTTGCCGAAGCCGTGCGCGACATGGGCTACATGCCCGAACAGGTGCAGGACTTCTACCCCACCCCGTCCACCATGTCGACGTGCATGTACTACACCGGCGTGGACCCGCGCACCATGAAACCGATCTATGTGGCGCGCGACCCGCACGAGAAGGCCATGCAACGCGCGCTCATCCAGTATCGCAAGCCCGAGAACTACAAGCTGGTACGCGAGGCGCTGGAAAAGGCTGGCCGTCGCGACCTGATCGGCTACACCAAGCATTGCCTGATTCGCCCCGTGCCGCCACGCCCGGGCGAGACATCTGCTGGCGGTGGGCATGGCACCGGCAAGAAGGGCGGCAAGCCACATGGTGGCGCCGCCGGCAAGGGGCCTAAAGGCAGCAAGGGGCACAGCGGCATGTCGCGCGCGCAAAACACTGCCGGGCGCAACCGTGCAGCTCAGGGGCGTCAGGGTGCCAACGGAGGCGGGCGTCGCAACTAGGGCGGCGAGGCGGCATGCCGCCGTTGGCGACACGACACGCCCCACCAATAAAATGCCGCTCGCCGGGGCGTCGCAGAACGATTCCCCGGCGAGCGGCCGATTAATATTGTCTATCTCAAGACGTTGTTACTTTTTGTCGAAACGACCATAGAGCGCAAACGAGAGCGCCGCAGAGATAACCCAAGTCAAAGCGATGCAGACGACAATCATGATCAGGTTCATGGGATTACCGCTTGGATCGGCATAAACGGGCAACGAGGTAATGCCAGGCATAACAAAGCCGAAGCACTTAGCGCCCAGAACAACGGTGAGCGCGCCGCCAATGCCATCCGCAATCATCGCAGCGATAAGCGGAGTCCTGTTAGGAACCTGAACGGTAAACAAGGCGGGCTCGGAAATTCCCATAAATGCTGAGAAGGCGCACGTCATTGCAGCGGACTTGAGCTTTTCGTCGGTCATGCGCAGAGCTGCACCAAAAGACGCACCGCTTTCGGCGAGGTTATGGCAGAAAGAGATCGGGAGCAGATAGTCATACCCCAGCGTTGCGATATTGGAAATCTGGATGGGGCTCGTCGACTGGTGCATGCCAAAGAGCACGATAAGCGGCATAAAGAAGCCCAGCAGAAAACCGGCAACGGGACCTAACGTCGAGAATAGCCAAACGATACCGTTGGCAAGACCAAGACCGCACCAGGCACCAATCGGGGCGAGCACAAACAGGTTGACCGGAATCACGATAGCAAGGGAGAGCGCCGGAACGACAACGAGCTTAAAGAGATCCGGCACGACTTTGTCGATTGCGCGATATACAAAAGACAAGCCAATGACGCCAAAGATGACCGGGAACACGGAATCGGCGTAGCTAAAAATCGGCACCGTAAAACCGAACAACGCAAGAGGCGTCTCGCCCGTACCGACAGCGTTGACAATAGTCGGGTACATCAGCGATCCGGCAACACAAAGCGCAAGCGAACGGTTGACTCGGAACTTATCAGCTGTAGACATTGCCAGCAAAAACGGCAAGAAGTAGAACGGGATATCCGAAATCATATTGAATATCGCAAAGTCGCCGGCACCCGTGTCGATTCCAAAAGCCGCGATAGCAGCCAGGATGCCCTTTACGATGCCTCCCGCCACCAGTGCGGGAATGATAGCGGAGAAGATGCCGGTGATGATATCGAATACGCGAGCCGAACCTTTTTGGAGCTCAGGCTGCTCGGCGTCGGCGGAGACCTCGCCACCCATCCTGTCGCCAAGCATGGGCTCCAATTCGTCATATACCGACCCCACGCTGGCGCCGATGATAACCTGCCACTGCCCGTCTTTAACCTGCGCGCCCAAGGCGCCGTCAAGCGTCTTAAGGGCCTCCAGGTCTGCCTTGCTATCGTCCTTCAGGTTGAACCTCAGCCTTGTAATGCAGTGCGTTGCCATAACAACGTTATCGGCGCCGCCCACGAGCTCGAGGACACGAGCGGCCAGTTCCTTCTTGTCTGCCATAACAATCACTCCTACCCAAGGTCTTCGCCATTGGTGGCGATGCATTTCTGGTACCAATAGAAAGAGTCTTTACGCAAGCGCTTCGCAGTGCCGTGGCCGCAATTATCCAGATCGACATAGATAAGCCCGTAGCGCTTGTCCATCGTAAGAGGACCGCAGGCAACAAGGTCAATGAATCCCCAGATCATATATCCGCGCACGTCAACGCCATCGATCACCGCCTCTTTAAGGCACTTTATGTGCTGGCGCAAATAATCGATTCGATACTCGTCGTGGATGCTGCCATCCTCCTCGACCACGTCAGATGTACCGAGGCCGTTCTCGGCGATATACAGAGGCAGCCCATAGCGGTCATACATCTGGTTAAGGGTAACCCTCAGGCCAATGGGATCGAGCTGCCAGCCCCACTCACTCGTCTCGAGATAAGGGTTCTTGTTTGCCATGACCAGATTGCCCGCAGTCTTCTCCCATCCCTGATCGCAGGTGGATACCTGGGAAAAGTAGTACGAGAAGGCCAGGAAGTCGACCGTGTTGCGAGCGATGAGCTCTTCATCGCCCGGTTCCATTTGAATCTCGATATCGCACGCATCGAAATAGCGATTCATATAAGCGGGGTATTTTCCGCGAGCCATCACGTCCGTATAGAACCAGTTGGAATACTGGTCGTCGTGAATAGCCTGCATGTTATCTTCGGGACGGCAGGTGGCGGGATACGTACAGAATCGAGCGATCATGCCGCCAACGGGAGTATCGGGCGAAAGACGATGGACAATCTCGACGGCACGCGCATTGGCAACGAACTCATGGTGCAGGCACTGGAAGATGGCTCGATCGAAGTTCTCCCCCTCTTCGTCTTTGACCAGACAGACCCCGTCCCAAGGCGAAAAACGCGCTGCATTGAACTCGTTAAAAGGCAGCCAGAAATCGACCAGATCGCCCAATTCCGTAACGATTGTCTCGACATAGCGGGCGAAGAAGTCAATCGTCTTGCGATTCTTCCATCCCCCATATGTGGTGACAAGATTTACCGGGATGTCATAGTGGAGCATGGTGACGAAGGTCTTAATGCCGTGCTTTTTGCACTCACCCAGCATGCTTCGATACCACTCGATGCCTTCGCGGTTAGGCTCAAGGTCATCTCCGTTAGGATAGATTCGGCTCCAGCAAATAGAGGTGCGGAACAGCTTGAGGCCCATCTCCGCAAAAAGCGCGATGTCCTCACGATAGTGATGATAGAAGTCGTTGCCACGCCTAAACGGGTAGAACTCAACGCCATCATCTGCGAGAGCGTTCATTAGCTCGTCATGGCAGAATGGGTTGTTTTGATGCTTGTCCTCAATCTGGTCATGAGTCCAGGTACCATCCAGCCATCGACAATCCTGCGTCGACTTTCCCTTTCCGCCCTCATTCCAGGCGCCATCGGCCTGCGAGCACGATATGGCTCCGCCCCATAAAAAGTCGGAGTCAAACCCATGTTTTAACTTACCCATTTGCCCTCCTTGATCGGATGCTCCAGCGGATAACCCAATACTAGGAAGAACAAGATGCATAAGATATCGCATAGAAAGCATGGCTTTATAACATTTTTTTAGATATAATACCGTTCAAGGTATCGATTCTACCGTTCACCGCTGGAGCACCCCATGGATTCGAATCTCAAACAGCTGCTCTATACGCATACCGAGACCGAAGAGTGGCATCGCACACATCCGGGAGAGCTCAGCCCGCGATATAACAGGGTGGAAACCACAACCATTAACGGCGAAGAGGTCTATCTGTTTGATTGGAAAGAAACTCTCGACGAAAACCCCGTGGGCCTTATCAAGGAGTCGCGCTTTACCGATATTCCTCCTCATATCAATCGGGATATGGAGCTTAACTACGTGTACGACGGCGTCTGCACGTTTATCGTCAACGAACGGCGACTACTCCTTAAAAAGGGCGACGTGCTCATTTGCAACACCGGCGTAGTCAGAAGCGTTCCATACGTTAAGGGCGAGCATGATATCGTCATTTCGATCGTCTTCAAAAAAGAAATGTTCGATTCGTTGTTCCTGAGCCAGCTACCCGGCGCGTCACCATTAACGAATCTTCTATTTGATTTTGTGTCCAAAAACCGCGAGGCCCGAAAATATCTCATTCTTCCAGAGGAATACGCCCGACATGCGCGACGCCTCATCGAGATGCTCTTTATCGAATATCACTTTAAAGATGCCTATTCCAATGAACTCATGAGGCACCTCGCCGTCAGCCTATTCCTTGTTCTCATTCGAGGACTGTACCGACGCTCCGCAACTGATAACCAGGCGATCATGTCGGACGAACGCATCGTGTCGATTCTGAATCATATTGAGCGAAGCTACGGCGACTGCACACTCGAAAGCATTGCGAGCGATACGGGTTATAGCACCAGCTATCTCAGCAGCTTGATCAAGCAAAAAACCGGCAAAACGTTTTCGCAAATCAAGCTCAACCAGCAGCTCACAGAGGCGGCATATCTTCTCAATAACACCGAGCGCAGCGTGCAGTATGTAGCCCGAAAAGTCGGCATCTCCAACATGTCATTCTTTTACTCAAAATTTAAAGAAGCATTCGGCGAAACGCCAGGTGCGTTCAGGACGCATCGGTCTAATTAAAGTCATTGATAATCAGGTCGATCAGTTTCACATGGCTCAGAAATGCACGACCGGAGCAGCGAGCGCATCGCCTCTACCAGCACAAAGCCGGCGATGGCAACCGTGACCGCCACGTCGAGCGGTGTGTTCACAAACCACAGCAGCCCCATGAGATACGACCCGGCATTAAAGGCAAAGTGCAGCAGGATCGTGTAGCGGAGCTTTCCAGTGGTCACGAGCACCCAACCAAAAATGAGACCGGCAGCGCCCGCATAGCAGCCCTGCACCCAGTTCATGTGCATAAAGCCGAAGACCGCCGCCTGCAGTACGATTGCCGCGGCGACGCCCCAGGCACTCGGGGCCTCCCAGGGCGCTATGGCGCCGTCTTGCGCGTTCACGCGGCGCCGACGTTTCCAGAGCGGATGGCACTGTGGATTAAACGCACGCAGTGAGAACTCAAAGATGATGCCGCGCACCAGGAGCTCTTCGCAAAATGGCGCGCCAATCACCGTGGTCAGAACGGCCAGATAGCTCGTGTCGCCCATGCCTGTTTCCTCGACGAGCTCGCTATAGTCTGCCGCGACCTCGGGCAGCAGCGACAGCACGCCGTCGCATAGGTAGCTAATGACCACCTGCATGGACAGGCCGATCACGACAACGCAGACGATGCGCTTCCATGCCGCGCCTGCTCCCCCACCGAGCGGGTGCTCGCCTTGCCGGCGCGCCATAAACGAGCGCGGCCACAGATAACGCCACCACAGCAGCGCCATCAAAAACGACGCCGTCTGAGCGGCGGCCTGGAACCATTGGATATCGAGATTGTCGATCGGATAGCCCGTCAGCGCCGACACGGCATCGAGAACAGAAAACAGAACCACGCTCAGGGCTATATCGGCAGCGACAACGCCAAAACAGGCAAGCGCCCACGCTATCGCATTGAGCATGCCAACCTCCTCAAAACCGTTCCCTAGTTCTACCACAACTCGGCAGAGAGCTGATTCCATGGGGACGGAGGAAAACGGATCACTTATTGATAAGAATCGGGCGCAGTGCCAAAGGCCCCGCTGGGCGAGATGTCGAACGGGAAGGTGCCGCAGCGATTGAACGCGGCGATAAACATGCGGATGGCGTTGGACGGCGTGGTGCCCACGAGCTGGGTTGCCGCCGCGAAGGCTGCCTTCTCCTCAGGCAAGACCTTCGCGACTACGGGGGTCATGTGTTCTGCCATGGCGCTTCCTTTTTGAAACGACGGTAGTGCGGATAGATGCGGGCCACGCGGCTGGGCGACGGGCTGTGAAGGCAACCCGATTGGCCCGCATCCGGAGTTTGTTTCTGCGGCGTTGGTATTACTTGGTAATCCTAAGTATTACCCCGCAGATAGAATACCACACCCGACCCCATTAGGACGGAGGAAAACGAATCATTTTGTTGCTGAGTAAGAATTTAGAGCGTGATGATGTCCGAGATATCGAGGGCCTGAGCGTCGGCGACATCGTGCGTGGCAAGCAGGAGCATGCGGCCGTCGAGCAGGTCGAGCACAGCTTCGGCGCATGCGTCGCGCGCAGCGGTATCTAAACCGGTAAAGGGCTCATCCAGAATGACGGCGCCGCCCGGGCACAGCAGGGCTCGAGCGATCTCGACGCGACGGCGCTGCCCGCCCGAAAGCTCGGCCACGCGAGCATGCACATCGATTCCCGGCACCAGCAGGCGCAGCAATGCCGCGGCGCTCGAAGCATCCACACGCGCATCGGCGCACACCAGCACGTTATCCAGCGCCGAGGCGGACTCGACCAAGTGTGCATCCTGAAACACCATCGAGCACGGTGCGCACTCCCCCGCCGCTAGCGCGAGCAACGTCGACTTGCCCACCCCCGAGGCGCCCATCACGCAGGTACGCCCGCCGGTGGGCACACGAAGCACCAGACCGCCCAGCGCCGGCGCCCAGGGCGCGCGATCGCCCACGGCAAGCGCAAGCTCCGCCGAAGCGCCATCGCTCGCGGCCCCCGCACGCCCGCGCAGTCCATGTCCATGCGCCCGCACGGCAACACGCCATGCCACGGGTCCCGAAACCCGCAGCGACCACACCAGCACGCGCTCACACGCCCACGAGGCGGCAACGACCAGCACGGTCCACGCCAGCAGATCAGCCGTCTCGATCAACAGCTTTGCCTGATAGATGCGCTCACCCACGGTGCCCGCCGCCATGCCGATCAGCTCCGCCGCCACGCCGGCCTTCCAGCTCATGCCAATCACAGCACGGGCGCACGAAAGCACAAATGGCAGGACTTCGCGCCAGGTATGGGCGAAGAACAGTCGCCAGCCCCGCACGCCATGCAGGCGAAACATCTGCTCCAGCGGTTTATTCGCCTGCGACAAGCCCTCGGCCAGCGAAAAATACACGCCTGGCAGCGCCATCAAAAAGACCGCTGCAATGCTCACGCGCGCCGACCCCAACCAAATGAGCAGCAGGACCACCACGCAGGCAACCGGTGTCGCCTTAACAAACGAAAGCGCCGGCGCCACCAGGCGGGCAAACGTCCGCGACCGTACCGAGACTCCCGCCAGCACGCCGCCGCACACCGTGGCAAGTGCCAGCCCGCCCAAAATTCGCAAGCCCGAGCCTGCCAGAATCGCCCACGTGCCGGCATCGCATACCAGCCGCAGCAACGCCACCACAACAGCACCCGGCCCCGGCAAAATCAGCGGCTGTGCCACCAGCGCCGCCGCGAAGACCCACACGGCAAGCCAAAAGGCGGCAACGGCACCTGCTGCCGCCACCGCCTTCATACGCTTTGTCATGTGTCGAGCAAACGCACACACGGGCTACTCCATGTAGTAGAAATCATCGGCCGGGAGCTTGCCGCCCACGGCGCTCGGGTCCGCATCGGCCAGCACCTGCAGGTACCCACCGAGCGCCGCCTTCATATCCTTCCCCGTCTGGCACACGAGCATGCACCCGGGAATCGCCTTTTCGGCGATCTTGGCGTTATCCACGATACCCGCATCGACCACGGCCTGAGCCCAGTCCGCCGGCGCCGCGTTCACGGCCTCAACGCTCGCCGCATGGCAGCTCAAGAACTCCGCCACGGCCTCGGGATGCTCCTCGGCAAACGCGCGGCGCACCACGGTCACACCCGTCAGCAGGCGCGAACCCGTGTCGCCCGCCAGCTCATCCCACACACCGGTCAGGCTCACCGGCGCCGACAGCTTGCCTTCGCTCTTGGCGATGGCAGCGGTCTTGAACGGCTCCGGCAGCACGCCCACGGCGGACGGGTCGGCAAGCAGGGCCGACAGCACCTCGGTGGGCTCGCTCTTAAACTCGAGCGTCACCTGACCGGTCAGGCCCGCGCGCTCCAGCAGGTAGTTCATGACGTACTCCGGCGTGGTGCCCTTGCCCGTCATGTAGACGGTATGGCCCGCCAAATCGCCAAACGAGGTAACGTCCACGTTACCCGTCACCACGTTCAGCACGCCCAGCGTGTTGATGTCGATGACCTGCACCGCACCCTCGGTCTTGTTGTAGAGCATGCTCGCCACGTTGGCGGGCACCAGGGCAATGTCGACATCGCCCTGAATCACCTTGGGCACGATCTCGTCGGCGGCAGTGTTGATCGCAAAGTCGAACTCGTTGTCCGTGGCACCCTCGTCCGCCTGGTCCATAAACTGCACCAGGCCAATCGACGTCGGCCCCTTGAGCGAGGCGACGTGCACCTCAACCGGCTCGGCAGCGACACCGTCAGCGGCAGACCCGGCAGCCGAGCCCGCAGCAGACCCGGTCCCGGCAGACCCGCCACCACAACCAGCCAGCGCGAGCGACAACGCGCCCGCGGCGAGCACCGAGGCAAACCCCCGGCGCGACATCTCAACATCAAAAGCGTGCATCGCTAGCACGCCCCCTCATTGGGCATCGACCAGGCGTGATGGTCGGTATGCAGCAGGTCCTCGGCCAGCGGCGAGAGCGGCTCGCCCAAGAACTCGCGATAGCACGCCTGGACATCGGGATTCTCGTGCGAGAAGCGAATCTCGGCGTTCGCATCGAGGCCCCAGAGCACCTGGCCACGCTCGGCAGCCAGCTCGCAACCGTCGTGGATGGGCTGACCGCCACCACCGACGCAGCCGCCGGGGCACGCCATGACCTCGACAAAGTCATAGCTCACACGACCGTCGCGAATTGCGTCGAGCAGGCGGGCGGCATTGCCCAGCCCGTGTGCCACGGCGACGCGCACCTTGGTGCCATCGATATCGGCCACGGCTTCCTTCCAGCCGTCCAGGCCGCGCACGTCGGTAAAGAAATCGGCGTCGGGGTTCTTGCCCGTCACCAGGTAATAGGCCGAGCGCACGGCGGCCTCCATCACGCCGCCCGTGGCGCCAAAGATCACACCCGCGCCTGTGCCAAAGCCCAGCGGCGTATCGAGCGGCTCCTCAACCAGCGTGTCCACGCTCACGTGGCTCGCGCGGATCATGCGCACCATCTCGCGCACCGTCAGCGCAACGTCCACATCGGGTGCGCCGCCCTCGCCCACCATGCTCGGCAGCGCGCACTCAGCCTTCTTGGCCGTGCACGGCATCACGGACACCACGAACAAGCGCTCGGGCTCCACGCCCAGCACCTTGGCGTAGTATGTCTTGGCGATGGCGCCGAACATCTGCTGCGGCGACTTGGACGTAGACAGGCTGTCGACAAACTCCGGATAGCGGGCCTTCACAAAGCGCACCCAACCCGGGCAGCAGCTCGTAAACATGGGCCAGCCGCGGCCATCATCCTCACCCTTAGCGGCGGCACCCAGGCGCTCGAGCAGCTCGGAGCCCTCCTCCATAATGGTGAGGTCAGCCGAAAAATCGGTATCGAACACGTACTCAAAGCCCACGCGGCGCAGCGCACAAGCCAGGCGCTCGACGGTAGCCTCCTCGCGCGGAATGCCGAGCTCCTCGCCCCAGGCGCTGCGTACGGCAGGCGCGATCTGCACCAGCACGATCTTGTCGGGATTAGCGAGCGCGTCAAACACGGTCTCGGTATCGTCGCGCTCGCGCAGTGCGCCCGTCGGACAATGCGTAATGCACTGACCGCACGCGACGCAATCGGTCTTGCCGATCGGCGCGCGCCCGCGGGTACCCACGGCGGTATGCGTGGCGCGGTTGGTCAGGTCCCAAATCCCCAGGCCCTGCACGCTCTCGCACACCTTGATGCAGCGCATGCATTTAATGCACTTGTCGTTTTCGCGGATGATGGGAAAATCGAAATCCCAGCCCTCGCCCGCCAAATGCCTTTGATACGGCAGATAGAAAATGCCCAGGTCGTTGGCGATGGTCTGCAGGTTGCAGTTGCCGCTGCGCACGCAGCTCGTGCACTGCGAATCGTGCTGGGACAGCAGCAGCTGCACGTTGGTGCGACGGGCCTCGCGGGCCTTGGGGCTGTTGGTGTGGACCACCATGCCATCGAGCACGTAGTTGTTGCAGGCGGCAACCAGCTGGTCGCAGCCCTCAACCTCGACCACGCACACGCGGCAGCCGCCGATCTCGTCCAGATCGCGCAGGTAGCACAGGGTGGGAATCTGGATACCGACGGACTTGGCCGCGTCCAGGATCGTGGTGTGCTCGGGTACCACGACCTCGCAATTATCGATAGTGAGCTTGACCATATTGAGTGCTCCGCTTTCGGTGTTGTCGCTGACAGTGGGGTTGTTGAGCTCTACCATTCCAGGTTCCTCCCTCCGCGGAACGCGCCAAAGCCAAAGTGGTCGCAACGCAGGCAGCGGCTTGCCTCCTGGCGCGCCTCCTCCTCGGTAAGGCCCTGCTCGACCAGATTCCAATCGTGAATACGCTCGCCAGCCTCGCGCTCGCCCAGCTCGCAGCGGCCGCACTCGTGCTTGCCCTTAAACTGGACGGTCGGCAGCTCCACGTCGAGCTTGATCTTGTGGTCGAAGCCCAGATAGCGGTCGATGTTTGCCGAAGCTACGCGGCCGGCATTGATGGCTCGGATGACGGTGGCGGGACCGGTCTGGCAGTCGCCGCCGCTAAAGAGGCCATCGAAGTTGGGCACGGCGCCGTCCGAATCGGTGACCACGCAGCCCCACTTGCAGGCGATGCCCATCTCCTCAAACGGCTTGGAATCGATGTCCTGGCCGATGGCCACGAACACGCGCTCGCAGGGAATGACGCGCTCGGGCGTCGCGGCGGCACGCGGGGCCGGACGACCGCGACGGGGCTCGCCGATAATCTGCGGTTGCACGCGCAGGCCGCTCACGCGACCGTCCTCGCCCGTCTCGATGGCGAGCGGGGCCGTCAGCTCCAGCACCTCGCAGCCCTCGGCCTGGGCACCGGCAATCTCGGCGTCCTGAGCCGTCATATCGCAGATGCGGCGGCGGTAGACGATGCTTACCTTTTCGGCACCGCAGCGCACGGCAGAGCGCGCCACGTCCATGGCCACGTTGCCGCCGCCGATGACGCACACGCGCTGGCCGCTCAGGTCGGGCAGCTCGTCGTCGCCGATGGCACGCAGCATCTTGACGGCCGACTCCACGCCGGGAGCCTCTTCGCCCGGAAGGCCGAGCTTCTTATCGCTGTGGGCACCAATGGCCAGATAGACGGCATCGAACTCGTCGCGCAGGCGGGCAAGCTCCTCGCCGTTCACGGAGTGGTCGAGCTCAACGTCGATGCCGGCGCTCAAGATCCAGTCGATCTCGGCCTGCAGACGCTCGCGCGGCAGACGATAGCTGGGGATGCCGTAGCGCAGCATGCCGCCCAGGTGGTGACGCTGCTCAAAGATGGTCACCTTATGACCCATCACGGCCAGGTAGTAAGCGCAGGAAAGGCCGGCCGGGCCGCCGCCGATCACGGCGACGCGCTTACCGGTGTTGTCCACTACATGCGGTTTGTGGTCGTTGAGGTCGCTGTGCTCAACGGCAAAACGCTTGAGGGCGAGGATATTCATGGGGTCGTCGACCATGCCACGGCGACAGTGCATCTCGCAGGGATGCTCGCACACCAGGCCGCAGACGAGCGGCAGCGGGTTATTCTTGCGGATGACCTTGACGGCATCGGCATAGCGGCCGGCCTCGACGAGCGAAATGTACCCGGGAATGTCGACGTGCGCCGGGCAGCCCGAGACGCACGGGACGCGGGCCTCGCGGTCAAAGCCGCAGGAGTGCTCGCGAATGTGATGCTCAAAATCGTCGCGGAAGCCGCGAATGGCCGTAAGCGCCATGGCGCCGGCCTCGTAGCCGATGGCGCAATCGCTCGAAAGGTAGATGGTGCGGGCGGTGCGCTCAATCAAGTTGAGCGTGGACTCGTCGGCGCGGCCCTCGAGCACATCGGCGAGCAGATCGCTCAGCGCGCTCAGGCCCACGCGGCAGGGTGTGCACTTGCCGCAGCTCTGAGTGGAACACAGGTTGACGAGCGCTGCCGTAAACTCAACGGGACACGGGGCGAGCGAACTCACCGCCAAGCGGCGTCCGAGTGCATCGTGCAGGTCGTCCATGACGGCCTGGGCGTGGCTGCGTTCCATTACATGCAGTCGAGCCATAAGATCCCCTCTCACATGGCAGCCCGGAGGCGAGGCCGGGCGAAGTTGCTACATGCAACACACTGACCTAAAAAGTTGTTAGGTCTCCACGCGGTTCGGCAGGCGGTATAAAACGCGGCCCTCAGCGGTGCTAAACACCTTTACCGCAGATAAATGCTATATTTGATAAAACGCGTTACCAAATGACAATGCCCCGCCCACGCAATCACGTGGACGGGGCATTGCTCCAGGTATGCGGTCAGCGACCCTGTTGCTTTTACTTAAGCTCGGGCCAGAAGTCCTTGTTGGCCTCGATCATGTCGTCGAGAACCTCCTTGGCGACCTTCATCGAAGGCACGGTCTTGTTGAGCGTAAAGGCCTTGAGCGCTTTCTCGTACGAACCCTCGATCGTGGCCTCGACCACGAGCTTCTCGGAGTTCAGCTGCTGCATCATGAGGCCCTGCTGGAACAGCGGAATGTTGTCGCGGCTGATGACCTCGGGGCCGTTCTTGCCAATGTAGGCAGGCAGCTCGACCATGGCGTCGTAGGGCATGTTGGGGATAGCACCCTTGTTCTCGCAAATGACCAGGAAGCGCTGCTTGGTGTCGTTCTTCAGAGCGATAGCCAGGTCGGCAATCCAGTCGCCGTGGCTGCCCGCATAGAACGTGCTCTCGTCAATCTCGCCCGTCTTCTCGTAGTGGTCGATGCCGTCGAAGAGGTTCTTCTCGCGCGTCTCCTCAACCTCGTTAGCACGGGTGCGCTCGGGGTTGGAATGCTCGACGAACTCCTTCTGCTGCAGGTAGTAGTTCAGGTACGTGTTGGGCAGGTACTCCGGGAAGCACTCCATGATCTCGTACTCACCCTTCCAGACGTAGTACCAGCTGCCCTTGGTGTGGCGGTTCTGCTCGGGGTGCTCGTCGGTGGCCTCCTCGGGCTTCTTGGACATCAGCGAGCCCATGCCCTTGAGGTACGAATCGGGCAGCAGGATCTCATGCTCCTTGATGTACTCGCGCAGCTGCGGCAGGACCTCCTCGCCCTTGTGGCGGATCGAGGTGAACCAACCAAAGTGGTTGAGGCCAAAGTAATCGTACTCGACATCCTTCTTGTCGATATCGAGCGCGGCGCAAACCACGTCGATGATCGCGATCGGCATGTCGCAGATGTTGATGATACGAGCGTTGGGGCGCAGCACGCGGCAGCCCTCGGACACGATGGCGGCAGGGTTGGAGTAGTTGAGAATCCAGTAGTCCTTCTTGGCGTACTTCTCAACGTCATCGATCAGCTCGACCATGGGGAAGATGGTGCGCATGCCGTAGGCAAGGCCGCCGCAACCGCAGGTCTCCTGGCCCACGCAGCCGTGACGCAGCGGAATCTTCTCGTCCTGCTCGCGCATGGCGTAGCCGCCCACGCGCATCTGGGCAAACACGAAGCTCGCGTCCGTAAAGGCGGTCTCCTTATCGGTGGTCACCGTGAGCTTGATGTCCAGGCCGAGGTCCTCGTGCAAAATCCAGTCCACGAGCACGCCGATCTTGCGCTGGCGCTCCTCGTTGATGTCGTACAGACGAATCTCGTCAACGTCGAGCTCGTCCTTGCGCAGAGCGATGGACTTGACGATGCCGGGGGTAAAGGTGGATCCGCCACCACACAGAGTAATGATCATTGTTTACTGCTCCTTCTCAATTGCGTTTTCGACCTTGTCGCGCATCTCGGCGACCTTCATGCCAAAGATGATCTGGATATTATTGCCGTTGCGGTTGATGCCGCTGTTGGGCACGTGGTTGATGAGGTCCTCATTGATGAGGTCCGGGTTCTTAACGTTCACGCGGAGACGCGTAAAGCAGTTCTCGAGCTCCTCGATGTTGTCCTTGCCACCAAGACCTGCGACCAGGTCGGCAATACCTGCATCGACGCCCTCTGCGGGGGCCGCGGCAACAGCGCCCTGCTTCACCGCGACAGACGCGGCGGCCTCGCCCTCGGCAACGGACTCAGCAAGCTCGGACTCTTCCTCGCGACCAGGCGTGTGGAGGTTGAGCTTCTTAATAAGGAAGGTGAAGAGGAAGAAGTACAGAGCGGCGTTGACGACTCCAAGCACCAGCATAACCGGCCAGTTGGTCTTGTCGACACCGAGGACCAGGTTGGAAACCACGATGTTGATGATGCCGCCTGCAGTCGAAGCGGGCACGGAGAGGACCTTGAGCAGAACCAGGAAGATGCCGGAAAGAATCGAGTGAACGACAAAGAGCACGGGAGCGGCAAAGACAAAGAGGAAGTCCATGGGCTCGGTCACGCAGGAGAGCACGGCGGTGATGATCAGCGGGATGATAACGGCCTTGGTCTTATCCTTGTTCCCCTTGTAAGCGGTGAAGATAAAGGCGAGACCGATACCGATGTAGGGCCACAGGTTGTTGAAGGTGTAGCTGTTGAAGTAGGTGCTATCGGAGAAGGGCTGGCCCGTCATCGCCATCTCGGCAACACGGATGGGATAGGCGCCGGCGATAACCTGATCACCCAGCGTAAGGGTGCCGCCCACATCGGAGAACTGGAACGGGGTGTAGATGAGGTGGTGCAGGCCGGTGGGAACGAGCAGCTTGTTGAGCATGCCGTAGATAAACAGACCGATGTTGCCCGACTCCTTAATGATGCCGGCAACGGAGGAGATGGCGCCCTGAACCGGAGGCCAAACGATGCAGAAGCCAGCGCCCATGATCCAGGAGATGATGATCATGATCAGGAACGGGAAGCGAACGCCCGAGAACATCGAAAGGGCAATGGGGAACTGCTTGTTCGAGTACTTGTTGAACACGGCACCGGTGATGCAACCAAGAATGATGCCGCCAAACACGCCGGTATCGAGCACCTGAATGCCCATAACGGTGCTCTGGCCGGTTCCGGTAAGACCGAGCATGCCGCTCGCTTCGGCAAGAGAGCCGGTGGCGTTGAGTACGATGTTGTTAGCCTGCAGGAACAGGAAGAACGACATCAGGGCAATCAGCGAAGCATGGCCCTTGTTCTTCTTTGCCATGGCGCCGGCGATGCCCACGCAGAACAGAATCGAGAGGTTGTTGATGATAAACATCAGCGACTGATAGACAACGGCGCCCACAAGCTGGAACGGACCGGAGCCCAGCACAGGGATCACGGCGCAGATGGTCTTGTTGGTCAGAATAATGCCCACGATGAGCAGAATGCCGGCAACCGAGAGATACATCATCGGCTGAACGATTGACTTCGCGAACACCTCCAACGGCGCTTTGAAATTGAACTTCTTTTTTGCGGTCATAGCGGTACTCCCCTTCCTTTTCCGCAAATTAAGACAGATGTGCCCTGGACAAGACCGTGAGCCTTGCCTTATATCAATCGATGTGTGGGCACGTTATGCCTAGAGACCAGGTTCTCCAAGCAGGTTAACAATGTGATATGCGAGATAACTCTTCTCGGCATCGGTAACGACAACGTTATAGGTAGACGCTAAGTGGTCGGCAATTGACTCCGCACACGAGAACGCCCTCGGATACGCCGTTTCATCGATACGGAACAGCGCGTCGCCATTGATCTGCCCGGCCGCGGGGTCAAGCGCCCGCTGTGCGAAAAACTGCAGGTGGCGGACGAAACGCTCATAGGGCAGCGAGGTGTCATCGAGGGTCGTAGCATAGCGCTCGGAAACAATCGCAAGCACGTCGCGAACAAGCTGGACCGAGATGATGAGACGGTCGGAGCGTTGCGGCATGGTGGCGTTGACGATATGCAGCGTAATAAAACCCTGCTCTTCTTCGCTCATCTGGATGCCCATATACTCCTTGACAATCTGCAGCGCACGGCCCGCAAGCGCATACTCCTTGCGATAGAACTGCTGGATCTCGAGCAGCAACGGATTCTCGCAGGGGACGCCCTTGCGCTCGCGCTCCAAAGCAAGGCTGATATGGTCTGCGAGAGCAATGAGAATCTTGTCGTTGATATCAACATTGAGCTCTCGACGAAGCATCTGAACGATGTCCTCGGAAATCACGAGGTTGACGGTGGGGATGGACTCTAAAAGATGTGCCAAGCGGTCAATCGTACGCGAATCCTGAGAAGTTCCCTCCTGCAACGCGTAGGTCTTTTCGACCGATGCCTCGTCGATGGCATCGCCGGCATGACGGCCAAAGCAGAGGCCTCGACCGATGACGATGAGCTCAGAGCCATCGTCCGAAGTGACCATTGCGACGTTGTTGTTGAAAACTCGCTTGATAACCACGGTACCCACCACAAGAATTTACTCGGAAAGCCAGACGACAGGCTCTTTAACAGCAACAGGGCCGGAAGCGTGCTCACGAAGAGTCGAGTTCTCCGAACGCTCGCACACGATAACGAAGACCGTGGGATCGAAGCCGGCGGCGCGGACCGCGTCGAAATCGACCTCGACGAGGGGCTGGCCCGCGTCGACATGGTCACCCTGGGCAACAAGCGCATGGAAGCCCTTGCCCTCAAGTTTAACAGTGTCGATTCCGATATGCAGCATCACCTGAGCAGAGCTGTCGTCGGACATGATGCCCAGTGCATGCTCGGTCGGGAACAGCGCCGCGACGGTGCCGGAAACAGGAGCGCACACCGTTCCCTCTTGGGGAACCACGGCAACGCCATCGCCCACGGCACGGCTGCTAAAAGCGGGGTCATTGGTATTTTCTAGATGAACAAGCTCGCCGGAAACGGGAGCGAGGATTTCGAACTCGGAAGCTGCAGTCTTCTGCTCATCCGAACCGCCCATCAGGCGAGAAAAGAAACCCATGGTGGCATGTCCCTTCATAAATATAGCCCAACCAAAATCAAGCGAATGCATCCATAGAGACACACCCGTTCAAAGACTTTGGTTAGGCCCACGTCCGAGGGACTCGGTAACCTTCCGCATTTCTTTTTACGGGAGTTATTGTAGACAAGCCCAAAGCCAGAACAATCATTATGACCGGTGAGCGGTATTTTTTCTTCGATAAACGGTATTTAGGCGGCACTTAGGGACGTTCCTTTTCTGCCGGCACCCAGGGGCACTCCTCACTCTGGTGCGTTGGGGACAGGTTTGTTTGCACCAGGTTGGTGCAGATTAGCCTGTCCCCAATGCACCAATTTCGTATGCACTAGATGAAGAGCTCGCATTCCTTCCGCACGACGCAAGCCTTGCTCAGCATCTGGGAAACAGCGGATAGCTTGTTGGGATCAAGCTTGCGAGCGCCTCGCGGACATACGGCAATGCAGCGCATGCAGGAGATGCACGCCTCGCCAGCTGCTCGCTTGGGGTCGCCCTTGTCGATAGCACAAACGGGGCACGCCGCGGCGCATGCACCGCAGGAGACGCAATCCTCTGTTGCCTCGGGTGCCATGCGGTGACCTCCGGCTTGTTTATAAGGACGATTGCCGGGAATAGAGGGCTCGGATGCATCCTCAGTCAACAGCTTTTGCTGAATTTGCTGCGCAAACTCTGCGAGCTGCGCCGCATCCTGCGCATCCGGTCGCCCAGCAGCAAACTGACGAGCAACGGAATGCTCAGCAATAGCAGAAACCGCTGCAACCACCCTAAATCCGGCGCGCTTCGCAACGTCCTCCAGCTCTACGAGCGTGTCCTCAAACGCGCGGTTTCCGTATACACAAACCAAAACAGCCCGAGCCCCGTTGCCGCGCACCATGCCCAACCGGTCAGCCACCACAGCCGGGATTCTACCGGCATACGCCGGCACAGAGATTACGGCCACGTCGTCCTCAGTCATCGAGACAGCGCTGAAATCTAGCCCGCTATCGGTCAGATCGACGGTAACGGTATTTTTGTCCAGCGCCCCGGCCACAAGGCCAGACACCTTCCGCGTTCCACCCGTCGGACTAAACACAATTTCGAATACGTCCATCGAGGCACCCTCCCCCTACGCCTGGCAACGCGTCAAGCCGTTTTCACATCCAGCCAGAGTATACGGTACGTGGGATCCCCGTTTTGGTGCACCAAACACCCCAATGCACCCACCCTACGCTGTCTGCCTCTTCGTTTTGTATTAATTACGGTACAGATTGTATATATTTACGGGATACCGCCGTGTTCTCCTGAGGTACCCCATCCTGGCCCGTGCAAAAAACGGAGTATTCTGCAACGTGACCGCGCCAGCACCGCCGCGGGTGGGCAAAACTGTAGGGCGCCGTATCATTCTAAGTCCCGACATGGCGAGAATGACGCGCCCCTGCTCCGGAAAACGGCGAAATCTGACTCGGAACGCTCGCTAGGGATATCCGAAGGCCACCGTTGGCGACGTCGAATCATATGCAGACAACTCGAACTGCAGAATACTCCAAAAAATGCACGGCGCACCCCATAGGACCCATTGCTGCATGGCGGAAAATAGGTCCTCAGCATCCCCCAGATGCACTCCCGAGAAAATCACATTTGAACTAGCGATCGGATACGGCAAACAAAAAGGGCCCCGAGCGTAGTTGCTCAGGGCCCTTGGTTCACCTCGCTCTAGTGGGCGATGCGTATGCTATTTGCGCTTGCCGCCGCCGTCACCGGGACGACGGGAGCTGCCGCCGCGCTTGCCGCCACGGCTGTTGCCATAGCTGCCACGGTTATCGCGACCGCCGGCGCGGCCGCCGCGGGAGCCGGCCTGGTTGCCGCCACGCCCGCCACGATAGCCGCCACGACGCTCCTCGCGGGTATCGTCGTAGTTGCGCCAGTCATCGCGACGATCGCGGCTGGCACGCGGATCACGACGATCGCGCGACTCGTTAGAACGGCCAGCGCCGCTGCGGCCGCCATTGCCGCGAGCACCCTCGCGACGCTCGCCGCCGCGGCTACCGCGCTCTTCAAAGCACTTGCCGCCACGGGACTCACCGCCACGGGCACCTCGCTCACCGCGACCCTCGCCGCCGCGACGCTTATCACGGCCACCGCGCTCGTCATCGCGACCGGAACGACGACGGTCGCCCGAGCCGCGCTTGCCGCCACGCGAGCCACGGCCCTCGTCCTCGCGATCGACACGACGACGGCCACCGCGGTCCTCGTCCTCGCGGCGACGGCGATGCGCCTCGTCCTGGAACTGCTTGGCACGACGCTCGGCACGGTTACCGCGCGGGGCCTGCTCGACGGCGGCAGCACCGCCGCGCTCCTCGGCAGCCACCTCGCGGGCCACGCTCTCCACAGCCTCGTCCACGCGAGCCTGAACGCCCTCGCGCACGCGGGTCTTGCCGCCGCGCTTGGGACGGCTCGGACGCTCGCCGTCGCCGCGGCGCTCGTCGCGACCGCGGTTGGAACGACCAGCAACGTCGCCGTAATCGTCGCCGTTGCGCTTACCGTCGCGACGCGCTTGCTCGAGTTTCTTCTTGCTCTTGGACTTGCCGCGCTTGGTCTTCTTCTTCACCTTAAAGGCGGCAGGATCGCGCTCGGGGTCAACGGCGGGCGGGTTGGGACCCACGTGCAGGTCGCCCGCTTCGTAAATATCGGCCGTCTTGTCCATGAGCTTCTCAATCTCGTAGAACTCGTCGACGTCCTGCTCGGTCACAAACGTAATGGCCCAGCCCAGCTCGCCGGCGCGGCCCGTACGGCCAATGCGGTGGATATAGTCGGTCGGCTCGGCCGGCACGTCGAAGTTCACGACGTAGCGCACGTCGCTAATGTCGATGCCGCGGGCGAGAACATCGGTTGCCACCAGCACGTCGACGGTGCCGTCGCGGAAGGCAGAAAGCGCGCGCTCGCGCTGGGCCTGGCTGCGGTTGCCGTGAATCGCGGCGGCCTTGATGCCCTTGCGCTCAAGGCGACGGCAGCAGCTGTCGGCGCGGTGCTTGGTGCGCATAAAGACGATGGTGCGCTCCGGGCCCTCCTTTTTGAGGAACTCAGGCAGCAGGTTGTTCTTTGCCTCGATGGACACCGGGAACACAAACTGATCGACGGTGTCGGCGGTCGACGTGGCCGGCGCGATCTCCACGCGGGCCGGGTCGCTCACCAGGTCGGTGATCTCGCCCACGGCCTCCTCGTCGAGGGTCGCCGAGAACAGCAGCGTCTGGCGCTCGGCCGGCGTCTCGCGCACAATGCGGCGGACGGCGGGCAAAAAGCCCATGTCGAGCATGCGATCGGCCTCGTCGAGCACCAGCACCTTGACCTCGTTCAGATGGCAGGCTCCCTGCTCGATCAAGTCGACCAGACGGCCCGGCGTTGCGACCAGGATGTCGCAGCCGTACTTGAGGGCAGCGGTCTGCGGCTTGTAGCTCACGCCACCCACGACGGTCACGGCAACGTGGCCGGTGACGTCGGCGATCTTGCTGGCGACCTCGTCGATCTGCTGGGCGAGCTCGCGCGTGGGGGTGATGACGAGCATCACGGGGCCGCGGCCGTTGCCCTCGGGCTTCTTGGCACCGCGACGGCGGTTGCGGCCGCCGCGCTCGCGTACGGGTTTGGGAGGAGCGATGTGCTCCAGGTTGTTCATGGTCGGCAGCAAAAAGGCAGCCGTCTTGCCAGTGCCGGTCTGAGCGGCGGCAAGCAGGTCGCGGCCTTCGAGCACCACAGGAATCGAACCGGCCTGCACGGGCGTCGGCGCCGTGTAGCCCAGGTTCTCGATAGCACGAAGCATCTCGTCGGAAAGGCCCAGCTCGTCAAAGGCGGGCAGGCTCTCGGTAGCGGACTCGACGGCCTGGGCAGCATTGGCCTCATCGGCAGCATCGAAGGCAGCCTGGGTCATGGCCTCGCGGGTCTCGTCCAGAATCTCGGCGTCGGTGACGTCGGATACAGAATTACGCATATGTTGTTGTTCCTTATCTGCACGCGCAATGGGCACGGCATGCGGCCGCGCGGGCGTGCTTGGTAGTGCGCTAATACATACAAAAACGGGTGCGCACAGAGAGGACGTTGCTCAGCACGCTGGCGATCGCTTTGGCAGCCCTATCACGCGCCGTCCAGACGCAGCAGCACTAAGCGATGGAGCAGATTCGCCGCGGGTTAGTATACCCGTGCTTCGCATGCCCCCACGTAAACCACAGATGACGAGGCGGACGCGGCGGGCCCGGCTGATTGTCTCAATCTGTAACGGCTGCGGAGCAAAACCGGCCCTAAATGTTACAGAACAAGACAGAGGGGGATTTCCGTCCAGTCCAAACCAAATCTCTCAGTCTTCCTGCAATTTCGAACATGTGGCCTATAATGTTGCTTTGGTTACGCTATATATTGCGCAGCCATTTAATACGTCGCCCACCGGGGGCCATTAATTCCTATCGCCATATTGGCTAGGAAGCAATCAAAGGAGGTATCCGTGGCAGCAGAGACGCCTTGCTCGGTCCTCTATAACGATATTCGCTCGTTCGGCGGTCTTAAACATCTCGAGATCGCCCGAATGCTCATCAATGGAAACTCTTATCTCGGCAGTACCCTGCTCGAGAAATGCTCTTCCAACCGCTCGTATCTCACCCGTTACATCGTCCATCGCGAGCCTGACCAGTGCGCGCCCGCCATCTACAGCGACTTTGCCATCACCACGCTCAATCTTTCCGCGGCAATCTGCAGCAAGCTCGGCAGCGGCGAGTCCGCCTATCAGGCAATCGCCGAGCACTATCGCGGCCCGGCCGCCAACGAAATGATGTCGGCTCTCGCCAGCTACAAGTTGGACAGCCGCCTATATGCAAATGCCCTCAATCGCATCGACAACTTTGACGGCAATGCCGTGCGCGAGAAGAGTACGCTTTACCTTATGCTCTTTGTGGCAACGGGGGCGCTCGCTGACCCCATCCAAGGCGTGGCCACCGTCGAGCGCTTTTGCGACAGCAAGACAGGCGGGCACTTTGGCACCACCGAAACTACCGTCGGACGTGGCTTTATGAGCAGCCTGGAGCAGCCGCGCACTGTCGCCCCCAACCTCGGTCTGCTCAGAACCCATGCCGACAACTGCGCCGACATGCAAATCCATCCCCTCACACGCGATCCGCGCGGCACGGTAATTGGGTCCTTGCCCAAAACCTCGCCCAGCATCACCGATGTAGGCACCGATGCATCGCGCGAGCATCTCCGCATTTGGCTCGAAGGTGGACGCTGGTACGCCCAGGGCCTTGGATCGACCAACGGCACAGTGCTCGAATCGGGCGCGGGCGACGGCGATATTGTGATTGAGCCGCCGCGCGACCAACGCGAACCCGGCAAGATCTATCCCCCGGTGGAAATCGAAAACAGCGACAGGCTTCACTTGGGTCTCCATACAACGTTTCTCGTTATTGTGGACTAGCGCGGGCGGTGATCGAAAGACGGTCACCGCCCGTCTTTCGTCTACTGCCTTCTACGTCGTAAACGACAATACCCAGCGGTATACGTGGGCAGTGCGGCTATCATAGTACTTTACCGATATCCGCACTGCCCACGTATACGCGCGGCAACCCATGCCAGACAAAGGAACGCCATGGATACTACCGATAGCGCCTATGGCGACAAACTCATCCGTCTCGATACGTTCGATACCGCCGTGGCAGTCGACCCCAGTGCCGAGGACGACGCCAAACGCCGGTTTATGACGCTTATTCTTCAGACGGCATACCGCGACAGCGGCAATATCGGACATGTGCTTCGCGCGACCAACACAAGCGGCGAGGTTTTTGCCGTCAAACTACTCAAGGACAACGCCATCCTTTCCGGCCAAGCCCCCGACCGCTCCGCCGAGCAATCGGCCGCGCACCTGGCCAACACCGCCGCACTGTTCGAGGAGTACCGTCATCTGTGTACCGTCTCGCACCTGCGCGGATTTCCGCGCGTCTATGGCTACGGATCGTGCGAGGACGACCCGCTTATCCTCATGGAGTGGGTCGAGGGCACCTCGCTCAAACAGGCGCTGCCCTTGCTTCCGCACGACGCCTCGGGCGGGCTGACCACCCAGATGGTCGCCGCCGTCGGAAACGCCGTGCTTCGCGCGCTCTTGATGACCCAAGGCCTTGTGAATCCGGTCGTCCATCGCGACCTGTCGCCTGCCAATATCATGTTCCGCACCACCAGCCGAACGCTCGAGCAGCAGATTGCCGATTGCTCCTTTGACCCCTGTCTCATCGACATGGGCTCCGCGACCATGGCCCTCGGCGACGACACGATCACCCGGCGCGCCGACATCTGGCGCTTTGCCACGCCCGCATACGCCGCGCCCGAAATGCTCACGCAGGATATCGAAGGCATCGCGGCCCTTCGCCGCTCGCCCGCGATCGACGTCTATGCGCTTTCGAGCATTCTGTACCAGCTCTACAGCGGTCGCAAACCGTTCGATGTCGAGTCGACGGGTGCCGCGGCGACCGGCTCGTTCTACCTCATAAAGACCAAGACCAAACCGGCGCCGCTCGAGCCGCGCTGCGAGGGCGACAAAGCGCTTGTCCAGATCATCATGAAAGGCATCTCGGTCGAACAGGGCGATCGCCCTACCGAGCAGCAGATGCTCGAGGTGCTCTCGACATACCTCCCCGCTGCAGAATCTGAGGACCACGAGGGTGCAGGAGACGAGGCCGCAATTGATGTCGATTCTGGCACGCACCTTAAGGTCGACGTCGCCGGCGAGCGCGCGCGAGAGATTTTGGAGCAGGCCCGGCACGACGTCATGACACGCCGTCGCTTTGTCATCGGCGGCGTCGTTGCAGCCGTTGCGGGGCTCGGCGTTATCGGGGCGGCAACCCATGGCTTTGGCATCCCCGACTACCTGGACGGCATCCGCGGTTCGCTTGACGACTACACCTGGGCTCAGCTGCAGGAGATTTCGCTCAAGATTAAGGCCGCCGAGACCCGTAGCGAGGCACACGAGATTGCCAAGCGCTACCACCTGCTCGACGTTGATGGGCATATCCCCTATCCGTGCACCAAGCGCGTGAAGCTCGCCAACGGGCTGGAGGTCGGCGCTCAGCTTGTGGGCATCCGCCACGATGAGCTTCTGGACGGGACGGGCAAGGCCGGGCTGACGTTTATGTTCGACGCGGGTATTGCCGAGCGCGATGCTGCGACTGAACCGCCGAGCGCCGGCTGGGCAGATTGCGAGCTGCGGGAATGGCTCGACGGCGACGGCCTTAAGCTGCTGCCCAACGAGTTGCGCGCGCTCATTAAAGGGGTCAAGAAGGTCTCGAACAATGTGGGCGCCGCCAACAGTGCATCGTGTCTGAGCGAGTTGCCCGCAACCCTTTGGCTGCCCGCCATGGTCGAGCTGTGCGGTACGCAACCGCCCGATTCGTTTGCCGAGGGCTATCACTACCTGGCAGACATCTACAACGGCGAGGGCAAGGAGTATCAGCTCTTCCGCGAGCTCAAGGTGAGCCCGTATTCCACGAACGAGACGATGGTCCGCCAGTGGAAGGGCAAGGACACCTGCTGGTGGGAACGAACGGTGAGTCCCGACACATCGGAGAGCGAAGGCACGCTCTATATGAACCGTGTGGGCTACGACGGCGACGTCTTTACGTACGCAACGCCTGCGGAAAAGCCAAGCAAGCGAACCTGCGTGATCCCCGGGTTCTGCATCTAGGGAGCGGGCGTCTTGCCGTGACGGGACCCCTCCCCGGCAATTGTCTAGATCTGTAACACCAGCTCGGCAGATACAGGTCTAGATGTTACGGAACGAGACAAAACCCCAACCCCGCGAGACATCATCTCAATCTGTAACAGTAAGGGGTCAAAAAACTCTCTAGATGTTACAGATTGAGATGATTGGTTAGGACGGCCACCGATTGAGCAGCCGCCCTCATCTGTAATGAAAAGTCATACATTCCAACCATTACTGGACACCCCCAGGGGGTATGGGTGTATAGTATCAGCAGGTTAACAATTCCAACAGCGAACCACAGAAAGGAGAAGCCATGGCTCAAGATAAGTTCGACGTGGGCGGCATGACATGCGCCGCTTGCCAGGCGCACGTGGACCGTGCCGTGAGCAAGCTCGATGGCGTCGAGAGCGTCGCGGTCAATCTGCTCGCCGGCTCCATGATGGTCGACTATGACCCCGCGCAGGTCACCCCCGACGACATCTGCACCGCCGTCGATCGTGCTGGCTACTCGGCCTCACCCGTCAGCACGGGCACCGACGCCGCCCAAAGCGGCAGTACGCAAGCCGGGTCCGGCGCCGCCCATATGGAGTCGCCCACCAAAAAACTGGAGGCCGCCGCCTCTGCCATGCGCACTCGTCTCATCGTCTCGATCGTATTCCTCATCCCACTGTTCTACATAGGCATGGGGCACATGCTTGGCTGGCCGCTGCCCGGCATTTTCACCGACCATACCCACAGCATGACGCTCGCCCTCACCGAGCTCGTCCTGCTTATCCCCATCGTCTATGTCAACGACGCGTACTTTATCAACGGGTTTAAATCGCTCGCGCACGGCGCGCCCACCATGGACGCCCTTATTGCCGTAGGCGCCACCGCTTCCGTCGCCTGGTCGTTCTATGCCATGTTTATCATGGCCGACCAGCTGGCCGCCGGGCAAATCCACGAGGCCATGATGACGGGCATGGACAACCTCTTTTTTGAGAGCGCGGGCACGATTCTGTCGCTCGTCACCGTGGGCAAATACCTCGAGACGCGCAGCAAGTCCAAGACCGGCGGCGCCATCGAGGCGCTCATCGACTTGGCGCCCAAGACCGCGACCGTCGTTGCCGATGACAGCACCGAGACCACGGTGAACGTCGACAGTATCCTTCCCGGCCAGGTCCTGCGCGTGCGCCCCGGCGAGTCTATCCCCGTCGACGGCGTGGTACTCGAGGGCGCGTCGGCCGTGGACGAGAGTGCGCTCACCGGCGAGTCCATCCCCGTGGAAAAGACCGCCGGCGACACCGTCAACGCCGCCACCGTCAACCGCACCGGTTCGTTTACCTTCCGTGCCACACGCGTGGGCGCCGACACGTCGCTTGCCAAAATCATCCAGCTCGTCGAGGACGCCAACGCCACCAAGGCGCCCATCGCCCGCCTGGCCGACAAGGTCGCCGGCGTGTTTGTGCCCGTGGTGTTCGTGATCTCGGCCGTGACCTTTGCGGTATGGATGGCGCTGACCGGCAGCATAAACGAGGCGCTCACCTCCGCCGTGGCCGTGTTGGTGATCAGCTGCCCGTGCGCACTCGGCCTGGCCACGCCCGTCGCCATTATGGTGGGCACCGGCAAGGGCGCCGAGATGGGCATTCTGTTTAAGAGCGCCGAGGCGCTGGAGAATCTGCGCAACGTGGGCGCCGTGGTGCTCGATAAGACCGGCACCGTCACCCGCGGCAAGCCGGCCGTGACCGACATTGTGGTTGCCGTGCGCGCCGACGGCTCGCCCGCCATGAGCGAAAAGTCGCTGCTCAAGCTGGCCGCCGCGTTGGAGCGCTCGAGCGAGCACCCGCTGGCCGAGGCGATTATGGCCGAGTGCGAGGCACGCGGAATTGTCGCGCGCATGGTCGAGGACTTTGCCGCCGTGCCCGGTCGTGGCGTAACGGCGCGCGAGGGGCAGAATGTCATCGCCGCCGGCAACGTACGCCTGATGAACGAGTTGGGCGTTACCGTGCCCGCGGGTCTTACCGAGCAATTTGCCGCCGAGGGCAAAACACCGCTGTTCTTTGCCAAGAACGACGAGCTTGTCGGCACCATCGCCGTGGCTGACGAGGTCAAAGAGACGAGCGCCGGGGCCATCGCCGCGCTCCGCAAGCTCGGCGTCGACGTGCGCATGCTCACCGGCGACAACCGCGTGACGGCCGAGGCTATCGCCCGCCGCGTGGGACTCACCAGCGAACAGGTCATCGCCGACGTCCTCCCCGCCGACAAGGAACGCCACGTGCGCGAACTGCAGGATGCGGGCGGCAAGGTCGCCATGGTGGGCGACGGCATCAACGACTCCCCCGCCCTGGCGCGCGCCGACGTGGGCCTTGCGATCGGCACCGGCGCCGACATCGCCAAGGAGGGCGCCGACGTGGTACTCATGCGCAGCGACCTCATGGATGTTGCGCGCGCCATCGAGCTTTCGCGCGCCACGATCCGCAACATCAAGCAGGACCTGTTCTGGGCGCTGTTCTACAACGGCATCGGCATTCCGCTGGCGGCAGGCGTGTTCTTCCCCCTCACCGGTTGGCAGCTCTCGCCGATGTTCGGCGCCGCGGCCATGAGCCTGTCGAGCGTATGCGTCGTAAGCAATGCGCTGCGCCTACGAACCTTTAAGCCTAAAGTGGCAAAATAGGTTCACCCTTAAGTCCATTTAGAACGGGTTTTCCAGGTGCCCGAGATTGACCTGAAAGAGGAGCGACGCGTACTTTGGTACGCGAGCGACGGCTTGAAGGCCAAGGTCGGGTGCCTGGGAAAGCCGACACAACAGAGAGGAATACCGATGCGATACACAATCAAGACTTCCGGCCTCATGTGCGGCCACTGCGACGCCACCGTCGAGACGGCGTTGCTCAACGTTGCCGGCGTGACCGACGCCGACGCCGATCACGAGACCCAGACCGTCCAGGTTGAGTGCGCCGACACCGTGACCGCCGAGCAGCTCGCTGCCGCCGTCGAGGGCGCCGGCGAGAAGTTCCACGCCCTGTCCGTGACCGCCGCGTAGCAGCTACCAGAAGCATTCGACCCCATCGACCAGAAACGAGGACCCGCCATGATGGCAGACCACAAATCGGTGACCCGCATGCTCAAGACGGCACGCGGCCAGATCGACGGCATCTTGCGGATGGTCGATGAGGACCGCTACTGCGTCGATATTTCCACGCAGCTCATGGCAACGCAGGCGCTCATTGCGCGCATCAACGCCGACGTGCTCAAGGCGCATATCGAGGGCTGCGTGACTTCGGCAATCGAATCGGGCGACGAAGACCTCAAGGCCGCCAAGCTCGCCGAGATCGAACGCGTCGTCGACAAGCTCTCCAAGTAATTGGGGCATTGGGGACGGACTGCTTTGCACCTTCTTGGTGCATCGGGGACAGGTATGTTTGCACCACCTTGGTGCAGATTGACCTGTCCCCCTTGCTCTAAATCGGGTATAAAGGCGTGCAGCATATCGAACGAAAGGCAATTTGCATGAATGACTTTATTAAGGGCCGCAATGGCGCCGATGAGCTCACCATCGTTATGGGCTTTGTCGGCATCGTCATCGCGATGATCGGATCGATAGCCCATATCCAGTGGCTCAGCTGGATTGCCATCGCCGTAATCGTGATTGGCGTGCTGCGCGGCCTGTCCAAAAACATCGATGCACGTCGCAAGGAAAACGCGGCCTTTGTCGCCGCGACCGCTAACGTCCCCGGCCTGGGCAAGTTCGTAGCGAGCTTGGGTAGCGGCACCGCGGCTGCCAACGCCTCGCGCACGGCCGGTACCAGCAAGGAAGACTTTGAGCGTGCCAAGCGCACGGCCAAGAAGATGTGGAAGGGTCGCAAGACCACAGCATACCTCAAGTGCCCCAACTGCGGCCAGATGCTCTCCGTCCCCAAGGGCAAAGGCAAGATCCGCGTCACCTGCCCCAAGTGCCACGCCAAGATGGAAACCCGCTCCTAGCGCCCGCACGCGGGACAAATTAATCAGGTTTGTTTGTCCCAAATCTTAAGTATTTGTTCGATAAAAAAGCCGAGGCCTCGTGTTGAGACCTCGGCTTTTTGCATGCGGCAACGGAGCTGCCCCTTTGTCACATCTACGCCACACCGTCGCGGGCGAGCTCCTCAGTCAGCGCTTCGGCAGGCATGGCCATAATCGCGTCGAGCTCGGCGTCCACCTCGGGAATACGCTTCACCTTGAGCTTGCGTACCAGATCACCGCGACACATCACATGCATCGGCTCACGCAGAGCGCACAGGTCATCGAGCGGATTCTTGCGCGTCACCAGGATATCGGCGGCCTTGCCGCACTCGATCGTACCGGTCTCGCCGCCCAGCCCCAGCAGCTCGGCGTTGACTTGCGTAGCCGTATGCAGCGCGAAGGCGTTGCTCACACCCACGTACTTGGCAAAATAGGCAACCTCACGCCACATGTCGTACTGCGTCACGAACGGGCAGCTTGAGTCCGTGCCCAGGCCCACCTTAATGCCAGCTTCCAGTGCGGCACGGGCGCTCTCGATGATGCCCGAGCACACGATGTCGCCGTTCTTCTTTTGTGTATCGGTCGAATGGGTCTTTTCCGGGTCGAGCAACACAAACGGCAGCGCCGGGCTGATCGTGCAGGTCACGCTCGGCGCGCGTCCCTCGAGCTGTGTGCCCGCGGCGCCGCGATACAGCTCCAGGATCTCGGGCGTCATCGGGGCACCGTGCTCGATCGTGTCGACCCCGGCCTCAAGCGCGGCCTTCACGCCCTCGGTGCTCTCGACATGAGCCATAACCGGCAGGCCCACCTCGTGCGCCGCCTTGCACGCCGCCGCGGCAACATCAATCGGCATGCGCAGCACGCCCGGCTCGCCAACTTCGGTCGCGTCGAACACGCCACCCGTCACGAACAACTTGATGACGTCGGCACCACGAGCGTACAAGTCGCGCACCTGTTCGGCCGCCTCGTCGGGCGTATTGGCGACCTGCGCGAACAGCCCCGCGCCGTGGCCACCCGGCACTGTAACGCCCGTTCCCGGCGCTACCAGACGCAGACCCTGATACTTGCCGGCATCGATAGCATCGCGCACGGCGATGTCGGCAAACAGCGGGTCACCCGCACCGCGCACCGTAGTCACGCCGCTTGCCAGCTGCTGTTGGGCGCTGCCTTTGAGGATGTGGCGAACGATGGCGCGGCCCACGGGATTGTCGAGCTTCTTCATCAGCGCGCCCGCATCACCCGCCGAGACCGGCTTGCCCGAACCGCACAGATGCACGTGCATATTGATGAGGCCCGGCATGAGATACGCCCCTGCCAGGTCGATGACCTCGGCCCCCGCTGGAGCTTGGGCCACAGCGCTCGGTCCCATCCAGGTGATGATGCCACGCTCGACGACCACGGCCATATCGGGCTGCGGCTCCATATGCTCCGAACCATCCAGAACGGTCGCATTGATAAACAATGTGGGACGATCGGCAGATGCCATATCGAGCTCCTCCCTCACGATTAACTTGAACATTTGTCCATTATCACCTAGTCCCGCTGGATTGCTGCAGACGCATCGGTTAACGGAAGGAAGAGGGGATGTGGGGAGACGGAACACGTTGCAGTCCCACCCCAGCGACACCAGGGAAATATCTCGATCTGTAACAGCTACAGGGTTATTAGGCCCCTTGATGTTACAGATCGAGACATTCGGTCGACGTTTCACCGGCTTGTCTCGATCTGTAACAATTACGAGCTCAAACAGCCTCTAAACGTTACAGATCGAGACAAAACCTCTCAGCGCCCATACCACTGGCATCTCCACTCCTCAGCCAATTCAACCTGCCGAGGAATACCCGCCAGCCTCATTTTCTCGATCAGCTTCCCCGGATTCTTGAGCTCATCAAACGTAAACCGAAGCACCTTATGCCCGAGCATTGTCAGATGAGATTCCCGCTGACGCTCTGCCACGAATGGGTCAGCCGACTCCCGACCCTCGCCGCTCTGCAAGGTGTACTTCCCCTTTCCGTCGAGCTCGCCGATGACACACGTCCCGTCCTCGAGCCGCCAAAAATAGTCGACGCGAAACACCTGGCTCGGATCGAGCGGGTCGCGAAACTCCACCTGCAGCTCCGGAACCGGAAAGCCGTACGCAATAAAGAATGCTCGGAACCGAGACTCGCCGCCGTTTTCAGACAGCCCGTCCGCATACGACGCAATCACCTGTGCCCTGCGATACCCTCGCCTGCCCTCGCAATCGGCGCGGAGGCGCTCGCACAAATCCCCACGTGATACGCCTTTCGCCCGCAGTGCAGAATCGGCAATCGCCAACCCGTAGGAGAACGGTGCACGCAGTAGGCAATCCTCCACCGTGCGCCAAAACGACGTCACCTGCACGCCGTCGACTTGTTCAAGTGCGCCCGCCGCCTGCGGACGCAACAGCCGACATCCTGCACTCAGCGGCACCGAGCAACCTGTCTTAACAAGATATCGTGGCCCAAGCAGATCATTCGGCACCTCCAGACCCCACAAAAGTGCCGCGTCATAGCCCCAAAACGCCCAATCGGGATGAAACTCCGCAAGCCCTTTGATGGCCCGCAGCGCTCGCTCCGTCGGCGTCAGCGCATCCCAATCATGTTGAAAGCAGAACAAATACGGCTCGGGTTCCGCGATATCGTCGGTTCCAACATGACGCCGCAGCCACATGAGCTCGGCATTGTCATGCGTTGCGAGCAGCGCACCTTGCTCGGTCGCCTCCGTGAGTCGCGCGAGCATCCTATTCCGCGCCAACGTGTTGCGAGTCGTATGCTTGTGCTTGAAAACGGTATTAGACACTTCCATCACCACCACATCGGACAAATGGACCATCGTCACCGTTGCCTCCACCGACAAACGTCTTGATCTGTAACAAGAAGAACGATTTTTGGACTGTAGATGTTACAGATTGAGACATTCCCCCCAGCCAGGTGCCAAACGTCTCGATCTGTAACAGTTAGACGTTCTCCAGGCCCCTAAACGTTACAGATTTAGACAAACCAGCGGCGCCCAAGCATTCGTCTCGATCTGTAACAGGTAGACCGGTGTTTTGCCCCCAAACGTTACAGATCGAGACAAAAAGGCAAAAGGCAAGGCAGGCGACAACTACCCATCCCCTACTCCCACTCCTGCTCGTAGATGTTGAGCGACTTTACGTACCGCCCCTGGGCGCCCATGATGTCGCGGACCAGACGCAAGAAGAAGCAGATGCACGAGGTGTCAAAGCCGTCCTGCAGGTCCTCCGGATGCACCGCACCCGGCCCATCGACCGCCGTATCGCTCAGCCGCGCGATGTCATACAGGTAGAGCTGTCCCGCCGTAAGCCAGACATCGTCGACGCAGGCGAGGCGCACCGCAATCGCGCCGTCACTCCAGTGCTCCTTCTGCATGATATGCGAATCGTAGACATCAAAGCGATGATCGGTGCGCGTGTCCTTCAGCACGACCATGCCGGACGCAGGATTCTTGTCCAAAATGCCAAAGCGCGAGAAATACTGCGTGTCGCGTACCTGCTCGAGCCGCTTGAGCGAGGCAGGCGAAAGCGATGCCGGCGGCTCGTCAACATATAGCTCGAGCAGCGTTTTGCCATGGCGATAGGGGCGCTCAAACAGCAGCCAATCGGTAAACGCCATGTTGTAGGCCATGATTTCGTTTTGCGAAGGCTCGGCGCAATAGCTGAGCCACGGGTCGACAATGATCTCGAACTGTTCGCGCGCCGGCTCCAGGAATTGAAACTTCCGCAGCATCCAAAAGTGAGCCATGTCGGCAATATCGTTGCCGACGGCTTCAGCCAGCTCTGCTCGGTCAAAAGCGTGGTCAGTCATGGCATCCTCCTCAAACTGATGGACCTCAATTTGAGCTTACGAGGAGGGCGAGCAACCGAGGCAAGCGCGGGCAAAATAGGCCTTCGGCTGCAAACCAGATGCTAACCAAACACTTGACGGGGCACTTGACCGAATGAGCGTACCGCAAAGAAACCGCAGGTAGACATAGACAGCCAACCCGCCCTTTTGAGCCAGATGCCCGCAGCCACCACAGAAACAACAGGTGACCACAGCCCAAGAAGTCGCCAAATGAACACCCGTACGTCGACAAACGAGTAAATCGCTCGCAAAGAGTGCCCCCAACGACTAGACAAAAAATGACTAGTCATTGGGGACGTTCTTAAATGACTACTTTACAGCTCCAGCGCGTCGGCGACTTCGGCTGCGCAGGCCAGGGCATCGGCCATGGCGTTCACCACGAGCGAGCTGCCGTTGCGGGCATCACCCGCCACATACACCGGCGCGGCATCCGCGGCGACGCCCTCCGTGCGAGCCGCGAGATGCGAACCCTCGGCAGCCATCACCGGCAGCGGACGACCAGCGGTGGCAACAGGCACGCTCACCGCATCGAACACACCGTACTCCGGACCCGTAAAGCCGCAGGCGATGAGCACCAGCTGCGCTGGCACCTCGTGCTCGGAGCCCGCGATGCGCTCGGGCTTTCCCGCCGACCAGTCCAGATCGACCACGCGCAGACCCGCAGCCGCACCCTTCTTGTCCAGCAGCACCTCGAGTGTATCCACGGCCCAGGCACGCATCTCGCCACCCATCGCAGCGATAGCCTCCTGCTGGCCGTAATCGGTCTTCTTAACGTTGGGCCACTGCGGCCAGGGGTTGCCTACCGCGCGCTTATCGGGCGCAGCCGGCAAGAACTCAAACTGGCGCACGCTGCGCGCGCCCTGACGCACCGCGGTACCCACGCAGTCGTTGCCGGTATCGCCACCGCCAATGACCACGACGTCCAGGCCGCGTGCGTCAATAGCAGGCTCACCGCCATCGAGCACCGAGACGGTCGAAGCCGTCAGGTAGTCCACCGCGTACACCACGCCCGGAGCATCCACGTTCGCAGCCGAAAGACCGCGGGGCGCACGAGCGCCGGCAGCCACCACGACGGCGTCAAAGCCATTGAGCTCGGCCGTCACCGCAGAGTTCGTAACGTCGGCGCCCAGCTCGAACACAATACCCAGCTCGCGCATGAGCGCCACGCGACGCTCGACCACAGACTTCTCGAGCTTCATGTTGGGAATGCCGTACATGAGCAGGCCGCCGGGGCGGTCGTCGCGCTCAAACACCGTCACGCGGGCGCCGCGACGCGCGAGCTCCCATGCAGCCACCAGACCAGCCGGTCCAGAACCAACCACGGCGACCGTGGGCGCATCCTCCCCTGCCGGCTCAAAGCGGCGCGGGCCGCCGTTTGCCCACTCATGGTCGCTGATCGCGCGTTCGTTATCGTGAATCGTCGTAGGCTGGCCGTCGACCGAGCCCAGGTTGCACGCGGCCTCGCACAGCGCCGGGCACACGCGGCTCGTGAACTCAGGCATGGGCGAGGTGAGCGACAGGCGCGCGGCAGCCTCATCCCAGCGGCCGCGGTACACCAGCTCGTTCCACTCGGGAATCAGGTTATGCAGCGGGCAGCCGCTCGGACGTGCCTTGCCAAAGCTCACGCCCATCTGGCAAAACGCCACGCCGCACATCATGCAGCGGCTCGCCTGGGCACGGCGTGCATCGTCGTCGAGTTCAACGTACAGCGGATCGAAATCACGGCTGCGCTCCTCCACGGGGCGAAGCTCGTGGGTCACACGATCGATATCAAGAAAAGCACCGGGCTTACCCATGGCACTTACGCCTCCTTCTTGGTCGAAGCAACAGAGCTGGCAGCCACAGACGCAGCGCCAGCAGCACCGCCCGCAATATCGAAGCGAGCGACATCCGCGGCGCTCGCGCGACCGGTCACAATGTCAAACGCCAGCTCCTCGGCCTGCGCATGCGTCTTGCCGACGGCCTCGGCGGCGGCGACAATCGCCAGCACACGCTCGTACTCGGTCGGAATGACCTTCACAAAGTGCTTGCTCATCGTCTCAAAGCTGTAGAGCAGCTTGATGCCGCGCGGGCTCTGTGTCGCGTCCACGTGCTCCTGGATGAGCGCACGGACCTGCTCCAGCTCGCCGGCAGTCGGGGCCTTGAGCTCAACGCTCTCGTGGTTCACGCGGGCATCGAGCGTGCCGTACTGGTCAAAGACATAAGCCACGCCGCCCGTCATGCCAGCAGCGAAGTTCTGTCCGACCTCGCCCAAGATGAGCGCCAGACCGCCCGTCATGTACTCGCAGCCATGGTTGCCGCAGCCCTCGACCACCACGGTGGCACCGGAGTTGCGTACGCCAAAGCGCTGGCCCGCCAAACCGTTAATGAAGCCGCGGCCGCTCGTAGCGCCAAAGAACGCAACGTTGCCCACGATGATGTTTTCGTCGAACTTGTAGGTCGCATGCGGGTTGGGGCGCACCGACACCTCGCCACCCGAAAGGCCCTTGCCAAAGTAATCGTTGGCGTCGCCGCACACGTTGAGCGTAATGCCGCGCGGCAGGAAGGCGCCAAAGCTCTGACCGGCCGAACCATCGCAATCGATGGTGATGGAGCCGGCGGGCAAGCCCTCGGGATGCGCCTTGGTCACCGCGTTGCCCAGGATGGTGCCCACGCAACGGTTGACGTTGGCGATATCGGCGCGGAAGCGAATCGGACGCAGATGTGCGCGGGCGTCGGCCGTGTAGGGCACAAACAGCGTGGAGTCGAGCGTCTTGTCGAGCTCACTGTCGGCAGCCATCTGGGGCAGGAAGTGACGCCCGTCGGCGCCCGGAATGTGAGCACCGAACTCGCAGGTCGCGCTTGCCAGCACGGGCGTCAGATCGAGCAGGTTAGCCTTGCGGTTGCCCGGGACCTCGATCTGGCGCAAGCACTCGGGATGGCCGACCATCTCGTCGACGGTGCGGAAGCCCAGGCTCGCCATGACCTCGCGCAGTTGCTCGGCAACAAAGAGCATAAAGTGCTCGACGTGCTCGGGCTTGCCGCGGAAGCCGCGACGCAAGCGGCAGTTTTGCGTGGCGATGCCGGCGGGGCAGGTATCCTGCTGGCAGTCGCGCTGCATGAGGCAGCCCATCGAGATGAGCGGCATGGTCGCAAAGCCAAACTCCTCGGCGCCCAGCAGGCAGGCGACGGCAACATCGGTGCCGTCCATGAGCTTGCCGTCGGCCTCGAGCACCACGCGTGAGCGCAGGCCGTTTTGCAGCAGCGTCTGCTGGGCCTCGGCAAGGCCAAGCTCCAGCGGCAGACCCGCATGCCAGATAGAGTCGCGCGCAGCGGCACCCGAGCCGCCATTGTGGCCGCTGATCAAGATCTTGTCGGCAGCACCCTTGGCCACACCGGTGGCGATGGTGCCGACGCCGGCCTCGCTGACCAGCTTGACCGACACGCGCGCGCCGGGGTTGGCGTTCTTAAGGTCAAAGATCAGCTCTGCCAGGTCCTCGATGGAGTAAATATCGTGGTGCGGCGGAGGCGAAATCAGGCCGATGCCGGGCGTGGACTGACGGACCTCGGCGATCCAGGGGTAGACCTTCTTGCCGGGCAGGTGTCCACCCTCGCCGGGCTTGGCGCCCTGGGCCATCTTGATCTGAATCTCGAAGGCGCTGCACAGGTAGCGGCTCGTCACGCCAAAGCGTGCGCTTGCCACCTGCTTGATGGCGGAGTTCTTGGAGTCACCGTTGGCCAGCGGGGTCTCGCGACGCGGGTCCTCGCCGCCCTCGCCGGAGTTGGAACGGCCGTGCAGGCGGTTCATGGCGATGGCCATGCACTCGTGTGCCTCTTTGCTGATGGAGCCATACGACATGGCGCCGGTGTTAAAGCGGCGGACGATGTTGAGTGCGGGCTCGACCTCGTCGAGTGCCACCGGAGTGCGGCCACTGGCATCAAAGTCGAGCAAGTCGCGCAGGCGCACGGCACGACCAGTGCGGTGCAGGCGAGCGCTGTACTCCTTAAAGGTGTCGTAGCTGTCCTCGCGGCAGGCAGTCTGCAGCAAGTAGACAACCTGCGGATCGATGAGGTGATCCTCGCCGCCGAGCGGGCGCCACTTGGTCAGACCCAGCGTGGGCAGCTGATCGGGAGCCGGGCTCTTAAGGATGGCGAGCGCGGCGTCGTAGCGCTCGTTTTGCTCGCGCTCAACGTCCTCGACACCCATACCGCCCACACGGCTCACCGTGCCGGCGAAGTACGCGTTGACGAACTCCGGAGTAAAGCCCACGGCCTCGAAGATCTGCGCCGAATGGTAGCTCTGCACCGTGGAGATGCCCATCTTGGACATGATGGAGACGATGCCGGCGGTCGCAGCCTTGTTGTAGTTGGCGATGCCCTGCTCGGCCGTCACTTCCAGGTCGCCGCGTGCCGCCAGATCGCGGATGCACGCATGCGCGTTGTACGGATAGATGCCGCTCGCGGAGTAGCCCACCAGTGCCGCAAAGTCGTGCGGGGACACGGCGTCGCCGCACTCCACCACGATGTCGGCAAAGGTACGCACGCCGGCGCGGATCAGGTGATTGTGCACGCAGCCCACGGCGAGCAGCGACGGCACGGGCACCTCGCCCGCAGCGGCACGATCGCTCAACACCACGATGTTTACGCCGTCGCGGACCGCAGCTTCAACGTCCTCTGCAAGCTGCTTGAGCGCAGCCTGCAGCGCGCCCTCGCCGGCATCGCGGCGGTACACGGCACGGAAGCGGCGGGTCTTAAAGCCCACGCGGTCGATGGCGCAAATGCGGTCGAACTCCTCCTCGCTCAGCAGTGGGCGCTCCAAGCGCACCAGTTGACAGGCCGTGCGGGAATCCTCGAGCAGGTTGCCGTGGTTGCCCAGGTAGAGCGTGGTCGAAGTCACCATGTGCTCGCGCAGGGCATCGATCGGAGGATTCGTGACCTGGGCGAACAGCTGATAGAAGTAATCAAAGAACGAACGCGTCTTCTTGGACAAGCAGGCCAGAGGGGCGTCGATGCCCATCGAGGCGAGCGGGGCCTTGCCCTGCCGGGCCATGGGGCGCACGACCTCGTCGACGTCATCCCAGTGATAGCCGAGCTTGGCCATGCGCACGGCGGCAGGCACCTCGGCGTCCTCGGCGGGCGCGGGCGCGGCGGGCTTGTCGAGCGCGTCGACCGTCAGCGTCTCCTCGGCGATCCAGTCGCGGTAGGGCTTTTCCTTGGCATAGCGGGCTCGCAGCTCGTCGTTGTAGATGACGCGCCCGCGGGCAAAGTCGACCTCGAGCATCTGGCCCGGCCCCAGACAGCCGCTCGTCAGGATGTTCTCGGGGCTCACCTCGATGGTGCCCACCTCGCTTGCCAGCATAAAGCGACCGTCGCGCGTCACGTAGTAACGAGCGGGGCGCAGGCCGTTGCGGTCGAGGGCGGCGCCCAGCGTGCGACCGTCGGTAAAGGCGATGGCCGCCGGACCATCCCACGGCTCCATGAGCATGGACTGGTAAGCGTCGTAGGCGCGGCGCTCCTCACTCAGGCTGTCGTTGTGGTCCCACGGCTCGGGCAGCAACATGGACGCGGCACGCGTAAGCGGACGGCCGTTCATGACCAGGAACTCGAGCACATTGTCCAGAATCGCGGAGTCGGAGCCCTCGCGGTTGATGATAGGCATCACGCGCTCAAGATCGTGCTGCAGCACGGGGCTGTACAGGTTGGGCTCGCGGGCGCGGATCCAGTTGACGTTGCCCTTGAGGGTGTTGATCTCGCCGTTATGGATGATAAAGCGGTTGGGGTGCGCGCGCTCCCAGCTGGGCGTGGTGTTGGTGGAGTAGCGCGAGTGGACGAGCGCCACGGCCGTCTTGACGGCGGCGTCGTTGAGGTCGATGAAGAAGCGGCGCATCTGCGTAGCGACCAGCATGCCCTTGTACACGATGGTGCGCGAGCTCATAGAGCACACGTAGAAGATCTTGTCGCGCAGGGCAAACTCGGTGTCGGCCTTCTTTTCGATGGTGCGACGGCACACGTACAGGCGACGCTCAAAGGTATCGCCGGCGGGCGTGTCGTCCGGACGGCCCAGGAAGGCCTGCAAGATGGTGGGCATGCAGGCGCGCGCCGTCTCGCCCAGGTCGTGCGGGTCGACCGGCACCTCGCGCCAAAAGAGCAGCGGCACGCCGGCCTCGGCGCAGCCCTCCTCGAACACGCGACGGGCATCCTCTACGCCCTTGTCGTCCTGCGGGAAGAACAGCATTGCCACGCCATAGTCGCCCTCTGCCGGCAGAATCTGGCCGCACTTTTGGGCCTCTTTACGAAAAAAGTGATGCGGAACCTGGAACAGGATGCCAGCGCCGTCGCCGGTATTCTTCTCGAGTCCCGTGCCGCCGCGGTGCTCCAAGTTGACCAGAATGGACAGCGCATCGTCCAGAATCTGGTGATGGCGCTCACCGTTGATATCGGCAAGCGCGCCGATGCCACAAGCATCGTGGTCGAATTCGGGGCGATAAAGGCCCTGCTGCTGAGCGGAATCTGCCTGCATCGCGATCCTCCCCTAGATATTTAGACAGTCAGTTGAATAGGCATACTAGGAGCATCGGGGTATCGCTGTGTTTCTCACCCGTTTCGAAACAATCGCGTAACGCACGCCGGCCATCAACGTCTTGCCATCAAACGTGTACGTCAGTCCCCAAGTTCGGCTTGTAAGCTCACCGCTTCAAACATCTCAATCTGTAACAGGAGGAGCCGATTTTGGCCCCTAGATGTTACGGATTGAGATTTTCTGCAGGACGGTTTTGGTTTGTCTCGATCTGTAACACGAAGAGCCGGTTTTGGCGGCAAACTGTTACAAATCGAGATTTTCCATAGGACCATTTCTTCCTGTCTCAATCTGTAACAGCTAGGCCCAATTTCCATCCCTAGTTGTTACAGATCGAGACATTTCGGCAGCCCCCTTTCACCATCCTATTCAATTACAACAATTTTGTTAGTCTCGGTTAACTTTTAAGCTTAAAACGGGTATCCTTTGCGGCGTCAAGCAAACGGCACGCACACCGTGCCAGATCAAGGAGGCCCCTATGGCGCACCAAGCAGACCAGCAGACGATGCAACTCGTCCTTATCCGTCACGGAGAGTCCGAGTGGAACAAGCTCAACCTGTTCACCGGCTGGACCGATGTTGAGCTCACCGACACGGGCCGCGAAGAAGCCGCAGCAGGCGGTCGAGCCCTCAAAGAAGCGGGCTTCGGCTTCGACGTCTGCTACACCTCGCGTCTCAAGCGCGCAATTCACACCCTCGACATCGTGCTCGGCCAAATGGATCGCGAGTGGTTGCCCGTCATCAAATCCTGGAAGCTCAACGAGCGCCACTACGGAGCGTTGCAGGGTCTCAACAAGGCCGATGCCGCAGCGGAGCACGGCGACGAGCAGGTGCTCATCTGGCGCCGCTCCTTCGATGTCTGCCCGCCGGCACTCGAGCCGGACGACGCGCGCGATCCCCACACCCAGGAGCAATACCGTGATGTCGCGCCCGATCAGCTGCCCTATACCGAGTGCCTCAAGGACACGATCGCCCGCGCCTGGCCTTATTTCGAAGACGAGATTCGCCCCCAGATGCTCGCCGGCAAGCGCGTACTCATCGCCGCACACGGCAACTCCCTGCGCTCACTCGTCATGAAGCTCGAGCACCTCACGCCCGAGGAGATCCTCAAGGTCAACATCCCCACCGGCGTGCCGCTCGTCTACACCTTCGATACCGATTTCAATGTCCTCGACAAGCGCTACATCGGCGACCCGGCGACCATCGCCGCCAAGATCGACGCCGTGGCCAATCAGGGCAAAGCGCACAAGTAGCCCCAACCCAAATCCGACGCGTGGCGCCGCACGACCCAGATGCGACGTCACGCCGCCCATACGCAGGAGCGCACCATGCTCAACCATCTCAAACAACACTTTGGCTCCCGACGCACCGGTGGTCACGGAGGCCTAGACATTGCGCGGCATATCGGCCCCGGGCTGCTCGTGACCGTCGGCTTTATCGACCCGGGCAACTGGGCCTCCAATATGGCCGCGGGCTCGCAGTTTGGCTACGCGCTGCTGTGGATCGTCACGCTGTCCACGATTATGCTCATCGTGCTGCAGCACAACGCGGCGCACTTGGGCATCGCCACGGGCGCCTGCCTTGCCGAGGCCACGACCCGCTTTCTCCCCCGCATCGTGGGACGCGCGGTGCTCGGCAGCGCCTATCTCGCGACCATCGCCACCGCCATGGCCGAAGTCCTGGGCGGCGCGATTGCCCTTCAAATGCTCTTTGGGCTGCCCGTGCGCGCGGGCTGCGTCATCGTGGCGGCAGTATCGATGGCGATGCTCATGACGAGCTCCTACAAGCGCGCCGAGCGATGGATCATCGCCTTCGTCGGCGTGGTAGGACTCTCGTTTTTGGCCGAGCTTGCGCTGGTCAAGGTCGACTGGCCGCAGGCCGCCGCAAGCTGGATCACGCCCAGTATGCCCACTGGCTCTGCCGCGATTATCGTGAGTGTCCTGGGTGCGGTCGTTATGCCCCACAACCTTTTTCTGCACTCCGAGGTCATCCAATCCATGCACTTCGAAGGCCAAGGCGAGCAAGTTATCGAAGAGCGTCTGCGCTACGAGCTCTTCGACACGCTCTTTTCGATGGGCGTGGGCTGGGCAATCAACTCGGCAATGATCATCCTGGCCGCAACGACCTTCTTTGCGCACGGCATTGTCGTAGACGACCTCGCCGTCGCAGCGGCCACGCTCTCCCCCATTCTGGGCCCGGCAAGCGCGACCATCTTTGCCGTGGCGCTACTGTTTGCGGGCCTCTCGAGCAGCGTGACAGCGGGCATGGCGGCGGGAACCATCACTGCGGGCATGTTCGACGAGGAATACGACATCCACGACCGACATTCCTCGGTCGGGGTGGCGGCCTGTTTCGCCGGAGCAGTGGCGGCGTGCCTGGTCGTTCCAAATCCCTTTGAAGGTCTCATCTGGAGTCAGGCACTGCTGTCGCTTCAGCTGCCGATTACGGTCTTTGTGCTCATACGACTCACCAGTTCACGCCGCGTCATGGGCAAATACGCCAATTCGCGCCCGCTCAACACGCTGCTTGTAGGGATCGGTGCCATCGTGACGATTCTCGATATCGTGTTGTTGACAGGGATGTAATGGGGCGGGGCACTTACCCAGTCAAACGTCTCGATCTGTAACATCTAGACCCGCTTTTAATGTCTAGATGTTACAGATCGAGATCATTCCGAGGGACAGCTCCGTTTGTCTCAATCTGTAACACGTAGACCCCGTTTTCACTGCTAGATGTTACAGATTGAGACAAACGGTCGGCCGGACTCACAACAGACAGGATCGGTCAACAGCAACCGTGATCCCTTGGCGACGGAGGAAAAGGGCCCCGGCCGAGAATTCGACCGGGGCCCTTGGACAGAGCTATGTTCGGCTTTCGCCGTGTGTCTGCGAGCTACTCCTCGACGAGCTCAAACTGATCGGGACCGACGCCGCACACCGGGCACACATAATCCTCGGGCAGCTCGGGCGTATCGACCTCAACCTCGTAACCGCAAACGACGCACACGAACTTATACGTCTTCTTCTCCTCAGCCATGATGTTCTCCTCTCGAACGCGACTGGTGATGTACTTCATTTATCAGTATAGATTCTCAATAATATAATGCAAGTATTTTTAAAACATTTCTAGCCTTGATACGAGGACGCCTTCGGAGGCGTCTTGCCCTTCAGGACCTTATGGTAGTAATCGTAGGTGAGCGGCGTCTCGTCGCTTAGGCGCTCGGCATCCTCGACCTCGCCGATAAACAGTAGATGCGTGCCCACATCCACAGTGTCGATCAAACGGCAGCTAAACAGCGCCGCCGCATGCTCGGGCACATAAGGCATGCCGAGAGCAGTCTCGCGAGTCTCGTACTTGGCAAACTTGTCATAGTCGCTGCTGGTGCGGAACCCAAAGTTACCGATATAGAGCATATCGGCCGTCTGATCGATCACGGTCAGCGCGAACGCTTTGGCCGAAGCGATGACGCCCGAGGTGACGTTGTCCTTGTTCACGGCAACCGAAATGCGCGGCGGCATGGACGTCACCTGCACCGCAGTGTTGATGACGCAGCCGGCGCGCAGCCCGTCTGCCGCGGCGCTCACCACGTACAGACCGCTCGGCATGGTAAAGAACGCAGTTTTGTCCATAACAATCACTCCCCTAACCCGGGTTGGAACCTCATGGATGTATGTACCCACAAAAAAAAGCGGCGCCCATAACGGACGCCGCCTTTGAGACATATGTGTCAAAACAGTATAAGCAAGATGAGACGCCCGCAGTTGCGGTGAAATAGGGACTGAATAGCTCCTCAAACAGGCAAAACAGTCCGTATTCCACCGCAACTTATGAAGGGTGGTCAGCGGTTGCGCTCCTTGAGGGCGCGGTCAATCTCGCGCTGGACATCGCGCTTGGCCATATCCTCGCGCTTGTCGTAGAGCTTCTTACCACGGCCCAGGCCCAGCAGCAGCTTTACGCGGCCGTCGGTATTAAAGTAGAGCTCCAACGGCACCAGGGCATAGCCGCGATTATGTAGCTTACCGTCGAGAAAGTCAATCTCCTTGCGGTGCAGCAGCAGACGACGACGGCGATCAGGGTCGCGATTCCACACGCCACCATGGCTATAAGGGTGAATATGCAAACCCACGAGCCAGCACTCGCCGCCACGGATCAGTGCAAAGGTGTCGGTGATCTGGCACGCGCGCTCGCGAATCGACTTGACCTCGGTGCCACTCAGCTCAATACCGCACTCAAACGTCTCATCGATAAAGTACTCGTGATGTGCCGAGCGATTCTTGGAAATGAGCTTGCGCTCGCGCTTACTGGGCATCGCCGGCCTCCTTGGCGCCATCGGCGTTTGAACCCGCAGCCTCGCGCTTTGCCCTGCGCTCGGCATTAAGCTCGGCATCGCTCTCGCGCACCAGCTTGATAATCGCCGCGCATGCCTCCTCGCCCACCAGGTCGCGGGCACGGACCGTCAGACGCGTAGCCTCCTGCTTGTCGCCGTCGCTTGCAGCATCGGTCGCGCACATGATCAGGCAGATGGCGATCTCGGCCGAAGGCGAGGTCGGCGCGCCCTGCAGGGCGAGCTCACCCATCACATGGTCGTCACTCTCGTCCGCGGCATCCGGATAGGTGGTATGGATCTTGTTGAGCAGGCGCGTCGTATGCGCATCATTGGGCGCCAGGCGCAGCGCCAGACGCGCGCAGCCCACGGCTGCCGAAATGTTCTCGGTCTCGGGCTCCAAGAAGTACTGACCCAAGTTGGTGTAGGCACGTGCGGCGCACTTACCGTCGCTCGCGCGCTCCAGCACCGAGAACGAGAGCGATGCCCACTCCTGCTTGTCCTCGAGCGCGCGGAACAGCTCGGCCAAGTCCAAGCGATAGTTGCAGTTCATGGGATCCCAACGCACGGCCTGCATCAGGGCATTCCGAGCACTCACATAATCCTGCTGGCGAATGTAGGCAAACGCCATGTCGGAGTACAGGCGGTCAAAGGGAACCTCGACCTGCACCAGCTCGCGCGGATCCTTCTCCACGCGGCGATAGGCCAGGCGCTCAAACTTGCTGTCGAAGCTAAAGTACTGGCGCTTCTCCTCCGTCTTGCACTCAGCGTCGATATACTCCTCGGCGAGCTCCACCAGACGCTCAAGCAGCGGCGTCGCCGTAGCCAGGTCGCCCTGCGCCAGATAGTTCTCGGCATACGTGATGTCTTCCAAGCTGATAGGCAGGTCCATGACAACTCCTCGGTCCGGGCGGCAGACTCAACGCGCGCCTTAAATATCGGTCAATACACAAAACCCGGGTCTCTTACGAGGCCCGGGCGTTCAATTTTGGTAGCCCGTACCAGATTCGAACTGGTGATCTCCGCCTTGAGAGGGCGGCGTCCTAAACCGCTAGACGAACGGGCCATATGTAGCAAATGCAATGGCTGGGATGGAGGGAGTCGAACCCCCATTGACGGAACCAGAATCCGCTGTCCTGCCATTAGACGACATCCCAATGACTGCATCGCTGCGCTCGGCTGTGCCTTTGCGCAAGAAAGAAATATACGGGAAGTCCGGCCGTGACGCAAGCCCCAATTTTGACTTTTTTGAAATTCAGTCAAATACGGCCGACACGTGAAGGACCTGTGAAGCGCCAGCGACACGTACGGCGCCAAAGCCCGTAAAACATCCCGCATCTACCGCTGGTAGATTACAACAATGCAGCACTCACGGCTGATGGCACAATCGAACCGTCATCATTGCACGGATATCGAGGCGCCATGGACGAAGAGCTTGATTACCTATGGGAGACCCTGGGCCTCGAGATCACTGCTGACCTTTGGCCCGAACGGGACAAAATCCATCCCACCCTGCGCCCCGCCATCACGGTGATGCAGGCAAAATACCGCCGTGCATCCTTTTTGATCATGCGGATGTCATGGCACGCGGGACTCCCCGACCTTAAGCGAATCCAGGCAAGCCTCGTCGAGCTGTCCGGTATGCCGACTGTCATATCCGAGGCGCACCTGGAGCAGCGCCAACGCGAGCGACTGCAACAGCAGCGGATTCCCTTTATCTGCCCCGGTGTTCAGGCATATCTGCCCTTTATGGACGAGGAGTACTGGAGCGGCAAGCCCAACAAGCACGTAAAGGTCTACGGTCCGCACGAATGGGCACAGCTCAAGGATTGAGCCGAGCGAGCCCTCCGATGGAAAACACGTCCCACCCCGAGCGCTCAAAACGGGTCGCACTTTCCGCAGCCGCTACAGCAGCGCCTCGGTCCAAGCTGCTTCCCTAAAGCCGGGAATCGCAAAGTCGTCGCCCACCAACAGCGGACGCTTGACCAGCATGCCGTCGGTCGCCAGCAGCTCGTAGCACTCCCGATCCGTCATGCCCGCATCTAGACGCGCCTTCAGGCCCAGCTCTCGATATTTCATGCCCGACGAATTAAAGAAGCGCCGCACCGGCAGTCCCGAACGAGCAATCCAGGTCGCAAGCTCATCAGCCGTGGGATTGTCCAAAACGATATCGCGGTCGATATACTCTACCCCGTGTTCGTCCAGCCATGCCTTGGCCTTCTTACAGGTCGAGCACTTGGGATATTCAACAAACAGTACGGTCATGGGAATCCTCCGAATATAGATCGGCCAACGCAGGCACACGCCACACGAGGCGCCTTCGTATGATGGGCCAATTGTAGCCCACGGGTCACACGCTAAACGAACCGTACCCCGAATCCGCGTTTGATGAACGGCAGCAGCTCCATTGCCTCGGGCGTGATATGGCCCGCAACGTTCATGCGCTCGTCACCGGGAAGATCGACCCGCGCAATCTCAAGCTCGCCTTCGTAGCGCCCATATCCGCTATTGCTCACAGCGATCGACCCCGCCTTTCGCGGCAGGCCGGCTCCGGCATCCGTCGGCACGGAATCCGGCTTAAGCGTCGTACGCGACTCCTGAGACCTAAAGATGAGGGTGCTCGAATCGGGTCGGTCGTGATGAATCTGCCCACGCACATAGGCATAACCGGGCTCAAGCTCGCATTGCAGGTCCACGTATCCGGCGGAAACTTGAGCAAACTGCACCCAGCCCGCATCGGAAAGATCGGGGTCGCCGACCAACACAATGTCGCAATCGGCGCCATGTGCAAGCTCAAGCATATTGAGGGCAACCTTTGACGCGCGACCGCGCTGCGTCTCGACCGTCGGCAGTCCCTCGAATACCGGCCCGCGAACGTTGGCATCGCCCGGCACAAAAGCCATGATTTCGAATCCAAGCGCCGCAAGACGAAGATTCACCCGAGCAATGTCCTCCAGAGCTAAACCGGTATAAGGCTTGGGGTAAAAATTGTGGCAGGCGGCAAAACGAGTCACATCGGCACCGGCCTCACGCCACGATGCGATTTCATCAGAACTCACCGTCGATGCATTGACCACAATGCGAAATACACCGGACAGCTCCGCGACCCGCCGGGCGCTAAAGCCATAGTCCAAACGAAGGTATTCCAACCCCAGATCGCGCAGGTCCTCGATGCGCTCAAGCCCGAGCAAATCGCACGTGCGCGGCCCCACATCGGCAATGAGCGCAATGCCGCGGGCGGAAAGCAGCGACAGCACATGACGGACCTTATCGGCATACGCCGCTCCCCCATCCTCGGGAATATGCAGCGAGGTGAACGCATAGCGCGCACCCGCCGCGGCACCGTGTTCAATCGTCCGCTCAATATCCTGCAGAGGGTTGGAAAGATAAATCGAAATACCCGTTTTCACGCTTCAACACTCCTTTAAAAAAGGCCGGCGGAGCAGTTAGCCCCGCCGGCACAACCATAGCATCAAGAAATCTGCCGCGCGCCGCGAGCCCTGAGCAACACGGCTCGCGATATCAAACTACTCGCCAAAGAACTCGTTGATCTTCTGCTCGTCGACGCCAAAGAACCACGTCAGGACAAAGCCGGCGGCATAGGCAAGCAGCATAGCGGCAACGTAGCCGAGCTGCTGACCAGGAACGACGATCAGCAGGCCAAACAGACCGGAAACGCCCTGAGAAACCGTGCCGATGTGAAGCAGCGCCGCGAGCGCGCCGCCAAATCCGGCACCCAGGCAGGCCGTTACAAACGGACGAACGAGCGGCAGCGTAACGGCATACATCAGAGGCTCGCCCACACCGAGGATTCCAACGGGAATGGACTCTGCGACGTACTTCTTGAGCTTGGCGTTCTTGGTCTTAAAGTACAGCGCCAAACCGGCACCGACCTGGCCGCCGCCAGCCATCATAAGGATGGGGAGCAGGTAATTGATGCCCTTGGTAGCGCCGTCGGGATCGTTGAGCATAGCGTGGATCGGCGTGAGCGCCTGATGCAGGCCGACGGAAACCAGCGGCAAGAAGCCTGCCGACAGGATATAGCCGCCCAGGACGCCCAGCTTCTCGAAGATAAAGGTCAAAACGCTAAAGATGGCAGTCGTCAGCCATGCGCCAACCGGCTGGATGACGAGCATCAGAGCAAAGGCGCCGATGATGAGCACCAGCAGCGGGGACAAGAATGTGTCGAGTGCGTTGGGCATAACCTTGCGAATCTGACGCTCCATCCAGGCAAAAAATGCGCCAGCGATAAGAGCCGCGATCATGCCGCCCGCTGCGGGGTTGTACTGCGCATTGGTGAGCGGCAGCAGAATGGCAGCGGCAGGATCAGCCGCGCCAGGCGCAAGCAGGGGCATGGCACTGTTGGCGATACACATCATGCCGGCGATGCCGCCCAGCGCAGCGGAGCCACCAAACTCACGCGCCGCGTTATAGCCCACCAAGATGGGCAGATAGGCAAACAGGGCCCAGCCCATGGAACGAATGCCCTGGTACCACCACTCGCCTGCAAGCGCGCCTGCCGTCGAGACGTTAATGACGTTGCAGATACCGTTGATGAGGCCAGCCGCAATGATGCCGGGAAGCAGGGCGACGAAGACATTGGAAATCTTCTTGAGGAAGGCCTGAACCGGCTTGGACTCGTACTTGGCCTTCTGCGCGGCCTTGTTTGTGGCCGCAGCGTCAACCACGCTCTCGTCGGCAACGCCTTTCGCAAGGCCGGTGAACTTGGAGAACTCCTCGAGCACCTTATTCACCTTGCCCGGACCCAACACGATCTGCATCGTGTCGTCCTCGACCAGGCCCATCACGCCGTCGAGTGCCTTAATGCCCTCCGTGTCAACGTTGCCCGTGTCTTTGACGGTCACGCGCAGGCGCGTCATGCACGCCGCGTTTGCCAGCACGTTGTCTTTACCGCCCAAAAGGTCCAGCAGCTTTTGAGCCAGCTCTTTGTTCGTCATAACTCCTCCTTGTATTGGGTATCTCGTCTGGATGTCGTATCAGATCACGCCGCGCACCTATTGGGCATCGGCATTGCTCTTCTCATGGCCACTCACCGCAGCACGGACATGGCCTCGCGCCCGCCCAAGAGCTACCGCAGCCTGCTCGGCATCGCAGTCCAGCAGCACCGAGACAATAGCGGTTTTTACGTGGCCGCCGGCATCTGCAAGCGCCTGAATAGCGCGCTCGCGCGTGCAGCCGGTCGCCTCCATCACGATGTTCTGGCCGCGCACCACCAACTTCTCGTTCGTCTGCTGCACATCGACCATCAGGTTTTGGTATACCTTGCCGATCTTGACCATGGCACCGGTTGAAATCATGTTGAGGATGAGTTTTTGAACCGTTCCCGCCTTGAGCCTCGTTGAGCCGGTCAGCACCTCGGGACCGGGCACGGGTTCAATGGCAAGATCTGCGCTCTCCCCGATCTTTGACCCTTGGTTGCAGGCAATTGCAATGGTCTTGCACCCAGTTGCCTTGGCGTACACAAGGCCGCCCACCACATAGGGAGTACGGCCGCTTGCCGCCAGGCCAACGACAAGATCCTTGTCCGAGAGTCCACGCTCCCGCAGGTCGCTCGCGCCAAGTTCCTCGCTGTCTTCGGCACCTTCGACAGCCTTGATAAACGCCGTCTCGCCTCCGGCAATGAGCCCGACAATCAGATCGGGTGACACGCCAAACGTGGGCGGACACTCCGAAGCGTCGAGTACGCCCAGACGACCGCTGGTGCCTGCGCCCATGTAAAAGACGCGCCCGCCGCGCTCGAGTGCCTCAGCAGCCCAGTCGATTGCTGTGGCAACCTGGGGCAGCACTTTTGTGACCGACTGGACGGCACGAAGATCCTCATCATTCATCGTCGTGACGATTTGCAGCGATGTCATCGTATCGAGGTCCATAGACCTTTGATTACGCTGTTCGGTCGTGAATTTTGTTAAATCGAGCATTTCATTCACCTCATCTTTCCTGTTTCTCGATGTAGTTTTGCTTAATGACATGTGTCGCCCGTTCGTAGTCGCTGGCAACGTAAGCAGCGTACAGGGCATCGACAACCATAAGCTGGGCCATACGCGAAGCCATGGCACCGCTGCGGACCAAGGGCTCACTCGCAGCGACGCCGAGCACGGCATCGGCCATGGTGGCAAGCTTGGATGATCCATCTACTTTGGTCACGGCCACAACGGGACAGTTGTGACGTTGGGCCTCGGCGGCGCAGCCCAGCACCTCTTGCGTCAAGCCCGAGTAGCTAAAGGCGATTGCCATATCGCCCTCATGCATGTTCTTGGCACACAAGAGCTGATCATGCCAGTCGTCGTACAGATGGCACTCTTTGTCGACACGCATGAGCTTTTGCGCCAGATCGTGCGCGACCAAACGAGAGGCACCGATACCGAACAGATTGACCGCGCGTGCCCGCTTAAGATAGGCCGCACATCGCTCCAAGACGGTGTAATCGAGCGTTCGCGCCGTCGCTTCGATCGTGCGCACGTTGCTTTTCATCACCTTCCCCACGATACGTTCGACGCTGTCATCCATGGAGATGTCCTCGAGGGCAACGTCTTTCTTGTCACCCAAGAGCGCCAGCTCGGCAATCAGTTCGCGCTGGAACTCCTTGTAGCCCGCAAAACCCAAGCGCTTGCAAAAGCGCAAAATGCTCGAGGGCGAGGAGAACGTGGCATCGGCAAGACCGCGGACGGACAGCCCGACCACCTCGTGCGGATGAGCGCTTACATATGCGATGACATTGCGTTCCGCCGGGCTCGCGCTGAGCTCACGCTCGCGAAGCCGCAAAAGCAATCCGTTTGCCATCTCAAACACCTCCGTTGAGAAGAATTAAAGACCAACGAACGATTCGTACCGGATATAAACAGCTTTTACGGTACATTGTGCCGCATCGTGGCGCACAAAGGGCGAGCGTTCTACCGCTCGCCCCTCAAATCCGACCGCTCGGAAATACGCGCGACACAAAATAATTCAACAAGATCGCATTATCAAAAACGGGCTTGTTACCGGCTAGCGCCTCGCATGGGCGCCGATCGGCCGAGTCGCATGGCGCACCAACACCGCTGCCAGCAATACCAACAGCATGGCGGTGACATAGCCCGCAGCATCGAATCCTAAATCGATAACGTCGAAATGCCTGCCGGGAACAAAGATCTTATGTACCTGATCGCCAACGGAGCAGACGGCGCAAAAGAGCAACACGGGCACGCAACGGGAGCATACGCTCCACGGACGCCTGGAAAAGCAAACCACGACCACCGAGGCGAACAATCCGACGAAGAAAAACTCTACGGTATGGGCAACGCGACGGACGTTCGTGCCCACCCACATGCGAATGGAAGCAAGTCGGCCAGACCGGACATTCGAAGCAGCCGAATCGGTGCCCCCGGTCATCCCGTTCTCGGTCTGAGCTTCACCCGCGACATCGGCAGCCTGTACGCCCGTAGCTTGACCCTCCACCACACGCGCGGTGGACTCGCTCAGCAACGACGTCTCCACCGCATTTTGCTCCGTCAGCACCCAGATGCCCGCCAGCGTTGCAGTAAACAGAACGATCGCGGTCCATCCGATTATTTGTTTTACGCGCGCCAAGGGCCTACCTCCTTTTTTGAATATCAGCGAGTGTAGCCCCAAATGGCATCGTCACCGTATCAAAATTTGAATCGCAACAGGAAGCGCCAAAGCGGCGCAAACCCCTACCCCGCCTCGCGCATCCAGCGATCGAACGTCCCCACGCACACGCCCAGGCACTTTGCTGCCTGGCTGCGGGTAATATCGCCTGCCTCATAGCTATCGCGTACCAGCTCAAACTGAGGAGGGCACGGCTTGCGAGGTCGACCGAAACGGACCCCTCGCGCCCGCGCCGCTGCAATCCCCTCCGCTTGGCGCCGATGGATATTCTCGCGCTCCACCTGCGCCACGTAGCTCAGCAGTTGCAGCACAATATCGGCAATCAGGGTATTGGTCACATCCGGCGCGCCGCTGGCCCTGGCGCGCGTGTCAAGCAATGGCATGTCCAACACCACAATGGCAACCCCGAGCTCCTTGGTAATGCGACGCCATTCCTCAAGAATCTCGGAGTAATTACGGCCAAGTCGGTCGATAGAAAGCACCACCAGCACGTCCCCGTCTCCCAGGACGTGCAGCAGCTCGCGATAGCGCGGTCGATCGAAGTCCTTGCCGCTCGCATGGTCGGCATAAATATTCGCCGAGCCCACGCCATAGGCGCCCAGCGCATCCAGCTGCCGATTAAGATTCTGATCGCGCGAACTCACCCGCGCATAACCATACACCGTCGCCATCTCATCCCCGCTTTCTTGTAAACCTGCCAAAAAGGGACAGGTTTATTTTGGTAGGTTTTACCTCTCGAATAGCAGGTAAGCGGGCGGCCGAGCAGACGGCAAGGTAGCCATGATCCAAATGCGGAGGGCGGCCCCGAAAGACCGCCCTCCGCTCTCCCGCCATGAGTCGAGATTTGGCTAATGGATAAGCTTAAAGTCCAAGTGCCCACGCGTGGTATTGACGCGCGAGACCTCGATAATCACGCGCTGGCCCAGTTCATAGCGAGTCCCCGTGTCGGCGCCCGTCAGCGTAAGCGCATCCTCGTCGAACTCGAACCACTCGTTGCCCAGGCTCTTGATCGAAACCAAGCCTTCGACCTGCGTCAGGTCCAAGCGCACAAAGAGGCCCATGCTGCTAACCCACGAGACGGTTCCGGCATAGCGCTCGCCCAGACGGTCCTCATAGTACTGGGCAATCTTGATCTTTTGCGTCGCATGGCTAGCGGCATCTGCCGCGCGCTCGGCATCGCTGCATGCGCGGCAGATCTGCGGCAGAATGCGCGGCAGCGACTCGCGCCCCTTGCCGATCAGCCGCGGCGTACGGACCAGGGCGTCCTTGCCGCCGAGCTGCTCATAGGCCAACTGCAGTTTGAGCACGCGGTGCACCACCAGATCGGGGTAGCGACGGATGGGACTCGTAAAGTGACAGTAGCACGGCGCGGCGAGCGCAAAGTGGCCCTCGTTGCGCGGCTTGTACAGTGCGCGCTGCATGCTGCGCAGAAGCAGCGTGTTGACGAGCGGTGCGTTGGCCGTACCGGCGGCAGCATCAACTGCAGCCTGTAGCTCATCGGGACTCCCCAGGGCGATACCGGCAGCACGGCGATCGTCGATGATGCCCAGCTGCGCCAGCGCAACGGCGGCACCGTGCAGGCTATCGGGGCTCGGATCCTCATGCACGCGATAGCAGGCCTCGATATCACGGTCTGCCAGCCACTCTGCAACGCACTCGTTGGCGAGTAGCATGGCTTCCTCGATAAGCGACGTGGCACACGAACGCTCGCGCGCCACAATCTGCACGGGTACTCCGTCCTCATCCAATAGAGCGCGAATCTCGGCCGTGTCAAAATCGACTGAGCCGCGGGCACGACGAATACGACGGCGAAGTTCGGCGAGTTCGTTAGCGGCGACAAGGAAATCGCCGAGGTCGACGTTATAGCCGCGAGCAGTTTCCTCGCACGCAAGACCGCGCTCAAGCGCCTCCTCGCGCGAGGCCTCAGCAGCCGCAACATCCTCAGCGGCGCCTTCCAGCACCCCATACTCCACCGCGCCGGCACGCACCAGCAGCGCCTCGGCGCCGTCATAGTCCATACGCACACGCGAGCGAATCACGCTGGGGTACGGATCGTAATGCCGCACGCGACCCTGCGCATCGAGTTCAATGTCAACGGTAAACGCAAGACGGTCCTCGTCAGGGCGAAGCGAACACAGGTCACAGGACAGGCGTTCGGGCAGCATGGGAAGCACGCGATCGGCCAGATACACCGATGTCGTACGATGGCGAGCCTCAAGATCGATATGCCCGTCCCAAGCCACATAGTGAGAAACGTCAGCGATATGCACACCCAGCTTGTAGCCACCCTCGGGCGTGCGCTCAAGCGAAATGGCATCGTCAAAGTCGCGCGCGTCGACCGGGTCGATCGTGATGACAAAGCGGTCGCGCAGATCGCGGCGGAGCGGGTCCTTAAGCGCCGCGGACACATCGAGCGAAAGTCCCTCGGCCTCGTCCAGCGCGGCCTCGGGATAGCTATCGGTATAGCCGTAACGCGCCATCACGTATTGAACGCCCAAATCGGGCGCGTCATCTCCGCCAATGCGGCGTTCGATCGTCACGGTGCCCGATTCCAGGCGCGTCGGGTAGGTCAAAATGCGCGCGACAACGGCATCACCCGGGTGGACGCCCAGACGATCCGCCGAGGTATCCTCGGGCAGAATGAAGAAGTCGGCCTTCAGGCGCGAATCGAGCGGCTCGATCACACCGAGCGGACCAGCGGTCTGGTACGTACCCACCACGCTTATGGCTGCGCGCTCAACCACGCCTTCGATCACGGCGCGCCGCTCACCGTGCGGGCTGTTCTTAATGCTCACGGCAACGGTATCGCCATCCATGATCTCGCGCTTACCGCGGCCCATAACCTTGTAGTCGCCGCTCTCGGTTATGACATAGGCGCCATGCTCATGGAGCTGCACGCGCCCGGTCAGGCTCGGACGGCGTTCGCAGCGCACCGGCCCACGCTTATTGCGAGCACCGCGCTTATGCTTGTTATTGCGCCCCATGGCGCCTCCTTGCTATCGATGACGAACTCCAAAGAGTCTACCCAAATGATTCGCTTTCCTGCCGTCCCCTAGAGATCAAAAAACGGGCCGCCCCATAAGAGACGACCCGTTGGAAGGGATGAATTCCAGGCATGCCTACACGCGCAGGTAGCGGCGCATGGCTATGGCAGAACCAAAGAGACCGATAATCACACCGACCAGAATCAGCGCAGCATAGGTCACCAGGTAGTACTGCATCGGCAGGGCAAACGACATCCAGCCGATGCTCTCCTGCAAACGCGGAATCATCAGATTGCGCAGCAGCTCCAGAACGCCGATGGAAAGCAGCGAGCCCAAAATGGCCTGCAGTACGCCCTCGGTGATAAACGGGCCGCGAATGAAGCCGTTGCTGGCGCCGACCAGACGCATAATCGCAATCTCACGACGACGCGCCGTGATGGACAGGCGAATCGTGTTGTTGATGAAGATGAATGCGATAAAGGTCAAAAGGCCAACGAGCACCACGGCGGCGATGCGGATGTAGTTGGTCACCTGGAACAGGCGGCTCACTTCCTCTTGGCCGTACAGCACGCTCGCGTTGACGTCGCCGTCATCCGCGATCTTCTGGAAGTCGGCGTTCTTCTTGAGCTTCTGGGCCGTGCTCTCGACCTTGGACGGATCGTCCATCTCAATTGCAAACGAAGCCGGCAGCGGGTTCTGGCCATCGAGCGCGCTCATGGTGGCGTCGGCGTTGCCCGACATCTTGCTCGTATACTCGGCCAGCGCGTCGTCCTTGTCCTTATAGGTCACGGACTTGACGTTATTCCACGTCTTAAGCTCGGCCTCAAAAGCCTGAACATCGGCCTGATCGGCGTCATCGCTAATGAACGCGTTGATGACAACCTGATCCTCGACGGTGCCGATCACGGAGTTCAGCATCGCGGAGCCCATGATGAACAGGCCGATGATAAACAGCGAAAGGAAGATCGTGATGACGGCGCCGAGCGAGGTAGTCCAGTTACGGAAGAAGTGACTGATTGCCTCTTTGAAGGAGTAGCCCACGTTAGTTGGTGCCATAGTTGCCGTAACCTCCCCTCTCCTGGTCGCGGATAACGTGGCCGCCCTCGAGGGCGATCACGCGACGGTGCATGCTATCGACCATCTCGCGGTCGTGCGTGGCGACGATCACGGTGGTGCCGGTGCGGTTAATACGCTCGAGCAGCTTCATGATGCCCAGCGAGATCGCCGGGTCGAGGTTGCCCGTGGGCTCGTCACAGATCAAAAGCGGCGGGCGGTTGACCATGGCGCGGGCAACGGCAACGCGCTGCTGCTCGCCACCGGAAAGCTGGTCGGGCAGCGAGTCCATCTGATCGGCAAGACCGACCAGACGCAGCACCTCGGGCACCTGGCTGCGAATGACGCCCTTGGGCTTGCCGATGCACTGCAGGGCAAACGCCACGTTTTCGTAGGCGGTTTTTTGCGGCAGAAGCTTAAAGTCCTGGAACACGGCGCCAATCTGGCGGCGCAGGAACGGAACCTTGCGGTTCTTGATCTTCATGAGGTCCTGACCGGCAACCAGGATGCGACCGCTCGTCGGCTTGACGTCGCGGTTGAGCGTCGACAGCAGCGTGGTCTTACCCGAGCCGGAGTGACCGACCAGGAAGACGAACTCGCCCGGATAGATCTCGATGTTGATGTCGTCGAGTGCGGGCTTATTGGGCTGTGCCGGATAGATCTTGGTGACATGCTCCATAAGGATGACGGGCTCGACACCGGCCTGCTTGGCCATCTTCTTGCGGCTGGCCTGCGGATCGATAGGCGCAAACACCGACGTGAAATCGGGATTGTTGAGCGCGTTATCGAGGCTTGCGACCTCGGCGGCCTGATCGCTCTCGACCACCGGGGCAGCAGGCTGCGTGGGGTCGGGAATAGCGGCAAAGAGACCGGACTGCGCAGGCTGAGGAGCCGGCGTCGCAGGGGCCATGGGGTCGGGAATGCCGGCCATGGTAGGCTGCGGCGTGGCAGCGCCAGCCTGAGGCTGCTCCACGCGAGCGGTCACGGCCTGAACGGGCTCAAAACCCGCCGTGCCGGAAAGCGCGACATCGCTGGTTGGATTGTAGGCAAAGGGATCGGATGCCGGCTGTGCCTGATCTGCCGGCTGAGCGGGGGCCTGAGCAACAGGCTGGCCCTCTGAATCCGGAGTGGCGAAACGACTGCCCTGGACGCCTGCCTGCGTCTTGGGGGCATCATCGCCCGCACCGGAGGTACGGAAGTGGTTACCCACTGGTGCTCCTTATCGTCGTGCGTTTAAACTACATGAGCGCTTAGTATTTTAGCAGCATTAGCTTTGCTGCACACAAGAAGCATGGCGGGCTTTTGGTCCGGCCGGCCGCGCACAGGGTTACCTCCCAAATCGTCCTCGGACATGTCGGCGCCCCCGCTGCGCGCTTCGCGCTGCGGGGGCGCCTCCGTCCTGCGGAAAGATTTGGGAGGTAACCCTGTGCGCGGCCTGCAGCTACTAAGGAGTCGCCGCGTTTCTATTAGGTGCAGCAAACGCATGCTTGGGAGGGTCTGAATTGCACTTTGTTGGGATGGGCCCTTATCCCAATAGAAATCCTGCTTGATACGGCCTCTTTAGAAGTTGCGGTGAAATAGGGACTGTTTTAGCAGTTAAAAGCCCCCATCAGTCCTTATTTCACCGCAACTTATATTGGGGCTCATTGTTGCGCAACTTGGATTTGAATTATCGCTTTACAGTTGCCTCGATAGGAACGCCTATGGTTGTGGGAGGCTAGTATGAATTGTCCTTATTGTGGGGCCGAGTTGCGCGATGGCGTGAGGTACTGCACGGCGTGCGGGGCTGCCGTCAATGGCATCTCTGCTGATTCTGGGCTTCGAGTAAAGCCTCGGAACCACGTTGCGGTCATCCTTGCCTGCATGCTGGTAATTGGCATTATCGGCGGTAGCTGTTTGGGTCTTTATCTGCGGCAGATTTTTTCCCACTTTATATCGGCTCATTCGGAGCACGCTATCGTGCTCAACATCTCTGCCACAGGTTGGGATACCGATAGCGGGGCCTCACGTGTCCCGATACACATTACGGGCAAGACTGTCGACGGGATAACGGTCGACAAGGTTGAGTTCGTCGCCTCCGACGGTTCCGGTATCAGCCTCATTCAAGGTGTGTACACGCTCGAGGCGGCAGGTTCCCCCATCACCACTGATGGCAAGATTTATCATATTCCCTGTACGAGCGCGACGTTCGTCCTCGACGATGTCTTTGCCGCAGGCGAAACGATCAATCTCGCCGAGCTCGCTGAGCAGGATTCGATACTCACCTTCTGTCCCATCGTTGCCGGCGATATGACCAACGACGAAATCTATGATGCCGCCCTGCTCGCCATGACATATAAAGGCGACGACGCCCCCGATGTTGCCGCACTGTGCCAAGCGGCAATCGATCGACGTGCCGCCGCCAGCACAAGCGGGAACGCCTTCGAAAGTTGCGGTGAAATACGGATTAATTGAGCCTTTAGGCTGGCAAAACAGTCCTTATTTCACCGCAACTGAAACGGGGGCGTCCTCTTTGAGGACGCCCCTGTTTTGGATTGCATACGGTTGCTGAAGCGATACTTTGCCTCGTCTTGCCCTAGGCCAAGAACTCCTTGGTGGTTGCCACGATGTTGGCGGCATCCAGGCCGTACTTGTGCAGGAGCTCGGCGCCCGGGCCGGACTCGCCGAAGGTGTCGTTGACGCCAATCTTCTTGAGCGGCGTCGGGCACTGCTCGCACAGGACGTCGGCAACGGCGCTGCCCAGGCCACCGATCACAGAGTGCTCCTCGACGGTCACGACGTGGCCGGTCTTGGTGGCGCTCTTGACGATCAGGTCGGCATCGATGGGCTTGATGGTGTGCATGTTAATGACCTCGGCGTCGATGCCCTCGGCGGCGAGCTGCTCGGCGGCTTCGAGAGCCTCGCCGACCATCAGGCCGCAGGCGATGATGGTCACATCGGCGCCCTCGCGCATGACAATGCCCTTACCCAACTCGAACTTGTAAGTCTCGGGGTCGTTGATAACCGGCGAGGCCAAACGGGCGAAGCGCATGTACACCGGACCGTCGCACTCGTAGGCGGCGCGCGTCACGGCGCGGGCTTCAACGTCGTCGGCAGGAACGATCACAGTCATGCCGGGGATGACGCGCATGAGGGCGATATCCTCGCAGCACTGGTGCGTGGCGCCGTCCTCGCCCACCGAGATGCCGGCGTGCGTGGCACCGATCTTAACGTTGAGGTGCGGGTAGCCGATGGAGTTGCGGACCTGCTCAAAGGCGCGACCGGCAGCGAACATGGCAAAGGTACTCGCGAAGGCAACACGACCAGTGGTCGCGATACCGGCGGCGACGCCCATCAGGTTGCTCTCGGCAATGCCCACATCGAAGAAGCGGTCGGGGCAAGCGGCCTTAAACTTACCGGTCTGCGTGGCGGCGGCCAGGTCGGCGTCGAGGACCACAAAGTCATCGTGCTCGTTGGCGAGCTCGACGAGGGCCTCGCCGTAGCTTACACGCGTGGCGATTTTCTTGACGTCTGCCATCCTAGAGCTCCTCTCCGGCGGCCGTGAGCTCTGCCATGGCCTGCTCAAACTGTTCATCGTTGGGGGCCTTGCCGTGCCAGCCAACCTGGTTCTCCATAAAGGACACGCCCTTGCCCTTTGTGGTCTCGGCGATAATGGCGGTCGGCTGCCCCTTGGTGGCGCGAGCCTCGGCAAAGGCGGCGCGGATCTGGTCGAAGTCGTTGCCGTCGGCGAGCTCAACCACGTGGAACTTGAACGCGCGGAACTTGTCGGCGAGCGGCATGGGGTCGTTGACCTCCTCGACGGGACCGTCAATCTGAAGGCCGTTGTGGTCGACGATCACGCAGAGGTTATCGAGCTGCTGGTTGCCGGCAAACATGGCGGCCTCCCAGACCTGGCCCTCCTCGCTCTCGCCATCACCCAGCAGGGCGTACGTGCGATAAGTATCGCCCCAGTGCTTGGCGGCAACGGCCATGCCCACGGCGGCGGAAATGCCCTGGCCGAGCGAGCCGGTGGACATGTCGACGCCCGGGGTGTCGTTCATGTTGGGGTGACCCTGCAGGTGGCTGCCGATGTGGCGCAGCGTCTCAAGATCCTCCTTGGGGAAGAACCCGCGCTCGGCGAGCACGGCGTACAGGCCCGGAGCGCAATGGCCCTTGGAGAGCACAAAACGGTCGCGATCGGCCTTGCGGGGATCGGACGGGTCGACGTTCATTTCCTCAAAGTACAGATAGGTCATGATGTCGGCAGCACCGAGCGAACCGCCCGGATGGCCGGACTTGGCAGCGTGCACGCCGGTGACGATGCCCTTCCTTACCTCGTTGGCAACCTTTTTGAGCTCTTCGTCGCTCATTGTGCCTTCCTTTCATCCTCTTTAGACAAGATGCGCACGGCACCGAAGGTAATCCCAACACAGCCGCAATGCACGTACGTCATTCATTATGCTGGAAACTGATGGCTTTACCAGAGTTTTTATCATTATTTGAACAATTTAGCAGGCAGAACCGCTGATGAAACGGTTTATCAATGTGAACGTCTTTTGGATGGAACGCGGTCGCCCCTACGCGCTAATGTCCTTGAATCCCTCGCCGAAGGCTTCCGTAACGTCAGCGACCGTCACAATGGCGTGAGGATCGCGCTCGCGCACGATCGTCTTAAGGGTATTGAGCTCTCGACGGCTCACGATGACCATGATCACCGGCTTCTCGGCACCCGAATACATGCCAGTCGCCTTAAACTTGGTACAACCACGACCCAGGCCATACATAGTATCGGCAGCGATATCAGGGAACTTGTCCGAGATGATGAGTACCATACGACGCTTGTTGCCGCCATCGACCACGGCATCGATCACGTAGCCGCTAATGACCATCGAAAGGCCTGCATATAGTGCATTTTCGATTGAAAAGACCGGAGCCGACAGCGCACATACGGCAACATCGATCGCCATGACGGTCGAGCCCACGGGCAGCGAGGTATTACGCGAGATGATTTGGCCAATCGTGTCCGAGCCGCCGGTGTTGGCGCCGGCGCGCAGCACCATGCCATAACCGATGCCCGTGATGATGCCGCCCCACATAGCGGGCAGCATCAGATCGGCATGTGCCAGCGGCGCCACAAACGGAGCGAACAGGTCGGTGAAAAAGCCCAGCAGCACAAAGCCTGTCGCCGTCTGCACCACGTAGAACATGCCGCCCTCGCGCATAACGACCAGCAGCAGCAAGGCGTTCATCACGATCGTCTGAATACCAACGGGAAGCGATAGACCGCGCGATGCGCCGACCGCCTGGATAATGGTGGCAAGGCCCGTAACGCCACCGGCAGCAAGGCCGTTAGGAATCAAAAACAGGTCGGTCGCAATAGCGGCCAGAGCGCACCCCAACATAATCTGGGGCAGGTCGTGAAAGAAGTTCATCGAAAGAATGCGCTTAATGTCCAGACGATATGCCATGCTACCTCCCTCAAAAAAGCGCACCCAAACGGATGCGCTTCGAACTTCTTGCTGTATTCGATTCTACCGATTCGCCGAACAAAAACCACCCCTGCGCAGGGTTTGCTTTGGATACAAAACCACCCTGCTCGGAGGGTTTTATCCATTTCCACATAAACCGGGCGGTTTATGCAGATGGGATCTCCGCGTCAGCGTTGCCGGTAGCCCAACGGTGATAGCCAATTACAAACGGATCCAGGTCGCCATCGTCAAGAACGGCCTCGACATTGCTGGTCTCCACGCCCGTGCGTAGGTCCTTGACCATCTGGTACGGGTAGAGCACGTAGCTGCGAATCTGGTTGCCAAAACCAATCGTGGTCTTGGGTCCGCGGATCTCATCGAGCGCCTCGGCACGCTTCTCAAGCTCAATCTCGTACAGGCGAGCCTTGAGGATCTGCATGCACGCGGCCTTGTTCTGGATCTGGCTGCGCTCGTTTTGGCAGGTGACCACAATGCCGCTGGGGAAATGCGTCACGCGCACGGCGGAGTCGGTGGTGTTAACGCCCTGGCCGCCCGGGCCGCTCGCGTGGTACACGTCGACGCGGATGTCATCGGGACTGATCTCGATGTCGATATCATCGGGTAGCACGGGGATGACCTCGACGCCGGCAAACGTGGTCTGGCGGCGCTTCTTGTCGTCGGTGGGGCTAATGCGAACCAAGCGGTGGACGCCGGCCTCGGCGCGCAGCATGCCAAATGCATCCTTGCCCTCGACAGTAAAGGTCGCGCGGTCGATGCCGATGACCTCGGCTGCGGGACAGTCGTTGATGGTGACCTTCCAGCCGCGACGCTGGCAGTACTTCATGTACATCTTAAAGAGCATGAAGGTCCAGTCCTGGGCCTCCAGACCACCCTGTCCGGGCTTGATGGTCACAATGGCATCGCCGTGATCGAACTCACCGGTAAACCAGCTCGAAAGCTCAAGCTCATCGATGGCACGGGCCAGGCGCTCAGCCGTGGCTGTAGCCTCCTCGCGAAGGGCGACGGCGTCGGGGTCATCCCCCATCTCCTCGGCAAGCTCCAGCGCGGCGCGGGCATCGGAAAGCTCGCCTCGCGCGGTGTCCACGGCAGCGATATCTTCCTTGGTACGCGCGATCTCCTCCATGGTGGCACGGGCGGCGTCGGCGTCATCCCAAAAGCCAGGGGCAACACTTTTGGCCTCGAGCTCGGTCACGCGCGTGCGCTTTTCGTCCAAATGGAGATACGACTCGACCTCGCCGAGCCGGTCCGCGAACGCGTCCAGCTCGGCGGGCGTTACCTCTAAAGCCTCAGCCATTAACGATTCCTGCCGTGGCAGTACTTAAACTTCTTGCCGCTACCGCAGGGGCACGGGTCGTTGCGGCCCACGTTGACGTACGGATCGTCGCTCTCGGACTTGCGATAGGTGGTCACCTTGCCACCGTTGTTGACGGCAGCCGGACCACCCTGGACAGCCGTGCGGGCCTGCACCTGCGCCTGCTTGCGCAGCACCGAGTCGCCGTTATCGCCATCGACATCGGCGGGGCCGGAGAAGCGCGCGCCCTCGAGCGCGGGGTCCTCCTTGTGCTCCACGGCGTGCGGGGCGGCCTTGATCTCGATGCGCAGGACGGTGCGCAGGTAATCCTCATACATGGTGTCGACGAGCATCTGGAAGGCACCATAAGCCTCGGTCTTGTACTCGACCAGCGGGTCGCGCTGACCAAAGCCACGCAGGCCGATGCCGGTCTTGAGGTAGTCCATCTCCTGCAGGTAGTTCATCCAGCGGGTATCGATGACGCGCAGCATGACCTGGGTGTTGAGCTCGCGCATGAGGTCCTCACCCAGGCGCTCGGCCTTCATGTTGTAGCACTTCTCGACGTAGGCCAGGACATCGGCAGCCAGGGCCTCAAAGTCCTCGTCGGGGAACTTGGGCGTATCGATATGGCCGGTCAGCTCCACGACCCACTTGCGCAGGCCCTCGAGATCGCGCTCGCCATCGTGGCTGTCCTTGGTGCAGAACTCCTGCACGCAGCGGTACACGGTGTCGTGCATGACCTCGGTGATGTGGTCGGTCAGATCCTTGCCGTCCAGAATCTTGTTGCGCTCGGCGTAGATGACCTGGCGCTGCTTGTTCATGACGTCATCGTACTCGAGGACGCTCTTGCGCATGGAGAAGTTGATGCTCTCGACCTTGTGCTGGGCGCTCTCGACGGCCTTGGAGATGATCTTGTGTTGGATGGGCATGTCGTCGCCCATGTCGGCCGTGACCATCATCTTGGAAACACGGTCCATCTTGTCGCCGCCGAACAGGCGCATGAGGTCGTCCTCGAGCGACAGGTAGAACTGGGTCTCGCCCGGATCGCCCTGACGACCGGAGCGGCCGCGCAGCTGATTGTCGATACGACGGGACTCATGGCGCTCGGTGCCGATGACGGTCAGGCCGCCGGCGGCAAGCACGCGCTCGCGCTCGGCCTTGCAGGTCTCCTTGGCCTCGGCGTTAAACTGCTCGAGCTGCTCGGGCGTCACGTCCTCCATGGTCAGGCCCTCGTACTCAAGGCGCTCGCGCACCAGCTCGTCGGGGTTGCCGCCCAGCAGGATGTCGGTACCACGACCGGCCATGTTAGTAGCGATGGTCACGGCGCCGTAGCGTCCGGCCTGGGCAACGATATGAGCCTCGCGCTCGTGATGCTTAGCGTTGAGGACCTCGTGCGCGATGCCGCGCTTGGTAAGGGCGGCCGACAGCTTCTCGGAGCTTTCGATGGAGACGGTGCCCACCAGGACCGGCTGGCCCTTGGCGTGACGTCGCTCGACGTCATCGGCAACGGCGTTGTACTTGGCCTGGATGGTGCGGTACACCAGGTCCTCATGGTCAACACGCTGAACGGGCTTGTTGGAGGGGATGACCTCAACGGGCAGCTTGTAGATCTCGCGGAACTCGGCATCCTCGGTGAGTGCCGTACCGGTCATGCCGGAGAGCTTGTCATAGAGACGGAAGTAGTTCTGCAGGGTAATGGTGGCCAGCGTCTGGTTCTCCTCGCGCACGAGCACGCCCTCTTTGGCCTCGATGGCCTGATGCAGACCCTCGGAGTAGCGGCGGCCTTCCATGATGCGACCGGTGAACTCGTCGACGATCTTGACCTCGCCGTTGGTGACCACGTACTGCTTGTCACGATGGAACATGTACTGGGCCTTCAGCGCCTGCTGCAGGTGGTTGACCAGTTGGCCAGAGAGATCGGCATAGATGTCATCGATACCCAGACGGCGCTCAATCTTCTTAAGGCCGCGCTCGGTGGCGGCGATGGTGTGCTTGGCCTCATCCATGACGAAGTCGCCCGTGGGCTCGACGTCCTCGGTGGCGGTGAGCATGTCGTGCGACACGTCCTCACCGCGCTCCAGGCCGCGCACGGCACGCGCGAAGTCCTTGTAGGTGCTGGCGGACTTGGTGCCGGCACCCGAGATGATGAGCGGGGTGCGTGCCTCGTCGATCAGGATGGAGTCGACCTCGTCGACGATGGCGTAATGGTGGCCGCGCTGCACGCGCTGCTCGGGGCGAGTGACCATGTTGTCGCGCAGGTAATCGAAACCGAACTCGGAGTTGGTGCCGTAGGTGACGTCTGCCTGGTAGGCCGGACGCTTGAGCTCGAGCGGCATGTTGTTCTGGAGCAAACCGACGGTCATTCCCAGGTACTTATAGATGCGCCCCATCCACTCGGAGTCGCGCTTGGCAAGGTAATCATTGACAGTAACGACGTGCACGCCCTTGCCGGCAATAGCGTTGAGGTAGCCGGCCAGCGTGGAGACGAGCGTCTTGCCTTCGCCGGTCTTCATCTCGGCGATATGCCCCTCGTGCAGCGCCATGGCGCCGATGAGCTGTACGTCAAAGTGACGCATGCCCGTGATGCGCTTGGAAGCCTCGCGCACGGTGGCAAAAGCCTCGGGGAGCATGTCGTCGAGCGACTCGCCGTTGGCGTAACGCTCGCGGAACTTATCGGTCTGGCCGCGGAGTTCCTCCTCGGTCATCTTCTCAAACTGGGGCTCAAGACCGTTGATCTGGTCGACAATCTTGTAGTAGCGCTTAAGGTCCTTATCGGATCCAAAGGACAGCAGCTTTGACATGAATCCCATGTGGTTTTCCTTTTTGGCCATCGCCCACGCCGTGCAGCTGCGGGCGAGTTAAACACAGATGATTGTACTTTAGCCAAACAAGGCGCGGCCTATACGGTCGACCTCGACCGCCACGTAATAACTATGACCAACCTGCCACAATGGGACAGGTTTATTTTGGCAAGTTTTATCTGAGCAAACGCCGTCTCTCTGCCATTTGGTGCCACGGGGACAGGTTAGCTTGCACCAATAAAAAGAAAAGGGCCGCGCACCCAAATGGATGCACGGCCCTCATGCCATGAATGCGAGCGATTCCGCGGCGAGCTATTTACTCAGCAGCCTCGGTGGTCTCGGCCTCGGCAGCGGCCTCCTCGACGGGAGCCTCTGCAGGAGCCTCGGCGGCCTGCTTGGCAGCCTCCTCGGCGAACTTAGCGGCACGCTTAGCCTTCTCGGCAGCCTTAGCCTCAGCGGCGGCCTTGCGAGCGGCCTCGGCCTCAGCAGCCTTGGCGGCCTTGGCAGCCTTGGCCTCCTCGGCCTTCTTGAGCTGGGCGGCAGCGGCGCCACCGAACTTGTCGGCGAAGCGCTGGACGCGTCCACCGGTGTCGACGAACTTCTGCTGGCCGGTGTAGAACGGGTGGCACTCGTTGCAAAGCTCGACCTTCATCTCGGACACGGTAGCGTGCGTCTTGAAGGTGTTGCCGCAGGAGCACGTCACCGTGCACTCGACATACTGGGGATGGATACCCTGCTTCATGGTAGGACTCCTTATTAGTCAGGCGCTGGTTACCGATCAGCGCATAAGGCGTCTTGGTTTCCGACCAAGACAACAAACTCGGCTATGGTACCACGGCGCCGCGTGTCCCACAAAAGGTTCACGGTCTTTTCGGCACAACACGAGCTGGACCTTAAATATCAACTTCATCCGAACACTCCCCCACATTCATCTCTCGTATGTATCGAGGTATTCCTGCTTGAGCGTCTGCGAGGACGACTTGATCTTTTCCACGAGCGTGCCGGCTTCGATGAAGTAGAACGAGTTGGTAAGGTCTGCCAGGTCGTCGAGTAGATGGCTTGAAATGAGCACGCTGCGTCCCCGCGCCACCTCGCTGCGCATCGCGTCGCAGGAGGTTTTCCGTTTTCCCGGATCGAGGCCGTTCAGCGGTTCATCGAGGATGAGGTACGGGCAACCGGTCGCTATCGCCATGGCAAGCTTTACCTGCTGCTTCATTCCCGTCGAGAGTTTACGGGCCGGCTTGTCGAGATATGGGGAGATTCCGAGGGAGTCGCAGAGCGAGTCGATGTCGGCGGCCGATTTCCACGCCTCCCTAACGAAAGCAAGGTGCTCGATGGCCGATAGCGTGGGATAGAGATCCGCGCTGCCCGAAGAGCTCAGGTAGACGAGTTCTGCAAATTCGGCTGATCGACGTTGGCAGATTCCATCTGCCGCCAGGCTTCCCGAGCGGATGCGGGTGGGAAATTGGCCCGACAGCGCTTCAAGAAGGGTGGTTTTCCCCGAGCCGTTGGGAGCAACGAGGCCCGCCGCCGTTCCCGGGCTCAGGAGAAGCGACCCGATTGAAAGTATCGTCGTGCTTCCGTATCCCACGCTCGCGTCCAGAAGCTCGAGCCCATGGTGCTTTTTAGCGGGTCCGGCCTGCTTGGGCGACCTTGCCGCAACGGCGCCGACTGCAAAAAGGACCGCGACGTATGCCAGGGCCACGGCAAGCATCGATGCGCTGCCTGAACCGGAGCCGATGAATTCTGCCGGGAAGCATCCTACGTAGCCCGTGGCCTCGATAGGCGAGAACACGGCCAGCGGCAGGAGCCCGAGCACGGCATTATGCCCTAGTGCCGAATCGGACAGCAACGGGAATGCCGGGGCCGCGACAAGCAGCGCGGAGGTGAGGGGGCCCGCGAGGACGCGCCTCGTTGCGGTCGATAGGACGGCGGAGCAAACGGATATCAAGGTTCCGCCCGCAAGCAGCGCGAGAAGCAGGGTCGTGAAGACGTTTCCCGCGGTCGTGGTGGCAAGCGCGCCGTCATGGAAGAAGGCGATCGGGTACCCAATTTGCCCGAAGCCGTTTAGGGCCAAGGCGTAAATGCCCCCGGGTGCGAGGCCGGCGAGGAGCATCGCGGTCCCCGCGGCGATTATCGAAAACACGATCTGGATAAGGCGCCGGAATTTGGGTGCGGGCGCCTTTGCCGCCAGGGTACCGGGCCTTGTGGCGCCGAGCAGGAGTATCGACGAGAGAAGGAAGGGGATGAAGGGAAGGAAAGACGGCGCCGCGGCAATGGCGTAAGGCAGGAAGGAAAGGAATGGCAGGTCGTTTGCGGAGGCCGGGATATCCGTGATGCCGGAGCTGCTCAGGGCGCGGCAATATGCGAGCGCCGCGTCATTGGTCTCTCGGTCTCCCACGATGGACCCGGATTGGAAGCCCTCGTCCATGAGCGCGTAGTAGCTCTCGGCAGAATCGAGAAAGGCGGCGTCGGTTTGAGCGGCGAGGGCGGCGTTCGCGTATCTTGCAAGCTCAGCGTCATCTTGCTGCTCTGGCGATAGGTCTGTGCCGCTGGCCTGGGGCGCGCGCGTATTGAATGCGTCGACAAAGCCCTGCATGCCCTGCTTCATAAAGAAGGGCCCGTAGATGGGTGAATTGAACGCAATGGGGACGGAAAAGGCTGCAGCGAGAACGAGCGTAGAGATCCATACGGCCTTGTCTCTTAGGATTAGTTTGAGAAGAAGTCGACAGTACATTTAGAAGCACCTACGTTCCTCAAAGAATTGTTAGATTAAAAGTAACAGACCGGATGAAGATACGTGCGACGGGGGCGAGGCGAATGGCTGAGCGGTATCGATATGCGGGTTCAACGGTATCACATTGGCCACATAGATTTTTAACTTGCATTTCTACCCGCCCTTTTCGTAGAGTCGCCGATACGTGCTTAGCGCACCCTCGGCGCGTCCGGCAGGCTTTGCGAAATGGGATCCAGGAGACTTCGGCGCAGCATCATCTTGCGGAATGCTTCTAATGAGCCTCCCATCCTTCAAAAACAGAATCTCATCGCACAGCCTATCGACCGAATCCAAGATGTGGGATGACATGATGATGCACGTACCAGAATCGGCCAGCTTCCTGAGAATCTCGGAATGCAAGTCCACCCTGCTGGGGTCGAGCGAGTTCATGGGCTCATCTAATAGAAGGTACCGCGCGCCCGTCGCATACGCAATCGCCAGGGTAAGCTGCTGCTTCATGCCCTGGCTCAGAGTGCGGATCCTCATCTTCGCGAACTCGCCTATCTGCGTTTGTTCCACTATCTCTTCGATATCGCGAGCATGCGGCCACATATCGCAAACCATCTTGAGGTGATCTTCCGCACGCAATCCGGGATACAGCAGCGTCCCCTCACCAGGTGCATAGAAGATCATAGAACGGACCTCTCTCGCACCCGTACCCTGCACCTCATCCAGAACGATGCTCCCGTCCACGCGAGGACCCGGCAAACCTGCCATCGCACGCAGCAACGTCGTCTTTCCATGCCCGTTCGGAGCGACGAGACCGTAGACCGTACCCGGGGCAAACTCAGCGTTCACCGAATCTACGAGCACCTTCTTTCCATAAGAGATCGTCAGCGTTTGAAGGTCAATCATCGAGATCATCCCCTTTCGATCTTTGGAACACTCAGGCGCACCATCAACGGAGATACGGCGCCCAAGACCACCAGCAGAGCGCCCGATGCGCCGACGACCTCTCCAAAAGGCATCGCGTTCGTCCCTCGCCCAAGGAACCCAATCGTCCCCACCTGGGAAGCGGGATCAAACGAGGCGAATGGAGCCAGCAGCGCGACGCCCATGCCCACGCTTTCAACATGAGCGCTCAACGAACCCAACACCAAGAGAACCGCGCAAACCATTCCGGTGACAACGGGGTTGCGGCTAATCGCTGCTGTCAACGCAGCGACGACGGAAATCACGCCGTATGCCATGACCAGCAACGGAATACTGCACAACACCGCCTCCCCCACCATGGACGTTGTCGAAGCTCCCGCCCGAATGAGAGCGACGGGATACTCCGATCCACCCGCACCGTTCTTAATCACGGACACAACGACAGCGGGAACCATCGACACCAAAAGCAGCACCAAGCCAAGCAGGAGAGCCAGCGCAACAGCCGTCAGAAAACGCACATGCGCTGTTGCGGGGATCTGGAGAACCAGAAGGGAACGACACTGCAGGTGGGTGCACGCGAGCGATGTGACAACCACGGGCAACAGCAAAAATAAGGAGGGAAGCGCTGCCTGGAGATACGAAAGGAGGATTAATGGGGGCATCTTCGTACTTAACTCGTAAACCTTGGGGTCCGGCAAGCTCGCGATCGACTCAAGCAGAAGGGCGCGCGCCTCCGCACGAGAAGGAGTCTCCGGCTCGATTCCGATCGATTGCAGGAGAGTCGCATCTGCCGCGCCCAGCTCACCTCGAGCGCGCTCGTACGTCGCAAGGCTTCGAAACCCCTCCGCAGGCATAGGCGCGTACACGAAACCCGAAAGAGCATCCCGCATGTCTTCCAGGGCCGCTTTGCCCTCGACGTCCATATTCGCAGCGTTCTGCTCTAGATACCGATCTATTGAACGGAGCTCCCCATCCCTATACCGAACAGCGGAAACGTTATCAGCGTCAGGAAACATCTCGACCAGAGCCGGGGCCAGCATCGTCGTCGACATTGCAATCGCGCATACGGCGAGGGTAGGAGAACGCAGGAGCAGTTTCCCCATCGTTCTTACGTATGCAACGGCGGAGGCACAAGCGCTCGAACGAGTTGCCGTTCTCGATGCAGTGAAGGAACCTCTCTCAAGACAAATCGGGGATATCGGGCACGCGCAGCCGCTCTTTCCAGCAACGCAAAGCAGGCTAATTGCCAGCACCTCGATCCCGATTGCGCATACGAGGGCAATCGCGCCACGCTCGAAGCAAAGTCCAGGCAGATTCACTATCTGCGTTGTCGGGTACGGGCTATAGGCGCCGACGGTCAACTCAGTGTTCGCATACGTAAGGGGATTCAACAGGGCGAACTCACGTAAAGCGATGGATCTTCCGTAATACCCGGGAACCATCGTCACCCCCATCAGGGCACATACGAACACGATTCCAAGCGTAGGGTTATTGGCAATCTTCACGGCAAGGTGAACGACAAGCGAGATGAACGCTGCCACCAAGAATTGCAAGATGGCCGTCTGCGCGAACACCAGCCAAGCCGGTTTGATAACCGGAGTCGCATATTGAATGTAGCCTATCGGATAGAACGGCGAGCCCGGGCCATTCTTCACAAGCGCGGCGATTATCCCTGGAAGATTGATGGCGAGGACGGCAAGCATTGCAAAAACACTCGCCCATACGCTCGATGCAACAAGTCTACCCAGCTCGCCCATCGGTGCCTGGATGATGAGCTTTTCACGTTTGTTAAGACGCGCGGCAAGGAACGAGACGGCAACGGCCGTTGCGACCCATAGCAAGTACTCCTTCGATCCGTCATAATAGGTGTACTCTCCATCCGATATCTGCAGAAACGGAAGTAGGGGAGAGAGCGGTGCCAAGATAAGACGTCCCGCGGCAAGAGGGTACAGAAGCGCGGGCATGCTTGATGAAGAGGTATAGACACCGTCCTCCCCCGCATTCACAAGCGCATCCGCATAGGATGCTGACAATTCCTGCTCAACACGGGTTATTCCCGACTCGAGGTATTCGACCCGTCCGTCGATGCCAGCCGCGCTCCTGAAGACGGGCAGAGCACAAAGAACCATCAACGCAACAACGACAACACAGAGCGACCTGGAGGAGAGAAGCGACCTAAAGATCGCCTTCGAGATTTTGAGCATATTCATCGCCAACCTTAACCTCATCCAGTCGGAACAGAGGGGCCGAACAAAATGCTCGGCCCTTCCTCGCATCTAGTAGGTGCTATAGACAAATTGCCATTTATCAGTTGTGCCAAGAACACCACAGGAGCACATTGCAGCGAGGCGTGATTCCCTATGATGCGCGGATCGGCGATAGCCATTTCGGTAGGAGATCGTCTTGTAAGAGATGTTGAACATCGAGATGCTGTGCCCGCTTACGCCGCGAGGACAGCTGTAGCTCCAGTAGGTATCGACGACGTCGTCCGTATACCCGAGGGGCTCAACGAGGGCACACTGGCTGCTCTCCTGGGAAGGAGGCATCGGGGTATCCGCAAAAGCGGGGGCTCCCGGCAGCAACAGACAAAGAGCGAGGCCGAGGAAAACCAAGAGCTTACACGACTTAACAGTACTGAACATAATCCTCTCCAATCTAGAGGGGTTTCGGTTGCAGCATGCTGTGATTACTTGCCTTCAAAGTCAATTTAACATAAACTGTTAAAAAGTAACCTGAGTTTTTTAAATTCTTCGGAGGTTATTATGAGTTCCGACAATCGCACTCCCCGGCTTCATTCCTTCCGCATCGCATGTGCGATAGCCTCTGCGACCCTTTGCGCCACCGCCATCGCACAAGTGGCGTTCTCCTTAAAGCCAGCAATCGAAGTGCTCGACAACCCTGTAATTGCAGACTCCCCCGCGTATCCAGCCCTTGCGATCTCGACATTGGTCCCTGCCGTCATCGGTATCGCTACGACCATCCTCAGCGCCGTTCTCGTGTGGACGATCAAGAGCGGAGACCCCTTCAAGAAAGGGTCTGCGACATGCTTGAAGGTGCTCGGCATTCTCTTCGTTGTTCAAGCTGCCACCAGCCTCTACGCCGGCTCACTCAAAACCTCCGTTTCGATGTTTGGCGGCGAGGGGGCCGTCGGCGCCCAAGAGATCGCTTCATCATTCGATTGGACCTCTCTGGTTCTCGGCATCGTCCTGTTCATGCTTTCCCAGCTCTTCTTGTACGCCCGAGAGCTGTACCTCGACTCCGACGAGATTGCGTAAGGAAACGCCATGCCCGTAATTGTTCGCCTCGACAAGATCATGGCCGAGCGAAAGATTTCCTCGAACGAACTTGCCGAAAGGATTGGAACCACGCCCGTGAACCTGTCCCGTATTAAAAAAGGGCATATTCGCGGCATTCGCTTCAACACACTCGAGCAGCTATGCCTCGCCCTTCGTTGCCAACCCGGAGACCTTCTCGAAGTCATGAGCGAAGAGGATGCCCGAAAGGAGTTCGGACTCGATTGGTCCGCCGAGGATTAGAGGGCGGTCGTACTCGCCCTGCACACGGGGATGCGAATCGGCGAGGTCTGCGGCCTTCGGTGGTGCGATGTGGATTTCGAGACGGGCCTGATCTCGATCAGACACTCGGTGGCGTACGCGAAGGGAATGGGTTCGTTCATCAAGGACACCAAGACCCATGACGCCAGGGGTATCCCCATCGACCCGGTCGGCCTACTCCCCTTCCTGAAGGAGACCCACGAGATCGACTGCGGAAAGCTGCGCTTGCGCGGCCTTACCGGGGCGGTCGAGATCGGGGACTGCTACATCCTGTCGGAGCCGGGCGCGACCTTCGCGACGACAAGCTATATCCGCAGGGCGTTCAAGAGGTTCTCGGAGACCAACGGCCTCATGGGCACCAACGACGAGCTGATCACGTTCCACGGCCTTCGCCACACGTTCGCAACGCAGTGGATCCGCCAAGGCGGCGATATCAAGGCGCTCCAATCGATCCTCGGCCACAAGGACGCCATGGCGACGCTCAACGTCTACGCCGACATCGAGCCCATCTCCAAAATCCATAACATGCTGCGCGCCACGCCGTGCCTTTGGCGCGGGCACCTCGGGCCGAGGGTCGATCCGGGTCCCATGTTCCAACAGAGGATCCAGGAGTCCATCGAGACGCTCCAGGCGTTCGGCTACGGCATCACCGAGCCGGACGACCGAAATATCGCCATACGCGACGTGAAGACGAACAGTTGGCTCTAGCTCACCGAGTACGCGGCAGTGCTGGGCCCATCCCAACTGAGGTCACGGTGGTCCGATAGGGGCGCCGCCCGCGGCATGCGCCGCGGAGCGGTATCCCCTACCGAAGGGCGGGGATGCCCTCCGCTTCCAGTTCGGAATCAGCCGTCGGAGGCGTTCGGCTGACTGCGGGAACGGCCTGTCCGCTCAATGTGTTCGGCTGAGATCGGAAATCAACCCAACACGAGCCGGACACGCGCCAGACGGCTCTTCCCCGTGCGGCCTTCCCCCTTACGCTCATGTTGCAGGCATGTAACGCCGCAGCGAGCGCGCCTTTTTTGCGCCAGACAGGTACAATGATGAACACTGTACCGTAGCGGAGCGCCCCGCGCGCGCCGCAATCACGCGAAAGGGTTTCCCATGGCCGAGATCTCGTCCTCCCGTATCGTCATCACCGTCCTTGGCAAGAACCGCCCCGGCATCGTCGCCGGCGTCACCCGTGTCCTAGGCGAGGCCAACGTCGACATCCGCGACATCACGCAGTCCATTATCGAGGACATCTTCACCATGACCATGCTGGCCGATACCGCCGGGTCCAAGCTCGACTTCGCCGAGCTGCAGAAGGCGCTGGCCGAGGCCGGCGAGCTTTCGGGCGTCAACGTGTCCATCCAGCGCGAGGACGTCTTTAACTTTATGCACCGCCTGTAGCGAGCAGGCCGCTGGGGATAGCCTGACACGCGCATGCCCATGCAGGCCACCCCGATGCGGCCCGGAGAGGAGCGCGCATGGCCTACGACGCCAAGAAAATCTATTACCGCTTCGATGACCACTTGAGCCGCCTGGTTCTGGATTACGAAGCAAGCCGCCAGATTTCGTCTGAGAGCGAAAGCCTCTACCACGGCCTGCCGACCGACCCTTATGACGAGGGCCTGTTTGTCGAGCACAATGTCAAGCGCGGCCTACGCAATGCCGACGGCTCGGGCGTGGTCGCGGGTCTCACTCGTATCTCGGATGTGCACGGCTACAACAAGGTCGACGGAAAGGTCGTGCCCGATCAGGGCAAGCTCACGCTTCGCGGCTACAGCATCGAGGATCTGGTCAACAATGCCCAGGCCGAGAATCGCTATGGCTACGAGGAAGTCGCCTATCTGCTTATCACGGGTTCGCTGCCCAACAAGGAAGAGCTCGACGGCTTTTGCGAGCGCCTGGGCGCCTTTAGACATCTGAGCGACGAGTACGTTAAAGAGTTCCCTATGACCACGGTATCGTCGAGCATCATGAACGTGCTCCAGCGCGCCGTACTGCTGCTCTACGCCTTCGATGCCGAGCCGGACGTGATCACGCCCGAGCACGAAATCGACGTCGCCATTTCCATGCTCGCACGTCTCCCGCGCATCGCCGCCTTCGCACACATGGCCTCGGTCGCCAAGCTTCGCGGCTCCGAGGTTCACGTGCCGCACCCTACGCCCGGTCTCTCCACCGCCGAGACCATCCTACAGGTCCTGCGCGGCGGCATGGCGTTCACCCGCGATGAGGCGATGCTGCTCGACGTTATGCTCATGCTGCATGCCGAGCACGGCGGCGGCAACAACTCCACCTTCGCTTGCCGCGTGCTGTCGTCTTCGGCCACCGACCCGTATTCCGCCTACGCCGCGGCTATCGGCTCGCTCAAGGGCCCGCGCCACGGTGGTGCCAATGCCAAGGTCGTGTCCATGCACGAGGACATCCGCGCGCATGTCTCCAACTGGGAGGACGAGGACGAAGTCGCGGCCTACCTGGGCAAGATCCTCGACAAGCAGGCCTTCGACGGCACGGGCCTCATCTACGGCATGGGCCACGCCGTCTATACGCTCAGCGACCCGCGCGCCGAGGTCTGCCGTCGTTACGCGCGCTCGCTGGCAGCCAAGAAGGACTTGGGCGAAGAGTTCGCACTCATCGAGCGCATCGAGCGCCTGGCACCCCAGGTCATGCGCGACCACGGCATGACCAAGCCCATCTGCGCCAACATCGACCTGTACACAGGCTTTATCTACAAGATGCTCGGCGTGCCCGAGACGCTTTTTACGCCGTTATTCGCCGTCGCCCGCATGGCCGGCTGGTCGGCACACCGCATGGAAGAGCTCTTCTGCGCGCACCGTATTATTCGCCCGGCCTATCGTCCGGTGATCGAGCCGCTGGAGTACAAGCCGATCGCCGACCGCTAGGACGCGGACCGTTATAGAACTCGAACGTGGCCAGGGCATCACCGCCCTCGGCCACGCTTTTTATGCCAGTAGAAAGGGCTGCATCGAATGATTGTTTTTTCCGATATGGATGGAACACTGCTGACGAGCGACAAGCAGATGGGCGACGCCACCTGGGCGATGCTCGACGAGCTCGCACGTCGCAGCATTGAGTTTGTACCGTGCACGGGGCGTCCGCTGTCGGGCGTCTTTGAGCCCATCCTCGCCCATCCTGCCGTGCACTACGCGGTCTGCGCCAATGGCGCCAGCGTCTGGCAGCTCGACGACGATGTGCCCAACGATGCCTCGCGCGCCACGCGCATTTTGAGCCGTCCGCTCGATCGCGGCATTGCCCATCGCGTCCATCGCATCGCCGCCGGCCACGATGTGACCTTCGATATCTTCGCGGATGGGCAGTGCTTCCTCCCCCGCTCGCTTTACGGGCGCCTGGATGAGTTCTGCGGCGGTGACCCCCACATCGCGGCTTCGCTCAAGCGCACACGAACACCGATCGACATGGATATCGACAGTAAGATCGACGGGGTCGAGACGCTCGAACGCATCGCCATGTACTGGCACGACCCGGCCGATCGCGACGCCATCGCGGCTGAGCTCGACACGCTCGGAGGCATTGAGGTCACACGTTCTCACGCCATGAATATCGAGGTCATGGGTGAGGGCGCCACCAAGGGAACGGCCCTCACGTGGCTATGCGAGCACCTGGGCGAGCGTCTCGTCGACGCCTGGGCGTTCGGCGACAACATCAACGACATCCCCATGCTGCAGGCAGCGGGCCACGGCATGGCCATGATCAACGCCGAGCCCGAAGACCGCGAGGCCGCCGACGCCGTCACCGGATACGACAACGACCACGACGGCGTCGCCCACACCATCATGGCCGCCCTTGCCTAGTCATCGTCTGGTCATTGGGGACGTTCTTGAATGACCAGTCGTTGGGGACAGCCTTCACGAAAAAGCTGCAAGGACTGTCCCCCACTGTCGGCAGAAAAGGAACGTCCCCATCTGCCGGATTAGGAGAGACTCTCCAGCACGCGACGGAGCTCCTGCTGGACGGCGTGGTCGCGGTTACAACCCACCACGCGATCGGCCACCGCCTTAAGCGCGGGGCGCGCGTTTTCCATCGCGCAGCCCGTGCCGACAAAGCGAATGATCTCGTAGTCGTTCATAGAGTCGCCAAACGCTATGACCTCGTCGCGATCAATGCCGTAATGCTCCGCGAGCTGCGCGATACCCGAGGCCTTCGATACACCAGGCTGCATGGCATCGATCCACGCGTTGCCCGAAGGCGCAAAAGTAAAGAGCTGACCAAGTTCGCGCTGTAGCACGTACGCACTGTCCATAACCGCACTGTCGTCGCAAAAGATACTCGCTTTGATGATATTTACGCTGGGATCGGGCAGCTCCCAAATACGCTCGGCATTGGGAAGGTCCTTATCGACCTCACGCACGAACTTGCACTCGTCATCGAGCAGGAAGGACTTGGTTCGGTCAAAGAGCGCAAGATGCAGATTGGGAAACGTCCTGACGGCTTGGGCGAGCCTTCGAATCGCCAGGTGGGAATACACCTCACGGTCTACCATCTTACCGTCGGCGTAGACTTGGGCGCCGTTAGCGGCGACAAAGTCCATCTTGTCGCGAACGGGCGCAAAGAACTCGCACAGGCGATCGTAGCGACGACCTGACGATGCGGCGAAATGCACGCCATGCTCGTGTAGCGCCAGAATCAGTTCGTAGGTCTCGGGAGGCACCTGGCCGTTTTCGTCAAGCAGTGTGCCGTCCATATCGGATGCAATCAGTTTAAACATAGAAAAGCTCCCTTCGGGCTTGTTGGAATCGAACGTGTATCCGATTCCAACGTACCCAAAGGGAGCTCAAATAAGACTCCGCGGGCGTAAACGTTACAAGGACCTGGCAAATAGCTCAGACATGCCAGAGGTCTCACGGTCGCGGCGTCAGGCGACACGCCACCCCGACGGCTAGTCGTTTAAGAACGTCCCCGATGACTAGTCGGCGTAGGTGAAGGTCGTGACGTCGAACATGCCCTCGGGGCGGATGCGGAGCGTCGGGATGACCGGCAGGGGCAGGAAAATGATGCCCATGATGGGGTCGAGCGGCGGCTCGATACCCATGGCGCGCGCCTTGACCATAAAGTCGTCGTGCTGCGCGGCGACATCCTCGGCCGTGCCCTCGCTCATAAGGCCACCGAGCGCCAGCGGAATGCGCGCCACGACCTCGCCGTTGCGCACCAGCACGTGGCCGCCCTGGCCCACGGCCTCAACGGCAGCCATCATATCCGCCGCATTGTCGCCCACCACGCACACGTTGTGCGAGTCGTGGCCAATCGTGGAGGCAATGGCGCCACCCGTGATGGTAAAGCCGCGTACCCAGCCGCGACCGATATGCTTGCCAACCAAGCCCAGACCCGCGGGGCCGTCACCGTCGGCGCCCTCGGCCTGCAGCGACACGCCGCGGCCGTGGCGCTCGATCAGCATAATGCGGCGCAGGCCCTCGGCACTCTCGGGGCGAGCCATACCCGTGATAGCCATACCCGGGATGACATCGATAACGGCCTCGCCCGGCTTAAAGGCATAGTCGAACACGTCGAGCGAAAGCTTCGGCAGCTTAACGGAGGCGCGCAGCTCATCGGCAAGGGCCGCAACCTCGGCCATCTCGGGAGCGATCTCGCCCACAAAGGTGCCGTCCTGCGCCACCAGAGCACCGGCGGCATATACTCGATGCGGAGCCGTAGCAAACGTCAGGTCATTGAGCACCAGCAGGTCGGCACGCTTGCCCGGGGCAATCGCACCACGCAGCTCGTGCGGGTCGCGGCAGCCGTGATCCAGGCCAAACGCCTCGGCCGTGGAGAGGGACGCCATAGAGATAGCGACCACGGGGTCGATACCGGCCTCAATCGCCACGCGGCAGGCATTGTCGATCATGCCAGTCGCAAGCGCATCGGAAGGGGCGCGGTCGTCAGTCGCAAAGCAGCAGCGGCGGGCGCGCGCGGGGTTCTCCAGCAGCATCGGCGACAGATTGGCCAGGTCATGGCTGCACGTGCCCTCGCGCAGCATCACGTACATGCCACGAGACAGCTTATCGAGCGCCTCCTCGGGAATCGTCGACTCGTGGTCGGCGATAATACCCGCTGCGGCATAGGCGTTGAGGTCTTTGCCGGCAACAAGTGGCGCATGGCCGTCGACCTGCTTGGACGGCGTCTGGTTGGCAGCGTCGATGCGAGCGCAGGTCTCAGGATCGGCCATAAAGACACCCGGCAGGTTCATCATTTCGCCCAGACCAAAGACATCGCCCGGATACTCGGCAAAAAACGCCTGCATGTCAGCGGCGGTAATCACAGCGCCCGCTTGCTCATCGGGCAGCGCGGGCACGCACGAGGGCATCATGTACTTGATGGAAATGGGCGCGCGACGGCCGTCCTCGATCATAAAGCGCAGGCCGTTCAGGCCGGAAACGTTGGCGATCTCGTGGCTGTCGGCGATGGCAGTGGTGGTGCCGCGCGTCGCCGCCATGCGCGCATACTCGGCGGGACGGATGTTCGAGGACTCGATATGCAGATGTCCGTCGATAAAGCCGGGGGCGATATAGCGACCCTGGCAGTCAATGACCTCAGCCGCCTCGTAGGTGCCGGCGGCATCGTCGCGACCGTCGTAGAGCACGCCGACGATTACGCCGTCCTTGACGGCAACGCTACCGGGCGCCACGCGCTGGCCATATACGTCGACAATCTGCGCATTGGTAAACAGCGTGTCGACGGGCACGCGGCCCTCGGCAGCATCGATCACAGACCTCATGACCTCAACGGACATACATACTCCTTTAACTGTAGAAATAACTGCGGAGCGGACGAGCCTTCACCGCAGCAAGCCAATAGCAATTGTATGCCCAAAAGAAGGTCCCGCTAACACCCCGTCCGCTTAACGGCACACGCCGCTTGGCGCAATGGGGACAGGTTGCTTTGTACCAATGACAAGGAGTGTCCCAAAGTGCCGGCACAAAAGGAACGTCCCCAAGTGCCGCAAAATGATGAGAGTGGATAATCTCCCACTTTGAACCCCAAAGCAGGCCAAAAACGGAAGATTATCCACTCTCATTCTGTGGGCACTCATTTAAGTCTGTCCCCAATGAGTGCACCTAACTGCCACCTACAACAACGGAAGCGCCGATGTCTTGGCAACGACAGACACTATGACCCAATCCGAGGGCACTAAAAAGATAGGAGCCCCCGCTCG
>JAHYYJ010000007.1 GCA_019425015.1 Collinsella sp.
ATTTTCCGGTTCGACGAACAGCCGATCGTGTCAAATTTGGTCTAACAGAGCCAAACGAAATGGGTGCCGCGAGCGCAAAGCCATTTTGCGGCCGAGCGGGCAAGCCGATCCTCCGGATCATCCCCGATCATGGCGATCACCGCGCAGCTCGAATCATCGGAGCACGGCCAATACGCGCCGTAGAAGCCGGAGGTCTCCACATCAAAGTGCAGGTGCTTCATTGCTTCCCTTCAAATCCGATCTTTACGATCTGCATGTCCATCATCCGGTCGCCAATTTTGGCAAGAAAGCGGAACAGACCGCTGACCGACGGGTCTTTCAGGTCGTGGTAGCCCAACATATACCCCCGGCTGGAAATACGCATATTCTCGCCCCACGGCGCAAGCTCACGCTTCGCGTCCGAAACGGCGAAGTATGCGCCCGCATCCTTGATTTCCGCATCTTTCAGCCACGTCTTCAGCATCAGTTTCACCGCCTTTTCGTTGGCAGCGTCAAAGACAAGCACGCTGCCCGGAAAGGCGTCTGGCATGGCCTGTGCCAGTGTCATCACCTGGTCTTTCAGAAAATAGTAGAACACGCCGGACGCAAAGAACACCGCACCGCCGGAGGCGTCGATCCTTTCAAACCACGACGGATCGTTCAGGTCACAGGGAATGTTCGCTTCCCGCTCTCTGGCGGGAAGAAGCTCATTCCGGATTGCGATAACATCCGGAAAGTCCAGATTGTAGATCCTGCATTTGCCGTTGTCACAGACACGGCCGGTGCAGTCCAACCCGCAGCCCAGATTGACCACCGCTGCCGTAGGGTGCGTTTTCAGATAGTGTCGCACCTCATAGGCAAGGTCGTTCTGCCGCATGGCGACCTCAAGCGCGCCGAAGCATTGCAGCGGGCTGCGGGACTTTTGCTCCAAGGCGGAAAAATCATAATCCAACGCGCTCGCAAGTTGCCGTGCCGCCTCATCCTGATACAAACTTGGGTACAGCTCTGAGCATTTTTTTCGCGCATACAGCGGAATGATTAGCGTCTCTTGCACCGTGTTCTTTTCAATTTTATAGCGCACAGTCATCCTCCTGTATCACCCCACACCCTAAGGCGCTCGTCCGCAAGCAGCGCCTTCTCAGTGTTGATGGTGTTTTCTCCCTGTCACACACAGCCAGTTTTTCGTCTTATGAATCTGGATGTCATTAAATCCGGCCTGCTCCAAATATGCCTTCAGCTCGGTATCTTTATAGATGGTCATGCCGCCAATGATATCCGTCCACTTTTTGTCTCTGTTTGTATCCCCGTTGCTTTCATTGCAGATCAGGAACGTGCCACCGGGCTTCAGTGCCCGGTAGACTTCCTGAAAGCACTTTGGCAGATCCTGCCAGAAATAGACCGTTTCGAAGGCTGTGACCACATCAAAGGACGCATCCGCAAAATCCATTTGTGCCACACTGCCCTGACACACGGCGCAGCGTCCGTCCCGAATGGCGCGCTGATTCAGCTTTCGGGCCTTCTCCACGCTGATTTCGGAATAATCAATGCCCTCGACAATCCCTTGTGGGCAGTTCTTCAGCAATCTCTTAATGTTTGCCCCGCCGCCGCAGCCGCAGTCCAGCACTTTGGCATCCGGTGAGAGATGCAGGAATTTAAGTCCCCATGTTGCCACAGGTGTATGCCCAAGATTCATCATGGAAACCATGATTCTGCCACCAAGGCCTACAGGCTTGCGGGTATTTTCGAAGAATGACATTTTCGCGTCACTCCTTTTCCAGAGTGATGATTTTATTGGACATGTTCCGCACGGCAGGCAGCTTGCCCAGCAGCTTATAGATCGGCGAAAACGCCGCCATGCCCTCTGTCAGGCGATCCAGCACAATGGTGCGGGCAATAACTCCGCTGTGCATGGCTGCATCCTTGTCGGCAAGGGAAAAATCGTAGCCAGCTTCTCAATGATTCCCTCCGCTTTTGCATCGTGAATGACGCCGCGTCCCCGACTCTCTTTTGCTCTTGCGTAAACGGTTTGCAGCATGGTCTCCGGCACGCCGGAGAGCCTGATCTTTTCTTTCATGTCATAGTTCCTTTGATTTCACGCACTCTGCGTAAGCCAACGGGAATGAGGCTTTCAGCACGGTGCTTTTCTGTACCGTCCAGCCGTTTTCCCGCAGAAATGCCAGATATTCTTCGCTCGTCCACTTGCTGTGCAGCGGAAAGCCCGCCAATTTCATGAAAAATGCTTTGACCTTTCCGAAGATAGCGTTATCCGCATGGGTGAAGGTCGGCGCAACCAGAACGCCGCCGTCCCTCAGCACGCGACGAATTTCAGAGAGAGCTTTCTTTGGCTCCGGCACGATGTGCAGGGCATTGGCCACAATGATCACGTCAAAGCTACCATCTGCATAGGGGAGGTGAAACATATCCTGCACGGAGAAATGCAGCTTGGCGGATCGGTTGCACCGCCGCGCTTCCGCGATCATCTCCGGCGATGCGTCCGTAGCCTCGATATACTTGGCGCTGCTCACGATATTTTTAGCGATCGAGCCTGTGCCGGTGGCCAACTCCAGCACCGATTTGTGCTGTACCACAGGGCGCAGCAGCTCGTACAGCCGCTCGTAAGCCGCTGCGTCCTTGCGCATGAAGCAGTCGTACCGCCCGGCGTTTTTATCCCAAAAATCTTGACTGTTTCTCATGATTTCATCCTCACAACGACATGTTAACTCTTTCTAACTCATCTGACTCGAGTTGTCTGTCAACATTTTTGGGATAATTAATGACGCTCCCCGGTAATAATTTGCAGAGTCAGATTACCGATTACGTTCTTCTCCCTATGCTTTCTCAAACCCTATGTCGGAAAGCTGTACCAGAAGGGGTCGACTTCGTCGCGAGGGGGGGGGTCGGAGCCCGTCTACATACAGGTGAGCGACGACGTCAGCGCCGATTCGACGCTCGAGAGGGAGCTCGCGTCGCTTCTGTCAATCAGGGATGCGTTCCCGAAGGCGCTCATTGCCCGTACGAGACATAGGCCCTATACCCGGGAGGGTGTGTTCGTTGAATCGATCTGCTGGCTCCAATGAAGCTGTGCCCCGGCGATGTGGTCAACATCGCCCCGGGGGTGAAGCATTGGCACGGAGCCGCTCCCGACAGCTGTTTCTCCCATCTCGCGCTGGAGGTTCCGGGCGAGGAGGCCTCCAACGAGTGGTTGGAACCTGTGAACGATGAGGATTATCTCAAAGAGACTAACAAGGAGGCTTAAATACCTTCGCCGTCCGCGCCACCGAGAGCAGGGCGCCCAAATCGGCCTGGATCGCCTCTGCCTTGCTTCCAAGCTGCAGCGGAGCCGAGCCGCCCGAGATGTTTACGCTCAAAAGGTGCGCATCCGGCAGCTTCGCGGTCATGCTCCAGAACGGGAGCGTGATGATGCCGGGGGTCATCTCGCCCACGCCGAGCTCCAACAACAGCACGCGGCGATCGCTGCGCTCGCACACAAAGCGCTCGTATCGTCCGAGGCTCTCGCGCCAGGCCGCACCCTGCAGAAACGTGTCGTCGCGCACCCACGGCACAAGCTGCCAGCCGCAGTGCGGGCATCGGGGGACATCCTCGCTTCGGATTTCGAACCCCGCCATGCCCGCGAGCATACGCTCGACGTAGGGACTCGCGTTGAAGAGCTCGTCACAGCATGGCTGCTTGCATTGAAGGCGCGCGAAGCTTCCCTGATAGTTGAGGTTCTCTCGTCGGGAAACGTCTTCTCGACCTGGGTGTCCACATTGGTGCTCAGGATGAAGTAGTCCTTATGGCCGATGAGGGACCGCAGGTCGAGATAGGGCTGCGAGGCCGGCTCGCGTAGCATAAAGTCGATGTATCGCGCGTAGTAGGCCCATTGCTGCTCGAGGCTGGGGTAGAGGTGGTAGAAGCCGTCGAAAAGGCTCTTGAAGCCAAAGGCTTGCTGCCAGTCCGTATTCCTGCGCGCGTCATGCCCGCGCGGTTGTAATGGTTGAACCCGGCGGCGCTCGACATGCCCGAGCCGATGCCAACGATGATGGCGTCGGCATCGTCGATAAGGCTTCGAAGCCAATGTGCTTCTCTTTCTAGGGACGGCATCGGGCAATCTCCTCGAAAGCCGGGGTCATATCGCCGTCAACGAGAATCGTCTCGCACGATGCATCGGGCTCCATAGCCTGGCTGTAGTTGAACACGATGTAGGTGGCGTGCTCGCAGACGTTCGCCATCTGGGCGAGCATGTGCTTTATGATGCCGTTGCGCAGTCCCACGCCAAGTTCGAGGATGGCGACCCTGCCGTTGCGATGGGCTTGCACAAGGCGCTCGAGCTCCTCGAGCTGGGCCGTGGCGAGGGCGTCTGGATGGGCGAGACGCCGCTCGTCGATCGACGTGCGTATGCCCCCCTCCGTCTCGAGCACGCGGTTCTCGTTGAACCCTGCGCGTACGAAGTGCCCGTCGATATTGCACGTGATCACGAAGGTGTCAGCGTGCTCTGTAAGACGCCGCAGCTCGTTCATGAGCGGGCTGGGCTCATATTCGAGATATTCCTTTTGATGAAACCGCTCGGCCCATCGGCGTCGCACGCTGGCATCCGGGGAGGCAAGCCCCTGCAGTATGCAGCCGATGCCGTCGGTCTGGGCGAGATCGCCGTACGCCTCTTGGAAATGAGCATCGGCGCAGAAAAGGTTGAGCCCCTCCGCCATGTCGAGTCCGTTGCTAGCGCCGATGATGACAAGATCCGCTTCGGCTAGCGCCCTGCCTATGCGAACTGCTTTCGCCGTCTCCATGCGCTACCTCCCCAGCATCTTGCGCACGTCGGCGAGCACGTCGGCGATGTCGGCGCGAACGGCGAGCCCCCGATGCTCGATCGCGCGGGGGAGAAACTGCGTCTTGTTGTTTACGGCGATGTAGCTGGCCTGCGGTAACTGCGCCGTGAGGGCCCAGAACGGCTCCTGGATAAACGCGGGCGTCATGCGGCCCACACCCAGCTCGAGGAAGAGGATCCTCTGCCGTGCGTGCGCGTCGAGCCAGTCGGACACCTTGCGGTACTGCTCCTCGTAGAGCTTGCCCTGCAGGAAGTTGCCGTAGCCGCGAACCCAGGGGAACGCCTCTGCCCCGCAGTGCGGGCAGCGCGGCACGAGCTCTGTCGGAACCTCCAGACCGTCTCCCATGGCCTCTACCATGTGGGAGACCGGCTCGACCGCGTTCCACACCTCGTCGGTGCAACAGTGGGAGCACTGGAAGAAGCGGTGGTCGCCTTGGATCTCGGCCACCTTCTCCCAGGGGTAGAGCTTCACAAACTGCGTGTCCTGGTTGGTGGTGAGTACGAAGAAATCCTTCTCGGCGAGAATGGCGTCGAGGTCCTTGTAGGGCTTGCGCAGCGGGGCGTTGAGCGTGGTGTCGAGGAAGGTGGCAAGGTAGCCCCAGCGCGCCTCGGCGGTGGGCCAGCGGTAGAACGACCCCTCGAAAGCGCCCTTGAAACCGTAGCGCTTGGCGAATTTGCCGAAATGCCTGCGATAGGTCGCGTTGTCCTCGTAGTAGAAGTCGCCGCCGCCCGCCGCGGAGAGCCCGGAGGCCCCGCCCACCAGCACGCAATCAGCTTCTTCGATCATACGGGCGAAGTCCTCGATTTGCTGGTCGTAGGGCTCGGGCTCGCGGTCACTCAGCTCATAGGGCGTGCTGCCGCTGCGGTAGGCGGCATGAAGGGAAAACGAGTGGTTGGTGAGCTCGATAACGAGCTGCTCGTACAGGGTCACTGGATACCTTCTTTCAGCTATTATAAACACGTGTCTATAAAAAGTATCCATGTCGATTTGCTTAAGAGCAATGAACAGCTTCGGCCTGCTGTCGATAAACGAGCGTTTGCCGGGCATTGTCGAGCGTTGCAATTGGAGGGGTAATGGAAGCGGGGAAGATCGATCGTCGCCGACGCTATACACTCTCGGTCATACGGGAGGCGTTCTTCGCGCTGCTGGCCGAGGTCGGCTTCGCGAAGATGACGGTAGCGGATATCTGCCGCCGCGCCGATATCAACCGTGGCACGTTCTATCTGCACTACGAGGACAAGTTCGCCCTGCTCGACGCGCTTATCGACGAGGCCTTGGCGGCGGTGCCGCCGCTCGAGGGAACGGAGGCGGGTGCCCTCTGCCAGCGTCCGCCGGCAAACGATGACTATTATCTGCTCTACTCGGATGACGACGCGTACGCCCGGGTGGCACAGCGCGTCGTCGAGCGCGGCGCCGAGCAGATGGTTCCCTCGATCATGGAGGAGACTGGGCTTTCGCGCGAGGACGCCTATCTGCTCTTCGTCCACAACGTCCAGGGAAATCTCGCGGTCAACCGCCTGCTCGGTTGGAGGCGAGGGCCCGAGTTTGCCCACGCTCAGGAGCTGCTCAGCGCCTATTCCGAAGGGGGCATGCGGGCGGTATCGGCTCGCCATGATTCCTGCAGTTCATCTTGACTGCGGGTCATTTCAGGCAGGCGGCGCAGCTATGAACAAGAAGATTGCATGGCAATCAGCACTAGCGGAAATGCTTGCTGCCCTTACCAAGAGGAGTGCTGATTGCCATGCGTTGATGCTCCCGCGGACAATTCCGTCAGCCACCGCTTGCATCCATTTTGGCTAGCTCTGCATACCGAACATGGCGTTGAAGAGCGTGATCTGCTCCGGGGTGAGCTGTGCAATGCCGTTTTTATCGTTCTGCATTGGGTCCCTTTCGCTGGTGTCTCGTGCAATCGAATGTAGCGCGAGTACATGAATAGGGGCGCATTCCCTCAAGTGCCGTATAGAACAATTTTTAAACGCAGAAAAATAACTGAAAACAAATTAATCCGCGTTAAAATATTGTCAAATAGAAGTTCATGAGGGAAGGTTACGTATGCGTCGCAAGGCAGACGAGCTCCTTAGGGAATGGCGAGACAGAGCTGATAGAAAACCTTTGCTGGTCAAAGGCGTGCGCCAGTGTGGCAAGACCTATTTGCTCAGAACGTACGCCCAGGATCTTTTCGAATCGGTTGTCTACGTTAATCTTGAGAACGACCGGTCGGCGCGAGCGGATTTTTCGGGCGGTCTTGACCCTCATTCGATCGTACGTGCGATCGAGGCTCGTACGGGACAGCGTATCGTGCCTGGCAAAACCTTACTGTTCATTGACGAGATCCAGGCATGCGAGGAAGCGCTCACTTCCCTTAAATACTTTTGCGAAGATGCTCCCGAGTATTACGTTGCGGCTGCCGGGTCGCTTCTTGGGGTTGCCATTAACCATCAGTCGTATTCGTTCCCCGTCGGAAAGACCGACTTGATTGAGATGGCTCCACTCGATTTCGAGGAGTTTCTCTGGGCGATGGGGCACGATCAGCTGGTCGACGAGATACGCTCATCATTCGAGATAATGGGTCCTCTTGCGCCAAGCCTTCATGAAAAGGTGCTTGGGCTCTATCGACAGTATCTTGTTGTTGGCGGAATGCCCGAGGCGGTCCAAACGTACATCGATGATCAGTCAATCATTGATGTGGCCGAAAAGCATCGGATTATTCTCGACGGATATTCCGCCGACACCAATAAATATGCTGATGAACGCTTGAGCGCAAAGACGCGTGCGTGCTTCGATTCCATTCCACAGCAGCTTGCCAAAGAGAATCGTAAATTTCAATACAAGGTAGTGCGAGCGGGGGGCAATGCGTCTCTCTTTGGAGATGCTCTCGATTGGCTTGTATTGTCGGGTACGGTGGCGCGCTGCAGCCTAGTCGGGCAGATCGAAAGCCCTTTAGAGGCCTTCGTTAACCCTTCTGCTTTTAAAATCTATCAGGCGGATACAGGGCTGCTGGTCTCCAAGGCCGGTGCTCAACGCGCCGATATTCTTGCCGGTATCGGCGGCACATTCATGGGTGCACTTACCGAAAACTACGTTGCCCAACAGCTTTCAGCCATGGGTTATCCACTGCATTATTGGGCGCGAGATAATCGTGCGGAAATCGACTTTGTAGTAGAGAAGCAGGGATGCTTGTCTGCGATTGAAGTCAAGGCGGGGGAGAACACAAGATCTCGAAGTCTGTCCTCACTTAAAAAGACCCATCCGGGCGTGCGCCTTATCAGGCTATCGACTAAGCCCTTTGGAATGAATGATGGGCTTATGTCTGTTCCGCTTTATGCGGCATTTTGTCTATAGGGATGATGCTGGTGTAATGCATGGGGCCCGGGGCGCAGCGTTTACTGCGCTCCGGGCCCCGCTGCTTTGTAAAACCATGACGGTTTGGTCGCCGTTGTTTTAGTCAAACAGGCTCGGCATGTCGTTTTCCTTCATGAGGGCACCGGCGGAAGGTAGGCTCTGCGCGGTGAACTTTTCGGCCGAGACGCCGGCGCCGAGGATCTCCTCGGTCGTGCCGACGGTGGTGACCGAGCGGCCCTTCTTGGCCGTAAAGGCCTGGACGCCCTGCGTGTTGGTGGTCGTCTTGGTCTTGAGCAGCGACGTGTTGAAGTTCATCAGGCGGTAGTCGCTCGAGACCAGCGCGAGGTCGCGGTCCTCCTTGAGCACCTGCGCATACAGCAGCTTGCTGCCGCCGTAGATGGCGTTCTTAAGGCGCTTGCGGTTGGTCTTGGTAACGTATCCAGAAAGCGCGACACGCACCACGCGGCCGTTCTCAAAGACGAACAGCACGTCGGCCTTGTAGTCCTCGGGGTCGATGACCCAGATGACGCTCTCGTCGGGTTCCATCTCGAGATCGGTCGGAAGGTACGAGCCCAGCTGGGCCGACTTGGTATCCTCAAACGCCGCGACCTTGCACTTGTACACCTGGCTCTTGTTGGTAAAGACCAGCAGCTCGTGCGTGTTGGAGGACGGGAACTCGATAAAGGGTTTGTCGCCGTCCTTGTACTTGAGCGTGGTCGCCTTCTTGAGCACGCGGTCCGTCATCTTCTTTAGGTAGCCATCGCGCGAAAGCATGATGGTAACCGGGTACTCCTCGACCTCGGGCTCCAAGCTTACCTCGATAACCTCATGGGGCTCGATCCTGCCCGTGCGGCGCGGCATCACGTACTTCTTGTTGACCGCGGCCAGCTCGTCGCTGATGACCTTCTTGATGTTGTCCTCGCTCGAGAGGATCTCCTCAAGCTCGGCGATCTCGCCCTCGAGCTTTGCAATGTCCTTGGTGCGGTTGAGGATGTACTCCTCGTTGATGTTGCGGAGCTTGAGCTCGGCGACAAACTCGGCCTGGGTCTCGTCGATGTCGAAACCCTTCATAAGGTTGGGTACAACCTCTGCCTCGAGCTTAGTGCCGCGGATGATGGCGATGGCCTTGTCGATGTCGAGCAGAATTGCCTCAAGGCCGTGCAGCAGGTGCAGGCGCTCGGACTTTTTGCCCAGGTCAAAGTTAATGCGGCGACGCGTGGACTCAATACGCCACTTGACCCACTCGTGCAGAATCTGGCGCACGCCCATAACACGGGGATAGCCGTCGACGAGCACGTTGAAGTTGCACGAGAACGAATCCTGCAGCGTGGTCGAGCGATAGAGCTTGGCCATGAGCTTGTCGGGGTCGACACCGCGCTTAAGGTCGATGGCGATACGCAGACCCGAAAGGTCGGTTTCATCGCGGATGTCTGCGATCTCCTTGACCTTGCCCTCCTTGGAGAGCTTGACGATGCGCTCGATGATGACATCGGTCTTGGTGGTGTAGGGGATCTCGTAGACCTCGATGATGCGCTCTTCGGGAATCCAGCGCCAGCGGGAGCGAATCTGGAAGCTGCCAAGGCCGGTCTCGACGATCTTCTCCATCTCCTCGCGGCGGTAGATAATCTCGCCGCCGGTCGAGAAGTCGGGCATGGGCATGTACTCGAGCAGGTCGCAGTCGGGATCCTGCAGGTAGTGCATCGTGGCGGTGCAGACCTCGTTGAGGTTGAAACCGCAGATGTCGGACGCCATGGCGACGCCGATGCCCTTATTGGCCGAGACAAGGATGTTGGGGAACGTGGTGGGCAGCAGGCGCGGCTCCTTCATGGCGCCGTCGTAGCTGTCGACGAAGTCGACCGGGTCCTTGTCGATGTCCTTGAAGATCTCGGCGCTGATGGGGGAGAGCTTGGCCTCGGTGTAACGCGAGGCGGCGTAGCTCAGGTCGCCCGAATAGTACTTGCCAAAGTTGCCCTTCGACTCCACGAAGGGGGCAAGCAGCGCTTCGTTGCCCGTCGCCAGGCGCACCATCGTTTCGTAGATCGCGGCATCGCCGTGCGGGTTGAGCTTCATGGTCTGGCCCACGATGTTGGCGCTCTTCTGGCGCTCGCCCTTGAGCAGACCCATCTTGTACATGGTGTAGAGCAGCTTGCGATGCGAGGGCTTAAAGCCATCAATCTCGGGGAATGCGCGCGAGACGTTGACGCTCATGGCGTAGGGCATGTAGTTGACCTCGAGCGTCTGCGTGATCGGCTGGTCGGTGACCTCGGAGTGCAGGCCGATGACGTTCTCGGCGTTGACCTGCTTTTTCTTTGGCTGGTTCTTCGTCTTCTTCTTTGCCACGATTTCCTCTTGAACTTCTTATGGGCCGTCGTTATCGATTTGCTGCTATTGCAGGTCCAGCTGGTCCAGGTATTCCTTGCCGTGCTCGGAGATATGGCGCTTGCGGCCCGCCTCGTCGTTGCCCAGCAACAGGTTGAACATGGTTTCCATCTTGGTGACGTCCTCGGGCTCCACCTTGATCAGGCGGCGCGTCTCGGGGTTCATGGTGGTGAGCCACATCATGTCCGGATCGTTCTCACCAAGACCCTTGGAGCGGTTGATGGAGCACTTCTGGTCGCCGATCTCCTTGAGGATGCCGTTCTTCTCGAGCTCGGTGTAGGCAAAGTAGGTCTTCTCTTTGCAGTTGATCTCGTAGAGCGGCGACTCGGCGATATACACGTAGCCCTCGTCGATAAGTGTGGGCACCAGGCGGTAGAGCATGGTGAGCACGAGCGTGCGGATGTGGTAGCCGTCGACGTCGGCGTCCGTACAGATGATGACCTTGTTCCAGTTGAGGTTGTCCAGGTCAAAGGCACCAAGGTTCTTGATGCGCTTGTCCTTAATCTCCACGCCGCAGCCCAGCACGCGCATAAGGTCCATGATGATGTCGGACTTAAAGATGCGCGGGTAGTCCTCCTTCAGGCAGTTGAGGATCTTGCCGCGGACGGGCATAACACCCTGGAACTCGGCGTCGCGCGACGTGCGGATGGCGCCTGCTGCCGAGTCGCCCTCTACGATGTAGATCTCGCGACGGTTCTTGTCCTTGGAGCGGCAGTCGATGAACTTCTGCACGCGGTTGGCCATGTCGGTCTTTTGCTGCAGGTTGGTCTTGATGCTCTGGCGCGTCTTTTCGGCATTCTCACGCGAGCGCTTGTTGATGAGCACCTGCTCCATGATCTTGTTGGCGGCGTCTTTGTTCTCGATCAGATAGGTCGAGAGGCGCTCCTTAAAGAATGCTGTCATCGCCTGCTGGATAAAGCGGTTGTTGATGGCCTTCTTGGTCTGGTTTTCGTAGGACGTCTGGGTGGAGAAGCAGTTGGTCACCAGTACCAGGCAGTCCTGGACGTCTTGCCACTTAATGCCGCTCTCGTTTTTGTTGTACTTGCCCTGTTGCTTGACGTAGGCATCGATGGCGCTGGTCAGAGCGCTACGGGCCGCCTTCTCGGGCGAGCCACCGTTCTCGAGCCACGATGAGTTGTGGTAATACTCCTGCATCATGAAGGTGCGCGAGAAGCACATGCACGCGGTGATCTTTACGTTGTAGTCGGGCAGGTCCTCGCGGTCGCGACCGCGGCGGTCGGCCTCGATAAAGAAGGGCTCAGTAAGGTAGTCGGTACCGACCTTCTCGAGCACGTAGTCCTCAATGCCCTTGGGATAGCAAAAGTCCTCTTCGGAGAACTCGCCATCGTCGCCTTCGATGCGCAGGCGGAAGGTTACGTTGGCGTTGACCACGGCCTGGCGGCGCATGGTCTCGCGATACCAGTCGTGGGGAATGCTGATGGAGGTAAAGACCTCAAGATCGGGGCGCCACTTGATGGTGGTGCCGGTGCGGTTCTCGTCGCTGGGCTCAATCTCGAGTGCCTTCTTTTTGGCGCCGACGACCTTGCCCTTCTTAAAGTGCAGAGAGTACTTGTTGCCGTCGCGCCAAACCGTGACGTCCATGTACTCGGAGGCGTACTGGGTCGCGCACGAGCCCAGGCCGTTGGTGCCGAGCGAGAAGTCGTAGTCGCCGCCCTGGTTGTTGTTGTACTTGCCGCCGGCGTAGAGCTCGCAAAAGACGAGCTCCCAGTTAAAGCGCTTCTCGGAAGGGTTCCAGTCGAGTGGGCAGCCGCGGCCGTTGTCCTCTACCTGAATGGAGCCATCGCGAAAGGCGGTAAGGATGATGAGCTTGCCGTAGCCCTGGCGCGCCTCGTCAACGGCGTTGGACAGGATCTCGAAGGCGGCATGTGCGCAGCCGTCGAGCCCGTCCGAGCCAAAGATGACGGCGGGGCGCAGGCGTACGCGCTCCTCGTCCTTGAGCTGACGAATACTGTCGTTACCATAGTTTGCGGTGTTTTTTGCCATACTCGCTCTCTCGGTGCTCCTTTGCTGCGTTTAAGTCATATAGATAGTCAAGGTAGCATAGCCCAGCCCACAGACGATTCCACCCAACACGAAATCCATCGAACAATCGTTCGATTAGATAATGGATGCTTGGGATGCGGGTGGGGTCTGTCCTATTCAAACATCTGCGGCAAGTCGATGAAGACGGTTCGATCGCTTTCGTCAGCTTCGAAGCCCGAACGGGAGAAGAATCCGTAGCGATGGCACTTGAGCCCCGTTGCCTCGACTTGGGTGATTTCCTCGTCGACCATTTTTTGCGTGACGGGGGATTTGCGGAACTTTGCTTCGTAGAATGCGTAGCCCTCGGGGTCTTGCGTTACCACATCGAATTCGCCGCTCGTTTTGTTTGCGGGATCGTCGTACCAGTACTTGCCTATGGCATCGAAAGCCGGTTCGATCTTGCCAGTCCTATTTTGCCGCACGAGGTATTGACGGCAGATCTCCTCGAACATATGTGGAGTGTAGTTTTCCTCGAAGTCTTGGGAGACGTGACGATCATAGAAGACTTCCGGGTCGAGCAGCTGACGCGCAGAGGCATTGCGGAAGACGTAGCGATAGTAAAAGAGCGAAAGTGGGTCCACCACAAAGTAGCCAGACTTGCGCTTATTCGTAGGGTCGTTGATGGGTGCACGCTTTTGGACGATTTCGAGCGACATGAGCTTGTCGAGTACGTCTGCCATGGCCGGACCGCTCGAGACGTGCGACTGTGCCAGCACGTCCCCCCAACGGGAGTAACCTTGTGCGAGAGCCCCGAAAACTTCGTTGGCGTTGGTCATCTTCGAGATCTCGGCGTTGAGATAGGACGGTACTTCGCTTTCTAAGCGGGCGCCAGGTTCTGTGACGAGCTCGATGATATTGTCGCGTACGCTTTGGGACTGATCGATGAGGCGATTGTAAAAGGGGATGCCGCCAAAAACGCTATAGAGCCGCACCTTGTCCTCGGGTGAGAACGCGGGATAGAACTTTGCGGCCTCAAAGTAATCCATGGGCTTAAGCTCAAGCGCGAGATCAATTCGCCCGTAGAGGGGGCTTTCATGCTCGATGAGAGATTTCATAATCTCAACGTAGGAGCCGCACAGGACAATGTTTAAACGTGAGTCTTCCCTGTGAGCGTCGATTGAGGTCTGGAGAATGCTGTCTAAGCCTTTAACCGCATCTCTCAAGTAGGGGTATTCGTCGAGAACGAGGGTAATGTTCTTGTCTTTGGCTTGGGCAAACAGAAATTCGATGAGCTCGCGGATGCCCGTGAAGGCGAGCGGAGGAAAGCTTAGCGCTTCAGCAGCAAGGGCGGACAGACTCTCGAGGTTGTCTGCCTCGGAGGTTTGGCGGCACTCGTAATAGATCGTTGCGACGTCCGATAAATCGGTTAGCGCCTGCTTGATGAGCTCACTTTTGCCGACGCGACGCCTTCCGTAAATGAGAACATTGCGCTGCTCGGGCGCATTGAGTGTTTTCTTAATACGGGCGAGTTCAAGCTCCCTGCCAATGAATTCCACTTACTCGGTTCCTTCCGACTCGGTTTTGTCCGAGTTAATTGTATCGCATGAATAAGTTTATGCTCGAGTTTACTCGGACAAAACCGAGTCGGTTTTGTCCGAGTAAGTTTGAATAGCGAATCGAAATTGTTATGTCCACATGGCGATGGCGAACATGGTTTCCATAAGCGCCGCGTTCGCGCTTGTTATTGCCGCAATGCGCTGTGTCGCTGAGGCGCAGATCGTACCGCTCGAAAGCGTCTTTTGGTTGGCGAACCTGGCCACGGGCGTGTTCTGCGGTGCGACGATTTTCGCGGCCACGTTTGCTGTCCTGTGTGCAACGTTTTTCACGGCGAAAAGACGCCGTGCCAAGCTCGAGGCAGAACTCGACTCCTCAGACGACATCTAATGCGTAATGGGCCGGCTCTGGGTATCCAGAACCAGCCCATTTTGATGTTCGATGAGCCGAGTCGGCGTCTCTCACAAAAGTAACTAGAAGCTAGCGACGCTTATCAGAATTGACCTCATTGGCGGTGTCGTTTTCGAGTGCCTTGCGGCGGGCACTGTAGGCGATGAGGCCGGCGCCTGTCGCGGCGAGTGCTGCAGCGGCTGCCGTAAGGGGGGCATTGACATCGCCCGTGCCTGCAAGCGCGCCCGCTTTTCCGGAGCGCTTGTTATTGCCGTGGTCCTTGCCACTGCCGGAGCTGCTTCCGCCGGAGCCGCCGCCCTTGTCAGTACCGCCGCCACTCGAGCCACCGTCGCCGTCTGCTGTCATCGGGGCGTCGTGAAGTCCTGTCGTATCCGCGCTGTCGCAGACGCCGACCTGAACTTCTGAGCGCTCGCATGCCGCGTCGGGCACATGAAGCTCGTGCAATATGGCATCCAGCGCCGAGTTTGCACCCGGTCGAATTTCCTCGAGCGTTACGGGATCGAGCGCCACCAGGTCACGCGCCTTCGCATACAGCGTCACGCGTTTACCCACTTCGTCGCTCCAGCTCTCGGGGATGGCGATGCTCATGCGGAACTGTGCCGTGCAACCCGGTGCCAGCACGGCGTTGCCGTTGTCGGCTACCAGCGGGTGCGTTGCAAAACGTGTGCCCAGCGTTTCGAGCGTGTACTTCACATGTGCTATGTCGTTGGCCGAAGCGTCCTCGGCAAGCTCTGGATCGTAGATCGAAGCCATGCGTGCGTTCGCTCCGAATCCGATGGATGCGCTGGAGAACGGCTGGCTGGAGCCCTCTCGGTACAGATCGATCGTGCCGGCGGTCAGCAAGGTGTTGCCGTCGTTTCGCACCGTGACCATGAAGGATTCGCCTGCTGCTCCGGGAACCACTGCGCCCGAGGTAGCGACCGCGCCCGTCGGAGTGGCACACGCCACCAAGGGCACTTCGATGCCGTGCAGCTCTGCCTCGCTCTGCTCGGCACTCACAATGTGCGTGGCGAGCGCGGAGAGCATGCCTCCCGACGTCAAAAATGTCGTTATCTGATCGACGGGATGGTCCAGCTCGCACATCACGAACGGCTCCGTGAAAAGATCGCCTGCCAAGGTGCTGGCGAAGATGCGGAAGTGCTTGCCCATCACTGCTACCGGGTTGCCTTCTTCGTCGTAGGTTTGTCCCACCTTGCCGTCGGTGTTCTCTACATAGAGCACGCATCTGCCGTTGTTGCTTACGCTAAACGATGCCGGGCCACAGCCTGCGGCACCCACAGGCTGCGTTGCAAATGCCGATGCGCCTCGCGTCCAAGTAATATGCTGCAGTTGCTCGTTGACGGTTGCCAAAAAGCCCGAATGTTGTGGCCACGGCACCGCACGGGGTACCGTGGCGTCTGGTGACATAACGCCCCAGCCTGCAATGGACTGGCCGATCACGGCGTACGATGCGCAGCCGCAACCGTCTGCGGTCTCGTACGCAACGGGCACCACCATTTTGCCGTTGATATTCTCGGGCTCGCCCAGCTCGATACTCGACGGTGCCTGCGGAAAGCGGAGAACTTGGCGGAACGTCAGGCTGTCGTCCGAAACGTCCGACCACAGGGTAAAGCACTCCAGCGCAACCTCAGCCTCGCTGCCGAGCGCCTTTTCTGCGGTGGCTCCGCGGCGGTGAAGGTAAGCACCCGACAGACGTCCGTCGACCAGCGTCTTGCCCACCGTGATACGCGGGCACTGCAGGCAATGGTAGCCATCCTCTTGCAGGCGGCCGCGCGAGATGCTGCGCCATGACGTATGTGACACCACGCGGATCTCGTCATTACTTATGCGCAGGCGCACAACGGACAGTATGCCGGCTGTGCTTGCCGTATCGAAAAGGGTATTGTCGCCGGCGGGGCGCTCGCCCGAGACCAGCAGCACGTAGGCGTCCTGGTTTCCTCTTCCATCCGTATATTCCACCACGTCGAAGTCGTAATCGTATATGCCGTCGCGCTCCACGTCGCCCTCGCCAAACCCAAGGGGAAAGTCCACGGGCGTGGGAGCGGACCACGTGCCGTTTGCCTTTGTGTGCACCACCAGGCGCGAGCGGCCATTGTCGCCGTAGCGCACCGAGGCGATGCGGAACAGGCATTCTGTGCCGGCAATCATTGCTAGCTTCATGTGAGCTTCGCTGAGCACGCCGGAAAACAGCACGCTGTCACTCGAGGGTTTGATACCGCCACGCTCGTCCTCCGATACACCAGCAGAATTGGCATTGGGGTCCGCAACGGCGTTCGTCGCCTGACCGATATAGGTGTACTTATACATCGGCGCGGCGTTTTCGTCGTTCTCTATCAGTGCATGGACGAAATGCTCGATCTGTCCCGTGTCGTCGCTTTCTGCATCCGCCTCGAGCTCAATGCGCGTGACCGCCCGGTCCCAATCGCGCACGACGGGCGCGGCGTTTACGGCAGTGGCCTTAACCTCGGCGCGTGCGAGCAGTTCGGCGTTGGTGACGATGGTGGCCGATGCGATAAATTGCGGCACGCCGCCCGCCTCAATGTTGCCGGCCGAGCCGAAGCAGGCATCCAGCGTATAAGGCGTATCTCCACCCAATGCGAGCTCAGAGCGCTGGAGCACATACTGGTCGCCATTGTTCACCGACATATTCCACGAATCGATGAGTGTGGGCCACGACCCCGACCAAGCCTTGGTGGTCCACTTGAACATTACGAACTGGAGCATCACATCGACATCGACGTCTGCACCTACGCGCAGTCGCGGAAGCTGGTGTCCATCTGCCTTCTCGTACCCAATGAACAGCGTGAGGGATGCAGCGCCGCGCACGGCAGACGAAGCGACGCCTGCAACGCCGGCGCCAAAGGTGACGGCAAGCCCGATCTGGATGGTGAACGAGCCCGACGTGTTTGAATAGTCGAGCGAAATGTTTTTAAAAAACGCCGCGCCGCTGCCGTGCGTGTGGGCACCCACGGCGAGCGCCAGTTTTGCCAGCACCCAGGGGTTGACGTTTAGGAAAAATGGCACCGGTCCTAGAGTAAACTGCTCGGTCCAATTGAGGTCGGTTCTTACCTGGAAGAGGGCCTTAATATTGCCGTATGCGGGGTCGTTGTTGTTACCCCAGGTTTTGCCCACCCAATCGTAGGCGAGCGAGCCGTACAGCTGTGTGGCGATATCCATCGTGAACAGCGGCGTGCAATGGTGGCGAAGGAGCTTGGTGTTTCTTGGATCGGTGCCCGAACCGGCACTCATCCTCTTGTACTGATTCCACTTCCCCTCCATCTCGTCGAGGTAGCGGTTTGCCTGTTTGGCGCCCGACTCACGCGGCGATTTCTTCCAGTATTCCGGATCAGGGTTGCCCGAATCGTTCATATAGCTGGCTGGTTTGTATCCTCCGCCAAACAGCACGTATCCAGCAAACGAGAAATCGAAGAGGATCGGAAATGTGGGCATCCAACACGTGAACTTATTGCCGCCGATGCCGGGAAACGATGCGGGGAAATCAAACGGAGTGACCTCTTGGTCCATGGTGGTGGGGACGATAGTGGTCGATCCGGATTCCGCCTTTGCCGCCGGCGCAGTGACAACGGCCATGGGGGAGGAGAGTGTGTAGGTTTTGCCCTGGTAGTCGAGGACAAAGCGCAGCTTGCATCCTTCTTCCAGAAGGCTCGATGCCGCGTCGAGGAACTTGTCTTCGAGCGTGAACGTCGCCAGATTATCCGCGCCCGATGCGCTGGCCTTGACTTGGCCAATCTGCGTGGCGGTTTCGGATGAGCTGCCCGCAGCGGGCATCACTTTATTGATATGCAACGTTGCCTGCCCGCCCTGCGGCAGATGGGCCTGCACGGTAAAAGCGTGCGTGTCGGGCTGATCGTTTGCTGCTTCGTCCGCTGGCATTGCCATAAACGTGGCGTCGGCGTACTGGATGTCCCATTCGTCGAATGTGAGCTGGCGGAAGTACGGCTCGCCGTCGGAAAGCGGACGCGTGGGAGCGGTAATAGCGGTGCCGCCCTGGATACGCGCAAGGGGAATCTCGACATCGCGGTAGCCTGCCATGCTAATGGAGATGCCGCCGTTAAAGTCGTACGCGTCGAGAAGCGTTGCCTCGTCCACGTAGCCTTCTGAAAGAGGGGCGACCTCAAAGATGGCCGTGCCTTCGTCATCGGTCGTGGCGGTGAGCTGCTTGCCTGCGGCATAGCGCGATGTGAGCGTGACCTGGGCACCCGTGATGGGCGTATTCTTGTTGGCGACGTCGACTACGACCACACCAAACATGGTGCGCGAGAGCACCAAGACCTTGAAGGGATCATCTTCATCGGCGTATGCCTCGGTGGGAGCGAACGGCAGTATGAAGGCGTTTGCGCTTCCCGGCACGCGCGGCAACATAATGCTCGCCAGCGAGGACGCTCCGGCAACAAGTAACGAACGGCGATCAAGCATCTTTGGCTCCCATCCCGCAGGTATCGGTGGAAATAATCCAATTTTGCGAGAAGGCATCCTGTCACGGTAGTGCCGTCCGAGGGCCAAAATGTCCAATTTGAGCGAGTGAAGCGCCGGGGCTCCGGGGCGCACGTGCCGCGCTAGGCAGTCTGGCTGCTAACGCAGCATATGCGCGACCAGCTCAGTGCGCGTGCCGATGCCAAGCTTTGCATACACGTTGGACAGTCGATTTTTAACGGTACCTGGCGACACACCCATATGACGAGCGATTTCGGCGTTGGTCCATCCGCGGCAGGCGAGCATGGCCATGGTGAACTCTGTGGTCGTCAGGTCGTCAGCCACGTCCTCGCCCGAATCGGGGTTGTGGATGCGCCGCCAGCCGTAGCTGAATCGATACGTAATCTCGATGATGCGTGCGAAATCGTCAGGGTATTGCGATTTTAGGCATGCCTCGATGAGTCCCTGCAAAAGGCCGTGGTGTTCGCCGATGAGCTCGATAAGGCCGTCGGGGCGCGCAATGTCCCAAGCAGCTCCGAAGTGCGTTTTTGCGGCGTCGATGTCCTTGAGGCTCATGCATGCCATGGAAGCTGCCAGGTGCAGGAATAGTTCCGAGATGGGATAGCTTCCCTGTTTCATAATCAGGGCGTTTTCCGCCATGCCTAGGCTGCGGCCGTATTCGCCGCGCAGATACAAGGCGTGCGCCATCACGTAGCTGGCGAACAGGCGCAGGCCTTCGGGCAGATGCGCCGCAAGTGGATAAAACTCTTCGGCAGAATACGGGGAAGGCAAGTGCAACAGGACGCTCGCGGCCGAGGCGAACAGGATATGCGTGGCGTGGATGGCGGGCGATTCTTTGTCGGCTGGCGTATCGAGGATGCCCGCAAGGCACCGACGGGCGTCGGCGATACGGTTGAGCGACAGACTGGCGTATCCGCAGATAAAGCATGCGGAATAGCGCAGCGCGGGATCGGTGACGTCAAGATAGGGGTGCGCCGTCTTGGCGGCGAGTGCGGCCTGTCCGCGAAAGTACAGCGCTTCTGCCGTGGCGATGGCGCGTGAATCGGGGTCGGAAATGCCTGCAACCGCAGCGTCAATCTGCCCCGGCACAAAGGCGGTGCACATCAACGGCATGGGAACGCATGGGTAGCCATCGCAGTCCATCTTCCATCTCCCAACAGCTGGCAACACTAGCAGCAATTGTACTCCTGTTGCTCGGGACTGGAATTTGTGGGTATCGCCTACGATTGTGCCGAACGTATAAAGGAAGAGTCTATTGGCGATGCTCCCAAGGTGGCTACCGAAGTCTAGCTGACCTTGGGATATAGAAAAACTGCCGCCCCTGCAAAAAGCTCTGTCGCAGCGATGGGAAACGTATCTCGTTCTGCATATAATGAGGTCATATGACGGTGCGTCTGCATACGCGCGGCGCATTTCCATCGAACCGAGAAGGAGCTCTGCATGGATCCCAACAAGCGTCCCGACGACATGGTGCGTATCACCACTCCCGAACTTGCCCAGGTGTTCATCGATGAGCAGGTCGCTGCAATCCGCGAGCAGATCGGCGACAAGAAGGTCCTGCTGGCTCTTTCCGGCGGCGTCGACAGTTCGGTTGTCGCGGCCCTGCTCATCAAGGCCATCGGCAAGCAGCTCATTTGCGTGCATGTGAACCACGGCCTGATGCGCAAGGGTGAGAGCGAACAGGTCATCGACGTCTTCAAGAACCAGATGGACGCTAACCTGGTCTATGTGGACGCGACCGATCGCTTCCTGGATAAGCTCGTGGACGTCGAGGAGCCCGAGGCCAAGCGCAAGATCATCGGTGCCGAGTTTATCCGCGTGTTCGAGGAGGAGGCCCGCAAGGTTGGCGACGAGGTCAGTTTCCTCGCCCAGGGCACCATCTATCCCGACATTCTTGAGTCCCAAGACGGCGTGAAGGCTCACCACAACGTGGGCGGTCTGCCCGAGGATCTGCAGTTTGAGCTCTGCGAGCCCGTCAAACTGCTGTACAAGGACGAGGTCCGCGTCGTGGGTCGCGAGCTCGGCCTGCCCGAGAACATGGTCGAGCGCCAGCCGTTCCCCGGTCCCGGCCTGGGCGTCCGCTGCCTTGGTGCCATCACCCGCGACCGTCTTGAGGCGCTGCGCGAAGCCGACGCGATCGTGCGCGAGGAGATCGACAAGGCGGGTCTGACCATCTGGCAGTATTTTGCCGTCGTGCCCGACTTCCGCGCCACCGGCGTGCGCGAGGGCAAGCGCGCCTACGATTGGCCCTGTATCATCCGCTGCATCAACACCGTCGATGTCATGACCGCCGAGGTGCCTGAGCTCGACTGGGCGTTGCTCAAGCGCATTACCGCCCGCGTCACCGCCGAGGTTCCCGGCATCTGCCGCGTGTGCTACGACCTCACGCCGAAGCCCGTCGGCACGGTGGAGTGGGAGTAAGCTAACTCAGCTGGTAGGCGACGAGAACTAGCAGATGTGACAAAGGGGCAGTCCCTTTGTCACATCTTCGATGTTATGTGCGGGATGGTGCGCCACACGGCGTGCCGTCTCGTTCGTTATTTTAATGAGCTGAGCGTGCGTGCGGGAAGGGTCACGAGCATGGTCGTTCCGCTCTCTGAGCTCTCTTCGACCTCTATGGAGCCTCCGTGGAGCGCGGCGATCTCCCAGACCAGCGCAAGTCCCAGCCCCACGCCGCCATATGTCCTGCTGCGCGATTTGTCGACGCGAAAGAAGGGCTGGAAGATGCTCGCCTGGTATTGCTCGGGAATGCCCGGTCCCTGGTCGCGCACGCGTAGCAGCACGCGGTCGCCTTCGGCGCAGGCGTTGATTTGCACGGTCGAGTTGGGCGCGCTGTAGCGTATGGCGTTTTCGGCCAAGTTGAACAGCAGCCGATAGATCAGCGTATCGCTGCCGATCGTTTGTGCGTCGCCCTCGCTTGCAAGTGTGATGTCTTTTTGCTCGGCAAGGGGTGCCAGGTCCGTGAGCACTTCTTCGATCATCGGTGCCAGGTCAATCACATCGTTGCAAGGGACACTGCGCAGCTCGCTCATCTCGAGCAGGGTCTTTGTCATGTGCGTCATTCGCTCGGTCTGCTCCTGCAGCAGCCGGAGCAGACTCGCTGTATCGGCGTCGGCGTCGGGGTGCTCGGCGCAAAACAGCTCAACCTGGGCCTGCATGAGCGCAAGCGGCGTGCGCAGCTCGTGCGCCGCATTGCCCGTAAACTGTTTTTGTGCAGAGAACCCTTCGTCAAGGCGGGCAATCATGTCGTTAAACGACGCGCTGCAGCGCCTGAGTTCAGAGGGCACATCTTCGCTGATCTTTGTGTCGGCGAGGTTGTCGGGCCGCACGCTCTCGACTTGCGCTGCAAAGGAACGCAGAGGCTGCAACGCATGCCCGCTCACAAAGTAGGCCAGCACGCCACCGAGCAGCGTCACCGCTGCGGTTATGTACCAGCTCGTCGCACCAAACGATTCTTGGGCGTCGCTCACGACGATGGTCAGATCGTCGTCGAGCTCCTTGCTCGTTGGGTCGAACGAGTTGGGCGAGGCCGCCTCCGCCTTGCTATGCTCCGACATTTCAGTACCGATTGAGTCCATGTAGCGCATGCCGGAGTAGCCAACCAGGCAATTAATAAGTACGCAGGTCAAACATATCAGCAGGGCCGTCATCAACGTGATGCGCCACTGCAGCGACAGCCGCTTCATTTGCCGTCCTCCATAACGTAGCCTTCGCCGATTCGGTTGCGGATGGGGTCGTGCCCCAACGCGCCGCGCAGCTTTTTGCGCAGCGACGAGATGTGCACGCGGGTCGCGTTGCTAAAGCTGTTGACGCTGCTGTCCCATACATGCTCGATAAGCTCTTCCTGGCTCACCGGCCGCCCCTGGTTAAGCATCAGGTATTCCAAGATGCCGGTCTCCTTGCGCGTGAGGGATAGGGTCTCGCCGCCCACGGAGGCGAGGCGCGCCTTGGTGTCAAAGCTCAGCGATCCACAGGTTAGAACAACGTCGCTTTGCGTAAAGCGCCTGAGCGTGAGGCTGCGTATACGTGCCGCCAGCTCGTCAAGATGGAACGGCTTGGTGAGGTAGTCGTTGGCGCCCGCATCGAGCCCCGCTACCTTGTCGGAGACCTCGCCACGTGCCGAGAGCACAAGCACCTTGGTCTCACAATCAGTTGTCCTGAGTTGCCTGAGCACGGTCATGCCGTCGACATGAGGGAGATTGAGGTCGAGCACGACAAGATCAAAGGTCTCGACATCGAGCAGATCGAGGGCCTGCTGCCCGTCGTAGCAGCAGTCGACGCTATAGGCCAAGTTGCGCAGGCTGCGTGCGATCGCATCGCACAGCGCCCGCTCGTCCTCGACGACCAAGATGCGCATAACGTTCTCCTTGCATAGTCATTCACGCTTAACACGGATTTTATAGTCGGTATGGTCCAATGGGTCGCGAAACGAAAGGAGTGGTCAGATTGTTCAAAGCGATTAAGCCTGTGGCGCAGGTGGCTTTGCTGATCGTTGGGGTAGCCATGGTTGGCTTTGGAATTATGCGCGGCGAGGCGGATGCCGTGCTGGCCAAGGCAATCAGGCTGTGCTTGGAGTGTATCGGAATTGGATAAAAGAAAAAACACTGCATCGCATCTTTTAGCGCGATTTCGTGGATTGATTCAGGCGGCGGCGACGCTTGCGACCAATATTCACCTGCCTAACTTTGCCAAGGGCGGCATCTACCAGGGAGCGGGCAAAGCCGTCTGCGTGCCGGGCCTCAACTGCTACTCGTGTCCGGCGGCCTCGGGTGCGTGCCCCATCGGGTCGTTTCAGTCGGTGGTGGGCTCGTCTAAGTTTAGCTTTTCGTATTACGTCACCGGAACGCTCATTCTGATCGGCGTGCTGCTGGGACGTTTTGTATGCGGCTTTTTGTGCCCGTTTGGATGGCTACAAGAGCTTTTGCATAAGATTCCCAGCAAAAAGCTCTCCACGAAAAAGCTCAAGCCGCTCACGTACATCAAGTACGTCGTGCTGCTGTTTGCCGTGGTGCTGCTGCCCGTCTTGGTGGTTAACGACGTGGGCATGGGCGACCCGTTCTTTTGCAAGTACATCTGCCCGCAGGGTGTGCTCGAGGGCGCGATTCCGCTGTCCATCATGAACGTGGGAATCCGCTCCGCGCTGGGAAAGCTCTTTACCTGGAAGCTCGCAATCCTCATTGTGGTTGCGGTGCTGAGCGTGCTGTTCTACCGCCCCTTCTGTAAATGGATTTGCCCCCTCGGTGCGTTTTATGCACTCATGAACAAGGTGTCTTTGCTGGGGATCCAGGTTGACCAGTGCAAATGCGTCTCGTGCGGCAAGTGCGCCAAGGTGTGTCAAATGGACGTGGACGTTACGCGTACGCCCAACCATGCCGAGTGCATTCGTTGCGGCAAATGCGTGGGCGCGTGCCCCGTCGATGCTATTAGCTTTCGCTATGGGCTGGGTGTGACGGGCGACAAACCCGCGCAGTCCACGCAAGCCTGCGAAAACAAATAGGTACCTATATAAGTTTCGATATAAACGGAGGAACCATGAAACTGTCAAAAATTGCGGCTCTGTTGATGCTGCCCGTGCTGGCGCTGACTCTCGCGGCGTGCTCTGCCCCCAAGGGCGACGCGAAGGGTGCTACGAGCGGCGATGCGCAGATTGCCGAGCTTGTGGCACAAAAGCCGTCGAGCGCCGAGGAGGCGGCCAAGCTGTACCAGCAGCTGCTGCAAAAGGAAAACGAGATCTTTGCGAGCGATAACGCCCTATGGGAAAAGGTGTTCCTTGCGGCCAACAAAGACACTCCCATGATTGAGGACGGCAAGAACTACGGCGACTTCTTGCTCGATACCATCGAGGGCGCCAAGGATCAGTTTGCGGCTGACGAGCTTAAGACGCTTAAGGCCGGCGCGCAGCAGGTCAAGGAGATCGAGGACAAGCTCATGGCGCTGGAGAAGGAGTTCCCCGGATGCGGCAGCACGCCCGGCGAGGGGGAGAGCGTCGATGCCTCGACCGCAGGCATGACCAACGGCGAGAGCGGGGAGACGAAGTTCCCCAGCTTTAAGGGCAAGGACTTGGACGGCAACGATGTAAACAGCGACGAGCTGTTCTCCAAGAACAAGGTCACCGTCATGAACTTCTGGTTTACCACCTGCAAGCCGTGCGTGGGAGAGCTGGGCGATCTGGAGAAGCTCAACAAGGAGCTTGCCGAGAAGGGCGGCCAGGTCGTGGGCGTTAATTCCTTTACGCTCGACGGCAAAAAAGACGAGGTGGCCGATGCCAAGGACGTGCTTTCCAAGAAGGGCGTGACGTATAAAAACATCTGGTTTAAGTCGGACAGCGAGGCCGGAAAGTTCACCTCCAACCTGTACTCGTTCCCGACCACCTATGTGATCGACCAGAACGGCAACATCGTGGGAGAGCCGATCATGGGCGGTATCAACTCTGCTGAGCAGCGTGAGGCGCTCAACAAACTGATCGATCAGGCACTCGCGAAGAGCGAACAGTAGGTTCGAATGCGACAAAGGTGTGACAAAGGGGCAGTCCCTTTGTCACACCTTCGATGTTATGTGCGGGATGGTGCGCCATGCGGCGTGCCGTCCCGTTTTTTGTTCGTTACATTTTTGTTCGTTACATTCCTTGCTGGTACCGGCAAAAAAGCTGATAGAGTAGGTCAAACGCGTTGGATGCGAACGGCGGGGGAGAGGTTGCCGTCCATGCTGGATCTCAGAGTTATTTGCAAAAGGTACGTTACGCAGTCGTTTACGCAGGTAGCGCTCGACAGCGTAAGCCTGTCTTTTCGCGATAACGAGTTTGTAGCCATCCTGGGTCCTTCGGGCTCGGGTAAAACTACGATGCTCAACGTCATTGGTGGACTCGACCATTTCGATTCCGGCGACCTGCTGATCGATGGCATCTCGACCAAGGACTTCAGCGACCGCGATTGGGATGCCTACAGAAACAATCGCATTGGCTTTGTGTTTCAGAGCTACAACCTCATTCCGCATCAGAGCATTTTGGAAAACGTGGAATTGGCGCTTACACTCACGGGCGTGGGACATGCCGAGCGCCGCCAGCGTGCGCGTAAGGCGCTCGAGGCGGTTGGTCTGGGCGAGCACGTTGACAAACGCCCGAACCAGCTTTCGGGCGGGCAGATGCAGCGCGTGGCCATTGCCCGCGCCTTGATCAACGATCCCGAGATTGTGCTGGCTGACGAGCCGACCGGCGCCTTGGACTCAACGACATCCGTGCAGGTTATGGATTTGCTCAAGGACGTTGCGCGCGATCGTCTGGTCATCATGGTCACGCACAATCCCGAGCTGGCGTACCAGTACGCCACGCGCATCGTCAGCCTGGCGGACGGCAAGGTCACCGACGATTCAGATCCCTTTGATGCTACCGAGGCCGCGCGTCGCGAGGCCAAGCCCACGCGCAAAACCTCGATGAGCTTTGTGACGGCGCTGGGGCTTTCTGCCCGAAACCTCATGACCAAGAAGGGCCGTACGGCCATGACTGCCTTCGCAGGTTCGATTGGCATTATTGGTATCGCAGCGATTCTGGCGCTCTCCAACGGCGTAAACGGCTACATCAAAAAGGTCGAGGAGGACACGCTCTCAAGCTACCCGCTTACGATTTCCAAACAAGATTACGACCTGTCGTCCATGATGGGCGGACAGGGGGCTACCGATGAGGAGGTATCCAAGGGCGAGGCCTCGTCCGATGACGCTACCGGTGGCAAGGCTAAGGGAACGGATAAGATTCCCGTGGTCACGGCCGTAAAGGATATGTTCGCAAGCGTTAAATCTAACGATATGACGAGCTTTAAGGCATGGCTTGACGGTGGCGGCGACGGTATCGACAAAGAGGTCAACGCTATCCAGTACGGCTACGGCGTGACGCCGGTTGTCTATCGTTTGAGCAAGGGCGACGAGAGGCCCGTTCGGCTTGTTCCCAACGCTATGACCGAGGCCATGAGCGGAGGCGCAAGCTCGGCGGCAACGGTGAGCATGGATTCCATGGGGACCTCGGTCTTTAACGAGATGATTGACGACCAGAGCCTGCTCGACAGCCAATACGATGTCGTTGCCGGCCATTGGCCCACGTCCGCCAACGAAGCCGTGATGGTGCTTTCGGACCGCGGCACGGTGGGCGACTATACGCTCTATAGCATCGGCGCGCTGGATATCGATGAGCTCAACGACCTGGTCAACAGCGCCATGACGGCCGACGGCAAGGTCGAGACGCCCGAGACCGGCACCGACTTTACCTACGACGATGCGCTGTCCACGACATTTAAGGTGTTGTCGCCGGCCGATGCCTATCGCAAAAACGAAGAGACCGGCATGTGGACCGACATGTCTGGCGACGCCGACTTTATGGCCGCCAAGGTTGCCGACGGTATTGACGTGCGCATTGTGGGCGTGGTGCGACCCAACGAGACGGCCAACGCGAGCGCATTGACTCCGGGCATTGCCTATACGCATGCGCTGACTTGCCAGCTTATGAAGCGCGCCGCCGATTCGCAGATTGTGCAGGAGCAGCTTGCCCACCCCGAGACGGATGTCTTTACGGGCAAAACCTTCGACGAGTTGCAGAGCGAGGCCAAGCAAGGCGTTGATTTGGGTAGCATGTTCAGCGTGGACGAGGCGGCACTGAAGAGCGCGTTCTCGTTCGATACGTCTGCGCTCTCGGGTGCTGCCGGCGGTATGGACCTGTCGGGTCTTGACTTGTCCGGGTTGGATATTGACCTTTCGGGCGTAGGTAAGGATATCGACTTTAGTGACATCATGGCCAAAGCGCCGACCCCAGATTTCTCGGGCATCTTCGACGGCCTGGAGCTCACGCCCGAGCAAATGCAGCAGGTGGGAACGCTTGCCAACCAGCTGTTTGAGGGCTTTTTGCAGTCTGATCAGTTTAAGGCGCTGTCGCCCGAAGATCTTAAGGACGCATCAAAGCTCGCCGCCGCATTCTCGACGTATCTTGAGAATGATGACGCGGCCCAGCAAATCCTGGCCCAGCTAAAAGCGCTGGGCGGCGATGCCCTGTCCGAGCGCCTGCAGCAGGCGATGACCGACTATGTGCAAAAGCAGCTGGCTCCGTATCTGCAGCAGGCTATGGATCAGGTGATGCAGACAATTAGCGAGCAGATTGCGACAACGGTGTCAGCTCAGCTCAAGGCGGGCGCGGCGGGGCTCATGGGCCAGATGGCGATGCAGATGTCTTCGAGTTTTGCCAACTTGGCGAGCGCTATGCGTGTGGATGCGAGTGCCTTTGCTCGCGCCATCCATTTCAACATGGACGCCGAGGACCTGAGTTCGCTCATGATGAGCTATGCCAAGGCGTCGAAGCTCACCTACGATAACAATCTGACCACGCTGGGCTATGCGGATGAGGCAGACCCCATCTCGGTTAAGATTTTCCCGCGCGACTTTGAGGCCAAGGAGCGCGTGCTCGATCACATCGATGCGTACAACAAGCAGGTCAAAGCTGCCGGCCACGATGAACAGGCAATCTCGTACACCGACTACATGGGTATCATCATGGGTTCGGTGACCGACATCGTGAACACCATCAGCTTGGTGCTCATCGCATTCGTGAGCATCAGCCTGGTCGTGAGCTCCATCATGATCGGCATCATCACCTACATCAGCGTACTGGAGCGCAAAAAGGAGATTGGCATCCTGCGCGCGATCGGCGCGTCAAAGCGCAACGTGGCCAACGTATTCAATGCCGAGACCTTTATCGAGGGCCTCATTGCCGGCGTCTTTGCCATTGTCGTTGTGGTGCTCGTGAGTTTTCCGGTCAATGCCTGGGCGCTTGCGGCCAAACAGGTCCCCAACCTGATGAGCCTGCCCGTGCAGGATGCGCTGGTGCTTATTGCGATTTCGGTGCTGCTGACGGTCGTCGCCGGCCTGCTGCCTGCCCGCAGCGCATCCAAAAAAGACCCCGTAGAAGCCCTACGCTCCGAATAATGTGACAAAGGGACAGTTCCTTTGTCACATTGAGTGGCTTGTAAATCGAGGTCTAATACTTTTCCCGAGAAGTGAACGAGTGAAAACGGGCCCCCGAAGTATCGGCGCTTTCGAGATGCAATTTCCTGCGGTTTTGCCAGTCAAATCCTGCGGGCTTGACGTCTAAAAATGTCGATGCTTCGGGGGTCCAAAAACGGTCGTTCACTTCTCGGGAAAAGTATTAGACCTCGATTTTGCAAGGGCCCAATTACCGTTCGGCACGTTAAGAACTCCCTTTCCCCGCTTAATGCTTGACGAAGAGTCCCCTGGTTTATATACCTATCGGTAGGCATATAGGATGTAATGCCGATAGAAATGGAGTGACCATGGCTCTCACCGTACCAGACGAAAAAGACCGTCCTCGCGAGAGCGGCGCATTTGCTTGGATTGTCGTTATTGCGCTCGGCTTAATGTCCGCCGGGACGACTGGCACATATAGCATTATTGCCGGCTCATTCGTTGCTCCAGTATGTGAAGACCTGGGCTTTGAGTACACCTCTTTCTCTTTCTATTTCACTGCGATTCTTCTTGGCCTTGCACTTGGACTTCCACTTTTGAGCCGTTTCATTCCAAAAGTAATAGGCAAACCGGTGCATATTTGCGTTGAACTCGTCCTTATTGCCGCCGGCGCCGCAATGGCGTTCTACACCGAAGTCTGGATGTTCATCGTCTCCGCTGCGGTGATCGGCATCTGCTTTTCATTCACAACGGGCGTCTGCATGTCCGATGTTATTGACCAATGGTTCAGTAAATCGTCCGGTCTTGCCATCGGCCTTGCTTGGGGCGTTAATTCTCTCTGTACGCTGTTGTTGAGCCCTGTCATTACGCTGGTTATCGAGCAACAAGGCTGGCGTACGGGATACATCGTACTTGCGGCCGTTTCTGCAGCTATGATTTTACCTGCGAGTGCATTTATCATTCGCCTTAAACCCTCTGATCGCAACATGCTTCCGTACGGAGAGACCGCCTCTGAAACCCATGAGAGACACAGCGTCGATGAGCGGGAAGATACCCTTTCGGGCATGGCACTACGTGATGCCACGAAAACGCCGTCTTTTATTCTCTGTGTCCTCCTGCTTTGCGTGGCGCAGCTCACCTGCTGCATGAACCAGTTGTTTCCAACCTATGCAAGCGAGGTCGGTTTCAATCCCATCGTAGGAAGCTTAATGGTCTCGGCAGCTTCGTTCTCCGACATCTTACTAAATCCCTTCGTAGGCAAAACATGTGACAAGCTCGGCTCTATTAAAGCAACGGTCGCGTGGACAGGTGTCAGCATTTTTTCGTTCCTGCTTCTCATCATTGGCGGAAGCAATGAGACTGTTTCAATCATTGCAGCTGGCGTAAACGATGCCATGTTCGCCATTGTTGGAACCGCAATGCCGATGCTTCTCCTCTCGCTCTTTGGATCACGCGATTTTGGAAGGATCTATTCGATCGTTTGCTCAGCGGGCTATGTCGTCGGTGCTTTTGGAATGCCGGTCATGATGAAGGTTTACGGCATGGCAGGGTCATTCCAGGGAGTATTTATCTTCTGCATTGCCTGCAACCTTATGATTGCTGCGTTTGCTATCGTTTCCGGCTTTCTCAGTAAGGCTGCTGAAAAGTAATAAGCGCCGATTGCATCGGCATAGATTGCCACGCAACAGGGGTCGACTCCAAGCCAGACTGGAGTCGGCCCCTGTTTTCGTTTAAAGGTTGCCCGCAGGCACCATGTGTGCCAACATGCGTTTCAGCTTGGCTGGTCTATTTGAACATAAGCTCGACTATTCCCGCCCAAACCGCTTTTTCATCAATATCCTCACCTTGAGCGACCGTATTGCTCGCTCCCTCCAGAACGGTATAAAGAATTTGTACGTAGAGCATCACGTCGGCACTATCGGAAAACGCGCCAATCTCTACACCATGAAGAAGGATGTCTTTAAGCGCATCCATGGTTCGTTTGGTCGCCGTCGCTTGACGTTCCTGAACTGCAGGAATTCGATTTGCTTGAACGCTAACCTCGGCCAGCACGCGCCGGCGTTTTTCATCGCTTCGATAGCCACCTATAACTGAATTGCCGAGCTCGATAAGCGCGGCCTTGAACCCGTCCCTATCGACTATTAGCGAGTAGTCGCGCTGATAGTCAATGGTCGGAAACATGCTGTCCAAGAGCGTAGTGAAAATCTCCTCTTTAGAGGGAAAGTAGTAGTACACCGACGGCTTGGATATACCGACAAAGTCGCAAATCTTTCCGATAGACGCTTTGTCATAACCGACTTCTGCCACAAGATCGTACATTGCGTCCAATATTTTTTTTCTTGTGCTCACGCTGCATTTCTCCATTGCAAATCACTTCCGCACTACCAACATTATTAAGGATGGCAACGGAACATCAATTCGTGTCCAAACATGACCACTATATACGGTGAACGGTACGTATCAGTAGGCGAGCGGCAATTATTCAAAACTATCTACCGAACGGTAGGTATAGTAGTACTATAGCAGGTGAAACCCCGCTATTGTCGCGGCCGGACAGCATCGCGGGAAACCCGACGGAAGGACCAACCATGTACGAGAACTATCGTATGCCGGGCGAGTTCGAGAAGCGCTCCAACGTCTATGTGACATGGCTTCCCGATTACATCCGTGCAGAGGGCTACGATAACCGCCAGCCCTGCGTTGACGTGATCAAGGCTCTGCTCGAGTATGGCGACGTTACGGTCAACCTCAATTGCGGCACCCCCGGCTCCTATGAGGAGGCTTGCTCACGCCTGAAGGAGGAGGGGGTTGATCTCGATCGTATCGAGATCACGCAGTTCGAAGACTCCAACTTCTATGTCCGCGACAACGGCCCCAGCATCATGGTCGACGACAAAGGCCATTCTTATATGGTCAACCCTGCTTGGACCTATTACGGCGTGTGGGACAAGAACTCCCCGGAGTGCCAGTCCGCACGTAAGGCAGCCGTTCACATGGCGGTTGCGCTCGGTTGCTTCGATATCGTCAATTCCGAAATGGTTTCGGAGGGCGGCGATCGTGAGTTTGACGGTCACGGCACCCTGATCGCCATCGAGGACACGGAATGCCGTAAGCGCAATCCCGAGTTCACGAAAGATGAGGTAGAGGCCGAGTATAAGCGCATCTACAACCTCAACAAGGTTATCTGGCTTCCTCAGCCCATGCTTGAGGACGACGATTATCGACTGGGCATCCTCGACGAGAAGGAAGACGGAACCCCCGTCTTTGGCATGAGCTTTGCCGCTCACATCGATGAGATGTGTCGCTTTATCACTCCGAACAAGATTCTTCTTGCCGAGGTGTCCGATGAAGAGGCAGCCTCGAGCAAGGCTGGCGCAGAGTCTCGTCGCCGCATTGAGGCGGCCTACGAGATCCTGAGCAACGAAACGGACTGGGAGGGCAAGCCCTTCGAGATCGTTCGTATGCCCACCGCCGAGCCGATTGAAGTCGTTATCGCCCCTGGCGATGAGGATTACGAGCTCTATAAAGGCTTCATCGACGAAATGGGCGGCAAGTTTATGGATGGCACCCCCTGGCCCGAGGGCCCCGTCCACTTCTACGCTGCAGCGAGCTACTGCAACTTCCTGATCTGCAACGGCGTCGTTCTTGGCCAGCGTTATTACCACGAGGGCATGAGCGAGGTCGTGAAAGAGAAGGACGAGCAGGCCAAGGCGGTTCTTGAGAGCTGCTTCCCCGATCGCAAGGTCATCATGATTGATTCCCTCGCGCTTAACCTGTCCGGCGGCGGCGTGCACTGCTGGACTAAGGACGTGGCGGCCAGTCGTTAGTGAGCCTTAGAGCCTGCGCTCTTTGGCTTAGGCGCCACATGTACCGCTCCCCGAGGGATATCCGTGTTTCCTTCGGGGACACATTTAGCAATAATTTTGATAATAATTCGAAAGGAAAATAGACATGAACAACAGCCTCCGCGGTCGCGACTACATCAACATCCATGATCTCTCCTCCGAGGATTTCCGCTATCTCATCGATCTTGCCTGGAACCTTAAGGCTCAGAAGAAGTCTGGTGTCGACCAGCGCTACTTCCCCGGCAAAAACGTCCTCGCCAACTTTGAGTGGGGCTCGACCCGTACTCGTTGCGCATTCGAGACCTCCTGCAACGATTTGGGCATGGGCTTCACTTATCTGACCAACTCCCACATGGGTGACTGCGAGACCGTCAAGGATGCCATGCGCGTCTTCAACGGCATGTATGATCTCATCGTCTACCGCGCACAGAAGGACGAGCAGTTCCTCTATGACGTCGCCGACCTGGTTGACATCCCGGTCATCAATGCCCTTACTCTCGGCGATCACCCGACTCAGATGCTCGCTGACGCTCTTACGATGGAAGAGCAATGGGGCGGTCTGCGTACGAGCCGCGGCAAGAAGATGGCTTTCGTTGGCAACTGCGCCGGCGCCCCGGTGTGGTATGGCCGTCTGTGCGCGATGCTCGACATGGACTTCCTCGCCATCGGTCCCGACGACCTCCGTCATCAGATGTGCAAGGAAATGGTCGAAGAGGTGGAGGCCTGCTACGCCAAGTACGCTCCCAATAGGACCTTTACCATCACCTCTGACCTCGATGCCTTGGATGGCGTTGACGTTATCGTTACCGAGGAGTGGCGCTACATCAACCCCGAGTGCGGCGAAGAGGTTCTGGATCCCGACGACTACAACTCCTGGCTGGGCGATGCCGAGTCTCTGTACCCCTATCGCGTCACCAGCGAGCTGTGCAAGCGCACCAACAATCCCGACATCTTCTGCATGCATGAGCTTCCTTCTGTCCACAACGCAGATCACCGTGTTGGCAAGATGCTCCTCGACCAGTGCAAGAACGACCTCCATCGCGAGATCATCACCGAGGGTTTCGAGATTGCCGACGAGTGCTTTGAGGCCAACGCTTCGGTCATCTTCCGTGAGGCAGAGAACCGTCAGCACACCATCAAGGCCGTTATGTGTGCCCTTCTAGGTCTCTAGGAGTTGTATCAATGGAAAATGCAAAGTTAAAGAGCAGCAAGGTCTACGCATGGGTTCTCGTAATCGCGCTTGGCCTCATGTCTGCTGGTACGACCGGATCCTATAGCGTAATCGCCGGCTCCTTCGTCGCGCCCGTGTGCGAGGAGTTCGGGTTTGACTATTCAATCTTCTCGTATTACTTCACCGCGACGCTCATCGGTCTTGCGGCGGCGCTTCCGTTTGTCGGAAAACTCATCCCCAAGGTTGTTGGCAAGGTTTGGCTCCCCGTCGTCGAGCTTATTCTGCTCGCCGCCGGCGCAGGCATGGCTTTCTACACCGAAGTTTGGATGTTCATCGCCGCTGGCGCCCTGATTGGCATTTGCTTCGCCTTCACCACCGGCGTCGCCATGTCCGACGTTATTGACCAGTGGTTCAAAAAATCTGGTGGCCTGGCAATTGGTCTTGCTTGGGCAGTGAACTCGATTTACATGCTCATCATGAGCCCCGTCATCACCTCTGTCATCGAGGCCGCTGGCTGGAGGACTGGTTATCTGGTGCTCGCTGGCGTCTCCGCCGTGCTCATTCTCCCCGCTTCCGTCCTGATTATCCGCTATAAGCCTCAGGACAAGGGCATGCTGCCCTATGGCTACGTCGAGGGCGAGACGGTCGCCGAGACCGAGGAGACGACCGAGGATAGCACGCGTGGCGTTAGCTATGCGCGCGCCATTAAGTCGCCTGCCTTCTTCTTCTGCATCGGCTTCCTCTGCCTCGTTCAGCTCACTTGCTGCATGAACCAGCTCTTCCCGACGTATGCTTCCGAGGTTGGTTTTAGCCCCATGGTGGGCGGCTTCATGGTATCCGCTGCATCGCTCTTCGATCTGTTCCTCAATCCGATCGTCGGCACCACTTGCGATAAGTTCGGCAGCACGAAGGCCATTCTGGGCTGGCTCGCTGTCTCCATCCTCTCCTTTGTCATGCTCATGATGAGCAGCGGCAACTCGACGCTCAGCATCTTCGCAGCAGGCGTGAACGACGTAATGTACGTCATCGCTGGCACTGCCCTGACCGTTTTGGTTATGGATGTCTTTGGCTCCCGCGATTTCGGTCGCATCTTCGCGCTGATCTGCTCCGTGGGCTATATCGTCGGCGCCTTTGGCATGCCCGTTATGATGAAGGTCTATGAGCTTGTCGGCTCCTTCCAGGGCGTCTTCATCTTCTGCATCGCATGCAACGTTATTATCGGCCTGTTCTTGCTGCTGGCAAAAAAGACTGGTAAGAACCTCTCCTGGGACGAATAGTCCGATTCGTCTTAGACATACGCTGTAGGGCTTAACCTGCAGCCGCTTTGGGGCATCGACTAACGTCGGTGCCCTTTTTCATCGAATGTGACAAAGGGACAGCCCCTTTGTCACATTGAGTGGCTTGTAAATCGAGGTCTAATGCTTTTCCCGAGAAGTGAACGAGTCAAAATGGACCCCCGAAGCATCGACACTTTTGGCGAGCAATTTCCTGCGGTTTTGCAGTCGAATCCTGCGGTTTTGATGCCTAAAAATGCCAATGCTTCGGGCGTCCAAAAACAGTCGTTCACTTCTCGGGAAAAGTATTAGACCTCGAGATATAGACGATGTTCGCGAGCGGCAATTAGAGCGTAAGCCTTTAGTTCTTTTTTGCAGAGAGCATGAGCCTAATTTCCGGATGGGTGTATTCGTCGAAATCTTCTGCGGCTTCGGTGTCAAAGGTGTAGTACGACTTGATAGATTCGTCCTCCGTCTTGATGCTGATTTCTTTATATAGGGATCCGGCTAAAAATGTCTGTTTAAAATCATCCGACAGGCTGCATGGCGTGAGGAGGCCCGGTGTGGCAACGGAAATGTCCAACCCGTTGAGCGGGGCGCAGAGCGTCGCGATGTCCTGCTCGGCGCGAGCGAGGTTGTCTGCAAGGCTTTCCTCGGGGTTGACCTGACTGGTGTAATCGACGTCCGTGAGCATGCCGTCTGCATCAAAAGAAAGGTAGACATAGGCTGCTTGAGCGCCAAGGTCATTGTCGCGCAGATAGCCGATAATGCGGTAGCCGTAGTCGTGATACGACTCGTATGGGTCGTCTGCCGCGACGCGTTCACACACGGGCTCCAGGGCATCTTGCGCGATGGCGAGCTGCTCGGCAACTGCAGCCTTTCTCGCCTGAAGCTCGTTATTTCCCTGGACAAACTGCGGGATGTAGACGCCAAGCAGCACAATGGCGGGCACCACTGCGAGAGCTATGGCCTGCTTCTTGACGCTTGGAATCGTCACGCCGTATGCGTTTGCCATGGCCTCGGCATTGCTCGAGGTCTCGGCTAGCACGTCTGCCGCGGTGGCAACTGCCCCTACGGCGCCGGCGACCTCCGCGGCGCCGCCCAGGTTGCGCGCGAGATCGTTATCACTGTTCTTGAGCAGGCGGCCGGCAGCTTGCGTGGCGAGCACGCCGGCGACCTCCGCGGAGCGGTCTTTGTTGGTTTGGGCTACCGCAAGCCTGCTCTGCAGCTCCTTCCACTGTTTGCCCTGCATTCCAAAGCGCGGCGCAAGAGCGCAATAGCAAAAGACGACGAGTTCGATTACGGTGAGTGCGATGGCGGTATATATGCCCGCGGGTTGGAATTCCTTTTGGTGGAACGCGATATCGTTGATCATTTGGAGCGGCAGCATGAGCAGACATGCTACGAACGACATGACGAGTGCGGTCGCTGCGATCTTGGGGTACGCACAGTACCGCTGAATGCGTTTCTTTTCACGTTCGGTGAGCTGATGCATGGGGGCCTCGACTCTCATCGTTTTTCGGGGGCGATGCGCACACGCTATTGAGTATAGATGAGTGGGGGAGCTGCTGCGGGACGGCCCTACTTGCTGTTCGTGGACACCGTTCACCTTCGTTGCACAGGGATGGTTGGAGGGCTGGTTGGCGTCAAGTAACCGCCTCCGCCTTGTGGGCCGCCTCGAGGACAAGGCATAATGCATGTGACAAAGGGGCAGTCCCTTTGCCACATTGATTTGAGAGTAGATGTTGATGATTCTATCGCTTGCCCCTATGGAGGGGATTACCGGGCATGTGTTCCGTCGCGTGCACGCGGAGTGCTTCGGTGCGCTCGATTGCTATTACACGCCGTTCTTGCCGCCGCCACGGGTGGGAAACCGCTTTGGCGGCAAGGCGTTTAAGGAGGTCGACCCTGTCAATAACCAGGGGCTCAACGTAGTGCCTCAGCTGATGTCCAAGAACGCGGACGAGTTTGTGTGGGCGGCACAGGTGCTCGCCGACATGGGTTATCGCGAGGTCAATCTCAACTTGGGTTGTCCTTCGGGAACGGTTGTCGCCAAGGGCAAGGGTTCGGGTTTCTTGCGCAATCTCGACGAGCTCGAGGTGTTCTTGAGCGACGTGTGCGAGCACTCGCCGCTGCCGGTGTCGGTCAAGACCAGGCTGGGGTTGGAAAGCGACGACGAATACGAGCGCGTACTCGACCTCTATTGCCGCATGCCGCTGGCAGAGCTGATCGTGCATCCGCGCGTGCAAAAGGACCGTTATACGGGCTCGCCGCGCAAGGAGTTTTACGGCGAGACGCTGGAGCGGGCGCCGTTCCCCGTTGCCTATAACGGTGACATCTTTGATCTTGAGGACATGGATGCGCTGGTGGAGGCCTATCCCGGAACGCGTCACGTAATGTTGGGGCGCGGCTTGCTTGCGAACCCCGCGCTGGCTCGCATGGCTAAGGGCGGTCCTGCTGCCACGGCAGCCGAGCTGCAGCGTTTCCACGACACGCTGTTTGCGGCCTATGCGGACGAGATCGGCGGCAACGCGGTCTTCCGCATGAAGGAGTTGTGGTTCTACGCCAAATGCGCCTTCGCCGATCCCGCGACCGTTCACAAGCTCGTACGCAAGACCAAAAAGGTCGACGAATACCGCGCCGCCGTCGATCGCGTCTTTCGCGAACAGCCGCTTGCGCCCGTTGCCCGCTTCGACGGCTAGCCAGTCATTGGGGACGTTCTTTAACGACTAGCTATTTAAGAACGTCCCCGATGACTATGTTCCCAACGACTATGTTGCAAAAAGCTGTACACCAGCATCCAAAGATGTCGAAAAATGTCGACTTTGGATGCTGGCGTACTTGTTTGGGCCGTATGGGGTGGAGCCTTGGACGGACGGGGTGCGCGTGCTAGAGCAGGTTCTTCTGTACCCATGCGATGATGTAGCTCGACTCGTAGAGCGGTTTTCCGTCGATAAACAGGCAGGGAACCTGGCGCTTTCCGCCGACGGCGATGAGCGTCTGCTCGGCTTCGGGGTCGGTCGAGATATTGCGCTCGGGAATGGTCACGCCGTTATCGGCCAAAAAGCGCTTGACCTTTATGCAATACGGGCAGCCGGTCATAACGAATAGCGCAAGCTCATGATTAGTAGCCATAGGTCTCCAATCGGTTGCAGTTTTGATTGAAATACCCAAAGCCGCCGCGGTCTATGCGCGGACCAGTGACGACTCGATGGCCTGGACCAGAAACGCCGTGGCTCCGGTGCCGCAGGGCTTGTCGTAGTAGTCAACAAAGCGCTGGTCGGCCAGATAGCCGTGGGCGAGGCCCAGGTATTCTTCGTCTTGGGGCTCGTGTCCCCAGTTAAGGCCAATCCATCGACGGTGCATCGTGACAAGCTTGCGGGCCTCGTTGCTCTCTGGGTCGCCAATGCCCATGGCAATCGAGAGCTGGCCCAGAATAGCGCGTTCAAGTTCCTTCATGTCGTTCCATGTCTCGGGGTCCATGTCCAGCAGCGCTTCGTTTGCCGCGTCGATGGTCTCGTCGCCATAGCGCGCCCGTGCCTCGGCGCCGTAGCGCTCTTCGTTTTCCTGCACGGAGCGCCAGCGCTCCAGTTGCGGCAGGACGGCGCCCATGAGCGAGACGGCTTCGTCGAGTGACATGCCGGTGTTTTGCGCCAGGCGCGGGGCACAGTCCTCGATCATTGCCTCCATCGTGGTGTCGTAGGTGTACTGGCCGTGGTCGTAGCACCACTTGCAGTAATGGTCGGTCGCGGCGCCCGTGGCATCGGTGCCGCAGTCGTCGGGCGTGAGTATCATGCCGCAGCTCTGGCAATAGCGCTCGGGCATTTCGAGCAGATGAGACAGGGGCTCGCCGGTCACAGCGGCGATGAGCTTCATCATGTCGATGCCCGGTGTGACCTCGCCACGCTCCCAACGGCTGACGGCTTGGCGTGTGACGAAGAGCTTGGCGGCGAGCTGCTCTTGGGTAAGGTGATGGGCGTGACGGACGGCGATGAGCTTTTCTGCAAAGGCCATAACGGCTCCTTTCTGCTGGTTGATGGCTTAAGCATACGCGGCAGCAGGCGCCCTTCCAAGCAACCGTTGGTTGCACGACGGGGGACCGCGGCGAAGAATTGCACGCAACGCCCCACACCTCCATGCCGTACAATGACCGGCATGGAACCTATCGCACACATACATACCGACCTGCCGCAGAAGTTCGGCATTCCGCGCAACAGCTTTTTGGCGCCTCATCTGCAGGGACACATCGTCTTTGAGCCGGAATTTGCCTCCAATGCAGCGGTTGAGGGCCTGGACTCCTTCTCTCACCTATGGCTGTTGTGGCGCTTCGAAAACGGAACGCCCGGCGGCACGGCAAACGACATAGCTGCCGATGCCAAGTCGCAGGACAGGTCTGGCACCAACGTCAAGTGGTCGAAGACCGTGCGCCCGCCGCGTCTGGGCGGAGCCGAGCGCGTGGGTGTCTTTGCCACGCGCAGTCCGTTTCGCCCTAATCCCATCGGGCTCACCTGCGTTAAGCTCGACCGCGTGGAGCTTACCGACGACGGCCCCATCATCCATGTGCTGGGGGCCGATCTGCGCGACGGCACGCCCATCTACGATATCAAGCCCTACATCCCGTTTGCGGACTGCCACCCGGATGCGACCGGCGGCTGGATTGAGGGTGCTCCGTGGCAAGAGCTCGATGTTGAGTTTCCACAAGCGCTGCAGGATATGGTCCCGCCCGCAAAGCTCCCCGGCTTGGCCGAGGTTCTTCGCCAAGATCCGCGCCGCGCGGGCAGCAAGCACGAGCCAAACCGCGTTTACCACTTGGCCTACGCCGGACTCGACATATCTTTTACGGTCGATGAAACCCAGCTAACCGTAGTCGCCGTCAACGACGCGTAAGGCTAACCAGCCATCCGTCTGCACCCGTCAAATTAAGCGCCAAACCCCATGCCAAAATCGCCTACGCTGGTGGACAATAACGCCTATCGAAACAGCCTTCTTTGCACGGGAGCTCAGCATGAAATACGACTTTAGCTCGCTTATCGACCGCCACGGCATGGACTCCATTGCCGTTGACTCTTGGGGCGAGATCCCCGGTATGGCCCCGAACGCACCCGACGAGGGCTTCGACCGCATACCCATGTGGGTGGCGGACATGAACTTCGCCACGGTGCCCACGGTCCAGGAGCACATTATTCAGCGCGCCCAGCATCCCATGTTTGGCTACTTTAACCCGCGTCCCGAGTACTTTGACCGCATCATCGAATGGCAGAGCCGTCGCAACGGCGTTGAGGGCTTGGCGCCTGAGCATATCGGCTACGAAAACGGCGTGCTGGGCGGTGTCGTGTCGACGTTGCGCGCGTATGTCCAGCCAGGCGATGCTGTGCTGGTCCATAGCCCCACCTACATCGGTTTTACCAAGTCCATCGAAGCCGCGGGCTATCGCATTGTCCACAGCCCGCTTAAGCTCGACGATCAAGGCGTGTGGCGTATGGACTTTGAGGACATGGAGCGCAAGCTCGCCCAAAACCACATTCATGCCGCGGTGTTCTGCTCGCCGCACAATCCCTGCGGCCGCGTATGGGAGCGCGACGAGATCGAGCGCGCTATGGACATTTATCGCCAGCACGATTGCGTGGTGATCTCGGACGAGATTTGGTCCGATATCATCCTGCCGGGGCACAAGCATATCCCGACGCAGTCGGTGAGCGAGGACGCCCGCATGCGCACGGTTGCCCTCTATGCGCCCAGCAAGACGTTCAACCTGGCGGGCCTGGTCGGCAGCTACCACATTGTCTACAACGAGACGCTGCGCGACCGCGTGTGCGCCGTGTCCAACAAGACTCACTACAACGAGATGAATGTCCTCTCCATGCATGCGCTTATCGGTGCCTACCAGCCGCAGGGCTACGAGTGGGTGGACGAGCTCAACCAGGTGCTTGCCAGCAATATCGAGTACTTCTGCGATTACGTGGACGAGCATTTTGAGGGCGTGTCCTATTCGCGTCCGCAGGGCACGTACATGGTGTTTCTGGACTGCACCGAGTGGTGCCGCGAGCATGGCCGCGATATTCAGTGGTTGCTCGACGAGGGGGCGCGCGTGGGCGTGGGGTATCAGGACGGCCGCCCGTTCCACGGGCCCTGCCACATTCGCGTGAATTTGGCGCTGCCGCTTTCGCGCGTAAGGGAAGCGTGCGACCGCTTGGACCGCTACGTTTTTAATGCACGGTAAGTGAGCACTGCATGCGGGGCCTTCTGCCAAGCCGGCTGGAAGGTCCCGCATGGTAAAACGTCTGTAACCATTGGGCGCAGACCTGCTGCGGAGGTTTATTTTTCTTGAATCTGCTTGCCGCAAAGATGCTCAATCGTAATCTCGTAGAGCTGGACGCCCTTAATGTCCTTGGCGATTTCCTCTTCGACTTCTTCGGCAGAAGGGTAGTACTTAAGCGCGAGCTGGCGAACTTTATCCTCGATAAACGCGGGGGTGTCATTCGCCAGGCGACAACGGCCAAAGACTACGGTACTCATAACGTAGGGAGCCCAGTCACCGTCCTTGTACCACTCGTTGCCGTAAACGGTAAAGCAGACCTTGTCATCGCGCTTGAGTGCGTCGACCTTGTGGCCAGCCTTGGCGCCATGGAAATAAATCTTGTCGTGCTCGGCGTCAAAGAAGTAGTTGACGGGAATGGCGTACGGGTAGCCATCGTCGCCGTTGACGGCAAAGACGCCGCGCTTGCAGGTAGCGAGCAGTTCGCGCGCTTCCTCGTCAGTGATGGCGCGTTTCTTTCGACGTAAGGGCCTAAACATCGTTGGTTTCCTTTCTGGTCGTGCGTGGTGATTGAGCACAAACTATAGCGAAACGGATCCGTTTTTCTTGATGCGGGCGAGTATGTTTTTGAGCTTGTTAAAGTCGAGCGGTTTGGACAGATGGGCGTTCATGCCGGCATCGTGTGCCGCCTTGGCGTCCTCGGCAAAGGCGTTGGCGGTGAGCGCGATGATGGGGATATCGGCTGCATCGACCTTCTCGCTCAGACGAATCGCGCGGGTTGCCTCATAGCCGTCCATGCCCGGCATCATGATGTCCATCAGAATCGCATCGAAGCTGCCGGCGGGATGTGACAGGTACAGATCGACGACTTCGTTGCCATTGGCGGCGCAGGTGACCACGACGCCCTCGGATTCTAGCAGCGTCTGGGCAATCTCGGCATTCAATTCGTTGTCTTCGGCGAGCAACACGTTCATGTCGGCGAGCGAGCAGTCGAGCACCCTCTCGACCGTATCTGCCCGCGCCTGAGGGTTCTTGTCGATATCGAGCGGAATCTGGACGTTGAACGTACTCCCCACGCCAACCTCACTCGAAATCTCAATCGTACCGCCCATCAGTTCAACAAGCGACTTGACGATTGGCATGCCCATGCCGGTTCCTTGGAACTTGCTGCGCGCATCGTCACCTTCTTGGGCAAACGGCTCATAGATATGCTTTAAAAACTTGGGAGTCATGCCAATGCCGGTATCCGAAACGCTAAAGCAAAAGAGCGCGCGCCCGTTATCGAGTGGCTTGGTCTTTGAGCTAAAGGTGACGGAGCCGCCGTGCTTGTTGTACTTAATGCTGTTGTCTAATAGGTTGATCATGATCTGTCGGATATGGGTGGGACTGCCGATCATGTATGGCCCCGTGGCGTACGGCAGACTATTGTCCTGCATGGTGATGCCGTTACTGGACGCGCGGAGCTTGCACAGCACCAGCGTATTATCACAGAGCTCTTTGAGGTTAAAAGGCGTATGCTCCAGTGTTAGCTTGCGGTCTTCGATTTTGCCCATCTCGAGGATGTCGTTGATCAGCGAGAGCAGGTGATTGGCGGCAACGCGCGCCTTGGCACGGCTCTCGCGGGCGACCTGGATATCGCCTTCCTTCAATTCCTCGATCTCGATAAGGCCCAGGATACCGTTGAGCGGCGTTCGGATGTCGTGGCTCATGCGCGTGAGGAATGCCGTCTTAGCGGCGTTGGCAGCATCGGCTTTTTTGCGCTCGGTTCGAGCGCGCACGAGCGCCCAGATGAGCAGGACGATGCCGACCGACAACATACCGATGAGGGTAGCTGCAATGGCGGTGCGGTTGCGATAAAGGAATTGAAGCGTGTTGGATTCCTGGGCCGTGTACGACGTGGAGGAGAAATTGCTTGCGGAGAGCGATTCTCCGGCATTGATGATGCCCTTGTTGATGATTCCCAGCAGCTCGGGCTTTCCGCGCGAAATCCAGCACGAGAGCTCACAGGTGTCAGGGAGCTCGACCGTCTCGCAGTCCTCGAGATCGTAACGGTCACCGATGGTTTTTACGCGTGAACTGGGAGCGACGATGCAGTGCGCCGTTCCCTTCCTGAGGGCGTCGAACGCTTCATCGTCGGATTGGTATTCGGTTACGGTCGCTGTGGGGAACAGGCTTTCAAGTGCATTTTTGTTGACAAACGATGATTTGGTACAGGCGATGTTCTGAAGGTCTTTGTTCAGGTTGCTGCCGGTGTAGATGGCGGTGAGGGATATGGTCCCCAACGATATCGACTGCACAACGCCTGTTTGCTCGGCAAACCAGTAATCTCGGTATACCGGCAGCGCAACGTCTATGCTTCCCTTTGACAGGGCCTTTGACATCATCTTGTAGCTATCAAAGGCGACGGTTTTGACCGTAATGCCAAATTTATCGTGTAGCGTCGTCGCAAGCGAGGCGAGCGACCCTTCCATTTCGCCGTCGTCATTTTGCGTGCAGTAGGGGAGTTTGTTTTTAAGATAGCCGATCGTGATGGTGTTGTCGTTTGCTTTGAGCCAGGAGCGCTCGGGGCCGGTGAGCGATGATGAGCCGCTGTTTTGGGCCGAGTAATTCGCCTTGACCTCGTCGTTATAACGTGGGTTGACGCGGGCGATTGCCGTCATGGCGGCATTGATATCGTTCATCAGGTCGGGGCGGCTTTTGGGGACGGCAAAATAGTAGTCACTCGAGCCAACGTAGAACATGGGCGACGCATCGGGTGACGAGATGGTGTCGTTCATGATGACGGCGTCGACTTCGTCGTTTGCGAGTGCGTCAAAGAGCATGGAGCCTCCGTCATACTCCCTGTATGTGCAGGTGATTCCTTCGTTGGCGAGCCACTGCTGGCCAACGAAGGTTTGCATAACACCGGAGTTGCAACCGATGGTAAGGCCCTGGAGCGCTTGGAGGTCACCCTTGGCCAGGTCGTCGCGATCGGGCTTGGCGTAGATGTAGTAGCGCTCGGTGCCCTCGGGGTTCGAGGAAAAGAGCAGCTTTTGGGTGCGTTCCTCGGAGTAGGAGATGCTGGGCATGAGGTCGATTTCGCCTGCCTCGAGCATGTCCATAAGCTCGGTGAAGGTGCCGGAGACGTATTCGTACCGCCAGCCGGGCGTGTAGTACGACAGGGTCTGGAGGTACTCGTAACCCCATCCCGATAGACGCTCGCCGGGGGTGCCGTCCTGGAAGCCCTCGTTGTTGACGAGCCAACCAACGCGGACCGTCTTGACTGGCTGGCTAGAGTCAGCGGCAAAAGCCTGGACAGGCGCGATAGAACTCAGCACGGCAAGCGCGGCGAGCACAATGGCCAGGGCGCGACATATAACTGAACGAAGGACAGTGGCAGCTCTCACATGCAATCCTAACGAATCGAGACATTACCGCATAAGGATACCAGCCCAGCCTGCCCAGGCGGCAGCTGGTAGTCATTGGGGACGTTCTTAAACGACTAGTCATTGGGGACGTTCTTGTTTGACTAGTCATTTAAGAACGTCCCCAATGACTAGTTTCGTTTGCGGGAGAGGCGTGGGACAATACCGAGCGAATGTGATTGGACGTCTGAGAAAAGGGGTCGCGATGAAAAAGCTCAGGACGCTTGCTGTTGTTTTGCGCCAGGCCGGTTTCGTGCGTATCACGGGCCTGTTCCTCATCTTCTATCTGCTGTGCTCGACGGCCGTCTGGTTGTCCGAGCCCACGACCCTTACGTTTGGCGATGGTCTCTGGTTTAGCTTTGAGACGGTCTCGACCATCGGCTTTGGCGATATCCCGGCCGAAACGCCGGTCGCCCGCGCGATTACCGTTGTCCTGAGCGTTATCAGCATCTTCTACATTGCCATGCTCACGGGCGTGGCGGTGAACTACTGCAATACGCTCATCAAGATGCGCCAAAAGGACACCATGGCGCGCTTTATGGACGATCTGGAGCATTTGGAAGAGCTCGATCGCGACGAGCTCGCCGATCTTTCGCGTCGTGTGCGCGAGTATCGTCGACGCCAGCGCTAGAACGGGCGCTGCGCGTCATGACGAGGGGGACTGAATATGAATATCACGGTATACCTGGGCGCCAGCGTTGGTAACGACCCAGCATTTCTGCCTGCGGTGCAAGAGCTGGGCAACTGGATTGGCTCCAACGGGCACGCGCTGGTATACGGCGGGTCCAAATCGGGCCTGATGGGCGCGCTCGCCGATAGCGTACTCGAGGCAGGTGGACACGTGACGGGTGTTGAGCCGAGCTTTTTTATAGAGGCCGAGTTTCAGCACGACGGCATCGATGACCTCATCGTGACGAGCGATATGGCCGAGCGTAAGGACAAGATGATCGAGCTCGGTGATGCGTTCATCGCATTTCCGGGCGGCACGGGCACGCTCGAGGAGATTGCCGAGGTCATGTCCGCGGTGTCGTTGGGGCACCTGAGTGCTCCGTGCATCCTGTATAACCTTGACGGTTACTACAACGACCTCAAGGCGCTGCTCGGGCACATGATTGATAAGGGGCTTTCGAGCCCGAGGCGCCAGCAAGGCATCTACTTTGCCGACGATTTGCGCGAGATTGTCTCGATTATCAACGGATAAGTCTTGAGCCTGCCCCACTATGACTCCCAATGGTGCCGTTTGTGGCGCAGATGGTTGGCTTGTCTGGGCAACGCTCGCTCTACAATAAAACGTAATTATGTCGACTTTGACCGCGGGAGGACCCGATGGACAACCTTGCCAAACCCACAAACCGCGCGCTGTTTTTAGTGAGCGTTGCCGTGACCGGTGCGTTCGCAGGTGCCGCGGTCTGGCTGTTCTTTTTTGCGATGGAGCACGGTATCGACTATCTGTGGACCGAGATCCCCCACATGCTGGGCGCGGCGTCGCCCGAACTCGCCAGCGGCCCGTTTGGCTTTTTGCCGTACCCGTTTTTCGTCTGCCTGCTGGGCGGCCTGTTAATCGGTCTGTACGAAAAGATGACAGGCACCAAGACCGATGACCTCAACCAGGTGATGGCTAAGGTTAAGCAAGACGGGCGCTACCCGTACGACAAACTGGGCAAGCTTTCGCTCGCGGCATTGCTGCCGCTGCTGTTTGGCGGAAGCATTGGACCGGAGGCCGGCCTGACCGGCGTTATCGCTGGTCTGTGCAGCTGGGTCGGCGACCGCATGCGTCGCTTTGGCGCCGAGTTTAGGGAGCTTACGCTGCTGGGTACCCAGGCTGCCCTGACGGCGCTCTTTACCGCGCCCGTCTTTGGCTTTGTGGCACCGCTTGCCGGTAGCGCCGATGGCCAGGGCGAAGACGCCGACGATGAGTCCGCGTCCGGCGAGATCACCATCAAGTTGCCCAAGGCGCAAAAGACGGTGGTCTACGGCATCGCGATTGCCGGCGGTCTGGGCACCTACCTGCTGCTTGGCCAGCTTGTGGGCGGCGGCATGGGCATGCCCAGGTTCGAGTCCGCCGAGGTGGGCAATCTGGAACTTGTCTGGCTCATTCCGCTGGCGTTGGTCGGCACCGTATGCGGTTGGCTGTACTTTGTCTCCGAGCATGCGAGCGAGGCACTGTCACATGCAATAGGGGAGCGTCCTGTCGTCAAGGCCATGCTAGCCGGTTTGGCGCTTGCTATCTGCGGCACGGTCCTGCCCTACACCATGTTTGCTGGCGAGACCCAGGCCGACGTGCTCATGGAAACCTATCTGACCATTCCTGCCGGCGTGCTTATCGCGACCGGTCTTGTTAAGGCCATGCTGACGCCCGCCCTCATCAACCTTGGTTGGCGCGGCGGCCACTTCTTCCCCGTTATCTTCTCGGGCGTAAGCCTGGGCTATGGCCTTGCCATCCTCACCGGCGCAGATCCGGTCTTTTGCGTCGCCGTCTGCACGGCATCGACGATGGGCGCCGTCATGCGCCAGCCTGTCATGGTTGTGGGCCTGCTGCTTATGTGTTTCCCACTCAAGGGTATCGTCTGCATGATTATCGCGGCCGTCATCGCCGCCGGCATCCCGCTGCCCAAGCCGCTGCGCAAGTAGCACGGTAGCGCGCAGTCAGTACAAACATCTCAAGTCCGGTGCGGGCGCTGTGTCACGGATTTGCGGGTGGACTGGATTTCGTTCGGTATCGGCGCTACTTCCAAATTGCAAGCGCGGCGGTGCCCAGTACGATGAGGGCGAGACCGATGGCGCTGCGGCGGGAGAGTTTTTCGTTGAATGCCAGGCGCGCAAATAGCACCGATACGACAATCGATAGTTTGTCGATCTGCACCACGACACTCACCTGGCCTGCAGCGATGGCATAGTAATAGAGCAGCCACGATGCTCCAGTCGCGATGCCCGATGTTGCGAGAAATGTGAGTTCGCGCCGGTCAACGTGCGCGACCTGCTCCAGTTTTCCCTTGGCTGCCACGATTGCCCATGCCATAACCAGTACCACGCAGGTGCGGATTGCCGTGGCCAGGTTTGACTCGACGCCTTCGATGCCGATCTTGGCGAGGACGGAGGTGAGTGCCGCGAACACGGCGGCGCCGAGGGCGTAAGCGAGCCAGGTTCGGTCTTGCTGCTGCTCGGGTTCGGCGGACTGCTTCTTCTCGATCATTAAAAACGTGCCGAGGGTGATGGCAGCGGTTCCCACGAGCTTAACCGCAAGGTTGCTCGTCTCGTCAAAAAGCGCGATGGCGACCAGCGCGGCGAGCACGGTGCTCATCTTGTCGACCGGTACGACCTTATTGACATTTCCGATGCTCAACGCCTTAAAGTAACAGATCCACGAAGCACCGGTAGCGAGTCCCGAGAGGACGAGAAAGAGCCAGGATCTGGGTTCGATGCTGCCAATGGTTCCAATGGATCCAGAAATGCCCGCCATTGCCCAGGCGAAAACGAGCACCACGCAGGTGCGAATGGCCGTCGCGACATCGGAGTCGGTCTGCTTGATGCCGCATTTGGCCAAGATGGATGTGATGCCGGCAAAGAATGCTGACGCAAATGCTGCGACAACCCACGACACGGGTGCGGTGCCTCCTTGGATAATGGGTTTATCCTGCGAGTTTTATGGACATGAGGATACCGCCCCACCATGAAGGTTTGATATGGCCGCGGCGAGACGGGGGTTATGTTCCGGGGAGCCATTTGGTGAAGGCTCGAATTGTCGATATGCTGTCGACTTCTCTTTGGTTTCCAAGATCTAAACGGCATGCTTCGAAGGGCGGCGGCGTTGTTGTTGCTTCGTCTTATCTAGTAAATGAGGTGGCGTGCAGCCCAAGCCCTTTGGCTGTCGATTACAGGTCGCGTGCCCGATAGACCTTGGTGCTGACTGCGCAGCTGATTGCACATAGCGCGAGGGTAAGTGCGGCGATGCCTGCACACAGACAGCCCAGAACGGCGGGATCGGGATTCGCTCCGGCAATCGACATGAGCCAGTTGCTGATGGGGTTGGAGGAGCTCAGCGTGGCCATGGCAAGGCATCCGAGCATGGCAAACAGGCCAACGGATAGGCGCAGCGCCTCCATGTGTCCAAATCGAAAGAACAGCGGCTGTGCCAAAAACACCATCATGAGGGAGATGAGCATCGATGCTGCCGAGGCGATTGCGATTTCAAAGACCGTCTGTCCCGTCGAAGGAATGCCCGCGCCATTGAAGAGCGGGATGGAGGCGATGCTCAAAAGCGTAGCTGCACATGCCATGAGGGCGGAGAAGACAATAACGCTCAGGTAGCGTGCGCAGATGATTTCTTTACGCGAGAGAGACAGCGTTGCGCGATAGCGCTCCCAACCGTTTTGATTGTCGAAGCCGGCCAGCGAGTTCATGACCATGATGGGTGACATGGCACTGACCGCGCAGGCGCCAGCGCTCATGCCGGAATCGCCGTCCGATGCGTTGGCAAGGGTCAGCACGACGAATATGAACAGGCCGACGCCCGCGATGCTCGGGACGAGCGTGCGAACGATAGCGAGCTCGGACATAAAGGCGCGTTTCATTTCGAAGCCCCTTTCAGCATGAGGCGCAGATAGTCGTCAATGGTTGCCCGATCGCAGGGAATCTCGGGGAAGGCCTCGAGCGTTTCGCGACGGTTGGGCACGAGCACGTCCACGCTATAGGCGTGGTGGGCGGCACGGGCACCTTCGACGCAAGCCATAAGCTCGGCGGCCTGTGCTTGGGTGCAGTGGGCGATGCCGGCGCGGTCGGTAATGTCCTCGCGCGGCAGATCAAACACAATCGAACCGTTATCGATGCAGATGATGCGGTCGGCGGCACGATCGAGGTCGGACGTAATGTGGCTCGAGAGCAGCACGCTGTGCTGGCCGTCGGCGACAAAGGCAAGCAGCTCATCGAGCAGCTCCTCGCGTGCCATGGGATCGAGGCCCGCGGTGGCTTCGTCCAAAACGAGCAGCTTGGCATTGTGGCTGAGTGCACAGGCAAGCTGCAGTTTCATGCCCATGCCGCGGGAGAGGTCCTTGACCTTTGTCTTGGGATCGAGGCCAAATCGGTTGATGAATCCGGCGAACGTTTCGCGGTCCCATGTGGGGTACGTCGGGCCTACGAGCGACTCGATCTGGCCTACCCTGAGCGTGGAGGGGAAGGGGCACGTGTCCAGGACAAGACCGACGCGGGAGCGTAGATGGCGTTGCGATTCATCGGGCGCGTCGGCGCCACAGCGCTGCCCAAACAGGTGCACCTCGCCGGCATCGAGCTTTACAAGCCCAAGAGCGGCTCGAATCGTCGTTGTTTTGCCAGCACCGTTGGCACCAACAAAGCCGACAATCTGGCCAGGCTCCACGGCAAGCGTGACGTCACGCAGCGAAAAGCGGTCGCTTACAGTGCGTGAGATGCCTTTGAGTTCTAAAAGGTTTTGCATGGTATAGCCTTTCTTGCAGATGGCTACTGCATGGTTTCGGGGGCTACCAGGTCGAGCATCTCGTGCAGTTTGTCGCGCGTGACGCCCAGGGTTTCGGCTTGGCTCGCCGCTTTCGCAAGCAACTCTTCGATATGGCAGAGCTGACTTTCGCGCAAGAGTTCTTGGTTGCCCTCGGCGACAAAGCAGCCTTTGCCTTGCACGGTGCAGATAAACCCGAGCTGCTCCAGGTCGGCGTAGGCCCGCTTGGTGGTGATGACGCTCACGCCAAGATCGCTCGCGAGTGCACGGATGCTGGGGAGTTTGGCTCCCGCAGCGAGTGCGCCCGAAAGGATCTGAGCTTTGACCTGCGAGGATATTTGCTCGTAGATGGGCTTGTCGCTCGAATTGGATAGGATGATGTCCACAGCGGCTCCTTAGCTGATGGGCTACACGTGTATATAACCGGTAAGCACAGTATATATACACTATATACAGTTATGCAAGAGGTAAATAGGGATTGTCCGCTCGTTCGTTCATCTCAATCTGTAACATCTGGAACCGATTTGGACGGCTACCTGTTACAGATTGAGATTTTGCTGGCGGGCCCCACCTGGTTGTCTCAATCTGTAACAACTGGAGAAGATTTTGGCTGCTAGATGTTATAGATCGAGACATTGGCCACCCGTCTATCCTTATATCTCAATCTGTAACAGATGGACCCGTTTTGAGTGGCCAGATGTTACAGATCGAGATCTTTCTGGGACGTCCACCTGTTTGTCTAAATCTGTAACAGGTAGAGGTTCAAAAACCGTCTAGATGTTACAGATCGAGACGAACTGCTGCGGAGTGCCGCCATCGACTGCTACCCTGGGTCCCAACTGATGAATTTGTCCTGATAGGTGCCCTGCTGCAGCATTTCGCGGCTACAATAGTGCGGTTACATCGACGTAATGCACTCAATGCAAGAAAGGATCCGCATGGCAAGCCTGTCGGATGAAATCTCGTCGCGCCGCACATTCGCGATCATCAGCCACCCGGACGCCGGTAAGACCACGCTTACCGAGAAGCTGCTGCTCTATACCGGCAGCATTCAGACCGCCGGCTCGGTCAAGGGCAAGAGCTCGGCCAAGCATGCCGTCTCGGACTGGATGGACATCGAGAAGGAGCGCGGTATTTCCGTTACCTCCTCGGTGCTGCAGTTCACCTATAACGGCGCCTGCGTCAACATCCTCGATACCCCCGGCCACCAGGACTTCTCGGAGGATACCTACCGTACCCTTATGGCCGCCGATGCTGCGGTCATGGTCATCGACGGCGCCAAGGGCGTCGAGGCCCAGACCAAAAAGCTCTTTAAGGTCTGTACGCTGCGCCATATTCCCATCTTCACCTTTGTGAATAAGCTCGATCACGAGGCTCGCGATCCGTTTGAGCTCATGGAAGAGATTGAGAACGTCCTGGGTATCAATACGTATCCCATGAACTGGCCGATCGGCAGCGGTCGCAATTTCCGCGGCGTGTTCGACCGCCAGACCCGTCGCGTTATCGCCTTTGAGGGCGACGGCCACGCCAACGCCACCAAGAAGGTCGCCGAGGTCGAGGCCGAGTTGGGCGATCCCGCCATGGATGAGCTTATCGGCGAGGAGAACCATAAGAACCTGATGGACGACATCGAGCTGCTCGATGGTGCCGGCGACGAGCTCGACTTGGATGCCGTGGCCTGCGGCAAGCTGAGCCCGGCGTTCTTTGGCTCGGCGCTCACCAACTTTGGCGTGGAGCCCTTCCTCAAGGAGTTCCTGCGCCTTGCCCCGACGCCGCGCGCCTATACCGATACGCTCACCAGCGAGCCGGTCGATCCCTGCCGTGACGACTTTAGCGGCTTTGTCTTTAAGATCCAGGCCAACATGGACAAGAACCACCGCGACCGCATCGCCTTTGTGCGCATTTGCTCGGGCAAGTTCGAGCGCGGCATGGACGCCTTCCACGTGCAGGGCAACCGCAAGCTCAAGCTGGCGACGGGCACCTCGATGATGGCCGACGACCGCGCCATCGTGGACGAGGCGTACGCGGGCGATATCGTGGGCCTGTTCGATCCGGGTATCTTTAGCATCGGCGACACCGTGTGCTCCGGCAAGCGCCACGTGCAGTATCCGCAGATCCCGACGTTTGCCCCCGAGATGTTTGCTCGCATTACGCAGGTCGACACGCTCAAGCGCAAGCAGTTTGTGAAGGGCATGGAGGAGCTTGCCCAGGAGGGCGCCATCCAGATCTTCCGCGAGCTGGGTGCCGGCATGGAGAGCGTCATCGTGGGCGTGGTCGGCGTGCTGCAGTTTGAGGTACTCGAGCGCCGCCTCAAGGCCGAGTACCGTGTTGAGGTTCGTCGCCAGCCACTGCCCTATACGGACATCCGCTGGATTCAGAACGACCCCGACACCATCGATATCCCGGGCCTTTCGCTCACGCGCGACACCCTGCGCGTCGAGGACATGCGCGGCGGTAAGCTGCTGCTGTTCACGAGCCCGTGGAACGTGGATTGGGCAACCGACCACAACCCCGACCTTATCCTGTCGGAGTTTGGCAACGTGGCCTTTTAACGCATCGGCGCGGTGGCCCTGCGGGGCTGCCGCGCCATTTGCTTGCCTGATGCCGCGTGAGCGGCTATCATACCCACCGTCGTCTCAAGACCGGGGCGTCCGAGCAGTTCGGGTCCGATATCCTGCTCGTTAAACCTAAAACCAAAGGAGTACATAATGATCAAGAAGGTCATGGAGGACTACAAGGTCCTGTTGCGGAGCATTCCCGCGGCAACGGTTTCGCTGTTTTTCGTGAGCGTCATCATGATGAACCTGCTGGCCAACAAAGAGCTCATCAGCCTGCCGTATCTGGCACTCGATTGCGGCTTTGTGGTGAGCTGGGTTTCGTTTTTGTGCCAGGACATGATCTGTAAGCGCTTTGGCGCCAAGGCATCCATCAAAATCTCTATCCTCGCGCTGCTGGTCAACCTGGCCGTGAGCCTGTGCTTTTGGGCATGCTCGCTCACGCCCGGTATGTGGGGCGCCTACTACGACACGGGCATGATCGAGGTTAACACTGCCCTTAACGCTACCATCGGTGGCACCTGGTACGTGGTGCTGGGCTCTTCGCTGGCGATGCTCGTCTCTGCCGTGGTTAACTCCACGCTCAACCAGTCGCTCGGCCGCATGCTCAAAAAGAATAATTTTGCGAGCTTTGCCTTCCGCTCCTATGTGTCCACGGGTGTTGGCCAGTTTATCGACAACCTGGTCTTTGCCATTGTGGTGAGCCACACGTTCTTTGGTTGGACCTGGGTGCAGGTCCTTATGTGTTCGCTGACCGGCGCTGTCGCCGAGCTGCTGTGCGAGGTCTTCCTGAGCCCCGTGGGCTACAAGGTCGTGCGCGGCTGGGAGCGCGAGAATGTGGGTTCCGAGTACCTCGAGCGCCACGCAACCGCCTAAGGAGCAAGTATGCGGGTTTTGATCACGGGCGCTTCGGGCGGTATCGGAGCCGCGTGCGTGCAGCGCTTTTTGGACGAGGGCCACGAGGTCGTGGGCTTTGATCTGCTGCCGGCGGCGATCGAACACGAGCGCTACCGCCATCTGATCGTTGATGTCCGCGAGCCTGACTCGTTTCCAGGCGACCTTGAACCCCAGGTAATCGTGAACGTTGCTGGTACGCAGGATTCGGCCGACGATATTGCTGCCAACCTGCGTGGCACCATCAACGTGACCGAGCACTACGCCTTTGTGGGGGAGGGGCTTGCCGCCAAGCCGACACTGGCTATCAAATCCGTGGTCAATGTGGGGTCGGCGAGCGGACATACGGGATCGGAGTTTCCTGCCTATGCTGCCAGCAAGGGCGGCGTTATCGCCTACACCAAGAACCTTGCAAACCGCCTGGCACCGCAGGCCATCGCCAACAGTGTGGACCCGGGCGGCGTTATCACGCCGCTCAACCGTTGCGTGATGGAAGACGAACACCTGTGGAACCAGATTATGGAGCTCACGCCGCTTAAACGCTGGGCCACCGCCCAAGAGATCGCCGAGTGGATCTACTTTGTGGGCGTGACCAACCGGTTTATGACCGGGCAGAGCCTGCTGATCGATGGCGGCGAGGCCGGCCGCACACAATTTATTTGGCCCGAATAGGAAACGCGCCCGATGGAAAGCCGTCGGGCGCGTTTTTGATGTATCGATTTTTAGCTGAGGCAAGTCCAGTTGACGGGGGTCGAGCCGTGCTGTTCGAGTAGCCGATTGGCAGCGGAGAAGGGGCGCGACCCCATAAAAGCGGGGAGTTCTGCCGTGGCACGGTTGGCCGAAAGCGGCGAGGGGTGCGTAGAGGCCAGGCAGAACTTGCCGGTTGCTTTGCCCGCGCCGATTGCGGCGAGCTTGCCTTCGACCATCTGCTGGGCAAAGCGACCCCATGCCAAAAAGACTACCGGCTGGGGCAGCTGGCAGCAGCGTTCGATAACGTAGTCGGTCAGGGTGCTCCAGCCCAGTTTGGCGTGCGAGTTCGCGGCATGCTCGCGCACGGTGAGCGTGGTGTTGAGGAGCAGGACGCCCTGTTGTGCCCATGGTGTTAGGTCTCCCGTGGCGGGAATGGGGCAACCCAGATCGGCTTTGAGTTCCTTATAGATGTTGCGCAGGCTCGGCGGCAACTTGGTTTGCGTTGCGGGGACCGAGAACGACAGTCCCATGGCCTGATTGGGACCGTGATAAGGGTCCTGACCCAAGATGACAACTTTGACCTGGTCGGCCGGCGTGTAGGCGAGGGCATTGAGGATGTCGTCTTGTGCCGGGTAGATAGTCTGCTCGGCACGCAAAAGGGCGATGCGCTCGAGCAGCTGGTTCGTAGTGTCACGTACCGGCTGCGGCGCATCGCCCAACCAAGTTGCTATGTTGTGGTCGCGGGTTGCGGTGTCCATGGGGCTCCTTTATGGTAGATGCTCTGTTGGCATCTATTGTAAAGGCGCACCGGTTGCCTTTATGACACGGCTGTATGAAGAACGGGGTCTACGAGACGCGCTCGGGCGCTCCTGCCATACGGGTCTGTCCATGTGCACGGAGGCGCGGAAGCTCGACGGTTGCCACCATGACGCCGGTGAGGATGAGGGTGGCGCCAAAGAAGGCGATGGGGTTCAGGACCTCGCCGACCAGGAAGAACGAAAAGACGGCAGAGCAGACCGGCTCGAGCGAGAAAGCGAAGCCGGTGGTCTCGGCAGGCACGTGGGGCTGCACGAGCGTCTGGGTGATAAAGCCGTAGGCAGAGCAGATGAGCGCGAGGGCAACGACGAGCACGATCTCGCTGGGCGTACTGGGAAGCGTGAAGCCGCCAAAGGCGCATGCGGCGATGCCCGAGAACAGGCCGCCGAAGCCCAGCTGCCAAACGCCCAGGGACAGCGGATCGACTTCTTCGACAAAGCGCTTGGCCACGATAATGTGGCCGGCATAGACAAAAGCGGAGAGCAGCATGATGAGCGCGCCCGGGTTCAGGCTGGTGAAGTCGGCGCCCGAGAGCAGCAACATACCGCAGGTGACGATGGCGGTGCCGACGAGCACTTTGCGCTCGGGGGCACGACGCAGCAGGGCGGCGTTGGCAAACGGCACGATCACGACCGTCAGGCTCTGCAAAAAGCCGGCGGTGGAGGCGGAGGTGAGGCTGGAGCCCAGGCACATGCAGGTGAGTTCGGTTGCCATAATGGCGCCGATGATGGCAGCGCGGACCATAAGGTCGCGGTTGATGCGGAAAGCGCGCTTGTGGAAGAGCAGCAGGCAAGCCACAAAGGCGATGATGCAGCGCAGCGCAACGATGCTCGTGGCGTTCATACTGTCCATGCCGATCTTCATGAGGGGGTACGAAAAGCCCCATGCGACGGGAACGGAAAATGAGAGCGCGATTGCTTTTTTGCGATCCATGGGACTCCTTTTGTTACAGAACGGTTTCGTAAAAAGGATTCTGCTCCCAGATGTGGATGTAGTAAAGCGAATGTATCTTCAGTATGATTAAGAAATGCTAATGTCATTAGGAAAAGCGCTGGCAAAACGTTTTACGGCTGCATTGATGTGGAGGCACGATGGCATCGCGGTATCAGATTGTTTGTATGGTGGTCGATCGCGGCAGTCTTAAGGGCGCGGCGGACGAGTTGGGCTATACGCAAAGTGCGGTGAGCCAGGCCGTCAAGGCGCTCGAGCGCGAGCTGGGCACCACGCTTATCGAGCGCGGAAAGCAGGGCGTTTCGCTTACGCGCGATGGCAAGCAGTATCTGCCGTACCTGCGCCAGATTGTGACCGCCGAGGCCGAGCTCGAGGGCAAGCGCCAGGAGCTGCTGGGGCTTTCGTCGACCGATATTCGCATCGCGACGTTTACCAACGTGAGCCGTACCGTGCTGCCGCGTGTGATCCGCGACTTTGGTACGCTGCACCCGGGCGTACGCTTTACCCTCAAGCAGGGCGATTACACGCGCAACGCTCAGTGGGTGCACGACGGCGTGGTGGATTTTTGCTTTACGGCGCGCGGGTTTACCGCAGGCCTCGAGAAGCGTGTGGTCTATCACGACGAGTTGGTGGCGCTGCTGCCGGCTGCGCATCCGCTGGCGGCAAAGGAAAAGGTGACGCTCGCCGACCTGGCGTCCGAGCCCTTTGTGCTGCTGGATGAGGGCGAACAGAGCCTGGTGCTCGATGCATTTGCGACACATGGGCTGTCGCCGCACGTGACGAGTGAGGTGACTGACGACTACACCATCATGGCGATGGTGGAGGAGGGCCTAGGCGTGAGCATGCTCTACCGTCGTACTGTGGAGGGCATGCGAGCCGATATTCGTGTGCGACCCATCGTGCATGCTCCCTCGCGCGACGTAGTGGCAGCTTGGCGCAGCTGGGATACCATGCCTATCGCCACGAGGCGCTTTATCGACTATATGAGCTCGCATATTGTCAATTAATGACTGGCGTGGCGTTGAGTGCGGTGTCTAGCGGGCTGTCGCTTTGGCTTGGGTGGCGCGATAGGTGCGTGCCGGGTGGCAAAGTAGTACCGCCACGACCATAAAGAACGCCGTGGTGCCCAGGCTGATGGGGTAGACCATCATGATGTTCGCAAAGGTGCGGAAGTGCGGGAACACGCAGAACACCCAATAGAAGCGGATGCCGCAGACGCAGATCATGGTGATGAGGGCGGGCGTGAGCGAGATACCAAAGCCGCGTAGGTAGCCGGACATGTTTTCGTAGAACATGCTAAAGGCGTACGCCGGGAAGATCGAACACACGCGGATATAGCCGATCGAGACGATGTTGGGATCGCTGTTGAACAGCGACAAGATCTCGCGCCCCAGGCCGACAATGACGACAATCGTGGTGAGTGCAACGATACCGCCTTCGACCAGGCAGACCTTGAGCGTTTTGGTGCAGCGGTCGATCTGGCGGGCACCGTGGTTTTGTCCCACAAAGGTGGTGCAAGCCTGGCTAAAGCTGTTGAGCAGGTTGTAGCATACGTACTCCAAGCTCATAGCGGCGCTCGATGCCGCCATGACCTCGGTGCCCAGGCTGTTGATAGCAGACTGGATGATGATGTTGGCGACGGCAAAGACGGCGCTCTGGATGCCGGCGGGCAGGCCGATCTTGACGATGCGCTTGAGGGCGACGGGGTCGATAGCCAGGTCGCGCGGGGTGACGCGGACGACGGAGTCGGTCTTGAGCAGGCGGATAAAGAGCGTAGCGGCGCTGACGGTGTAGGCGATGGCGGTGGCGATGGCGACGCCCGCGACGCCCCAGTGGAGTACGGGGACAAAGATGAGGTCCAGGCCAATGTTGAGGACGGTGGACACGGCAAGCGCCTGCAGCGGCATGCGGGTGATGCCGACGGAGCGGAAGATCGCGGCCTCAAAGTTGTAAAGCAAGATCGAGGGCATGCTGAGCAAAAAGACGCGTAGGTAGAGCGAAGCGAGCGGCATGGTTTCGGCGGGAACGTTGAGCGCGGCGAGCATGGGCTCGGCAAAGATCTCGCCCAGTGCGATGACGACAAAGCCCACAAGTGCCATAAGAATCGAGGTATGGACGGCGCGTTTGACCATGTTCTGATCGTTGCGGCCGATAGCGTTGGCGATGACCACGTTGGAGCCAAGCGACATGCCAATAAACAGGTTGAGCATAAGACTGGTAAGCGGAACATTGGAGCCGACCGCCGCCATGGCGAGGGTTCCCTGGTCGCCCGAGAAGTTACCGATGATGACCGTGGCGATGAGGTTCGACAGTTGCTCCAAGATGCTCGTGGCGGCCACAGGGAAGGCGAACAGGGGAACATTGCGCCACAGCGATCCGGTGGTCATGTCAATGTGCTTAGATACGGTGTCAGCCATACGCTCTCAATCTCTAACATGCTCTTTTGTGCTTATTTGCGCAGACGATGATACTCCTAATGCAACCAGTCGGCACTTAGGGACGTTCCTTTTCTGCCGGCAGCTGGGGACACTCCTTATCTCTTCTATGACTAGGTGGGGAAGGCGTGCGACAATGGTGGGCGTTGTGTTGTTCGCGCTAAGGAGTTGCCATGTTGTTGTGTCCCGTTTGCCATGAGCCGTTGGTGGACGACGAACGCGGTGCTGCGTGTGCGGGCGGACACCGGTTTGACCGCGCGCGCGAGGGCTATCTGTACCTACTGCGCTCGTCCAAGAGCGGTGACTCCATGGGCGATCCCAAGTCGCAGGCACGCAGCCGTCGTGACTTTCTGAACCGTGGATACTACGCGCCGTTGCGCGATGCGATGGTCGAGCTGGTGCGCGAGCGGGCGGCAGAGCGCGCTGCGTCTACGAACGGCTCCATGACGTTGCTCGATATTTGCTGCGGCGAGGGCTATTACACCAGCGCCATGGGCGCGGTGCCGGGCGTGGGTGCTTACGGTTTCGACCTGGGCAAAGAGATGGTGCGCCTTGCCGCCAAGCGCGGCGATGCGACCTATTTTGTGGCCAACATGAAGGATATCCCCGTGGCCGATGGCGCCTTCGATATGGTGACCGAGCTCTTTGCTCCCTTTAACGAGCGCGAGTTTGCCCGCGTGCTGGCACCCGAAGGTTCGCTCTACACCGTGGTGCCAGGCGCCCGTCATCTGTTTGGGCTCAAGGAGGTACTCTACGACACGCCATATCTCAATGACGAGAAACTGCCGAAGACTACTGAACTCGAGTTAGTCGGAACGCAGCGGGTGTCTGCGAATATTACGCTTCAGACCCAGGACGACATCGAGGCGGTGTTCCAGATGACGCCGTACTACTACCGCACGCGCCCTGCCGACAAAGAGCGCCTGGCAAACCTGGACACCCTTCAAACCGACATCGACTTCATCATCGCCGAGTACCGCCACGGCTAACAACCTGCCAAAAAGGGACAGGTTTATTTTGGTAGGTTTTATCTGGGCAAACGTAAAGGGCCGACCGCGTTGCTACGCGATCGGCCCTTTTTATTGGCGTATATACCAGAGTCGCTGAGCGATTGACACGGATGCGGCTTAGCTCAAACGGTCCATGCCCTCTTTCTTGACGCGGTTGGCGAGTACAAAGTAGATAATGCTGACAATCAAGCCGGTAAAATCGGGGATGCTTGAGCCGGTCCCACCCAAGAGGGGCAGGGAGAGGAGCAGACTGATGACCGAACATGCTAGGCAGACGATGGACCAGATCCAGACAACGCCAGCCTTGGCGGGATTATTTGCCGCGCGGATACCAAAGACAGCGGTCACAATTTCGACGACGCCCAATACGATGACGACGACGCAAGAGACGATCATGGCACCCGTGATATCGCCTGCCGCGCTGCCCGCAAAGAGCGCTGTAGCACCCATGCCTGCACTTAGAATGCCGACGACAAAGAAGAAGAACGATAGGATTTTGAGTAATTTGCAGGCGTTGCTCATGGCTGGTCCTTTCGATACGGGTACGGCCGGTCTGGCGCACCCCATGTGCTGCACATATGATGAAGCACATTGTAGTTCAACGCGGCGATGCATGCGCCTGAAAGCGCTTTGAGCCCGCGCAGCCCAACCCAACCTTTCAAAAAGGAAAGCTGGACGTAAGCCAAATCGATGGCAGCTCATGTGCGGCGCTGCGATGATGAGGCCGTAACAAGGAGCTGGTCTCGAGGAGGAGCCATGATGTACGGAGCAGGGCAAGTGCGTGAGCCGCGGTCGTTGGGAAGGCGCATGGGTGATTCTGTGATCGCTGCCGTGTGCACGGGATTGATGGCAGTGCTTTGCATTGGGATGCTGTGGGCCATGTCGCATGTGGGACAATAGCGGACGGTTGGGTGCCGACATAAACGGCACTCACGTATTCGTTTTGCTTTTTAAGGAGTACCCATGGGCGTCGTCGATCCCTTTTCTGTTGCTCGGGCCGCGGGGCTTGAGCTGATCGGGAAGTCCGAGGGCCTCACGCTCACCGACGGCACGATGGAGCTGCGTGCCGATTTTGACCGCATGCTTCCGCGGCTCAAGCAGGGCTGTCTGCAGCAAGAGCTGTTGGTAAAGGCTGCGCGCGCAAAAGGCATCGAGTGCCCATGGGCGATTGATGCCACGGCAGGCTTTGGCGAGGATTCGCTGCTGTTGGCGGCCGCGGGCTTTACCGTCGATCTGTATGAGCAGGATTGCGTGATCGCGGCGCTCCTCAAGGATGCCCTGGATCGCGCGGCAGATGATCCGGCGCTTGCGGCTGCCGTGTCGCGCATGCGCTTACATGCGGGCGAGGACAGCATTGCCGGCCTTCGCCATACGGCTGAGCTGATCGGGCGGGGCGAGCTTGCCGCCCCCGACGTGGTATATCTGGATCCCATGTTTCCCGAACGCACCAAGAGCGCGGCGGTGAAAAAGAAGTTCCAACTCTTGCATCATTTGGAACAGCCGTGCGCCGATGAGGAGACGCTGGTCGAAGCTGCGCTTGCGGCGCGCCCGCGCAAGGTCGTTATCAAACGACCGGTGAAGGGACCACTGCTTGCCGGCGTTAAGCCGAGCTATCAACTTGCGGGCAAGGCCGTCCGCTACGATGTTTTGGTGCCACCGCGCCCGTAGCTTGCGCGCGATGGCTGGCGCTCCGTCAGTGCCGTGCCGATGCGGGTCTATTTCCAAGGATGCGACGTCAGATGCCAGCCGCCGCAGTATTCGCATTTGTAGCAGGCCAGCCCGCGGCGTCCGCGGTTTTCGCAGTCGGCCATAACTGCCTCGGCCTCGGCGCGCGTGTCGTAACGGTTTTTGCGTTCACACGACTTGTAGCGCCAGGCCTCATCGCGCTTGGCGTCCAGGGCGTCACGGCGCTCGTCCTCGCGCGCAAACAGGTCGCTCATATCGCCGCCGGTAGCAGCGCCCAAAAACTCGCTTTTGGCTTTTGACCAGGCGGCTCGCTTTTTGCTTCCCATCTGCTTCGCGCCCTTCTCCAAACGTTGGTATCATTGCTCAATCAAAGTGATACCAATAAACGTGAGGTCGCCACGTGATGATCAGAAAAACCCTCGATACCGACATTCCTGCCGTCATGGCTATCTATGACGCGGCCCGCGCCTTTATGCGCGCGCATGGCAACGCCACGCAGTGGCCCGAGGGCACGCCTTCGGCCGAGCAACTGGCTGCCGATATTGCCGCTGGTGGCAGTTACGTGTGTGAAGTCGGCGGTCGCGTGGTGGCGACGTTTGCCTTTTTACCGGGCCCGGACGAGTGCTATGACGTAATTGAGGACGGTCAATGGCGCAGCGACACTCCGTACGCCGTGCTGCACCGTGTGGCATCCGATGGCACCGTGCACGGCATCGCGGCTGCGATGTTTGCCTTTGCCAAAGAGCGTGCTGATCACCTGCGCATCGACACGCATCAGGATAACCTGCCCATGCAGGGTGCGAGCATTAAGGCGGGGTTCGAGCGTGCCGGCGTCGTGCATGTATCGGACGGCACACCGCGCGTTGCGTTCGATTGGTTGCACGAGGCATAAGATCGAGGGCGCGCATCAACAATTCGTGCGAACGAAAATGGCCCCGGGTGGGGCTATTTTCGTTCGCTGCGCTGTTTTGCAAGCCGGCTTTCGCAAGGCGCGAACCTACGAAAATCGCCGCGCGGCAACGCGGGGCGATGAGCTCGGTCGGGGGATAGGGCCCGCTTCGCCCGCCGGCACGTAAATTGTATCATCCAGTGTGGAACGAGGACGCCCGTTGCCGCGTGCGATGGGCTTGTAATAAGAGGAGAGCCATGTCGAAGCAAGCGGTCGTTGGAATCTTGGCGCATGTCGATGCCGGCAAGACCACGTTGGCCGAGGCCATGCTGTTCAACGCGGGTCGCATTCGCAAGCGCGGCCGCGTGGACGATGGCGATTCGCATCTGGATACAAACGCGATCGAGCGCGAGCGTGGCATCACGATTTTCTCGTCGCAGGCCGTGCTCGACCATGGCGATGCCCACGTCATGCTCGTGGATGCGCCGGGGCATGTCGATTTTTCTGCCGAGGCGGAGCGCACGCTGCGCGCACTCGACTACGCGATTTTGGTTGTAGGCGCCAACGACGGCGTGCAAGGACACACCGAAACCCTGTGGCGCCTGCTTGCGCGCTATGACATCCCGACGTTCATCTTCATCAACAAAATCGATTTGGAGAATCCCGGCCGCGATGTTTTGCTGGCACAACTTGGGCAGCGTCTTTCCGAAGGCTGCCTGGATGCCAACGAACTGCTGGCGGGCGGCGCCGTTCAGGAGGACGCTGCTGCGTTGGACGAGGCGGCGCTCGAGGAGTTTTTTGAAGCGGGTGAGCTTTCCGTCGCGACGCTGTCGCGCATGGTTGCCGAGCGCAAGCTCTTTCCCTGTTTTGCCGGCTCGGCGCTCAAGGACCAAGGCGTGGACGAGCTGTTGGATGGCATATGTGCGCTGATGCGTGAACAGGCGTGGCTCCCGGAGTTTGCCGCGCGCGTCTATCGTGTCAGCCGAGGGGATCGCGGCGAGCGCTTGGCTTGGGTTAAAGTGACCGGCGGCACGTTGCATGCCAAGCAGATGATTGACGGACGTTCCGGTGCCGAGGCATGGGAGCAGAAGGTCGATCAGGTACGCATCTATAACGGCGAAAAGTATGAGCTTGCCCAAGAAGTTGCTGCTGGCGGTATTTGTGCCGTGACGGGTCTTGCGCACGTTCGCCCAGGGGACGCCCTGGGCGCGGAGCCTGCGGGCGATGCGCCCGTCATTGCGCCGGTCCTCACCTATACGGTGCTCCCGGGCGAACATGATGTCCATGCGGTGTTCAAAGCGTTGACTGAGCTGGCGGATGAAGATCCCATGCTCGGCGTAAGCTGGAATACGCATCTTGAGCAGATTCATTTGCAGTTGATGGGCGCCGTGCAACTCGAGGTCGTGCAGCGGGTGTTGGCCGATCGCTTTGGCCTTTCGGTTGCGTTTGAATCTGGCGGCATTCTCTATAAGGAGACTATTTCGCAGCCGGTCGAGGGCGTGGGCCACTTTGAGCCGCTGCGCCATTATGCCGAGGTGCATTTGCACCTGGAGCCGTTGTCAGCGGGTTCGGGCGTGCAGTTTGGCACCGTGACCTCGACCGACGAGCTCGATCTTAACTGGCAGCGTCTGGCACTCACCAACGCCATGGAGCGCGATCACCTGGGCGTGCTGACCGGCTCGCCCATCACCGATGTGCGCATTACGCTCACGGGCGGCCGCGCGCATGCCAAACACACCGAGGGCGGCGATTTTCGCCAGGCCACGTACCGCGCGATTCGCCAGGGTTTGATGCAGGCGCGTGAGGCTGGCGCGGCGGTACTGTTGGAGCCGTGGTATCGCTTTGAGCTCGAGGTGCCGGGGGAGTGCGTGGGCCGGGCGCTCTCGGATGCCACGCGCATGGGTGCCGAGTACGAGCCGCCGACGATGGCGGGCGACCGGGCGAAGCTTGTGGGTCGCGTACCGGCATCCGAGGTGCAGGACTATGCCCTGGAGGTGGCTGCCTACACGAGCGGTCGCGGGCATCTGTACCTAGAGTTCGCCGGCTATGCGGCTTGCCATGATGCCGAGCGCGTAATCGAGGCTGCCGCCTATGAGCCAGAGGCCGATCTGCCCAACACGCCCGATTCGGTCTTTTGCTCTCACGGCGCCGGTTACACGGTCAAATGGTACGACGTACCCGCCGCGGCGCACGTAAAGGTCGATCCCGCCACCTTCCGCCCCTGGCGAGCAGCGGACGCCGAGTTTTTCGGCCATAGGTGATAGAAGGGCGGCCCTTTTGTCACCTGCTGTTGGTATAACTCGGTATAAGTTGGTATAACTATTACCAGGGTTTGCCAATCCGAGGAGGCCGACATGAATCCAAATCCCTTTAAGCCCACGGCTGGCAAGCGGCCTCCGATACTCATCGGTCGCGAGTCGGTCATCGAAGATTTTGAGGAAGGACTCGACAACGGCGCCGGAGCGCCGGGCAGGCTCATGCTCATTACGGGAAACCGCGGCTGCGGCAAGACGGTTCTCCTGCGGGAGCTGCAACGTCTGGCCAGCGAGCGCGGATGGGCGGTTGTCTCCGATTCCGCTTCGCTTGGCTTATGCGACCGCTTGGCCGACGCGCTTCGCTCGAATAAACCCGTTGTGACGTCAATGGAGTTCGGTCCGTCGTTTGGTCGGATGTCGGTCGAGGCGGCGCGGGCAAAGGGCGAGACGTTGCGAGGGCTGGTCAACAAGCGCCTTAAGAAGCTCGGTCCAGGCAAGGGCATCCTGTTTGCGATTGACGAGGCACAATCGGCGTCTATCGAGGAACTGGCGGCTCTTGCCGTTCTCTATCAGCAGGTGCTCGGAGACCAGGATGCCACGGGCTTGCCCGATAGCGACCAGCGCGGTCTTGCGCTGGTGTTCGCCGGCTTACCCAGTATGGTTGACGACCTGCTCGAAGAGCCGAGCGTGACGTTTTTGCGGCGTGCCCAGCAGCGTACGCTGGGGGCGATATCTTTGCCCAAGGTGCGCGATTCATATGTCCAGACGGTCAAAGACGCTGGTCTTTACGTTGACGCGGAGACAGCGGACCTTGCGGCGCGCAAGAGCATGGGGCATCCCTACATGGTTCAGCTGGTGGGCTATTACATGTGGCGGTCTGCTGTCCGGCGTGGCTCGCAGGTCATTGAAGAGCGCGATGTCGAGGATGGTCATGCGGATGCCGTCTCCGAGTTCTACGAAGCGGTTGACGCGCCCCTGTATTACGGGCTGCGCAGTCCGCAACGCCTCTTTATCGAGACTATGGCTGCTGATGAGGGTAAACCGACGCGCATGGCGGATATCATTGAGCGCTGTGATCGCACCCAGAGCTGGGCGAGTAAATATCGCGCAAGCCTGATTCGCGAGCGCGTCATCGAGGCTGCCGGATATGGCCTCGTCCGGTTTACCGTGCCCATGCTGGGCGAGTATATCCGCGACCGCATTTTATGGCACGAGTAGGGTGATAAAGGTGACGGAACAGAAGATGAGCCCGCAGGCTATCGAGGTGCGTGGCGCGCGCGTCCACAACCTCAAGGACATCGATATCGATATTCCGCTGGGAAAGCTCGTGGGTATTGCCGGCGTGTCGGGCTCGGGCAAGAGTTCGCTGGCGTTGGGCGTCCTCTATGCCGAGGGCTCGCGCCGTTACCTGGAAGCACTTAGCACCTATACTCGTCGTCGCCTGACGCAGGCTGAGCATGCCCAGGTAGACGAGGTACTGCATGTGCCGGCGGCGCTCGCGTTGCATCAACGTCCCAGCGTGCCAGGTGTGCGCTCGACCTTTGGCACCATGACCGAGCTCAACAACAGCCTGCGACTGCTCTTTAGTCGCTGCGCCCATCACGTGTGCCCGCACTGCGGCGCGCGCGTGGATCCGAGCCTTAACGTTGCTGCGGGCCTGTCGCTCACGTGCCCTGCGTGCGGCCGCGAGTTCTACGCGCCGAGTGCCGAGGATTTGGCTTTCAATAGTGGTGGTGCGTGCCCTACCTGCGGCGGCACCGGTGTCATGCGCGAGGTGGACGAGGCGAGCCTGGTGCCCGACGAGTCCAAAACCATCAACGAAGGCGCGGTGCTTCCTTGGGGCACGCTCATGTGGGACCTGATGAAGCAAGTTGCCGGTGAGATGGGCGTGCGCACCGACGTGCCGTTTAACCAGCTCACGCCTCTAGAGCGCGACATCGTGTTCCATGGTCCGGCGGTTAAAAAGCACATTCTCTACGTTCCCAAAAACGGCGAGGGCGCCACGCCGCTCGACTTTACCTATTACAACGCCGTCTATACCGTTGAGAATGCGCTCGCCAAGGTTAAGGACGACAAGGGCCTCAAACGTGTTGCACGCTTTTTGCGCGAGGGGCCATGCCGTGACTGTGGCGGCACGCGTCTCTCCGAGGCTGTGCGCCTGCCTCAGGTGCGCGGTATCAATCTGGCGCAGGCGGCGGCCATGACGCTGGGTGAGGCGATTGAGTGGGTGCGCGGGGTGCCCGCATCCTTGCCGGCCGAGATGCAGCCCATGGCGACGGATATCTGCGATTCGTTTTTGAGCACGGCTCGTCGTCTGGTCGACCTGGGTCTCGATTACCTTTCACTCGACCGCGCCGGCGCCACGCTCTCCACGGGTGAGCGCCAGCGTGTGCAGCTCGCCCGTGTGGTACGCAATCGATCGACGGGCGTGCTTTATGTGCTGGACGAGCCCTCGATCGGCTTGCATCCGGCAAATGTCGACGGCCTGGTTGGCGTGATGCGCGACCTGGTAGGCGACGGCAACACCGTGGTTGTTGTCGACCACGATACGCGCGTACTGGCGGAAGCTGACTATCTGGTCGAGATGGGCCCCGTTGCCGGAGCAGGTGGCGGTAACGTGATCGCTGCAGGTACGGTGGACGAGGTCGAACAATCGCGGGGCAGCCGCATCGCCCCGTTTTTGCGCGCAGAGTCCAAGCGCATGCGTCCGCAGGTGACTGACGAGGAAATGTTCGACCAGGGACATATCCGCATGGCAACCGATGCCATTCATACCGTAAAACCGCTCGAAGTCGATATCCCGCGCGGCCGTCTCGTCGCGGTGACGGGCGTTTCGGGCTCGGGCAAGACGACGTTGGTGCTCGAGACACTCATCCCGGCACTTAAGGCACAGGCAGCTGGCGAGCGTCTGCCAAGACACGTGCGTTGGGTCGATGCCGAGGGTATTGCCCGCGCAAATCTGATTGACGCTACGCCTATCGGCGCCAACGTGCGCTCGACGGTGGCGACTTATGCCGACATCCATGACGAGCTGCGTCGCGCCTTCGCCCGTACGCCCGAGGCCAAGGCAGCCGGCTACAAGGCGGGTGCCTTTAGCTACAACACCGGCGCCTTGCGCTGCCCTACGTGCGATGGCACGGGCTCGATATCGCTCGATGTGCAGTTTTTGCCTGATGTCGAGATTGTCTGCCCGGCATGTCGCGGCTCGCGTTATGCGGACACGGCTTCGCGTATCCATCGTGAGGGCAAGGACGGGAGCTTGCTTACGTTGCCGCAGCTCATGGACATGAATGTGGACGAGGCTATCGACGCCACGGTGGGACTCAAGAAGGTTCAGGCGCGCTTGCAGACCTTGCACGACCTTGGCTTGGGCTATCTCACACTCGGTGAGCCCACACCGGCGCTTTCGGGCGGCGAGGCGCAGCGTCTTAAGCTTGCGAGCGAGATGGGCCGCGTGCAGGACGATGCCGTATTCGTGTTCGATGAGCCCACGATTGGCTTGCATCCGCTCGATGTTCAGCTACTGCTGAGCGTGTTCGACGGCCTTGTTGCCAAGGGCGCCACGGTTATCGTGATCGAACACGATCTCGACCTTATCCGCAATGCCGATTACGTGATCGACATGGGCCCGGGCGGTGGCGACGCGGGCGGGCAAATCGTCTGCGCCGGTACGCCGGGGGACGTCGTGGCCTGCTCCGCGAGCATCACCGGTCGCTACCTATAACCGAATGTGACAAAGGGAAAGTCCCTTTGTCACATTCCCGGAAAGCCTGTTTGGCGCAGGGCTTCGTAGAGGACGATGGCGGCGCTGTTGGAGAGGTTGAGTGCGCTGATTCGGTAGTCGTCCGGGTTGACGAAGTTGCCGCAGATGTCCTGTTGAAGGATGGCCTCGTGGCTGTCTTGGGTATGCCCGAGCGATTCCTCGTGGGCTTCCCAAGCCTCGGCGTTGTCGAGCGAGTCGCAATCGCGCAGCATCGGGATGCGCTCGCAACGCTCGGGCGCCGCGGCAAGCAGAGGCTCGGGAATGCCCGAGCTCTCGCTGCCAAAGACCAAGTAGTCGCCATCGCGGTAGGCACTCTGCGCATAGGTGCGGCGTGCCTTTTTGGTCAACAGATGCAGACGCTCGTCGGCGGGGGAGAGACCGTTGCGGGCAAGGAAATCCTCCCAGCCGGCATAGGTCGTCACGTCCAAGTTTTGCCAGTAGCCCAGACCGGCGCGACGTACCGTCTTGTCATCGAGCGAAAACCCCAGTGGCTCCACCAGATGCAGGCGGGCGCCGGTGACCACGCAGGTGCGGCCGATATTGCCCGTATTGGCCGGAATCTCGGGCGCATACAGCACGATATTGAACATGAATCTCCTTGGCTCAGAACGAAAAACCACCACGAAGGGGACAGGCACCTTCGTGGTGGTTTGGCGGTTACGTAGGCGGAAAAATGCCCGCTTGGATAAACCTAGGCGCGATGCCAGTCGGTCAGGCAGGCATCGAGGGAGGCGATGAGCGCGTCCTTGTCCATGTGACGGCCGATGATGCACAGGCTCGTCATGCGGTCGCCTGTCTCGTCGTCCCAAATTTGCATGATCTCGGGGTTCTCGTCGATGATCTTCTGCTTCTCGCCCTCGGGCGCCGAGTCGACAAACAGACCGTTCTCCATCAGGCGCATCTGGTGGCCGGCCTGCTCAAACATGTAGCACATGTCCGGATTGTCGGCCTGCCACAGCGGACCCTTGACGCGGATGACCTCGTCGGGCCACTCCTGCTCAACAAAATCGGTGAACTTTTGCAGGTCAAACGGCTTGCGGCGCGAGTACACAAAGGTCTCGATGTCGTACTCGAGCACCTCGGGGTCGTCGTGCTCCTCGGGATGCTCCATGGCCTCGATCCAAGCGGCGGAGTTGTAGGCGCGCATAAAGTCGAAGCGGTCGGTATCGAGCAGCTCCTCCATGGGGACCTCGCCGTTTTGGGCCTCGACGATCACGGCGTCCTTCTGCAGGCTGCGCACGATAGCCTTGAGCTCGGCGATCTGCTCAGGGCTTACGGTATCGGTCTTGTTGAGAATCAGCGTGGAGCAGAATTCGATCTGCTGGATGAGCAGGCTCTCGATGTCGTCCTCGTCGATATCCTCGGCCAGCAGGTCGCGGCCGCCGTTGAACTCGTCGTACATGCGGGCGCAATCGACCACGGCCACGATGTTGTCGAGTGCAAGCTTGGGCTGACCGCCCACCTTGGCCTCGTCGCAGAAGCTCGAGATGGTGTAGGCGATGGGGATAGGCTCGCAAATGCCCGAGGCCTCGATGATGATGTAATCGAAGTCGCCCGAATCGGCGATGCCCTGCAGCTGGTTGGCAAGGTCGTCCGAAAGCGTGCAGCAGATGCAGCCGTTAGTGAGCGGGATGAGGTCGTCGGTCTCGGAAAGGCCGCCGTCGGCGATGAGGCTGGCGTCGACGTTGATCTCGCCGATATCGTTGACGATCACGGCGGCGCGGATACCGCCGTCGTTAGCGAGGATGTGGTTGAGCAGCGTGGTCTTGCCGGCACCGAGGTATCCGGTAAGCATGATGATCTTCACGGGTTTGTTGGGCATGTGCCCTCCTTTGTTAGACATGGCTTACAGTTAAATCTTATGCCAAACGCTCGCTCTTATACCCACACGCCGGCAAATAACACAGGCTACTCCCAGGCTCCCCATACATCGGGGCAATAACCGACGGTGGCCTTTTTGCCGTTGCGCACGATGGGCTCGGCCAAGACCTGCTGGTTCTCGAGCAGCTTGTCGAAGCGCTGGCTAGGGGTGAGGTGCTGGATGAGCGCGAGCGTCTCCTCGTCCTTGGCCTTGGGGTTGAGCAGCTTGTCGATGCCGCCGACCGCCTGCATCACGCTCGTGAGCTCGCCTTTGCTCATCTCCTTTTCCTTAAGGTCAATAAACTGCACCTTAATGCGACGCTCCTTAAAATAGCGCTGGGCCTTCTTGGTATCAAAGGACTTCTTGGTGCCGAAGATTTGCACGTTCATAGTATGTTCCGCCGCTCTATCGAATGAAGTTGGTCGTTGCGCGATCTGCCTCGGGCGCGTTGATGCCGGCGGCCTGTCCTGCCTCGATGCAGCGCAGGAGCCAGGCCATGTTTTTGCCGATGTTTCGCATGGTGGCAAGGCCCTCGGCGTCCCCATCGGCGTCGCCGGGCACGCGGCCAAACACGTTGTTCCAGTAGGTGGAAGCAACTACGGGCATCTGCTTAATGGTGAAGTACTTGTTGAGCACATCGAAGGTGGTCGACGTGCCGCCGCGACGGGCGACGGCGACCGCGGCGCCGGGTTTGTGCTCAAAGGCATGTCCGCCTGCATAGAAGGCGCGATCGAGGGCCGAAAGGATGCGTCCGCTGGGGTGCGCATAGTAGACGGGCGAGCCAAAGACGAAGCCATCGGCCTGTTCGGCGGCAGCGATGAGCTCGTTCACCACGTCGTCGTCAAAGGTGCAGCGACCGCCAAGTTTGCCACACTGGCCGCAACCGATGCAATCGCGAATGGGCTTGGCGCCCAGCTGAAACACCTCGGTATCAATGCCTTCGGCATTGAGCTGCTCGGCGACCTCGGCGAGTGCGCGGGCGGTGTTGCCGTTTGCCTTGGGGCTGCCATTGACCAAAAGAACCTTCATCACAAACTCCCTCTGCTGTTGGTGACTTCTGCGGAGGATTATCGCACGAGAGGGCAGATGGCGTGGGGCGCGATGTGAAACGGCTTGTGTTTCACATCGCGCCCCACGACGCTAGTTCAGCTTGGTGCCCGGTACTTGCGGTGCCTCTTTAAGCAGCGCTTTGAGCTCGTTCAAAATGGAAACGGGCTGTCGATCGACAGCGTCCAGATGGAGCGTGGCCACACGAATGGGCGGCTGATATTCAAGCGGGCCGATGAGTACGGGAGAGCCCAGGAACCGTTCGATGTCGCCTGCGATCTCATCGATTGCCTCGGGGCCGAGCTCATCGAAGAGTGCCACGAACGTTGGCCCCGTCGAGCGGAACAGGCGGCCCTTGCCGCGCGAACAATCCATGAGGCAGGCGGCGCTTTCGGCGAGCACACGGTCGCCTGCATCGAATCCAAAGCGGGCATTGACCTCGGCGATATCGTCGACCTTAATGGCAATAAAGCCTGCCTCGCGCGGCACGCGGCGCATCTCTCCAATAGCGTTGACCAGTGCGTGGACATCGCCCAGGCCCGTTACCGAGTCGGTCGTATCTGCCAAGCTTCGGTTGATGATAATGCCCACATACATGCTGGGCTCGGTATCGGTGCCGTCCAAACGGTAGCCCGTGCAGTCGCAAAGCACGTATTTTCCGGTGGCATCCATTACGCGATACTGCATGAAGTGGAAGTGCCACGTGCCGTTTATCACCATGTCGAGCTCGGCGCGTACGTTGTCGCGGTCCTCGGGATGAACGCGGGCGAGCCACATGTCGAGTGAGTTAAAAGGGTGCTGGGAGGGCAGGTCAAAATCGCGCACGGCGTTAACCGACCATTGCGATTCTCCAGTATCGAGGTTAAGGATGAACGGATAGCGCGTCTCGGAGCTCATGGAGATCGCTTGGAACACCCGGTCGTTGCAGGGAAGCTGATCGACGATTGGGCGTTGCGGCACGTCATTGTCTTTCGGTTGCTGCACACGATGCATAAGCTTATAGCGATACATCTTGCGATCGGCATCCATTGTCATCTGGCGACGCGAATCGCCTGCAAGCGGATCGACGCGCGAGCAGCCAAAGCTAAAGCTGGCGATCATGGGCGCCTTGCCACCTGAGCTCGCCTCGATCAGCCCGGTACGTACCTGCTCCAAGCGCTGCTCGAGTTCAGTCTCGTTTGCAAAGAGCGAGATAAGCACAAACTCGTCTCCACCGATACGGAACAGCATCTCATCATGCTTCATGGTTTCGGAGAGCGTGCGGCAGATGCTCAGAATATAGCGATTGCCTTCGGCGTGGCCAAACCTATCATTACAATACTTGAGATGGTCGATATCAATATAGGCGCAGGTGAAGGGGTCGCCTTTGCGCCAGAGCTGCTCGACGTGACGGTCGAGTCCGCCGCGGTTGCCCAAATTGGTGAGCGAATCGATATAGGCGTTGCACTCAAGCAGCTGGCGCTCTTGTTGCAGGATGGCATGCGTCTTTTGCAGTTGCTCACCAACGGCGCGTAGCCCAGCGGGCAGCGCGGCAACATCGAGTTCGGCGGTCGAGACGCCATTCGCAAGTCGCTGAAGATAGACAATAATCGATTGCTCGCCCATGCGATACGACTCGTTCATGATGGATAACCTCCTTGGGCGGAACAGTGGTTTGTATCATATCCCCAATTCGGCTTGGATTGGGGATATAAGTTAGCTAATGGAGACAATGCCCCCTTCGACGGTGGCGTTTTGCGCGCGAGCGTATCAGTCGTTATTGCCACCATCGAGCAATGCCTCAAAATCCTTCGCCGGCATGGGGCGGTAGTAGAGGAAGCCCTGAGCGTAGCGGGCGCCCATGTGGCGTAGCATGTTTGCCTGCTCATCTGTCTCGACGCCTTCGATTACAACGGGCAGATGGAGCGACTGCGCCATCTCGAGCATCGATGACACGATCTGCGCGCTGCGGCCTTGATCACGGTCGGTGGGCACAAAGGTACGGTCGAGCTTGATGACGTCAACGTTCACGTTCTTGAGCATTGCGAGCGTGGACTGGCCGGTGCCAAAATCGTCCATATAGGTCGAGAAGCCGCGGGTGTGCAGATCTGCGGTCAGCTTATCCACGGCCTCGGACTCTCCGGTATAGGCGGTCTCGGTGATCTCGATACGCATGAGCTCGGGTGGTAGGTTGTATTGGGCGGCGAGCGCCCCTATATGTTCGGCAACGTCGCAGGCAAGAATGTCTACGCGCGACACGTTGAGGGAGACCGGAACCACGCGAAGACCGCGATCGAGACGCTCGCGAAGCCATGCGGCAACGCCCTGCCAAACATATTTGTCGAGCGTTACTACAAAGCCGCTTTCCTCGAGAGCGGGGATAAAGGTTGCAGGTGAAATGAGGGAGCCATCCTTGTCAATCCAGCGTGTGAGCGCCTCGGCGCCAATGATCTCGCCGGTTTCCATATCGACCTGGGGCTGCAGGTAGTAAGTGATGCGGCCGTTTGAGAGCGCATACTGGAACTCGGTTAGCGTGTGGTGGAACGCAACCCCATGCTCATATTCCTCAGGGCGGAAAATGGCAATGCGCTCCTTAAAGTCGTTTTTGGCGCGTCGATTGGTAAACATGGCCTTGGCCTGGGCATCGATGGTGATTTCCTCGCTAGCGTCGATGGGGCATACGCCCATGGACGGCCAAAAGCCTACGCCGTCGTCGTGCTTGGCTACAGCCTCGCGCACGCGCATATAGACTCGGTGAACGAAATCGTGCTCAAAGGGTATGAGCAGACAAAAGTCGTCTTGCCCCCAGTATCCCGCGACGCCCATGTCGGCGTTCTCGATATCCTTGAGCACCGTGCCCACATCGGCAAGCATCCGGTCGCCTTCGGCCTGTCCATACCATTCGTTAAATAGGCGCATGTGGCCCATGTCGACGGTGGCGATACACCAAGCGCCGTCGCGCCTCGCCTCGATGAAGGCATTGGCACGGCGCATAAACTCGCTGGGTCGGCAGAGGCCGGTGAGCATATCGATGCGTTCGGAGATTGCGCTTTTGCGCTCGACCTCGGGTATAGGGAGGCTGTCGTTGGGGACAAGCCCGCCAGCTGTGCGAAGGCGACGGTCGAGTTCGCACAAAACAGCAGATGTTTGGTAGTCCAGGCGCTCGTAAAAGACCGGGGCGACAATACAAACGGGAGTGATGGTGCCGCCCGCGATCTGAACGGGGGCAAAAATGGTCTCTTTTAGACGATGGATCAGGAGTTCAAATGCCCCGTGGTCCAAAGCGTTGCTGAGCACGACGAACTGGACACTTCGTGAACGGAAGACGCGACTCCTACCGCGGGTGATCGACAGCATACGGCCTGCGTATTCGGCAAGCATGCTGTCGACCGCCTCGGCTCCATAGAGCTCGTTGAGCTTCGTCGTGCCGCGAACGCGCACGGCGATGAGCCCTGTTTTGCAGTGGTCACGGCGACAGGCATCGATAGCGTTGACCAGCATACGTTGCGTTCCAAGCCCCGTGGCGGCGTCGACGGTCTCGGCAAGGGAATGATTGACGAGTTCGCCGACATAGAGCGAGGGCTCGTTTTCGTCCCCATCGATGCGAAAACCGCGAGCACGGCAGAGCACGTAGTCGCCTGTGGCGTTACGTACACGATACTGCATGACTCGATGGTGCTTGGAGCCGTTATAGACTTGGTCGATGTCGTCGGTAAAAGCCTCAAGGTCATCGGGATGGACGCGCGTTTTCCAACAATCGCGACAGTTGTCTATGTGCTCCGAAGGAAGTCCGAGATCGCGCAAAGCGTTTTGTGACCAAAGGGTGCGATGTTTATCCAAGTTCTCGATAAAGAAATAACGGCCTTCGTTGAGCATCGAAAAGGCGTCGAAAATGCGATCGCTTATTTCGAAGTCGTCGGTGTGGACTTGCGAGATATTGCGCCGATCAAGGTGTACGGCATGACGTAGCTTGTAGTCGTACATGCGATGGTCGGCATCGAGCGTCATGCGATTGGGGGCCTCGCCCAGGGCGGGGTCGGCATGTGACACCCCGTAGCTAAACGAGTGGGGCATCTCGGAATCGTTGTTTTTGAGCAGGACCGTTCGGCAGTGTTCCAGACGTTCGGCGAGGTCGTCCTCGGTCGCAACCGTAGACAGGATGGCAAACTCGTCGCCGCCTATGCGAAACGCCGCCTCGTCCACCTTCATATACAGCTTGAGATAGAGGCTTACCTGCAAGATATAGCGGTTGCCCTCGTCATGCCCAAAGATGTCGTTGCAGTGCTTAAGGTTATCGATGTCGATAAACGCCATGGTCACGGGCAGTTCCTGCTCCCAGATTTCCTCTAAGGAGTGAGCAAAGCCGCCGCGGTTGCCAAGTCCGGTAAGCTGGTCGGTAAAGGCGGTCCTAATCAGATCATCCTGACGCTCGAGAAGGTCGCGAACGGTCTTTTCGAGCGTTTCGGTGTAATTGCTGACAGTATCCATGTCGTAAGCGGCTTTCTGAGGTCGGGCGGATTGCGTCGGGCGAGCTCGTTGTGCACACGCGTTGTTGTCCGGCGCTTTGCGTGTATCCAGGCCCCGCCTTGCTGCGTTGTTGGGCTACTTTACCGGCTAATGTTCGCTGTTGATAACTACTGCGTAGTATAAACAACAGTACACAATTATATATGGGTGCACATGCTGTGGGCGGCCATTATTCGACAAACGGCAGCGCGACGATGCGATGTCCGATAAAAATGCGACTGAGACGATATATGTTGACGGGTATACTTGTCCCGTTTTAAAACGCAGGAACGGAGATGGTCGCATGGCACAGCCGGATACGACGCGCACGGTGGGGCTCGCACTCGAGGGAGGCGGCTACCGCGGTATGTATACGGCAGGCGTGCTCGACGTTTGGATGGAGCACGGTTTGACCTGCGACCATATGGTGGGTGTCTCGGCGGGCGCGGCGTTTGGCTATAACTTTAAATCGCGGCAGATCGGGCGCGCCATTCGCTACAACAAGGCCTATTGTGCCGACAAGCGCTATGCAAGCGTGACAAGCTGGTTGCGAACCGGCGACATGTTCAATGCCGATTTTGCCTATCACGAGGTGCCCATTGAGCGCGATCCCATCGACCTGGAGACATATCGTGCCTGCCCCATGCGGTTTACGTGCGTGTGTACCGATATCGAGACGGGCAAGGCCGTCTACCACGACCTGCCCTATGGCGACGAGAGGGATATCGAGTGGATCCGGGCATCGTCGGCGATTCCTGTGGCGACGCGTCCTGTTGCCATTGAGGGCCGTAAGTACCTGGATGGCGGCGTGGCTGATTCCATTCCCAGCGCTTGGTTGTTTGCGCAGGGGTATGACCGCAATATCGTGGTGCTCACACAGCCGGCGGGCTTTGTGAAGCAGCCCAACAGTGTGATGCCCATGCTGCGGCGCGTGTTCCGTCACTACCCGGAGTTTGTCGCAGCGCTTGAGCATCGGCATGAGGTCTACAATGCCACGCTCGATGACCTGGCGCGTCGCGAGGCTGCCGGCGAAATCTTTGTGGTGCGGCCGAGCGAATCGGTGAAGGTGCCGTCGCTGTGCCGCGAACCGGATGAGCTCGAGCGCATCTACCAGGTCGGCCGCCACGATGCGGAGGCGACTTTGCCGGCGTTGGAAGCGTATCTGGCGGGGTAGGGCAAACTGCCGTGGACTCGGCGGAAAGCGCATCCCGGAATGGAGGTCCAAACTGGGATGCGCTTTCCATTGCTGAAGATATGAGGCTGCGGATCAGCTGCTCGGCTTAGACTTACGCCTGCTGCCAGGTGTCGACAAGCTCCTTGGCCGCGGCGCAGGGGTCGTCGGCACTGCAGACGGCGCTCACCACAAAGAAGCCGTCGACGCCGGTGGCCTTAAGCTGTGGCAGGTCGGCCGTCTTGACGCCGCCGCCCACCACGATGGGCACGGGGCTTGCCGCGTGGAGTGCGGCCAGATCCTCAAAACTTTTGGTGATGATGGAGCCATCTGCTGCGCGTCCGCAGTCGCGCTTGGTCTCGGTCTCGTGGAGCGGGCCGATGCCCAGGTAGTCGACCAGGCTCATGTCGGCGGTCTTGACGTACTCGAGCATCTCCTCGCAACGGGCTGAAAGGCCCACGATGGCATCGGGGCCCAAAAGTTTGCGGCAGACCTCGACGGGAATATCGCTCTGACCGACGTGCACGCCGTCGACAGCAATGCCCTGCTCGCGTGCGGCGAGTACGCAGTCCAGGCGGTCGTCGATCAGCAGGGCGACCTGACCGGTCTTGCCGGCCTGTGCGATTGCCTGCGCGGCGTCGCCGGTCAGCGCGATGATCTCGCGGGCGCTTGCCACCTTGGAGCGCACCTGGATGCAGGTAAAGCCTGCGTCGAGCGCCTGGGCCACCACATCGCTCACGGGACGCCCCAGCGTGTTTTCGGGGCCGAGTACCAGATAGGCCGAGATATCAAGGTTGTCGCGGATGCTCATCGTGCTTCCTCCTGCTTTTTGATCTGTGCTTCCATGCGCTCGAGCTTGCCGGTCATGTTGTCGGTAAATCCGGGTCGAATATCGGCTTTGAGCACGACTTCGGTGCGGATGCCCTTGCTCGCCAACACAAAGGTTGCGTCGCGCACGACCTGCATGACCTCGTCCCAGTCGCCCTCGATCTCGGTGAACATCGAGGTGGTGTGGTTGGGAAGGCCGCTCTCGCGAATGACGCGCACGACCTCGGCGACCTCGGCGGACAGTTCATCGCCGGTGCCGCACGGGGCGATGGCCACGGCGACGAGTGTGTTCATGCCGGCATTGGTTGCGGGCTCGGACATGGCTTATGCCTCCTCGAGCTCGAGTTGGTTATCGGCAATATCCTGGGCGGTCGCGCGGTAGAGCTCGTCGATAAAGGCGACCTTAAAGCTTGCCGGGGCATCGGCGACAGCGGCGGCACGCGTGCCGGCAACGTTGTAGACGGCGGTGCCGCAGATGGCTGCCGTAAACGGATCGGCGGCGCAGGCGTACACAGCCAGCACGCCACCCTGCGAGCAGCCGCAGCCGGTGATCTTGGACATGAGCGGACTGCCGCCGTGGGACTTGGCCACCGTCGTGCCGTCGGTAATCAGGTCGACTTCGCCCGAGACCACTACGGCTCCGCCGGTGTAGCGGGCGAGCGCCACAGCGGCATCGCGGGCGGCGTCGACCGTGTCGGTGGTATCGACACCGCGCACGCGGCTCAGATCAGCTGCCTCGCCCTCAAGACCCCACAGGCCGGCGAGTGCGATGATCTCGGAGGCGTTGCCGCGCACGATGGCAGGCTTGTACTGCTTGAGCTCGTTTACCAGCTGGGTTCGCAGGCTACCGATGCCCAGGCCCACCGGATCGAGCACCCAGGGCTTGCCGGCGTCGTGTGCCGCCTTGGCCGCGCGGGGAATCGTCTGCTCGTAGATGGGGAAGAGCGTGCCCATGTTGAGATAGATGGCGCCGCCGCCGGCAACGAGCGCCTCGCCCTCGTCGGGCAGATAGACCATGGCGGCCGAACCGCCCACGGCGAGCTGAGCATTGGCGACAAAGTCGATCGTCACCGTGTTGGTGATGGAGCCGGCCATCGGATTGGTGGCGCGAATCTCCTCCACGGCCTTGACCACATTTTGCTTAAGCTGTTCCGAATCAATCACTGCACATGCCTCCTTGGCATAGAAAAGGGGCGCTGTGCATAGACAGCGCCCCTGTAAAGGCGGCATGCTCCCTACGCCAGCATTAACTGACAGGTTCAAAGGATTGGGCCCCATGCCCTCTCAGCCTTGTGGTTTGCACCGCCGGCACTCCCGCATCGAATCTGTTGTTCCCTATACTAGCGCACCTGCCAAAAAGGGACAGGTTTATTTTGGCAGGTCGTTACAATAGGTAGGACCGATACGAATGGGGGCCTTATGATTAAACTTGTGCTGACCGATATGGACGATACGCTGATTCCAGCCGGGCATGACGGCGCCAGCGACTACGCCATCGAGGGCATTCATGCCATGCAGGCGGCGGGTCTGCACTTTGGCCCGGTTTCGGGTCGCCAGCCGTCCGCGATGGGCTGGATGTTCCGCAATTGCGTCGAGTGCTTCTCGACCGGCGCGTTCTGCAACGGCCAGGTAATGTTTGTCGACGGTCAGGCGGTCGCTTCGCGCGCGACCGACAACGCCGCCCTTATGCGTTTGGCTGACTACTTGGAGCAGGAGACCGACGATACGTATCTGAAGGTCTACAGCCTGGGTGATGACTTTTGGAATAACGATGCCTACTGCGTGACGAGCGATCCCGAGCGCGTACGCCGCGCCATGGAGTCGGGCGGCAACGCGTGGCTCAAAGGCGAAGAGGCCCCGTGCCGTCCTGTTGTCGATGATGCCCCGGTATACAAGGCGAATATCTGGAGCGCCCGCTCGCGCGAAGAGCTCGCTGAGCTGCGCGAGCGCATTGCCGCTGAGGTGCCGGAGCTCTCGCTTGTATTTCCCAACAACCGCGTGCGCCTATTCGATATTCTCCCGGCCGGTTGGGACAAGGGCTGCGCTGCGCTGGAGCTGGCGCGCGCTTTGGGCCTGACGCCCGATGAGGTGGCCGTATTTGGCGATTCCGATAACGATCTGCCCATGATCGGTGCCGTTCCCAACTCCGTTGCAGTCGCCAATGCCAACGAGGCCGTCACTGCTGCCGCGCGCTGGCATATCGGCGCTGCGGCAGACGATGCGGTTGCCGGGGCTCTGCATCAGATTGCCGCCTGCGCCGCGACGGGGGAGATGCCGCCTTTTATGCGTCAGATGGATGCGGTGGGTTCGGGTATCGCGGACGTCTAGGGAGGCCATCATGAAGCTCCAGCAGCTCAGATATGTCGTCAAAGTTGCCGAATGTGGCAGCATCACCGAGGCCTCGCGCCGGCTCTTTGTGTCGCAGCCTTCGATTACCGCATCGATTCGCGATCTCGAAAACGAGATGGGCGTGCACATCTTTGAGCGCACTAACAAGGGCGTCGTTGTGTCCGAGGAAGGTGAGACCTTCTTGGGCTATGCGCGCCAGGTACTCGACCAGGCCGACCTGCTCGAGGGCAAGTACAAGGGCGCATCCGAGCAGGTGCCGCACTTTAGTGTGAGCTGCCAGCATTATTCCTTTGCCGTTAATGCGTTTGTCGATGTGATCCGTGAGTTCGATGCCGCGCGCTACGACTTTACCCTGCGCGAGGAGCAAACCCACGAGATTATCGAGGACGTCGCGCACATGAAAAGCGAGCTCGGCATCCTGTATCTGTCGGAGCACAATCGCGAGGTCATCGAGCGCATGCTGGCGGCCAACGAGCTCGTGTTCGAAGGGCTCTTCTGCGCCACGCCGCACGTCTTTGTGTGTGCAGACCATCCGCTGGCTGGCCGCTCCAGCGTGACGCTCGAGGACTTGGAAGACTACCCGTTTTTGTCCTATGAGCAGGGCAGCTATAACTCGTTCTACTATTCTGAGGAGCTGACCTCGACCTTTGAGCGCCGCAAGAATATCCGCGTGCGTGACCGTGCGACGTTGTTCAACCTGGTCATGGGCCTCAACGGCTACACGGTATGCTCAGGCGTGATCAGTCACGAGCTCAACGGGCCCGGCATCATCTCGATTCCGCTCGATGTAGACGAGTACATGGAGATCGGCATCATCACGCGCAAGAACACGACGCTTACGCGCTACGGCCAAGCCTATATCGACGTGATTCGTCAGCACATATAGACTGCTGCATTCTGTACGGGTCAAATCTCTTTATGGCAGTCCAAACTGATATAGGAAGCATCTATATCAAACTGTTATAAACGTATATTTTGCGATGGCCATATGAGCGCTCATACTCTGTCCCAGTAAAGCAACCAATGCAAAGGGAGATATCTATGAGTGCTTTAACCACGCTGAACGCGCCGTTTCGCGCCGATATCGTCGGCAGCTTTCTTCGTCCACAGGCCGTAAAGGACGCCCGTGTCGCCTATGCTGCGGGCACACTCGACGCCGCCGGCCTTAAGGCCGTCGAGGATGAGGCCATTCGCGACCTGGTGGACAAGCAAAAGTCCGCTGGCCTGCAGGTGATTACCGATGGCGAGTTTCGCCGCAGTTACTGGCACCTCGACTTTATGTGGGGGCTCAACGGCATTGAACGCCGTACCTCGCGTACGGGCTATATGTTCCACGACGAGGAGACCACAGCCGACACCGCCGTGGTAACCGGCCCCATTAGCGGCGAGAACCATCCGTTCGTCGAGCACTTTAAATTTGTCAAGGCGCTCGAGGGCGAGGGCCACGTTGCACGGCAAACCATCCCGGCGCCGATTCAGACGTTCTCCGAAGTCACGCTCGACCGCTGCGATGGCCAGCAGGAGAGCTTGCGTGCTGTCTATAAGACCGACGAAGAACTCGCCGATGCCATCGCCGCAGCATATCGCATCGTGATTGCCGACCTGTATGCCGCGGGCTGCCGCAACATCCAGTTTGATGACTGCACCTGGGGCATCTACTGCGATACTGACTTTGTGTCCAAGACCGGCATGAGCCCGGTCGACCTGCAAAAGGTAAGCGAGCTGGGCGTGGCGCTCAACAACGCCGCCATCGCGGACAAGCCCGATGATTTGGTTATCAACACGCATGTATGCCGCGGCAACTACCACTCCACCTATGCCTTCGAGGGCGGCTACGACCCCATCGCGCCGTACCTGTTTGCGCATGAGGACGTTGACGCATTCTATCTGGAGTTCGATACGCCGCGCGCCGGTGGTTTTGAGCCGCTCAAGTACGTTGCCCCCGGCAAGAAGGTCGTGTTGGGTCTGGTGACCACCAAGGCGGCAGAGCTCGAGAACGAGGATGTTATCGTCGAGCGCATCCGTGAAGCCGCAAAGTACGTGCCGCTCGAGAACCTGTATCTGTCGCCTCAGTGCGGCTTTGCCAGCTGCGAGATTGGCAACAAGCTGACCGAGGATGAGCAATGGGCAAAGATCGCGCTGGTCAAGCGCATTGCCGAGCGCGTTTGGAAATAGCACTAGTGTTTGCAGGTGGCGGCGCGTGCGAGGCATAGTGTATCGCGTACAATGGTTCGGATCGTATCGTTCGGGCAGGTTATCCGATATGCCTGATCGCCCTTCCATTCGAAAGGACATCCATGTCCCAGTCCTCGACGCCCGCCGTCAGCGATGCCATCTACGACGCATCGTCGCTCGGCCGCCCGCGCATGTTCCTGCTCGGCCTACAGCACCTGTTTGCCATGTTTGGCGCCACCGTGCTGGTGCCCGTGCTCACCGGCCTCTCGGTATCGGCAACGCTTTTGTTTGCCGGCTTGGGCACGCTGCTGTTCCACTTCCTGTCGCGCGGTAAGGTGCCGGCATTTTTGGGCTCATCGTTTGCCTTTATTGCCGGTTATGCCGCAATCGCGCCCAACGGCGAGACCGAGCTTTTGCCCTACGCCTGCCTGGGCGTAGCTTGTGCCGGTCTGCTCTATCCGGTGCTGGCGGCGCTCTTCCGCGCGTTTGGCGCCAAGCGTGTCATGCGTTTCTTTCCGTCGGTGGTGACTGGCCCCATCGTCATTTCCATCGGCTTGATCCTGGCAAGTTCCGCTATTGCTAACTGCCAGACCAACTGGCTTGTGGCTGTCATTGGCGTTGCCGTTATCGTCATCTGCAACATCTGGGGCCGTGGCATGGTCAAGATCGTGCCGATTTTGCTGGGCGTTGTGGTGAGCTATGCCGTTGCGGCTGCGCTCGGCGGGGTTGATTTCTCGGGCGTTGCCGCCGCTCCGTGGGTCGGTCTGCCCATCGTGTGGGACAACACCGTGTTTGCACTCTTTGGGCCGCAGTTCGATAGCGGTCTTGCCACGACGGCCATCATCACCATCATGCCGCTGGCCTTCGCGACCATGATCGAGCATATCGGCGATATCTCTGCTATCGGTTCGACTTGCGAGTGCAACTACATTGCCGATCCCGGTCTGCATCGCACGCTGCTCGGCGACGGCCTTGCCACGATTCTGGCTTCGCTCTTTGGCGCTCCGGCCAACACTACGTATGGTGAGAACACCGGCGTGCTCGCCCTGACGCGCGTGTTCGACCCGCGCGTAATTCGAATTGCCGCGTGTTGCGCCATCGTGCTTTCGTTCTGCCCCAAGTTCGCGGCTGTCATTGCGGCCATGCCGGCGTGTGTGATCGGCGGTGTGTCGCTCATGCTCTACGGCATGATCAGCGCTGTGGGCGTCCGCAACCTCATCGAGAACCAGGTCGATTTCCAGAACAACCGCAACGTGCTGGTTGCCGCGCTGGTGCTCGTGCTTTCGCTCGGCATCGCGTACAGCACCGCCGGCGCCATCGTGTTGGAGCTGGGCGGCGTGACCATTTCGCTGTCCGGCATTGCCGTGGGCTCACTGGTGGGCATTGTGCTCAACGCCATCCTGCCGGGTAACGACTTTGAGTTTGATGTCTCCGAGCTTGAGGAGGCTGCTGAGTAGCAGCTGCGTTCAGCTAAAACAAGATATGGTGCCCATGCGTATATGCGTGTGGGCACCATTTTTAATGTGTCAGTATCCAGTGGATGCCGCGGGCCATGCGTAAGTCGGTTTGGGCAAAGTGATTGCCGGGGTTGAGCTCCAGCGTTGTTGGAATGCCGCGCTCGACGAGCAACGCTTCCATCGCGCGTGTGTCGTCGAGTACATGCCGCATCATGCGGTTGGGCGTCTTGGTTTCCTTTTTGCCGAGTGACAGGTAGACGGCTTGCGGGCTGCCGGCAAAAGGGGCCGTGCTGGCACGGTCGACAAAGTCGGGAAACCATAGCGACCCCGATGCGCTCGCGGCGCGGTCAAAGGCGTCGGTTTGCCAGAGGGACCAGAGTGCGAAGAGGCCCGCGAGCGAGTAGCCGGCAATGCCGCGCCAGGTGGGCGGCTGAGGAATCGACGACTCGACCTGGGGGATTATCTGATTCAGCAGCTCATCAAGAAAATCGGCAGCTTGGCCGCCGAAAGGCTCGGCATCGCGTACGGTCCCGTCGCATGCCCAGGGGCTCAGCTCGCGATTCCAATCGAGCCCGCCAATGGTGACGAGGGCGAATGGCGGACAGTCGAGCTCTCGGCAACACTTATAAACCTCGCTGCCGTCGCCCACGACCACAGGAAGGTAGATGACAGGCGCGCTTTCCGTATGATTCGAATAAACGGTTATCTGCTTTTGATGCGCTTCCATGACGGGCCTCTCTCAGTGTTGTGATATCGGCAGCCCCAATTGTCGCACGCCAACGTATGCCGGTTGGGCTAGACCAAAGACAATCTCGTGCATCCCCTGCGGACGCATATGGAAAACGCCACCGCCGGAGGGGAGCTCGGCGGTGGCGTTGTTAAACGGTGCTGGGGCTCGGGGCCTTCGCGGGAGCTGCCATGTGCGCAGAGGCGTCTAAGAACGCTTACGGCTCGCCATGGTGCCTGCGGCGATAGCGGCTGTTCCCGCAAGGACGGTTGCCACGATGGCCGCACCCGAGGTGTCGCCGGTTGCCGCGAGCACGCCGGTAGTCTTGGCTTTCGTGGTTGAAGCCGCAACGGCCTTGGTCGGCTTTGAGCCCTCAGGCTTGGGGTTCTGCTTGGACTCCGCGGGCTTGCTTTCTGCGGGCTTGGTCTCGTCGGGCTTGGGGTCTTCCGGCTTGGCTACCTCGGGAGGTGCGATGGTCGTACTTTTGGCGACTGCTTTGATATAGAGGGAGTCGACCGTGGCGTCGCCCGTGCCGATGGCTTGGCCTGCCTCGTAGATGCCGTCACGGAGCTTGCGATAGTCAATGACCTTGCCGCCTTCGGGCGTCTGGATGGCGGCGTTCTCAATCTTGATGGTGCCGATTGTCTTGCCGTCAGCGCTCATGGCACGGGCAAAGATTGCCGCTGTATCTCCTTCGGCCGTTACCTTGCTGCGGATGATCGAGATGACTGCGGGTGTGACGCCCTCGCTGGTCTGGGCGATGATGCCGATGTTCTCGCCTTGGGGTTCGCGCCTCGTCTCGCCATCTTGGTTTTCGCTGTAGGGGATGGGGCCGTCGCCGTTCTCGACATAGCGGGCTATGGCCTTGACAACGGAGTCGCTGATGTAGATGTGGCCGCCCTTCTCGTTGGGTCGATCGTTTCTGGTGGAGAATGCAGCCGAAACCTCGCCTTCCGCAAACGCGTCCACGGTGGAGCCGTTCTTGACGACGATGTCGTCCTGGTAGGTGAAGAGGGCGTTGGCGCCACCGTATCTGCCTTTACTTGCACGGACCGTCACGTTTGCATGATCGAGGGTGATGCCCTTGTGGGCATAGACGCCATATTCAACACCGTTTACGTTGAGGGAGACGTTTGTGGCTGCGAGGCTGCCCTTGGCCTCGACGGCAGCGTCTTTCTCGGAGCTTGCCTTGACCTGGCTGCCGTCCGAGATGTTGATATTGCCGCCGCTCCAAAGGGCCTCACCATCGGCTGAGCTTGCCTCGACCGTCCCGCCACCCTTGATGGTGAGGTTCTTGTCGGCTCCAATACCCTTGTCCTTGGTAGCCCTGGCGGTGACGGCTCCGCTGTCGTCAATCGTGATATTGCCGTTTGCCCTGATGCCATCCGATGCACCCGTGGCGTTGACGTTGCCCGAACCTTTGATAGCGAGATCACCTCCGGCATTGATGGCATCAAACCCAGTGCTCGTGGCGTTGACGGATCCGGCTCCGTCGATGTTGATATTACCCGTGGTGAGGATAGCGTCCTCAGTAGATGTCACGCTGAGCGTGCCGCCCTCGTCGCCTTGGATATTGAGCTCGGCATTCTCGTTAGTGCCATGAGAAACGTTGATGCTTTCGATCCATTCGGCAGTGACGATGTTGGTTCCCGAGTAATTCACGTTGAGCTTGCCTGCGGCCTGGATCTCGCCGCCGTTATAGTTGTTGAGCTTCAAGTCGTCGGCGCCGTCCCACGACCAGGTACCGGCCTCGTCGCTCGCCGCGGTGTTGTACTTGTTGCCGCCGACCTTGACCCATTCCGCTGCGAGCGAGACGCTCGGCATGAGCAGCGAGCTCACCGTGAGCGCGCACACGGCGCCCGCGACGGTGCGGCGCGTCACGCGGCGCCAGCTGCCGTGCGCGAGTCCTATGCGACGGCGAACGTTGGGTTCGGCAACATGGGCTCCGGCGGTAGTGTCATTGCGTTTGGGGGTCGTGAACAAGGCTGCCATGGTTGCTCCCGTTCTCATAGGGCCTATACGACTAGATTCAGCGTATCTGCTGGATGTTGCCGGCGGTAGTGCCGTTTGGAGGGCAAAATGGCCAAAATGGGGGAGAAATAGGCCGCACGCCGGCGCAGGGACCGGCGCTAAAAGAAAAGCGCGGGGCCGCATGGCGACTCCGCGCTTTATTGTTCAGCTTTTGCAGCCTTGCCTTTACGCTACGAAGAAGTAGACGAGGAAGGCAAGGGCCGCGATCCACCCGTCCCGTGCGAAAAAGTGTTTACGAGCGCTTGCGGCTCACCACGGCGCCCGCGGCGATGGCGGCTGTTCCTGCAAGGGCGGCTGCCACGATGGCTGCGTTCGAGGCGTCGCCGGTTGCCGCGAGCTTGCCGGTGGTCTTGGCTCCCGTGGCTGCAACTGCAACGGTCTTGGTCGTCTTCGTGCCCTCGGACTTGGAACCCTCGGGCTTGGTCTCGCCTGGCTTCTCCTCGGGAGGCGCGATGACCGTGCTCTTGGCGACAGCTTCGTTATAGGGGGAGTCGATCACAGCGTCGCCCGTGTCGATGGTTTGACCTACCACGTAGAAGATGCCGTCATCGAGTTCTTCCTTGTTGCGATAGCCAATGATCTTGCCGCCTGTGGGCGTCTGGATGGGAGCGCCTTCGATCTCGATGGTGCCGATTGTCTCGCCGTCCGCGCTCACGGCAAGGGCGAAGATTGCCGCCGTGTCTCCCTCAGCTGTGACCTTACTGCGGACAATCGAGATGGTCGCGGGCGTGATGCCCTCCTTGGTCCGGGCAAAGATGCCGATGTTCACGCCCCTATGCTCGGGAATGACCGCGCCACTTTGGTCGTTGCTGTAGTGATCGGGGCCGTCGCTACCGGACTCGACATAGCGGGCTATAGCCTTGACAACGGAGTCACTAATGTAGATGTGACCACCCGCTTCGTTGGGGTAGTAGTTTCTGGTGGAGATTGCGGTCGAGAACTGGCCTTCTGCGAACGCATCCACGATCGAGCCGTTCTTGATGACGATGTCGTCCTCGTCGGTGAAGAGGGCGCTGGCTTCATCGTTCCCTGCACTTGCACGGACCGTTACGGTTGCGCCATCGAACGTGATGCCCTTGTAGACATAGATGCCATACCCAACGCCACTTGCGTTGAGGGAAGCGTTCGTGACCGTGAGGCTGTTTTTACCGTCGATGGCGGCGTCTTCCTCGGAGCTTGCCTTGACCTGGCTGCCACCCGAGATCTCGATGTTGCCGTCGGCCCAAATCGCATTGTCTTTGATAGAGCTTGCCTCTACCTTGCCGCCGCCCTTTATGATGAGGTTCTCGTTAGCATCGATACCCTGATCCTCGGTGGCCTTGGCGGTGACGGTTCCGCTGTTGTCGATCGTGATGTTGCCGTCGGCCCTGATGCCATCCGAATCGCCCGTGGCGTTAACGTTTCCCGAGCCCTTGATGGTGACATCGCCCCCGGCATCGATGGCATCGTGCTCGGTGCTCGTGGCGTTGACAGTGCCAGCGCCGTCGATGTTGATGCTGCCGACGGAAGTGATGGCGTCACGAGAAGATGTCACGTTGAGCGTGCTGGACGCGTCGCCCTGAATATTAAGCTCGGCGTTCTCGTTCGCGCCATCCTTAACCTTGATGCCGCGGCCGTCGCCGTTAGTGACGATGTTGTCGCCCTCGTAGCTCACGTTGAGCTTGCCCGCTGCCTCGATCGCGCCGCCGTTATAGCCGTTGAGCTTCATATCGTCGGCGCCGTCCCAGCTCCAGGTGCCGGCCTTGTCGCCTGCCGCGGTGCCGGCGTTGTACTGGGTGCCGCCGACGTCCACCCACTCGGCCGCGAGCGAGACGCTCGGCATGAGCAACGAGCTCACCGTGAGCGCGCAGGCCAGGCCGCAGACGATGCGGCGCGTCACGCGGCGCCAGCTGCCGTGTGCGAGCAGCGTGCGACGGCGCACGTCGGGCTCGACAAAATGGGCTCCAGAGGTTTTGTCATTGCGCTTGGGGGTCGTGAACAAGGCGGCCATGGTTACTCCCATCCTCATAGGGCCTATGCGATTAAGCCCAGCATATCTGCAGGATGTAGCCGGCGGTAGTGCCGTTTGGAGGGCAAAATGTCCAAAACTTGGGAAGCAAAACATCGCGCGTCTGTGCGTTGCCTGGCTTTAAAAGAAAAGCGCGGAGCCGCTCGATGCGACTCCGCGCTTTGGTGTTCTGTTTTAGCAGACTATGCCGTTACGCTACGAAGAAGTAGACGAGGAAAGCGAGAGCTGCGATCCACATGAGCGGCTTGATCTTGGAGGCCTCGCCCTTAAAGAGCGCGACGATCACGTAGGCGATAAAGCCTAGGCCAATGCCGGCAGAGATGGAGTAGGTGAAGGGCACGCCGGCGACAATCATGAACGCCGGGAAACCCTGCGACACGTCGGACCAGTCGATCTCGGAGGCCTCGCTCATCATGAGGTAGCCGACGTAGACCAGAGCACCGCAGGTGGCGGCGCTGGAAACGATGGTGACGATGGGGGAGAAGAACGCGGCGAGAATGAACAGCACGCCGGTGGTGACGGAGGTGAGGCCCGTGCGGCCACCGTCGGCGGCGCCAGAAGTGGACTCGACGAAGGTGGTGATGGAGGAGACGCCCATAAAGCCACCGGCAGCAGCGGCCACGGAGTCGACGACCAGGATGGGGCGGATGTCCTCGACATTGCCGTCCTCGGTCAAGAACTCGCCCTGCTTGGCGACGGCCATCGCGGTGCCCATGGTGTCGAAGAAGTCGCTCATGAGCAGCGAGAAGGCAACGACGAGCAGCATCGGGTCGGTCAGAACCTTCACGATGGCCATGTTGCCATCAGCGGTGCTGGCAAACGGGGCGCCAAAGGTCGAGAAGTCGAGCGGAGCGATGAGGCCCTCGGGCGCATGGGTGACGCCCAGCGGGATACCGGCGATAACGGCGATGATGATGCCGATGAGCAGCGAGCCCGGCACGTTGCGGGAAGCCAGGGCAACCGTCACGACGATGGAGATGATGCCGACGATAAAGGTGGGGGAGGCGATGTCGCCCAGGCCGACGAGCGTACCGGCGCCAGCGGTGATGATGCCGGCGTCGCACAGGCCGATCATGGCGATGAACAGGCCCAAGCCAACCGAGATGGCGTGGCGCAGGACCACGGGGATGGCGTCCATAATGGCCTCGCGCAGGCCGCACAGGACGAGCAGCAAGATGACGATACCCTCGAGGAAGATAACGCTCATGGCAACGTGCCAGTCGCCGCCGCACATGGTGGTGGCGATGCCCGCGATCATGGCGTTGATGCCCAGACCCGACGCGCATGCGAGCGGACGGTTGGCGAAGATGCCCATGCAGATGGTCATGATGCCGGCGCCCAGGCAAGTGGCGCAGGCGAGCGCTCCCGCATCGATGCCGGCGCCCGAGAGCACTGCGGGGTTGACGGCGATGATGTAGGCCATCGCCAGGAATGTTGTCAGTCCAGCGCGAAGTTCGGTCCCGATTGTGGACTTGCGCTCACTGACGTGAAAAAGTTCGTCCATGCATACCCTTTCCTTGTTCGGCCCCGAGTTTAGGCCGATTGACACGAACCCACCCACTATATCGCCTTTGTGAAGTTGGTGTTCCTCACATGTTGATGTTCGGCGGTTTGTAACGGACGGGCGGTATCTTTCGCATGAAATTGTGTAGGTACCGTATACTTAAGCGGTTACAACGACCCCCATGGAGGAACGTATGATTAAAGAGCTTTGCCACGACGAGGCTATCCTGTCCCAGCGTTGCGAGGTTGCGACCGTCGAGGACGAGTCGGTTGCTCAGGACCTGATCGATACCATCAAGTCGCTCGACGATGCCGGCTGCCTTGCCGCTAACCAGATTGGCGTTACCAAGAAGGTTTGCGTCTACCTGGACGACGCCGGCGAGCCCCACGTGCTCTACAACCCCCGTCTGGTGTTTGGCCTGGGTGCCAGCAAGATGGAGGAGAGCTGCCTGACGCACGAGGAGGTCACCAAGTCCACGCGCTATATCAAGTGCAAGGTCGCTTATGACGTGATCGTCGACGGCAAGATGCGCGAGCGCAAGCAGGACTTTGTGGGCTTCGAGGCGCAGATGATTCAACACATGATTGACCACTGTCTAGGAAAGTTGGTCTAAGGGGACCAAAGCACCGCACCTTGCCGCTCAATCGTCGCTCGCGTACCTTAAGTACGCTTCGCTCCTCTTTCGTGGCAATCTGCGGTACTTTGACCCCTTAGACGACCTGCGGGGTTAACTTGGTTGAGTTTATCCTGCTTGAATAGTCCGGGCGTGACATTGTTGTCATGTCCGGGCTTTTGTGTTTAGCCCCTTTTTGTTTGGAGACAATAACCTTAGCAAGAACGTAAAGCTAGGAGGCGCCATGTGTACGAGCATTCGATTTACCGATAATTCTGGCCACATGTATCTAGGCCGCAACCTCGACTGGAGCTTTGACTATGGCCAACAGGTTCGCGTGATGCCTCGCGGGTTTCACATTCCGTATTCGTTTATCGACGACGCGACAGCGGCACACGCGGTGATCGGTATGTGCATCGATTACAAGAACTATCCCATGTTCTTCGACTGCGGCAACGATGCGGGCCTCGCCGTGGCGGGTCTCAATTTCCCGGGTTATGCCGAGTATGCCGAGGACCCTGTCGACGGCAAGACCAATATCGCGGCCTATGAGTTTCCCCTGTGGGTGGCAGCGACGTTCTCGACGGTCGACGAGGTCGAGGCTGCGCTGCGCGATACGGTGATTGTCGCCAAATCTGCAGGAGAGGGGCTGGGCGTGTCGCTGCTCCATTGGATTATCGGCGACAGCCAGCGTAGCATCGTGGTCGAGATGATGGCTGACGGCCTGCATGTATACGACGATCCGGTCGACACCCTTGCCAATCAGCCCACCTTCCCGTGGCACATGGAAAACCTGCGCACCTATATCACGGCCACAAGCGATTTTCCGCAGACGGCGACATGGCGTGGCGCCGAGCTCAAGCCCTATGGCGCGGGTGCCGGCATGCGCGGTATTCCGGGTGACTGCTATTCGCCGAGCCGTTTTGTAAAGGCGGCGTACCTCAATGCCAATTACCCGCAAAAGGAGAGCGAGACCGAAAACGTCGTCCGCATGTTCCGCTCGCTCGAGGGCGTGGTGATGATCGAGGGGGCGTCCAGGATGGGCGATGGCAAGTTCGAGAAGACTATCTACACCGGATGCTTTAGCGCGCGCACGGGCAATTATTACTACGCGATGTATGGGGATCCGTCGATTCGCTACGTGAGCCTGATGGATGCCGAGGGCGCGAGCCCCGATAGGCTCGTGGTTCCCGAGCCGCGTCGTTCGTAGCTCACCGGTCCGTTGCGACATAAAACGGCTCCGCACCTTTTATGAGATGTGGAGCCGTTGTCGTCAATGGCTGGTGGCGTGTTAGAAGTTGGCGTCGTTGAGCTGGGTGCTCTCGAGTCCGTCGAGTTGCTGTTGCTCGGGCGTATCGGCGACGCTCTCGAGCAGCTCGGTGGGATCGACGTTCATACTCTTGCCGGCCTCGTTGCCGTTGACCAAGTCGTCCGAGAAGATATCGACTTCCATTTCCTCGGCCTCTTCGATCTGAACCTCGAGCGGCACCTGGGTGCGCACGAGCTTAACGGCCGGGCGCATGCGGGCAAACAGTGGCACGTACTCGATGATGATGGCCGAGTTCTCGAGACCATACCAACGTGCCGGGCTTCCGCAGGCGCGGCGGACGGCGTACTTGATGGCCATGACGCGATGGTCGTTGCGGTTGATGTCCGTTTCGGGGGCGAGCATCTTGCGCAGCATGCAAAAACGGAAGTCGCCCACGTTGCCGCGCGTCTCGTAGATGGAGTAGGTGTGGTGCTGCGGTGGCAGCTCTCCCGAGGCCATCAGGTCGCCAACGATCTGGCGCAGGTAGGCGTTGATGCGCTGGTTGACCTTAAAACCCAGGTCCAAGCGCACGCGGAACAGGAAGTCTGTGCCAAAGGTCTCAACGGAATACTCGTGCGTATAGGGCTCGTCGGTAACGTGTACGTTGATGAACCAATATGCCTTGGCACGCTTGGGGTGCTTGTCCAAGATGGAGTAGAGCACGTCGCGGTCGAGCGTGAGCGGGTCGGGACTGTTGGTAAGGAACACCAGATTGTCGGCGAGCACGGGGTAGGTCTCGTCGTTGCGCAGGCGGCCGAGCTGGTCAATGTACTTGGAGACGGGCAGCAGGATCGTCTGCGTGCGCTCGATGGCGGTGCCGCGGCGCCACACGTACATAAGGCCAAACAGCAGCGCGGCCAGGAAGATCATGACGTAGCCGCCGTCAAAGAACATGGTGAGGCACGAAGCGAAGAAGCACAGCTCAATGGCACCAAAGAGCAGGGCGAAGACGCAGGCGCCCAGCTTGTGCTTGAGGATGCCGGCGATGTAGCTCGTCAAAAGCGTCGTGGTCATGAGCATGGTCACGGTAATGGCGAGGCCGTAGGCGCTCTCCATGCGCTCGGAGTTTTGGAACAGCAGCACGATGAAGATACAGCCGACCCACATGATGTTGTTGACGAGCGGAATATAGAGTTGGCCCTTGGTGTCGCTGGGGTAGTGGATGCGCAGATGCGGCATAAGGTTGAGGCGCGTTGCCTCCGAAACCAACGAGAACGAGCCGGTGATGAGCGCCTGCGAGGCGATGATGGCCGCCACGGCCGAAAGCACGATGGCAAAGGGGCGCAGGGGCTCGGGGAGCATCATATAGAACGGGTTGACGATATCCATCGCGAGCATCTGGGGATTGGAATTGTTGGCGAGCAGCCAAGCGCCCTGACCCAGATAGTTAAGGATGAGGGCTGCCTTTACGAACGGCCAGGATGCGTAAATGTTAGCCTTGCCCACGTGACCCATGTCCGAATAGAGCGCCTCGGCGCCGGTCGTCGACAGGAAGACGAAGCCGAGCACCATGATGCCCGAGTGGTTGATGGGCGAGAACAGGAACATGATGCCGCGGATGGGGTTGAGCGCGCGTAGGATGGACAGGTTGCCGAGTATGTTGAACAGGCCGGCGCCAGCCAAGAACAGGAACCACAGCGTCATGAGCGGGCCGAACAGCTTGCCGATCGACGAGGTGCCGGCGCGCTGCATGGCAAACAGGCCGCAGATAATGATGATGGTGATGATGATGACGTTGGTCTGGCCGTCACCCAAAAGCGCATGGCCCCACTCGATAGTGCGCAAGCCCTCGATGGCCGTGGTAACCGTGACGGCGGGGGTGAGGATGCCGTCGGCGAGCAGCGCCGCGCCGCCGATCATGGCGGGAAGGATCAGCCACGGCGCCACTTTGCGCACCAAGCTAAACAGGGCGAAGATGCCGCCCTCGTTGTGGTTATCGGCCTTCATGGCGATAACCACGTACTTGACCGTGGTCACGAGCGTCATGGTCCAGATGACGAGCGAAAGCGCTCCTAAGATCATGTCCTCGCTGACGGTACCGATGCCGCCGTTGTTGGCGACGATTGATTTCATGGTGTACATGGGGCTCGTGCCGATGTCGCCGTAGACGACGCCGAGCGTAACGAGCAGCATGCCAGCGGAGAGGGGAATGGCTCCATGCCCGCCTTGACCACGCTGATCTTGGGGGCTTGCCTCCAGTTTGTTATGTGCCACGTGGACTCCCTTGGACATCCGGTTATCCGTCTAGGACAGATAACCTTTATGCCGTCTTTATACATACAAGAGCAGTTTGGCACATCAGGTTATTTTAGACAATAATCCCCAGCTGAGGATTATTTATGTATGCAGGTAGCATTTCAAAGCAGGGGCTTTAAGCACGTGCTGCCTGGGCGATGCCAGCCTTGGCGTTTGCGCGTTTGCCGGCGAGTTCGCAAAAGCCCGCGCCGCCGATGATAAGCACGGCGCCCATCAGACGGACCGGTGTTATGGCTTCGCCCAAAAGGACGGCCGAGAACACGACCGCCGAAAGCGGCTCGAGGTAGCCGACGACGGCGACGGTCTGGACGGGCAGTTTGGCGACGGCGCTAAAGTAGAGCAGGCAGCCGATGCCGGTGTTGACGACGCCGAGCATGACGACGGCGCGCCAATCAATACTGGCGGCGACGCCGGCGGACAGGAATGAGGGGGCGCCCTGCGTGAGGAGCGTAAGGACCAGCGCGGTCAAAAAGGCGGCGCTCACCTGGAGCGCGGAGTTCTCGAGGCCCTCGATGTGCGGCGCACCCTTGCTGGCGATGACCATCAATGCATAGCAGAAGGCCGAGGCGATGCCGCAAGCGATACCCGCAATGGGCATATTGCCGCCTAGACCTTGTGCCGCAATGAGAAAAGCACCGCAGGCGACGGCGATAAAGCCGGCGATTTTGCTGCCGGTCAGCTTTTCGCCAAAGATGAGCGGGGAGAGCGCCATGACGATGATGGGGCCGCAGTAGTACAGCAGCGAGGAAACGCCGACGCCGATCGTCTGGTAGGCTCGGAACAGAAAAATCCAGCTGGCGCCCAGCGCGGCTCCCGAGAGGAGGAGGGCTGCGGCTTCGCGGGGGCGAGATAGCGCCTGCAACTTATGGCGTTGGGTGATGGCGAGGATGGTGACGAGCGAGAGTGCGCCCAAAAACGTGCGCAGGAGCACGATATCGGAGCTCGGCAGCGCGATGGCGGCGGCGATGATGCCGTTGGAGCCAAACAACAGCAATGCTGCTAAGTACGTAAACAGTCCGTTGTTCATACGCTGACATCCCCTCTATATCCGAGCTTGTTCACTATGGGTGAACTGGATATAGAAGAAAAGCGAATATAATTCATAGATAACATGACAAAAGCTCATGCATATGTGGAGGGGTGCCGTGGAAACGAATATTCAAAAGATGCAGGTGCTGCTTGAGACCGTGCGCGCCGGAAGTTTTACGCGCGCCGCCGAGCGGCTGAGCTATTCGCAGTCGGGCGTGAGCCGTATGGTGGCCGATCTCGAGGCCGACTGGGGCTTTAAAGTGCTCGATAGAAGCCGCGAGGGCGTAGTGCTTTCTGCCGATGGGCGGCAAGTTATGCCGGCGGTCGAGGCGTTGTGCGAGGAATTTGTTCGTTTGCAGCGACGGGTGGATGAGATGCGTGGGCTCATGCGCGGCAAAATCTGCATCGGTACGTTTTCGAGCGTGGCGACCCACGTGCTGCCGCCGGTGATTGCGCACTTTCGCGCCGATCACCCGGACGTCGATTACGAGCTGCTGATGGGTGATTACTCCGAGATTGAGCAATGGGTGGCGGAAGGTCGCTGCGACCTGGGCTTTATTCCGCGCGAACCACGCGGCGCCGGCATGGCGTCGCGGCCGTTGGTGCAAGATGAGTTGATGGCCGTGGTGCCAGCGGACTCCTCGCTTGCTACCGCGGAGGTCGTTTCCCTTGCCGATTTGGCCAACGAGCAGTTTATTCTGCTGGAACGCGGTAGCGACGACGAGATTACGCCGCTGTTTCGCCGCGCGGGCCTGGCGGTACGCTCTAAGCTGTCGACCTGGGATGATTATGCGATTATGGCCATGGTCGAGGACGGTCTGGGCGTGAGCATTCTTCCGGCGCTCATCTTGCGCCGCTGCCAGTTCGATGTTGCCGTGCGCCCGCTCGAGGGACATCCTCATCGGCAGATCAACGCCATATACCGCACCGCTGACGTTTCGCTTGCGGCGGCTCGTTTCCTTGAATATCTCTAAAAGCGCGTACCTGTTGTCTACTTTGGGACAATTCTCGGGGTTCGGTACATTTTCTTATGAAATTGAACTTTCGGATAATGCGCCGCGCTATACTGCTGCCTAAATTGAACTCAGGTTCAATTTGTGTTCTATAAATTGAACTTTGCCAGCAAGGAGGTTCTAATGGCCCAAGAGACGTTTAGCGATCGCCTGCGACAGACCATGTCCGATCGCGACGTTCGCCAGTCGGATGTAATCCGCGCATCGGAGATGCTCGGCAAAAAACTCGGCAAGAGTCAGATGAGCCAATATGTGAGCGGCAAGACGATCCCGCGGCGCGATGTGGCAGAGCTGCTCGCCCGTATTTTGGAGGTCGATGTTTCCTGGCTGCTCGCCAGTGACGCCGATCAAGTCGAGACGTCCTCGTCCCATAACGTTGCCAAATCCGAACCTAGTCTCTCAGCTCAAATTCCAAGGAGCACCACCATGCGTACTTTTTCTAAATCCACCAAGCTCGATAACGTCCTGTATGACGTGCGCGGTCCCGTCGTCGACGAGGCTGCCCGTATGGAGGACGAGGGCGAGCGCATCCTCAAGCTCAATATCGGCAACCCGGCGCCCTTCGGTTTTCGCACGCCCGACGAGGTTATCAAGGACATGCGCCAGCAGCTGCCCGACTGCGAAGGCTATTCCAACTCGCGCGGCCTGTTCTCTGCGCGCAAGGCGATCATGCAGTATTCGCAGATCAAGGGCCTGCCCAATGTTCAGATGGAGCATATCTACACGGGCAACGGCGTGTCCGAGCTCATTCAGCTTTCGATGAACGCTCTGCTCGACAATGGCGACGAGATTTTGATCCCCAGCCCCGACTATCCGCTCTGGACGGCGTGCGCAACCCTCGCCGGCGGTCATCCCGTGCACTATCTATGCGATGAGCAGGCGGATTGGTATCCCGACCTGGAGGATATGGAGTCCAAGATCACGAGCGCGACCAAGGCCCTCGTCATCATCAACCCCAACAACCCCACGGGCTCGGTCTACCCGCGCGAGGTGCTCGAGGGCATCGTCGAGGTTGCGCGCAGGCATCAGCTGATGATCTTTGCCGATGAGATCTACGACCGTCTGTGCATGGACGGCTACGAGCACGTCTCGATTGCCTCGCTCGCTCCCGATCTGCCCTGCGTTACCTTTAGCGGCCTTTCCAAGTCGCACATGATCGCGGGCTATCGTATTGGCTGGATGGTGCTTTCGGGCAACCAGCGCTGCATGAGCGACTTTATCATGGGCATCAACATGCTCTCTAACATGCGCCTGTGCTCCAACGTGCCGGCTCAGTCGATCGTCCAGACGGCGCTCGGCGGCCATCAGTCGGTTAACGACTACATCCGACCCGGCGGTCGTGTCTACGAGCAGCGCAACTTTGTGTATGAGGCACTCAGCAAGATCGATGGCATCTCGGTGGTCAAGCCGCGCGCGGCGTTCTACATCTTCCCCAAGATGGATGTTAAAAAGTTCAACATCACCGATGACGAGCAGTTTGCTCTCGACCTGCTGCACGAGAAGAAGATTCTGATCACGCGCGGCGGCGGCTTTAACTGGGGCGAGCCCGACCACTTCCGCATCGTGTACCTGCCGCGCATGGAAGTGCTCAAAGAGTCGCTCGAAGACCTCGCCGACTTCTTCGATCACTACCGCCAGAGCTAGTGGGATAGAAGCTCCGCACTATGAAAAGCTCCCTGCAGTTGTTTTGCTGCAGGGAGCTTTCTTGAATCGGCGGAACTATATAACGATTCCGTTGCAGTGGTCGATTTCGTGTTGGATGATCTCGGCGGTGTAACCCGAGAAGTTTTTGATGCGGTGGACGAAGTTTTCGTCCAAATACTTCACCTTAATGCGGCGATAGCGGGTGCAGGGACGCTCGCCGATCAGCGAGAGGCAGCCTTCGCTCGTCTGATAGGCATTGACCTGCTCAAGAATTTGAGGGTTGTACATCAGGAGCGCCCTGTTGCCGTCCTTTACGCAGATGATGCGTTTGCGCACGCCAATCATATTGGCGGCGAGGCCCACGCACTCGTGCTCATGCTCATGGAGCGTATCCAGGAGATCCTGCCCGGTCGCGGCGTCGTCGGATCCCGCGTCTTCGGAAGGCAGACGCAAAAAGAACTCGGATTTCATGATGGGTTTGATCATGGCGGCTCCTCATGTCTCATGCTTTCGTGGACTTTTAATAATAGCGCGGAAGGAAAGCTGTGCGTCAGCGTTACAATCTTTCGACGTTGGACCATGTTGTCAGACTCGTCGTGTACGGCGTCTGGCGTAAGTCTAGGGCTCATTTTCGCCCTGGACTGTTCCTCTGGGGCGATGCGACTGTCGTTCCAAGAGGAAGGAAATGCATGGAGAGCAAATCTCAGCAACAAGTTCAAGTAACGCCATCGGCCACTGCGGCGCTTCTCGTCGTAATGTATATTGCAGCCTTTGTCGCCGCGTTTAACGAGAACATCATTAACGTGGCGTTGCACGACATTATGGCGGCCTTTTCGGTGAGTGCCACCACGGCGCAGTGGCTCGTTTCGGGCTACATGATCGTGACGTCGATCTTTACGGCCATCATGGCCTTCCTGTCCGGCCGTTTCTCGACGCGCAAGCTGCTGTTTTTCGCATGCGGATGCATGGTCGCCGGCGAAGTCCTGTGCCTGGTCGCTCCGTCGTTTAGCGTTTTGCTGCCAAGTCGTATTTTGCAGGCTGTGGGATCGGGCATCCTGTTTCCACTCATGATGAACGTGGTGCTGTCTTGCGCCCCGCGCGAGAAGCTTGGTCTGTATCTGAGCCTGGGCGGTGCCTGCATTACGCTAGGGCCGGCGTTTGGACCCGTGATCAGCGGTCTTATGTGTACGTTGTTTGGCTGGAGGGCGGTGTTCGTAGTGCCGCTGGTGGGCGGCATTGCGGTCGCTGCAGCGGGCGTAAAGCATGTTCAGAATGTCGGAGAGCGCTCGAACACCACGCTTGATATTCTGTCGGTTGTTTTGCTTGCCGCCGGCATTACGGCATTTGTGTATTCCGTAGGCGAGTTCTCGACCAATCTGATTGCCGGTGTCGTGGCGCTTTTCGCCGTCATTGTGCTGCTCGGCCTGTTTGCGGCCCGTCAGCTCAAACTCGTGCATCCGGTGCTTAACGTGCGTCCCATGGCGAGCGTTCGTTTTTGGCCTGCGTGTTCGCTTGTGGTGGTGTCGATGATGACAACGTTCTCGATGAGCGTTTTGTTGCCGCTCTATTTTGAGGGCGCATACGGCATGACCGCACTTGTTGCGGGCCTGCTCATTTTGCCGGCGATTGCCTGCAACGCCGTGACATCGATTGTGGGCGGACGCGTGATGGACGCCCGTGGCGCATGGCCGCTGCTGCCGGTCGGCTTTGCCCTGATTGCCGTGGGGCAGATCGCAATCTCAGTGACGGCGGCAAGTATGAACATCGGCGTCGTCGTGGCGCTGACCGTTGTGGTGTATGCCGGAGTCGGTTTGGTGCTGAGCCCCTCGCAGACGGCCGGTTTGGAGACGCTGTCTGCCGCTGAGCATCCTCACGGAACGGCATTGCTCAACACGTGGAACATGATTGCCGCATCGTTTGGTCCGTCGCTGTTTATCGGCCTGCTCTCGAGTTCTGCGGCGACTGCCGGCGCCGCTGGCGCTGCGACCGACGTTGCCCAGGCGATTGGATTTGCAGCTGCCGTGCGTGTGGCAGCTGTGATTGCCGTGGTCGGGTTCGCGACATCGCTGGTGTACGCTCGTCGCGAGTCGCACATGTCGCATTAATGTGTGCACATAGATTCTGCAGCTAGATTGGATGGCGACACCATAAACTAATGTACGTTTTGCCGAGAGGCATGAATGTTTAAAGCGCAAAGAGTGCGCGACGGGCCCCGCGAATGGGGCGATGATGCCCGAGAGGGCCAAGAAGGAGTCTCATGTCTGAGAACGAAGAGATCATGAACGAGATCGAGAACGAGACCATGGCTGCCGAGGTTGAGGCAGTCGAGACCGTGGAGACCGAAGCTGCCGAGGTTGAGGCTGCTGACGAGGTTTCTGCCGAGGAGGAGGCCGAGGTTGTCGAGGCCGCCGTTGATTACGATGACGAAGAGCTGATGGACAAGATGCAGAAGGCCGCCCGCCTGCTGCGTAGCCGTCGCTTTGCTATTTCCAAGGAGGAGGAGGCCAAGGCCGAGCGTATGGCGAACATCGAGCGCGCCATCAAGCTTCTTGACCTCAAGCCCAAGATGGAGCAGAAGGAAATGTCTGACCTGCTGGGCATGCGCCTTCGTGAGCTCGATGGCCTGATGGCCGAGGCCGAGGCTGCCGATCTGGTCGGCCGCATCGACGACGCCGAGGGCGATATGCGCAAGATTGTCGTCTTCGCTGCCGAGGATGCCGCTGAGGGCCTGGTCGAGCTTGCCAACAAGAAGGAGAAGCTCCTGCCCGAGCTTTCTTACGAGGAGGCCACCGAGCTGATGGCCGCTCTCGATAAGGTCATCGCTCCGCTCGTCGCCATGGGCTTGGACGAGGACCGCGGTCCTCGCGGCGGCCGTGACGACCGTGGCGGCCGTGGCGGCGACCGTGGCGGTCGCGGCGGCTTTGGCGATCGTGGTGGCCGCGGCGGCGACCGTGGCGGTCGCGGTGGCGATCGCGGTGGCCGTGGCGGCTTTGGTGACCGTGGCGGCGACCGTGGCGGTCGCGGCGGCTTTGGCGGCAACCGTGGTGGCTATGGCGACCGCGGCGGCAACCGTGGCGGCTTTGGCGGCAACCGTGGTAACGACCGCGGCGGTCGCGGTGGCGATCGTGGCGGCCGCAACGGCGGCGGCTTCCGCGGTAACCGCTTTTAGGGGTTACGCGGTTCTACGAACCGCGTAACTAGTTGACGCTGCGCGCCACCCAGGGCGACAATTTGTCATTCAAAAGGCAAGGCATGACCAGAAGGTCTATGCCTTGCCTTTTTCATGCCAACTTGTTCGCCCTGGGCGGCGCTCGCTGGCGTTGCCAAAACATCGGCGTTGCCTTGATCAAAACCTGCCAAAAAGGGGCAGGTTTATTTTGGTCGGTTTTATCTGAGCAAACGTGGTCGTCTATCGCAATATGGTCGTTGGGGACGTTCTTGTTTGACTAGTCGTTTAAGAACGTCCCCAACGACTACATAGAACGAGAGTGGATAATCTCCCGGTTTGAGTCTGCATTCAAGCTCAAAGGGGGAGATTATCCACTCTCGTACGTTATGTGTCCGAAATCCTCGTTCGTTTGTTTTCTGCCTACATTTGGAGGAAGAGCTCGTGGAGGCGGGCGTCGTCGTCGAGTTCGGGGTGGAAGGTGACGCCGAGTTGGTTGCCCTGGCGGGCGGCGACGATGCGCCCGTCGACTTTCGCTAAGGCCTTGGCATTGCCGTGCACTTCGACGATGCGGGGCGCACGGATAAACGTCAGCGGCACCTCACCGTCGATACTGCCTACCTGCCCCTTGGTGCGAAAACTGCCGAGCTGTCTGCCATAGGCATTGCGCTCAATGAGCACATCCATGGTTGCCAGGCGCGGCGTCCCCTTATCGTCGTGGGCGGCAAGGTCGCGCGCCAACAGAATCAAGCCGGCGCAGGTGCCCAGGACGGGCATGCCTTCAGCGATACGGGCACGAAGCTCATCGAGCATGCCCAACTCATCAAGCAGCTTGCCCTGAACGGTGGACTCGCCGCCAGGGAGGACCAGGCGGTCAAAGTTCTGCTGCAAATCGGCCGCCTGCCTCAACTCCACACAGCGTGCGCCCAGCTCAGATAGCCTTGCCTCGTGCTCAGCAAAAGCGCCTTGGACCGCCAGCACGGCGACCGTTTGGTCTGCATAATCGCTCATGTGCGATCCCTTCTGCCGGACTAGCGCCCGCGCTTCTCCATGATAATCTCGATCTCGTCGGCGTTGATGCCCACCATAGCCTCGCCCAGGTCCTCCGAAAGCTCGGCGATGAGCTTGGCATCGGTGAAGTTTGCTACAGCCTTGACGATGGCGGCGGCGCGCTTGGCGGGGTCGCCGCTCTTAAAGATGCCCGAGCCAACAAAGACGCCCTCGGCGCCCAGCTGCATCATCAGCGCGGCGTCGGCGGGGGTCGCTACGCCGCCGGCGGCAAAGTTCACGACGGGAAGCTTGCCCGCGGCATGGACCTCGCGCACCAGCTCGACCGGAACCTGCAGTTGCTTGGCTGCCTCAAAAAGCTCGTCGTCGCGCAGGGCAATAACGTCGCGGATCTGCTTTTGGATCTTGCGCATGTGGCGCACTGCCTGGACGACGTCGCCCGTGCCCGGCTCGCCCTTGGTGCGAATCATCGTGGCGCCCTCGGCAACACGGCGCAACGCCTCGCCCAGATCGCGGGCGCCGCAGACAAACGGCACGTCAAACTGGGTCTTGTCGATGTGGTAGATATCGTCGGCAGGGGAGAGGACCTCGGACTCATCGATATAATCGATCTCGATTGCCTGCAGGACCTGCGCCTCGACAATGTGACCGATGCGGCACTTGGCCATAACGGGGATGGAGACGGCCTCTTGGATGCCCTTGATCATCTTGGGGTCGCTCATGCGCGACACACCACCTGCGGCACGGATATCGGCCGGGATGCGCTCGAGTGCCATGACGGCGCAGGCGCCTGCCTCTTCGGCGATGCGTGCTTGCTCGGGCGTGGTGACGTCCATGATGACGCCGCCCTTGAGCATCTGCGCGAGCTCGCGATTGAGCTTGACGCGATCGGCCTTGCTGTTCTGTTCTGCCATGGTTGCTCCCTTGGTTGACATGTGCATTGCTTGACGGAACATCCTATCGGGGGGCTGGGTATGGCGAAATAATCAGTTTTCGAGATAATTACAAGGTCAGACTAATACCAGATTGAATGACTTAATAAGGTCAGGTGACAAACTCATGCTTGACTACAATTTGGAAAAACGCGGCGAGGCATCGCTTTATGAGTATGTTTACCAGCAAATTCGAGATGATATCGTTGCTGGACGTATTGCGGCGGGGGAGCATCTTCCGTCTAAGCGTGCCTTTGCCAGTCATCTGGGAATCAGTGTCATTACTATCGAGAATGCATATAGCCAGTTACTTGCCGAGGGCTATATTTGCTCAAAGCCGCGCCGTGGCTACTACGCTTGCGAACTTCCGGATGCACCGGTTTTGGCTTCGGCTGCGGAGGGCATCGACCGAGATGCCGTCTCTGTGGGCCCTAGCGCGTATGATGTCAAAGGGCAGGTCGAGCGATTCGATGCGCTCTCTCCTTCCGCTTTGGAGGCGGCGCGGCTTTGGCAAAGCGCGCTTCGGGCGACGCTGGCATCCGAAGACGAACGCGAAATCTTTTCGACCGCGCCGGCACAGGGCACCGCTCGGCTACGACGCGCAATTGCTCACCATCTGCGCGGGACAAGGGGCATGAATGTCGACCCCGACAACATCGTTATCGGTGCGGGCGCCCAGCTGCTCGATACCATGTTGGTTCAGTTGCTTGGCGCGGACAAGGTGTATGCCGTCGAGGATCCAGGCTATTTGCGCTTGACGCGCATCTATCAGGTCATGGGTTGCGAAGTGCGGCATGTCCCGTTGGATGCTGAGGGCGTGGACTTGAGCGCGCTGCAGAAAACCGGGACCGATGTCCTTCACCTGATGCCGTCTCATCAGTATCCGACCGGTCTTGTGACGAGCATTGCGCGTCGCTATGCGCTGCTGAGCTGGGCCGCCGAGCGACCAGGTCGGTATCTCATCGAAGATGACTTTGATTGTGAGTTTCGCCTTGCCGGCAAGCCGATTCCCGCGCTCGCGTCGATCGATGCCGCCCAGTCGGTTATCTACACCAACACGTTTTCGAAGAGCCTTTCATCGGCGTTGCGTTTGGCGTACATGGTGCTGCCCGATGAGCTAATGGAGAGGTTTAAACGCAACCTTGGTTTCTACGCCTCGTCGGTAAGTTCTGTTGATCAGGTTGCCTTGGCGCGTTTGCTGGAATCGGGTGATTACGAGCGACATGTGAACCGCGTGCGCGTTCGTGCTCGCGAGGCGCGTGATGGCCTGGCGGCGCTTGTACGGAAAGTGTTTCCGGCAGGGGAAGTCTCGATCGAGTACGCGGACGCCGGCCTTTACTGCGTCGTGGCCGTGGAGCGTGACGCGGGCGGAAGCTCTTTTGCACGGGCCCTCACGCGCTCGAGCATCCCTTTTATCGATATCGGTGACTGTTTTTGGTGTGCCGATGGCGCATCTGTCCCTGAAAACTCAACTCAAATTCTTGTTCAGTATGACGATCTGAGTCCAAAAGTACTAACTACCTTGGAATTGCAGCTAATGGGGGGGGGCATTCTGCAACCTAAGTGAGTAGACTTTTAGCACTTTGGCGACCAGGCAGTTTTGTAACAAGCTATCTACCTGCGGTTTTGAAAAGCAGGATGACCGGCCTGCTCGGGATGTTCAAAAAAGTCTACTCACTTGCCGCGCAAAGCTCCTGCATGAGAAAAAAATGGGGTTTTCAACAGGGCTTCGTCCAGCTCTCGGCAAGCTTTTGGCCAGTTGGGGAGGGCTGTTGAAAACTTGGCAGTCCGTTCGGCGCCATTTTTGGTGCGTTCGCGCCAATGCGTGACTGGCTGGGGTGAAATTCGTGTTTTCCTGTGCCTATGAAGGATCTAGTTTGTGACATATCGGCTTTTAGGTACTGGCGTCTGCCCCCTCAGGTCCGCGCTTTGTGTCCGCCGCTTCCACGGCCGGAAGAAGACCGGCAGCGATATGACCTCGCCCGTAACCCGACGGCTGCGGCTGTGCTCGGCTTTCCCTTGTATACATTGGTTCGGACGAGAAACAAGCGGACTTGTCCTGCCAGCATTAGGCAGCGGCTCTTTCTTGGTGAGCTTCCCAGGGAATCCGTGCTGGAAACGGAGCATGGATTTTTGGTTACGTCTCCTCTGCTGACGGCATTCATCATGTCGCGACATCTGACGGATCTCCAGCTTCTTTTTGTGTTGGCGGAGATGTGCGGCTTGTTTGCGGTGTGTGCCCTGCCTGCGGCACTTGAGGCGGAGCTTTCGCGTGCAATTGATTCGGGTGCGATTTCGACAACGTTGGGTTGGGTGCGTTGTCCGTCCGAGGGCGGCACCGCCTCAAATTTATGGCGTCGCGACGCCTTGGTTTTGGGTGGAGACCTTGACCGTTTTTGTTCGGATGTTTGCGGGATGCGTTACGGCAATCGATTTATGGCGGTATCACATCTCGTTCCATTGGGTGCCGCATCGCCTTTTGAGGTCGAGGCGTATTTGTTGCTTGGACTACCGCGATCTCTGGGAGGCGAAGGTTTTTGCGGCATAGAGCTCAATGTCGAAGTGACGTTAAGCACAAGTGCTCGAGCGATTGTGGGAAAGTCCCACATATATATCGACCTACTTCTTTCTTCACCGGACGGGAAGCGGCAGGTGGCCATTGAATGTCAGGGAAAGGCCTCGCACAGGCGCGCGGGGGATGGCTTGCGTGACGCTGACCGCATGACGGCGCTTCAGACCATGGGCTACGACGTACTTCTCCTGACACACGGACAGATATCCGATGAGGATAGATTCCGCGCGATCGTTAAGGCCGTATGCAGGATGCTCGATGTTGAATATAGTGATAAAAGCTCGGATGAGCAAAGGGCCGAGGCATTACTCCGATCTGAACTATTCGTTGACTGGACAAAATTGGGAGTAATCGACGAAAAGATGCCCGTTAGACACAAAAAGGCTCGATCGTGGACGCCTGCGGATCTAAGTGAGTAGACTTTTGGCGTGATGGCGACCAGGCCGTTTTGCAACAAGTCATTTACCTGCGACTTTATAAAGCAATATGGATGGCGTGCTCGGCAAGTTCCAAAAAGCCTACTCACTTAGTTTTTGACGAGAAACCGATGCCGAAGGCGGTCCTATTTCAGGGCGTTTACGAGTTCTCGAGACACGAAAAAAGGCCCGAACCATGCGGTCCGGACCTTATGAAGCTAGAGATTATCTCTCAGGCTGCTGGCTTAGCCAAAGTAGCGCTTGAGCAGGCCGGCGAAAGCCTTGCCGTGGCGGGCCTCGTCGCGAGCCATCTCGTGCACGGTGTCGTGGATGGCATCGAGGCCGGCGGCCTTGGCGCGCTTGGCAAGATCGGTCTTGCCGGCGGTGGCGCCGTTCTCGGCCTCAACGCGCATCTCGAGGTTCTTCTTGGTGGAGTCGGTCACGACCTCGCCCAGGAGCTCAGCGAACTTGGCGGCGTGCTCGGCCTCCTCGTGGGCAGCCTTCTCCCAGTACAGGCCGATCTCGGGATAGCCCTCGCGATGAGCGACGCGAGCCATGGCCAGGTACATACCGACCTCAGAGCACTCGCCCTCAAAGTTGGCGCGCAGGTCGGCAACGATATCCTCGGAGACGCCCTCCATCTTGGCGACGCCTACGACGTGCTCGGCAGCCCACTCGAGCTGGCCCTCTTCCTGCTTCAGGAAACGAGAACCGGGAACGCCGCACTGGGGGCACTTGAAGTCCTCGGGCAGCTGGTCGCCGTCGAACTCTTCCACATAACCGCAAACGGGGCAAACAAACTTCATGATTCGATCCTTTCGATCGATGGCGATGGGGCGCTTGTCCGGTCCCGTAAGGGCCCTCTCCGGACGTGCGTCTTGACGAGTTCTATTATCCATAAATGCAACCAAATGTGAAGCCTATTAGGAATGATTTTTAATAAAATAATTTTGAGATATGAAGATGTTGATTGATTAACGATTGACAGGTCGTCTGTGACCGCCGCTGAGTACAATCGGTCGAGCAAATGTTGACCAATCAACAAATGAGGGGGCCTCCTTTATGCATCTAGCCCGCCGCGCCTGGTGCCGAACATATCAGACGATTTTTCGTATCGCATTGCCGGTGCTGCCCTATACCGAGCCACGCATCCTGGAGCATGCTGAGGATGTGCCCACAGTGCTTCAAAAGCGTTCGATACAGCGGGTTCTTATCGTGACGGATCCCGGCATTGCCCGTCTGGGGCTCACGGCACCGCTCGAGACAGCGCTCGCGTCCAAGGGGATCGACGTTGCGGTCTATGCCAAAACGTGTGCGAACCCCACGGTTTCAAACGTGGAGGAAGCGGCGTCCCTGTATCGAGAGAGCGCCTGCCAGGCCATTATCGGCTTTGGCGGTGGCTCGGCCATGGACTGCGCCAAGGGCGTGGGCGCGCGCATCGCGCAGCCAAAGAAGCCCATCAACAAGATGCGCGGCCTGTTGCGTATCCATCGTCGCCTGCCGCTGCTCATCGCCGTTCCCACCACGGCGGGCACGGGAAGCGAGGTCACGCTTGCAGCGGTAATTACCGACGACGAGACGCACTACAAGTATCCCATTAACGACTTTGTGCTGATCCCGCGCTTTGCGGTGCACGACCCCGAGTTTACGCGCGGCCTGCCCGCCTCCATTACGGGGCAAACGGGCATGGACGCCCTGACACATGCCGTCGAGGCCTTTATCGGGCGCAGCACCACGCCCTATACGCGCAAGATGGCGCGCCAGGCGGTGCAGCTCATCCACGACAATTTGCTCGAGGCCTATGAGTGCGGTGGCAACATGCGTGCGCGCCGCAATTTGCTTTCGGCGGCGTATAAAGCGGGCGTTGCCTTTACGCGCTCTTATGTTGGATACGTCCATGCCATCGCGCACAGCCTGGGCGGGCGTTACGGGATTCCCCACGGCTTGGCCAACGCCATCATCCTGCCGCACATGCTTCGCGCCTATGGCGAAGCTGCTGCTCCCAAGCTCGCCGATCTCGCCCGCATGGCCGGCATTGCGCCGGCTAATGCGCTGGACAACGTGGCTGCTGAGGCCTTTATCGATTGGGTCGACCGCATGAACGTTGCCCTGGGTATCCCCAAATATGTGACAGGCATTCGCCGCTCCGACATTCCCGAAATGGCAACGCACGCCGATGCCGAGGCTAATCCGCTGTACCCCGTTCCGCTTTTAATGGACCGCTTGGAGCTCGAGCGTATGTACGAGGTCGTCGCGGGTGGTATGCTTGAGGACGAGAACTAGGAGGGCGCCATGAACACCGAGGAAATTGCGCGCATCGTCGGCGATCAGCGCGCCTACTTTAAGACGCACGCCACGTTTGATGTCGATGCTCGACGTCGTGCGCTCGTGAGTTTACGCGATGCGGTACGGGCCCACGAGGCCGATATTGCCCATGCGCTCAAGACCGATTTGGGAAAGTCGCATGACGAGGCCTATATGTGCGAAATCGGCACCTCGCTTTCCGAGATTCGTCATCAGATCGCGCATGTGGCTCGATGGAGTCGTTCGCGCCTGCGTCCGTGTGACCTTGCCAACGCCGTGAGTGTGTGCAAAACGCAAGCCGTGCCCTATGGCGTCACGCTCATCATGGCTCCGTGGAACTACCCGTTTTTACTGACGCTCGAGCCACTCGCCGGCGCCCTTGCCGCGGGCAATACCGTGGTCATCAAGCCGAGCGCCTATGCTCCGGCATCGAGCGCGGTGCTCAAGCAAATCTGTGAAGAGGCATTTGATCCGCGCTTGGTGACGGTCGTCGAAGGCGGGCGTGCCGAAAACGAAGCGTTGCTCGATGAGTGCTGGGACAAGATCTTCTTTACCGGTAGCGTTCCGGTCGGCAAGCTCGTCATGGAGCGTGCAAGTAAAAACCTCACACCCGTGACGCTTGAGCTGGGCGGAAAGAGTCCCTGCATCGTGGATGCGACGGCTAACTTGAAGGTCGCGGCACGCCGTATCGCCTTTGGTAAATGGCTCAACGTGGGGCAGACCTGCGTGGCGCCCGACTACCTGCTGGTCGATGCGCGCGTGCACGACGAGCTGCTGGACCTCATCAAGGAGGAGGCCCGCCGCATGTTTGGCGAGCATCCGCTCGACAATGAGAATTACGGTCTTATTGTCAACGCCAAGCATTTCGCGCGCGTACGCGGGCTGATCGACCCCGACAAGGTTGTGCTGGGAGGTACCGCGCGCGAGTCGTCGCTCAAGATTGAACCGACGATTTTGGACGGCGTGGCGCCTGAGGACGCCGTAATGCAGGAGGAGATTTTCGGCCCCATCTTGCCGGTGCTGTCGTTTGAGAGCCTAGACGAGGCCGAGACGTTTATTACGGATCGTCCGACGCCGCTGGCCCTGTATATCTTTAGCCAAGACCGTGAGGTTCAGCAGCGCTTTGTGCGTTACGTGCCCTTTGGTGGTGGCTGTGTTAATGACACCATTATGCATTTGGCCACGAGCCATATGGGCTTTGGCGGCATGGGGGCGAGCGGTATGGGACAGTACCATGGACGCGAGAGCTTCGATACGTTTAGCCACAAGAAGAGCATCGTGAACAAGGCAACGTGGCTGGACGTGCCGTTCCGCTATGCCCCTTACGCAAGCTGGAAGCGCAAGTTCGTGCGCATGTTTGTGCATTAGAATCAGATGACATAGGGATAAACAAAGTGGCCGCCCCCGCGTAAGCGAAGACGGCCATTTCTCACGATGAAAACGTGTATCGGAGTTGGCAAGACCCGCTGCCACGGGTGCCATCCGTGTTCCCATCTTATCTGCAAGCGTTCCGTTGCGCAAGCGTTGCGGCAAACGATTGAAAGACGCAGACAGGATGAATTTGTGTCCGCACGGGCCCGTAGACTTCTCAACTACGTTGTGGATGCTCGCTAATCGGTAATGGAGGCGCACGTGTTTGATGACGATGACCTGTTCGATCTGACAGACGATCCGTTTGAGTGGGATATGCTACTCGATGACGATGAGTTGGAGCAGGACCGTAAGAAGCGGCAGGGCAAGAAGACGCGGGATGACGCTTCGAAAAAGCAGGACAAGCGTCGCCGAGGTCTGTTCGGCGGGCTCTTTGGGTGACTGTCTCATCGCCGCGTCTGTATACTAAACAGGTCTTATACGCGTTGCGAAATGAGGACAGAGACGATGATGTGGTTTACCGCCGACCTGCACCTGGGCGATACGAATATCTTGCACGACATGGATCGACCGTTTGATTCGGTCGAGGAGATGAACCGCAAGGTCATCGATGCCATCAATGAGTGCGTGGCTGTGGACGACCGCCTCTATATCTTGGGAGACTTTACCTATCGTTTGCCCCTGGCGGAGGCGGTGCGCCTGCGCGAGCGCATCGAATGTCAGAACGTAACGCTCATCCGCGGTAACCATGACGGCGACTGGGAAGATCCAGACGCGCCGCACATTTGGGATGAGGTGCGCGATTATCTGGAGGTCGCCCCCGGTTACGCGAAGGGCCATCGCCTGGTAATGAGCCATTACCCCATGCTCAGCTGGAACGGCAAGGCGCGTGGCGCCATCATGTTGCACGGGCATATCCACAGCAGGGGAGACCGCACCAACGCGCGCAACCGCGATCGCGAGCGCCCGGTTCTGCGCTACGACGTTGGCCTCGATGCCAACAACTACAAGCCCGTAAGCCGTGACCAAATCCTAGGCTTCTTTGGACTGTAGCTGTAAGTGCAGGTAGAATGAACGCGCCGCGCGGATGGTCTGTGCGGCGCGTTTCAGTAGGAGCGATGAATCCATGAGGGCTATCCAGCGCATTAACCATAACGCTGCCATCTGCGAAGACGGCGCGGGGCGTCAGCTTATCGCGCTGGGTCGCGGTATCGGCTTTGGCGATATGCCGCATGAGGTCGACCTGGATGTCATCACGCGTACCTTTTACGGCATTGATTCAAAGTACCTGGCGTTTATTGATGAGGTCGACCCCGAGGTGCTGGAGTTTTCTGCTCAGCTGGCTGATATCGCAACCGGACAGCTTTCGTACGAATTGAGCCCTAACCTCCCCATTACACTGGCGGACCATATCCAGTTTGCCATTAAGCGCGCCCGCGAACACATGGTGGTGTCGTTGCCGCTCGAGCGCGATCTGGAGCAGCTGCATCCCATCGAATACCGCTTGGGCGAGCTGGCTGTTCGCGGCATCCAGAAAAGCTTCCGTGTGCGTATGCCCCGAAGCGAGGCCGCGGGCATTGCCATGTCGATTGTCAACGCATCGGTTAAGCCGAGCGAGCGGCGCGTGCTTGCCGAGCAGCACGAGGAGCGACTGCTCGATATGACGGTCGCGATTATTCAAGAAGAGTTGGGTGTGACGGTCGATCGCTCGTCGTTCGCCTTTGCCCGCTTTGCCACTCATGTGCGCTATCTGCTCGACCGCGTGGCAAAGAAAGAGCCGATCGATACCGAGAACTCCGGTCTTTACGACGTGCTCGTGGAGCAGTATCCGGCGGCATCGCGTTGCGCTCACCGTGTCGACGATCTGATTCAAGAGACCTTTGGCGAGCCATTGGCCCAAGAGGAGCTCGTCTATCTGATCATGCATGTGAATCGCGTGGCTTCTGTCCACTCGGATAAATAGGCTCTCTGGTATTTCCTTTCCGTCATGGCGACCGTTCGCGGGTCGTTTGCTACCGTTCGTCGGTAATCTGAGCCGCAACGAACGCATCTGCCGCATATACTCGCCGTGTGTTGGGTGTTACTCACGGCGCAGCTCCGAGAGGCACTACCGATTCTGCCGAGACCATAATTGGGTCTCTGTCGGTTGTGCGCGGGGCTTTTTTCATGTCGATCCACCCGGGAATCACATGCAAATCAATCTCTTGCCAACTGGTATCGCGCGCTGCGCAGGCGCGAGCGGAATCGTGCGTCTTGGTGCCGTGAAGTCCCACGGCCTTTAGTTGGAAGAGAAGGGATTCGACATGGCTGTCGATAACAAGAAGATTGCCGAGGACGTGCTCGCTGCCGTCGGCGGCGCCTCCAATGTGACGAACGCGACGCACTGCATGACCCGCTTGCGTCTGAACCTCAAAGATCAGTCCATTCCCAATGATAATGAAGTTAAGAAGATCAAGGGTGTGCTGGGCGCACAGTGGTCTGGCGGCCAGTATCAGGTCATCATTGGCCAGAACGTGCCGAAGGTCTATGACGCCGCCATTGCGCTGGGCGTCAAGGGCGAAGGCTCCATTGACGAGAACCTCGATGACGGCACCAAGGAGCCACTGACGGTCAAGACTGCGGGCAAGAAGGCCCTTAACTACCTGTCCAAGACAATGTGCATGACGATCCCCATTATCATGGGCGCCGCCATGTTCCGCACACTTGCCGTACTTTGCGGCGACGGCATGCTCGGTATCTGGTCTGCCGATTCTGACATCTACAACTTCTTCTACAACTGGATTTACAACGCCGGCTATTATTTCCTCCCTGTCTATCTGGGTTGGGCTGCCGCAAAGCAGCTCGGCTGCAGCCAGCCGCTCGGCATGATGCTCGGCGGCGTGCTCATTGCCCCCGAGTTCATGACGTTGGTCAACGCCGCTGCGGATTCTGGTGCTACGACCACGATGGTTTACGGCGTGCTCCCGGCTCAGCTGAACAACTATTCTGCGACCGTGCTCCCTATGCTGCTGTCTATGCCGGTGCTGATGGTCGTCGAGAAGTTCATGAAGAAGATCATCCCCGACATGCTCTCCACGGTGTTTGTGCCCGTGTGCACCATGGCTGTGATGACCCCCGTTTCCCTGTGCGCCCTAGCTCCGATTGGTTCCATTCTGGGCGACCTGGTCGGCAACTTTATGTTCGGCCTCGGAAACGCTGGCGGCATCGTCACAATCCTCTCCCTCGTCGCCATTGCCGCGCTTTGGGAGTTCCTGGTTATGACCGGTATGCACCAGGTTCTGATTGCCCTCGGCATTGTGCAGGTGCTCACCTCAGGGTCTGACTCCTGCGTTATGGTCGCGGGTGCTATCGCTCAGTTCGCCACGTGGGGCATGGCCTTCGGTGCCTTCCTGCGCCTTAAGGAGGTCGACGAAAAGGGCGCTATGCTTGGTTTCTCGCTCTCCGGCATTGTCGGTGGCGTGACGGAGCCCGCGCTGTATGGCTGCGGCTTTAAGTATACTCGCTGCCTGGGTGCCATGGTCGCGGGCGGCGCTATCGGCGGCCTGATCGCGGCTCTCACTAATGTGACCACGTATGTTTTGGGCGCAACTAATATCCTTGGTATTACAGGTTATGTTGCAGGCGGAACTGCTAATCTCGTATGGGGCTGCGTTGCATCGGGCACTGCATTTGTTGCCGCCGCTGCCATCGCCTACTTCTTTGGCTTTACCAAGGAGCAGCTCGACGAAGACGCTGCTGCCGCCAAAGCCTAAAGCATCCGTTCGGTAGGACAATTATCTGGGGCACTTGGCTGCGCTTCAAGTGTCCCTTTCCGTAGATGGGGGTCAATATGAAGCAATTGCTCATTCGTGCCGATGATATCGGTTATTCGTATGCCGTTAACCTGGGGATTGCCCGCAGTATCAATGAGGGCCTGGTGCGCTCGGCGGGACTTATGCCCAATATGCCCGAGGCCGAGCGTGGCTGGTCGCTCGTGGCGGATGCCGGCATTGCGGTGGGTCAGCATACCAACGTGTGCCTGGGCAAGCCGTGTGCCGACCCGGCGCTCATTCCGAGCATGCTCAACGAGAATGATGAGTTCCATAGCAGCCGTACCTTCCGCGATCATTTTAAGCGCGGCGAGGAGTTGATAGACTTCGACGAGGCCTGCATCGAGATCCGCGCGCAGCATGACCGCTTTGTCGAGATCGTGGGCCGCGAGCCCGATTACTTTGAGGCCCATGCCGTCATGAGCAAAAACCTTAACCGAGCGATCTCGGCGGTTGCTCAGGAGCTGGGCCTTAAGGAGCAAAAGGCGAGCTTCGACCCCGCGGCTGTGGTGCATTGCGGAGATACTGATCTGCGCATGGTGATGCGCTCGATGGAGCCGGGCTACGAGCCCAAAGAGGCAATCATGCAGACGGTTCGCGGGATGGTGGACGGCGAGACGGTCGTCTTTGTGTGCCATCCGGGTTATCTCGATCGTTTTATCCTGGAGAACAGCTCGCTCACGACCGATCGTACCAAGGAAGTCGATGCACTGATCGACCCCGAGCTTCGCGCTTGGCTCGAGTCTCAATCCGATCTTCGCCTGATCGACTACCGCGACCTGTAAGGACCCAAGTCACCACAAAGGGGACAGTCGCCTTTGTGGTGGTTCTGGCGCCGTTGCCATTATGGCAGCGGCGCCTTTTTTGTCCGTGCGGCGCGGTAGAGTGTAGGCGGTTGAAATTTGCGTCCATCGAGGAGCTGCTATGAACGAGATCAAGTGCCCGCATTGTGGCGAAGTTTTTAAGGTCGATGCGTCCGGCTATGCGGATATCGTCAAGCAGGTGCGCGATGCCGAGTTCTCGCGCGACCTGGATGAGCGCGTGAAGGCGGTCCAGCGCGAGGGCGAGCAGGCACTGGAGCTTGAGCGCTCGCGCTCGACGGCTGCTTTGCAAAAGGCAGAGTCTCAGCGCGACGCTCAGCTTGTCGAGCAGAAGAACGCTGCAGCTCAGCAGCTGGCACAAGAGGTTGCCAAGCGCGACGCTGAGCTTGCCGAGCTGCGCGCCAAGCTCGAAGGCGCTGCCGCAGAGCGCGAGAGTGCAAGTCAGCGCGCGGCGGTTGAGGCTCGTTCCGATGCTCAAAAGGAGAATGCCGAGCTTCAGCGCGAGATCGACAATTTACGTGCGCAGTTGGAGCGCAAAGATGATGAAGCCAGGCTTGCCGAGGCGGCGGCACGCAATGCTGCTCAAAACGACCTGTCCGCGCGCGACGCTCAGATTGCCGAGCTGCAGGCCAGGATCGCCGCGGCGGACAAGGCCCAGGAGATGGCGCTTGCCGCTGCCGCGGCAGAGTCGCAGCGTGAGCTCGATGCCGCTCGCAGCGAGGCCGAGCGCGCGCTTACTGACTATCGCGCGAAGGTGCAAGAGAAGTTTTCCGCCGCAAAGGCTCAGTCCGAGCAAGAGGCCGAGGGCCTGCGTGCCCAGCTGCGCGAGCAGGAACTGATGGCAAAAATGAACCTGTCAGAGGCGGTCGCCGCGGCGGAGCGAGAGCGCGATGAGGCACGTGCCAAACTGACGAGCGAGCTGGCGGTGCGCGATTCTCGCGAGGAGCAAGCCAAGGCGGCACACGAGCTCGAGCTTGCGCAGGCCAAGCGCGCGAGCGATGACCTGATTCGCTACAAGGATGAAGAGATTGAGCGCCTTAAGGACATGAAGGTTCGCCTGTCCACCAAGATGGTGGGCGAGTCGCTCGAGCAGCACTGCGAGACCGAGTTTAACCGTCTGCGCATGACGGCGTTTCCCAATGCGTACTTCGAGAAAGATAACGATGCATCCGAGGGCACCAAGGGAGACTTCATTTTCCGTGAGCGCGACGCGAGCGGCAACGAGGTCATTTCGATTATGTTCGAGATGAAAAACGAGAACGACGAGACCGCGACCAAGCATAAAAACGAGGACTTCTTTAAGAAACTCGATCACGATCGTCGCCAGAAAGGCTGTGAGTACGCGGTGCTCTGCACGCTGCTCGAGCCCGAGAGCGAGCTTTACAACGCGGGAATCGTGGACGTGAGCTATCGCTACGAGAAGATGTATGTGATCCGCCCGCAGTTCTTCATTCCCATCATTACGCTGCTACGCAATGCCGCCATGGGTTCGCTTCGCTATAAGCAGGAGCTGGCGGAGTACAAGCAGCAGAATATCGATGTCACGAACTTCGAAGCCAAGATGGAGAAGTTCAAGAACGATTTCGGCCGCAACTACGAGATCGCGAGCCGCAAGTTCCAAACGGCAATCGATGAGATCGACAAGACGATTAGCCATCTGCAGAAAACCAAGGAGGCGTTGCTGTCCTCCGAGAACAATCTGCGCCTTGCCAACAAGAAAGCCGACGATCTTACCATTCGCAAGCTCACGTGGGGCAACAAGACCATGAAAGCAGCGTTTGACGAGGCGCGCGGGGCCGCGACAGAGACGAACGATGAGCCAGCCGAGGCGGATTCGTATGAGGTCGAGGATGCCGAGTAGGGGATAGCGTATCGCGCAAAAAGCGGGGCCGCTGGCGATGTTGCCAGCGACCCCGCTTTGTTTCGTCCCATTGCGCCCGGCTAGTCCTCGAGCAGGTCCTCGATAAAGCCGACACGGTAGTTCTTGAAGATTACCTCGCCGCCGTCTTGCGTGGCGTCCAGATCGACATCGCCCATGATGCCAAAATCGTGGTCGCCATCCTCGTCAGCAAAGATCTGGTGCACGTGCCATACGTGCGCGGTCTTCTCGTCGGACTCGTCGATGGAAAACATCGCGGCGCTGCGGGCATCTCCGTCGGTGAGGATTTCCTCGTGCTGCTCGTGGTAAGCGTCGAGTGCTTTTTGCCAGCGGATCTCGCTCATGCCCCAGTCGTCGTCGAGCTCGCCCAGGTCGCGAACGTGCTCGCGGGCGGCAAGGGTCACGCGGCGGAAGAGCGCGTTGCGCACCAACAGCGTGCAGCCGCGGCGGTCCGCCACGACCTCGTCGATGCCCTGCGGCGGCGCAGCATCGAGGGCTGCCGGGTTGCCGGCGTTCTCCCACTCGTCCACCAGGCTCGAGTCCACCGAGCGCACCACAAAGCCGAGCCACGAGATAATGTCGCGCAGACGCTCGTCGCGCTTCTCGATGGGCACGGTGCGGTCGAGCGAACGGTAGGCCTCTGCCAGGTAACGCAGCAAAATGCCCTCGGAACGGGCGATGCCGAGCTTTTGAATGTAACCCTTAAAATCGCTCGCGCTTTCCAGCATATCGCGCAGGACGCTTTTGGGAGAGAGCTGGTAGTCGTTTGCCCAGGGCACTTCCTGGCAGTACTTGTCGAAGGCGGCGTCGAGCAAGTCCTCGAGCGGTTTTTCGTAGGTGACATCCTGGATGCGCTCCAGGCGTTCCTCATATTCGACGCCGTCAGCCTTCATTTCGGCCATCGCGCGGTCGCGCGCTGCGCGCTCCTGAGCGCGCAGCACCTGCTTGGGATCCTCGAGCGTTGCCTCGACCATCGAGATCAGGTCCATGGTATAGGTCTCGCTCTCGGGATCGAGCAGCTCCAACGCGGCAAGCAAAAACGGCGAGAGCGGCTGGTCGAGCGCAAAGTCCTCGGGCAGGTCGACCGTCAGTGCGTAGTCGATGTCCGGCGCGGCGTCAGCCGGAGCGTCGGGTGCGGGCGGCACCTCGGTGCGCACGACGACGCCGGAATCGATGAGCGTGGCGAAGATCTCGTCGGCACGAACCTCGAGCTTAGCCTTTTCCTCGGGGGTCTGCAGGCTCGTCTCGATGAGGTCGTGTACGCGGGCTCGGGCATCGCCACCCTGCTCGACCACGCTAATCACCATGGAGTGCGTGATGCGCAGGCGCGGCTTGAGTGTCTCGGGCTGCGTCTCGATCAGGCGCTCGAACGTCTGCTTGTTCCAGGTGACAAAGCCCTCGGGGGCCTTCTTCTTTTTAATCTTGCGGAGCTTTTTGGGGTCGTCGCCCGCCTTGGCCATAAGCTTGGCATTCTCGATCTCGTGCTCGGGTGCCTCGGCGATGACCATGCCCTCGGTATCGAAGCCCGAGCGGCCGGCACGACCGGCAATCTGATGGAACTCGCGGGCGCGCAGACGACGCATCTTATAGCCATCGAACTTGGTGAGCGCGGTGAGCACCACGGTGTGGATGGGCACGTTGATACCGACGCCGAGCGTATCGGTGCCGCAGATGACGGGTAGCAGGCCCTGCTGCGCCAAGCGCTCGACCAGCAGGCGGTAGCGCGGCAACATGCCAGCATGGTGCACGCCGACGCCGCATCCGAGCAAGCGCTTGAGGATTTTGCCGAAGGCCGTCGAGAAGCTCGTGCCCTTGGCCGCCTCCTTGATGGCCTCGCGCTGCTCCTTGTTGGCAATGCCAAAATTGGCGAGCGACTGTGCCGTCGCAAGTGCGGCATCCTGGCTAAAGTGCACGATATAGAGTGGGGCCTCGTCGCGGCGCATGGCGAGCTCGACCGTGCCCTCGAGGGAGGTCGTCACATAGTCGTAACTCAGCGGAACAGGACGCGGGGCGTCGACGACCAAGTCGCAAGCAGCGCCGGTGTGCTCCTCGAGTGAGGCGGCGATGGCAGTGACATCGCCGAGCGTGGCGCTCATGAGCATGAATTGCGTGTGAGGCAGGGTGAGCAGCGGCACCTGCCAGGCCCAACCGCGATCGGGGTCGGCAAAGTAGTGGAACTCGTCCATGGCGACGCAGCCAACATCGGCATCTTCGCCCTCGCGTAGTGCGTCGTTGGCGAGGATTTCTGCCGTACAGCAGATGACGGGCGCCTTGGTGTTGATATGCGTGTCGCCGGTGATCATACCGACGTTATCGCGGCCGAGCACCTGCACAAGGTCGAAAAACTTCTCGCTGACCAGAGCCTTGATGGGGGCCGTGTAATAGCAGCGTTTGCCCTGTGCCATGCCCATAAAGAGCATGCCCAGCGCGACAAGCGACTTGCCCGATCCGGTCGGCGTGCCCAGAATGACGTGATCGCCGGCGGCTAGATCCATGAGGGCCTCTTCCTGGTGGTCCCACAGCTCAATACCGCGATCGCTCGTCCATTCAAAGAAGCGCTCGAAGGCCTGGTCGGGCGTGAGCCACGGTTCGGGCTCGCTGCCGTCCTCGGGCTCCCACCAGGTGGGGGAGAGCGCACCGAGTGAGCCGAATTCGGCTTCGGTTCCCGTGCCGCCCGAGAATGAACTGGCGGCTCCGGCACCGGGGACGGTGCTGGCGGCGATATCTGTCGTGGTCTGTGCCATGTGTTTGCTTTCTCTCGCGATTGTCCGCCAACTATTATGGCGTAGCGTCGCATCGATGCGTTCGCAGGCAAGAAAATGCAGGAAATGGGCGTTCTGCCCAGCCGTTTAGTGTAGTCGCTAGCCAAGTGAGTAGACTTTTTGCGATATTGCGAGCACATGACTTTTGCGCAAGGGTTCTACCTGCGGTTTTATGTTTCGCTATGCGGGCTGTGCCTGGCTATTGCAAAAAAGTCTACTCACTTAGGTTTGAGGGCCGTTCGCTGGCGCCAATTTGCGCTTGTTTGCCGACGCCGCGACCATCAGAAGCCCCTAGGACTCTTGCGGCAGGCGCTTCTTGCCTTTGCGGGCGCGGTTTCTAAAGTTCTCGACGGCCTCTTCCATGCCCAGAGGTACATAGGTGAGCTCATCGAGGTTTTCGGGCAGGTAGCAGGCAAGGCTTTGCTCCTGCGCGCGGCCCGCCGCGAGCTGTTCATTGCTGGGCTGCGCGCCGGGTGTGGCGCAAATGCCATAGACGACGGCACCCATCTCGCGCGTGCGGCATTCGTACTCGGTCTCGGGATGCTCGGGATGGTCGCGGCGGACGTCGTCGCTTACCCAAAGCGTGTCGTAGCCGGCCGCGGCAAACTGCCCCAGGGCGTAGTCGCGCAATGGCTTACTGTCGGTTCGCAGTGTGACGGTGGCGCCGGCTGAAAAGAGCGGGCGGTAGAGCATCAGATGGTCGACATGGACGAGTCGTTTTTTGGCGTACTTGGCCTTGGGCTGCGGCGTGGGAAAGTTAATGGTAATGGCATCGAGCTCGCCTGCGGCAAACAGCTGCGGCAGCGATGCGGCGCCTCGGGGCAGGACGAGTGCGTTGGACAGCTCCTGCTCGCAGATTTTCTGTGCGGCATAGGCGATGCAGATGGGCTCCTGGTCCATACCGATAAAGAGGGTGTTTGGCTCGTGGGCCGCGCGCTCTACAAGGTACGTTCCCTTGCCACAGCCAAGATCCAGGTGAAGGTGTTCGAAGGGCTTGCTGCCAACTGGCGCGCAAGCCTCGCGCCAATCTCCGGCATAGGCCTCGGGGTTCGTCTCAATCGCATCGGCGTAGCGCTCCAGGCGCTCCTCGAGCACAAAGTTCTTAGGCGTGCGAACGTGGACGGCTCCCATGAGGCTCCTTGATCATGAGTATGGAACGCATGGCAGCACGTTCCATCAATGGGTTGAAAAGGGTGGGGCATAGCTTGCCCGAAAGTTGCGGTGCGGCTCGGCGGCAAGTCGCCGATGCCTACAGGCGCTTGAGAATCACGTAACGGTTGAGCTCGCCGCTGCGACCGTCGGCATGGAAGCGCTCAAGCTCGCGCACGGGGACCTCGCCGCTCTTGTAGAATGTGCGCACGCCGCGCACCAGGTCGGTGATCTGCTGATCGTCAAAGTGATGGCAATAGCGGTAGGCGTGGCGGTCGTTTTGCCAGCCAATGAGGTGGTCGCCGGCTTCAAACTGCGCGGAATCGTAACTTTCAAACGGCGGGGTGAGCTCGGCGCGGGCTTCGGCGCGAACGGCCTTGCGCGCCATGCGCTCGTCGTTCATAAACTCCCAAAAGCTGATGGCGATGATGCCGCCTGGGCGCGTCTGGCGCACCAGGGCGTCGAGCACGCGTACGCGGAACTCGCACGACGGCACGTGGTGCATAAAGCCAAAGCAGACCGAGATGTCGGCGAGCGGGGCGTCGAAAAGCACGTCGGGTGTCTCGGCGGGGTTGAGCTTCATGAGGGCATCGAGTACGTCGAGTTCCTGGAAGTGCAGGTTGGGAATGCGCAGGGCGTGACCGTGCGCATCGATAGCCAAATCCTGACACGAGTCAACACCATAGAACTCAAACGGGCAACTGGCGTCTGCCGAGGGGTTTGCGCCGTCGACGCCCTTGGCGGAAAGTGCGCCGCCGGCGGCAAAGTTCTCGAATCGCATGTTGCCGCAGGCAAGATCGAAGACGCGGACGGGATGCTCGATCGTGGCGACGTCGAGCTGCTCGAGCGCTATGTCCATGGTGCGTACCCAGCCGGGCCACGGTGCCTGGCGCGTATCGGAGAAGGAGGCGGAGTGCTCGCGATAGAACGTATTGTTGAGCTGAATGAGCGATGAGGCGAAATCGCGGTTCACGGCGCGGAACTCCCTCCGTTGGCGGTGCGGAATAAACAGTACGACCATACTACCGTTAACGCCGCAACGGGGACAACCGAGCTGCGGGTCATTGCTTTGTTTGGACACATTTCCGCAGCTCATATATGCCCGCAACCGCCGGTTGTCAAAAATCTCACTAGAATAGGTGGCATGCTTTTGGCGGTGGCGGATAGATTTTTAACTGTGCAAGGCGCCTTAAGAACAAAAACGGTCCGGCGGCACGGCTGGCATCGCATAGGAGGAACCATGAATGTAGAAACTGCGCAGCGGCTCGCCGACCTTCGTCGCAGCAAGGGTTTTAGCCAAGAAGGGCTGGCGCGAAAGCTGGGGCTGTCGCGCCAGGCGGTCAGTAAATGGGAGCGTGCGGAGAGCTCGCCCGATACCGAGAACCTGATCTCGCTCGCCAAGCTCTATGGTGTGAGTCTGGACGAGCTGCTCAATCCGAGCGATGAGATTGAGGACGATATCGAGTTTGAGAACGAGGACCGCGCCCGTCAGCGCGAGGCCGAGGCAGCGGAGCGCGCCCGTACCCATGAGGCAGCGGCACGTGCTACCGAGGCGGCAACACAGGCGAGTGATGCCGCCGCCAAGGCGGCGCAAGCGGCAAGCTGGAGCGCGCAGGCCGCCAATGCCGCTACGGCGCAGGTGACGAGTGGCGGCGCAGCTGGCTCGACTCCGGTGAAAGGTCCGTTCCAGTCGTTTCCGTATTGGGCCGTGTGCTGGCTGCTGTTCTTTTTGCTGATGTTCCTGTTTGGTGGCTCCTTTGCCGCGCTGATCTTCTTTACAATCCCCATCTATCACTGGGTGGCGCGTGCGCTCGATGGCGATTGGGCACGCGGGGATATTCAGGTTGGTCCGGCGCCGGAGGCGGCTAAGGCTCAGGATGTTTCCGCTGCGGTTGATACTGACGTGGCTTCCTCGACCGCCGCTGAGCCGAGCGCCAAAGAAGGTGATGAATGATGAAGCTCTCGCATGAGTCCAAGGTCCGCCTGGGCGTCGGTATCGGAGCGTTCGTGCTCATCATCGGGCTTATCTTTGGCACTTCGCGGATATTGTTTCATTTTGATGGCCCGTGGGATCTCGGCGATATTGCATCCGGTTTGTCCGGTATGGACGATGTGGTTGACGGGGACGATTCTTTGGATGGCGGTAACTATTCCGCTCAGTCTCGGCAGCTTTCGAGCGAAACGTTTGATGCCGACTCATTCCAGTCCCTTGACCTGGATGTGACATCGGGTGAGGTTGAGATCAAGTGCGTTTCCGGCGGGCAGGTGCGTGTCATCGAGAGCGGTCGTGTTGCAAAGGGGGTAGCTACCTACGATGCTGCCACTCAGAATCTGGCCGAGGTTAAGGGTTCTGCGCTCAAGATTCGCCAGTTCGATTGCGATGACGAGCGCGCCATTGACCGCACGGTTACCGTCGAACTGCCGCGCGAAGTTGCCGATAACATGGTGGGCATTACAGCGAATGTAGGATCGGGCGATCTGACGGTCACGGACATTGCGTGTCATGACCTCAACTTGACTTTGGACTCGGGAGACATCGAGTTTGCGGGCACCGTAACCGACACCTTGGATGCCGAGGTCGGTTCGGGCGATGTGGCGTTCGAGCTCTACCAGGCCCCCGCGAAGTCGATGGACGTAAGCGTGGGCTCGGGCGATGTGGAGATATCGGTTCCGAACTCTACGGGCTTTAAGGCGAGCCTCACCGTGGGCAGCGGTGACTTTGAGAGCGATTTCCTTCCGCTTGGCTACGATGGCGAGACCATATTGAATGCTGAATTCGACAACGGTGACAAGTCTGCAACGTATCGTTTTAAGGTCGGTTCGGGCGACATGTCGTTCGAATCGGTGTGACATGCGGTTTTCGGAGATCGGTGCATATAGGCATGCTCTTTGATGGAGGCGCCGGGGCCGTGACTGGCTCCGGCGCCTTTGCCTTTACAATGGGGGCATGGAACAGATTATTTTGAACATACTCGAGGCTCTGCGTCGCGGCGAGACCGTGGACGACAAGGCACTCGTCAAGCTGATACATGCCGAGGCGCGCCGTGAGGGCGCCGACAAACGCGATTTGGCCAAGCGCCGCCTGCTGCCGTTTTACCAGCGGGTGAAGCGCGAGGAGCCGGCTCGTTGGGCTGGATGGAATGTCGATGCCGATCTGGAACGCCAACTGCTGCAGGTGCTGCGTATGAAGCCGCGCCGAACGGCCTCGGGCGTGGCGACCATTACCGTCATCACCAAGCCCTGGCCATGCTCGGGCGATTGCCTGTTTTGCCCCAACGATCTGCGCATGCCCAAAAGCTACCTGCACGCCGAGCCGGCGTGCGCCCGTGCGGAGCAAAACTGCTTCGATCCGTATCTGCAGGTGAGCGCCCGTTTGACGGCGCTTTCGCAGATGGGGCATGCGACCGACAAGATCGAGCTCATCGTGCTCGGCGGTACCTGGAGCGACTATTCGCAAGGGTATCAGGCATGGTTTATGTCGGAGCTCTTCCGTGCGCTCAATGATGATGCGGTGGCGGGCGTGGCGGCAAACCCCATGTTGGCGCGTCCGGGCATCAGCCGTGCCGAGGCGGGGCGCCTGCTCGATGACGCTCCCGCCGATGCCCTGCCGCCGGTGGTAACAGAGCGCCGCGAGCGCTATCGGGCTGCCGGCATTGCGACAGACGAGGCCAAGCTCGCTGCCGGCGTTGCCGACGAGCAGGAGCGTGTGGATGTTGCCGTGGGCGGCTATAACCGCGCGGTGCGTCGTCTGTACGGCCCCGGTACGCCGTGGGGCGAGGTCACCGAGTGGCAGACGGCAACGATGGAGGAGCTCGAGCGTCAGCAGCGCATCAACGAGACGGCGAAGCATCGCGTGGTGGGACTCGTTATCGAGACGCGCCCCGATGCCGTAACGCCGCAGGCCCTCACGCTTATCCGCCGTCTGGGCTGCACCAAGATTCAGATGGGTATCCAGAGCCTCGACCAGCATTTGCTCGATATCAACGAGCGTCGCATTTCGGTGGCGCAGATCGAGCGGGCGTTTTCGCTTGCGCGCCTGTTTGGCTTTAAGATCCACGCGCATTTTATGCTCAACTTGCTGGGCGCCACGCCCGAGGGGGACAAGCGCGACTACGAGCGCTTTATGACCGAAGGGGCCTTTATGCCCGACGAGGTCAAGGTTTACCCGTGTGCGCTCATCGAGGGCTCGCGTCTGGTGGGCTGCTATGAGCGTGGCGAGTGGCGCCCCTATACCGAGGAAGAGCTGCTCGATGTGCTGGCCGACGACATCGTGGTGACGCCGGCGTTCTGCCGCATCAGCCGTATGATTCGCGACTTTAGCTCCGACGACATCATGGTGGGCAACAAGAAGCCCAACCTACGTCAGCTCGTCGAGAACCGCCTGGCTGCTCGGGGTGACGGTGCGACGGTGCGTGAGATTCGCTATCGCGAGATCAGCACGGCGGGTGCCGACCTGGACGAGTTGACCCTTGATGAGGAAGTGGCGTACGAGACGCCGGTGACTTACGAGCACTTTTTGCAATGGGTGACGCCGCGGGGCAAGATCGCGGGCTTTTTGCGGTTGTCGCTGCCCGATCGCGCTTTTGTTGCCGCGCATGTGGACGAGCTGCCGACGACGCCGGACGAGGCGATGATTCGCGAGGTGCACGTGTACGGTATGGCGGCGCGCGTGGGCGACCAGGGTCAGGCGGCGCAGCACCATGGATTGGGACGTTTGCTCGTGGAGCGTGCGTGCCAGATAGCTCGGGATGCCGGTTATACGCACATCAACGTGATCAGCGCGATTGGTACGCGCGAGTACTATCGCCATCTTGGGTTTTATGACCATGGACTCTATCTGCAGAAGGAGCTCTAGATGAACAAGCCAAGTGTTTCTGCCGGCGTCGTTGCCGGCGTTGCCCTGGGAGCCGCGGCGCTTGGTGCGGCCGCCGTCGCTGTTCGCGCTGCCTGTTTGCAGGTCGCGAGGACCCGCAACGGGCTGGCGCGGGTGAAGCGCATGCACAATGAGGGCGGTGACGAGGTCCGTGTGCTCGTGCAGGGCGGCGTCTACCAAAGCGCGAGCTATGTTGGCGATCGTTGGGCGGAGCCGGCCTTTGCGTACTATCGTGCATTTGACGATGTGTTTGAGGCCGAGGATGCAATGCGCGACGCTTATGGTCACGGCATCGACCGCATGCTTATGCTCGGCGGCGGTGGGTTTTCCTATCCCAAGTTTGCACTGTTGTCGCATGAGGGCTTGCGTATGGACGTCATCGAGTATGACGGAGAGATAACGCGCTTGGCGCGCCGTTGGTTCTATCTGGATGAACTGGAGCACACGGTGGGCGATCGCCTGCGGGTGATTACCGCCGAGGCTCGCTCGTATCTGGGTGTGACGAGCGTGGGCCATCGTCGCTACGACGTCGTTGTGAGCGACTGCTTTGGCGGTGCCGAGCCTGTGCGCGAGCTGGCGACCGTTGAGGCGCTGCGCCTGGTGCGGGGCAGCCTGAATGCCGGCGGCATCTACGTTGCCAATATCGTGAGCGCAAACGAGGGGAGCGATGTGACGTTCCTGCGCGATTGCGTTGCCACGGCACTTGAGGTGTTCAACCGCGCTTGGGTGGCGCCTTGTGGCGATACGGAGTTCGGCGGCGAGGAGAACTACCTGCTCATCGCCAGCGACGGCGACTACGCCTTTGCCGAAGCCGTGCCCTTCGACACCGACTTCCTCGGCACCGTCCTTCACGACAAGTAAGTCTCCCCGTCCCAAAAAAGACTGGTCTTAGGCGTGGTCGCGCCAGCCGAGAACGCGCTGCTTCATACCCTCGATGTCGAGCACGCCTTCGGCAAAGCCCTTGCGCACGAGCTCTTCGGGAACAAACTCGTCGTAGCGGTCAAAGTAAGGCACCTCGCCAGGATAGACGAGCTCGATGGGATCGAAGTCCTTTTCGGCCTCGGCGGCGAGCACCTCAAAGAACGTCTCCTCGTCGGCCTTCATCTTAAACTGCATAAAGTACGGGCGTGACGGATCGAGCCCGCGAAGGCCCAGCTCCGCGGCACATTTAATCTTGAGCATGCGCTCGAGCGCCAAAAAGGCGTAGCTGCCCAGCCAGGGGAAGAGCACCCAGGTATCGCCGCCCAGGTTAATGAGCGGCTTGGTTCCCGCCCCCGAAATCTCGGCGGTATGACGAGCCTGCGCCAAGCGGGCCCGTGCGTTACCCATAAGGTACGGATATGTCGCGTGCTCGTTGAGCGCCTTGCGCATGCGCTCGAGCACATGCGTGTTAATGTCGCCGGGGCAGTCGCCAAAGTAGGCCGGCACCCGGCCCTTGACCTGCGTGGCAAAGACAGTGTGGCGCTTCCAGTCCACTTCCTCGACAATCCAACAGTGTCCGGCGATGGCGATGCGCTCACCGGGCGGGGGCGGATTAACGATCGTGCCCAGCTCGGCCGATTCGCTCCGGACGGTAAACTCCTCGTTTTCCTGGAACACGGCGTAGAACTTAAAGTTGTTGATGATGCGCTCGCCCGCGAGACCCACGATGAGCCCGCCACCTTCGGTGACCTGGATATGGTCGATCTTAATGAGGTGACGTAGCAGCACGCGGTAATCGTCTGCCGAGACACGGTGGAAATAGCTGAGCGTGAGCACGCGCTGGGCAAGTTCGGCCGGCGTGAGCTCGCCGGTGCTGGTGAGGGTCGACATAGTCTGGTGATAGAGCAGGCTGTAGGGGAGACGATCGAGCTTGGGTGGCTCGACCCACTTTTCCTCGCGATAGAGTTGTACGAGCGCGATACCCTGCAGGAGCTTCCAGGGAATGGTTTCGGGCATCATCGTGCGCGGCTCGGGCTCTTCCTCGCGCATGACAAACCACATCTCGGGCGGAAGATCGCGACGGCCCGTGCGCCCCATGCGCTGCAAAAAGGAGCTAACGGTAAACGGCGCGTCAATCTGGAAGGCGCGCTCCAGGCGGCCGATATCGATACCGAGCTCCAACGTAGAGGTGGTGACGGTTGTCTGCGTCTGCTCCTCGTCGCGCATGAGCTCCTCGGCCGTCTCGCGTAGCGATGCCGAAAGATTGCCGTGATGGATGAGAAAACGGTCGGGCTCGTGCCGGCTCTCGCAGTAGCTGCGCAGCATGGAGCACACGGCCTCTGCCTCCTCGCGCGAGTTGGCAAAGACCAGGCATTTGCGGCCGCGCGTATGCTCAAAGATATAGCCCATGCCGGGGTCGGCGTTGTCGGGCGCCGTGTCGGTGGGGTTGAGAAGCGCCTGCTCGGTCGCTCGTGGGATGTCGACTTCGCCCTCGGGGGCCGAGGAAGTGCGACGGTCTTTGGGAGCGGCCTTGTCCCGCGCCTGCTCACGACGTTGACGGTGTTCTTCCTGTGTAAGCTGTCCGCTGTGGCACATGTCTTGTCCGGATGCGGGCAGCGCCGCGGGCGCCGCCGTCTCAATACGCTCGCAAGCAAGCACCTCGGCTTCTTGTGGACCTGTGCCTACGAATCCTCGTTGCTGAGCCTGGGGGCCCGAGTTGTAGAAGTGCTCCATGGAGATGCGCCACACGCGGCGCGGTTCCTCAAAGCGGGGGATAACGCAGTCGCGCCCCGTTCCCTTCGAGAGAAAAGCGCCCGTGCGCTCGGGGTCGCCGATGGTGGCCGAAAGGCCAATGCGTCGGGGCTGTACGCCGGCCATGCGCGAGAGTCGCTCGATAAGGCAGAGCGTCTGCCCGCCACGGTCGCCGCGCATGAGCGAGTGGACCTCATCGATGACCACATAGCGTAGGTCGCAGAACATGCGCGGGATCGCCATGTGCTTATGGATTAAGAGCGCCTCGAGCGACTCGGGCGTAATCTGCAAGATGCCGCTTGGCTTTTTGATGAGCTTGGCCTTGTGCGACTGCGAGACATCGCCATGCCAGTGCCAGACGGGGATGTCGGCTTCTTCGCACAGGTCATTGAGACGGACGAACTGATCATTGATGAGCGCTTTGAGGGGGCCGATGTAGAGGGCGCCCACGCTCGCGGGCGGGTTCTCCCAAAATTCGGTCAGGATGGGAAAGAAGGCTGCCTCGGTTTTGCCGGAAGCCGTGGATGCCGTCAGGAGCACATTATCTTGCGTGTTAAAGATGGCATCAGCTGCCGCAACCTGGATAGAGCGCAAGCTCTCCCAATCGTGGGAGTAGATGAAGTCTTGGATAAACGGGGCGTAGCGGTCAAAGGCGTTCACGGGGCCTCCTTTCAACAACGAATCTCTCAACGCGGCTGGCAACGGCTTGCTGCATTACTGCTTCAACGTTTGCCCAGATAAAACCTGCCAAAATAAACCTGTCCCTTTTTGGTAGGTTAGATGGTGAACTCGGCGAAGTTGCGGTTGCCGCCTGCGGTGCCGGTGTCGCCTGTTGCGGCTGCCGGCGCCAGCGCGTCGCCGCCGACGCTTTGCAGCAGCTCGGCCACATTTGCATCGGGGTTCTGACACAGGATATCGAGCAGCTCGATAAAGTCACGGATAACCTCACGCGGCGTCAAGTGCGTATCGGTTCCCACGCGGCCGAACTCAATCTTGAGAAAGTCCACCAAGTCGTTTTCGGCAAGCGTGGGCGTCCAGCCAAAGTAGCCGGCATGGATCTGCATGAGTTTTTCGATGAGCACCAGTAGCTCCTCGTAGGTGAGTGGCTGCAGGCGGATGATGGGCGCGAGCATGTCCTTAAGGTCTTCGCGCGCAAAGCGGCCCTGAGCGAGTCGGCTGCGCAGGGCCTCGTAGGAGAACACGCCGCGGCGGCGGTCTTCGATGGAGGTTGGCGTGCCGCCCATGATCATGCCCAGGTACTGCGCCTTGCCCTGGAGCGTGTCGTTGTACATAGTCAGGATCTTCTCGTAGTTGTATTGGCGCGTGATGGCGTTGGGAATCTTATACAGATTCACGAGCTCGTCGATGAGCACCAGCATGCCCTTGTAGCCACTGCAAACCAAAAAGCGCGCAATGAGCTTAACGTAGTCGTACCAGTCGTCATCGCTGATGATGGTCGAGGAGCCCAGCTCGGCGCGTGCCTCGCTCTTGGTGCGGTATTCGCCGCGAATCCATTTGGTCACGCGGCTCATGGTCTCTTCGTCGCCCCCGGATGCGGCCATGCGATAGCGGCGGAGCATGCGGGTGAAGTCGAAGCCGTGGACCATCTCCTCGAGCGGGGCCAGTTGGGCATTGACGACCGACTCGTCGACGTCGGCACACGAGGCGACCCAGCGATCCAGAATAAGGTTGAGCGCACCGCCCTCGGGGCGCGTCTTGGTCGATATATTGCGGATGAGCTCGCGGTAGGTGGCAAGGCCCTGTCCCTGACCGCCCTGCAGGCGGCGCTCGGGCGACAGGTCGGCATCAGCGACGACGAACCCCTCGCCCATGGCGTGCGTGCGGATAGTCTGGAGCAAAAAGCTCTTGCCGGCGCCGTAACGACCGACCAGAAAGCGGAAGCTCGCGCCACCGTCGGCGATGAGACTCAGATCGGTGAGCAGGGCGCGGATCTCGACCTCGCGCCCTACGGTGATGTAAGGAAGGCCGATGCGCGGGACCACGCCGCCCTTGAGCGAGTTGAGAATGACGGCAGCGACGCGCTTGGGCACGCGAGGTGCTGCGGATGCGGTATCACTCATGGTCTAGGTATCCTCTCACGTCTGCTTCGTAGTCCTCGATAATCTGCGGCCCTGCTGCGCTAAATTCAATTACGGTGTCGCCCACCAGGTCAAAGAGCGCCTCGTTGATGGTATCGACGAGCATGTCCTCGCTCTGCTCCGATTGCACTACCGCCGATTCCGCCTGTACTGCGTTGTGCTCGAGCAGAGCGCGGAGATAGGCGTTTGCGGCGGGCGCGAGTTCGTTTGTGGCGTCAGCGGGCGTAGCAGCTGCGAACGTGGGCGTCGGCGCGAGAAGCGGTGCCACGACACCAAACTGTTCGGTGGATATGGTCGGCTCGTCGGACTCGTCCTGCCCTGCAGCCGCCGCGACCGCCTCGACCATCGCGTCGGCTACGGGCTCGGCTTCCGGTTGCCCTGAGTCCGCTGCCTCGGCTTCTGCGGACGAGCCGTCCTCGCGTTCCTCGTCAATCAAAAGCGCCTCGCGCGTTTGTGCGGCGGCGCTCCGAATATGCCCCAGCTGACTCAGATCGATATCGATCTTGACGGGCTGGTGTGCGGCGTCCCACGAAAGCCATGCCACAATCTCGTCATCGATAATCTTGGCCAGATATTTGGGGACCTTTTCTTCCTTAAGGGGATGGGCAGGGTCCAGCGCCAGGCGCAGGCGTTGGTCGCAGGCGCGCATCATTTCACCGAGCTTGCTGCTCTTTTGCCTACTACCGTGGATACGCATGCATTCCCAAAAGCCGTTTTGGCAACGGTAGATATGGATGGGGTCCAGACGGTATTCGCAGTCCTCGTGGCGCTCGGGCGCAAAGAATACGGCCGAGGCAAACATGGTGTAGGGCATTGCCGTCTCCTCCCCAAATAAACTTGCCACGATGCCGGTCTTTCGGTGCGTGTCATAGTAGCGCGCCATGCGGACATACACGGCGCACGCCACGTGGCGCAGATCGCGGTGGTGGCTGCGGTCGAGCCGCGAGCTACTTAGGTTGTACGTGGAGAGGGCGTTGATGGCGGCCATGAGTCGCTCCTCGCGCACCTCATCGGGCGGAAGGGGGAGCGTGGGCTCGGAGGTTTTGCGACGCTTAGGGGTCTGGCCGGACGGTGCCGGTACAAGGTCTCGTGCCGCGCGCCGCAGTTCGATAAGGGCGTTATCGAACATGACGGTTTTAGAGTCGCGAAGCAGCTTGGGGTCGAGCCCGTGGAACACGGCGTAATCTTGCAGCCACACGCGCGCAAACCGGTCGATGCCGGGCTCGAAGGCGCGATAGACATCCCAAAAAGCCCTGATCTTGTTAAAACCATCGAGTGGATCATCTACGCCAATGCCGCAGATCAGCTCATAGAGATACAGAAAGGCAAAGGACGTAGACGTTTCCTCGACGGTTCCGCGGCGCACTTGGGCACGCCAGGTAAAGTAGCCGCGCAGCTGCCGGTCGCTCATGGCGTTGTAGGTGGGAAAGTACGACTTAAAGGTGCCGTTGTAGGGACAGTCGTCCTCAAAGTCGGCCATCAGCAGGCCCTGGCGGTAAAAAAGCTCGGCTTCCGAAAGCCAGCGGCCCGCACCGCCCTTGGGGTCATCCTGCCAGCGCGATATCTCGCGCATTTTACGGTACTGGTCGGGGAGGAAATTCTGCATCTGTCGGCCGGTTTTGAGAATCGGCTCGTCTGCGTAGGTTTCGTTTGAGAAGCGGGCGGACTGATGGGTCCGGGCCTCGGCCATGATGCGCTCGATGAGCATCTTGATGTCCTGGTCGGCCACCGCTCCTCCTCTCGAACACAGCTACGGTGACCTCATATCATAGCACAGCATCAAACAGATGTTCGAGATGCCGCTGCGTTGATAGATTTAGAACAGGAGGGCGTAGATGACGGCGATGACGACGGAGGGAAGCATATTGGCCGTGCGGAAGGTCTGAGGACGGATGAGGTTGACGCCGACACAGAAGATGAGCATGGAACCTACGAGCGAAAGGCTGTTGAGGGCAGCTGTGGTCATGATGGGGGAGAGCGCGCCGGCAAACAACGTGATCGTCCCCTGGAACACGGCGACGGGCAGGGCCGAGAAGATGCAGCCGCGGCCAAGCGAGGCCGTCATGGTGCAGACGATGATGCAGTCCAGTGCGCCCTTGAGGGCAAGCGTTGACCAGTCGCCGAGCAGACCGTCCTGGATCGATCCCACAATGGCCATGGCGCCAATGCACACGGTGAGTGAAGTCGAGACAAAAGCGTTGGTGAACTCGTTATCGCCCTCACTGCCAGTCTTGCGCTTGAGCCATTCGCCAAGGTTCTCGATGGCGGCTTCCAAGTTGACGGCCTCGCCGATGAGCGAGCCGAGCGCAAATGAGACGATGAGCATGGTGGTACCGGTGGTCGCTAGCGCCTTTCCATCGATGATGAGCATCTTTTGCATGGTGCCGCCCAGGCCGATAAACAGGACGCACAGCCCCGATGCTTTCATGAGCGTGTCTTGGATGCGCGGTGTAATGAAGCGGCCGCCCGCTAATCCCAAAAGACCGCCCGCAACTAAAAGCGCAACGTTGATGATTGTTCCCAAGCCCGGCATGAGCCCTCCTGTATTGATGCCAACGTGGCAATCGTAGCAGAACGAAATGCGAGGCACATCGCGACTCATCTAATACGTTATATAAGTGGTATTAGGAATGATGCGCAGCATTTAAGCCTCAGGTGGTTGTCGGGACATAGGGGTAGTAGTCAAAGCGCAGTGTCATAAGCCGCTGCGGGGATTCAATAGCCGCGGCGATGATATTGGCATCGCGGGCACGATCAAACCCTTCGAGTTCGATCTGATACGAGACGTCTTGCATAATGTCCAGACGTCGCCAGGCTAGAAGTGTGTCGCCATCGAATTCCAAGGTCTTGCCTCCGTCTGGGGCAACGGCGTATAGACGCAGTTTAGCGGTGGTTGCAGGGTCGACAACCGTGACCTTTTTAATTTCGTTTCGAGTATTCTTGGCGCCCAACAAGGTGAGCAGTGTTGGGGCCACGACCTCGCCCGATGGCAAAAAGACGACTTCGATGGATTCGGGAAATGCGATGATGGCCGACTTGCGGACGGGCTGATTGGCGGCGGCAACTTCGATGTTTGCAGCATCGATGACCTCTGTGTGGTCGAGGGCGGCAAGCACGCAGCAGTTACCTTCATCGATCTCCTGAGGATCAGCAAGCCCCAGACTGTCCGCGAGCTCGGGATCGTTTGGACCGGTAGCGGGCTCATTCGGTGCTTCGAAAGAAGCTGGGACGCTGTTTGTCGGCGACGGCGTGTCGCCCGCACCTGCTTCTTTGTCCGTGCTCTCTTCTTGTATGGTTGCGTTGATGGGTTCGTCGTTTGAGGGGAGCGTCTTGGCGTCAAGCGCGGAGGGGACAATCCCGACGGCTCCGGATCCGTTCCACTCCATCTCGAGAAGCGCCGGGTCGGCAAGAATGCGTTGCCTGCCTAGCGTGTGGGTATCGATCGCAATAGGGCCTGCCTCCGTCCCGCGCGTAAGGCTGAGCGATCCGGCTGGCTTCTCGAAATGAATGTCTGTGTCTTCGGTGCTGGCGGCGTAGAACAGCAGGGATGCTTCTCCCGCCGCGATGGCATCGGTGCCCGCCTTGGTCAGCCGCAGCGATGCCGTGAATGAGAGGGTGGGCTGCACATCGTCTGCATTCGCGGCGGCGCAGCCCAGACATATACCGCCTCCTTTCTCGAAAAACGCACCGTCGAAGGCGACCTTCGCTCCGTTCGCCGAGTCATCGACCGAAGCGATATCGATGCGCAACCCCAAATCGCACGGATCGCCATCTGCATCGAGCACAATCGAGCGCCACGTGCAGACGGCGCACCCCGCCTGGGAGCCGTTTGCCTTGTTCGAACGATTGATATCCACGACTATCGAGCCGTCCGTATTACGACGAAGGCATCCCGAGGTTGAGATTGCGGCCTGTGCGAACGAAAAACGCTTGCACGCAATGGCGCTCGACGGATTTGGTGCGGAGCTTAGGGCTGCTGGTAAGGAGTCTGCCATGACGGGAGTCGCCCAAGCGGCGACAGGCGTTCCGGTTGCGAGCGCGCCGCAGAGTGCGACGACGGGCAAAAGGTTCTTCGATGCCATGGGGTCTCCTTAGCTAATTTAGTGCGGCCTGTCCGTGTTTCGTTTCTGGCTGCGTTTGATGTGCAGACCGAGGCCGGCGGTTCCCGCGCCTGCTGTCGTGGCGCCTGCTGCCAAGAGCCATCGTCTGTCGTCTGTCTGTGCCAACGGTTCCTTGCAGTTGCCGCGGTCGAGCTCCGAGAGGTCGACCGTCACCTGCGTGGCGGCCTGCGCCTGTTCTTGCTGGGCAAAGGCCATGGCTGGCCCAAACGCTAGGATACTGACGGCGGTGGCCAGGGCGACGGCCTTATGCCGTGTGCGCACCGGGCTCGACCGTCCAGGTGATCGTTGCAACTTGATCGCCTTCGCCGGTTACGCGGAAGATGTCGCGCGTGACGCGGGCGACGTTTCCGCTTGTCTTGAGCTTAATTTTGTCCGTGCCGCCGGCAATGCCCTGGTAGCCCATGTCGAAGGCTGCATTCTTGGAAAGATCGAGGCCCGTCTCCTGCATTGCGGCGCTGGCGTTCTGGAGTGCGCCGTTGGGGCCGACCTTAAAGTCGATGGAATTCTGCGCGGTTCCGGCCTTGGCGTCGGCGGCAATGGTCCAGGTGTTCATGGCGTCGATCTTCATGTTGGTGACATGGATGCCGTAGGCCGAATGATTGTCGATGGTGGTCGCGTCTTCTGAGGGGCCCTGAAGCGTGCCGTCGGCCTTGGCGACGAAGGGAATAACCGTCGGAACTTTGAACTCTACGTTGTCGATCTCGGTCCTGACCATTACTTTTGTGGTTCCAACGCGCCCGGCTGCCAGAGCTGGCGTCGGGGCGGCGCCCATTGCGAGCGAGAGCGCGAGCCCTGCGCCCACGACGAGCGCTCTGGCTCCGTTCATGTTCCTGGTGATGTCCATGGTCGTTCCTTTCTATTCGCCGCGGGCCGTCCCCGCGATGATTGGACGAATGCTGGTGAATTGCGTGCGGTGCCGCGTCGGTCGAAAAAGCTAGTTCTCGGCTTGCTCAACCCGTACCTTGACACGTGTCGGATTGCCGTGGCTGTCGAGGGTCTTGGCATCGAGTGCCTGGATCTCGATGTATGCCTCGCCTTCTTTGATGTCGCCGGCGGGGCACGTCTCGATTGTCTTGCCGGTCTCGACCACACCGGATTCGTACATGGTCTCGTCGTTTTGGATGACGCGGAATCGCTGGGGAAATTTATTGTCTTGGACGTTTTGCACGTTGACGCGCAGCTTGCCGTCCTCCTGTAGCTGAGCGACCGGCGCGACCGAAATCGTCATCATGTTGTCGCGGACGATGGCATCGAGCTCATCTTGGATTTCTTGTCGCGATTTACCCTCTGCCGTCGTGACTGAGGCGCCCGCTTCGGGCACGGGCTGCGACTGCCAGGCGTATAGTCCTACGGCGACAAGGGCGCAGACGATAGCCAGACAGACAACGACGAGTTTCTTGCGACGCCCCAGTCCTGCGAGGCGGGGCGGCTTCTTCGCACTCATGCGGCGTCCTTGGTGGTGTAGACACGTGCGAACGTGGACGGGTCCGCTCCAAAGAGCATGTGAAGCATCAGGCGGCGCGAGTAGATGAGCTCGTCAAAGTCGTGAGGGAGCTCGATGTCGTGGATACGCGCGATGTGGTGGGCGAGCGCCGAGAACGACTCGGGGTCGCAGATAACATCGGTGGTGACGTGGTAGACCGCCGTTTCGGGGAACGCCTCTTCGTCGAAAGGCAGGAGATAGGGATCGTCGTCGACCTCGATGGCGACGCCGTACTGGGGCCAGTAATATGCCATGGGAACCTCCCTGCTTCTGGGGCCAAAACTTCTATCGGTTTTGGCTGTCGACGCCGACCGTATCAGCCGCTACTTGACCAATTTCTGACCAAATGCTTGACGGATTGACATCTCCGCAGGTAAAAGATGGAAATAATTACTTCAACTTTTTTCGAGCGACAATCGAGCGGTCGGCGACGGCGGGGCGATATTTGTCAAAAGCATCGTCTGCCGAGGAAATCCAGCCGCTCGCCGAATTGCGCAAACGTAAAAATCGCCAATTATGGAGACGGTTTCGAACACGTCGACGAAACGATGCGGTAACATCTCCCTGCAAACACTGTAGTTAGATAAAGGGGGAGTTCGCGTGTCTGCAACCATCAAACCCTTCACCGACGAGTTCGAAGAGTATGGCCGCGACGAATCTCGCGCATCGGGCGAAGCATCGAGCATCTCGTTTCCGACAACGGAAGACGAGGTCCGTGCCATTTTGGAAACGCTCCATGCCGAGCGTGTCCCGGTAACGGTTCAGGGCGCCCGAACCGGCCTTGCCGCCGGTGCCGTGCCCCACGGTGGGCATATCCTCAATACTTCCCGTATGAATCGCTACTTGGGCCTTCGCCGCGATGAACAAGGCCAATTTCTGCTGCGCGTGGAGCCGGGCGTTGTGCTCTCGGAGCTGCGTAAGCAGCTGAGCAAGAAGGTACTGCCGACCGCTGGTTGGGACCAGGCATCGCTTGAGGCCTACGAGGAGTTCCAAGAGTCCCCCGAGCAGTTCTTTCCCACCGATCCCACCGAGGCATCTGCCTGTCTGGGCGGCATGGCGGCATGCAACGCCTCAGGCGCCCGCAGCTACGCTTACGGTCCCATGCGCCCGCATATCACGGGACTCCACGTCGCGCTGGCTGATGGCGATTTGCTTGAGCTTCAGCGCGGCGAGGCTTTTGCCCAGGACCGCCACCTGTCGCTCGTGACGGCAGCGGGCCGTACGCTCGAGCTCGATCTTCCCGGCTATACCATGCCCGAGACAAAAAATGCCTCAGGCTATTTCGTTGCGGACGATATGGACGCCATCGACCTCTTTATCGGCGCGTGCGGCACGCTCGGCGTCATTACCGAGCTCGAGATCGCCCTGCAGGCGGCACCTTCGGTCGTATGGGGTGTGAGTTGCTTTTTCGATAGCGAGGACAAGGCGGTGTCCTTTACCGATTCCGTGCGCCCTGTCCTGTCCCATGCGGCTGCCATCGAGTACTTCGATGCTGGCGCCCTGGATATTCTACGTCGCCAGCGCGAGCAGTCGACGGCGTTTGCCTCGCTGCCGGCGCTCGACGACGAGGCAAAGGTCTGTGTCTACGTGGAGCTCGACTGCGACGACGAGGCGCAGGCGACCGAGGAGCTGTACCACCTGGGATGGGTGCTGGAGCTTGCGGGCGGCCGCGACGATGCGACATGGGTCGCCCGCACCGAAGTCGATCGCGAGTGCCAGCGGTTCTTCCGCCACGCGGTGCCTGAGAGCGTCAACATGCTTATCGACGAGCGCCGCCGCACGGATCCCACTATCACCAAGTTGGGCTCGGACATGTCGGTGCCCAATGCATGCCTTGCCGATGTCATGGCCCTCTATCGCCGCACGCTGGCCGAAAGCGGGCTTGAGTCTGCTGCCTGGGGACACATCGGGAACAACCATCTGCATGTGAACATCCTGCCGCGCGATGCGCAAGACTACCGTCGTGGTGGAGAACTCTTTGCCCAGTGGGCTTCCGAGGTCACGGCCATGGGCGGTGCCGTTTCTGCCGAACACGGCGTCGGCAAGATCAAGGCGGGCTTCTTGGAGACGATGTACGGCCACGAGGCCATGGTCGAGTCGGCGCGTCTCAAACTCCAGCTCGATCCTGCCGGCCAGCTGGGTCGCGGCAACCTGTTTACGGAGAAGCTCTTGGATGAACTCGTTCAGAAAGGGGGCGCGTGAAGATGAGTGATTTCCATATGGTGGTGTGCGTCAAGGCGGTGCCCGGAAGCACCGAGGTCAAGATGGACCCCAAGACCAATACTATCGTGCGTGATGGCAAGCAGGCGGTCATTAATCCCTTCGATGCAAGTGCCCTCGAATGTGCGCTAGCGCTGAAGGACGACTTTATCGGCTTTGGCATGGACGTGCGTGTGACGGTGGTGTCGATGGGCATCCCCGCGACCGAATCGCTGCTGCGCGACTGCATCGCCCGCGGTGCCGACGACGCGCTGCTGCTGACCGACCGAGCCTTTGCGGGCGCCGATACCCTAGCCACCACCTATGCCCTCAAATGCGGCATCGAGGCACTCGATGAGGATTTTGACCTGCTCATCTGCGGCAAGATGGCAGTGGACGGCGATACGGCCCAGATCGGCCCCGAGCTGGCCGGCGCCTTTGGGGTCCCCTGCGTGACCGACGTGAGCTGTGTGCAGAGCGCGGGATTTACGACGTGTGGCTCGCTGGCGCTCGTTCACGGCTGCGATGCCGGCGAGGAGACGGTGTACCTGGAGATGCCGTGTGCGATGACGACTGCCAAGGAGATTGGCCAGCTGCGCATGCCGAGTATTGCCGGTATTCGCGCGGCCGAGGATGCAGACGTGCGCGTGGCCAGCGCTGCCGACGTAAACGCCGACCCCTCGCGTTGCGGCCTTGCCGGATCACCGACGCAGGTCGTGCGCTCGTTTGTGCCCGACCGTGACCAAACGTGCGAGGCCGTCGAGGGAACGGCGTCCGGGCAGGCGGTAAAACTTGCCAAGATTATTGAGGGGATGGCATAGATGAGCGGGCTGATTATCGATAGCGAAGCCTGTATCGGCTGCGGTCGCTGCGTTCGCGCCTGCGCCTCGGGCGGCATTGTGGTGGAGGGCGAGCGCCCCAATCGCTGTGCCCGCGTAACCGACGGCTGTATCCTGTGCGGCGGGTGCGTCGACGCCTGCCCCGTCAACGCCATCTCGATCGAGCGCGACGAGGCCGCCGGCGCGGTAGACCTTGACGCATATCGAGACATTTGGGTCTTCGTGCAAACTGACAAGCACGATGCCGTGGCATCCGTGGCCTTCGAGCTCATGGGCAAGGGACGCGAGCTTGCTGATGCCCGCGGCTGTCGCCTGGTGGCACTGGTCGGCATGAGCCCCGAGGGCTCGCTCGAGGACCTCGAACACCTGGTTTGTGCCGGCGCGGACGAAGTTCTGGTCTGTCGTGACGAGCGCCTGCGTCAGAACGACGCGGAGGTCTATGCTCGCCTGATCTACGATTTGGTGGCCGAGCGCAAGCCCGAGGCCATTCTGTACGGCGCGACCGCGTTTGGCCGCGAACTGGCACCCGGCGTTGCCGTGCGCCTGCAGACGGGCCTTACGGCTGATTGCACGGTGCTTTCGGTGGATACGGAGACGGGTCTGCTGCAGCAGACGCGCCCGGCGTTTGGCGGCAACCTGATGGCCACCATTATCTGCCCCAACCACCGTCCTCAGATGGCAACGGTGCGCCCCGGCATCTTTAAGGCGCCCGAGTTTGACTATAGCCGCTCCGGCACGATTACCCAGGTAGTGCTTGCGGATGACGTTAAGGCCCGCGTCGAGATCTCGATTCCCGCCGAGGAGTGGGGACAGCAGGCCTCAATTGCCGATGCCGAGCGTCTGGTCGTGGTGGGCCGCGGCATCGGCTCCAAGAAGAATCTGCCCCTGATGCGAAAGCTCGCCGATGCCCTGGGTGCCGAGCTTGGTTGCACGCGTCCCATTGTGGAGGCAGGCTGGTTGGAGTATCGCCACCAAATTGGCCAGACGGGTGTATCGGTCTCGCCCAAGCTCCTCGTGAGCATCGGTGTCTCGGGTGCTATCCAGCATCTCGCCGGCATCGGTGGGGCGGAGTGCATTGTTGCCATCAATGAGGACCCGGATGCCCCCATCTTCGGTGCCGCCCAGTACAAGGTCGTCGGCGATGCCGTTGAGATCGTTGAGGAACTGCTGGCTCAGCTCGAGTGCTAAGCGCTTGCCAGCCAGCGGCGCAGCTCGTCCTTAAGGCGGCTCCAGGTTGCCTGCGCGGCGGGGTCGGTAAAGGGTCGCGTAATGCCAAAGGGCGCGTCGAGCAGGCGATAGATATCGCCTTGCTCGCGCGCCAGTGCACGGCTTGCCGGATGGACGAGCTCAAACATAAAGCAGATGAGCCCCACCAGGTAGTCCGCCGGCTCGTTGCGCTCGTCACGCGCGACGCAGCGATGCTCGTCAAAGGCGGTAAGCGCCGGTGTCGAGAAGTGGCTGGCGAGAAACGTGTCCTCATCCACCTTGAGGATGGTGTCGACGGTGCTGTCGGCGATGGTGCGCATAATGTCAATCTTGTCGCCATCGCGCACGATCTCGCAGAAGCTCCGTGTACGGGTGTCGAGTTCCGTGGGCAGGCGAAAATCACTGTGGTGGGCGATGCTCGCGCGGATCAGTTCGTCCTCTGCCGGGTCATCGATAAAGTCGCGGATGCTCGTTACGGCGGGTGCATCGGCGGGATTCTCGCCAAAGAGGACCTCGATGCCCAGCGCTGCATGGCTCATGCTCTCGGCGTCCTTAAAGGTGTCCCAGCGCCGCAACTGCTCAAAGCGGCCCATATCGTGTAGCAGGCCGCAAAGCCATGCCAGGTCAATATCTTCTGACGACCAGCCCTGCTCGCGCGCTACGGCATCGCATGCCTCGGCCACGTGGTACGTATGCTCGATTTTGAGCGCGATGCGTGGGTTGGTGGCGTCGTAGGCATCGGTGTAGCTTTTGAAGGCCGCGCGCGCCCGGTCTCGATCGATAACTGTCATAATGACTTCCTAAAAAGTTGTGTCTTTCGATCCGGTGGCAATTGTAGGTGAACTTTATTGCCACCGGTTGATATTTCTGCTGCGTTGCAAGGCGCGCTGCAGACGACTTACCAGAATGGGAGTGGCATGGTCCTTAGGATCTTTAAAATCGTCTGGCCAGTGATGCTTACCTATGTTGCAATAGGCGCGCCGTGCGGAATGATCATGGGGCAGACGGGAATGGAGCCCTGGATGGTCTTTGCTCTGAGCAGCACGTTTGTGACGGGCAGCGGCCAGTTTATGATCTGCAACCTGTGGCTGGCGGGCGTGCCTGCAGCATCGATCGTCGCGAGCGTCGCCGCCATCTCCTCGCGCTTTGCGCTTTACTCGGCATCGATCGCACCCCATCTGGCGGGCGCCTCGAAGCGTCAGACGCTGGCTGTTGCCGCGACACTTACCGAGGAGGCATATGGCATCTCGCTTGCCAAGTTGGTTGAAGGGGAGGATTGGGGCCCGCGCGAGTCCTTTGTGCTCAACGTGATCCTTATCGCAACATGGGGCGTATCGTGTACGACGGGCGCCATCGTCGGCGCCGTTGTCGATGTTCCCACCGCTATTGCGAGTTTCGTCTGCACGTCGCTCTTTATCTGTCTACTCTTTTCGCAGCGGTTGTCGCGCGGCAACGTTGTCGCGGCGGTTTCGGGCGCGGTGTCCGTCGCCGTATGCAAGTTCTTGGGCCTCATGAATATTACCGTGCCGGCAAGCGTCGTGGTCGGCATTGCCATTGCGCTGGCGTGCGATGCTGTATTTGACGGAAGAGGTGCCCGCGATGCCCGTTAACGAGTTCTTGGTTCTGTGGCTGTCGTCGTGGGCTGCTATCGCGTTCTTTCGCATCGCGCCGGCGTTCGCCTTGCGCGGGCGGACCCTGTCGCCCCGTATTACCGAGGCCCTGGGCTATATCCCGCCCGCTGCCTTTGCCGCGCTGGTCGCCAACGACTTGGTGAGTCCCGGCGCGTTCGACGCGGGGCTCTGGCCTGCCTTGGTTCCCTGGATTGCGGCCGCCGGCGTCGTGGTCGTGGCGGTCAAGACAAAATCGATGCTGTGGTGCTGCGTCTCGGGCATCGTACTCTATATCGTCTTGAGCCTTATATAGGGGTGGCGTCGCGGGCGCCGAATCTCGTTCCATCCCAACTTGTCGAGTTTTTCACCGAGCTGGTCTATTTCTTCTGGTACCATGGTCAAACTTTACTGTAGCAAAGCGTGACGTGGGCTTTTGTATCCCGTCAGCGGAAATGGGGGTTTCATGGCACAGGAAGCAACCACCAACGAGCAAAAGAAATTCAAGGTCCCGCGCATCCCGGGCGACATCATGATTTATCCGATGATCGTCGGTCTTTTGCTCAACACCTTCTGCCCGCAGGTTTTTGAGATCGGCGGATTCTTTACGGCTGCCTGCCGCGGTGGCTCCAATACCATTGTCGCCGCGATCCTGCTGTTTGTGGGCGCCGGCATCAGCTTTAAGTCCACGCCGGGTGCCATCAAGACCGGTATCGTCGTGCTGATCCCCAAGCTGGTCGTCGCAGCGGCTCTCGGCCTGGGCGTGGCATATTTCTTTAACGACAACTTCCTGGGTCTGAGCTCCGTGTCTATCATCGGCGGCATCACGTTTTGCAACATGGCGCTCTATACGGGCATCATGGGCGAGTTCGGCGATGAGTCCGAGCAGGGCGCCGTCGGTATCCTGTTCTTTACGGCTGGCCCCGCCGTCACGATGATCATCCTCGGTGTTTCCGGCCTCGCCAACATTCCCATTGGCACCATTATCGGCTCCATCTTGCCACTCGTTATTGGCATGGTTCTGGGCAACCTGTTCCCGTTTATCAAGAACCTGCTGGTTCCCGGTGCCAATCCCGCGATTGCCGTCATCGGATTTCAGCTCGGTGCGTCCATGAGCCTGTCGAGCTTTATCACCGGCGGTATTTCCGGCATTCTGTTGGGCCTCATCACCCTCTTTATCGTTGGCCCCATCACCTTTGCCTTCGAGCGCTTGTGCGGCGGCAACGGCAAGGCCGCCGTTGCTTGCTCCACCATCGCCGGCACGGCTATGACCACGCCGGTTGCTCTTGCTGAGGTCGCGCCGCGCTATGCCGAGCTTGCGCCCACCGCGTATGCGCAGATCGCCACCGCCGTCATCATCACGGCCATCATGGCCCCGATTCTGACCGGCTGGGTCGATAAGAAGTTCTGCCACGGCGAAGAGGATCTGTCGGTCGAAGGCGTCGAGGCTATTGAGGAGGCCGTCGCGACCGACATCGACGGCGAGTAATCGTCGACGCGAGTCAATCAAGCCGGCGTGTGCAATTCGCGCCGTATGGGCGCCCGAACGAGAGCTGTCTTGCAGTGACGTTCGGGCGCTCTGCTATTATTCCCTATACCCCTGCGGAGTAGGGGTGTTTATTGCCCAGGCACGAATCGGGCGATTCTGACCACTTGGATATTGAAGGGATGGCGTCTAGTGGTTAAGGCACTCAAGATCGAGATATTCCTGCTATGCATGATTGTTCTTATCGGGCTTGCCGCGCGAAGTCGTTGCTCCTTGTTCTCGAGCACCCAGCAGCTATTGTTTAGCATGCTTGGCTACACCTCTGCCGCGTACATATTATTCGATATGATCTGGACGCTTTCGGACGGTGTGGACGGCACGTTGGGCATTGCTGCCAACTGGATTTCCAACGCGGTTTCGTTTTCGCTCTTTGCTATCGCGTGTCTCATTTGGTTTATCTATTCCGAGACGGTGCAGGGTTCTCGTCTTTTGACCTCGCGCTATAGGGTGGTGCTTGTAGCGTTGCCTACGGCTCTGGTGGTCGTGCTGGCGTTTACCAGTTACTGGACGCACGCCCTGTTCTATATCGATTCGCAGGGCGTGTATCGTCGCGGCTTTGCCTATATGATCCAGCCCATCGTCAGCTACTGTTACGTTATACATACGTCCCTGCATGCATTTGTGCAATCTCGCAGGGTCGAGAGCCTGCAGACGAAGGCCATCTATCGAACCTTGGCATTTTTCGCCATTCCGGCCCTGGTGGGCGGTACCTTTCAGGTCGTATACTCGGTGCCCGGCCTTTGTGTCGGCATAATGATTGGCTCTGTTAGACCAAGGTTGACATAAAAACGATGTCACCGCGAGGCGGTACC
>JAHYYJ010000008.1:0-1878 GCA_019425015.1 Collinsella sp.
ATTATAGTTTTATTTAAGAATACCTTGCCGCATATTTTTTACTCCTTTTCTGGAATTGAATTATTATATCACATCAGTTTTAGGAAAACAAGTATCTAAAAGAAATTTTTCTTCCCCTTATATGTAACCCTTGATTCTCATTTTCATTGCAACAGCCTCAGGACTCAGCGCAACGCGTTGCGCTGAGTCCTGAGGCGCGAATCCGGGTAGGCAACCCCAGAGGGGCCGGAATCCCCCGGCCCGCGATGGAGGGAGGCCGGCATGTCCAGACCCAAGCCGTCCGGAAGGTCGTACGGGAGGCTCACGAGGCACGAGAGGAACACGGTCGAGAGGATGCTCGACCGCAACCGCAGCGCCCGCGAGATCGCCGCGGAGCTCGGCAGGTCGCCATCGACCGTGACCAGGGAGGTGGCGGCGCACCGCTACGTCACCGCGCCGCGCTCGCGCTACGGCGAGCCCGCGCCCGCGGACCTGTCGGGGGCCTGCCCCAGGCTCTCCGCGTGGCCGAGGTGCTGCAACGGCTGCTCGCACAGGAGGGGCTACGGCTGCTCGAGGAGGCCCAGGGTGTTCTACAGCGCCAGGAGGGCGCAGGAGGCGGCCGACGCCGAGCTCTCGGCGAGCAGGTCCGGGATCGACGAGACCGAGGAGGGCGCCGCCGCCAAGCTAGCGGCCATCAGGGACGGGCTCGCGCGCGGGCTCTCCCCGCAGCAGATAGCGGCGACGACCCCCGGGCTCAGCGCCTCCACCGTCTACAGGTGGGTGGACGCCGGCTACGACGGCATGACGAACATGGAGCTCAGGCGCAAGGTCGGCTACAGGCCGAGGTCGCGCCGGGCCCCGAAGAGGGCGACGTCCCACTCGGCGCGCAGGTCGCACGCGTCGTTCCTCGCGCTCGGCGAGGACGCCTGCGCCGCGGCCTGGGAGATGGACACCGTCGAGGGCCCCAGGGGCGACTCCGCCAGGCTCCTCACGCTCCTGCACCGCCCGAGCCGCTTCCAGCTGGCCCTGCCGCTGCCGGACGGCACGTGCGCCTCGGTCCTGGCGGCGCTCTCCTCCCTGCGCGGGGTCCTCGGCGAGGACGGCGCGAGGCGCGCCTTCGGCGCCGTGCTCACCGACAACGGGAGCGAGTTCGCCGACGAGGGCGCCATCGCGGCGCTGTTCGGCGAGCGGGACGGCGAGACCAGGCTCTTCTACTGCGACCCCCGGCAGAGCCAGCAGAAGGGCGCGTGCGAGAAGAACCACGTGGAGATCAGGAAGCTGCTGCCCAAGGGCGCAGGGGCCAGGTTCGACCGGCTGACGGCGGCGGACTGCGCGCTGCTCATGTCGCAGGTGAACTCCGAGCCGAGGGGGGCGCTCGGGTTCCTGACGCCGGCGCGCGTGCTGCGGATGGCCCTCGGGGAGGACGCCTCCGCCCTCATGGACGCGTTCGAGATAGAGGAGCTGGCGCCCGGCGAGCTCGACCTCACGCCCGGCTGCATCGACAGGGCCAGGGCCGCGAGGGGCGAGGGGCCGCTGGCGGGATAGGCGGCGGGCCGGGACATGGGCCGGAGGGCCCGTTGCGCTGAGTCCGGAACGGCTGCGCGGCGGGCTGGCGGAGCATGCGGCGGCGGCATGGGGGCACCGGCCTCCACAGCCTCTCCACCTGCGGAAACGAGGCGACGACCAGGTGCCGGGGGCTATTTCCGCGTTGCGCTAGCTGCGGAAACGCGGGGCCCGTTCAGGCTGTTGCGTTGAGATTGAAAATCAACCTAACAATCATACCGGCTTCCTAACGTTCAGAATGGTTTCTACTGTCTGCTGCGGTGTTTGGTTGGAATTGTCCAGCCAAAAGCCGATCCGTGGTGTTGTCTGCATTTTACTAAATACAAATTCAATGTA
>JAHYYJ010000008.1:1888-138833 GCA_019425015.1 Collinsella sp.
GGAGGGATTCCGCCGTAGTTGGCATTGTAGGAAAATCCAAAAGTTTAGATTTTCTCAAAATGCTTATCTTTTGGTCTTTGGTTCGGAATAGTGTAGTGCTGGCGGTCTATCTATTGTTTTCGGTTGCTTGCTTCTTTACCGTACATGAGCATTGGTTAAAGGCGTTATATCAAACTCCATCAAGGCCTACGATCAACGAACCGAACAACGTAGCAGCGAAGAAGATAACGAAAAGGCCGCTTATAAAAAAGCGAAGCGCTCTTTTGTCGACGACGTTGTTTGGCTTGCCCAACAAAGCAGTGTCGAAAAGAATCCGCCCGTCTTTCCGGTGCTAGACAATGGCGCAGGAGTTTCCCAAAAGCCGAGTCAAGGATTTAAGTTCGTTCGGCGTGCGAAGTATTCCGACTCTTCCGACCTCTTAGGAGATTTCCTCCAGTGCTTCAACAAAGCATATCAGGATTTAGGCAAGCTGCTTTCGATCCAGTCTGTGGAAGATATAACCAGTGCGATACCGAGCTGTGCAAAGCCTTGGGAAGCGTCATTCGATACCATGGTCGATAAGTTCATAAAAGCTCAGGAATGCGTAACCGACACAATTATGGACGTCGAAAGCGCAAAGATGGGGAATACTCTTGGCGAGATGTCGTTAACGTACTACAGATACGTCACAAGCGCCCAGGCGTCGCTATCCGTCTTCATGGCCGATCAGCCAGAAGACAACATCTCAAACAATAGAGTGAGTTCCCATTTAACAGATTATTTTAACGGTCTCCGCTTAAGATCCCAGGTCATCATTGTCACGCACAGTCCTCTTCTCGTAGTCAATCAGGACGCTGATAATGTAATCGTTCTAAAGCAAGGGAAAGAAAAACCTCTAGATGTTTCTTTTGGCTGCCTTGAGTCAAACGACAAAGGAGTGATTCTTGAGGAAGTTGCTAACAATATGGACGGCGGCATAGAGGCTATACGCAAGAGAATGAGGGCATATGATGCGATTGATTAAACTTGAGGGCATTGGCAGCGGCATTTCGATGCAGGTCGGAAACAACGCTCCCACCGTGTTTCCGCTGGCGGATGACATAAAGGCAACGGAGTTGTTTAAGGCGCTCGATTTCCATCAAGGCTGCCAATACAAGGTTGAGTGTGGTGCTTCTGGTGAGCTGGCTCCTGGCGCCTTCGATGGTTTTTGCGGACTAATTGAAGATATAGTTCAAGGCATTAATAAGATTAGCGATTCATCCGATGAAACTGTCACCAAGCTTTCGGGTGAAGAGTCTATGCCTGACTAAAAGAACCTGACTCCATCATGCCTGAAGACATGACAGAAAGCTGTTTTTCAAGCGCGCTGATGAAACCGCCTTTGGTTCGAAACACTAAGAATGAAACGTTAAGCTCTCCTCATTCCAAAGATACTTGCGTTGTCGGCATCGGCAGCCGAGTTGGTTGCGTTCAACGTTACCGATGCTAAGGGTCTGGAGTATTAAGAGGCTAAGCGGTGTATTGACGAAATTGACCCGCCAAGAATAACCGCAAAGGATAGATAGGTCTTTAAGGATGGATGCAGGAAAATCTACGATAAGTGGCGTGTTCAACGGATCGCGCCTGCTCGAAATACCATTTTACCAAAGGGCGTACGTCTGGGGGGAAGAGCAATGGGAGCGCTTCCTCGGCGACATGGAGTTCGTCACCGCCTCGAAGCGACCCTATTTTCTTGGCTCCATCATTCTGAAGCAAGCCTCCTCCGGCAATACCTGGTCCGAGGTCTCCGAGATTCGCACCGTCATCGATGGCCAACAGCGACTCACGACCATGGTCATCTTTTTCAAGGCACTCTGTGCGAAAAACGGCACCAACAATTTGTTCGAGCGAGATTTCGTCCTGGAGACTGGCCAAGTCGCCTTGAAGCATGGCAAGTTCGATCATGAGGATTTCGAGAAGGTCGTCAATGCCACAGGCTGCGAGCCCGTCGAGGGCTCCTCGGCCATCATCCGCGCCTACAACTACTTCCTCAAGAACATCGACCCAGAGAAGGTCGACAGGAACACGATCAAGTCGAACGTCCAGTTCGTCTGCATCGACCTTACCGAGGGCGAGGACGAGCAGCAGATATTCGACACCATCAACTCGCTCGGGGTGCGCCTGACGACGGCGGAGCTCCTCAAGAACTACTTCTTCAACCGCGAGAACGAGCAGGCGTTCAAGGAGTGCTGGGAAGACGTCTTCGAGCCCACGGCTGAGAAGAGGGAGTATTGGGAGCAGGAGGTCGTGACCGGGCGCATCAAGCGCACGCTCGTCGACCTGTTCTTCGACGCGTTCCTCCAGATCCTGGTTCAGGACAAGAGGCGTGGCGTCACGACCGAGGACAAGCTCTTCTATTCGCGCACGTCCAACCTCTTCCAGTCCTACAAGGACTTCATCGGCAGGTACTGCAACGGAGACAAGGACGAGATCCTCGACAGCATGAAGGCCTATGCCGAGGTGTTCGAGTCCACGTTCGACCCAGGCTGCTGCGACGCGGACATCCCCTCCGCTCCCGGCGTCGAGCGTCTGAACGTGCTGATATTCGGCCTCAAGAACTCGACGCTCATCCCGTATATGCTCTACGTTCGCAAGAACGCGGAGTCTTCGGGCGAGGAGTCCGAGGTTTACGCTCTGCTTGAGAGCTACATCGTCCGCCGAATGCTGGTTCAGGCGACCACGAAGAACTACAACAGGCTGTTCACCTCGCTGATCCTGAACGAGGTGAAGGACGCGGAGGCGCTGAGGAAGGCTCTCGAAGCCAATGACGAGGCGACGACGTACATGCCCGGCGACGCCGAGGTTCGAGCGGCGTTCGAGGAATCGTGCCTGTACAACCTCCAGTCCAAGGGCGTCCTCTATTTGCTGGAAAGCGCCATTCGCCCAGGCATGAGCAGCACGGCCCTGCTCGGGTTCAACCAGTACACCCTCGAGCACATGATGCCCAAGAAGTGGCGCAACAAATGGGGAGCTCTCGACGATGAGGCTGCCACGCGAAGGGACCGGAAGCTCCTCACGCTCGGCAACCTCGCCATCATCACGCATTCGCTCAACGCCTCCATCCGCGACGCCGATTGGACCACCAAGAAGCAGGGAAAGGGATACAAGGACGGTCTTGCCCTCTGCGCCGCCGGCCTTGCGACCATGGCCGGCGCCCTGGAGAAGGAGTCTTGGGGCGAGGGCGACATCGCAGAGCGCGCCGAATGGCTTGCGGACAAGGCGTTGGAGGTCTGGCGCTAGGCCCTACCTACGTCCCATCTCGAAGATGCTTGCGGTGTCGGAGCCCGCATCTATAGCAGACGTTGCTGGTTCCTCCAAAGGTGCGGCTTGCCGCGATGTCTCTTCCGTCGGCGCGTCAACAGGCTCGCCGAGCGCCACGAAGAGCTTCATCACGAGCCCGAGCCTCTGCTGCAGAGCCTCGCTCAGTTCGCCGTAGGAGGCCGCCAGCCGCACCTCCTTGGCCAACTCCGCCATCGAGTCCTTCAGCGCCTTCTGAACGCTCACAGAGGGCTTCACCTCGACCTGGGTATCGGTGAGCTTGGCGATGATGTAGTCCTGCCTGCTCATGCCGCTCCAAGCTGCCATCTCGCATATGAGCTTGCGCTCCTCGGGCGTGCAGCGAAACGCCATCGTCTTGCTGCGCTTGCGGGCGCTGTTCTCGCACGGCATCCTTCTTACCCCCTCGCTCCGTCGAGCGCGGCGGCCATCTCGTCCTGCTTCGTGGGGAACAGGTGCGCGTAGCGGTAGGTGATGTCCACCGCCTCGTGGCCCATGCGCTCGGCGATGGCCAACGCGGAGAAGCCCATCTCGATCAGCAGGCTCACATGGCTGTGGCGTATGTCATGTATGCGGATGCGCTTCACGCCCGACGCCTTGCACCCGCGCTCCATCTCGTGGGCCAGGAAGTGCTTGGTCACGGCGAACAGGCGCTCGTCGGGGGCAACATCGTCGCGCATCTCGATGAAGTCCGCCATCTCGTCGCGAAGGAAGGCCGGCATGACGATCGTGCGCACCGACTTGGGCGTCTTGGGGTCGGTCACGGTGTCCACGCCGTGGAGGCTCTGGTACGACTTGTTGATGCGCAGCCGGGAGCTCTCCAGCATGAAGTCGGACGGCGTGAGCGCCAGGAGCTCGCCGCAGCGGATGCCCGTCCAGTAGAGCAGCTCGAAGGCATGGAACGAGAGCGGCTTGTCCATGACGACCTCGCTGAACCTCAGGTACTCGTCCTTAGTCCAGAACTGCATCTCACCGCCCTTCTTCGAGCCTATCTTGTCGACCCTGCGCACCGGGTTGTCGGTGAGGCCGTAGTAGCGCTCGGCGTGGTTGAAGATGGCGTTGAGCTGATTGTTCACCGTGCGCAGATACGTCGGCGCCCAGGGCTTCCCGTCGGCATCCCTGTGCTCGGTGAGCTCGTTTTGCCACCTGATGACGTCGATCGGCCTCACGTCGCACATGCGCATGTCCCCGAAGAACGGCACGAGCTTGTCGTTGATGATGTACTCCTTGGTGATCCACGTGTGCTCGCGTATGCGCGGCTTCACCTCTGAGGCGTACACCTCGACGAACTCGGAGAACGTCATGTCCATGGCCCCGCCGTTAAGGCTCTTGAACTGGCTCTCCCACACTGCGGCCTCCACCTCGGAAGAGAAGCCGCGCTTCGTCTTGTGGCGCTTCGAGCCGCGGGCGTCGCGGTAGTAGCACTGCACGTAGTACGTGCCGTTGTTGCCATCCTTGTACACGGGCATGTCAGTCCGCCTCCGGGAAGTACAGGGCGTCGAAGACGTCGCTCCGGACGCGCCCGCGGATAACCACGCGCCCGCGCGCCTCCTGCTCGGCGTTTATCTTCCTGATCACCTCGTAGGCGCTGCCTTTCTTGATCCTCAGCAGCTCCGCGACCTCGTCGGCGTCCAGCATGTGCGGCCTCGGCGTCTTCGCCACCTTCTCGTCCATGGCTCCTCCAATCAATGGCGTACGGATACGTACGATTTACAGATTCAGAGTAAACGTACGAATACGTACTGTCAATAGAATTGCGTACATTTGCGTACGCTGATAAGATGTGCTGGTACGTAATTCCAGGAGGAGGGCTCATGTCCGTAGGCGAGAACATAAGGCGGTACCGCAAGTCGCATGGCATGACGCAGGCGCAGCTCGCCGAGGCCGTCGGGCTGACCGAGGGGGCCGTGCGCCACTACGAGAGCGGCATCCGCGCCGTCAAGCCCGAGCTGCTCGAGTCCATCGCCGCAGCGCTCGGCGTGTCCGTCAACGCCCTCAAGGATTACGGCGTCGAGACCGCAGGCGACCTCATGTCGCTGCTCGTGCGGCTCGAAGACTCCTTCGGCATAGTTCCCTCAGCCGACGGTTCGGGCCTCTCCCTGAACCCCAAGGCGCCGCACGCGCCCAAAGCCGCGATGGCGATCGAGTTGTGGGCAGAGAAGCGCGCACGGCTCGAGAACGGCGAGATCGACGCCGACGAGTACGAGGACTGGAAAGCCTCGCTGTAACGGCTCCCCGCATTTCGCAATCAACGCAACCGAATCAGGACGCCAGGCTAGGCGGTGAGCTCCGCTCGCTCCTGCGTAAGCTGAGTTTTTACTCCCCATTGCATGCAAAGGCATTTCAAGCGTAAATGGGGAGTAAATGACGCGGTGGCTTACATGGCGGCACACGGCAGTACACTGCGGCATTTCCCCTGATTACTCCCGTTTTCATTGAGGCGGCGAGATTCTTTACTCCCCATTAACCACCTGGGGAAACGCCGTACGGAGACCGTAAAAACGCCCGTTGAGTTCGATTTGAGTTTCACGGGCCCCGAAACGGCCTCGTTTCGTTCTCGGGGACAAAAATCGCGCGTCTACTCATTCGGGATAAATCATTACTCCCATTCCTCCGAATACCGCCCCGTGCCTTGCTGTCTCGAAACACGGGGAGTAAATCGCGAAATCGCAGGTGAGAGGGAGTAAAACGGCAAAGAAAAAGCCTCCGTCCCAACGCGGGAACGAAGGCTCGGTTATCGTATTTACTCAACGCCGTCGCTGGCGGCTTTGCCATGACTCTCGTACGAAACGAAACTCAGCGGCACAGTGCGGCACTCAAAATCGCAGGTCAGAACCCTATCGGCCTACTCCCACTCGATGGTCGCAGGCGGCTTGGACGTAATGTCGTAGCACACGCGGTTGGCACCGGGAACCTCGGCCACGATGCGGCCCGAGATGCGGGCCAGGACGTCGTAGGGCAGCTTGGCCCAGTCGGCAGTCATGGCGTCGCTGGACTCCACGGCGCGCAAGATGATCGGGCGCTGATAGGTGCGCTCGTCGCCCATAACGCCAACGGACTTGATGTCGGGCAGGACCGCAAAATACTGCCAGCAGCTGTGCTCGGAGTTGCGCTCGCCGGTCTGCTCAAACAGACGCTGGTTATAGGCGTCGAGCTCCTCGCGCACGATGGCGTCGGCATTCTTGAGAATCTCGAGCTTCTCCTTGTCGACCGCACCGATGATGCGGATGGCCAGGCCCGGGCCCGGGAAGGGCTGACGGAACACGATGTGACCCGGCAGGCCCAGCGCCAGGCCAAGCGCGCGGACCTCGTCCTTAAAGAAGTGATCGAGCGGCTCGATAAGGTCGAAGTGCACGCCCTCGGGAAACGGAATCAGGTTGTGGTGGCTCTTGATGGTGGCCGTCTTGCCGCCCGTCTTGCGAGCGCCGGACTCGATGATGTCGGGGTAGATGGTGCCCTGAGCCAGGTACTTGACCGGCTTGCCATCGGTCTCGAGCTGCTGCGCCACGGTGAAGAACTCTTTCCAGAACTGCGTACCGATGATGCGGCGCTTCTCCTCGGGCTCGGTCACGCCGGCCAGAAGCTCGGCATAACGGTCCTCGGCGTGGACGTGGATAAAGTCGACGTCGAACTGCTTGGTGAAGACCTCCTCCACCTGCTCGGGCTCGCCCTTACGCAGCAGGCCGTGGTTGATGAACACGCAGGTCATCTGCTTGCCCACGGCGCGGGCGCCCAGCGCAGCCACGACGGAGGAGTCGACGCCGCCGGACAGGGCCAGAATCACGCGGTCGTCGCCGACCTTCTCGCGGAACTCGGCCGTCATGGTCTCGACCAGGTTGTCCATGCTCCAGTTGGGCTCCAGGCCGCAGATCTCAAACAGGAAGTTGCTCAGCAGCTGCTGACCGTACTCGGAGTGCTTGACCTCGGGGTGGAACTGCGTGGTGAAAATCTTGCGCTCGACGCACTCCATGGCGGCAACCGGGCACACGTCGGTGCTGGCGGTAACGGTAAAGCCCTCGGGCACCTCGGACACGGCGTCGCGGTGGCTCATCCACACGGTCTGCTCCATGGGCGTGGAGTTAAAAAGCTTGGCGCCGGCCGTACGCGTGATGGTGGCGCGGCCGTACTCGCCCACCTCGGAGTGGCCGACCTTGCCGCCGAGCGTCACGGCCGTAATCTGATGACCGTAGCAAAAGCCCAGGACGGGAAGGCCCAGGTCAAAGATGGCAGGATCGATGGTGGGAGCGTCCTCGGCATACACAGAAGCCGGGCCGCCGGAAAGGATGAGCGCAGAGGCGTTCATCTCGCGAATCTCATCGGCCGAGATGTCGCAGGGAACGATCTCGGAATACACGTTGAGGTCGCGGACGCGACGGGCAATGAGCTGACCGTACTGCGCACCAAAGTCGAGTACGAGGACCTTTGCGGAAGCCTTTTGATCCATGGTTTCCCCCTCTTGTTGGCGGGGAGCCGATGCCCGCCCGCGCGAATGAACGAAAATAACTTTCATAGTGTACACGTAACCAGCGGTTCTGCGCCCGTCATAGCCATCAGCGCACGGCAAACGCACGACCTGGGCCCCTATTTGACGGCAATTGAAGTGTTACCAAACGTTACAGATGATGTAATACGTTTGAACATTGGACGCCCTGTGCCACAATACTGCCGAACGACTCCGCCTCTGCGGCGGCAAATACGATAGGAATACCAGCATGAAGCGCATCCTTCTCATCGCCACGGGCGGCACCATCGCATCGACCGAGGACGGCAACGGCCTCTCCCCCGCCCTGACCGGTGAGGAGCTCGCCCAGAGCGTCCCCGAGATCTCGGGCCTCTGCGAGCTCGACGTCGTGCAGCCCATGAACATCGACAGCACCAATATGCGCCCGAGCGACTGGATGCGTATCCGCGACGTCATCGTCGAGGGTTATGCCGACCACGACGGCTTCGTGATTCTGCACGGCACCGACACCATGAGCTACACCGCGGCAGCGCTTTCCTACCTGATTCAGGACAGCCCCAAGCCCATCGTGCTCACCGGCTCGCAAAAGCCCATGGGCAATCCATTTACCGACGCCAAGCTCAACCTGTACCAGAGCCTGCTCTATGCGCTCGACGAGCACTCGCACGACGTCTCGATCGTGTTTGGCGGCGTAGCCATTGCCGGCACGCGTGCCCGCAAGCAGCGCACCATGAGCTTTAATGCGTTCATTAGCGTCAACTATCCGCCCATTGCCTATATCCGCAACGACCGCATCGTTCGCAACGGACTCCACGGCACTCACCAGAACGAGAACCCGGTTCGTTTCTACGACAGCATCGACCCGCGCGTATTTGTACTCAAGCTTACGCCCGGCGTAAACCCGGGCATCCTCGACGCCCTTGCCGATAGCTACGACGCCGTGATTCTGGAGACCTTTGGCATTGGCGGTATCCCCGAGTTTGGTGAGTCGGGCGAGTCGTTCCAAGAGGCGATTTTCCGCTGGGTCGATTCGGGCCGCACCGTCGTTATGACCACGCAGGTCCCCGAAGAGGGCCTTGACCTGGGTGTTTATGAGGTCGGCCGTGCCTACGCCGATCATCCGGGCATTTTGCGCGGCGACGACATGACCACCGAGACGCTCGTGGCCAAGACCATGTGGGCGCTCGGCCAGTCACGCGATGCCGCCGAGATCCAGCGCCTGTTCTACAGCCAAGTCAACCACGACCGCATCCCGATGGCGTAATTCAGTTGTCGACGGGTATCCCCTATTCGATGCCCTCGAGAAGCTCTGATACCGTCATGCCGAGTGCGGGCGCGATCTTAAATAGAACCTTGAGCGTGAAATTTGCCGTCCCATCTTCGATTCGGTCGAGGTAGGGTCGGCTGATTCCTGTCGCCACACAAAAATCGACCTTGGAGATACCAAGGTCCCTGCGCGTCTGCTCGACTCGCTTGCCAAGAATCTGTTTCGCACGTTCGTCCATGCAGCCGAGTTTGAAATGGAGCTGAACAAAAACGTAAACTATAGTTTACGTTTAAACGAATACACAGGAGTTTTCTATGTCGGGTTCTTCGGTCCGCATGTACCGAGCCATGCTTCGCACAAACAGCGCACCGCCCAAGCTCGTCGTCGTTGAAGCCGAATGCCTTTCGCCCGATGAGCGCACAGCATTTGCATTGCTATCAAGTCGCGTCGCCGCCGTTCTGGTCCCTTGCCCGGCGCAAGGTGAACTTGCCATCCAATGCCAAGCGCACAGCTGCTCGCTCAATCAGGCTGCCGTAATCGCAACCAGCCAACGCGGCCTGCCGCTCCTTTTAGAAGCCGGTATCGCACTCGCCCTCCGCGGCTCCGGATACGAAAACGAGGCCGCCGCCGATATGGTCTTTAAACCACGATCGAGCGGCGGCCTCGCAGCAGCCATTGAATATGCGTGCAGGCTCGTTGCCTAAAAGGACAGGCTAGAAACCAAAGCCAAAGCCTGTTCCGGTAATAGCCGAGTACATAAAGTAGACGTTGATTACGTTGAGGAACACACCCGTGATGCAGCCGTTTCGCAGGTAGCGCTCGCACACGATGCGCGCCATGGCGGCGGAGTCATCATTGTTTTTAGCCTGACGTCCTGCCGTAAAGTACGTCGCCACGCTCAGCAGCAGGTTGAGCACCGGCAGTGCCAGCAGCTCGTAGCTCTTGCCCCAGCGCGTCACCTCACCGGCCGCGTTAAACTTCGTTGCCACCTCGGGACCAATGTTGGGGATAACACACGCTGCAACCACCAGCGGAATCACCGCAAGTACGAGCAACGCAATACCCATGTAGCCAGCTTTTTTGCCATATTTAAACATATGCGTCGTCCTTACACGTTAAAGCGGAAGTGCACGACGTCGCCATCGGCCATGACATACTCTTTGCCCTCGATACGCAGCTTGCCGGCGGCCTTGGCGCCCTGCTCGCCACCGAGCTCGATGTAATCGTCGTAGCCAATGACCTCGGCCTTAATAAAGCCGCGCTCAAAGTCGGTGTGGATGACGCCGGCGGCCTGCGGAGCGGTTGCGCCCTGACGAACCGTCCAGGCCTTGACCTCCATCTCACCAGCCGTAAAGAACGACTGCAGGCCAAGCAGCTTGTAGGCGGCCTGCGCGAGCACGTCCAGGCCGGGCTGCTCCAGGCCCAGGCTCTCCAGGTAGTCGGCAGCGTCCTCGGGATCGAGCTCGGAAAGCTCGGCCTCAATCTTGGCGCAGATCGGCAGCGGCTTGACGCCATCGATGGGCGCCAGGTCCTCGTTGAGCATATCCTCGTCCACGTTGGCCACATACAGGATGGGCTTCATGGTGAGCAGGAACAGGCCCTTGGCGGCGGCGCGCTCCTCGTCAGTCATCTCCATGGATGCGGCGCGCTTGCCCTCGTTGAGCCAGGCAAGCAGACGCTTGGCGACCTCAAACTTGGGCATGAGCTCCTTGTCGCGCTTGGCCTCCTTCTCGAGCTTGGGCAGCTGCTTCTCGAGCGTGCCCATGTCGGCCAGGATGAGCTCGGTCATGATGGTGTCGGCATCGCCGGCGGGATCGACGAACTCGCCGGTGCGGCCCACCTCACGCATGACGTTGGGGTCCTTAAAGTAGCGCACGACCTCGCAGATGGCGTCGGTCTCGCGGATGTTTGCCAAGAACTGGTTGCCCAGACCCTCGCCCTCGTTAGCGCCCTTCACCAGACCTGCGATGTCGACGAACTCGACCGTAGCCGGCACAATGCGACCCGGGTTGACGATGTCGGCGAGCTTTTGCAGGCGGCTATCGGGCACATCGACGATACCCACGTTGGGGTCGATCGTGGCGAACGGGTAGTTGGCGGCAAGGCCGGTCTTTTTGGTAAGCGCGGTGAACAGCGTCGACTTGCCCACGTTGGGCAGGCCCACGATACCGATGGAAAGGGACACGACAGCTCCTTTTGATACAGGTACTTCAAACTGCATAAGTATAGCGCCGCCGCAGCATCCAGGCGAACCCGGACGCCACGGCGGCGCAAATGAAGCAGAGATAGGGGTCGCTGACTAGTCTGCGAGCTTTTCCACCTGATCGAGCATCTTATCGAGCTTGGCCTTTGCCTCGGCCTTGACCTTCTCGGCCTCCTCGTGAGCCTTCGCCTTCTGGGCGGCCTTTTCCTCGGCCTCGGGATCGGCGACGACCAGATTGGACGCATCGTGTTCGACCAGCTTGAGCGCATGTTCGGGACAAACCTTGACGCAGGCTCCGCAACCCAAACAATACGTGGACTCCAGTGCAAAGCGACCGCTTCCCACCAAATCGCAGGCGGACGTGGGACACGCGTTAACGCACTCGCCGCACGACGTGCACTTGTCAAAATCGCACTCCGGCGTGCTCACCTGCATGTTCTGGGCAAGCTCGGGGTGGTTTTGCAGCGTCGAGAGCACCAGCTGGCGCCCATGGGTGAGCGAACGGCGACGCTTGGTCGTCGTGGTGCCGCACATGGTGTTGAGCGTGCGCTCCAGCTGGGTGATCTGATGGCGATGGGCTTTGAGCTTCTGCGTCACCGAAGCCAGTGCCGCCGTCGCCGGATTGAGTTTGGTCACGGTCAGGCCCGTGGTACGGGCGATCTTTTCCATGTATTCCTTGCGCTCGTACTCGCGGCGCTTATGGCATTTGAGGCTCTTGGGGTCGACCTCCAGGCCCATACCCGTACCAGCCCATTCCTCGGCCTTCGCAATCGCCTCGCCCAGCATGTCCTCGCCACCGGTGTTGCGGCATTTATCGCACACGCCCAGCGGCAGATACACACTCACGTTGGGATAGTCGGCCAGCACCGAGAACCAGGTCTCGGCTGTAATATCGCCCACGCAGGCAACGACGACCTCGTTCTCGCGCGGCATGCGCTTAAGGGCGCGCGTGCAGGTAACGTAGGCGGTCTCGTGACTTGTAGCCGCCGAGACAATGTCGTCATACAGGTTTTTGGGCGCCAGGCGCGGCGAGATGATCGCCTCAGTCGGACAGGCAGCGGCGCACAGGCCACACTTGCGACAGGAATCGAGGATCTCGATGGCATCTTCCTCGACCTCGATGGCGTTGACCGGGCACACGTCCATGCACGCGGTGCAGCCACTCTTTTCGTTTTTGCAGGTCAAGCACGGAATGGTGTTGCCGCGCGGACGCTCCTTGTAGTCAGCAGGATTCCACTGCGGCGCCGACGGATCGAGCGCATCGGTCACACCGCCAAGCGGGTTTTTAAGAAAGTCGAAACCCTTGCTGATCTCGATAATGTCATCAAACAGATCGTGTTCCTGCGCCATGCGCGGCCCCTCCCTGAGCAGTGCAAACAAGCAAGAGATAATGATACGCTATCGGCCCACGCCTCGGGCAAATTACACGCGGAGCATCTTTGCGGCAAATAGCCCATGGCCTATCGCCGCCTCGATTGCACAAGGCCAATCAAGCGCCAAACTATGCCTCGCACATGAGCTGCACGAGCTTTTGCCTGGTCACCTTTGTCTGTTCGTTGGCCATGTTGCGCTCGTTCTTAAAAGTTGCGTCAGCAACGCTCAGCAAATCGGCATCGGTAATCTCATCAAGCCCCAGCTCCTCAAGCGTCGTCGGCAGACCGACGCGCTGGCAAAACTCGAGCACCTGATCAAGCTCGGGTGCACGCTCCAGGCGCAGCTGCACCACCAGACCAAATGCCACGGCCTCACCATGCATGGCCTTGCACTCGGGCAGAATCGTCAGCCCGTTGGCGATGGCATGCGCCAACGCCAAGCCGCCACTCTCAAAGCCGACGCCCGAGAGCAAAATATTGCACTCGATCAGGCGTTCAACCGCTGGCGACGTACGCCCCTTTTTGAGATCGCGCTTGGCAGCGACACCGCACTCCATAAGTGTGTCGTAGCAGGCACGAGCCGCAACCAGAGCCAAGTGCCCCGGCGCGCCACCGTGCTCGTTGGCGCCGTGCGCCGCGGCGCACGAACGCGCCTCGAAGTACGTTGCCAGCGCATCGCCCATACCAGCGACCGTCATACGCAGTGGGGCCGCTGCGACCACGTTGGTATCGACCACGACCAGATCTGGATTCTTCTCGAGCATCAGGTAGCGGTCGAACGACCCGTCCTCGTGATACAGCACCGAAATCGCGCTGCACGGACCGTCCATCGAAGCCGCCGTGGGGCATACGCACAACGGCAACTCGGCATAAAACGCTACTGCCTTGGCAATATCGAGCATCTTGCCACCGCCAATACCCACCACCATGTCGCAATACTCAGCCTGGGCTTCCTTAGCCATTTCGGCAACAGCCTCTTCCGTACACGGACCGTTGTAAATTTTAAAGAACGGCTCGCTTAGATCGTCGTCCAGAAATCCATCGACAATCTGCCTGCACAGCCGATCCTCGGTGCCCTGGTCAAACAAGACATAGGCAGCGCAGCCCAACCATGACAAATACCTGCCCTGACGCGAAAGTTCGCCCGGCCCCTGAACATACCGACCGGGACCGCCGTAAACCATAGGAAGCGCCATACGAGAATCCGCCCTTCATCAAACAACGATTGGTGCAAAGTAACCTGACCCCTTTGCACCAACTTGGTGCGATGGGGTCAGGTTGGTTTGCACCATAGCAAAAAGGGGCAAAGCCGTCTGCTGGCTTTGCCCCTTCCTTAGCTTGATTTACTCATCCATAAGGTAGTAGTGACCCAGCGCGTCGGCACCCAGGATGGCGTTTGCGACCATCTCGGGCGTCACCTCAAACGGCATGTTGCACATGGTGTCATCGGGCGCGCAGGCGGCCTCGGCAACAATCATGGCCTGCTCGCGCGTAAGCTCGGCAACGCCAAGTTCCTTCATCGTGACCGGCAGGCCCAGCTCAATGCAGAAGCCCAAGACTTCCTCGAGTTTCTCAGTCGGAGCATCCTCGAGTACCAGCTGAACGATGGTGCCAAAGGCGACCTTCTCGCCGTGATACATGCCGTGGCACTCGGGCAGCATCGTCAGGCCATTGTGGATGGCATGAGCAGCAGCAAGGCCCGAGCTCTCAAAGCCAATGCCCGAAAGCAGCGTATTGGCCTCGATGATATGCTCGACGGCAGGCGTGAGCGCACCCTTCTCCAGCGCGACCTTGGCCTTGACGCCATCGGCCATAAGCGTCTCGTAGCAGAGCTTGGCAAGCGCCAGACCGGCCATGCCGCCTTTGCCACCAGCGCAGGTGCCACCGTCGGCATCGTGCGTCGCCTGGGCCTCAAAGTAGGTTGCGAGCGCATCGCCCATACCTGCCACCGTCAGGCGTACCGGGCTCGCCGCGATAACCGTCGTATCCATAAGAACGATATTGGGGTTCGCCTTAAGGAACAGGTACTTATCGAACTGGCCGTCATCGGTATAGAGCACGGAGAGCGCCGAGCACGGGGCATCGGTCGAAGCGATGGTGGGGCAAATGATGACCGGGGACTCCAGGTAGTAGGCGACGGCCTTGGCGGTGTCGAGGATCTTGCCGCCACCGACGCCGACGATGATGTCGCAGCCGTTGTCGCGCGCGAGCGCAACCAGGCGATCGACCTCGCTCTTGGAGCACTCGCCGTTAAAGTCCTCAAACAGCAACTCGGCCTTAGCCTCGGCAAAACCACCCTCGATCTTGGCACCGACGCGCTTCTTGCCCGAAGGCGTCACGATGACGAGGGCCTTAGCGCCGAGCGGCTCGACATAGGAGCCGAGCTTGGCGAGCTCGTCCGGACCCTGGATGTACTTGCTGGGGCTATTGAAAATTGCAGCCATAACTATCCCATTCTCTAAAAGAAAAAAGAAAGGGGCTCCGTACGGATACGTGCGGAGCCCCTCGTTACGATAACAAGAGTCGATTAGAAATCGATGTCGGTGTCGTAGTAGCAGGCCTTGAGGATCTTCTCGAAGTCGGCAGCCTTGGTCTCACGCGGGTTCTCGGGCGTGCAGGCGTCGGTCTCGGCGTTCGCAGCGATCTCGGGCAGCTTGGCGAGGAACTCCTCCTCGGAAACCATCTGCGGGTTCTCGGCGTCGACCTTCACGCCACCATTCGCGTAATCCTTGATGGACTGCGGAATGTTGAGCTGGTCATTGAGGTCGCGAATCTTCTGGACGAGCGCAGCGATGAGCTCCTCGTTGGTCTCGCCGGGAAGGTGCAGGATCTCCTTGGCCACATAAGCGTAGCGCTCGGCAGCACGGGGATCCTTGGAGTTCCACTGGATGACCTTGCCCAGGTACATGGCGTTAGCAGCACCGTGGATGATGTGGCCGTTCTCAAAGGCTGCACCGGTCTTGTGAGCCATGGAGTGAACGATGCCCAGCAGGCCCGAGGAGAAGGCGATGCCGGCGATGCACTGAGCCTCATGCATGTGCTGACGGGCCTCATGGTCGCCAGCATAGGACTTGGGCAGCCACTCGACGATCTCGCGGATGCCGTGCAGGGCGTTGGCGTCGGTGAACATAGAGGCGAAGGTAGAAACGTAGGCCTCCATGCAGTGGGTCAGAGCATCCATGCCGGTGTGAGCGCACAGCTTGGCGGGCATGGTGTAGGTGAGCTCGGGGTCGACGATGGCGACATCAGGGGTGATGTTGAAGTCGGCCAGCGGGTACTTGATGCCCTTGGCGTAGTCGGTGATGACGGAGAAGGCGGTAACCTCGGTAGCGGTACCGGAGGTAGAGGAGATGGCGCAGAAGTGAGCCTTCTGACGCAGCTCAGGGAAGCTGAACGGCTGGATGATGTTATCGAAGGACTCCTCGGGATACTCGTAGAAGACCCACATGGCCTTAGCGGCATCGATGGGCGAGCCGCCGCCGATGGCGATAATCCAGTCGGGCTCGAACTCGCGCATGGCCTCGGCGCCCTTCATGACCGTCTCGATGGACGGATCGGACTCGACGCCCTCGAACAGCTTGACCTCGAAGCCGCCCTCTTTGAGGTCGGCCTCAACGTCCTGCAGGAACCCGCCGCGGCGCATAGAGCTGCCGCCAGAAACGATGATGGCCTTCTTGCCCTTGAGGTTCTTCACCTCGTGGCGAGCGCCCTCACCAAAGTACAGATCGCGAGGATTGGTAAAACGTCCCATACTGTGCCTCCTAAACAAGCCCCTCTTAGACTTGCGTATATAACGGAGCACCCGATTGGCTCCGTTAGGACCGTTTTGCGCGTTGCCGGCGATGACAATGCGCGATGTCTAAACGTCTCAACGCTCAGACAAACACTATTCTACCGTTCTGGTTGGTCAGTTATTCACCTAAAGCCGCCAATGATGAAACGTTTTTTCTATCCCTGAAGACCCTTGTGCGGCATTCATACTCCCAAGCTGGGCAAACGTTTTATCAAGGTTGACCACATATCCCGGACAGGACGGTGCCCCTCCAAAATACGCCCCGTTCGCCGCCAAAAATCGACCGTTTGCGGCACCGTGATACCACTCAGTCGTCCAAGGTGCCGACATTTGTGCGACATCCGTCTTCGTGGTGCAAAGGTGCATGTCCAAGTGCGGCACCCCCGGTGTGCCACATGCGGGTAAACTAGAACCTTATATAGAGACATTTGAACCCTAACCGCAGCAAAGGAGGCCCCATGGCATTCGATCCCATTCAAGAGGATTGCCATCGCCTCGTTCTTGAGGCCTTGCGCCGCGACAATATCCCGCTCACCGACGGCCCCGCCGTAGAGCGTCTGATGGAACAATTCACCCGTAACCCCGCGCCGCTCATCGTGCACGATCGCGACCGAGCTGGGCACCTCATTGCCAAGGTGGTCGAGGCTGTCGACTACCGCATTCCCTTTATCCCCGACGACGCCCAGGCAGAGCAAGAAGAAGCCGCTGCCGAGAACATGCTTCGCGAGGCCGCCGCACTCGATCCGGCCAACTGGGATGCCCAGCGCATGCTGTGCGCGCTCACCGCCGAATCTAACGAGGAATACGTGCAATATCTGGTGTCCAAGTGCGACGAGGTGGAGCACGATCTGGCGCTCAAGATTGCCTCGGCGCAGGACCCCTACGAGCGCGAGGCCGCAGGCGACCTGACCCGCCGTCCCTACCTGCGCTGGCTTGCCGCCTTGGCATCGCGCGCGCTCATTAGCGGCCGCTACCGCATGTCGCTCGAAGCCGCAAACCGCAGCCTCGACTTTGCCCCCAACGATCCTGCCGGCGTCCGCCACACCGCAATGCTCGCCATGGCAAAGCTCGAATACCCCGCTGAGGAGCTCAAGCGCTTTCGCTCTGCCCACTCCGTCCCCTATCTCGCCAACACGCCGCTGCGCCGTCGTCCCAAGGATGCAGAACGCGACTTGGACCCGTGGACGCTCATCGCGCTGATGAGCGCTGCCTGGCGCGAGCTGGATTACGAGGGCGCCGAACACTACCTGCGCATCCTTGCGCGCTCGTGCCCGCACGCAGCCGAGGCGCTCTACTTCCAAACCGAGTTTCCCGATGGCGTCTATGCCCGCGTCAACGTGGGTGCAGGCTCCACCGACGAGCTCGTCCTTGCACTCTCCGAGGCGACGCCGGTACTGCAGGAGGGCCTGGGCGCACCCGACAACGCCAGCTTTGCCGCCTGGGTCGCCACCAACGACATCGTGCGCTCCCAGATCGACGAGCGCATACTGCGGGCGGCCGAGCAGGGCTTGCCGTTTAAGGGAGGAGACCTCTAATGGATCCGAGCGTCTACATCCCCGCCTACCTGGAGCGCACCTATCTGGCGTCGCACCCCGAGCTCACCGATGCAGCACGCGAGCTTGTCCATAACGACATTAGCGCGAATCCCCAAAAGTATGCGCAGTCCGAGCATGCCCGGGCGCTGCTGTCCTATGCCGGTGTTCATCGTCACCTGCTCGACGAGCTCCATCGCATCGAGGACATGGGCAGCGACGAGGAGTTCGAGCAGACGCGCAATCGTCTGTTCGACGACATGCGCGATGAGCTGCTCAAGATCGTCCGCGTCGATTCACTGGCCGTCGACGCGCAGCTGCTCGCCATCATCCTGGCCGACACGCCCGTTGACGCCTGCCTGGGCGACCTGATGAAGCTCGAGGCGAGCACGGCCGACTACCTGCAACAGAGCGTGCCCGGGTTTGATATGGAGGCCCCGCACTATTGGGCCAATAATGTTTTGGCCGACGGTGTCACCGCGGCAGACCTCACCGTAAGCGAGCCGGCGCTTATCGGGTGGCTCCACACGCTCGAGGCCATCTCGCAGCTGTGCATGGCGAGCGCCCGCTACCGCGCCGCCGCCAACTATGCTCGCCGTGTCCTTAAGGCGGAGGGCTATCCCACCCGGGCCGCCGGCACCGTATTGCTTGCCCTCGCCCGCTTGGAAGACCAGGACGGCTTTTTTGCCCTGGCGCATCAGCTCGAGGAACAGATGGGGGCAGACGCACTCGAAAACTCTCCTTGGTACCTGCTCGCCCGCACGATCTTGCTGTTCAAAACAAACAAGATGCGCCCGGCGGTGCGTGCGCTGCGTGAGTTCGCTAACCGCTGCGAGGGCGGCGCGTTCTTCTTGCTGAATCCCATGTACCAGACGCCGTATCTTCCCTGCCGACCCGAGCCGCGCGACCCCTGGGACCTTTCGCACCAGGCAGTTTGGGAGGCCGACGGCATTATCTCGGACACCCCCGACTTTGCCCCCTGGGCCAACGCCTGCGAAGATGTATCGCAGCTCGCCCAGGAATTTGCGCGCCGCTACGGCTTTTAGCGACGCGATCGCCCCGACCATGTCATCTATGTTAGGAACGGCTTCATGAACCTCCGCTCATCTCTCGCCTGTGCCTCGAGCGATATCGCCCGCTGGGGGCTGCGCTCCGTCCTTAAGCGCCAGGGCGGCGTACTCCCCGGCCGCATCGCCATGAAGATCGACCCCGAGCTGCTAAGCGACCTCGCGAGCCTGGTCGACCGCAGCGTGGTGATCACCGGCACCAACGGCAAGACCACCACCTCCAACCTCATCGCCGACGCCGTTGCTGCCAGCGGTGCTACCGTGGTGTGCAACCGTGCCGGCAACAATATGGAGCCTGGTGTGGTGGGCGCTCTGCTCGAGGCCCGCGGCAACCTTAAGCGAACCGCCAGCAGCAAGCGCGTAGGCGTTTTTGAATGCGATGAGCTCTACACTGTGCGCGTCCTGCCCAAGCTCAAGCCGACGTACTTCGTGCTGCTCAACCTGTTCCGTGACCAGCTAGATCGCTATGGCGAGATCGATCACACCCAGGAGGTCATCGCCCACGCGTTGGAGCTTTCGCCGGCAACGACGCTCATCTACAACGCCGACGACCCGCTGTGCGCCTCGATTGCCGCGCGCGTTCCCAACGCGAGTATTGCCTTTGGCATCGATGGCGCCACGGGCACCGAGTCCGACCGCATTAGCGACTCGCGCTTTTGCTCGCAGTGCAACGCCCCGTTGGAGTACGACTACGTACAGTATGGTCAACTCGGCGCCTACCATTGCCCCTCGTGCGGCTGGGCCCGCCCTGCGCTTGTCCGTCGTGTGACGGGCGTGGAACTCGGCTGCGACGGCTACGGCTTTGACCTTGTCTTTGGACCCGATACCGACGCACCCGCAACGCATATCGCCACGCGCTACAACGGTCTGTACATGGTCTATAACGTTGCCGCCGCCTTCTTTGCCACACACGAGTTGGGCGTGAACACGGCGCTTCTACAGCCTACGCTCGATGCCTATGTGCCTGCCGGCGGTCGTATGGGGCGCTGGGATATCGCCGGCCGCACCGTCGAGGCCAACCTGGCCAAGAATCCCGTAGGCTTCGATCGACAAATCCAGTCCATCAAGACGGCAGGCGGCAGACTCTGCGCTTTCTTCCTCAATGACAACGACGCCGACGGCCACGATGTCTCGTGGATCTACGACGTCGACTTCGAGCGCATCGCCGATACCCCGGGGCTTGTCGCCTTTGCCGGCGGCACGCGTGCACACGATATGCAGGTGCGCCTCAAGTACGCCGGCATCGACGCCGCCATTATCTCGGACGTCGCGCAGGCAATTGGCGCCATGGCAGACGAGGCCGCCGATGACACCTTCTACGCCGTCGCCAACTACACGGCCTTCCCGCCGCTGGTCAAAGAACTCGACGGGCTGAAGGGTGCCGATGCAGCCACGGTTGCCGCCCGCGCCGCAGTCCGCGCCGACGGCAGCGCTCTTCCTGTCGGTATCGCGCCAGTCGAGCTCTCGCGCCCGCTGCGCATCGTCTACCTGTATCCCGATGCCCTCAACCTCTATGGCGACGGCGGCAGCGTCATCGCCCTCGAGCGCCGCTGCGCCTGGCGCGGCATCCCCGTTCGCGTGGATGAGGTCCGCATGGGCGAGGTGCTCGATCTGCATGATGCCGATATCGTCATGATGGGCGGCGGATCCGATCGCGACCAGCTAGCCGTGGCACACGAGCTGCTCGCCCAAAAAGACAAGGTCGCAGCCTATGTTGAGGACGGCGGTTCGCTGCTCGCCATCTGCGGCAGCTATCAGCTGCTCGGCCGTTCGTACTATATGGGCGAAAATCGCATCGAGGGCCTGGGCGTCATTGCCGCCGAGACCGTACGCGGCTCCGACCGCCTGATCGGCAACGTCGCCGTCAAGACCGACCTGGCACCCGAGCCCTTTGTGGGATTCGAGAACCACGGTGGCCGCACGCTTTTGGACGCCGATGCCACGCCGCTCGGAACGTCCGTCGTCACGGGCACCGGCAACAACGGCGACGATGGCTTTGAGGGTCTCATCTACAAGGGTGTCATCGGCACGTACCTGCATGGCCCGGCGCTGCCCAAAAACCCCGAACTCGCCGACTGGCTGATCGCGCACGCCCTCGAGCGCCGCGGCGATGCGCAGGCCACAGCCCTGCTGCCGCTCAAACCCCTCGACGACGCCTACGAGCACGCCGCCCACGACGCCGCCATGAAGCTCCTCCCCTAGCACCCCACCACCACAAAGGGGACAGGTACCTTTGTGGTGGTTTTCCAGTTTGCCAACGATATACGCGCCGGCAAAAAAGTCTGCTATACTCTTTCCCGCTGTCCCCATCGTCTAGCGGCCAAGGACGCCACCCTTTCAAGGTGGATATCGCGGGTTCGAATCCCGCTGGGGGCACCATTTGAAACGAGAAGCCCGTTACCCCCGCGGTGACGGGCTTTTTGCTACCCATACGCCGGGATTCGAACCCCGAAGGCATAAAATCACACTGTCATCCAAGGGCCCGTGGACAAAAAATAGCAAATATGAGTACTGTTACCAATTTAGTAACAGCGATTTCATGCCATCAGAAGGCGATTTGGACACAAGGCGTCCTATGGCGGAGGAATTGCAGGCATTTATCAGCTAAGTACTTGGACATATGTTGCGTAACACTGCATATTTTGCAAAAAGATAATGCTACAGGGCTTGTGACAGTACTCATATTTGACGTTTTTTGCCCACGACCCCTTATTGCGTGGGCGAATCAGTTGCAAAGCGGGATCCAAAGCGTCCTTCGCAAACAAATAGCCGGGGCCCGCGCGATGCGGACCCCGGCTCAATACCGTGACGATATGTCGGTTACGTTCTACACGTAGAACAGAATGTCGTCGTAGGTCGGAACCGGCCAGTAGTCGGCGGCCACGATCTCCTCCATTGCGTCCACGGCGGCACGCAGCGTATCCATAGCGGGAACGACCTCGTGCGCGTATACGTTGGCCTGCTCCTGGCCATCGAGAGCCTCGGCCTTCTGATGTACGGCGTCGAGCGCCTTGATGGAGTCGTTGATGGCGGTGATACCGTTGCAGAGCTTGTTGAGCGTGTTCTGCTCGCACTGCATGGCGGCCTCAGCACCGGCGGCACGAATAGTCTCAAGGCCCTTAGCGACCTTGGTGGCATAGGCGGTAATGACCGGGCGATAGGTACGACGCGCCTCGCGAACCATCGTGGTAGCCTCGATGTTCATGAGCTTGTTGTACTTCTCGAGCTTGCAGTCATAGCGGCACTGGGCCTCGGCGCGGGTCAGGACACCCGTCTCCTCAAAGAGCGCAATGGCCTTATCGGAAACAAAGGCGGGAAGAGCGTCGGCCGTGGTCTTGTTGTTGGCAAGGCCGCGCTTCTCGGCCTCGATGGGCCACTCGTCGGAGTAACCGTCGCCGGAGAACAGGATGCGCTGGTGATCGGTCAGCACCTTCTTGCAGTACTCGAGCGCGGCGTCCTGGAACTTATCCTCGGGCGTACCCTCGAGTGCGTCGGCGAAAGACTTGAGCGACTTGGCCACGGCAGCATCGAGCACCAGGTTGGAGTCGGAGACGTTCTGCTCGGAGCCGCAGGCACGGAACTCGAACTTGTTGCCGGTGAAGGCGAACGGGGAGGTACGGTTGCGGTCGGTGTTGTCCTGCATCAGCTTGGGCAGGGTATCGGCGCCTAGGTCAAGCACGCCGCGCGTGGCATGGACGGAAGCCTTGCCATCGATGATCTTCTCGACGACCTCGGTGAGCTGGTCGCCCAGGAAGATGGACATAATCGCCGGAGGAGCCTCGTTGGCGCCCAGACGATGATCGTTGCCGGCCGAGGCAACGGAGGCACGCAGGAGCTCCTGATAGTTATCGACGGCCTCGATCACCGCGGTGAGGAAGACGATGAACTGCAGGTTGTCGAGCGGGGTGTCGCCCGGGTCGAGCAGGTTCTCGGACTCGGTGCCGAGCGACCAGTTGTTGTGCTTGCCCGAACCGTTGATGCCCTCGAACGGCTTCTCATGCAGCAGGCAGACCAGATCGTGGCGGGAGGCGATGAGCTTCATCTTCTCCATCATGACCAGGTTCTGGTCGATGGCCTCGTTGACCTCGCCATAGACGGGGGCGAGCTCATGCTGGCAGGGGGCAACCTCGTTGTGCTTAGTCTTGGCGGGGATGCCGAGCGCCCACAGCTCGTTGTCCAGGTCCTTCATATAGGACGAGACGGTGGGGCGGATTGCGCCAAAGTAGTGCTCCTCGAGCTCCTGGCCCTTGCAGGGAGCGGCGCCAAAGAGCGTGCGGCCGGTGATGACCAGGTCCTTGCGCTTGCGGTAGGCATCCTTCTTGATCAGGAAGTACTCCTGCTCGTCACCCACGGAAGGAACGACCTTCTTGGGGGTCTTGCCAAAGAGTGCCAGTACACGCTTGGACTCACGCGAGAGCGCGGTCATGGAGCGCAGCAGCGGGGTCTTCTTGTCCAGGGCCTCGCCCGTGTAGGAGCAGAAAGCCGTGGGGATGCACAGGACGTCGTCCTTGATAAAAGCAGGGCTGGTGGGATCCCAGGCGGTGTAGCCACGGGCCTCGAAGGTGGCACGCAGACCGCCGTTGGGGAAGCTGGAGGCATCGGGCTCGCCCTGGATGAGGTTCTTGCCCGTAAACTTGGTAATGGCGGTGCCGTCGTGGTTGGGCTCGAGGAAGCTATCGTGCTTCTCGGAAGTAATGCCCGAAAGCGGCTGGAACCAGTGCGCGTAGTGCGTCGCGCCCTTGGAGATGGCCCAGACCTTCATGGCGTGGGCAACGGCGTTGGCCACATCCAAGTCGAGCGGCTCACCGTCCTCGAGGGTTGCAGCAAGGCGCTTCCAAATGTCCTTGGGGAGGTAGTCCTTCATGACTTCCTCAGAGAACACCATGGTCCCGAAGCGGTCAGTAAGATCGGCCATACGGAACTCCCTTCGTATCGGCACCGCGTGAGATGCGGTGTTGATTACTAACGAACGAGTCATAGCTTAGACTCGCCGTGTTTCCGCGACATTACCGTTATGTTGCTGTCGCGAAACCAATCAATGAGGTTACCGCATCGCGGCGGCGTTGCCGCCCTCAACAGCCAATCAACTGTATAAATTGCAGACCTCTCCCCATGGTTTAAGGGTAGTCAATTTGGGATGGGGCTCTATTAACTGGTATTTCGTATCAGATACCAGTCTTTATAGCCCCATCCTAGATTGACCGCTCTGCTATAGGGAATGTCGATAGCAAGGCATCTTTGATTGGTATCCCCGAATAGCGAGTGAAACTCCACCGTGACACAGTGGTGCTGTAGAATCCTTACAACACATCACACTATTACGTATCTAAAGGAGCACGATATGCGCGTCGACGAGGTTTTTAAGCAGGCAGCATCCCAGGGCACCGCACCCGTTTCGTTTGAGATGTTCCCGCCCAAGGGCGAGCTTACCCTCAACACGGCTCGCGAGGTGGCAGGCAATCTGTGCAAGCTTTCGCCGAGCTTTGTCTCGGTCACCTGCTCTGCCGGCGGCTCGGGCAATGGCGCCACCACCGCCCCCATCGCGCATATGATTACGAGCGAATTCAATACGCCCTCGGTGGCGCACCTCACCTGCGTGGGCCGCTCGCACGCCGATATCGTCGCCAAGATCGACGAATACCGCTCCGCCGGCGTAGAAAACATCCTGGCCCTGCGCGGTGATCTGCCCACTGGCGCGACCGAGGATGACAAGCCCGCCTCGGACTACGCCTACGCCCGTGACCTCATCCCCGAGCTTGTCGACGCCGGCTTTTGTGTGGGCGCCGCGGCCTACCCCGAGGGCCACATTGCCTGTGAGGACCTCAACGCTTCGGTCGAATACCTCAAGCAAAAACAGGACGCCGGCGCGAGCTTCTTTGTGACGCAGCTCTTCTTTGACAACGAGTGCTTCTACCGCTTCCGCGAGCTTGCCGACAAGGCGGGCATCACCGTGCCCATTACCGCGGGCATCATGCCGTTTATGGGCAAGTCGCAAATCAGCCGCATGGTCTTTATGTGCGGTGCGTCGCTGCCCTCCCCCGTCATCAAGATTCTCGCCAAGTACGAGAACGACCCCGAGAGCCTGCAGGCAGCCGGTGTAGATTATGCCGCCCGTCAGCTTTGCGACCTCAAGGAGCACGGTGCCGCCGGTCTGCACCTGTACACTATGAATCGTCCTGCGATCGCCGCGACCATTATGGAGCGCCTAGGGTAATGGAAAAACCGCACATCGATACAACCGTTGTTGAAGTGCCGGCCGACCTTGCGTCGCCGGCGCTTTACCGTATCGACGCTGCCCACCACCCTCGTGTCGACCGTGCCGAGATGCTGCGGTATCTGGGCTACGGCGGCCAGCAGATTGAGCCCGAGCTGTCCCGACGAATTGAGCTTGTAGTCGAGCGCCTAGAGCTGGATATCGAGCCCCGCGGCGTGCGACGCGTGTTTGCCGTCGATGCCACGGGCGTCGACGAGCAGGGCGAGCCCTGCATCCGCTTGGTTGGCACCAATGTTAAGCTGCGGGGTCGTGATATCTATCGCCACCTTAAGGACGCCCGCCTTGCCGCACTCATGGCATGCACCCTCGGCATGAACGCCGAGCGTCGCCTGCGCACCACGGGAGCCCAGCAGCCTCTGGAAGGCACCGTGCTCGACGCCGCATGCTCTGCCTATGTAGAAGCCGCCGTCGAGCAGATGGACCAGCAGGTCAAGGCTGCGGCCGTTGCACACGGGCTCGCCGGTAACTGGCGCTTTAGTCCCGGCTATGGCGACTGCCCGCTCTCGGCCCAGCGCTCAATCGTGGCTGCGCTCAACGCTACGCGGCTCATCGGGCTTACCGTCACGCCGACCAGCCTGCTCATGCCCACCAAGAGCGTGACCGCGGTGATCGGTCTGTTTGACGGCGAGGTCCACGACGCCCAGAGCCGCCCCACCTGCAATATCTGCCGCATGCGTGAGCACTGCCGCTTCCGCGCCGCCCACACCACCTGCTATTCGCATTCTGAATAAAATGTCAATTGATGGCACGGTATCGAGGGAATCTCATCCGTAAGTAAGCGGATGTCCTCACAAACAAGTACCATAAGATGCCAAATAACAACTATCTGAAAGCCAGTACATGCACAACATTCTGCAGTTCTCGCCACAACTAACCGCGCTTGAGTTTTTTTCAGGCATTGGCTTGGCTCGTGCCGGCATGGCAAAAGCCGGAATCAAAACAATCTGGGCAAATGACATAGACCGTACTAAATGCGCCATGTACAGCCAGCGCTGGGGCGATGAGCATCTAGTCGAGCAGGATGTCCACACACTCGACCCCGACCTAATACCCCAAGCCGACATCGCATGGGCGTCAAGCCCTTGCACAAACTTATCTCTCGCGGGAAACAGGGAGGGACTTATCTCTGGCAAAGAGTCCAGTGCGTTCTTTGGCTTTATTAAGGCCATCGAAGGAATGAGCGATCGTGCCCCGCGGGCACTTGTTCTCGAAAACGTCATCGGCCTTGCCACGTCTAATAACAGTGATGACTTTAGACTCGTTTGCCAGGAATTTAATCGTTTAGGCTATTCATGCGACGCTTATTTTATCGATGCACGGCACTGGCTTCCCCAGTCACGCCCCCGCATGTTTATCGTCGGATTAAAAGACCCTCTTCCCAACAGCCGACTCGATTCCTCGCTTCGACCTGAAAAGGTCTCCTGGATTCACTCCGACCCTTCACTCATTACGCACGTCTCTCACCTAAACGAGCCGAGCCCACTTCGCATGACGGGCCTTGCAACGGTTGTTGAAGATATTCCCGAGGGCGACAAGCGTTGGTGGAACAAAAACCAAGTACAAGCATTTATCGACTCGCTTGCACCGCATCAAGCAGAGCGCCTTCAGCGCTTCTTAAATGCCAAAGAAAAAACTGTTCGCACTGCTTACCGTCGCACGCGATCAGGCGTTGTGCGCTGGGAAATCCGTGAAGAAGAAATTGCCGGATGTCTAAGAACGGCTCGCGGCGGCTCATCAAGACAGGCAGTCGTTATATGCGAAAACGGAAAGATAGAAGTTCGCTGGATGACTGGAACCGAATATGCCCGTCTCCAAGGTGCTGACTCATGTCAGTTTAGCGGCTTCTCGGATGCTCAGATTCGCTACGCATTCGGCGATGCAGTTGCCGTGCCAGTTGTCACTTGGCTTATAAAAAATGCAGTCAAACCAGCGCTTATGTCTTCAAGGAACGGAGTGAACAATAATGGAAATGACCAATTGCTCCTTGAACGAGCCCGATAAAGATATCTTGGATGCCATTGAACTCTGGTACGAATCCAAACGCAGCAAGCGAGGCAATGTCAACCGTAACGTCATGGCGGTTGGCATAGGCATAAGCGAGCTGTTGCAAAACCGTTTTCCGCTCACCGACGATTATGTGCAATCGGACAAGGGGAGCCAAGTACGAGGCCTAAGTGGAGCATGCATCAAAACAGTTTTAGCCAGACATGGGGAAACGCGTGCCTTCGCATCAGAGGGCGGCAGAACCTCACGCGGCACACTCCCGATGGCGCTTGAGCTTGCCACAATTATCAACTCTGCCCTACCCAGTGACACTTGCGAAGACGCTCGTCTTGAAGCTGCGAATGCAATCGCCAATTTCTTCGTCGAGCGAATCCAGGTCGATTTCTTTAACCGGCAGAGAATCAAAGTCGAAATCGATCTTCAAAAACCAATTTCTGTCATTGTCGATGATATCCTAGCCGAAGCAAGCCTACGGTCCGATAAGCCAACGGGTACCGTCGCACAGCACCTGGTAGGCGCAAAACTAGAGATGTTATTTCCAACCATAGAAATCGGAAAGGACAACTCAAACGCTGCCGACCAGCAAACAGACCGTTCTGGCGATTTCCAAATCAATGATGCTGCATTTCACGTGACTGTATCGCCAATGGCCAAATTGACCGATCGATGCCGAGACAACATTCGAAATGGCATTCGGCCCATCGTCGTTGTCCCCCACGATAAAGTTTCCTTCGCTTACGGACTGTTCGAAAGTGAGGGACTCGGCAATCGCGTACAGGTTATCGCGCTCGAATCGTTTATCGGCATCAATATTGAAGAATTATCGTTCTACAAGCGAGACCTAATTCGATTAAATGTCGCACGGCTTCTTGCCCACTACAACAAGCGAATCGAAGATATCGAGCCCGACAAATCCCTTCAAATAGAAATTCCTCAGTGGGCTCTAGACGAAATGGACGCACATGGCGAATAGCTCAAACATACTTATCACTCATGATCTGGACGGTGCCGCGCTGGCGGCACCCGTTGATGCCGCACGTCGCAACGGTGCCACGTACAAGACGCGCACGATCGACGACCTTCGCATTAAGGACGATCGTCTGCGCGCCGCCATCGAGGGCACGGGACACCTGCTGTTCGACGGCGGCATGGGTACCATGCTGCAGGCGGCCGGCATGAAGGCCGGCGCCCTGCCCGAGCTGCTCAACTTTGAGGAGCCTCAGGTCATTACCGACATCCAGCGTCAGTACGTCGAAGCCGGCTGCGACGTGATCACCGCCAACACCTTTGGCGCCAACGCCCACAAGCTCGACGGTGCCGCCACCGTGGCAGACGTCTTTGCCGCGGCCGTCACCTGCGCCCGCGCGGCCGGTGCCCATTACGTCGCCGGCGACATCGGCCCCATCGGTGCGCTGCTTCGCCCCCTGGGCACCCTCAGCTTCGACGAGGCCTACGATCTCTTTGCCGAGGAGGTGCACGCTGGCGTCGCCGCGGGTGTTGACCTCTTTATTATCGAAACCATGACCGATCTTGCCGAGATCAAGGCGGCAGTCCTCGCCTGCCGCGAGAACTCCGACTTGCCCGTCTTTGCCACCATGACCTTTGAGGAAGACGGCCGCACCTTCTTGGGCACGAGCCCCGAGGTCGCCGCCATCACCCTCGACGCCATCGGCGCCGACGTCCTTGGCATCAACTGCAGCCAGGGCCCGGCCGAGCTCCGAGGACTCGCCGCGCGTATGCTCACCGTCACCGACAAGCCCGTTATGGTGCAGGCCAATGCAGGACTGCCCCGCGTGGACGACGACGGCAACACCGTCTTTGATATCCAGGCGCCCGAGTACGCCGTGGCCGTCGCCGGTATGATTGAGGACGGCGTAAGCGTCGTGGGCGGCTGCTGCGGCACCACGCCGGCGCACATGGCAGCGCTGCGCACGCTTATCGATAACCACACGCCCAGTCCGCGCCACCGCAAGCCCAGCATGTCGGTCACGAGCGCCCAGACGGTCGTGGACCTCCCCTGCGACGGCCACAAGATCGCCGTCATCGGCGAGCGCATCAACCCCACCGGCAAAAAGCGCCTGCAGCAGGCCCTACGCGACGGCGACCTGGACTACGTCGTGAGCCAGGGCATCAGCCAGCAGGAGCAGGGCGCCGATATCCTGGACGTCAACGTCGGCCTGCCCGAGATCGACGAGGTCAAGGTCATCCAGCAAGCGACCGAGCAGCTCCAAGGCTCCACGCTGCTGCCGCTGCAGATCGACTCCACCGACCCCGCCGCCGTCGAGGCCGCCGTACGTCGCTACGCCGGCAAGCCCATCATCAACTCGGTCAACGGCAAGCAGCAGATCATGGACGAGATCTTCCCGCTGGTCGCCCACTACGGCACCAACGTTGTCGGCCTTACGCTCGACGAAGGCGGCATCCCCGATACCGCCGAGGCCCGCTTCGCCATCGCCGAGCGCATCGTGGCCGAGGCCGCCCGCTACGGCATCGGCCCGGACCGCATCCTCATCGACTGCCTGGTCATGACCGCCTCGACCAATCAACGCCAGGCTGAGCAGATCCTGCGCGCCATGTCCCTGTGCAAGGAGCGCCTGGGTGTCAAATGCGCGCTCGGCGTGTCGAACATCAGCTTTGGCCTGCCCGCTCGCCCGCTGCTGGGCTCGGTCTTTTTGGCCGCCGCCTTTGGCGCGGGCCTGGACGCCCCCATCATGAACCCGGGCTCCAAGCGCTTTATGGACACCGTCTACAGCTATCGCGTCCTGAGCGTTGAGGACGAGGGCTCGACCGGATACATCGAGCGCTATGCCGGCTGGACCGATCCGTACAAGATCGCCGCCAACCCGGCAGCGGCTCAGGCCGCATCGACCGACACCGTGCCCGCTGCTGGCACCGCTGGCACCGACGGCAACGACGACCCGATTCATCGCATGGTCGTCTCGGGCCGCAAAGGCGAGATCGCGGCCGAGACCGAACGCCTGTTGGCCGACCACGACGCCATGGACCTCATCAACAATCACTTTATCCCCGCCCTCGACGAGGTGGGCGTCCTCTTTGACCAGGGCAAGTTCTTCTTGCCGCAACTCATGGCCTCGGCCGAGGCCGCGCGCGTGGGCTTCGACACCATCAAGCGCCTGATGCCCGCCGGCGAGATCGCCGACAAGGGCAAGATCTGCGTGGCCACCGTCAAGGGCGACATCCACGATATCGGCAAGAACATCGTCAAGATGCTGCTCGATAACTACGGCTACACCGTCTTTGACCTAGGCCGCGATGTCGACCCGCAAGAGGTGCTCAAGACCGTGCAGGAGCGTGACATCAAGCTCGTCGGCCTCTCGGCGCTTATGACCACCACGGTCGTCGCCATGGAAGAGACCATCAAGTTGCTCCATGCCGAGGTTCCGGGCGTCAAGATCATCGTGGGCGGCGCCGTGCTCACCCCCGAATACGCCAAGCAAATCGGCGCGGACTACTACGCCAAGGACGCCGCCGAGAGCGCTCGTATCGCCGAAGAGGTCTTTGGGAAGTAACACAACGGAAACAACCGAGCACCAAAACGTGCCGCACGCGCCACTTGGCACGTGCGGCACGTTAGAATAGATAAGAGTATGCTCGTTTTGGCAGATAGGAGCGCAAGGATGGCGATCACGCCCGCAGAAATCGCGGAAACCCGCGGCATGGTTGAGGAACAGAACCTCGACATCAGGACCATCACCATGGGTGTTTCGCTCATGGGTTGCGGTGACGAGAACCTCGACCGCATGTGCACGAAGATCTACGACCATGTGACGCACACGGCTGAGCATCTGGTCGAGACCGCCGAGAACCTCGAGCGCGAGTACGGTATCCCCATTGTCAACAAGCGCGTTTCCGTCACCCCGGTGGCGCAGATCGCCGCGTGCTGCAAGGATGAGGACCTCACCCCCATCGCGCATGCCCTCGACCGTGCGGCCGAGACGCTCGGCATCGATTACCTGGGCGGCTTCTCCGCACTCGTCCAGAAGGGCATCGGCGACGCCGACCGCCGCGTCATCCAGTCCATCCCCCAGGCGCTCGCCACCACGAGCCGCGTCTGCTCCAGCGTCAACGTCGCCAGCCTGCGTGCCGGCATCAACATGGACGCCGTACTCATGGCTGCGCAGACCATCATCGATGCCGCTAAACTCACGGCCGACCAGGATTCCGTCGGCGCTTCCAAGTTTGTCTGCTTTGCTAACATGGTCGAGGACTCCCCGTTTATGGCGGGTGCCGTCCACGGCGGTGGCGAGGCCGACGCCGTCATCAACGTGGGCGTCTCGGGCCCCGGCGTTATGGCCGCAGCCCTGGAGAAGCTGCCCGATTCCGCATCGATGATGGAAGTCGCCGAGAAGATTAAGCAGACCGCCTTTAAGATCACCCGTGCCGGTGAGCTCATGAGCCGCGAGGCCGCCCATCGTCTGGGTGTCGAGAAGGGCATTGTCGACCTTTCGCTGGCACCTACGCCTGCCATCGGCGACTCCGTCGCTCGCATCCTCGAGATCATCGGCGTGGGCACCTGCGGTGGCCCCGGCACGACCTGCGCGCTCGCCATGCTCAACGATGCCGTCAAGAAGGGCGGCGTCATGGCCAGTTCCAGCGTGGGCGGTCTTTCGGGCGCTTTCATCCCCGTGTCCGAGGACGCCGGCATGATCGCCGCCGTCGAAGCCGGTGCGCTTTCGCTCGAGAAGCTCGAGGCCATGACCTGCGTGTGCTCCGTTGGCCTGGACATGATCGCCATCCCCGGCGACACCCCGGTCGAGACCATCGCCGGCATCATCGCCGACGAGATGGCCATCGGCGTCATCAACAACAAGACCACGGCCGTCCGCGTGATTCCTGCTATCGGCAAGGGCGTGGGCGACTGCGTCGAGTACGGCGGCCTGTTTGGCCGTGCGCCCATCATGCCGGTGAACCCCAACGCCGGCACCGTGCTTGCCCACCGCGGTGGTCGATTCCCGGCGCCGCTGAACTCGCTCAAGAACTAGCCTAGGGATACGAGGCGAGGAGCCCCGCCGCCGGGCGGCAGACATATAAGGTCGCCTGCTCGGACAGTCCTGACTCGCACGGAAAGCACATTAAGTGCTCTCCGGCTCGTGCCGAACTCGCGATCGACCTTATATATTTGCCCTCCCCGGGGCTCCCGCACAACGGGACCTCAGTTGGGTTCTATCCCGGTTGCAGTCGCTTCGCTCCTGCACCACTTGGCTGGTGCGGCGGTTTGGCGTTGGAACGGTTCTTTTTCTGATATATGCTGGTTGCGGCTCTTCTTTTGGGAGGAGTCGCTTTTTTGTTGCTAGGAGGTTGGCCCGTGGTTGATGGGGACGCTCGCTCTGAGCTTCTTTCCGCTGATTGGAATGGCGAATGGATGCGCCTGCAGGCTGGTCGGCGGCGGGCTGATGATTCTTTTGAATGGGATAAGCGGGCTCGGCATTTTCGGCCGCTTGAGACTGCTCCGTATGCCCGGGACTTTATGAAGCTATTGGCGTTAAAGCCTGGCGAATCGGTGCTCGATATGGGGTGTGGAGCTGGGTCGATTGCTATTCCGCTTGCTCAGGCTGGACATCCTGTGATTGCTGCTGACTTTTCCCCTGCCATGTTGGGCACGCTTGATGCTGGCATTGAGTACCATGGGCTCGAGAATCGCATTACACCGCTTGAGCTTGCTTGGGATGATGATTGGGATTTGGTTGGACCGGTCGCGAAAACGGTGGATGTTGCCTTTGCCAGTCGGTCGGTTACGACGACCGATCTAAAAGGTGCGCTTGCCAAGCTCGACCGTACGGCTCGTCGGCGTTGTGCTGTCACGATGGTCGCCAACTCCAGCCCGCGCTATGATCTGCACTTGATGAACGCTATCGGCGCCTCGGTTACCTGCAGCAATGGCTTTGTGTACGCCTTCAACATCCTCATTCAGATGGGTTCGTTGCCGCAGGTTACATACTTTGAATCGCCTCGTCGCGATACCTTCGACAGCCTTGAGGCAGGCGTGGCGGATTTTTCCCGTATGCTCGAGCATGGCAACGAGGATAAGATCGACTGCCTGCGCGACTACATCGCTCAACACATGATTGAGAACCCCCATGCCGGTGAGCCGGGCTCCAAGGGCGTGCCGCAGGGGCGCTATATGCTCGATCATGTCCGCAAGGTTCGCTGGGCGTTTATTGCATGGGAACCGGTCTCTGAATCCCGCTCGTAGCCCGTTCACAGCCCGAGCTGCCCATCACCTCGGCATCCGCATTCTTTGCGAACTGGGCAAACGCGCTCCACACCGCGCCGTTCCTGCGCTATCGTGGGACAGCTCACGTAGATTAAGGCCCCGTCGCGGGGCACCCCATACATAGAAAGCGAGAACCCATGGCACTGACAGGAGCCCAGGTCAAGCAGCTTCGCAGCATGGCCCATCACCTCAACCCCGCCATCATCATCGGTAAGTCCGATGTCAACGAGGGCACCGTCGAGCAGACGGTCGCCTACCTGGAGAAGCACGAACTCGTTAAGTGCTCCGTGCTCGATGGCTCCAGTCTTTCCGCCCGCGAGGCCGCCGAAGAGCTCTCCGAGCGTTGCCACGCCGAGGTCGTCCAGGTCATCGGCCGCAAGTTCTCGCTGTATCGCGAGTCCTCGCGCAAGGACATCGAGAAGATCAAGCTCGTCTAAGAGCCAATGATCCGGCGAGCCAACACATGGCAAGCTTACGGGTGCCCAAGTACTTCGGGCGCCCGTTTTTTATCGCTCGACCAGCACGCGATTGAGCCGCCCCTCCACCAAGCGCTCGTATAGACGCCGCGTCTCGGGCTCGGGCACGCCATTGACCTGCTCCCTTAGATGGTGCATATGCCCGCTGTACAGCTCGACGATATCGCGCCGCCGCCCCGCCGCACTGTAGACGCGCATGGCGCAGCGCACCATATCCTCACGCGCTGTTTCCTGCCGAAGCCCCGACTCCGCCAGCCAAATCGCCGACTGCAGATCGTTTTCTTCTAGAGCGGCATTTGCTCCCTTAATCATGCAATCGATGTACTTTGACTGCATAATGCGTCGCATACGCAAAAAGTAGGTGGGGTTACAGCCATTGGGAACATACAGCGGTCCGGCATAAAGCTGCTCAATCTTAAGGCACAGTTCAACTAAATGGGGCCCGCGCGCACCCGTGCGATTTCCCAAAACCTCGCGGCTTATCTGGTCAAACAGCCGTACATCGGTCTTGACGTAGTCGCCGTTGAGTCCGATGCATTCATTTTGGATGAGCACACACGACTTGCCATCCGGCGTCGGTCCCAAAGCCGACCGCAAGCGCGATATCGTCGAGTACAGGTTGTTGCGGGCGCTATTGAACTCGGCATGGGGCCACAGCTCCATGGCCAGCGTCTCACGATCGACGAGCGCGTCCATGCCCAGCGCAAGCCGCTCGGCAAGTGTCGCCGCCTTCTTGCGCCGCCACATTTTGTCCGTGATGGGAAACCCATCGCGCTCGGCGCGAAACGCACCAAACATGCGAATCTCGATATGGTCGATGGTATCAACGGCTTCAACCTCGCCGGCCTGGAACAGGCGCTCGCCCTCCCCTTCCAGATCGTCGCGCAGCGAATACCGCGATAACTCGCGCACGGGAAGCTTCTTGCGAATCCTGGTCGCCGGCTCGCCCAGACAATGCATGGCAAGGCGCGCAAAGAGCCGATACGATGGCTCTAGAATCCCCGCGCGATTCATGGACATCCAGGCCGCAAGATCGCTGTCTCGGCCCGCACAGGCCAAATGCAGCGCCACCATCCAGGCCTCCGCTCCACCAACCTGCGTCTGGCTTATATCGAGTAGCTCCGCTTCCTCGCGCACCGAAACCATCGAAGTGTTACGCAGATACGCCGCGCGCTCCAACAGCAATGCGTTATCGCGCATGTACGCAATCGACTCCTCGGCAAGTTTGAGCACTTGGACCGCACGGAACTTTGCATTAACCGGCCGTCCCTCTGCCAGCGACTGCCAGCCTTCTAGCAACAGGCCAAACAGCTGAATCTGATTATCGCGCATGCGCACGGCAAAACGATCGAGCTCGTTGAACGCCGCGTCGTCGGTTACCGGCAGGCCGGAAAGGAGCCGCCGTGCCGCCAGCACCATGCGCACCCAGACAGCCATCGCCTTAAGCCCACGTACGTCGAGCGCCTCCCGCACCACCGTCATCTCGTCGTCGCGCTCGTCGGTTCCCGTAAACGACCCGTCAAAGAGCTCCACCAGCATGTTATCGGCCCGTATAACAATCCCCGCGATGTCGAGCTCACAGTCGTAGGCCTTGCTCGTTTTGAGCTGCTGTAGAACGCCGCCGTCATCTCCCCGTTCGGTCAGGCATCGCTTGACCTCGATATGCGCGGACAGCATGTCGAGTGCGGTGTGGGACGTCTCTATTTCTGGCACGGCCAGGTTCGTAGGAAGCCCAAGCCCGTTGTCCCCATAGCAAACAGCCGTCAGTGTCTGGGCCACCCTCCATGAAACAGGGTCTATTTCGCAGGCCGCCCGTTCGCCCCCGCGCTCGATGACCGATGCCATATAGCGAGCGAGCTTTGTATTGGACACGCTGACCGCTGCCAGATATACGCCAAGCGCCTCGGCAGGCGTTGGCTCTGGAGCCGGATCCTCGGCATCGATCGTGCCCAGCGCTGCTCGGCAGATATCGGCCCCGTGCCCCGTCAGAGCCAGATCGACCCCATACTGCCCAGCAAGTTCAAGGACCGCATCACGGTCCAAAAAGGCGTCCGCCAGGCCCATCGCCGCATCGCATCGGCCCGCCTTAAGCAAAATCCGGGCCGCCCTCGGAACAAGTTCGGGGCGAACCTCGGCCACCAACTTACGCAAGCGCAAGCGTCCGTTATCCTCCGTGCCCAGACACGTAAAACTCCGCTCGGCGGGGTCCAAGCCAAAGATCGGGTAGTCGCGTACGAAGTAGGACTGGTCGACCATCGATAGCCTCACCCCGCAAGCCTCGAGTTCTGCGATATTGCCCTCGCCCATCAAAATCATGAGACATGCCACGCAAAACAGTGCATTATTGTCGAGCGAAGCCAGGTCGACAAGTGCCGCGCCATATACGTTGACAATCTCGTTTTCGAGCAGACCGGCTACGTCGCCTTGGCCATACAGACCCGTCTGCAATGCCGAAACGAGCTCGGGCACGCCCTGCGTGAGCTGATAAAAGTCGAGCGATGTGCTGATCGAAAACGCCGATGCCCACGCCGAATACTCATAGGCATGCACCTTGAGCATCTGCGCATTGATCTTAACCGAATCGCCCAGCCCATGAATCAGCTGACGATTTGAAGGACGGCAGGAGATAAAGACCCCTACCCCCATAGCGCGCAGGCCGCGAATCCTGTCGATGAGGTCTTCGGTATCGTGCTGATCGAGGTTTGGCACATTATCAATCGCGATAAGGGAGTGCGGTTTGTCTTTGAGTTCTTCGGTAACCACCTCGAGCTGCATAAACAACTCGCGCCCAGTGGCGCGATCGGCCTCGATAATCCGCACGGGGCCTCGCGTCGGGTCGCATTTAACCTCATGGGTGTACTGCAGCAGCACCGAGGTCTTCCCAAACCCGTCGGGCGCATAAAGAACCACGATGCCGGCCTTTCGGCCCTTGGCGAGAAGCTCATTCATCAAGCGTTCGCGTCGCACCATATAGCCACCGCCCAGCGGCATCAGCTCGAGGTCGTCCATACTGCCCAAATCGTTTACCATGCCCGCTCCTCAACTCGACCGTATGGACACTGTAACCGCAAGACCATACAAGCCGCGCTATGAATAGAGCGACCTTGTGTTCTAGGTTGTCTTTTGGTACGCAAGCGGCAAGTTTTTGTACAGCGAGGGCCGATTGTTATTAATCCCCCGACTAATCGGTCTTTAAGCAGGTAAATGAGCTTGTCAGCTTGTCCCATCTAAGCGGCAGTGTAACGCAAATGAACAAGGTTCAGCTATGTCATTCAACTCGCCTAGCACCCGCTACCGTCTACGACCTTTTAGTGGCATTTTTGCATAGAATCTGGTATGGAATGAATCAAGCTGTTGGGCATCCGGCATTCGTCAAGCTTGCGGCAAGATTGGCTTATAGGACAAAATGTGTGTCCCGATAGAACATCCGTTTCCATCCATTAATCCAGCCAGAACGGGTACGGGTCCCTGTGGTGGAGATCCTCCCACACGGCCCTGTCGCCCCACTCCAGCCCTCCGTCCTCGCGCGACGGCGAGGCGGAGTAGACGCTGAACAGGAAGTCGATGTCCGCGTCGGTCGGCATCGCGGCGAGCTTCTCGCGCGCCGTCCTCGCGTCCCCCGAATGAGCGTGGCACCACCAGAACACCGCCTTAACGCGCTTGACGGACGTCAGCCCCCGGTGGTTGCGCAGGACGGCCCTCAGCTGCGAGTTCACCCCTCCCTCGATCATGTTGTTGGTCGACGGCAGCGGGCCGGCCTTGGCCAGGGCGGGGTCGAGGTAGGTGAACAGCGTCCCCGCCGACACCAGCGACGACAGCGACGAGCGCGCCCGCCTCAGCCTCTCGTGGGTGTAGACCCTCCTGCCGTCCACCACGGTCCTGTCCTCCAGGAAGTCGGCCCAGAACCCGCACCAGTCGAGGTAGCGCTCGACCCAGAGCTCGGCCTGGTGCAGCGTCTCGATGCCCATGAGGTCGCGCGCGATGAGGTAGAGCTCGCGCCCCGCCTGGAGCTTCGGCCGCGTCGTCGTGTAGCGCTTGACCTGCGAGAAGGCGTGGAAGGTGCACCTCTGGACCCTGGTGCGCGGCCAGGTCTCGCGCACGGCCTTGGCGAACTGTTAGCGTCAATATATTTTTCACCATTTTCACCAACGTATTTTCGCCAATCGCGCCAACGCGGATGCGCCGGATTCGCCAACGCGGATGCGCCGCTTTCGGCGTCTAGGCTCCCTCCTCCTTCCCGTCCTCACCGCCGATGGATACGTCCTTCAGGCGGTACGACCGTCCCGCTATCTTGATCATCGCGCAATGGTGGCAAAGCCTGTCGGCCACCGCCGAGGCCGTGACGTTGCTGCCGAACACGTCGCCCCACCTACCCACCGGCACGTTGGTCGTGACGATGGTCGACCGCTTTAGCGCGTAGCGCCTGTTGACCAGCTGGAACAGCAGGTCGGCACCCTCCTTGCCGATATCGAGGTAGCCGAGCTCGTCTATTATCAGCAGGCTGCAGTGCTCGTAGAACCGCATCCTGCGCGCCAGCGCCTCCTTCGCCGAGGCGTGCTTGAGGTCCTCGACCAGCCTCGAGCAGTCGGCGAAGTACACCTGCTTGCGGGCCATCACCGCCTCGTGGCCTATGGCTATCGACAGGTGGGTCTTGCCGACGCCCGGGCTGCCGACGAGCACGACGTTGTCGCCGCGGTCGATGAACTCGAGCGTGGCCAGCTGCTCGACCAGCCCGCGCGGCACGCTCGGCTGGAAGCCCCAGTCGAAGTCGGCCAGCGTCTTTATGTAGGGGAAGTTGGCCATCCTCGTGCGGCGCTCGTCGTCGGCGCGCCGCTTGAGGGCTATCTGGGCGTCGGTGAGCTCGAGCATGGCGTCGACCAGGCCCTTCCTCCCGTCGGCGACGAGCCTGACGTACTCGGGCACCGACGACGCCATGCCCTCGAGCCCCAGCTCCTCGAGGTTGGCCGCCAGGCGGTTGAGGGGGCTGGCCTGCACGGCGGCGCTCACAGCGAGCCCCCTATCGAGTCGAGCAGGCCGAGGTTGGCCGCGGCGGCCGCCTCGATGTCGCCGGCGGCGTCGCCGAACCACCGCTTGCCGGCCATGGCCTCGGCGTAGTGCGCCGGGTCGTAGGCCGGCCCGCCACGTGCGTGGCCACCAGCTCGCCGCCGACGTAGCAGTCCATCGCGCCGCCGGGCATGCAGACGATGCGGGCGGGCCTGCCGATGCAGCGCCTGGGCACCGACATGGGCTCGCCGTGCGCGCTCACCAGCATCGTGGCCGGCACCCTGGCCACGCGCACCACGTCGCCCATCGCCTCCTCGAGGGCGCGCAGGTTGCCGACGGGCAGCAGCGCGTCCTTCTCCTCCATGAACAGCGCGGAGGGAGGCAGCCCCGTGGTCTCGTTGGGCTCGGAGTTGCTGGCGTCCTCGATCCGCGCGACGATCTCGTCGATGTCGTCCCAGCCGTCGAAGTCGCCCTGGTAGGCCATGAGCCGCGACAGGAAGCGGTTCGACGACTCGACCTTGCCCTTCGTCTGGGGGCTGCGCGGGCGGCACAGCTTCAGCTCGAAGCCGGCGGCCTTGGCGAACTCGTACGCGCGCTGGACCTTGAGGCGCCGGCCGCCCTTGACCGTCACCAGGGCGGACATGTTGTCCGTGACCCACTCGCGCGGCACGCCGCCGAGCCTCGCGATCGTGGCGTACATGCACCTGACCAGGTCGTCGGTCGTCCTGGTCCTCGACCGGATGAATATGTGCCTGCGGGAATGGCCCAGCGTCGCCGCGAACACGTTGAACTCGAACAGCTCGCCGTCGCGGTTCGCCATCTTGACGGACTCCTTCCAGTCGAACTGCAGCTGCAGTCCGGGCGGCGTCTCGAAGCGCGGGTGCGGCTCCGGGCCGCCGGAGGCCCCGACGGCGATGCCGTTCTTGCGCATGAACTGGGTGAAGGCGTTGTAGCCGGCCAGGTCCTCGCCGGGATACCTGTGCAGCAGCCACTCGTGGATGCCCTTCTTGGTGACTCCCGGCAGCTGCGCCTTGGCGGCCACCTCCTCGATGTGCGCGTCGAACGAGCCCGCCCTGTCGCCGCGCCCGTCGTGGGGCCGCCCGCCCTCGGCCCTCCAGTACGACGCCACGGTGTGCCTGTCCTTGCCGTAGCGCTTCGCTATGTCGCTGAAGTTGGGCTTTATGCCCGCTTCCCTGTACATGTCCAACTCTCCGATCAGGTTCTTCTCCGCCACGGCCCGCTCCTCCCGAAAGCATCGTTCGCTCGTCGATCGAAGCGTAAGCCCCGGCGTTGGTGGAAATGGTGAAAATGCGTTGGCGCAAATGGCGGGATTGCGTTGGCATGATTGGTTGTTGAGCGTTGGTCAAAATGGTTGTTTTTACAGTAGCGCTAACACGAACCCGCTCCCGCCGTCGGTGACGACCACCTCGGGCGCCGGGATCGGCGCCATGAGGGCCGACCACGCCCTCGAGTTCTCGGACCTGGCCATGTACCAGGAGACCACCCTCTCGCCGCTGCAGCATATGAGCACGACGAGGTCGCGCGCGACCCAGATCCCGTCGACGTAGAGCACGCGGTGGAGCTCGCCGTCGGGGACGGGCATGGGCCAGACCTCCCAGAACTCGGCCGTCCTGCGCCTGAAGGACCGCCCGCCGCCCGGCATCGTGGCCTGCGAGTCCTTCGAGAGGAGCCACCCGAGGAACTCCTCGAGCCTCGCCGCCGTGTCGTCGTACCTCAGCGTCGTCGACGCGCCGCAGGCCGTGCACCTCCACCGCTGGGACCCCGATGAGGTCCTGCCGTTGCGCTTGGTCCGACCGCCGCAGTAGGGGCAATAAACGGCCTTCATGGACACCTCTTCCGAAAGGGTGTTTAACGGTTCCGGAAAAGGGTATCTACCGGCGGGAACGATAGGCAACCGGACACACATTCTGTCCGAGTGGTTAAAAGCGGGCACGGAATTTAAACGGCTAAAAAAGGGGCATCGACCTGCGCCGATGCCCCTAAAGTGGACACACATTTTGTCCTATAAGCCGCAAGATTTTGGTCAAGCGGGCGGAGAGGGATAACAAAAAGGCCCCCGCAAAGCGGAGGCCTTAGGCAAGGCTATGTCGAGATGCAGGATTCGCGCTACTCGCAGAGCGAAAGGGCGGCCTCGTCGGCAACGACAACGCAGTTGGTGTGCAGCTGCAGGATCGAAGCCGGGCACGCGGGCGTAACCGGGCCATAGCACATGTCATGCACGGCCTGAGCCTTGGCCTCGCCGTTGGCGACGACCAGGATCATGCGGGCATACATGATGGTCTGGGTGCCCATGGTGTAGGCCTGACGGGGAACGTCGTCGATGCTGTCGAACAGGCGGCTGTTGGCCTGAATGGTGCTCTCGGTGAGGTCGACGCAGTGCGTGCCCTTGGAGAAGTGGTCATCGGGCTCGTTGAAGCCGATGTGGCCGTTGTTGCCAATGCCGAGCAGCTGCAGATCCGGGTAACCGGCGGCGGCGACGATCTTGTCGTACTCAGAGCAGGCAGCGGCGGCGTCGGGGTTGGAACCGTCGGGCACATGCGTGTTGTTCAGGTCGATGTTGATGTGATCGAAGAAGTTCTCACGCATGAAGTAGTGATAGCTCTGGGGATCGTCGTGCGAAAGGCCGCGATACTCGTCCAGGTTGTAGGTGCTGACCTCGGCAAAGTCGACGTCGCCCTTCTCGTACCAAGCAGCGAGCTGCTTGTAGGCACCGATCGGGGTGGAGCCGGTGGCAAGGCCCAGCACGCAGTCGGGCTTGAGAATAACCTGCGCCGAGATGATATTGGCTGCCTTGCGGCTCATATCCTCGTAGTCTTTAGCTTTAATGATCTTCATTACGCGTCCTTTCTCGTACAAGAGAGGCAAGGCTCCCCTTACAAGCACTTGCCAGCGGCCCGCGTCGGCCGCAACCAACGTGTGCGGCCACCAGGGCGAGGTCGCGTAATGTATGTGTCTCGTGTCTAGCCGCGTCGAGGCCCCTGCCCGTCCACGGTGACCCGAAGCCTTTTAGCTTCGGACAAATCCCATCTTGCCACGGAGGGCGTCCTCTTTCAAGGGCGCCCTCCGTAAACGTGTTTGAATTGTAGGCTAATGGCCACGTGCACTTGTTAGCGCTCGCGAGCAACGATGAGCTGGTCCATCTCTTCGACATGCACGCCAACGGAACCCTTGATGCTCGAAAACTCAACAGAGTTGCACACCAAGATGGGAACCGTCACATCGTAGCCCTCGGCAGCAATTGCCTCGCGATCGAACTCAATGAGCACATCGCCCTTATGGACGATGTCGCCCACTTGCGCATGTACGGTAAAGTGCTTGCCCTCAAGCTGAACAGTGTCCAAACCAACGTGGATGAGCACGTCCAAGCCATCGACCGTGTTAAGCGCAACAGCGTGTCCCGTGGGAAAAATGGCCTCGACCTTGGCATCAGCCGGTGCAATCACACGCGTGCCGGTAGGCTGAATCGCCACGCCCTGGCCCAAAAGGCCGGTGGCAAATGTCTGGTCGTTTACCTCGGAAAGCGGAATGACGTCGCCCGAGATGGGAGCATCCAGCGTAAGGACTCGACCACGCATACCAAAAGACCTTAGGACTTTAGTGAACATGCTCCCCCTCGGACATACCAATCGACCAAAATAGCCTTAACAGTTTACCACTTGGCACTCGTTTTTGACCATTAGGGAAGTTCGCGCTTGACAACCTCGACGATGTCGTCAACAACGCGCTGGGTCAGCTCGTGCGTCTCGGCCTCGGCCATAACGCGGACCAGCGGCTCGGTACCGCTCGGACGCACCAGAATGCGACCGCGGCCGTCAAGTTCCTTCTCGGCAGCAGCGACAGCATCCCAGATGGGCTGGCAATCGTCCAGACCAGCCTTGTTGTCGGAATGCACGTTGACGAGTACCTGCGGGTACTTCTTCATGATGCCGGCAAGATCAGTGAGGGTACGACCGGTGCGCTTGAGCACGGCCAGCAGCTGCAGAGCCGTCACCAGGCCGTCACCGGTGGTGTTGTGCTCCAGGAAGATGATGTGGCCGGACTGTTCGCCGCCGATGACGGCGCCATCCGCGAGCATGCGCTCCAAAACGTAGCGGTCCCCCACGGCGGTCTGAACCATCTCGAAGCCCTGCTCCTTCATAGCGATGGAGAAGCCAAGGTTGCACATGACGGTCGAGACGATCTCGGAGTTGGCGAGCTTGCCGCGGGCGGCGAGGTCAGAACCGCAGATAGCCAGGATGTAGTCACCGTCGATCTCATTGCCCTCGCCGTCGACGAACAGCACGCGGTCGGCGTCGCCGTCGTGGGCCAGGCCGATATCGGCGTGGGTGCGCAGCACGAGCTCGCGCAGGGGCTCAAGGTGAGTGGAGCCGCACTCAACGTTAATGTCGGTGCCGCAGTAATCAGTGTTGATGGCATGGACCGTGGCGCCCAGGCGCTGCAGCGCAGCGGGCGTGGTCTGGCAGGAAGCACCGTGGCCGCAGTCGACGGCAACAACCAGGCCATCGAGCTTAAGGCCGTCGAGCGTGCTGATGGCATGATCGACATAGGCCTTGCGGGCGTCTTTCATCTTGATGATGTGACCCACACCGGCGCCGGTCGGCAGCGTGTCGGCAGCCATGGCCTCCTCGGACATGACCCAGGCGCTGATCTCTTCCTCGACAGCATCGGGAAGCTTCATGCCCTTGCGGCTAAAGAACTTGATGCCGTTGAACTCCGGCGGATTGTGCGAAGCGGAGATGACGATGCCACCGTCGAGCTCGTTTTGGACGGTGAGCAGCGCCACGGCCGGCGTAGGGATAACGCCGCAGCAATGCGGACGGCCGCCCTCTGCCATAATGCCAGCGGTCAGAGCACTCTCGAGCATGGTACCCGAAAGGCGCGTGTCGCGGCCGATGCAGATGTCCGGGCCAAGGAACTTGGTCGCCGCGCGGCCCAGGCGAAACGCGAGGTCGCACGAGAGGTCGGCATTGGCGACGCCACGGACGCCGTCGGTACCGAAGATGTTCTGGGGCATAGGATCGCTCCTTCCCTAGCAGGCGATATACAACCGCCCGCCCTAGTCGAAAAAGAAAAGCGGGACCCGCCGAGGAATCGGCAGGCCCCGCTTGTACATTGTATCTCGAAAGGAGATAAAACCTTAGCGCTTGGAGAACTGGGGAGCGCGGCGGGCCTTCTTGAGGCCGTACTTCTTGCGCTCGACCACGCGAGCATCGCGCGTAAGGAAACCGGCCTTCTTGAGGTCAGCACGGTAGTCGCCAGCGTTCAGAAGAGCGCGAGCGATGCCCAGACGCAGAGCGCCGGACTGACCGGAGATGCCGCCGCCATCGCACAGAGCGATAACGTCGAACTGACCGGCGGTGTCGGTCACCTTGAAGGGAGCAAGGGCGTTCTCAACGAGCTGATGACGGCCGAAATACTGCTCGGCGTCACGCTTGTTGATGGTCACCTTGCCGGTGCCGGGGACGAGACGGACGCGGGCGACGGCGTTCTTACGACGGCCGGTACCCTGGTAGACAACGGTGTTCTCAGCCATCTTTAAGCCTCCAGCTCAATCTTCGTGGGGTTCTGGGCAGCATGCGGATGCTCGGCACCAGCGTAGACCTTAAGCTTGGTCATCTGGGCACGGCCGAGGGTGGTCTTGGGCAGCATACCGCGAACGGCGCGCTCGATGACCTTCTCCGGGTGCTTCTCCATAGCCTGGCGGAAGCTCTCAGCCTTGAGGCCGCCGTTGTAGCCGCTGTGGCGATAATAGGTCTTCGTGTCGGCCTTGTTGCCGGTAAGCTGGACCTTATCGGCGTTGATGACGACAACGAAGTCGCCGCAGTCGCTGTTGGGCGTGAACTGGGGCTTGTTCTTACCGCGCAGGATCATTGCGATCTGGGTGGCAAGACGGCCCAGGACAGCACCATCGGCGTCGACGAGAACCCAGTTGCGCTGGACCTCGCCCTGCTTGGCGTAGTGAGTCGATTTCGAAATCACTTAGACTCCTCCATGTACAGTACGTGTTGTTACAGAGATTCACGGGGCTCTGCAAGTAACCCGTCCATATTACCCCGCTCGTCGCCCGAGTCAACAGGTATTTTGGCTCTGACCAGACTTTCTGCACATGTCGTCCATCGGTAATGATGTCGCCACGCTAGCGCTCGACAAATGCCTCGATATCACTCAGCAGATGCTTTGCCTCCTGGCGACCCTGAATATACAGGTCGAGAAGCTTTGCCGGATCGTGCTCGACGTGACCGACCTCGACAGGCTTTTGCGGGGCAACGACCAGCGCGCGGCCCTCGCGCTCATACTTCCACAGATGCATGCGCTGGATGTTATAGCGGTCGTGGCGCGTCTCGATAGCCTCGAGCAGGTAGGGGTAGTCGGCATAGCGGGCGCGTGCGGCAGGCATAAACTCGTAGGGCTTTTTCTCGTACGAGCGGTCCTGCGTGACAATGACAACCGCGCGATCGAAGCCGGCCTCCTCCAGCACGTGCTCGATGGGGACCGAATCGGCTACGCCGCCGTCGACGTATTTGTGCCCGTCGATCTCGACCGGCGGCGTCACCAGCGGCAGCGACGTCGAGGCGCGCACGGCATCGAGGTCGAGCACGGCGCTTTTGACCGGCAGGTATGCAGCGGTTCCAAAGAGCATGTCCGTCGCGACGGCGTACATCTCGATGGGGCTCGCGTCGAATGCCTCGTTATCAAAGGGATCCAAGCGGTCCTGGACATCGTTGAAGATGAAGTCGTAACCCACGATGGAGCCCGTGGACGCAAACGATGCGGCACCCATGAAGCGGTTGTCGTTGCAGAAAGTCAGGTTGATGCGGTTGGCACGGCCGATCTGGTGCGACTTGTAGTTCACGCCGTTGAGGGCGCCGGCCGATACACCGTAGACAGCCGGAATCTCGACGCCAGCCTCCATGAGGACGTCGAGCACGCCCGCGGTAAACTGCCCGCGAAAACTGCCGCCCTCCAAGACGAGCGCGACCTTGCCGGCGTTCTTTGCCTTATCTTCTGCCGTCATGTTGACCTCCTACTGTTTCGTTTTGGCCTTCTTCTACCCAGTTTTGAGATGGCGAGCGCATGGGTTTTGGAGTTGAGTAGGACGGGGCGGCTGGCGGAAAGCACGTCCCGTTCTGGGGGGGCGATTCCGGGATGGACTTTCCGCCAACAACCCATCCGGAAAATGCATCCCATTCTGAGCGTAGATTCTGGGATGCAACTTCCGCTTGAGGCGTCAACGTGAGTAGTCAATTTGGGACGGGGCTATTTTAGCTGCCCTTTGACTGTCGACGAATTATTGGGGACCGGAACTAATATCGACTGGCTTATAGGAGTAGCTAAAATAGCCCCGTCCCAAATTGACTACTCCACCTTGTAGAGGCTTTGCGCGGAGAATCCGCGTATTTGCTTCGCAAATCCGCACCGGCTTCGGCCGCCTGCCGGCGTCCTCGCCCGCGGGCTAAAAACGCTTACGCGTTTTCTTTACGCCCGCGCCCTGCATAGAGTTCGATTCTCCGCGGTGCGGGGATGACGCTGGCGCAGGGCGTTGCCGGCTGTCATCCGATCGGCATCGCATCTATATAGGGTCGAGGCTTTGCGCGGAGAATCCGCGTATTTGCTTCGCAAATACGCACCGGCTTCGGCCGCCTGCCGGCGTCCTCGCCCGCTCGCTACAAACGCTTCGCGTTTGCTTAACGCTCGCGCCCTGCACAGAGTTCGATTCTCCGCGGTATCTATAAGTAATAAAAAAGCAGGTAGGTGCGTTTACCTACCTGCTTGTAACTATTGGTGGAGGCGCGGAGAATCGAACTCCGGTCCACGAAAGCCCCCTGATTGGCATCTCCAAGCTCAGTCGCTGGTTTAGTCTCGGACGCTTTGCGCGCAGCGACACGCTCGCAGCATCCCAACCGGTTCGATCTTAGCCTGCGCCATACCGATTACGTGCGCAGGAGCATTCCCCTAACATGACGTCGCGCCGGTGTCGGGGAAATCACCGGGTTGACGCGCCGCTATAAATTAAGCAGCGAGAGCCATAGGCTCAAAAGAAGAGTTGTTGTCAATTCAATTTGACGGTACCCCTGTTTAACGAGGCGAGGAGACCTCGGCTTGCTTCCTCTCTCAGAGCTATCGTGTCGAAACCAGTCGCCCCCGAATGTCGGGAAAGTCTGGATGGTATCGGGCCTGCAAACACCCGATAACCGTCGACTTTTCAAGGAACATACGGGGTAAACCCCGCTCGTGGATAGCTATCTTACCACGTTCTAAAGGCAGACACCTGCTCTATGCACGAGCTGTGAAGACCCTAATGTGCGCCATACTTCGCATTTTTGCCACTGAACGCGTCACGTATATTTTCGCCAAGCAAAATTGACCCGTCGAAAGGACCGTTATGGATACCAAGCAGCAACTCGTCAATGCCCTCGCAGGCCTGGGCTCAACCATTACCGAAGCCATGGATGTCATCGAAGGCTTTGTCCCCTGTGGACATCCCGCCCTCACGGTATCGAACGCCCTTGTTGCGCTGGACGCTGACGATGATGCAGCTCTCGCCCAGCAGTTTGAGACCGTCGAGGGCTTTATCGACCACGTGAGCGAGAACCGCGGCGTGGCCGCCTACCACGGCATCGAGGTCGAGCTCGCGGGTCCCAAAGCCGATCTCCTCGCAGCAATCCGCGAGGTAGGCGCCCTTATGCAGACCGCAGGCGTCAAGAACACCCAGGTCAACGAGTGGGTCTACCGCAGTCTAGCAGCACTAAACGATTCCGACGAAAAGGCCGCCGAGAAGCTCGTCGAAGCTCCCGTCATCAAGGCGGCGCTTTTGTAATTAAAGGATGCGTGGCCTTCTGAGCACCGACGTTCCGAAGGCCACGCAAACAGTTCGCGCTAACCGATAGCCGCGCCACCACGTTCGGCCAAAGCTAGAATCGGCATCATTTGGCGCGGGGTCTTTGCTGCAAGATCGGCATGTCCGAGCAGCTTGCGATTGTTGGTCATCAAGTAATCGATCTGCGCGCGCTTGCACGCGGCGAGCACCAAGTTGTCCTCGTAATCGCGATGGAGCGCTAAGTATTTGTCGGCCAGCCAAAGGTCCGATGCATCTGCACCCACGGCCGTGGCGTTTTCGGTCACGTTCCGAACAAACGCCAACGCCGCATCGCCAATTGCACGGACAGATGCCTCGTCGAGCGCTCCCCCGCCGGCAAGAACGCTACGCTTCAGCTCGTGTTGGACAACGTACAGCACGTCCTTGGCGATATGCACCGGAAAGAACAGCAACGCCCCGTCTCCGCCGCCTGCCCAATAAACGCGCGCGCGGCAAGCGACTCGGTATGGTCGGCGCAAAACGAATCGACCCATACGTTGGCGTCCACCATGATCTTAAGGGGGCCTCCACTCACAGGATCATCCCCTTTTGGCGATAGCGATCGTCCATGGCCTCGGAATAGATTGTGTCCCAATCGCGATCGTCGGATACGGGCGACGTAGCGATGCCCAGGTCCGCGTAAAGCTGATCCGCCGCCGCCCATGATGCGGCAAACGGAGTATCGGGCGCGACGGTCTGCTGCCGGTCGTCGACGGCCGCAAGCACTTCCTCGCACTGCCCGCCACCCTGCGCGACCTTGGCCACCACCTTTTTGATGAGCTCGGGCAGTGACCCGCCCGAAAGCCGCAACGCTTCCTCCGCATGGTCCTTGACCTGGCGATCCACGCGAACGTTCACCTGCGCCATGCCGCTAACAGCACCCATGTCGATCTCACTCCCTTCAATTGCTAGCCTTGCTAGCAACACTATATAGAGAAGCTAGCAAATGTTCAAACGCAAAAGGCCTGCGCCCGGACGACACCGATGCCGTCTGGGCGCAGGCCAGATAACGTGGGCGAACACGTCTGCTAACGCAGGTAAGCCTTCGCGTTGCTCAGGCTGTAGGCAATCGTCGAGCCGTTGTGCAGCAGCGACGACGCCTGCGGGGTAATCGCGCCGGTAATGCCCAGCGCCAGGAGCGCTGAGTTGGTGAGCATCACCTTAGAATAGGAGCTCGTCAGACGATCAACGAGGCCCTGGCTCATGCGGCGCAGGCGCACGATCGCGGCCAGATCCGTATCGGTCAGGATGATGTCGGCGACCTCCTTGGCGATGTCGCTTCCGCCACCCATCGCCAAGCCCACGTCGGCCAAACCGAGCGCCGGCGAATCGTTGACGCCGTCGCCCACCATGGCAACATGGCGCCCCTCGCTCTTAATGCGTTCCACATAGGCGTACTTGTCCTCGGGCAGCAGTTCGGCCTTAAACTCGTCGACACCCGCCTCGCGCGCAATGCGCTCGGCCGTGCGCTCGGAATCGCCCGTGAGCATAACGACATGCTTGACGCCCAGCGCATGCAGGTCGGCGATGGCCTCACGGACCCCAGGCTTGAGCGGATCTTCGATGCCGAGCACGCCGACGACCTTTCCATCGACCGCCAGATACAGCGGCGACAGGCCCTGCATCTGGGACTCAATGCGCTCCTTGATGTCGGATTCGAGCTGTGCGCCCTCGTCCTCAAATACAAAGTGCGCGGAACCGATGATGGCGCGACGTCCTTCAATGGACGAAGCGATGCCGTGCGCCACGATGTACTCGACAGCGGCATGGCGCTCGCGGTGCTCGAGCTCGCGCTCGCATGCCGCATTGACCACGGCGCGCGCCACCGGATGCGGGAAATGCTCCTCCAGGCAAGCGGAAAGGCGCAGGACCTCATCCTCGCTCCAGCCATCGGTGGTGAGTACGCAGGCAAGACGCGGCTGCGCCTCGGTGAGCGTGCCGGTCTTGTCAAAGACAATGGTGTCGGCCTTGGCAAACGACTCAAAGTACTTCGCGCCCTTGACCATGACGCCCATCTTGGCAGCATCGCTCATAGCGGTCATGACGGCAACGGAACCCGTGAGCTTGAGTGCGCACGAGTAGTCGACCATCAGTGCCGCCGAGGTCTTGATGAGGCTGCGGGTAGTAAGCGCAACTAGGCCCGCGAGCAGGAAGTTCCACGGGACGATCTTGTTGGCAAGGTCCTCCATATGCGACTGGCCCTCGGACTTGAGCGAGTCGGCCGTCTGCACGAGCGAGACGATTGAGCGCAGTTTGGTTTGCGCCGTATTGGCGCGCACGCGCACCAAGATGCCGCCGTCTTCCACGACGGTACCGGCGAACACGTCGTCGCCCACGCTGCGCTCGACGGCCAGCGGCTCGCCGGTCAGGGTCGCCTGGTTGACCATAGCGCTCCCCTGCTCGACAACACCGTCGATGCAGATGGACATGCCGGTGCGCACGGCGACCAGATCGCCGGGCTCAAGCTCGGTCGCGGCAACGCTTACCTCGGTGTCGCCGACAACCTTTTGCGCCTTGTCGGGCACATCGAGCAGCGAGTTGATGAGCTCGTTTTCACTCATGGCGCGGGTGTAGTCCTCGAGCAGCTCGCCCACGTTGAGCAGGAACATCGTCTGGCCCGCGGTGTCGACATCACGCTTGACGAACGAAATGCCGATGGCCGAAGCGTCGAGCACGGGAACGGTCAGGCGCGGCTGCGCGAGCTCACGGAGGGCGGCGCGCAAAAAGGTCATGTAACCGGCCACGACAAACACCGCACGCAGGGGCGTGGGCAAAAACCAGCGACGTGCGTAGTGGGCGCCGACAAGTGTGGCAAGATCCATGACGAGCTTGTGCTTGCGCGGCTCGAGTTGTATCACGTAGCCCGACTTGGCATCAGCGATAGCTTGAGCATCGAGTGCGCCCAAGGCGTCGAGCACGCTCGCGCGGCGCGGCTCATCGTATTCGAGCGCCATCTGGCCGATGCGGCCGTAGACGCGCACCTTGTGCACGCCGTCGATGTCGCCGCCAAGCTTAAGAAGTGCATCGAGATCGCTCTCTGGCACAGGACCCGCCAATTGAAGACGGGTCCTGCCGGGGATCTCGCTAATAATCGAGAATCTCATAGTTTGTGCCTGGAAGCGCTACTCAGCTGCGTTGTCCGCGGCGGCCTCGCTCTGGGTGATGTAAGCAGCCTCGGCAACCATGTCGTCGACATTAGCCTTGGCCTGCTCGACCATGTCCTGGTAGCCGTTCTTGATGCGCATACCGCACGCAATACCCTGCACGCAGGCATTCTTGACCGGAGCGCTGGTAAGCAGCTTGATGCCGGCCGTGCCAAGCAGAAAACCGCCACCAACAAGCAGGGTGTTAAACGTCGACTTCTTCATGTTGCTTCTCCCTTTTGCCGCATGGGGCGCGGCATGGTGCCTTAGCACCCGAGTTCATCAGTTAGCTCGAGCACGCTTTTGAAATACCTTAATTCTATCTAACTATCTAGGTCAGCCATGGCTAACCTTTTGAAAATTAACGATGCGGAGTAACCGATTGTCAATGTGACAAAGGGACTGTTCCTTTGCCCCTTCTTACAGCTGCCAGGCAGCCGCTTCCTTTTGCAGCGCAACCATGCGGGCGAATTCTCCACCTGCCGCCTTGAGCTGCGCCGGAGTGCCCTGCTCGGCAACCACACCATCCTTGAGTACAACGATCTTATCGGCATTTTCTACCGTGCGCATACGGTGGGCGATCACGATAACTGTCTTTCCTGCGAGCAGGCGGGAGAGCGCCTGCTGCACCACGGTCTCGTTCTCCACATCCAAACTCGCCGTCGCCTCGTCCAGCAACACGATCGGCGCATCTTTGAGCAGCGCGCGGGCGATGGAGATGCGCTGGCGCTCGCCGCCGGACAGCTTGGAGCCGTTCTCGCCGATCATGGTGTTGTAGCCCTGCGGCATGCGGCTCACAAACTCGTCGCAGTTGGCGGCACGCGCAGCCGCAAGCACTTGCTCATCGGTGGCGCCACGACGCCCGAGGCGGATGTTTCCCATCACCGTGTCGTCAAAGAGCAGCACGTCTTGGAACACAATGGCGTAGTCGCGCAGCAGCACCTCGGGGTCCACGCTCGCAACATCCACGCCACCCACGGTGACCGTGCCTTCGGTGGCGTCCCAAAAGCGCGCGGCCAGGCGGCTCACCGTAGACTTACCGGAACCCGAAGGACCGACCAGCGCCGTAACTTCGCCTTCCTTGGCGGTAAAGCTCACATCGGTAAGAACTTTCTCGCCGGCGCGGCCGTCCTCGCCCGCACCATAGCCAAATGCCACATGATCAAACACCACGTCATGACCTACGGGCTCAAACTGCTCGCTGCCCCGCGCCACGGGCTCTTCCATGATGGAACGCATGCGCTTGGCAGACGACTCGGCGACAAACAGCTCCGACACGAGCATAAGGGCCTGATCAAACGGCGCGTAGATACGGCTCACCATAAGCAGGAAGGCAAACATCACCAAAAAGTCGACCTGCCCGGAGGCGACCATCGTGGCGCCCGTGACCAGCGTGGTGGCAATGCCCAGACGCAGAATGGAGAAGGCGGAGTTGACCAGAAGCCCGTTGACGAGCTCGCCCTTGGTGGTCTCGCGCTCCTCGACATCGATCACGGCGTTGAGCCCCTCAAGATAATGGGCCTCCTGGTTGGTGGCGCGGATTTCGCGCACGCAGTCGAGCGTCTCCTGGATCGCCTCGGTGACCTTGACCTTCTCGGCGCGCACGCGGTCGAACACCGGGGTCATGGGGCCGCGTGTTAGATACAGCACGGCAAAGGCCACGGGAACGCTCCAAAACGCCGCAATCGCCAGCTGCCAGCAAAAGAACAGCGACGCCACGAACACAATGACGCTTGCGATGATGGCACCCCAAAGCTCTCCCAGCACGTGGCTGTAGGCGTGCTCCATGGCCTGGACGTCGCCCATAATGGTCTCGGTTAAATCGGCCAGATCACGACGGCCAAAAAACGACAGCGGCAGCTTGCGCAAGCGCTCGGCGATCTCCATACGCTGCTTGCCGCACTCCTCGTAAAAGATGCAGTAGGTGTAGTAATACTGCTGCCAGTTAGAGGCAAAGAGCAACACGAAAAAGACCAGGAGGCCGCCCACAATCGGCAGGGCATCCGGCAGGTCGGCACCGGTGGCGAGATGTTCGACAAAACCGGCCATGACCAGGAACAATAAGCCCATGCCGGCCATGGTAATGAGATTGGTGAGCGCGGTCCAGAAAATGCCGCGTTTTACGCCGGCGACGCCTTTATCGGATAGGAAATACTTCTTTTGGAATGAGGCGAACATTTAGGCCTCGCCTCCCTTCGTGACGGCGGCATCCGCGGCAGCAGTGATCTTCCAGCTCGCGGCCTGTTCGTATTCGGCCCACATCTTGGCATACAGACCCTCTTGGGACAGCAACTCGGCATGGGTGCCAGTCTCCTGCACGCTACCTTGGTTGAGCACCACGATCTTGTCGGCCCCCACCACGGTCGAAAGCCGGTGCGCGATCATAATGACTGTGCGACCCGCCGCCAGTTTGCTAAAGGCACGCTGGATGAGCGCCTCGTTCTCGGGGTCGGCAAACGCTGTGGCCTCATCGAGCACCACGATGGGCGCGTCCTTAAGGATTGCGCGGGCGAGTGCCACGCGCTGGACCTCGCCGCCCGAAAGGTACGCCCCGCCGGCGCCGAGCATGGTGTCGATGCCCTGCGGGAGCTTGGCCACGATATCGTCGCACTGGGCCGCGGAGAGGGCCGCGCGCACTTCGTCGTCAGTAGCTGTAGGCTTGGAGGCACGCACGTTATCGGCAAGTGTTTGCCGGAACAGCTGGTTGGTCTGAAACACAAAGGCGACCTGGTCCATAAGCTCGTGCGGATCCATGTCGCGAACGTCTACACCGCCTACGAGCACACGACCTGCGGAAACATCCCAAAAACGCGGGATCAGACTGGCACAGGTTGACTTACCGCCGCCAGAGGGACCCACCAACGCGAGGGTGCTACCTGCAGAAACGCTAAAGCTCACATGGTTGACGGCAGGTGCCTCGGCACCCTCGTAGGTAAAGCTCACGTCCTCAAATCGCACGTCGCCGCCGGCGGGGTGCTTGGGCTGGGCAGGCACGGAGAGCTGCTTGGAATCCATGACGCTTCGAATGCGAGCCAGCGAATCGGCACTCATCTGAGAGGCCTCGCCCACAAACATGAGCTTGGTCATGGCCGTTGGTACCACGGCCGAAAATATCGCGTAAAACGTGAAGTTGGCCATAAAATGCGCGAAGTCCGTCTCGCCCGGCGCCAACAGCAACGCCACGGGCAACAGGAATGTCACAAGACCATTGAGCGCGGTAAGGTTGAGCACCTGCGGGCCTCGGCAGAACGTGCCCGCATAGTTTTGCGCCATGTCGGCGTATTCGGCGATCGCGTCGTGGAACGCCTTAAAGGAGTAGACCGTCTGCTGGAACACCTTGACCACGGGGATGCCGCGCACGTATTCGGTGCCGGTCTTGTTCATCTTGACCAGCGCGCCCATGTAGGCCTTCATAAACTCGGCGCCCTTGCCGCTCATCATGGTGGCCATGGCGCAAAACGAAACGACGACCGAGATTAAGCATGCCGCGCCCAAGCGCCAATCGAGGGCGAAAAGCAGCACGAGCAAGCCCACGACCATGGCGGCGGCGCCTGCGATATCGGGCAGCATGTGTGCGAGCAAAGTCTCTGTGGAAGCGGCGCATCCGTCTACGATACGGCGCAGCTCACCGGTGGCGTGTGTGTTAAAGTAGCCAAGCGGCAGCTTAAGCAGGTGCTCGCTCGTAGTCTTGCGAATATTGGACGCGCAGCGAAACGCAGACAGGTGCGTGCACATGAGCCCCACGAAATAGACCACGATGCTTGCCAGCGCAAACCCCACGGCCCACCAGCCATACGTCGCGATGCCGCAGGCTTCGCTCCAGTTAGGTGCCACGGCGATCAGATCGCGCGCGACAAGCCAAATGCACACGTACGGGCCAAAGCTCAGCAGCTGCGAGAGCGCCGAGAGGGCCATGCCCAAATATGTTAGGAATTTACGGTCGCCGGCATATGCAAGCAGCTCGCCGATACCGCCGCCTTCCTTTTTTGATCCCTTTGCCATGAGATTCCTTTCTAACGGCTTGAGAGTTAACCGTAATGAACTTATCATTGATGTGTTAGCCATGGCTCACAATCGAGCCAGGCGTGGACGTTTCTGCAAAGGAAAGGGACGCTTTTGCAAATACGGCGGGCAGCGACCGACATAACCGAGCTCTATGCACCGCAGTTTGAGCAGTTTGGCCTGGAGCTTACCGGCAAGGGCGCCGTCTTTACCGGCGAGGTGGCAAACGATCGGGCGCACGGACGCGCATGGATCATGCCCCTCTCCCCTGCCTGCATCGTCATGGAGCATTACATTACCCCGACGCACGATATGTACCTGGCCGAATACACACCCGAACCGTACGCGTGCGTGAGCGAGGTCAGCGCGCCCACGCTCATGTGCATGCCCGAAGCCGGCATAACGCCTGCGAACCTTAAACCCCTGCATGGACCGTGGCCGAACAGCGCGGTGTGCAGCTTTATCCAAGATAGCTGCGGCGAGGAGCTAAGTCCGCTGTTTGCAGGGCAGCTTTATCACTCGCGCTCGGTGCTCTTTTTGCCCGGGTATTTTGACGAGCTGGAGCATCGGTATCCCACTGAGTTCGTAGGAGTCTTTGAAGCGTTTGCCGAGTCATGGCACGAGGAGGCGACGTCTGCCATCTGCCACACGCTGCGCCGGATTAACGAGGACCGCGCCCGCACCGTAGGCGGACACGTCTATATGCAAGGCATCGTGGAGACCATGGTCGCGGAGCTCGCCTGTTCGCGCGCGGCCCACAAGCAGGCGCGGCGGGCGGCAGACACACGCGCCAGCATAACCATTGCCGAAGAAGCAACGGCAATGATTGAGCGCGCGCTCGACAAAGGCAGACGTGTGGGTATCAACGAGGTAGCCGAGAGGCTCTACACAAGCCGCTCCAAGCTATGCGCCACCTTTAAGGCCCAAACCGGCGAGTCCCTGGGTGCCTACATTCGCAGACGCCGTATGGAGCGAGCACAGGACCTTTTGGCCGATAGCTCGCTCACGATAGCGCAGGTCGCAGAGCGTCTAGGCTACCCTCAGCAGGCCGCCTTCGCCCAAGCCTTCAAGCAACACACCGGCACCACCCCCACCGCCTGGCGCTCCCAACACCAGTAAGGAGCCAGCAAAGGGACAGACCAATGAGCTCCACATGCAGAGAAGGTCACCTGCAATGTGACAAAGGGACTGTCCCTTTGTCACATTCACAAAAATGGGCGCGCCAACGGCACGCCCATTCACCAAATTCCATTCAGCCCACCTGACCCGGAAGGCCGAGTCGTCAGGGCGGGGAAGGCCCCCGGAGCGGCGGGGCGCTTGCTCAAAATGAGTTCCGCACGCAAAGAAGGCCACTTAATGTGGCCTTCGTCTTGCGCAGGACTGTTCGAAATTTTGAGGAAGCACCCCACCGCTCCGGGGGCCTTCCCCGCCCGTGAGTCTACGCGAGCGCCTTTCTCAGCAACTCGTTGAAGAGCTTCGGGTTGCCCTTGCCGCGGCTCGCCTTCATGCACTGGCCCACCAAAAAGCCGATAACCTTCTGGTTGCCGTCACGATACTGCTGCGCCTGCTCGGCACAGTTTGCCAGCACCTCGTCCACGATCGGCTGCAGCGCGCCGGCATCGCTCACCTGACGCATACCGCGCTCGTCGACGATCTTGTTGGGGTCGTCGCCAGTCTGGGCCATGGCCTCAAAGATCTCGTGCGCCTGGTTGGAGCTGATGGCATCGGTCGCCAGCAGCTTGGCAAGAGCGGCCACCTGAGCCGGCGCGATACCGGACTCGGCGAGCGACACGCCCGCGCCCTTAAGGTAGGCGATCATCTCGTTGACCAGCAGGTTTGCGACCGTCTGGGCCTCCTTGCCAGCCATGCCGGCAGCGGCGGCCTCAAAGAACTCGGCAAACTCCGGGTCGCCGGCGATTTGCTCGGCATCGGCCGCCTTAATGCCAAAATCGGCCTCAAAGCGGGCGCGCTTGGCATCGGGCAGCTCGGGGATCTCGCCACGGCAGCGGTCGATGAACTCGTCGTCCAGGTCGAACGGCGCCAAGTCGGGATCGGGGAACAGACGATAGTCATCGGCCGTTTCCTTCACACGCATGACCACGGTGCGCTTGCGGCTGGGCTCCCAGTGGCGGGTCTCCTGATAGATGATGCCGCCCTCCTCGAGCACCTCGGCCTGACGGCAGATCTCGTAGGCAAGGCCGTCATGCAGGCTCTTAAACGAGTTGAGGTTCTTGAGCTCGGTCTTGGTGCCCAGCTTGGTCTCGCCGCGGCGACGCAGCGACACGTTGCCGTCGCAGCGCATGGAACCCTTCTCCATGGAGCAGTCCGAAATGCCCAGCGTCACAAAGATGCGACGGAGCTTTTCCATAAACAGGCGCGCTTCCTCGGGCGTACGCAGATCGGGCTCAGTCACGAGCTCAATCAAAGGCGTACCGCAGCGATTGTAGTCGACGAGCGACTCGGCCGCGGCGGTAATGCGGCCCTCGGCACCGCCCACGTGCACCATCTTGGCGGCGTCCTCCTCCATGTGGATGCGCAGGATGCGGATGGGCACCGTGTAGGAACCGTCCTCGCGGCGCTCAGGCATCTGCAGGTTAGATGCATCGTAGCTGGCCAGGTGGCCGGCACGCTGGTTGCCCTCGCGCATGGTCGACGTCATGGACGTGGACAGGCCCTCTGCGTTGGCCGAAGCGCTCGCCAGGCTCTGGGCCTCGGCCTCACCAAACGCGCAATCGGGGCGCTCGGCGGCACCGCGACCGGTCACATCAAGATCCAGGTGGCCGTACATGGCAAAAGCGACCGGACCCTGCGTGGTCTGGAAGTTCTTGGCCATATCGGGATAGAAGTAGTGCTTGCGGTAGAACATCGAGTGGCGCTGGATCTCGCAGTTGGTGGCCAGACCCGCCTTGACGATGCTCTCGATAGCGCGCTTGTTGGGCACCGGCAGGGCGCCGGGCAGGCCCAGGCACACCGGGCACACGTTGGCGTTGGGCTCGTCATCGTGGCCGAGCTTGCAGTTGCAGAACATCTTGGTATCGAGTGCGGTGAGCTCGGTATGGATCTCCAGGCCGATCACGGCCTCCCAATCCTGCAGGACCTCGGAAAGCTCCTTCATTACAGCTCGCCTCCCTTCCCGGAAAAATCGGGCGCGACGGAAAGCACGGGCGCGCCCGTGGCGGCATCGGCAAAGCCGCGCTCCAGGGCGCGGGCAAACGTGAGCAGCTGACGGTCCTTAAACGCCGGGCCCACCAGCTGGGCAGAAACGGGCAGCTGAGTGTCCTCGCCCAGGCCCAGCGGCACCGAGATGCCGCCGTTGCCGCAAATGTTGAGCGAGATGGTGTACAGGTCGGAGAGGTACATCTGCGTGGGGTCGCTGATCTCGCCAAACATAAAGGCCGTGCGCGGCGAGGCTGGCATGAGGATGGTGTCCACCTTGGCATACGCGGCGTCGTAGTCCCGCGTGATGAGCGTACGGGCCTTTTGCGCGGCGTAGTAGTACTTGTCGTACACGCCCGAGCTCAGCAGGTAGGCGCCGAGCATCTGACGGCGCTTGGCCTCGGCGCCAAAGCCGTGGGCGCGCGAAAGCGAGCTCTGGTCGGACAGGTTGGCGCAGCCCTCCTCCTGATAGCCGTAGCGAATGCCGTCAAAGCGAGCCAGGTTGGAGAACGCCTCGGCCGGACCGATGACGTAGTAGGCAGCGATGGCGGCATCCAGGTGCGGCAGGTCGACCTCGACCAGCTCGGCGCCCTGGTTCTGCAGCTCCTGGGCGGCGCGCTGAACAGCGGCCTTGACCTCGGGCGTCAGACCCTCGGCCTCCATAAACGCGGGGATGATGCCCACGCGCTTGCCCTCGATGCTGTCGTTGAGATGCTCGGTAAAGTCGACGGCGCAATCCTGGCTCGTGCAGTCGTACGGATCGTGGCCCGCGCCGGTAAGCGCGTTCATGGCCAGCGCGACATCCTCGACCGTGCGGCCAAAGGGCCCCACCTGGTCGAGCGACGAGCCAAAGGCAACCACGCCGTAACGGCTCACGGCGCCATACGTGGGCTTAAAGCCCACCACGCCGCACAGCGACGCCGGCTGGCGAATGGAGCCGCCGGTGTCCGAGCCCAGCGAGAGCGCGACCTCGCCCGCGGCGACGGCGGCAGCGGAGCCGCCCGAGGAGCCGCCGGGCACGCGTTCGGTATCCCAGGGGTTGTTGGTGCGGTGGAACGCCGAGCTCTCGGTGGAGCTGCCAAAGGCAAACTCATCCATGTTGGCCTTGCCCATGGGCAGGCAGCCGGCGTCGAGCATGCGCTGGACACAGGTGGCGGTGTAGACGCTCTGGTAGTCCTCGAGCATGCGGGAAGCGCAGGTGGTGCGCGTGCCCACGAGGTTCATGTTGTCCTTAATGGCCAGCGGCACGCCCGCGAGCGGGGGCAGCGGCTTTCCGGCGGCACGGTCGGCATCCACACGCGCGGCGGCCTCGAGCGCAAGCTCGGGCGCCACCTGCAGGAATGCCTGGACCCCGCCCTCGCGCGCCTCGATGGCGGCAAGGGAGGCCTGGGCCACCTCGGTAGCGGTAAAGTCGCCGGCGGCAACGCCCGCGGCGATCTGGGCGGCGGTAAGGGAATCGAAGCTTAGCGCCATTATTCGCTCTCCCCCTCTCCCAAAATGGACGGCACGCGGAAGTAGCGCTCACGCGCGCTGCCGGCGTTTTCGAGCGCGACGTCGAGCGGCAGGTCGCGCTCGGGCTCGCGCAGGTCGTCGCCCATCACGTTGGACAGGCTTCCGATGGGATGGAACGTGGGCTCCACGTCGGGCAAGTCATATTGCAAGACGGGCTCGAGCATCTGGACGGTGTCGTTCATGTAGGACGTCATCTGGGTGAGCTCGTCATCGGTCAGTGCGATCTTTGCGTACTCGGCGATGCCGCGCACATCTTTCTCGCTGAGTGCCATAGGCGCTCCCTTCCGCATAACAGATAAACCGCTCTAGTATACAAGGCAACGCCGCTTGGAGCAGATGCTTTACCCAAATGCAGCGAAAACGTAACGAGGACGGCGGGCTGGCAGGCGGCGAGCTGGCGGTTCCGCAACGAAACCGCAACGTCCATAGCGAAAACCGTCCCGCCCACAACGAAAACCGTCCCGCCCGCAGCGAAAAGCATCACAACATTCAACGCTTTTCGCCAAAATCGCGATTTTCATCGAATGTTGTGATGGTTTGGAAGTCCCGACCACCACAAAGGTGCCTGTCCCCGTTGTGGTGGTTCTGAACGATGTCCTATGCCGAGGCCTTGGCCTTGCGGCGCTTGCGGACCGCGTGGATCACGATGTCCAGCAGCAACAGCGCAATGGCCACAACCACGATGAGCACGGCAAACTCGCGCTTGCCCCAGTGGCGGCCGGCCAGCGACTTTTGCTTGTCAACGTCCTTTTTGTTGTACTTGGTTCGCACGCAATGCACCAGCAGGCGGTGGTCGTTCACGCCGTAGGGCGTGCAGGTGACGAGCGTCACCTTGTCGGCGCCGGGCTCGATAGTCAGCGACTCCATCTCCTCGGGCAGTACCACCTCGGAGTCCACCATCTTGTAGGCAAGCGTCTTGTTCATGGTGTGCAGCAGCACCAGGTCGCCGGGCTCCAGCGAGTGGATGTCGTCGAACATGCTCAGGTTGCGCATACCCGAGTGCGCGGTGAGCACGCAATGCGTCGAGGTGCCGCCCACCGGCAGGCTCGTGCCCTCCAAGTGGCCGACACCCGCCATGAGGACCTCCTCGCTCGTGCCATGGTAGATGGGCATGCTCACGTCGATGGAGGGGATCTCGACCCAGCTCATCATGGGGTCGCGGTCAAAGATGAGCTGCTGGGCGTAGGGCTCGATCTGGTCGGCGGGAAGCTCGGTGGCCTCGCCGGCAAGTTGCTCGTTATAGGAGCGCGCCTGGAGCAGGATGCGCTCGCGCTCCTCGGCAGACAGCGCGTCCACGGTGCTGGACACGGTGCTGATCTGGTTGAACACGCCCGAGGCCTCGAGCCGGTCCAAGATCCACGGCCAAGTCATAAGGCCCACGCCGATAAGGATGATGACGATGGTGATGAGCCGGTCGGCCCAGCGCGGCAGCCGCTTGCGACGGCGCTTGGGCTTTGGTTGAGGTTTGGGCTGAGGGCTTGAGCCGCCGTTGTCCGCAGCGTTATTGCTCTTCATATGTTTGGCGCCCTGCACCATCGCCGGTCACTCCTCTACAGCTCAGGTTGTCTAAACAAATAATAGCCGAATCGCGAGCTTCCGCGCCGGACAACACAGCTAGACAGCATTGTGCGGCGCGAGCATAGGCCAGCATTTGCGTTTTCAAAATGTCCCGGATCGGCGGGGCGATTCGGGATACAATGTCAACAGAAAACGACGCACCCCGCGTAAGTACTTAGGAGCGCGGGCAGCCTAGTTTTCAGCTTTAGTTAAATGCCCGGGATCCGACCCCCGGGCATTCTTATTTGCGCTTGCGGCGCAAATGCCTTCTACCGTCCGCACCGCGCGTGCGCCTACGGACCTTAATCCGAACCTCATACGAGTCAAGAAACGCGATGACGAACGTACCCGCATCGGACGGTGGAGGCTGGCTGCGTTATCCCAAAAAACGGGGCAGAATCCAGTGCGGAGTCTGCCCCGAAAAGAAAATGACAAAGCAAGAACGTGGATGGACGAGAAAAGTGTCCGCAAGTCTCATGGCCATCACATCCCACCTGCCAAAGGGATGGGTGAGCGAGCGTTACTCCTGCTCGGACTCCTCAGCCTGCTTACGGCTGCGGATGAGATGAGCCACGCCGATGCACAGCACCGCGCCACCAGCGATCCAAGTGAACGTCACGCCGTTAAGGCCGGTGAGCGGGAGGCCGGAACCCTGCTTGTTTTTGACGATCAAGGCAGCAGTACCGTTGTCCGTGTTAGTCGTGTCAACCTCGACCAAATTGGAACCCCTGGTGCTCGTCTTGACCGTAATCTTGTTTTCTCCCTCTCCCTCTGCTTGGTTGAATCCAATGGCTTTGATGGTGAAGGTGAACTCGGGGATGGTGTTATAGCCGGCGAGCGTATGGGTCTCCTTGACGGTGTAGGTGCCGGCATCGAGGCCCTTGACGTTAATCTCGCCGGAGTCGGTGGTCGTGAACTCATAAGCCTCAGTACCGAGGGAGCCATTCTCCTGGACATACATGTCCTTGGATGCAATATCGTCGGGATCAGTGGCACGGATGGTGAACTTTACGCCCTTAAGTATCTTATTCTCATCCGTCGCGTCCTTCTTGACGAGCTTGAGCGCATAGGTGTAGTCGCGCACGGTGTCGGGCACAGACTCACCCCGGGAATCGTGGCCAGGGTTGTTGGAGTAGATGAGCTTGACGGTGTTGGAGTTGCCCGTGCCACCGACAACGACATGCTGGGACTTATTCGGGTCGAGCTTGGCGCTGTACGTGACAACGACCCTTGTATGCTCGCCGACAGTGACGCCGGCCGCCGTGGCGGCAGCCTTAAGATCGTCAAACTTTACGCTCAAGACCGTTCTGCCATTTGAATCGGGATCAGACACGGTCACAGAAGTAGGCGTGATCTGAGTCTCACCAATCACGGCCTTGACAGTGGACTTATCAACAGTCAAACCGGCAGACAGCTCATCGTGGAACTCATAATAGTAGGTGCTGAACGTGTCGACATTGCTTGCAACCGTGCCGGTCAGCTTGTACTGAACGGTCTGACCCATCTGGGAGTCCGCCTTGTACTTCCAGTCGTTGTCCGCACCATCGTCCTTGACCTGCTTCGTCACGGTCGGGATGCTCGTCTTCTCGGTAACGACCACTGCGTTGCCGCCCACGACTGCAAAGATCGGCGAGGTACCGGTCTGCTTCTCATTCGCACTGAGCGAGTCGGTATCGGTCATGAACAGGTAGTAGCCAGCGCTCGTAGTGGTGAAAGCGCGACCGGCGGCAAAGGAATCGCCCGTAGCGGTAACACTCTTCTCTACAGCCAAGGCAATCTTGTTAAGGATGCTGCTCTGCGGCAGACTCGTGGTATCAGTGGTATCAGTGATCTTGGAAAGGTAGTCGGCAACGTCAGAAGCGGTCGAGTCTAAGGTAATCCCTGGGGCATTATTATCAACAAGCACCTTCAGGACCGCAGTCTCTGCGTCATCACTCGCCCACTCAATGTTGGACGCAACCTTACCGGACTTTCCGTCAATAACGTCAGCCTTAAAAATCTGATACGCCTTGAACGAAGTGGAGTCATTGTCCACGGACTTGTTAATCGTGAGCGAATAGCTGGGGGCAGCACCCTCCGCAGCAAACGCCATCGTGACTGTCGCCATCACGCCGCCGAAGCTCAGGGCTGCGGTGAGGCCGGCGGTTACTGCCAGGCGTGCGATGTTCTTGGTTGTTTTCATGTTGGGACCTCTTTCTTGGAGGTTGCTTTAATTCTCGTCATCACCAAAAGTCAGCAGGCTCATTTCCCTGCGCTCTAATCGCTACGGAGGTAGTACGCCACTGAGCAAGGGGGGGCAATTATTTATCATGGCGACCTCCTCCCCGCTTGATGACGAGCGCGACGACAATAGCCACTACTCCGATGACGGCCAAAGCCGTTACCAACACCAACGTTCTATCTCCCGTCGAGGGCATAAAGCCTCGACTCACTTCGTTACTTGGGGTGTTAAGCACCGACAACTCGACTAAACCCTTCCCGGCATCGGCGGCATCAACTCGCAGAGGGCTTTCGGCCGATACGGTCACCTTAGGCTTGGCGGCCGCCACCTGGTCGACATCCAGGCCCTCGGCCTTGACCGTCACGCAGCACGTGCCCTCAAAGGCGGTGTAGCCCTTGGGCGCCTTGAGCTCGCGGACCTCCAGCTTGCCCGAGTCCACGCCCGAGACGGTCACGCGGCCGTCCTCGCCCGTGGTGACGGTGGCCTTGCCCTCCGCATCCCACGTGCCATCGGCCGCTAGCGTGCGGCCGCGGTCGTCGGCGATGCTCAGGACCGCCCCGGCAAGCGGCTTGTCGCCGTCGCTGCCGCGCTTGGTGAGCGCGAGATCCCAGGTGTAGGCGCACGCATCATCGCTCGGCGTGCGAGTGAAGCCGGCATCGCTGAACTGGTCGGCAAAGGGAGAGCGCGGGTAACGCAGGTAGACCTCGTTGGGGTTGCCCTTCGCGATGCCGTGGTTGCACGCGCTGTTGAGCGGCGCGTTGTACACGGCGACCACGCGGGCGCCCGCGGTGAAGGCGTCGGCCCCGCCGAGCGCGGCGATGAGGTCGCCGGTACGCACGGTGAAGGTTCCGTCAACCGCTACCTTGGTGGCGCACTGGGCCGTGATGTCGGTCCAGCCCTTCGCGGGCTCGGTGTCGGCTCGGCCGTCCTTGCCGGTCTGGACGGCGTCGAAGCCACCGTCCGCGCCCGCCGCCACGTACACGCGCATGCTCGCGGCCACCTTGGAGGGGTCGAGCCCCGCGCTCATGGTGTCGACGAACCGCACCGCGTAGGTGTCGTAGGCCGTGAGCCCCGCCGGGACCGTGGCAGAGAGGCGCCAGTACAGGTCGTCGGCGACCGTGGCGTCGGCGGCCTTCTGCCATGCGGCGGTGCTGTCCTCCAGCACGTGCTTGGCCACCTTGGGGGTCGCGGCCTTGGGCTTGACGGTGACGGCGCTGCCGCCCACCAGGGCCATGATCGGCGCGGTGCCGGCCTCGCCCTGGGCGATGGCGTCGTCGTCGGCGACGATGAGCCAGTAGCCGCAGGGCAGCTCGGCCGCCGTGCCCGCGTTGAGGGCCGCGAGCTCGGCGCCAGAGCTCTGGAGGGAACGAGCGAGCTGCGCGCTCAGCGCGCTCGTAAGGTGGGAATCGGTGTTGAGCCACTCGGCAGCTTCCTGCGCGGTGGTCTGGGAATTGGGCATGCCGGCGCTGTGCAGCACAGGCAGCGCGGCGTCGCGCACGGCGTCGCTTGCCCAGGCGAGGTCGGTGGCGATCTTGGCGTCGCTGTCGCCGTCGACGACGTTGGCGCTAAAGATCTGGTAGGCGTCGTAGCTGCGCGCCACGGTGCCGCTCACCGTGATGGAACCGGTCGAGGTCGGCGCGGCCTGCGCGGATGCGGGGAACACAACCGCGCAGGTGCCGATCAGGAGGGTAAGCAGCGCAAACAAGATCGGGAAGGAGCAAACTTTCTTATTCACGACGCTTACCTCCCTTCGCATTCGCCTTGCGACGAATGTGCATCCAGGCCGCAGCAGCGCAAAGCACCACCGCGCCGGCAAGGTACGTCAGAGTGACGCCCGACATACCAGAAAGGGGCAAAGAGGTGGAGTAGGTGTTGGTGAAGGTGGGGGTGGGAATGGCGGTTGGGCCCGCGCCGGCGGATGGGACTTCGATGCCCCGCCCGTTCTCGCCCAGGGCGTTGCCCATGTCGTCCTTCATCTGGGTGACCGTGGTGGAGGTGATGAGGCCGGTGTACTTGCCGGCCCCATTCAGCTCAGCCTTCACCGTGACGGCAACCTGGTACTCGGCCTTGGAGTAGCGGAGCTTGTCGATGGCACCGGTGGTAGGCTCAACCTCCTTCACCGTGTAGGTGTAGGTCCTGGCGTAGTCACCCACCTCACCGGGGGCATCGGACAGGTGCGACTTGTTGAACGTCATGGCGCCAAAGGTCGCCGTGATGTTGTTGAGCTTGGCGGCGTCGGTCTCCCCTGCCTTTGGGGCAACAGAAATCTTGGGTGCTTCGGGCGCTTCGGGCATGGGGGCTTTGGCTGCATAGTCACCCGTAGCCACAATGCTGAACTCGAACGGCACATAGTTGTCGTCAGCATCCTTCGGCCAATCCGTATTGCGAACGGATTTGGTCACCGGGATCTTCACGGACGTAGCACTGCACTTGTCGGAGATGTACGTAGTGCCACTATCGATGCTCGACTGCTCGTTCTCTTTCCACGTAATGGAGCCGTTTGTGCTGTCCACCGTGAACTTGTAGGTGTTCTTGTTCAGTTCGTAGCCAAACGGAGCCTGGGTCTCAACAAGCGTGTACGTGCCCGGCAGCAGGCCCTCGAGCTTGAACTTGCCAGGCGCGGTGTCGGTGTCTACCCACGTGGTATCGCTCGAAGTCGACTGGTCGCTCACCTGATCTCTCACGGTCCAGAACTGGTTAACGGCCGCACCATCGGCGTCATTAGTCTTGGTGAGTTTCCACTCAGAACCAGCCAAAGGAGTGTGTTTTGTGTCGCCCTCCCCCACCTTGGTCCAAGACACCGTACCGGTGATGATCTTGGTGTTGGGAATGGCACCTGTGGGGTTATTCTCGAACGGAACATTTTTGCCGTTCTCATCCACGTAACCCTGAACGTAGTTCGGCTTCTCGCCAGTATTGTTCATAGTGGCATAGTAGATGGTGTCTGACTTCTGGTAGCCAGCCGGCGCCGTCTCCTCTTTGATGTAATACGTGAAGTAGTTGGTATCGTTGGAATTGCCGATGTTTGCCTTCTGGTTCAGATAGTTGAACTGAAGCTTGCCATCACCCGAAGCGTAATCATTTGCGCCACCGTCAGTCACCGTCACGATAGCGTCCTTGCCCGCGACAGCATTCTCGACAGAACCATAGATAGCCCACGAGGAACCAGGAAGCGACGTGTTGCCGTTCGCCGCATCGACCTTGCTCCACGCAACGGCGGAGCCGTCGGGCGTATACGACCCAGACCACGGGAAGTTGTGACGCTCCTGATCCATATCGATGACGGAAGCCGAGTTACCCTCACCAAATGCTGCGGCAACCTTCGGGCTGTTCATTGAGAAATCGACGCCCACATAAACGCGGCCGTTGGTAGTCACATGGTCGTCGAAACTTCCGTTGGGAACGAGAATCGATCCGATCATAGCCGCCGCAGGATCGTCGTCAGTCCACTTGGCACCGGTGGCTGTGCCGCCGTATCCCCAGTCCGCGCGGTTTTCTCCCGCGATGCCGCCTCGAATGGTAAGGCTTTGCGTATTGACAAAGTTCCACATGATGGACTGGGAAGCCGTCGCGTATGCCTCGCCCAGCTCCTTGCCGGAATATTGAGTTTCGTAACCACGCGAAATCTCGGTACCGTTCCACCAAAAGCGCCAGCCATTGTGAAACTCAATATTCGAAGATCCGGTAACGTTCACAACAACCGAGGCGCCCTTGGGAATGCCCTCGAATGCGAAATCAACGCCACGATAATACTCGTTGTTGTATGTATTGCTCAGCTGAGAAGCATCGATGGTGAACACCTGCTGCATAGAGGTGTTGTCGCCCTTAAACGTGATAAGACGCTCGCTATTCTTGAATTGCTTACCATTGAGCGACGTATCGGCGCAGTCCGAATATATGGTCTTATGCGACTCATCAAACACCAGGCCATAATTACAATCCGTCTTGTCGTACTTGTTGATTACGTAGTTGTTGTGATTGCTCGCGAAACCAACCTCGAGCGTGCCGGTATTTGCAAACGAGTTGAGCTGTTTCGATAGCTTCGAGAGGTACCCATCTTCACCGTTGTAGCTCGAATAATCGTTATTGTTGACATTAGTCAAATCAACAGTTTGATTGAACAGGTTGCTTTCCTGAGAGTTCTTGCCCTCGTACCAATTACCCTGCGTTGTCACCACGGATTGGCGTTCATTGTTATCGCGCCAGTATGTGATGGGGCCTGCGATCTGCGCAGTGTAGGCAAAGCCGGAAGGAGTCGCGCCCTCAGAAGATTTCTGCCGTCCGACCCAAGCGCCTTTCTTCCAAGCGCCAACGGTAGTCGTCTCCGGCGAGTCGCCGCTATAACCAACGCTCATCTTGGTGATCGCACTTTTAATTCCGGCCACCGCAAGCACGGTGCTGCCGGCGACAGGACGGAACTGGGAACCAAAACCAACGGTGCCAAAGCGGAAACCAGCACCAATTGATTGATAGGGCCAGCTCTCTTTGACTGGATTCATGGCAAGCTTGCCACGGACCAAGGTAAGGCCCTCCGCCTCAGCGGCATATGAGCCGGTGGGGGCGTTCTCCGCATCAAGATTACTAGTGTCGCTCGGCTTACCACCGATGTACATGTCGCGGCCGACGTAGGTGGCCACGCCGGGATCGGGGGTGGAGACATCGATATTCGTACCGATACCGATAGACGTGGGGACATAAATTCCCTTCTCCACGGTGGCCGTCGCTCTCGCTGAAGCCGCATTCGCACTCTGAGCCTGCTCAGCACTATTTGAAGAGCCAGCCTCGCCGCCATTGGTCTCGTCGCTATTCTGGTTTTCGGCATCCTCGCTGGTGTTATCTACAGCAGCGGACTCACTTGAGGAACCCCCCCCATTACAGTTTCCTCGGTAGAAACTGTCTGGACGTCGTTGGCGATGGCCTGCGAGATCGGGGGCATGACGAGCGACAGTACCAGGCTCAACACGGAGGCTCCGCACAAAACGCCTGCCAGCACACGGCGCGTCGCTTTATTACTCTGCTTAGATTTGTCCGAATTCGCTTTCATCGATGTCTCCTCCCCAAGAGACCGCGATCTTGCTCTTTCACCATCAAACGTATCTGCGCAATCTGTAATTGCGCTCGTTTAGTAATGCAATTATAACGATTGTTTAAACATCTGAGCAACAAAACCGATATTTTTGTAGCGAGTTCTCAATTCTCTTGACATTTGCTCAGATTTACCTTCGTTTATTCGCTATCTATTTTTTGTTTCTGCTGGTAATTTAGTTGCGTATTATTTTTTAATGGCATTAGATTTATTTGCACAACATTTTGCTCAAGAGCAAACATCCTGTGAACGGTCGAAAATCGACCGTGAGCGGTAGGTCATTAACCGGAATGAATATCCTACCAAACTGATGAGAATATCTTTAACCCATCGGTAGTTAGAAGCGTGATGTTCAGACAACTATATTTGAATTTTCGCGCAGATTTTAGGCATCATTTCGCCCAAATCGCCTGAGGCCACCGCAAAAAAGCCTGCCCCTTCTGCGGTGGCCCCCCGCTACAGCAAGTGTTCCTCGATAAAGATCGCGATGCCGTCTTTGTCGTTACTGGCGGTTACAAAGTCGGCGGCGGAGCGGGTGGCATCGCTGCCGTTTGCCATGGCCACGCCCACGCCGGCGTCGGCCACCATGCAGGTGTCGTTATCGGCATCGCCAAACACGCAGATGTTCTGGAGCTCCATGTCGTTGAGCTCCGCCACGCGCACAAGGCCGCGCGTCTTGGACACGCGCGGATCCATGAACTCGTAGAGCCGCTGCGTGGTTTGCAGAGCCGCCGCCTTAACAGTGTTATCGGCAAACGTCGACGCCCGCTCAATCACCCGCGGCATTACCTCGGGCGCCATGGTAAACATCACCTTGGGCTGCGGCTCGCGCAAAAACTCGGCAAAATCGACCACCTGGTAGGGCACGCCGTCGACGCGCGACAGGTGCTCGACGCACGCGTTGCTCTCGGGCACGTAGAACACGCCGTCTCGGGGGCAGACGGGCGTTGCCGGAAGGTCCGACATGTGCTTGCAGATGCGCGCGATGGTCTCGCCCGGCAGCGGATAGCTCAGCTCGTTGATGTCGTGTGCGCGGTCGATGACCTCGGCGCCACCGCAGCCCACGAGCAAGTCTACCAGGCCTTCGATGCCCCAGAGCTCGTACATGGCCTCGGTCGCGTGGGCGTCGCGCCCGGTGCACAGGCCAAAGAGCACGCCGCGCTCGCGCAGGGCGCGGATCGCCACCACGGTGCGCGGGGACACCGTGTGCTGGCTCGTGAGCAGCGTGCCATCGATATCGCAGAACACGGCTTTGATGTGGCTGAAGGTGGTGTCCATGGGGGCCTTTCTGGGTTGTGCGGCGGTGTGGGGTGTATTCGTGAACGGCGTACATGGTATACCAAGGCGCAGGCGCGGCCTGCCAAAGCAAAAACCACCACAAAGGTGCCTGGCCCCTTTGTGGCGGCCGGACTCGCAGGATGGCCTGGCCCGAAGCGCAAACCATCACAACATTCGATGTTTTTCGGCAAAATCGCGATTTTTACCGAATGTTGTGATGGTTTTTACTGCCTTGCGGCACGATCAAAATGCCGGCGTCCAAACAGCAGCAACGCCGCAGGGACCGCCGTCACGACCATGCCTGCCCCCACGAGTGTCTGCTGTACGCCAAATGTCGCCGCCAGCCACGGGGCAATCGCCAGCGGCGCCACGCCGGCGAACATATTGCCAAAGCCCATGACCGAGTTCACACGGCCGAGTTGCTCGAGCGGCGCCGTCGTTTGCACGATGGTGTTGTGGAGCGGGTTGACGACACCCCAAGCTATGCCCAGGGCGACCTGGCCGACAAGGGCCACACCCACGTACGGCGTCCCCACATAGAGCAGGCTTCCCAGGCCCACGGACATAAGTGCCACGAGCAGCGTTTTTAGGTTTACCAAGTGCGGCGGCAAGCGGAGCGCGAGCACGGCACCCAGCACCGCGCCCACGCCCGAGGCCGACGAGAGCCAGCCCATCCACTCAACACCGACGTGTAGGACATCACGGTAGAAGAACGACTCCAGCGGGTCGAATGCGCCGTAGCCAAAGTTCGAAAGAAAAATGATGCAGAAAAGTAGCGCGAGGACGCTGTTGGTGAAGACTGTCTTGATGCTGGCTGCGAAGGTGGCACGGGCGGACGTGCTGGGGTTGGAGTTTTGTCCCGCACGCTCCCCTTCCTCTGCCGAATCGGCATCCGCATGCCCGGCGACATGGCTGGTCTGCGGCCTAAAGCCCCAACCGACGACGAACGCCAGCACGGTAAAGAGCATCATGAGCACGAACACCGCGCGCGACGACGCAGCCGCCGCGACAAAGCCGCCCAGCGTGGGGCCAACGATAATACTCATATTTGAAAACATGGCGATGGCGGAGTTGATGTCTTTGAGCTCGACAGGATCGTCGGTGAGGTAGGCCGGATAGGACGTGGCAATGGGCTGGGCGAATCCCATCGTAAAGCCCAGAAACACCGCGCCGAGCAGGACGACGCCGGTCGCGCTACCAAAGGCGATGATTGCCGTGCCAGTTGCAAGCGTGCCGACGATGCTCAGCAAGAAATGGCGGCGCGGACCCCAGGCGTCGAGCGCCGCGCCACCCGCAAAGGACCCTAGGATCACAAATACATTCATAAACAGGACGGCCAGCGATGTCGCGACGACCGAAGCGCCGTCCGCATAGGTAAGCGTTCCGATGACGCCGATAAAGTAGCTGGTCTGAAAACCGGTGTAGATGAGAAAGCGCATCGCCACCAGGCGCTTAGCCTGCGCGGACAGCGACGATTGAGGCTTTGAGAAAAGAGAGGCGAGCATGGAGACTCCTTGTTTCATACGAATACGGGCGGTGGGCATTCGCCACCGTCTGTCAAATCAATCTATCCGCATGAAACATTAAGGACGCATCAGGACCCTTCTCTCCGTTTTTCGCCCGTCATGAACTACTTGGTAGATTGTAAGGCATGTCCCACACATCTACCAAAGCAAAAACCACCACAAAGGTGCCTGGCCCCTTTGTGGTGGTTGCGACGTTTACGCTGGTTGAGACTTGGCTAGGCCAGGTCGGCGCCGTTGGTGGCGATGACCTTCTTGTACCAGAAGAAGCTGTCCTTGCGGCTGCGGGCGAGCGTGCCGTTGCCGTCGTTGTCCTTGTCGACGTAGATGAAGCCGTAGCGCTTCTTCATCTCGCCGGTCGAGGCGCTCACCAAATCGATGCAGCCCCACATGGTGTAGCCCATCAGGTCCACGCCGTCCTCGATGGCAATCTCCATCTGCTTGATATGCTCGCGCAGGTAATCGATGCGGTAGCCGTCGTGAATCGCACCGTCCGCCTCGACCTCGTCCACCGCGCCCAGGCCGTTCTCGACGATCATCAGCGGCACCTGGTAGCGGTCGTAGACCTCCTCCAGGTAGTAACGCAGGCCCTCGGGGTCGATCGCCCAACCCCAATCGCTCTTCTTGAGGTACTCGTTGCCGGCGCCACCAAAGATGTTGCCCTGCTCCAGCAGCACCGGGTCAGCCGTGGCCGTGGCGCTCATGTAGTAGCTAAAGCTGTAGAAGTCGACCTTGCCGGCGGCCAGCGTGGCGGCGTCCTCGGGCGAAACCTCCACGTGCACGCCTTCGCGGCGCCACACGCTGGGCGCCCACGAGGGATACGCACCGCGCACCTGCACGTCGCCGCAGTAGAAGTTCATCTCGCGCTGCTGCTTTTGTGCGGCCAGAACGTCTGCCGGATTGCACGTGTGCGGGTAGCAGGCGTTGCCGGCGATCATGCAGCCGATCTTGTTCTGGGGATCGATCTGATGGCCCATGGTGACGCACTTGGCGCTCGCCAGGAACTGATGGTGCAGGGCATCGAAGCGCGCCTGCGGGTCGTCCCAGTCGCAGTCGCCAAAGGCCATGGGCGTGTCGGTTGCCTCGGGCACCATGCCGCCGCCCATCACGCCGCCAAAGCCGCCCATGAGCAGGCAATTGATTTCGTTAAAGGTGAGCCAGTAGCGCACCAGGCCCTTGTACTCGGTCATGACGGTGCGGGCGTAGTTGAAGTAGAAATCGATGAGCTTGGGGTTCTTCCAGCCTCCGTAGTTTTTGGACAGACCATAAGGCAGCTCATAGTGGCTAAGGGTGACCATGGGTTCGATGCCCTGCTCCTGACAGGCCTGGAACACACGGCGGTAGAACTCGATGCCGGCCTGGTTGGGCTCGGCCTCGTCGCCGTTGGGGAAGATACGGCTCCAGTTGATGGACATGCGGTAGCACTTAAAGCCCATCTCGCCAAAAAGCTTGATGTCGTCGAGATAGTGATGGTACATGTCCACGGCCTCGTGGCTGGGATAGTGGTACTGGGGCAGAATGCCGTCGGTAATGTGGCGCGGCTCGGAGACCGTGCCGCCGGTCATGATGTCGGGAACGCCGAGGCCCTTGCCGTCCTCGTTGTATCCGCCTTCGCACTGATTGGCGGCAGTGGCACCGCCCCACAGAAATCCATCGGGAAAAGCCATGTTGGCTCCTTTCGTACGTGTTGGGATGTTGCGTGGACGCCGAAGCGGCGTCCACGAGGTAATTTGCGTCCCGATCGGAGTTCGCGTTGAGTCGGCCGCCACGAAACCGGCCCATCTACTACGTTTAGTCGTGAACCCCCGACCACGCCGCAATTGTCAATAATAAAACCGCAGGTAGACGGCTTGGCGGTTTTCGAAAAACCACCGTGTGGTTGGCCCCTACCACTTAAACGTAGTAGATAGGCCGGTTTCGTGGCGAGGCATGTTGCGGGACGCGCACGGACCGACCCATCGAAACTATGCCGGCTTAAGATATGCGGACGGAGCTGACGGAGACGACGTTTGCCCAGATAAAACCGACCAAAATAAACCTGTCCCTTATTGGCAGGTTCAAAACCATGCCGGTTTACGGGGCAGAACCAGTGCCCCTTGAGCATGCCAGAAACGGCAAGGACAAAACCGCAGGTAGGAGGCTTGTCAGTTTACGGAAAAACGGGGTATGGTCAGCACTCACCGTTTCAGCCCCGTAATCCGGCATGGTTTTGATTTTGGGCAGTCGCTCGGACGAGCGCATGGCATCTAGCCCCTTTGAAAAAAACCGGCGGGGCGCTCCCCCCCGCCGGCTTGGTACCGAGTCTTTGTCGTTTGGGCTACTTGGCAGCCTCGGGCTTGTAGGTGGCAAACTCGATCGCAAAGCCCACGGCGGCACCCACGAAAGAGGCAACGATAGCCCAGATCATGTGGTTGATGCCGTTAACACCGGAGGGGTCGATGAAGGACAGCCAGTTGAAGACGCCCAGACCACCGGACATGTACACCACGGCGCCGGAGAGACCAATGATGAGGCCGCCCACAGCAGAACCGATGCTGGCGTTGATGAAGGCCTTCTTATCGGGCAGGGCGACACCGTAGATAGCGGGCTCGGTGACACCAAAGAAGAAGGCGGAGATCATGGCCGGCAGCGCGATACCGCGGAACTTCTCGTCCTTGTTCTTGAGATACATGGCGAAGAGCACGGCGCCCAGCGAGAAGGAGTGGGCGATAACGGAGCCCAGGATGTAGTCGTGGCCCAGAGTGGACAGGTTGACCAGCGCGATGGGCACGAGCGACCAGTGGAAGCCAAAGATGACCAGGCACATCCAGAAGGCACCGACGAGGGTGCAGCCCAGGAGGGAGCCGATCATGGGCAGGCCAAACAGCAGCGCGAAGAACTCACCAAGCAGGTTGGTGATGAGCGTGGCGATGGGGCCAATGACCAGATAGCCAAGGGTGACGGTAACGGTGACGACGATCAGCGGGGTGAAGAACATCTTCATAGAAGCGGGCATCCACTTCTTAACCCAGTGCTCGAGGGTGGAGCCAAACCAGACCATGAGCAGGATGGGGATAACGGAGCTGGTGTAACCCGAGGCAGGCATGATGAGCGGCAGGCCCAGGAACGTGGTGTACCAAGAGAAGGTGCCAGCAAAGCCGAGCTCGACGGAGCCGACAACCTCGCCCGAGGTCAGGGCAACCATGGTGGGATACACCAGGGCAAAGGCGATGGCCATGCCGTTGAACTCGCTCATCTTGAACTTCTTGGCCGCGGTAAAGCCAAGCACCACGGGCAGGAAGTAGAACATGCCGTCAGCGACGGTGTAGAGCAGCGTGTAGGCGCCGTCGTTGGCAAAGCTCGGGACCAGGAAGGTAGCGAGCGCCAGCAGGCCCTTCATGATACCGGCAGCGGCGAAGGTGCCGAGCATGGGGGCGAAGATGCCCGAGATGAGGTCGATGATCACATCGGTAACGCCCTTGGGAGCGGCATCGTCGTCATCGGCGTCGACGGCGCCGCCGTCGCTAAAACCGCCGGCCTTGAGAACGGCGTCGTAGACGTCCTCGACGATGTTGCCCACAACAACCTGGTACTGGCCGTTGGCGTGCATGACCTTGATGACGTTGGGCAGCTCGGAGATTGCCTCGTCATTGGCCTTCGACTCGTCCTTGAGCTTAAAACGAACACGGGTAATGCAGTGTGCGACGCATTTGACGTTGGACTTGCCGCCAACCAGCTCTACGATCTGGGCAGCAAGATCGTCGTATTTACCTGCCATGATCTGTCCTCTCTTTTCCAAATTTCGACAAAAATATCCCCTACCGCGAGCCGGTACCTTGCCCGCAGTTAGAAACCAAAAAGAATTGTTGCGATTGCCGCCGGGCTGGCGGCTTTACTCACTCGGTCTGCGAAGCCGATCGCAGACGGTTGATATGCATCATCAGATACAAGAGCTCCTCGTCCGAGCAGCTCTGCTTGAACTCTTTCTCGAACACGCGGTTGATGGCGTACGCACACTGGTAGGCCTCGGGAAAATCGCGGGCGGCCTGCATAAACAGTGAGGAGTTCTCGGTCTGCGTGCAGCTGCCCTTAACAAGGCGGCGAACCAAAAAGCGCAGGTGCGCAAGAAAGCGAATGTAGCAGTACGACGCCGTGTCGAGCGAGCAGCCGAGCTGCTTTTCCACGGAATGGGTTACCTCGTCAAGCACGCGGGTGCTCTTCATGATGAAGTCCATGTCCTTGGCGCGGCCCATGCCGTCGACCTCGGCGTTAACGATGTGGAGCGCGATGCTCGTGGCCTCGTTCTGACCCAGCTTGGCGCCGGTGTGCTTTTGCACGATGGCGAGCGCGGCCTGACCGATTTCGAGCTCACGCGGGTAGATGAAAGCCACCTCATGCTCGAGCGGGTTGGGAGCGCTGATCTGGTCGTCGTCGCGCTGAACGGCAAACTGCAGGTGATCTGCCAGGATAAAGGGCAGGCCACCGGACAGCTTGCAACCAAGCTGCTGGGATGCGAAGCAGGCAATGTCGCTTGCCGCGAGCAGAACGTCGTCGGGAAGTGTGCCGACCATATCCTGCAGGCTCTCGGGAACGTTATAGAATTTGCGCTGGATGAGCGACTCATCGGCAAGCTCGTAGGGCATCTCGTGAAAACCGATGCCCTTGCCAAAGACAACAACCTCTCGGCCGTCATCGCTGGCGGCGAGAGCAACGTTATTGTTGATCTTCTTTAAAATGAGCATGAAAAAACTCCTCGGACATCGGCGCTAGACGACGGGGCGATATTCCTCGTCTTCTATTATGCGCAAGTGATGCCTCCCGAGGAGTAACAAACTTGTGAGCACGTGGGCGATTGTAGGATGAAACTTGCATGCAGCGTAAGCCCCATTGGTGCGAAAGTCCGCTGAACGGTAGGAAATCGCCTGTAAACGGCAAAACCACCACAAAGGTGCCTGGCCCCTTTGTGGTGGTTTTGGCTGATGCCCCGATGTTACTCGCGCGGGGTGCCGTAGGGGTTGTACAAATCTGCAAGAGCAAATGTGCCGGTAGTAGCATCAAAGTCGAGTTCGAGCACACAGCAGTTGCCAATGCGGTGCTTCATCTTGAGCGGCTCCACGCCCACGCCGCGCATGACCTGAGCCGCTGCGGCGCCATGGCTCACGCACAACACGCTCTCATGTCCAGGGCGCTGCATGAACTCGGTGATGGTCGCCATCATACGCTCGCGAAACTCGACTTCGCCCTCGCCGTCATACTGCTTGTAAAAATCGCCGTACGGCAGGCGCGGATTCAAATCCTCGCTCGCGCCCTCAAATTTGCCAAAGTTCCACTCCTTAAGGCCCTTGACGCGCTCGTAAGGCTGACCGGGGAACGCAAGCTCAAGCGTGTCGCACGCACGCTCGGACGTCGAACTGTACGCATGGTCAAACGTAAGGCCACGCCCTCGCAGGGTCGCACCGACAGTTTTAGCCTGCTCGATTCCCAGCTCGGTGAGCGGCGAGTCACACCAGCCCTGCTTGCGACGAAGCAAGTTAAAGAGCGTTTGACCGTGACGCATAAAGTACAGTTTTGACATGAGGCCTCCGTGATCGCAATCGTTTGTCAGCGATTATGACACCTTGAGCTAACTTTAAGTCAAAGCTTTTTTGCAAAAACCACCACAAAGATGCCTGTCCCTTTTTGGCATGTTATGGCAGCGCAGCGAGCCGGTTCCAAGTGCCCCAGGTCGCCCCGAAAGAGGAGCGACGCGTACTTTGGTACGCGAGCGACGGCTTGAGGGGCGAGATGGGGTGCTTGGGGCCGGCGCAGCGTCAAGCCTTAAAGGTGGTCTTGGATGAGATCGCAGATGGCTCGGGCGTCGTTGATGTTGATAGCTCGGGTCGCAAAGCCTGCGTCGAAGGCCTGACGCGCCAGGGCCTCGTTGCAGGCAAGGGCCAGCGTGTGACCGTCGACCAGGTCGAGCGAGCTCTTGCCGCGCAGGCGGTCGACACCGGAGCGCGCGACCACGATGTTGTCGAAGCTCTCGGTCTTGTAGCCCTCAATGATCACCACGTCGACATCGTTGTAGCGCGACAGCAGCTCGCGCGCGGGCATCTCGTCCTCCTCGCGCGTGTCGGCGTACTCCGCCCAGCGCGTGGCACAGATAAGGCCCACGTGCTTGGATCCGGCCTGGTGATGGCGCCAGGTGTCCTTAGCGGGCACATCGATATCAAAGCCGTGATGCCCGTGATGCTTGAGCGAGCCCACGCGCAGGCCGCGGCGGGTGAGCTCGGCGATAACCTTCTCGACGAGCGTGGTCTTGCCCGAGTTTTGGTAGCCGATAAACGCGATCGCGGGGACGGCCGGGGCCGGAGCTGCGGACGCGACGGCGACAGGCGCGCTTGCGGGTGCGGCACCGTCAGCGGCCACAGCCTCAACAGCAGCGGCCTGACGCTCTGCACGATCCCACACGCCCGAGCGGCCGCCCTCCTTGTGCAGCAGGCGCACGTCGACGATCTCCATGCCGCGATCGACGGCCTTGCACATGTCGTAGATCGTGAGGCATGCGGCGCTCGCGCCGGTCAGGGCCTCCATCTCGATACCCGTCTTGCCCGTCACGCCGGCCGTGACCAACACGTGAAAGCCAACCTGCCCGTCTGCGCGCGCCGGCGCCCATCCCTCGGGCATATCCTCGACAAGCGTCCCCGCCGGAGCGATGGGCGCAATGTCGCACTTACTCTTGGTAATGAGCAGCGGATGGCACATGGGAATGATGTCGCTCGTGCGCTTGATGGCCATGATGCCCGCCACGCGCGCACAGGCAAGCACATCGCCCTTTTTGGCGCGGTCCTGCAGCACCATAGCCTGCGTCTCGGGGTGCATGAGGATGGTGCCCTCGGCGATGGCAATGCGATGGGTCTCGGCCTTATCGGACACGTCGACCATGCGCACCTCGCCCTTGGCGTCCACGTGCGTCAGCTCGTCGCGACGGGCGTCACGGGCGGACTCGGCGACAGTGCTGGCGGACGGCTGCACGGACGCGTCGGCGCTGCCAGCATTCGCCGCAGCCGTGGCTTTGTGGGCAGACATCGCGGCCCTGCGAGCGGCCTTGGTGGCATCGGCGTACCTGCTCTTGGCCATATGATCATCCTCCGATTTGGGACATAAATCGTTGCGTGCCCTCAATTATCGCGTGTTCCTGCGGTTTGTGGGCCACGGCATCGCGCCAAATCGAAAGTACCTGCATATCATCACCACGGCGCAGCGCCTCACGCACCGAATACTCGGCATCGCTGAACAGGCACGGACGCACGTTGCCATCGGCCGTCAGGCGCAGACGGTTGCAATTCGCACAAAAATGGTTGGACATGGCGCTAATAAAGCCAACCGTTCCCGCCGCGCCCGGAAAGTGCCAATAGCGCGCAGGGCCCGCGCCGGCAGGAGCGTCGTTGATGTCGAGCGGCTCGAGCTCGCCCAGTCCCGCCGCGGTGGCCCCGGCATTGATGCGCTCCCGCAGCTCGTCACTCGGCACGGTGTCACTCGCGTCCCACAGCTCGGGATTGAGCGTGGGCGCGTGAGGGTCTACGGCACAATGCGAGCTCGTGTGCTCGTCGCCGATGGGCATGTATTCGATAAAGCGCAGGTGGATGGGGCGGTCGAGCGTGAGCCGCGCAAGGGCCGCCACGTCTTGGTTGAGCCGGCGCACTATAACACAGTTGACCTTAACGGGCTCAAAGCCCCAAGCCAGCGCCGCGTCGATGCCTGCCATGGTCTGCTCGAGCCGGCCCAGGCGCGTGATCTTTCCAAACAGCGTAGGATCGAGTGTGTCGAGCGAGATGTTGACGCGGTTAAGCCCCGCGTCTTTGAGCTGCGGCGCCAGCTTGGGCAGCAGGGCGCCATTGGTGGTGAGCGAGATGTCCTCGATCTGCGGGATCGCGCGGATGTCGCGAATGAGCGGGATGATACGGCGGCTGACCAGCGGCTCGCCGCCCGTCAGGCGCACGCGGCGAATGCCCTCCCCCGCCACCAGGCGCACAAAGCGGGCGATTTCCTCGGCACTGAGCAGCTCGTCGTGCGCGCGGGGCGCCACGCCATCGGCCGGCATGCAGTAAATGCAGCGGAAATTGCACTTGTCGGTAACGGCAATGCGCAGGTAATTGATATCGCGACCAAAGCCGTCATGTTGCACGTGCCCGTCCACGCAGCCCTCCCCTCACGCGGCGTTTTATTCTTCGGAAAACATAATACCCCACGGGAGAATCATGCCGACACCCGTACGACAGGACAGGTCACTTCAAGCAAAACGGACTTTCCAAGCCCATCCTCAGCACAGACCATCACAACATTCGATGCTTTTCCCGATTTTGGCGAAAAACGTCGAATGTTGTGATGATTTGACTTCCCACGGCACCCCGTAGAAGGGCCGGAACGCCCCTAAAGACCGCCGTCCCAGTGCCGAATCACGAATTCTCGCAGGTCGTTTTGACGTTTCTGGAACGCTTCGCTTCGGTCGCACTTGAGGCCCATAGCGAGCGCGATGGCGTTCATCGCCCGGTGCAATTGCAGCTGGTGGGCAAACTGAGTCCCGGTGAGGACGATCATCCTAAAGCCCAGCGCGCTCAGCACGGTCATGCGCTCCGCATCCGACGCGCTGCGCTGTTTATCAAGATGGTCCGAGCCGTTGTATTCAATCCCCGTACCGCTCGCAGGCGCATATACGTCGATCTCGAAATACCCGGCCTTTGCGAGATACTTGAACTCGTTGGGAACATCGACCCGATGGTTGAGCTCAACCTTGACGTATCCTAGCCCGCCCTGAGAACGTTTTGCTACGACCATGATTGCGGTGGCCGTCTCCATGGGCGACCGCGCGCCATCGTACACGCGCCTGAGCACGGCGGCCGCGCGTATAGCCCCCTGACGAGATCGGTTCTCATTGCAATAGGCAATCATGTCGGCAACGGTATATCTCTGCCTCATCTCGACATAATCGTCTGTCGACAGATGATTCAAATGGTATCGGGCGCAGATTTCGTAGCCATATTCCAACTGCTCGGGCTCACTCATCCACGAACCCGCTTGGACAAAGCACATGGCCTCATCAACCACCAGAAGGCCCTCTGCCACCTCGATAAGATGGCCTGGAGGTACCGGCGCTCCAAATACGCGGCACCTAAATCCAGCCGGCGTCGAGCGCTCAAAATCAAAGTTGACGAGCGTATCGATATGGTCGAGCTCTTCTCGTGGAATACCAAGCGAAACCAGATAGTCGGTAACGATTCCAACTGCCGTTGAAGCCCTCAGCCCCTTGGCATCGAGTCCCAATTTGGGCAGGCTCGCGGTCAGCTCCGCCTCGCCAGCAAGCGAGTCCTCATCGTATAGGCTGCTTGCTCGCGAGAGCGGCTCGGACGGGCGCGCCACGTTGTGGTACAGCCAGGCAGTCTTATGAGACAGGACGATCGGCAGGTCCATGAGCCCTCCAATGGAGTCGGATAACCAACCTTATTCCCCTGCCCACGGGTCCGCACACCTTCGTGCGCAAGAAAGCGATTCCACCCGGTCGAGTGGCAGAAAAACCATCACAACATTCGATGCTTTTCCCGATTTTGGCAAAAAACGTCGAATGTTGTGATGGTTTGAGGCAAGGTGCGGGCACGGAGGGCCAAAGCATCGCGCTTGGAGCGTGACTTTTTTCGCCCCGTCGTCATCACAAACCTTGACTCTACAATCGTTATATGGTTTTCACTACACTGGTAGCCAAACGCACCAAGCCAGAAAGCCCCGCCCATGGAACACGACCTCACACGCGGCAATGTCCTCAAGACCATCGCGGTCTTTGCCCTGCCTTATATGCTCTCGTACTTTTTGCAGATGCTCTACGGCATGGCCGACCTGTACATGATGGGGCAGTTCAGCGGCGCCGCCGGCATCACCGCCGTGGGCAATGGCGCGCAGACGCTCTATATCATTACCGTAACGCTCGTGGGCCTGGCCATGGGAACGACGGTTATCGTCGGCCACGCCGTGGGTTCGCGTCGGTTTGACCGCGCCGAGACCGCCATCGGCAACACCATCACGCTCTTTATGGGTGTCTCGGTGGTGCTGGCCGCTGTCCTGCTCGCACTGTGTCCGCAGATTGTGGCACTCATTGGCACGCCGGCCGAAGCGGTCGAAGGAACCGCCGCCTACCTGCGTATCTGCTTTATGGGCATTCCCTTTATCGCCGCGTACAACATCCTCTCGGCCATCTTTCGCGGCCTAGGCGATTCGCGCTCGCCCATGTACGTGATTGGCGTGGCGTGCATCATCAACATCGCGCTCGACTTTCTGTTTATCGGCCACATGGGGCTCGGCCCCGTAGGCGCGGCACTCGGCACAGTCATCGCGCAGACGGCGAGCGTGGCTCTCGCGCTCGTGTGGCTCAAGAGCCGTCGCACAAACATCCACGTTAAGCGCAGCGACCTGCGCCCCCAGCCCGAGGTGCTCGGCAGCATTCTTAAGATCGGCGTGCCCGTGGCCGTGCAGGACGGCTGCATCCAGGTGGCATTTATGTTCATCACCGTCATCGCCAACCACCGCGGCCTGGTCGACGCCGCCGCCGTGGGCCTAGTCGAGAAGATGATCAGCTTTTTGTTTATCGTGCCGAGTTCCATGGGCGCTACCGTCAGCGCGCTCACGGCGCAAAACGCCGGCGCGGGCAAGGGCGACCGCGCGCGTCAGGTACTCAGGGACGCCATGACCATCTCGGTGGTGTACGGCTGCCTGATCACGGTGCTGATGTGGCTGGTGGCGCCGGCGTTTATCGGCTTTTTTGCCAAGGACCCCGCGGTGGTCGCCGCCGGCACCGGCTATATGCGCAGCTATATTTTCGACGCGATCTTTGCCGGCATCCACATTTGCTTTAGCGGCTTTTTCGCTGCGTATGGCAAGAGCTACATCGGCTTTGCGCACAACGTGCTGGCCGTGGTGCTCATTCGCGTGCCCGGTGCATGGCTGCTGTCGAACGCCTATTCCGACACGCTGTTCCCCATGGGTATCGCCTCGCCGTGCGGGTCGATTCTGTCGGCGGTTATCTGCGTGATTGCCTTTACCGTGCTCAACCGCCGCGGAACTTTTGACAAGCTGATGGCGTAGAGGGACAACGCGAGCCTGGCGCCCCTCCCCGACCCTATTGAAAGGAGCGGTCCCGTGACCGACATGCCAAGCGAACACACCGAGGGCCTGCTCCGCATTGGCGAGGTGGCGCGTCTGTTTAACCTGAGCGTGGGCACGTTGCGCCATTACGAGCAGATGGGCCTACTGGACCCGGCGCACATCGATCCGGCAAGTGGGTACCGCTACTACGGATCGCGACAGCTCTCCACCCTCAATACCATCAGCCACCTGCGCGTTCTCGACTTGCCACTCGCGCAAATCCGTGAGTTTGTGACCACGCGCGATGTGGACCTTATGCAGCGGCAGCTGGCTCAGCAGCAGGAGCTCATCGAGCGCAAGCGCCGCGAGCTGGAGCGCGTGTCGCGTAAGATCGATAACCGGCTTGCGCTGCTCCACGATGCTTTGAACACCGAGCTCGATACCATTTGCACAATCGATGCGCCCGAGCTTCGCTGCGCCGTGTTGCGCGAACGCGTCAACCCTACCGACGCCTATGCGCTGGAGTGGCAGATTCGTCAACTGCAGAAGGGCCAGCACGAGACCTTTGTCTTTCTGGGCAACTTGGGCGTCGGGATTGGCGCCGAGCGCCTCGCCGCCGGCGACTTTGATGGCTACGACGAGGTCTTCCTGCTGCTCGATGACACCGATGATTACGTGGGCGACGTCGAGGTGCGGCCCGCCGCGCGCTGCCTGACCATAAGCTTCCGCGGCACGCACGGGCAAGCAGCCCCGCGCTATAAGCAGCTGCTCGGCTATATGCGCGAGCACAACCTGGCGCCCACCGGGCCTTCGCGCGAGATCGCCCTTATCGATGACATCATCAGCGACGACCCGGCAACCTACGTAACGCAGATCACGGTGCCGGTTGCCCCAGCAAAGTAAGAACCGCCCGGAAGGCATCGTGCTTCCGGGCGGTTCTTCAATTTGGCTATCGATGCCTTACGCCTCAGGCACCTCGCCAGTAGCCAAAATCTGCTCGAGTGCGTCCTCATCCAATACAGGCACGCCCAGCTGCTCGGCTTTGGTGAGCTTGGAGCCCGCTTTGGGGCCGGCGACCAGATAGCTCGTCTTCTTCGACACGCTGCCCGAAACCTTGGCGCCGAGCACCTTGAGCGCCGCGCCTGCCTCGTCGCGCGTGCGGTTGACGAGCGTGCCGGTGAGCACGAAGGTCAGACCCGCAAGCGGCTGTGCGTCGGCGAGCTCGCCCGCCACGCCAGCTTCGACCGCGGCTTGCGCATGAGCGGCGCCCAAGTCGACCTCGAGCGAAAGGCCCGCCTGGCGCAGACGTTCCAGCACGGCGAGGTTCTCGGGCACGGCCAGGAACTGCTTGACGCTCGCCGCAATCTTGGGACCGATGCCCTCGCACTCGGCGATATCCTCTTCGCTCGCCAAGATGAGCTTGTCGATCGACAGGAATCGCTCGGCGATGACCTCGCCCACGCTCTTGCCCACGTGGCGGATGCCCAGGGCAAACAGCACGCGACCGAGCGGCTGGCTCTTGGACTTGTTGAGCTCGGCGATGATTTTCTCGGCCGTCTTAAGGCCTACCGGAATGGGATCGCCCTTCTTAACGCCCTTTTTGCTGTTGGAGCTGGCGTACACGCGCCCCGTGTCCAGGCCGGCGATGTCGTCGACCGTGAGCTGGTAGAAGTCCGCGACATCGTGGATCAGGCCAGCGGCGATCATCTTGTCGACGATCTCGTCGCCCAGGCCGTCGACGTCCATGCAGCCGCGGCTCACCCAGTGGAGCAGGCGCTCCTTGAGCTGTGCGGGGCAGTCGATGGACACGCAGCGGTAGGCCACCTCGCCATCCTCGTGAACCACGGGGCTGCCGCACACGGGGCAGACCTCGGGCATGTGCCAGTCGACCGAATCGGCCGGGCGCTTGTCGAGCACCGGGCCCACGACCTCGGGGATTACGTCGCCCGCCTTGTGCACGATGATAGTGTCGCCCTCGCGCACGTTCTTGCGGCGGATCTCGTCGATGTTGTGCAGCGTGGCGCGCGCGATGGTGGAGCCGGCGACCGTCACCGGGTCGAACTCGGCGACCGGCGTGAGCACGCCGGTGCGACCCACCTGGATGCGAATCTCGCGCAGGACGGTCTGCTTTTCCTCGGGCGGGAACTTAAAGGCGATGGCCCAACGCGGCGCGCGGGCGGTAAAGCCCAGGTCGAGCTGCTGTTGGAAGCTGTCGACCTTTACGACTACGCCGTCGATGTCGTAGTCCAGGTCACCGCGGTGCTCGAGGGCCTGGGCGCAGAACTCGTGGACCTCGGCCGGCGTGGCGCAGCGGGCCACGTTGGGGTTGACGCTGAAGCCGGCGCTGCGCAGCCAGTCGAGAAATTCGCGCTGGCTGTGGACGTGCAGCGGATCGGTATCGGCAATGGCGTAGATAAAGGTGGCCAGGTCGCGGCGCGCCGTGACCTTGGGGTCCTTTTGGCGCAGGGATCCTGCAGCAGCGTTGCGCGGGTTGGCAAAGGGGTCGCGGCCCTCGGCATCGGCCTCGTCGTTCAGACGAACAAAGCTGCCCTTGGGCATATAGACCTCGCCGCGCACCTCAATGGTGCGCTCGCGGTCGGCGCCCATGTGGGCGAGCGCCGGCTCGGACAGGTGCATGGGCACATCCTTGATGGTACGCACGTTGAGCGACACGTCCTCGCCCGTTGTGCCATCGCCACGTGTGGCGGCGCGCACGAAGGTTCCGTTTTGGTAGGTAAGCGCCACGCCCAGGCCGTCGATCTTAAGCTCGCAGGTATAGGTGACGCTACCGGCACCGAGCGCATCCTCGGTACGCTGGAGCCACGCGTCGAGTTCGTCCAGATCCATGGCATCGTCCATGGAATACATGCGTGCCATATGCGTGACCGGCGTAAACTGCTCGCTCACGTAGCCGCCCACGCGCTGGGTATAGCTGTCGGGCGTTACCAAATCGGGGTAGGCCGCCTCGATTTCCTGCAGCTCAACGAGCATTTTGTCAAAGGCAGCGTCCGTGATCTCGGGCGCGTCGAGCATGTAGTAGCGGTACGCGTGGTAATCGAGCTCGTGGCGCAGCTCGGCCGCGCGCGCTGCCGCCTGGGCACGGGCGTCGGTCGGTGCGGCGGCATCCGCGCTCGCGGGCGTTTCGGTATCGATGTCCACACCGTCACCAAACAGGCTCGATTGCTCCATAGCGGCACTCCTTCGCTCGATTTCAAACGGATACAAGAGTACCACCGGTCACCATGGCGCCGAATAACCCTTTCGAACCGCACCGAATCGGCAGCCGCCAGACTGGGGTGGATCGCGCGATTAAACCATGCCCTTGCCAGTTCTAAATGATCCGTTTTCCTCCGTCTCCAAGGGATCATCGCGAAAAGAGGGGCTGTCCCGCGCTGGCGGAACAGCCCCTCTGGCTTCGATATGTGCGATACAGCTCGTTAGAAACCCTGGCCGTTGCCCTGACCCTGGCCCTGCTGGCCAAGCAGCTCCTCCAGATACTGGCGCAGCTGCTCGTCGGTAATACCGCCGTTGCCGGTATCGGTCGCGCTGTCGTTCTGCTGCTGGTTCTGCAGCTCCTCGTCGGAGCCCAGCTCAACCGTGACCTTCTTCTCTTCCTTGCCGCGCATGAGCGTGATCTCGACCTTCTCGCCCACCTCGTGGCTGCGCAGTGCGATGATCAGGCCATCGGCGCTCGTGATCTCGTCGTCGCCCAGCTTGGTGATGACATCGCCCTCCTGAATGCCGGCCTTGGCAGCAGGACCATCCTCAACGACGCTCGCCACATACGCGCCGCTATCGGTGCTCAGCTTGTTGGTGCGGGCGTTGAGCGCGTTGACGCTCGAAAGCGTAGCGCCCATGTACGGATGCACCGGCGTCTTGCCGTCGATAATCTGGTCGGCAATGTTCTTGGCATAGTTGACCGGAATGGCAAAGCCCACGCCCGAGCTGGAGCCCGAGTAGCTCTCGATGAGCGAGTTGATACCCACAAGCTCGCCGTTATCGTTAACGAGCGCGCCGCCGGAGTTGCCCGGGTTGATGGCGGCATCGGTCTGGATCATGTTGGCATAGATGGTGTTACCGTTGGCAGAGCTCATGGCCGTGGAGCGATAGAGCGCCGAGACGATACCCGTGGAGACAGACTGCTCGTTGCCGAACGGCGAGCCGATCGCCATGACCCACTCGCCCACGTTGAGCTTGGAGGAATCACCGATCTCAATCGGCGTGAGCTTGGAGGCGTCTGCGTCCTTGAGCTTGATGACGGCCAGGTCGCTCGAAGCGTCGTTGCCCACGAACTCGGCCTCGTAGGTGGTGCCGTCATCCATGGTCACCACGTACTGGTCATAGCCATCGACCACGTGGTTGTTGGTGAGGATGTGGCCCTCGGTATCGAGCACCACGCCCGAGCCGACGCTGCCCGAGCTGTCCGACTCGTCGGCAGACTGCGAAAGCGAGCCATTCTGGCCACCGCTCGAAGTGGCGGTAATGGAAACCACGGAGGGCAACGCCTTGGCAGAAACGGCCTCGGCCAGCGTGGTGTCCTCGGAATCAATCGTAATCTTTTGCGTCGATGAACCCGAAGCACCCGCCGTCACGGCATTCTTTCCGCCGCCAATGTTGAGCGTGCCGCTCATAATGAGCGCAATGACCAGCAGGGCGCCGCAGGCACAACCGGCAAGCGCCGTAATAAAGATCGGCAGCTTTTTGGTCTTAGTCTTGACCACTGTGTGCTTGTTTACAACCTGCTGGCTGCCCAGCGGCTTTCCGGTCTGCGTGTCGTAGGCCTGCACGTAGGGAATGTTGCTGTCGGCAGGCGTCGACTCTACCTGCACACGCGGCTGCTGCTGAGTCTCGCCGGCGTTGCCCGCGTCCTGGGGACGCTGGGAATCGTTCTCGCTCATAGCTGCGATCCTTTCGTCAAATAACCAAAGGCCCGCCAAACATGTGGCGGGCCATCATTGTTCACGTTGAGTTGTACCCCAATATGCGGGCGTACGTGTACGAGAACGCAATCTTTTAGGAAGGCTTAAGTTCTGCTGCAAACTCGAAGGGAACCCGCACCTGCGGCAAAACCACCACAAAGGTGCCTGTCCCCTTTGTGGTGGAAATCTAGTCCTTAAACAGATATCCCACGCCGCGGACGGTGGTGATGTGCGCTGCAATCTGCGGGCCCACCTTGGAGCGGATGCGTCGAATGTGTACGTCGACGGTGCGCGTGCCGCCGCAGTACTCAAAGCCCCACACGCGGTGCAGCAGCACCTCGCGGCTGTAGGCGCGATTGGGATGCGTCGCCAAAAAGCTCAGCAGCGAGTACTCCATCAGCGTCAGGTCAATGGGCTCGTTATCGAGTGTCACCTGGTAGGTAGCCAGGTTAATCTCGAGGTTATCGATATTGAGTACATCGTCGGCGGTGACGGTCTCCTCCTCGCCCATCAGGCGCTGCGCGCGAGCCTTGAGCTCGTTGGGTGTCGCCGTGGGGCATACAAAGTCGGCATGCGCGTGATTGGGCAGGCGCAAGGTACCGAGCGCCTCGTCGTCAACGATCACCAACATGGGGACGCCACCACGATCGTCAAGCCACTTGGCAATCTGATCGATGCGGTCGCTGCGGATGCCATCTGAATCGAGAATCAGCAGGTCAAAGTCGTGCGCCGCAGTTGGCGAATCGGGGGTTGCCAGGCTCACCTCGACACCCAGGGTAGTCGTCAAGCTGCGGGCAAACTCGTGGAAGCGCGTCGTGCGCGCCATGAACAGGGCACTCTTTTCGGACATATCGGCCTCCAAAGAAATGAGCTCAATCGTACTGGAACAAGCCAGCGCGATTAGGAGTTCGCCAGGTAGTGCTTGATCTCCCACTCGGTGATCGTAGACTCAAACTTATGCCACTCGTCGCGCTTCTTTTTGAGGAAGAAGCTGTGGATGTGCTCGCCGAGGGCATCCTTCATAAACTGCGAGTCCTCAAACACGTCGAGCGCCTCTTTGAGCGAGCGCGGCAGCGGCGCGTAGCCGGCCTCGACCATCTGACGGTCGGTAAGCTTGAGCGTCTCGGCCGTTGCCTCGGGCGGGAGCTCCAGCTTGCGCTCGATGCCGTCCAGACCAGCCGCCAGCGTGACGGCGTTGACCAGGTACGGATTGGCCATGGGGTCGGGGCTGCGAAGCTCGATGCGCGTGGACAGCTGCTTGCCGGGCTTGTAGACCGGAATGCGGACCATACTCGCGCGGTTGCGCAGGCCCCACGTGGCGTACTGTGGCACGGAGTCGCCGCCCGTCGTGATGCGCTTGTACGAGTTGACCGTGGGGTTGGTGATGGCGCTGATCTCGCGGGCATGCGCCAGGATGCCAGCCATATAGTGCTTGGCGACGTCGGAGAGATGGTACTTCTCGTCGTCCTCGCCCCAAAACACGTTGTTGCCGTCGTGGTCGAATAGCGACTGGCACAGGAACATGGCACTGCCGTCCTCGCCCGCCAACGGCTTGGGCATAAAGGAGGCGTGGCAACCGCTCTCGTAAGCTTGCTGTTTAATGATGAGCTTGGCCGTGGTAATGGCGTCGGACATGCTCAGGGCCTCGGCGTGGCGCAGGCTCATGCCGTGCTGCGAGCGACCGGCGGCGTGGAAGGTGTACTCCACGGGCACGGACATCTTCTCGAGCGTAAGGACCGTGTTGCGACGCAGGTCGCGCGCGGCGTCGCTCACCGAAAGATCGAAGTAGCCCACGTTGTCGAGCGGCTCGGGGGTGTGCTCGTCGGGGAAGTAGTAGTACTCCAGCTCGGCGCCCACGTTAAGCAGATAGCCAGCCTTCTCGGCCTTGTGGAACATGCGGCGCAGGGCATCGCGCGGGTCGCCGGCAAACGGCTTGCAATCGGGGGTGCACACGTCGCAGAACACGCGAGCGACGCCGTTGTGACTCGGGCGCCACGGCAGGATCTGGAAGGTCGAAGCATCGGGGAACGCCAGCATGTCGGCTTCCTCGGGCGTGGCAAAGCCCTCGATGGCAGAGCCGTCAAAGCCAATACCCTCCTCAAAAGCGACCTCGAGGTCCTCGGGGCTAATGGCAAAGTTCTTGAGGCGGCCAAGAATGTCGACAAACCACAGACGCACAAAGCGGATGTCACGCTGCTCTACGGAGCGGAGTACGTAATCGATGTTCTGCTGGTTCATGTCGCTCCCCTTTCTTTCGGGCGGGTTTCGACTGGTCTATATCGCAGATACTATCGCAGAAAAATGTTTCCGCAGGGTTAAAGCGTATCAAGCGCTCAAAAAACGTGCGCGCAGGCGGGTGCCAAGCACGAACAGACCGACTCGGACGGGCGGCTAGCGCGAGGTCGAAGCGCGGTGTTCGATGTGGCCGGGGACCTCGATGCGCTTGGGGGCGAGCTTTGCGGCGTCGCCCACCGTAGTGGTAACGACGTCGATGCGCTCGGACAGACGCTCGATTACGCGCTCGGCGATGGTGTGGGTGTCTTGCGCGGCCGTGGTCACACCGCCAAAGAGCACGTGGTTCCAGGGGTAATCGTCAAACGTTGCGATCTTAAGGCCCGCCGGCAGCGAGGGACCCAGCTGCGCCAGTGCCTCGGTCAGGCGCAGGAAGACCAGGCCGTTGACGGCAATGAGGCCGAGCTTTTTACCTGCGTACTCGCGGATGGCCTCGTCCAGGCGACTGACACCCTCGACGCCACCGTCCGCCAAGGTGACGACCTCGCCGGCCAGGCCGCGGCGCGAGAGCTCGTCGGCAAACGCCTCGGCGCGCTCGCGACGCACGGGACTGTCGTCGCTTGCCTCGGTGAGCAGGCACAGACGCTCGCTGCCCGCAGCAGCCAAGGCGTCTACCAGGCCGGCAACCAGCTCACGGTTGTTGGAGGTCACCAGATCGATGCCACCGTCGGCAACGTCGCGGTCGAGCAGTACAACGGGCAGGCGCCCCGCGGCCGCGGCAATCGCCTTGTCGTTGCCTCCGCAGGTATTGACGACCAGGCCGTCCACGCCGGCATCGATAAGTCTGGTGAGCGACTCTGCCTCCTTGGCGGGGTCGTTGCCGCTAATGGCCGTCATGAGCGAGCAGCCGCGCGCGGCGGCGCTGGCGGAAAGCCCTTCGAGCATGGCGCTGGAGAACGGGTTGGCGATGTCGGCCAAGATTACGCCGATGAGGTTGGTGCGCGAGCTGCGCAGATTGCGTGCGGCGGCACGTGGGCGATAGCCGGTGCGCTCGATAACCGCCGCGATGCGAGCGCGGGTTTCCTCGGTCATCTGCCCGGGGCGGTTATTGAGATAGCGCGAGACCGTGGCCGGACTCACGCCCGCCTCGGCGGCAATGTCCTTGATTCTCATCTGCGCCATAGCGCACCCCGTTTCCCAATTGTCGGCGGTCTGAGCCATTTTAGGCATTTTTTAAAAATCTCGGTTGCAAAACGCTGTAGGTGAGTATACTACAACTCGAAACGAAACCGATTTCGTAAACCGATTTCGGCAAGCGTTGGCATGGAGGTGCAAAGATGTACCCTACCGTCTTGGCACCTCCGTGCCAACGCCATATCAAAGGTGTACGCACGAGCAAGAAGGAGCTGCGCGACCATGGGTAAAACGGTTCTTACCTTCGGCGAGATCATGATAAGGCTCTCGCCCAAAGATCATCTGCGCATTGAGCAGGCGACCGAGTTTGATGTCCGCTACGGCGGCGCCGAAGCCAACACCGCGCTTTCCCTGGCCTACCAGGGTGACAAGGCAGCTTACGTCTCCGTTGTCCCGGCCAACCGTCTGGGCGAGTGCGCCCTGCGTTCGCTGAAGGTCTACGACGTCGATACCTCGCGCGTCGTGCGCCAGGGCGACCGTCTTGGCTCCTATGTGTTTGAGGTCGGCGCCTCGCAGCGCGGCAACGGCTGCGTCTACGACCGCAAGTACTCTGCCATCAACATGGCCAAGCGCGACGTCTTTGACTGGGATGAGATCCTCAAGGGTGTCGATGTCTTTTACTTCTCCGGCGTGACGCCCGCCGTCTCCGACGAGATGGCCGCCGCCTGCAAGGATGCCCTCGCCGCCTGCCGCGCCGAAGGCATCACCACCGTGTGCGACGTGAATTATCGCGGCAAGATGTGGTCGCCCGAGAAGTCGCAGGCCACCATGAAGGAACTCCTGCCGCTCGTTGACATCTGCATTGCCAACGACGAGGACGCTCCTGCCGGCCTCGGTATGACCTGCGTCTCCGGCTCCCTTGCCCACGGCATCGAGGAGCGCGACACCTACGTCGAGATGGCCCGTCAGATCTGCGCCGAGTACGGTTGCAAGAAGGTCGCCTCGGTCGTCCGCAACATCTCCTGCGTCGAGCGCTCCATCTGGATGGGCATGCTCTTTGACGCCGAGAGCGGCGAGCACTGGTTCTCCCCTGCTCACGACGTGCACGTGCTCGAGGGCGTTGCCGCCGGCGATGCTTTCAACGCCGGCCTCGTCCATGCCCTCATCAACGACTTTGCCCCGCAGGACGCCGTCAACTACGCCATCGCCGCCTCGATCCTCAAGCTCACCATCAAGGGCGATTCCAACCTGGTGACCGCAGACGAGATCGCAGCCGTGGCATCCGCCGCCGACGGTGGCACCCGCGTCGCGCGCTAAGCCGTCCCCATTCCGCGGGCCGCAGCTTTCCATACCCATACCTCTGCAGCCCGCTCCCCGATTCCTCCGGCCAGGTAGAACCACTTAGTCCCATTCCGGTTTTGTCTGGCATTCCTTCACGACTGGCCTCGTAGCCGGTTCCGAAATTGCTTGTGACCCAAGCAGTGCCTCCGATAACCAATCCGGAACCGGCTCATGGCCAATCTTCTTTGGCAATCACGCGCCCGTGCGCGCCTCACATCGAAAGGAACACTATGTTCGATCAGTTCTACACCACGCTTGAATCCCTGGGCATCGTGCCGGTCGTCGTGCTCGACAAGGTCGAAGACGCCGCACCGCTCGCCCATGCCCTTATGGCAGCCGGCATGAAGTCCGCCGAGGTCACCTTCCGCACTGCCTGCGCCGCCGAGTGCATCGCCGCTATGGCCGAGGCCGAGCCCGAGATGTGCGTCGGCGCCGGCACCGTCCTGACCGTCGAGCAGGTTGAGCAGGCCCGCACCGCCGGTGCCAAGTTCATCGTCTCGCCGGGTTACAACGAGGACGTCGTGAAGCACTGCATCGACATCGACCTGCCCGTCCTTCCCGGCACCGTGACCCCCTCCGAGGTCACTGCTGCCGAGAATCTGGGCCTCAAGGTCACCAAATTCTTCCCCGCGGCTCAGTATGGGGGCCTCAACACCATCAAGGCCCTCGCTGCTCCGTTTGTCGGCCATCGCTTTATGCCCACCGGCGGCGTGAACACTGCCAACGTCGAGGAGTACCTGAGCTCCAGCGCCATCATCGCCTGTGGTGGCACCTGGATGGTCAAGCCGGCCCTGTTCGCCGACGGCGGCTTTTCCAAGGTCGAGCAGATCGCCCGCGAGGCCATGGACGTCGTCAAGAAGGTCCGCGGCTAGGTTTAGCTCTCTATCGTGAAAGGGGGCGTGTCCTAGACCTCGCCCCCTTTCTTTTAAAGCGGCTCGGAAGCGCGCCGTTTCCGTCACGAACAAGAACCGAAACCGTCTTGTATGCTGATAGAACGTGACGGAAGCGACACGCCCCCAAGCCGCTTTGCTTTCCCGGTCAATCAACCGACTCAACATAATCCAGTCCACCAAAACAGCTGCGGCGCCGTCTGGAGGAATGGACCCTTGCTTCCGGTCTTTTCCTCCAAGCGGCGCCGCAGCCTTTTCATGCCCCGATTGCACCCCCGCACTTGCGGTGAAATACGGACTGCCTACGTCGTCAAAGCCGCAAAACAGTCCCTATTTCACCGCAACTAATGTAGGGAACGAGTTAGATGGCCGAGTCTTTGGACAGCTCGAAATAGTCGGGATGCAAGGCGATAACCGGGCCCTGCTCCTCGGGCATCAGATGCAGGTGCGTCTCTGCCAGGTAGCTCGCCGTGTCGGTATCGCCCTTTGTAATGGCCTCGAGAATCCGGCGATGCTGCCGACGAATCGGCTCCCAATCCAGATCCTGCGACACCATACGCAACCAGTTGTATCGCTCAAAATGCGTGTTGACGCTCTTCATCCAATCCCACAACATGTGGCGGCCGGCAATCTCAAAACATGTCTCATGAAACAGGTTGTCCAGGTCAAAAAAGCGACGCGTTTCGCTGTGGTCGAGCGACTCGGACTCGGCAAGAATCTGCTCGAGCCGATGCTTTTGCTCGGGCGTGGCGGCAGAGCAGCATTTAATGAGCACACTTCTCTCGAGTTTCTCGCGCAAGAAACAGGCGTTCTCGGCGCGTTCCATACTGATTTTTGAGACATAGGTGCCGCTTTTGGGACGCGTCTCCACCAGCTCTTGCTCGCGCAGGCGCACAAAGGACTCGCGAATGGGCGTGCGCCCGATTCCCGTCTCCTTTTCCAGACCAATCGCCGAAAGGCGCGTGCCGGGCTTGAGCTCGGCATAGATGATCTTGGAGCGCAATGCGTTGTATGCCTGATCTTGCAGGCTCTGATAAAGCTGATGTTGTTCCATAAAGCCCTCGGATGAAGCTCACGGTTTGTCGAATTTCACCACGTAATACTAGCGCATCCCCTATCCCCTCAGTTGCGGTGAAATAAGGACCGCTGGCACCCATGCACAACTTAGGCGGCTTTGACGTGACCAGACGTGACCACCGCTATCTCGGCGCTGATCTTAGGCAACGTCGCCGGCATCGCCAGTAAGTTGTTCACCCGGCACTTTGTGCGCGCCACATTTGAAAAGTAGCACTACGCGCGGGGCCAACGGGCAGCCCATGCTCACTTGTCTCTCGAGCTTGCCCTCCTCGATCAGGACAATCGAGCCGCCCGCGCAGCAGTGCGAGTTCACCGTTTACCTTTAAAAAGTGAACGTTCACCTATTTTTCGGAGAACGGGAGGGTTTATTACCCTACTTCACATATACTGAGCTTGTACGAAAAGCAAGACTTATATAGATGAACGTTTCTTTTGGAAGGATTGCTATGTCTGATCTTATGGACAGCTTCCGCCTGGACGGCAAGGTCGCGCTCGTGACCGGCGCCACCTATGGCATCGGCATGGCCATTGCCGAGGCGCTCGGAGAGGCAGGCGCCAAGATTGCCTTTAACGCCCGTCACGCCGACAAAGTTGCCGAAGCCGAGAAGCACTACCGCGAGCTGGGCTTTTATGCTCACGGCTATGTTGCCGACGTCACCGACGAGGCCGTCGTCGCCGAGCTCATCGCCAAGATCGAGGCCGATTTTGGCACCACGCCCGACATTCTGGTCAACAACGCCGGCGTCATCCAGCGCACCCCGATGCTCGACATGAGCGCCGAGGACTTCCGTCGCGTCGTCGACATCGACCTCAATGCCCCGTTTATCGTGTCCAAGGCCTGCCTGCCGGGCATGATCGCCAAGGGTCACGGCAAGATCATCAACATCTGCTCCATGATGAGCGAGCTGGGCCGCGAAACCATCGCTGGCTATGCCGCCGCCAAGGGCGGACTCAAGATGCTCACCAAGAACATCTGCTCCGAGTTTGGCGAGGCCAACATCCAGTGCAACGGCATTGGGCCGGGCTACATCGCTACCCCGCAGACCGCACCGCTGCGCGAGACGCAACCCGATGGCAGCCGTCATCCGTTTGACCAGTTCATCATTGCCAAGACGCCCGCAGCCCGTTGGGGCACGCCCGAGGACCTGAAGGGCCCCGCCGTGTTCCTGGCTTCCGACGCATCGAACTTCGTCAACGGGCACATTCTGTACGTCGACGGCGGCATTCTGGCCTACATCGGCAAGCAGCCGCAGTAGGGCATTCGGGCGAGGCGGTGGACGATAAAGTCTGCTGCTCAGACAGTCCTGCTCGCACGGAAAGCACATTAAGTGCTTTCCGGCTCGTGCGGAACTCGCGACAGACCTTATCGTCCACCGCCCGCAAAACCAACCTCGGGTTGGAATAGACGCCGCCCGCATGCAGAAACAAAAAAAGAAACATTTGGTTGAAAGGTTAACTCAAATGAAGATCGCTCTGATTAATGAGAATTCTCAGAACTCCAAGAACCCTATGATCGAGGCTGCCCTTAAGAAGGTTGTCGAGCCCATGGGGCACACCGTCTTTAACTATGGCATGTATGCCGACGCCGACTCCAAGCCCCTCACCTACGTGCAGAACGGCATTCTTGCCGCCGTGCTGCTCAACTCCGGTGCCGCCGACTACGTCGTGACCGGCTGCGGCACCGGCGAGGGCGCTATGCTCGCCTGCAACTCCTTCCCCGGCGTGCTGTGCGGCCATGTTGCCGACCCGCTGGATGCCTACACCTTTGCCCAGGTCAACGATGGCAACGCCGTCGCCATGCCCTTCGCGCTCAAGAACGGCTGGGGCCAGGAGCTCAACCTCGAGTACACCTTCGAGAAGCTCTTTGGCTTTGGCTCGGGCAACGGCTACCCCGCCGAGCGCGTTGAGCCCGAGCAGCGCAACAAGAAGATCCTCGACGGCGTGCGCGCTGTGACCATGCGTCCGCTCGTCGACGTCCTGGGCGAGATCGATCAGGATCTGGTGAAGGGCGCCCTCGCTGGTGAGCACTTCCAGGAGTACTTCTTTGCCAACGCCACCGACGAGGCCATCATCGCCAAGGTCAAGGAGATCTTGGGCCTGTAATAAGGCCCACGGGGCGCACCGACCCCCAACAAACCGCCAGACAAAAGGCGCCGCGACGATCCATGTGTCGCGGCGCCTTTTTAGATTGGCTATCGCTTGAGTCACCGCAAGGCGGCCGCTCCCCTATTTGCCAAGAGCCTACAGCTCGCAGGCGACCTTGTAGCCGTCGCCGATGGCGTCGCGGATGTTGCCGCACTTCTGGGCATCGCCCAGCACGTGGGTGGCAACGCCGGCAACGGCAAGGTCATCGGCCAGCTTGGTGTTGGGGCGGTAGCCCATGGCAAGCACCAGCGTATCGGCACCGGTGATGGTGTGGACCTCACCGTCCTTCTCGTAGCTGATGGTATCCTCGGTAATCTCGGTCACCTTAGCCTCGGTCAGCACGTGGACGCCCTTGGAGAGCATGCGCGTGATGAGCACCGCGCGACCGGCGCCGCCCTCATTAGCGGCGAGCGTCTTGGTCATCTCGATAACGGTGACATCGCGATTGGCCGGCGACAGGTCGTTGACCAGCGGGGCCAGGTAATCGGCCGTCTCGCAGCCAACGGTGCCGCCGCCCACGATGACGATCTTCTTGCCCGGGAAAGCCTTGCCACCCAGCAGGTCGTCAGCCGTCATAACCTGCTTAAAGCCCTGCATGAAGGCCGGAGCGATGGGCTCGGCACCATAGGCCAGGACGACCTCGTAACCGGCGTAGTCACGCTGAATATCCTCGGCAGTAAGTTCGGTGCCAAATACGCACTTCACGCCGGCCTCGGCCAGACGACGGTACTGATACTTGATCACGCGGGTGAGCTCCTGTTTTGCCGGCGGAACGGCCGCGATGCGCATCTCGCCGCCCGGCTCGTCCTGCTTATCCACGAGCACCACGTTGTGACCGCGCTTGGCGGCAATGTAGGCTGCCTCCATGCCCGCAGGACCAGCGCCCACAACAAGCACGTTCTTGGCCTCAGCGGCAGGCTCGTAGCCAGCCTCGTCGCGCTCCACGTCCGGATTGACGGTGCAGGAGATGCGCTTGCCAAACATAATGCCGTTCAGGCAGCGCAGGCAGCCGATGCAAGGGCGGATGTCGTCGGCGTTGCCGGCAGCGGCCTTGTTGCAGAACTCGGCATCGCACAGATTGGCGCGACCCATCATGCAGATGTCGGCGGCGCCGTCCTCGATCAGCTCCTCGGCAATCCATGCCTCGTTAATGCGGCCGACCGTGGCAACGGGAATGTTGACGTGCTTTTTGATCTCGCGCGAGCAGGCGGCGTGCGAGGCCTGCTGCGTGCCGGCGGCGGGAATGGCGGAGCCGCGCTTGATGGTAGTGCCGCCCGACACGTGGATCATGTCGACGCCGGCCTTCTCCAAGCGACGCGAGACATAGATCATGTCGTTGAGGGTCAGGCCGCCATCGGTGTACTCGTCGCCCGAGATACGGACGTCGATGATAAAGTCCTTGCCGCAGCGCTCGCGAATCTCGGCGATGACCTCGAGCAGGAAGCGCATGCGGGCGTCGAGCGAGCCACCGTACTCGTCGGTGCGCTTGTTATAGAGCGGGGTCAAAAAGCCGCCGAGCATGCCGTGGGCGTGTGCCGCATGGACCTCGACGCCGTCGACACCGGCCTTCTGCATGCGCACAGCAGCGTCACCAAACTGATGCGTGAGCTCGTGGATCTCATCGACCGTGATGGGGCGCGGCGCCTCGCGGGCATAGGACGGGCCCACAAAGGACGGAGCGATCAGGCGCGGCGTGCCCGGAATGTTAAAGGCCATGTAGGCGGGGTGGAAGAGCTGCGGCATGATCTTGCAGCCATACTCGTGGACGGCCGCGGCGAGCTTTTCCCAGCCACGGATAAACGTGTCGTCGTAGCAGCACATGTCACCCGGTAGATAGGTATAGGTGGGCTCGACCGTCACGACCTCGGTGATGATGAGGCCCACGCCGCCCTTGGCACGGGCACGGTAATGATCGACCAAGTCGTCGGTCACATAGCCATGATCGGCCAGGTTCGTGGACACCGGCGGCATAAAGACGCGGTTCTTGACCTCGGTCGTACCGACCTTGATCGGGCTAAAGAGCATCGGGTAGGCGGAAGACTCCATACAGGGTTCCTTTCGTTTGAGCCGCTCGGCGGCAGTTGCTAACGTACTTATCGTATCAGCAACTGCGCTGTACCCGACCGTACACGCTCCCCCGGCTTTTACTCAGCCCACAAAAAGTTGCGGTGGAATACGGAGTAGATAAGGCCTTTGACAGCCAAAACAGTCCGTATTCCACCGCAACTGATGGGCGGGGTGGGTTAGAGGCCCAGATAGCTGGTCATGCCTTCGACGGCGAGCTTGGCGCCGGCTACGGCATGGACCACGGTGAGCGGGCCGTTGACCACGTCGCCGGCGGCAAAGACGCCAGGCACGGTGGTCATGCCGCACTCATCGACCGAAAGAAGACCGCGATGGTCGGTCTCCAGACCGCCCGTCGTAAGCACCAGTTTGTCCTTGGGCACCTGCGAGGCCGCAATCACAACCGTGTCGGCGGGCACATGGTCAAGTTCTTCCTCGTAGCCCACCACGTTGTCGCCCTCGTCAAAGATAGCCGTCTCGAAAACCGGACCGTTATCGTCGATGGCGCAAATCGCCTTGCCGCGCACGATCTCGGCACCGTCAAGCTCGGTCAGCTCCACCTCGTCATCGATGGCCGAGATATGGCGCGATCGGGCATACACGGTAACCTTGCGAGCGCCCGAGCGCAGAGCCGTGCGGGCAACATCCATGGCCACGTTGCCGGCGCCGATAACCGCCACGTTCTGACCGATCGCCACGCTCGTGGGATCGACCAGGTAATCGATACCAAACAGTACGTTACCACGCGACTCGCCGGGAATACCCAGCTTGCGGGCGCGCCAGGTACCGGTACCGACAAAGACCGCATCGTAGCCGTCGCGCAACAGGTCGTCGATATGCAGCGCGCCGCCAATGGTGGTCGAGGGACGGACGCGTACGCCAAGCGAGCACATCACGTGACGGTACTTTTGCACGAGAGCACGGGGCAGGCGAAACTCGGGGATGCCGTACTCCAGCACGCCGCCGATCTCGGGGCGTTGCTCAAACACCGTGACGGCACAGCCCAGCTGGGCCATCTTAATGGCCACGGTAATGCCGGCAGGACCGGAACCGACCACGGCAACCTGCTTGCCGCACGACGGCGCGGGCTTCCACTCCTTACGGTCCAAATATGCCGTCGAGATATAGTTCTCGATACTCGAAAAATGCACCGGTGCGCCCTTGCGGCCCTGAATGCACGCGCCCTCGCACTGGCCCGAATGGTTGCAGATCATGGAGCAGACCGCGCTCATGGGGTTGTTCTGGAACAGCAGCTCACCTGCCTCTTCCAGACGACGCTGCTTGAACAAGTCAATGACCTGCGGAATAGGCGTCTGCACCGGGCAGCCTTTAAGCTGGCAGAACGCCTTCTTGCACCCAAGGCAACGGTTCGCTTCCTCAACAATATGAATAGCCATCGGTTCCTCTCCTGGACCTCTACGACAATCTCTTTCGCCAACCTGCTTCGTTACAGAATCACGTGCTCGCACATCACGCTGCGGCCCATGCGCAGCAACTCGTCGCGCGAACGCTCGACCGTGGACGGTGTGCTGTTCTCGATAACGGTCATAATGCCCGGTCGCGCGGCCGCGGCCCAGGCGGCAATAGCCTCAAAAACAAAGTTTCCGCACGTACAGGCGCCGTGGCATACCAAACGAGAGCCCGAGCCATCACACCAGCCATCCTGGTCCTCGTTGTCTACGATCTCGTAGTCCTTTGCATGCAGCACGCGAATCTTGCTGCCGCACAGGTGCAACATACGCGACACCTGCTCGGAAGCCTCACCGACGATCGTGGGATGCAGCAGCGACACCGGGTCGTAGATCACGCCGAGCGCCGGGCTCGGGACGCGCTCCAGAACCTCGCGGCAGCGCCCGGGCGTATTGACGATCTCGTTCCAACCGGGCTCGATCAGAAGCTCGCCGCCCTCCTTTTCGGCCATCGAGCACACGCGTGCGAGTCCTTTGCAAAACGCATCGAGCGCAGCGGCCGAAAAACGGTCATCGGCCATCTTGTTCTGCGCGTTAGGGCGCCCCGTCTCGGTCCCCACCGGACAGCCCCCAAGCCAGCGCGCGAACCTCAGGCACGCCTCGTACTCGGCATAGGTATCCACCAGTTGATTCTGATCGGGCGTTGCCAGGTTTTTATAGCAGCCGAGCACCGCCACCTGCACGCCGTTGGTGTCGAGCACCTCGCGCAGATGGTCGGCGAGTTCGTGCGTAAGGCCGGAACGGTTAATGCCAAAGGACTTGTAGAGTACTTTGCTCGGCAGCTGAATGCACGAGAAACCCAGTTTGCCTGCCATGCGAATGCGCTCCTCGACCGTACCCTCGGGCAGGTCGTGCAGGCGCACGCCGACGCTCAGTGCGCCTTTTGACTGCGCCATGCCTAGACCTCCTTGCACGCATTGATGCCCGGCGTGTAGCCGCCAAACGGGTCGTCGATGGAGCACACGCCCGAAGGGGCAAGCGGATCGCGCTTACCGGCAAGCTTGTCATGATGCATGGTCTCGATATAGGCAAGCACCAGCGGCGCCACGCCCTTCGCGTCGTTTTTGACGACGGGCTCGCTCATGTAGTAGCCAAACGTGCCCTCGCGGTGCGCGGTGTTGCCAAGACCCGCCACCAGGCAGATGTTGTCGAGCGCCAGCTGTCCGTCGCGCTCGGACAGGCACGTGTCGCAGATGCCGTCAAACGCACGGCGGCCGTACTGGTAGTAGCGCTCGCCCAGCACGCCCAGGCGCACGCCCTTCATGATGGCGTTGGCAAAGATGGCGCTGCCCGACTCCTCCAGATAGTTGGGGGCGATATTGGGCAGGTTGATGACCTGGTGCCACATACCGGTCTTCTCGTCCTGATACGGCAGCATGGCGTCGATCAGGTCGTGGAACATCTTGCGGATCTCGTCCTTCTCGGCCGACATCGAAGGCGGCATGAGCTCCCAGGTATCGATGAGCGCCATGGCAAACCAGCCCTCGGCGCGCAACCAGAAGTTGGCCGAAAGGCCGGTGACGGGATCGCACCAGAACTGCTTGCGGCTCGCGTCGTAGGCGTGATAGTACAGGCCGTTGAGGGGGTTGCGCATCAAATCGTGCACCACTTGGAACATATGGAAGCTATCCGAGCAGGCACGGCGGTTGTGGAAGCTCAGCTCGTACTGCATGTAGAACGGCTGCGCCATGTACATGCCGTCGAGCCAGATCTGGTTGGGGTAGACGGCCTTGTGCCAAAACACACCCTCTTTGGTACGCGGCTGGGTTTCGAGCTGACGATAGATGGTATCCATGGCGGCACGGTACTTGGGCTTGCCCACCAGGTCATAGAGTTTGTAGAGGGTTTTGCCCGCGTTGACGTTGTCGAGGTTGTACTCCTGGGGATCGTAATGCTTGATGGTGCCGTCATCCTGGACAAAGAAGTCGATATAGTCGTCGGCGAAGGTCAGGTAACGCTGCTCGCCGGTGATCTCGTACAGCTCGATGAGTGCCTTGATCATGCAGCCGTCAATGTAATTCCAGGTGTTCTCCTTGCCGGCGCGAAGCTTTTCGATATTCCAGGCCGGCGCCTGAGGCGTAGAGGTCTCGATCAACTGCTCGATATAACGGTCCAGAATCTGATTGCAACCCATTGCTGTCCCCTCTGACGTTATTGATGGGTGAACGTTTCCCCTAGTGTAACGCGAACGGGGATTATAGGGTGAACGTTAACCCTATAATCCCCGTGAACGGCAAACTTTTAACGGCAATCGGCGGTGAGGCCCGCAGCGATGCGATGCGCCAGGCGCTCATAGCCGGCAGGGCTGTAATGCAGACCGTCCGGCATGTAGAGCTCGCGGTGCTCCGGCAAAAACGGGCTGATGCCGCTTTGCGCATACAGGTCGATCACCGGCACCGAGTAGCGATCGCAGACCTCCAGCATCGCGCGCACATAGGCGTCTTGCGTCAGGCCCAGATGGTTGGCCTCGTTGCTTGCCGGAATATCCTTCTCGTGTTTGCCGCTCGTCTTGCACGGCGTCATAAACACCAGCTTTGCCTGAGGCGAGCGCACCGTGATGGTGCGGATCAGGTAGTCGAGCGCACCGTAGAACTCGTGCACGTCCGTGCTGCCCAGCTCTCCCAGCGGCACGTTACGGCTAAAGTCGTTAACGCCGCCAAAGACGATGCAGATATCTGCCGTGTGATCGATGCCGTCCAAGCGCTCGACAAACGAATCGCTACGGTCGGCCTTGACGGCAATACGCGAACCCTTAATACCAAAGTTCTCGATCGTAGCGCCGCCCAGCAGCGCACCCAGGTGCGAGGTCCAAGAGATGTCGTTGCCTCCCCCGCCGCATCCGTTATCGCCCCAGGTGGTCGAATCGCCAAAGCAGCAGATGGTCGATTCGCTCAAGTTTTTCGTTTCCATATTCTTCTCCTCACCCGCACGCCGGCGGTCATACAGGTACATACCGTTCATTCGCAACATCCGAGGGGCTATGCGTGGGCGCATTCCGCAACTTGCGAATCGAGCCATTCGATATCCTCGGCAAGATGCGCCACGCCCAGGTGGTGTCCACCCGGGCAGACCTCGTGCAGAAGGTTTTCGTCCTTGCCCAGCAGCGCGTAGGCGTCGCGAACGATATCGAGCTGCTCGTCTACGTTCGCAAGCCCGCGGGCGCCGTTGAGATGGTCTTTCTCGCAGCTCTGAACCAAGAGCGGCCGTGGCGCGACAAGCGATGCAATGTCGCCCATGTCGAGCAGACGCCAGAGTCCAGGCGTGTAATTGCAGCTGCAATTGCCGTTGAGGTGCAGTAGCGAATCATCAACGCCGTACAGATAGCCCGAGACAAACGCCTTGCGCACGCGCGGGTCGAGCGCGGACAGGTACAACGTCATGTAACCGCCGCCCGAAAAACCAAAGCAGCCCAGGTCGCCCATGGCAATGTCACCGCGTGTCTCCAAGTAATCAATCAAGCGCATGTTGTCCCAGGCGTTGAGGCCCGCGACCGTAAGACCCAGCGGCTCGGCCATACGTGATACGTGCTTGATTCAGACACGTACCGCGCAGGTAGCTGTTCTCGTCGTCGCCCTGACCCTTCCAGTCACGACGGTATCCCCAACCACGCGCATCGGGGCAGACGGTCACGTAACCCATGCGCGCCAAACGCAGACCGTAGTCGTAATTGAACTTACGCACGGCATCGTCGACCGCCGGCACGCCCGCAACGCCGGCTATGCTTGCAGCACCCGCCCCCTGGTGACCATGCGGGCAGATATAGCAGCGCTTGAGTCCCCGCTCGTCAAGCTTGGGGCGGGACGGCTCCAACAGGTAAAACGGCATCCACACATCGTGCTCAACCTGCAACACCGCATGAGTACGCACGATGCTGCCGGCAACCCGTACGCGATTGAGCTCACGAATCTCAATCGGGGCGCGGTCCATAAGCGAAAGACCCAAAATATCGTACAGACGAGTCCTGGTCGCAGCCTTCCATGCCTCAAAGTCTGTGGGAGTCTTGCCCGTAAATGCGGCCGAGCGCCCCTCGCGCTTCAGTCGGGCGCGCAGCGCAGGTTCGTCCTCGTAGTACGTCTCGATGTGCACGGTGCGGCCATTGGCAGATAGCCCGGCCGTCTCTACCGCATCACCGTCGCCGCCCTCGGGATCCCAACCATCCGTGCCGGCAAGCACTCGGTCACGCGCATAGCGTTCGGAATCCTGACCGGTCAGGCAATGCGCCCACGGCACCCAAGCGGCAGTATCGACCGCCGGGCCAAACAGGGCACCGCCGGCATACAGGGTGCCGTCATGTGCCGCTGGCTTATTCCAATCCCACCAACCCTCGAGTGAAATATGGGGGCCCAGCCAGCATTCGAGCAAAACGGTCTGGGCCCACTCGCGCCATGGACGACCCAGATAGACCGATCCGGGGGCAATGCCCTCATCGGCTGTAAACGAACAGCCATGAAACACAAATCCGTACGGCTCGCCCTGAGGCGTGGAGGCTGCCGTTACATACCCGTTGACATCCATATCGCGGTTGAGCGAGCGAATCTCACACCCCTCAAAGTAGGCACGCGCGCCGCCAAAGATAAAGTCGACATCGCCCTCGATCCGGCAACGTCGAAAATACTGCCGCCCCACGCGGCGCGGGGCGAACTGCTTGGGGCCTATAAAGCCGCCCGGCTTGGCCTCGCGCAGCGGCAGCGGCCCCAAAAAGAGCGTGTCCTGGTGTCCCTTAATGCAGCAGGCATCGACAACCAGGCGGTCACCATCGGCATACAGGGCAATCGCCTGACCGACCTCGCGCCCATCACCGGCGTTGTTTTCGATTGTTAGACCCGCAAGCGTCACGTCGTCGGCATCGACCGGCACCGTGTACGTACGGAAGGTGCCGAGTCTTCCATCCTGGCCGCTACCATCTTCCGAAGGCATCTTGGCACCCAGGCCTCCCACGATACGCACGCTGTCGGCCGTCTCGCCCTCGAGCGTCACATGCGGACGACGAATTTCGACCCGTTCGCGGTACTCACCCGGCGCCACCAGCACGCGCACCGGCACGGTCGCATCGGGCACACACCGCTCCGCCGCCTCGAGCGCCGCCGAAATGCTGCGATACGCGCCTTCGCGTTCGAGCGATACCTCAAAGAGCTGTTCTTTACCACTCATCTGTCATTACGCTTTCTGTCACAGAACACCCACCATGCAATGCCGGCACCTATAGATTGCGTGCGACAGCCGGGCAGACCCGACCGTCGCACGCCTCAACATGCCGTATTCACTTGTGCAGGAGCACTACCCTACGCGCGGATAACCTTGTCGACGTTTTGCAGCTGCAGCTCGTCGCCATCCTGACCCTCGATGCGCACGTTCTGCAGGTCGAGGACTTTCACGTTCTGCGCGATGATGCCCTGGCGCACCATGGGCTCCACGCCGCAGGCCATGGCCGGCACAAAGGGCTCGGCATCGGCGGCAAAGGTCACATGGACATCCTGGAACGTCAGGCGCGTCACCTTGCTCTCGGGAAGGCCCGTGATATAGGCCGCGGCCGCATGGCAGTTGGTGGCCTCGATATCGCAAAACGTCGTGGCGCCAAAGCCGGGCGTACGGTCGTCGACGGGCAGCGCCTCGAGAGACTGCACGTAGTCGGTCTTGCCGTCCTTGTCGCAGAAGTAGAACGAGTTGACCACGAAGGGCGTGAGCACCTTATCCATGCGAATGTGCTCGAAGGTGATGCCCTCGTTGACGGCGTCCTTGCCGCGTCCGCGGCGTGTCTTGACGCGCAGGCCGCGGTCGGTGCGCTCAAAGAGGCACTTGCTCACGGTGAGGTCCTTGATGCCGCCGGCGGCCTCGGATCCCAGCACCACGGCGCCGTGGCCGTCGTGCATGTAGCAGTGCGAGATCAGCACGTCGTGCGTGGCGGGACGGAGCTCGGGTTCAATGCCCAGTTTGCCGCTCTTGATGGCGATGCAGTCGTCGCCCACCGAGAACTGACAGCCAAGGATGCGGACAAAACCGCAGCTCTCGGGATCGAAACCGTCGGTGTTGTGGGAGTTCTTGGGACCCTCGATGGACAGGCACAGGGCATCGACGTGCTCGCACAGAATGGGATGGATATTCCACGCCGGGCTGTTGCGCACGGTAAAGCCGGCAAGACTCACGTTTTCGCACTCGGACAGGATAATCATGCGCGGGCGGGCGATCTCGCGGCCCTCCTCGGGACGGAAGATGTTCTTAAAGTCCTTGTTCCACCAGTTGTCCTCGGCAAAATCGGTCTGGCCGTCGATGGCGCCGCGGCCATAGATGCACACGTCGTGCACGCTCAGGCCCGTAAAGGTCGAACAGTAGGTCGAGAAGCTCTCGCCCTCCCAACGGCCCAGGGGCAGCATATCGGTGCCGGCGTACCCAGCCCCCTCGTCACCCGTGACCGTGCCCGGAATGTAGGCAAGCGCGGCGCGGTCGTGGCGGGCCAGCAGCACCGCGCCCTCGGCAAGCTCGATGTTGACATTGCTCTTAAGGAAGAGGGACTTGATGCGGTAGTTGCCGGCGGGGATCAGCACGCGCCCGCCCTTGGGGCAGGCCATGATGGCAGCCTGAATGTTGGTGGTGTCATCGTGCTCGGCATCGCCCTTGGCTCCGCAGTCGCGAACGTTGATGGTAAAGGGCTCCGCCGGCGTGGTGACGCCTACGCTCAACTCGCGCTCGCCGCAGACAAAGCGGATCAGGTTGCGCTTGCCGGGAGTCAGGCCATCGACATAGGTCTCGACCGTATTCGTGGTACCGGCGGGCTCATCGTTGACAAAGATCTCCCACGTATCGGCACAGGTAAAGTAGCCGCCATCGTCGAGCTCGATAACGGCCGCGCGGGCATTGCGCCAGATAACGTTCGTCTCCATGGGTCTCTCCCTCAAATGTAATCAGAAGTTCATACTAGTCGTTTTTAAAAAAGGGCCGTACCCGCCGGTGGATCTCCGGTGGCACGGCCCTGTGGTTTGGACGATGCGCCTGCCCTACTCGGCGGGAATTACGCTGCCGTCCTGGAAGCCAACATTGTTGTGGGCGAAGCAGTCCTCGTACTTAAAGCCGGAGAGTTCCTCGCAAAGCGCCTTGACCTCGGGCTTGACGTCGGCCATCTTGCCACCCTCCTTGACACGGTGGATCTCGTCGCAAAGGATGTCGCACTGCTCCTTGTCAATCTTGATGCCGCGGGCAAGGACGGCCGCGAGCAGGAAGAAGCCGGCGCAGCCGATGAGCATGTAGCCGCAAATGTACAGAGGCACGGTGGCGGGCTGGGTCACGGCGTCGCTGTTGCCGGCGGTCTGAATGAAGCCGGAGGCAGCAAGGACGATAGCCCATACGTTGACGGCAACAGCCTGGGCGATCTGCTGGCAGAGCTGCTGTGCGGAGCTGTAGATGCCCTCGCGACGACGCAGGGTGATGAGCTCATCGACATCGGGGATGTAGTTGAGCAGAACATCGGGCAGATACTGGAAGCCAACGTAGAAGAACTTCCAGATGGCGAAGATGATGGGGTAGGCGATCATGGCGATGGCGACCGTGGAGGTGCCGTTGATCTGACCAAAGGCGAAGTAGTTGTAGGCGATGATGCACGCGGCGCAACCGACGTTTGCCAGGTACCAAGACTTGTGGAAGCCCTTCTTGGCCATGAGGGCGACCCAGATGGCGGTGCAGACGATAGCGACGACCTTGCCGGGCATCTCCATCACGGACTCGTAGGACTTAGGAATCTGCAGACAGTAGACGATGAAGAAGGACAGGCACGCAGACCAGCAGGCAGCAGCGAGCTTCGTGGAGACCTGTGCATACAGGACCTTGCGGAAGGACTTGTTGCGGAAGGTAGAGATAACGTCGATGAAGAACTTCTTGATACCCTCGCCGACGCTCTCGATCTTCTCCTGAGCGACCTCCTCGGGGGTGTGCTCCCACGTAGACAGGTACACGCACAGCAGCGAGATTGCCATGACCGAAGCGTTGATCGTAGCGATGATGAAGTAGCTGAACGGGTTGGTCTCGCCGAAGGTGCCAAAGCCAAAGCCGACGAGTGCTGCCATCAGGAAGCCGGCGGCGTTACCAAAGAGGTGCTTGTAGCCGGTGAGGTACGTACGCTCCTTGAAGTCGTCGGTCATCTCGATGGTCAGCGGCGACAGGTTGGCGGTGCAGAACGTGTACGCGACGTTGTAGATCAGGTACAGCGCAAAGTAGTACGGGAAACCGAACGGCGTGGCGACGAAGATGAGCGGCTCGGCGACCATCATCGGGATAGCCAGCAAAATCCAGAAACGGCGACGACCAAAGATGCGGCCAATCTTGGTGGCATAGAAGTTATCGGCCACAAAACCCATCAGCGGGCAAAGAATGGCGTTGAGATAGATGGCGAACGAGCTGATGAGCGCGGCCTCGCCTGCGGACAGGCCGCACTCCGTTGACAGGAACAGCACCATATAGCTGTGCGTAAAGCTCAGGGCGCCGGAGTTGAGCATACCGCCCATGCCAAAGCCCAAGCGCGTCCAGAATGTGATCTTGCGCTTTTTACCGATCTTGTTAGTCATCGAGCTCCCTCTCTTTTCTCGATTGTCTTGTAACAAGACATTGGAGTCCATACCGATGTCTGTCTGCATGTCGTCCGCTCGTAGGGTGAACGTTTAGCTAGATTATGCGCGATTGCTTATGATAGGTGAACGTTCACTTGTATATTATCCTTGAACGGTCGTTTTTTGCCGTTAAACGGACATCTGACTTGAAAAAAATCACGATTACATGGGTATTGAGTGGGTTTAAATTTGAGGTCGATTAGGTGAACGTTTATTGTTTTCGCCGCTCCCGTACCATCAGGAAGACACGCCCGAACAGACAGAACAAACATGGCCCCGCCGGGAACACTCCCGACGGGGCCATGGTCAACAGTGGCCTATGCGAATCCATTTGCCGCTACAGGCAGACGCCGTCCTTCCAAATGCTGATCTCGTGGCAGCCGCGACGCTCGGCACTCGTAAGCTTGCCGCTCGCCGTCTCTAGCACCAGCTGGTACAGGTCGTGGGCAGCCTCGTCGAGCGTACGCTCGCCCGTGGCGACCACGCCGGCGTTAAAGTCCATCCAGTTGGCCTTGTGGTCGCACAGACGCTGGTTGGTGAACACCTTGAGCGTGGGCGCCGGCGCGCCAAACGGCGTGCCGCGGCCGGTCGAGAACAGGATCACGTGGCAGCCGGCAGCCGTCAGGGCCGTGGTGGATACCATGTCGTTACCCGGGCCACACAGCATGTTCAGGCCATGCTTGGTAGCCTGGCCGGCATACGGCAGCACGTCGACGATGGGGGCAGATCCGCCCTTTTGCACGCAGCCGCAGCTCTTGTCCTCGAGCGTGGTAATACCGCCGTCCTTGTTGCCGGGACTCGGGTTCTCGTAGACCACCTCACCATGGCTGATAAAGTAGTCCTTAAAGCCGTTGAGCATGTCAGAGGCAGCGTTGAAGACCCGCTCGTCCTCGCAGCGATCGAGCAGAATGCTCTCCGCGCCAAACATCTCGGGAACTTCGGTAAGCACCGACGTGCCGCCGCGGGCGACGACCATATCGCTCACGCGACCGATCGTGGGGTTGGCGGTAATGCCCGAAAGACCGTCAGAGCCGCCGCACTTAAGGCCAATGACCAGCTCGGAGGCAGGAATGGGCTCACGCTTGGCCTGCTTGGCCATGTCGGCAAGCTCGGACAGGATCTTGTGACCCTCGACCTGCTCGTCGGCTACATCCTGGCAGGCGAGGAATCGAACGCGCTCGCGATCGAAGTCACCGAGCTCGTCGAGTACCTGCTGGTGCGTGCAGTTCTCGCAACCGAGGGACAGGAACAGCACGCCCGCAGCGTTTGCGTGACGCGAGAGCGCCACCAGCAGACGGCGTGTCTGGGCGTGGTCGACGCCGGTCTGGGAGCAGCCAAAGGGATGCGGGAAGTAGTAAACGCCCTCCAGCGAACCCTCGACCAGATCCTGGGCCTGCTCGCACATGGCACGCGCGACCTCGTTGACGCAGCCGACCGTGGGGATGATCCACAGCTCGTTGCGCGTCGCGGCGCGGCCGTCGGCGCGGCGGAAGCCCATAAAGGTCTCGGGCTCAACCGGCTCAACGACCGGATGCGTCGGGTTGTAAGTGTACTCGACCTCGCCCGAAAGGTTGGTCTTGACGTTATGCGTATGAAGCCACTGACCGGGCTGGATGTCGCCCGTCACGTGGCCGATAGGAAGACCGTACTTGACGACGTCCTCCTTCGCCGCAATGGCGCGCACGGCCATCTTGTGGCCCTGCGGAATATCCTCCGCGGCCACGACCTCGCCCACCCCGGGAACCGTGACGGCGGTGCCCTTGGCAAGCGGCGACAGCGCGACGATTACGTTATCGGCCGGATTGATCTGGATAGTGTTCATTACAAATGGTCCTAACCCTACAGATTGAGCAGAAGTCAGCGGGCGCCCGCCAGTTGCCCGGCAGGTGCGCAGAAGAATTTAGGCCTGGGCGTTGGCGAAGGCCTGCTTGGCGCCCTCGGCGCGCACGACGGCAAGCGCGTTGACGACAAACTCCTCAAGACCGGCGATCTGCGTAAGGTCTTCGCCCCACATTTGCTCATTGGTGAGCACGTCGTACACCAGCTCGGCATCGTCTGCACCGGCGTGGGCGGCGTAGAAATCGAGCACGAAGGCATCGTCCTGAGCGGTGTACTCGGTGCCGTCGGCGCGTCGCAGGTGCAGGCCATCGCCCTCACGAGCAACGAGCTCCTGAGTATAGAAGGCAATGAGCGTAGCGAGGCTCGTCGCCAGGCACTTGGGCAGGTTGCCGGTCTCGGCAACATAGTCCTTGAGCGTAGGCAGGTCGCGGGCACGCCACTTAGCGGTGGAGTTGAGGCAAATGGAGAGCAGCGCGTGGTCGATAAACGGGTTGTCGAAGCGGTTCTCGACGGCGGCGGCAAAGGCCTTGCAGTCCTCGACGTCCAGGTCGGCGGCAAGCGTCGGGATGACCTCGTCGTAGAGCATGGTGTTCATGAAGCCGCGAACGGTCTCGTCGTGCATGCAATCGCGCACGATATCAAAACCGGCAACCCAGGAGCCCGGAACGAAGGCGGTGTGGGCACCGTTGAGGATGCGGACCTTGCGCTTCTTGTACGGGGTGACATCGGGGGTAACAAAGACACCCGGCAGGCCGGCCTTTACGAAGGGCAAACGCTCCTTGAGCGACTCATCGCCCTGGATACCCCACATCTGGAAGGGCTCGCGCACGGCCAGGAAGGGATCCTCGTAGCCCAGGCGCTCGGCCACGGCAGCGGCCTCCTTGGGGTCGCGGATGCGGCCGGGGACGATAGTGTCGACGAGCGTGGTGCAGACGGTGCAGTCGTTGGCCATCCACTGCAAGAACTCGTCCTCCCAGCCCCAATCGCTTACGTACTGGTTCATAATGCGCAGCAGCTCCTCGCCATTATGGTCGATGAGCTCGCAGGCGAGCACGATGACGCCCGGCTTGCCGGCAGCCCAGCGGGTGTGAAGGACCTGGACAAGCTTGGCGGGGAAGCTCGCGGGCGGCATATCGTCGGCCTTGCAGGACGGATCGTAGGCAATGCCAGCCTCGGTGGTGTTGGAGACGATAATCTCTAGGTCGTCGGAGACGGCAACCTCCATCATGGCGCGGTAGTCCGCCTCGCGGTACGGATTGAGGCAGCGGCTGCAAGCGCTGATCACACGGGACTCGTCAACCGTGTTGCCGTTCTCCTTACCGCGCACCAGCACGGTGTACAGGTCATCCTGAGCGTTAATGCCGTCGGCAAAGCCAAAGGCACCGCTGATGGGCTGGACCATGACAACCTTGCCGTTCCAGCCGGTTGCCTCGTTGCCCATGTCAAAGAAGCGGTCGACGAAGGCGCGCAGGAAATTGCCCTCGCCAAACTGCAGAACCTTCTCGGGCGCGTCCTTGGGCAGCAGGTAGCCCTTGTAGCCGATCTTCTCGAGCGTCTCGTAGCTGATGTTCTCCATCGATGTCTCTCCTTAGATTGCTGTTAGCGTGCAGGCAAAACGGGAGCGCCGCGTGTGGCAACGGCGCTCCCGAGTTCGGTGTGATTCGATGCGGGTTTAGGCCTCGACGGTATCCAGGTCAAAGCCAAAGTAGCGGACCGCGTTGTTGTAGCTAATGTCGCGCACGATGGCTCCCAGCAGCTCCATGTCGGCCGGATACTTGCCCCGCTCGACCCACTCGCCGATCACGCCGCACAGCACGCGACGGAAGTACTCGTGACGCGGGTAGGACAGGAAGGAGCGGGAATCGGTAAGCATGCCCACAAAGTTGCCCAGCACACCCTCGTTAGCCAGAGCCGTGAGCTGCTCGCGCATACCGACCTCGTTGTCGTTGAACCACCAGGCGCTGCCGTTCTGGATCTTGCCGGCGGTCGGAGCCTCCTGGAAGCAGCCCATCACGGTATCGATCATGGTGTTGTCGATGGGGTTCAGGCTGTACAGAATGGTCTTGGGCAGACCCGTGGCCTCCTGGATGGAGTTGAGGAAATCGGCCAACTGGTCGGACGGCGTGTAGTTGGAGATGCAGTCGTAGCCGGTGTCGGGACCGAGCTTGGCGAACATAGCGCGGTTGTTGTCACGCTTGCAGCCAAAGTGCAGCTGCATGGCCCAGCCAAGGCGGACATACTCGCCGGCGACGAACTGCATAAAGGCCGTCTTGTACTTGAGGACCTCGTCCTCGGTAAGCGGCTCGGCGGCAAGGCCCTTGGCAAAGATGGCCTCGATCTCGTCGGCGGTAGCCGGAGCGTACATAACGTAGTCAAGCGCGTGGTCGGAAGCGCGGCAGCCCAGCTCGTGGGCAACGTCGTAGCGCTTGGAGATGGCGGCCTTCATGCCCTCGAAGTCGCTGATCTCAACGCCAGCAACCTCGGAGAGATGCTTGCAGTAGTCGGCGAACTCCTGGCCACGCTCGATGCGCAGGGCGGCATCGGGGCGCATGGCGGGAACGACCTGAACGTCAAAACTGTCGTCGGCGGCAATCTTCTTGTGCCACTCAAAGCTGTCGGCGGGGTCGTCGGTAGTGCAGATCATGCGGACGTTGGACTGCTTGATGAGGTTGCGGCAGGTAAAGCTGGCCTCAGCGAGCTTGGCGTTGGCAAGGTCCCAGACCTCCTGAGCGGTTTTGCCGTTCAGGACGCCCTCGTAGCCAAAGTAACGCTTAAGCTCCAGGTGGCTCCACTCAAAGACGGGGTTGCCCACGCAACGGCCCAGGGTCTCGGCCCACTTCTGGAACTTCTCGCGAGCAGGGGCATCGCCGGTAATGAAGCGCTCGTCGACGCCGTTGGCACGCATCAGGCGCCACTTGTAGTGGTCACCGCCCAGCCAAACCTCGGTGATGTTCTCAAAACGCTTGTCGTCCCAGATCTCCTTGGGAGAAATGTGGCAGTGGTAGTCAACGATGGGCATGCCCTCGGCAAAGTTGTGGAACAGCTCCTCACCGGTTTTGGTGCTCAGCAGGAAATCCTGATCGTCCATGAAGTTTTTCATCAAACAACCCCTTTGTTGGCGGAGCGGGCGCACGATGCGCTCGTTATCCTCTAGGTGAACGTTCACTATACTAATTCATTGCGACTTAAAAGGTGAACGTTCACCTAACCACCATGGGGTGAACGGTCGATTTTGCCCGTTCAACGGTTACTGGAGCCGTGACTTGTATGTATTGCGAATTGGCAGGCGTCCCCGAATACCGAACTTGAGCGCTTTGGCCAGGTGGGTCATGTTCCGCCGTGCATTTTTGGGAGTATTCAGCATCGGAGCGCACCGCGCACCGTCCTCAATGCCCTACTCGATATGCATATTGCGCCCAATCGGCATAAAAAAGTGCCGCCGATGGCGATTTACGCCATCGGCGGCACTCAAAACAGTCGTTCTGAGCCTCTTTCGGGACACGCCATTGCTGAATACTCCAAAAAATGCACGTCGCAAGAGGGGGTACCTGACTAAACGGCTAAATTCCCGCAAGCTCGCAGTAGCGGTCGACGTTGCTGGCAAACACCATCTCCACAGCACCCTTCTGCACGGGCTCCGCCGGAGTTTTACCCCACAGCAGATACTCGCCCAAGGTCTTGGCGCCACGGTAGGCCAGGCTCACCGGGTCCTTATAGACAATATTGGTAAAGATGCCACGGCGCAAGGCCAAGGCGCTCTCGGGGAACAGGTCGTTGCCGATTACCATGACCTTGCCGGCCTTGCCGCTTGAAACAAGCGCGTCGGCGACCACCTCGGAACCAACGGCAAAAACGCTACAGATGAGCTCGGGAGCATCCGGCGCACTCAAGCGCTGCTCAAGCTCGCGCTCGAGCTGTTTGACTTGCGCATGGGCGCCGGCAAGGTCCTCAACCTGCCATGGAATATCGTGTTCGCGCAGGTAATTATGAAAGGCGCGGGCGGTCAGGTAGTGTGAATCGGTATAGGGGTCGCCCGCCAACAGGAGCACGCGGGCGTCAGCCCCAGAAGCGTGGACCAGGTTAGCCGCCTGCTCTGCCATAAGGCTGCCCGCCGCGGAATAGTCCGCCAGACTGGCACCCAGGCGATCGAGGTGCGGTCGGTCGCCGTCGACGAGCTCAATCGCCACGCCCGCCTCGGCAATCTGCCTCAAAAGCTCGGTCGCGCGGTCATCGCCCGGAACATAGGCAAGCAGGCCGTCAATCTTCTCGCCCACCTGCAGACGCTCATCAATCTGCTCGAGCGCATCGGCGTAGCCGCCCACGCCAAATTCTACGCGCTCAACCGTAATGCCCTGATCGATGACCTCCTGCTCAAAGCGGTTGCAGCCTTCCCAAAGGTAACGGAAAAAGTACGCCCCCTCGCGCGATGCGCGGGGCAGGCAAAACACCAAGTTGATATCCTTGCGGCGCAGGCTCGAGGCACTCGTATTGCGATGGTAACCCATGGCCTCGGCCTTAGCATTCACCTTGGAGCGCACGGATTCGCTCACGCCGGCTTTACCCGTCAGGGCCTTGTGCACGGTATTGATGGAAACGCCAAGCTCGGCGGCTATGTCCTTCATGGTTACGCGAGCGCTCATGGGGTTACTCCGTTATAGATAAGTTGCCAATTAACAGTACAGGTAACGATACCCCAAAATCACTCTTCAACTCGCCGCGCTCGCCGCCAAATGTGCAAAGCGCCCCGCGAACGGATGCTCGCAGGGCGTCTGGATGACGGACCTTACTTGATACCGCGGCCCAAGTCTTCGGCAATTTTGTCCACGCCCTTAAGTGCGGCGCAGGTTTTTTTGTTGGAACAATGTCCCGTGCAAACGCCGCCCTGAGCGCAGTCGGCGCAGGTGCCCTTGCGATAAATGCGCACGCACACGGCGACAAACGCAATGCCGATAACAGCCAGTACAACAATATCGATAGGTGCCATAGCAAGCCTCCTCTAGTTAACCACCACTTACTTTACCCCATTCTCCACCTGCCAAAAGGGACAGGTATATTTTGGTTGGTTTTATCTGCGGAAACGCCACATCTCCCTCACCAAAAAGCCCGGGTGTCGCTGGGACACCCGGGCTCGTGGAAAGGGGCTGATCCTTATTCGGACTTAAGCGGAAACTGCAGCGGAAGCGGTGTTGGTCTCGTCCTCGTCGGTCCAGGCGTGCTTAGGCATGGGACGGAAGATCTGGAAGAGCATCGCAACCAGCAGAACGATGGCTACAACCGTCCAAATACCAAACTGGCCAAGGACAAGCAGGTTGTAGAACTGGTTGATGAACAGGCCGATGACCCATGCAAAGGCGCACTCGTAACCGATGGCAATCGCGGTCCACTTGCCGGAGTCCATCTGGTTGCGGATGGTGCCCATGGCGGCAAAGCACGGAGCGCACAGCAGGTTGAAGGCGCCAAAGGCAACGCAAGCGCCCATAGTCGGGAACATGCCGGCGAACGCGGTCCACAGGCTCGGGTCGGTCTCGGCGGCGTCGGCAACGGACAGCAGCGAGCCGGCGGTGGCGACGACGTTTTCCTTGGCGACAAGGCCAGAGACAGTCAGCGCGGTGGCCTGCCAGGTGCTAAAGCCGAGCGGGGCGAAGATCCAAGCGACCAGGTTGCCCAGCATGGCGAGCACGGAGTAGTCCATAAACTCCTCGGGGATGCCGTCCATCGCAGGCAGGAAGCCAAAGGAACCGTTGTAGCTACCAAAGTTGGAGAGGAACCAAACCACGACGGTGGACGCGAAGATGACCGTGCCGGCCTTCTTGATAAAGGCCCAGCAGCGCTCCCATACATGCAGCGCCCAAGAGCGGATTGCCGGGAAGTGATAGGCGGGAAGCTCCATAACGAACGGCGTCGGGCGACCGGCGAAGAGCTTGGTCTTCTTGAGCATGAGGCCCGAGGCGATGACGGCAAAGACGCCCAAGAAGTAGAACAGCGGGCTGATCCATGCGGCGGTGGTGGAAGAATCGCCGATGATGGAGCCCATGAGCAGGGCGATGATCGGCAGCTTAGCGCCACAGGGAATGAACGTGGTGGTCATGACCGTCATGCGACGGTCCTTCTCGTTCTCGATGGTCTTGGTGGCCATGACGCCGGGGACGCCGCAGCCCGAGGACACGAGCATGGGGATAAAGGACTTACCGGACAGGCCAAAGCGGCGGAACACGCGGTCCATGATGAAGGCGACGCGAGCCATGTAGCCGCAGTCCTCCAAGAAAGACAGCATCACAAAGAGCAGGAACATCTGCGGGACGAAGCCGAAGATGGCACCCAGGCCGCCGACGATACCGTCACAGACCAGCGAATCGACCAGGCCGCCGTCCTCGGTGCCGCCCGCCACAAGGGCGTCGTGCACCATGGTGGTGATACCCGGGACATAGGGGCCGTACTGTGCCGGGTCGACCGAGTCGGCATTGTCGCCCGCAGCCTCAACAGCTGCGTCATAGGCGTCGCGACCCTGACCGAGCACGTACCAGCCGTCGGTGCCGAAGAGTTGGTCGTTGGTGAAGTCAGTCACCGTGCCGCCCAAGGTAGAGACGGCAATGTAGTACACACAGAACATGATGACCACAAAGATCGGCAGGCCCAGGATACGGTTGGTAACCACGCGGTCGATCTTCTCGGAAGTGCTCATCTTGGCCGGAGCCTTGGTAAGGCACTCGTCGATGATGTGGGCGATCACGCCATAACGCTCGCCGGTGATGATGGACTCAGCGTCGTCGTCGCAATCCTGCTCGCACTGAGCGACCAGCTGCTCCACGCGAGCGGCCTTCTCCTTGGTGAGGTTGATGAGCTTGCAGGCGTCCGCGTCGCGCTCGAACAGCTTGACGGCGTAGTAGCGACGCTTGTTGGCGGGAACGCTCGCCGGCAGATTGTTCTCGATGTGGTCCAGAACGTCCTCGATGGAGGAATCGAACTTGTGCTCCGGCACCTGGCCCTTGGAAGCAGCGGACTTCTTGACCTGCTCGAACAGCTCGTTGATGCCCTTGTTCTTAAGGGCCGAGATCATCATGACCGGGCAGCCGAGCTTCTTGGAGAGCTTGTCCGTGTCGATCTTGTCGCCGTTCTTCTCGACCAGGTCGGCCATGTTGAGGGCAACGACCACGGGCAGGCCGGTCTCGATAACCTGAAGCGCCAGGTACAGGTTGCGCTCGAGGTTGGTGGCGTCGACCACCTGGACGACGACATCGGGCTCGCCGCTCATGAGGTAATCGCGCGAGCACTGCTCCTCGGGGCTGTAGGGGGAAAGCGAGTAGATGCCGGGGAGGTCCGTAATCGTGACGCTCTTGTCGCTCAGGAGCTTGGCTTCCTTTTTCTCAACCGTGACGCCGGGCCAGTTGCCAACGTAGCCGTTGGCGCCGGTGATCAGGTTGAAAAGCGTGGTCTTGCCGCAGTTGGGGTTACCCGCCAGCGCGACATGGATCTGAGAATCCGCCATTCAATCCTTCTTCCTTATGTGCCTGCGCTGCTTTCTCCGCGTAGGCTGGATAATGTGCTTCAAAGATGCTGCATTAAGTTAGAAAAACCTAACTTTATCTGCAGAAATATGCGCCGCGAGTCCTTACTGGACCTCGACGACGGCGGCCTCCTCCTTGCGGATGGAAAGCTCGTAGCCGCGCACGTTGATCTCGACCGGATCACCGAGCGGTGCAACCTTTACGACCTTGAACGAAGTGCCCTTGATGAGCCCCAGGTCCATGAGGTGGCGGCGCAGCGCGCCCTCACCGTGAAGCTTGACGATGGTAGAGCTCTCGCCCACCTTAACGTCACCCAACGTCTTCATTTACTTGTCCCCCTTTCAGTTTTTACAGAATGCTGCGGACTAACCGACGGTCATGATGTGCATGGCAACCTTGGAATCGATGCCAAAGCGAGCGCCCAGCACCGTGACGATGATGTTGGCGCCACTCGAGCTCACCACGTGGATCTCGCTGCCCTCGACAAAGCCGAGGTCCTTGAGGTGGTGCTTCATGTCCTCATTGCCCTTTACACGAGACACGCGCACGGTTTCGCCCGCCTTTACCATCGAAAGCGGCATAGCCGGCATCTGCGGTCCGCAAGACATGAGTGAGCTCCTAACGTCAGTTCGTCCTCAACATCGACGCAGCAAAAGTTAACCACGTCTATGTTCGCTTTAGTAAACTAACACGTGGTTAACTTTTTGGAAAGGGTCCTCATTCAGTTTTCGAAAAAGTTTCCTATACGAAACAAAAGAGGCACCGCAAAGACCATCTCTTTGCGGTGCCTTGTCATACCAATTGATGCAACAAAGGGGCCTGTCCCCTTGTCACATTGTTGAGGTTAGAGCGAGAGGTTTCTGATCGATGTGACGCAGGAGGCCTCATCCACGCCCGAAACGCGGAACACGATGTCTTCGCCACATTCGCCGTAGAGAGCCATGAGCCCCATCACATCGCGGCCGTCGGTATGGCGATCGCCGATGCTGACCGATACGTTGCTACGATGCTTGGCAATGATGTCGTAGAGCAGCGCAACCGGGCGGGCATGCAGTCCCAACGGATCTTTAATCGTCTTTGTAAACTCGACCATGTCCCCTCCCACGACATCGCACATTCGGCCAGCAAACCCAGCCACGTGGTAGTTATTGTACGTTACCGGCGCACCCCCGTCCCACAAAAAACGAGGGAAGGCGCGCGTCCTTCCCTCGTTGCGGGCAATAGGTAGCCGCTCGCCTACATCAGGCGCAGGCTGACGTCCTTGAGCTGGGCGCCGGAAACGGCACTCGGAGCACCCGACATGAGGTCGGAGCCGCTGGCCGTCTTGGGGAACGCCATGACGTCGCGGATGGAGTCGGAACCGGTGAGCAGCATGCACACGCGGTCCAGACCCAGAGCGAAACCGCCCATCGGGGGCGCACCAAACTTGAGGGCCTCCATGAGGAAGCCGAACTGCGACTCGGCGCGCTCCTCGGTAAAGCCCAGGAGCTTGAGCATGGACATCTGCATCTCGGCGTTGTGGATACGCATACCGCCGCCGCCGGCCTCAAAGCCGTCCATGACAAAGTCGTAGGTGCAGGAACCGGCTGCCAGCGGGTCGGCCTCGATCTTGGCGATGTCGGTCTCGGTCGGCAGGGTAAAGGGCTGGTGCTCGGCTGCATAGGCCTTGCGGTCCTCGTCCCAGTGGAACAGCGGGAAGTTGACGACCCACAGGAAGTCGTGGCCCTCGCGCTTGATCTCGAGCGCGTTGGCCATGTGGGAACGCATGCCGCCCAGAATCTCGTCAGAGAGCAGGCGCGGGCCGGCGGCGAACATCACAAGGTCGCCGGGCTCGACGCCCATGCGCTCGCGCAGAGCTGCCATCTCCTCGTCCGAGAAGAACTTGACGATGGGGCTGTTGATGGAGCCGTCCTCGCGGAAGGCGATCCATGCCAGGCCCTTGGCGCCAAACGTGGAGGCCACGCCGGCGAGCTTATCGATCTTGGCACGTGCCCAGGCACCGGCGCCCTTGGCGTTGATGGCCTTGACGACGGAGCCCTCCTCGTTTGCGGCAGTCGCAAAGACCTTGAACTTGGAGTTGGCGAAGATGTCGGTCAGGTCGACCAAGTGCATGCCATAGCGGGTATCGGGCTTGTCGGAGCCATAGGTGTCCATGGCCTCCCAGTAGTCCATGCGACGCAGCGGGGTGGGCATCTCGACACCCATGCGGCCGAAGGCGTCGGCCAGGACCTCTTCGAGCGCGCTCATAACGTCGTTCTGGTCCACGAAGGACATCTCGATATCGACCTGGGTGAACTCGGGCTGACGGTCGGCACGCAGGTCCTCATCGCGGAAGCACTTGGCAACCTGGTAGTAGCGCTCGACGCCACCGACCATGAGCAGCTGCTTCAGGAGCTGCGGGGACTGCGGCAGGGCGTAGAAGTTGCCCGGCTGGATGCGGCTGGGGACGATGAAGTCGCGGGCACCCTCGGGCGTGGACTTGAACAGGGAGGGCGTCTCGACCTCCATGAACTCACGGTTGTGCAGCGCCTCGCGAATGGCAAAGGTAAAGTCGGAGCGCAGCTTGAGGTTGGCCATCATCTCGGGACGACGGAGGTCCAGATAGCGATAGCGCAGACGGGTGTCCTCGCTGGTCTCGATGCCGTCCTCGATTTGGAACGGCGGGGTGATGGACGTGTTGAGCACCTCGGCGTGGTCGGTCAGGACCTCGATCTCGCCGGTCGCGAGCTTGGTGTTGGTGGTCTCCTCGCCACGGGCGCGCACGACGCCGTGGATCTTGATGGGCCACTCGGGACGCATGGTCTCGGCGATCTTAAAGGCGTCGCCGTCGGAGTGCTCGGGGTCGAAGGTGAGCTGCGTGATACCCTCGCGGTCGCGAAGGTCGCAGAAGATAAGGCCGCCGTGGTCGCGGCGACGGCTCACCCAACCGGTGAGGGTGACCTCTTCGCCCACGTTCTCGCTGCGAAGCTCGCCGCAGGTACGGGTGTGCATGGAATGCTCGTCGATGGGACGGGTCTGGCTCATACCAGTGATCCTCCTTTATGGATCTGTGCCGCCCCGTGTCGTTCCGGGCGGCGTCGTACAGATTTGCCCGGCCTGCGTAAACCGCGCAGCCAGACATGGCGTTCTATCTTATCGCACCTGTGTCGATGTGCCGCGGAAAAGTAGCTCCTGCCCAAAGACTTGACGGAGACGAAACAATTGACGCGCCGCGGCACCCGCCCGCGCTCGTCACGTGCGACAATGTGCCCCAATACAACTGCACTCGGAAAGGCCCGTCATGACCGCACGCCTCATCGTTATGGATATCGACTCCACGCTCATCAACCAGGAGGTCATCGACCTGTTGGGCGAGGAGGCCGGCGTAGGCGAGCAGGTGGCACAGATCACTGAGCGCGCCATGCGCGGCGAGCTTGACTTTAAGCAGGCGCTCGAGGAGCGCGTGGGGCTGCTTGCCGGCTTGGACGAGAGCGCGTTCGAGCGCACCTTTGAGCGTGTGACGTTTACCCCCGGCGCGCTGGAGCTTGTGCGCTCGGCGCACAGCAAGGGCTGGAAGGTCGGCGTGGTAAGCGGCGGCTTTCACGAGGTCGCCGATAAGATCGTGACCGCCGCGGGCATCGATTTTTGCCTGGCTAACCGCCTGGAGGTCGTGGACGGCAAGCTCACGGGTAAGCTGGCGGCAGACATCGTGACCAAGGAGTCCAAGCTCATCCAGCTGCTGGACTGGGCAGTTGAGTGCGGCGTCGACATGGCCCATACGGTCGCTATTGGCGACGGGGCAAATGACATCCCCATGATCCAGGCCGCAGGCACGGGCATCGCATTTTGCGCCAAGCCAAAGACGCGCGAGGCGGCCCCGTTTGCCATCGACGAGCGCAACCTGATGCTCGCCATGGACATCATCCTGCGCGACTAGTCAATCCATCTAACAATTGAATCAGTCTGTCCTATAGTTTCCGAACAATTTTGTCTTAGTGTTCGGAAACATACCCTTTGAGTGCTAGACTTTGCGCCGTCGAAGGGAACATATATGGATAAGCGAGATCTTGAGCAATTGCTGAGCGATGTTGCCGGCGGAGCAGTCACCCCTGCCGACGCCCTCACGCGCATCCAGACGGCTCCGACCGCCGATTTGGGCTTTGCGCAGCTCGATCTTTCGCGCGGGGTGCGCCAGGGAGCCGGCGAGGTTGTCTACGGGGCCGGTAAAATCGCCGATCAGATTGCCGCCATTATCGAAGCACTGCGCGATGCCGGCCAGGAGCGCATCCTGGTCACGCGCCTGGATGCCGAAAAAGCCGCGCGCACCGCTGAGCTTCTCGGCAACGGCATCGACCTGGGATATGTCCCGGACGCACAGCTCGCCCTCGTGGGCGGCAAGCCCTCCCCTACCGGCAACGGACGCATCGTCGTCGCCTGCGCCGGCACGAGCGACCTGCCCGTCGCCGAGGAAGCCGCGTTGACGGCCGAGTTCTATGGCAACGAGGTCGACCGCCTCTACGACGTAGGTGTCGCCGGCCTGCACCGCCTACTCGCGCATGCCGAGGAGCTTGCTCGGGCGCAGGTGGTCATCGCCATCGCCGGCATGGAGGGCGCACTGGCGAGCGTTGTCGGCGGCCTGGTAAGCTGTCCGGTCATAGCCGTTCCCACCAGCGTGGGTTACGGCGCGAGCTTTGGTGGCGTAGCCGCGCTGCTCGCCATGCTCAACTCCTGCGCCAGCGGCGTTTCGGTCGTCAATATCGACAACGGCTTTGGTGCCGCCTACCAGGCAAGTCTTATCAATCATCTGAGCGCCGGCACGCCCTGCGCCCGTTAAGGAGCATTCCATGTCCAATCATCAGCACACGCTTATCATCGACGGCACCTCGGGCATCAGCGGCGATATGACCGTCGCGGCCCTGCTCGACCTAGGCGCCAGCGAGGAGCACCTGCGCCTGCAGCTCGCCACGCTGCCGGTCGACGGCTTTACGATCGCCGTCACACGCGTAAGCAAGCATGGCATCGACGCCTGCGACTTTGACGTCCAGCTTGCAGAGGAGCTCGAGAACCACGATCACGATATGGCCTGGCTCTACGGCAACGAAGCAGCTGCCGAGCACACGCACGAGCATGAGCACCACCATCATGATCATGGCGAGCACGAACACGAGCACTGCCACGAGCATGACCACGACCACGAGCATGACCACGACCACGACCACGACCACGGCCACGACCACGACCACGAGGGCCACCATCACGCCCACCACCATCACCACCGTTCTTTGGCGGACGTCACCGCCATCATCGATGGCTCGCAGCTAAGCGATGGCGCCAAGCGTCGCGCGCTCGCCATTTTTACCGCGCTCGCCGCCGCCGAGGCCAAGGCCCACGGCAAAACGCCCAAGACCGTCATGTTCCACGAGGTGGGCGCCGTCGACTCCATCATCGACGTCTGCTCTGTTGCCATCTGCCTCGATGACCTGGGTATTGAGGACATCGTGGTCGAGTCGCTCTCCGAGGGTCACGGTACCATCCGCTGTGCCCACGGTCTCATGCCCATTCCCGTCCCCGCTGTCGTCAACCTGTGCCAGGCGGGCAATATCGTCCTCACGCCCGCACCAGTCGCCGGCGAGCTTGTGACGCCCACGGGCGCCGCCATCGTCGCCGCACTGCGCACGTCCGAGCACCTGCCGGCCCGCTACCGCATCGAGGCCGTCGGCTACGGCGCCGGTAAGCGCCCCTACGAGGGCTGCTCCGGCACGCTCCGCTGTCTGCTCGTTCACGCGGACGCATAGCCATGGATGCCCGCAAGGCAAAAAGCCGCGCCGCCATCGTCGCGGCGTTCTCCGAACTGCTGCGCGAAGAGGACTACGGCAAGATCACCGTCGGCGACATCATCGCTCACGCCCATGTGGGTCGAGCCACGTTCTACGGTCTCTTCAAGAGCAAGGATGACCTACTGTCCGAACTCGTGAGCGACATCTGCACCCACGCCCTCGACGACGATGGCACACCGCTCGACGACCCACTCGTGCAGGTCGAGCATATCCTCAACAACCTCTGGGAGCGCCGCCAGGGCGTCCGAGCCCTCGTAGCCGGCGCCGGCTCACGCGTCTTCGCTGACTGCTTACGCAAGACCATCATGTCACGAGCAGCCGAAACCGTCCCTACCGACCCCACAGGTCCCGCTGGCACTATGGACCGCAGCTTCCTACTACACCACATAGCCTCAAGCTTCGTAGGAATGGTCCAATGGTGGACCTGGCACAACTTCGAGGCAGATAAGACCGACGTAGCCAAAGACTACCTATCAGCCATTAAGCCCCTCTTCAACTAAGTAAGAAGCTCATCCCAAAGCACCGCCCCACCCCAAGGCGCCACGCATCCCAAAGTGTCAACAACAGCTCAACGCCCCTATCAGCAACAAGCCCCTCCCATCCAAATACAGATATATGTTGGGTTGCTTGCTCGAGCGCAGCAAAGATCCCGCAGCTGGCCGCATGGGGTAACTTCCCAGCGCATTCCGCAGGACGCAAAAAGGCTCGCCGCACGAAGTGCACAGCGAGCCTTTTTGCATGTCCGAGGACGCGCTGGGAAGTTACCCCATGCGGCCAGCGGACAACTATGTAGCCTTCGACTAGAACATGCCCAAGAAGCCATGCACAAACAGCGCGGCCACAATAGCACCGACAAACGGAGCGATGCCAGGAACGAGCAGGCCGTACTTCCAGTTGTTGTCAGCCTTGTTCTTGATCGGCAGCACCTGATAGGCCATGCGAGGACCAAGGTCACGCGCCTGGTTCATGGCGAAGCCGGTGATGCCGCCCATGCCCATGCCAACGGCCCAAACGATCAGACCGACGCAGATTGCGAGCATCAGAACGTTCTCGCCGGCGCGGCTAGCGGCAGCAAGGATGGCGCTGATGAACACAAAAGTGCAGATAGCCTCGCAGAAGAAGTTACGGGCATAGTTCGTACCCTCGGTGGTGGGGTTGGTCGAGAAAATGTTGCGCTGGGCAATGGGGTCGACGACGCCCTCGGAAGCCTTGAACTCATCGGCATACATAAACCAAGCGATTACGGCACCCACAAAGCCGCCGAGCATATCGGCAAGCATAAAGGGGATGCAGTTGCCCCACGGCACCAAGCCGACGATGCACTGGGCAAGCACCATAGCCGGGTTCATGCACACGGCGCCGCCAAAGACAAACAGGCAGACCGAGATGCCAAAAGACCAAGTGGTGATGGCAAACATGTGACCGGAGCCCTGATACTTGGTGCCTTTGAGCACGGTATCGCAGTGCACGCCCACGCCAAAGACGATCATGAGGGCCGTCGCGCCGAATTCGCAGAGGAGTTTGGTAAGCATAAAACCTTATCTTTCTTATCGGTTACAAACGATTCGTTTAAGCCGCGCACTAGTGCTGTGCGACGACAACACCCAGGCCATCGGGGATGACGGCGACCTTGGCGTCGGCACCCTTCATCTCAAAGGCGAGCTTGAGCGCCTCCTCGAGGGTGTTGACCGGCGTCATGTGCATATCCTTGAGCATCTGGTGATCGCACAGGTCGGTAACCATGATCACGGGGTGATGTGCCAGGATGCGAGCGAAAATCTGGCTCGTCCACTGGTCGGGCAGGGTCTCGTCCTTGGGACGATCGATGCAGGCGCGCTCAAACTCCGCCGGATCGTTGTCGGCGATGTTGTGATAGAAGCCCTCGCCGCCGTGACCGTCGGCACAACCAGCGACATCGATAATCACGCCACCCTCGGGAAGCGTGGCCTCGGCAGCGCACATGCCCTTCACGGCCTGGTAGATATTCTGGTCGAGCGGGTAGCCGCCGTTGGTGGTGATGGCGATCTCGCACTCGACGGGCTCAACGCCGGCAAGGCTCTTCACGAACTCGCAGCCAGCCTCGTGCGCCTTGTGGATGTCGCCGGCAAAGGAGCCAATGACCTCGTGCTTGCCGTTGAGCACCACGTTGAGCACAAAGGCAAGGTGGGCCATCTCAGCGGCGGCAAACATGTCCTCGCTCACGTGGTTGTGGCACAGGTTGCCGGCGCGCGAATGGGAATCGTTCACAAACTGGCCGTTGTGGTTGTACATGATGGTCTTGTAGCTGGCGATGCCAGGCAGGACGGACTTGCGGCTGCCAGAGAAACCGGCAAAGAAGTGCGGCTCAATGAAGCCCTCGGCAAGCAGCAGATCGCAATCGGCAGCAATCTTGTTGATGATGCACTCGCCACCAGAAGGCAGGGTGCCGATCTTTTTCATCATGCTGTCGTCAGTCGCGACGTGCATAACGATTTCCTCGTTGGCAACGATCTCCTCGCCATACTTGTTGACGAGCTCCTCGTGCGTCGACGGACGGTGCATACCCGTAGCAACCAGAATGCGAACGCGCGCCTCAGGCACAGCGGAGTGGATGTGATGCAGCAGAATAGGCATCGTCACACGCGAGGGAACGGGACGCGTATGATCGGAGCTAATGATGACAATATCCTTCTTGCCAGCACAAAGCTCCTCGAGCGAAGGCGAGCCATAAGGGTTGGCAAGCGACTCCTCTACTAGCTCTTCCTGCGATTTCGTGGTCTTAAACTCGTTTTGATGACCTTCCATCACACCCGCGAAGTTCTTATCCTCGAGCTCCAGATGCAACGTCTTGTGGTCAAACGGCAGTTCACATTCAAACAATGACGAGCGCCCTCTTCCTTTCAACTGACACACTAGATAAACCGTTGGAAGGATACGCCGCTCACCGAAAAACACCACCGTCCACCGACTCATTAACACAACGTTCATATTTGACCCACAACAAAACAACCGCGATCCCAAACGGGACCGCGGCCGCTACAGTCGTAAATCGAGAAGCGCCACATGCATCTCAATCCCAATCGATAAGACGCGAGGCGCGAAGCCCCATCAAAGTGCGCGAAGCGCGCCATCTTTTCCCCAGCCAGTAATCCGCCGAAGACCGGACATCGCAGGGCCCGCCATCAGCTTACTTTTAGGCACACTCCGCAGGACGCAAGAAGCCCTCGCCGCACTCCGCATTGGGCGCGAAGCGCACTTTATTCTCATCAGCCCCAATCCCTGAAGACCGAGGACGAAGGGACCCGTCAGGTTTCCCTCTGAATGCATTCCGCAGCACGAAGCCCCCTTATCCGCAGCTCCGAAGGAGCAGGATAAGGGGGCTTCAAGTGCGAGGACGCATTCAGAGGGAAACCCGACGGGTCCCGGTGAGAGCCACAGGGCTATCGATTACCCCGTGTTTTGCAATCCTGCCGAGACGCCGGTCACAGTCGAAAGAATCAGGCTCATGTACTCAGCCTTCTTCTCCTCTGCCATCTCGTCCTGGTTCATACGCACCTCGCGAAGGGCGCGGACCTGGGCGATGGACAGGGCGTCGACGTAGGGGTTGCGCACGCGAACGGCGCAGCCGAGCACGCGGCGGCGCTGCAGCGGCCATTCGTCACCGACGATGGCAAGGACCCACTTACGGGTGAGTTGCATCTCGGTAAAGACCTTCTTGGACAGATCCTGGCGATCGCCCAGGTGCAGATACATCTTGGCGATGCGCTGGTCGGTCTTGGCGATCGACATCTCGATGTTGTCGATAAAGGTGCGGAAGAACGGCCACTCCTGGTAGGCAGCCTTAAGCTGGTCAAGATCGCCAAGCTGCTCGCAGGCGGTGCCCAGGCCGTACCAAGCGGCAAGGTTAATGCGCGCCTGGCTCCAGCTGAAGATCCACGGAATGGTACGCAGGTCGTCGAGCGACTTGGCGCCCAGACCGCGCTTGGCCGGACGCGAGCCAATCGGCAGCAGGCCAACCTCGGTCAGCGGCGTCACGGTCGAGAACCACGGCGTAAAGTCATCGGTGTGCAGCAGGTCCAGATAGCGTTCGTGGCTTACGGCGTTGAGCTTCTCTGCCATATCCCAGAACTTCTGCGTGGTCTCGGTGTTAATCTTCTCGACGCTCGGGGCCGACTGCAAAAGCGTTGCGGCGGCAACGGACTCAACATGGCGCTGAGCCAGCGTGCGGTTGCCATAACGGGCAAAGATGACCTCGCCCTGCTCGGTAAGTTTAAAGAAGCAGTTGACCGAACCCTTGGGCTGAGCCAGCACGGCCTTGTTGGCCGGGCCGCCGCCACGGCCCACGGCGCCGCCACGACCGTGCATGAGCACCAGATCGATATCGTTTTTCTCTGCCCACTTGGCGATGCGCTCCTGCGCGGAGTGCAGCGCGAGCATGGCCGTGGTAGGACCGGCATCCTTGGAGGAGTCGGAGTAGCCCAGCATGACCTCCATGCGGCGGTTGGTCTGGGCAAGGCGCTTTTGCACCACGGGCAGCGCGAGCATCTGATCGAGCACGTCGACGCAGCCCTCGAGGTCCTCGAGCTGCTCGAACAGCGGAATCACGTCAAGTTCGGGGACGTCTTCCTCGTGCGCGAAGGACAGGTGGGCCAGCTCAAAGACATCGGCCACATGCTGAGCGCTCTTGGTGAACGAGATAATGTAGCGGTGCGCCATCTTCTTGCCGTAACGCTTTTGGATGGAACCGATGGCACGGAAGGTGTCGATGACCTCGCGCGTCATGGGCTGCAGATCGCCATGGATACCGTTCTCGTGGATATCCTTGAGGGCGCGGGCGTGCACCACGGAGTGCTGACGGAACTCCATCTCGACCATATGGAAGCCGAAGGACTCGACCTGCCAGATGATGGTCTGGACCGGGCCGTAGGCGGCACGGACGGCACCGCAGGCGGCCAGGGAGCGCTGGACGACGCGCAGGTCATCCAGGAACTCATCGGCGCTGTGGTACATGGTATCGGTGATGCGACGGACGGTGGCGTTCAGACGGTCGGCCATGACGAGCATAACGGCGCGATGCGGCTCGTGCTCGGAGATCAGTTCAGCACGTGCGGTGTACTGAGTGCTCATCTCGACCTGATGGTTCCACAGGTTGATGAGTTCGGCAGACGGCTTGCTGTAGGTGGCCTCAAGCGTCAGGTTACGGCCGATGCGGCGGCACTTGTCCTCGAGCTTGAGCACCATATGGGTGAAGTACTTGGCAGCAACCTCGCGGCTCACCTTGGCGGTGACATTGGGGTTGCCGTCGCGGTCGGAACCGATCCAGCTGCCGGGGTGGAAGAACGCCGGGCACAGCGGCGGCACGGTGCCGGCCTTGTCGCCCAGCACCCAGTCATCAAAACGACGATAGATAACGGGAATGACGTCGAACAGCGTGTTATCGAAGATGTCGATGATGGTATCGGCTTCTTCGACCGGCGTGGGCTTCTTGAGCGCGATGGGGCTCGTACGCACCAGAGCGTCGATCTCCTGCAGCATATGGCGCTCGTTCTCCACCAGGTCGGAGCCGCCCAGGCGCGGACGCTCCTCCAGCAGGTTGGAGATACGGCGAATCTTGCCCTCGACGGCCTTACGACGGGCCTCGGTGGGATGTGCGGTAAAGACAGGGTGGAACTCGAGCTTGTCGAGCAGCTCGTTGGCGCCCTCGACACCCATCTCGTTTACCAACTGGTGATAGGCGACGGTGAGTTCGTTGGCGGGATCGACCTCGGTATCGGTCGACGCACCTGCCTCGCGCTCGCGCAGCTGCGCCACGCGGTAGTTCTCCTCCGACAGGTTTGCCAGATGGAAGAAGCTCGTAAAGGCGCGGACGATAACCTGCTGCTTATCGAGCGGCAGACTGTCGATCAGATCAACGACCTCGCGAAACGCCACGGCGGTGGGCTCGTCGGCAGTGGGCACGCCCTGCTCGTCGACGGACTCGTCGGCAGCACGGGTGCCGGGGTTTCCGGCATTGGCCACAATCTCGGCTGTCAAAATCTTGTCGAACAGGTCCGCGATCTCGGGATCATACTCGCTAAGCACACGGCGCTCCAGGCGCAAGAACAGCGCCAGATTGTCGCGCAGCTCCTCGGGGATCTCGATCTCGGCGAGACGCTCCTTGGATTCGGCATTCGAGCCGATTCGGTTAACGAGGCGGTTGACCACGGCAGCGACGCGCGCCGCGGCTTCGGGTACAGACTGGTTGCTTAGGTTCTCAGCCACGTTTCCTCCCATTCCTCCTTCTATGCACGTAACATGCGGTATTTATTATAGGCACTCGGCAAAAACTTTCGACGCTGATTGCGCTTTACCACACAAAAGTATTTTCTGCATTGCAAGGCTTTTTGCCCCAAATGGTCGTATTTCTCGGTGGGCGGCATATGCAAACGGGGGCATTCCGCATAAATGCGAAACACCCCCGTAACAATCGCTCTCAATGAGCTGAGCGCTTTAGTGAGTCCACAGCTCAAAAATCATGCGCTACAGGCGCTCACGAACCGCCTCGACCACGTTGGCCAGATCGACGAGGGCCTCGTCATGGCTCTCCATGTCGCGCACCTTGACCTTGCCGGCGGCAAGCTCGTCGCCGCCCAAGACCAAAATGAGCTTAGCGCCCACCTTGTCGGCCTGCTTAAACTGAGCCTTAAGCGAACGACCCTGATAGTCGGCCTCGGTCACGATACCTGCGGCGCGAAGCTCCTGCGTAATGGCAAAGACGTTCTGGCGCAACTCCTTGCCGGCATTGGCGACGTAGACACACGGGGTCTCCTCGGCGCCCAGGTCGCTGCCAAAGGCCTGCAGGGCCAGCAGGGCGCGCTCAAAACCGACGGCGAAGCCGACGCCGGCCGTGGGCTTGCCGCCCTCGAGCTCGACCAGGCCATCGTAGCGGCCGCCGCCACCGATGGAGCCGACGCCGGCGCCAGGGGCCTCGACCTCAAAGACGGTACGGGTGTAGTAGTCCAGGCCGCGCACCAGGGTGGGATCCTCGACGTACTCGATACCGGCGACGTCCAGATAGCGCTTGACCTGCTCGTAGTGCTCGCGGCACTCATCGCACAGGTTGTCGCCCATCAGCGGGGCGTCGGCCATGATCTCGCGGCAGTGGTCGTTCTTGCAGTCGAAGGCACGCAGCGGATTGAGCTCGGCGCGCTCGCGGCACTCGTCGCACATCTCGTCGGCGTGATCGAGGATAAACTGCTTGACCTGCTCGCGATAGGCCGGACGGCATTGGGCATCGCCCATCGAGTTAATGAGCAGACGGAGCTTGGAAAGATCGAAACCAAGGCGCTTGTAGAACTCCATGAGCATGATGATGCACTCGGCGTCTGCTGCCGGATCGGGAGCGCCGAGCCACTCGATGCCCACCTGGTGGAACTGGCGCAGGCGACCCTTCTGGGGACGCTCGCCACGGAACATGGCCTCGGCATAATAAGCCTTAAACGGCGTGGAGCCCTGGGGCACCAGGTTGTTCTCCACGACGGCGCGCACCACACCGGCCGTGCCCTCGGGGCGAAGTGCCAGGCGCTGCTTAGGCTTGAGCTTGGTGTCGGTGCCCTCGGTAAAGACGCGCTCCAGGTTGGCGCCGCTAAAGACGCGGAACATCTCCTTGCGCACGACGTCGGTCGACTGGCCGATGCCGTGGACAAACACGTCCACCTGCTCGATGGCGGGCGTCTCGATGGGCTTAAAGCCAAACGGCTCGAACACGCCGGCAGCGATCTGCTGCATCTTTTGCCAAGCGCGCATCTCGGCGCCGATAAGGTCGCGGGTTCCCTCCGCCTTCTGTGCCTGCATGGGCAAACACCTTTCTTTTGTATCGCGTCATAGATAATGGACATTATACGGCACAAAGCAGCAACGCGGCGGCGCGTCTGACCGAACGAGGGTATGGGAACTCGTTCGGCCAGACACGCCGCCGCGGTAGCCACGGACGAAGCGGACAAGCGGCAATGCGCTTTGGCCTATCTACTCCCCCGCCACGCTCGCGCGCAGCTTGGCAGCGATGGGCTCGGACGCCAGCAGGAACACGAGCATAATCGCGGAGCACACCAGGCACACGATCCAGGTGCTCGCAAAGGAGCCCGTAGCGTCGAACAGCACGCCCGAGACGATGGCGCCCACGGTGCCACCGACCATCTCGAGCGAGGTAATGGTGCCCGTGACCTTGCCCAGGTCGGCCATGCCAAACTGCTTAGACGCAGCGATCGTGGGCGTTGGAGATGTTGCACTGCGCAAGGGAAATGCCCAGGTCGCTGACGATCAACGGCTGGAACAGGCTCATGCAGTTGACGAAAATCGTGTAGCACGTGGCCATGATCACGAAGCCAGAGGCCACCACGAGCCAGCCGGGGAAGAACTTACGCTGCTGGGACATACTGCTCCTTATTTAACAAACGAATAGCCGGCGCCGGGCGCCGGTAGTGCCCAAGATTGCCTTGAAAGACAAGGGCATAGGCCTTACGGCCATGCCCGCAGGCTTGAAAGGCAAGATTGGGTGCTACCGGTGGTCGGCGATGTAGCCCAAAGCGACGGCGGCATAAGCCGCGGCGCCAAGGGGAAGCTCGGCATCGCTAAAACGTGCCTTGGGATGATGCTGAGCAAAATGCTCGTCCGTATCAGTCACAGCAGCGCCCACGGTAAAGTACGCGCTCGGGATCTCGCTCGAGATCAACGCGAAGTCCTCGCTCGCCATGGCGTGGAACAGCGGCAGGAAGGCGGACTTGGGCAGCACCGCGCCCACGTAGCCAAGCGACGCCTGCGTCATGCCGTCGTCGAGTACGAGCGGGGGAACATCCGAGAGTGTCTCGATAGTCGCCGGCGTACGATAGGTCGTGGCAACGCCTTTGACGACCTCCGCGATGCGGGTCTTGAGGTGCTCCATGAGCTCGACGTCGAAGCCACGCAGCGTTCCCTCGAGCACACAAGTGTCGGGGATGACATTTGCGGCCTGACCGCCGGCGAACTTGCCAACGGTAAGCGCGACCTCCTTGGCCGCCGGCACCTCGCGGGAGATGAGCTCCTGAAGCGCCAGATGCACATGGACGCCGGCCGTGATGGGGTCGATGCAGATCTCGGGGCTCGAGCCATGGCCGCCCTTGCCCTGAAGCGTGATGCGAAAACCGTACACGCCCGAGAGCGCCGGGCTGCCGTAGAGCACCAGGCCAAGCGGCGACTGGCTATTGACATGCATGGCAAAGGCGGCCTGGGGACGCGGGTTCTGCAGCAGACCGTCGGCGATGGCGGCGCGGGCACCCTCAAAGGTTTCCTCGCCCGGCTGGAACAGCAACTTAACCGTGGCGTTGGCGTCGACAAGCGCAGACTCGCGGGCCTTGAGCAGGCGCGCCGCTCCAAGCAACGCCGTCGCGTGCATATCGTGTCCACATGCGTGCATGCAGCCGTTCGTAGAGGCGAAAGGCTCGCCTGACTCTTCGGCAACGGGCAGGGCGTCCATGTCGCCACGGAGCATGATGACCGTACCGGCCTGTTCGTCCGTGCAGACGCCATTGCCCTGGGCCGCGGCGGCACCGGCGCCGACAAGGCCCACGACACAGGAACCATCGACGAGCGTGGCAAATGGGATTTCCATCTCGGTCAGGCGCGCTTGAATATACGCAGAGGTCTGTGGGAGGCTATTACCCAGCTCGGGCACCTGGTGTAAATCGTGTCGCCACGCAGCGAGCTCGTCTGCAAAAGCCTGAGCTTCTGCAACGAGACCGTCACCGATAGCGGCCTGCGCCGCTGCGGTGGCCTTGGGCGCTGATTGCGGTTGAAGATCGGACTGAGCTGGTGCCATAAATGCCCTCCAGTAGCGTTTTTGCAGTAAGCACTTTGATAGCGTAAAGTGCAAGGTACAACTTTAAAGGCGAGGCATAAAAAACGCCGCCCCAGGAGGGCGGCGCAACAAGTTGTTTACAATTGCGGGCGAGATTTTCGGCGCAAGAAATCGAAATGCGTCTCGCTCAAGATAATCGACAAAAAGATGAGCGCAAAGCCGGCAAGCAGGCGCGAGGTGAGCGCCTCCCCCATCAGCAGCACCGAGAACAGCACGCCCGAGGGGGACTCCATCGAAAGGAGCAGCGAGCCCGTCGAGGCCGGGACGTGCGCCAATCCAACGTTTTGGACGAGCAGTGCCACGCACGTACAGCCCACCGAGAGAAAGGCCGCCACGCCGACAAAGCTCGGCGTCCACACGGACAGAGGCGCCTGAGTCTCGAATAGCAGCGACGTGATTAAGCTCAAAACGCCATTGCCCACAAACATCCAAAACGTGATGACGTTGATGTCCATCTTGCGGCCATACTTGGCGGTCACTGCCATCTGGATAGCAAAGAAGACCGCGCCGCCCAGCGTGATGACATCTCCAGCATTGAACTCGACGCTATCGAGTGCCACCAGGCCAATGCCCGCCAGGCACAGCAGTGCCGCACCCAGGTTATAGCGCGTGAGCTTTTCGCCGCTCAGGAAATAGCTCGCGAACGGCACAAGGATGCAATACGTGCCCGTCAAAAAAGCATTCTTGCCCGCCGTAGTATGTGCCAGACCGACCGTCTGCAGCGCATAGGCCGCCCACATGAGCACGCCCATACTCAGGCCAACGATCAGGTTGCGAGCGTTGAGGTGCGCGATGATGCGCTTGTGGAAGACGGCAAACATGACCAACGCTGCGGGCAGAAAACGTACATAGAGCAGCGCGAACACCGGAATGGTGCCGAGTGCGTCCTTCATAGTGGTAAAGGAGTAGCCCCAGATGACCGCCACCGAAAGGAGCAGAACCTTCCAGAACAGCGGAGAGCGTGCGCCGGCGCCCCGGGGAATACCGCCCGCGCCCAAATCCTCACGGGCTACTGGGCTATCGGGCAAGTTTTCGATTTCGTTGGCAGCGTATTGGGCCATGGAACATCCTCACACTCAATCTGGGCGTGGTGTCCGCACGCGTATGGCTGCGTGCCGCCTCATGGTCAAATATAAACGGGGCGCGCCGGACCCCCGGCACGCCCCGCTACTGTAGCAACAATCAAGCAGCCCATGCAATTCACTACGCTAAAGCATCGGGTTGGAAGACCTCGATGTTCCGGCGGCGTTTACGTAGCTGTATTAAATCAATTTGGTCGACTCCAGCTTTTCGATGATCCAGTCGTTGGCTTTGATGACCGGGCGGCGGAAGACCACGCCCAGGGCCAGCGACGGAATCAGATAGCTCGCCAGAATGCCCAGCTCAATCCAGTACTCCATATGGTAGGCACCGGCCATGGCAGCGTGCATGGCGTTGATGCCGTGGGTAAACGGCAGGAACGGGTAGATCGCCTGGAACACGGGGCCGGTCATCTCGATGGGGAACGTGCCGCCCGAACCGCCGACCTGCATGACCAGCAGCACGACAGCGAGCGCCTTGCCGATATCGCCAAACGACACCGTAAGCGTGTAGACGATATTGGAGAACACGAGACTCGCAACCCAGCCCGCCAGCACAAACTGCAGCGGGTTGTCGCACTGAATGCCAAAGAACAGGATGTCGCCCGCACACACGAGCGTTGCCTGCAGCAGAGCCAAACCGCCAAAGAACAGGTAACGACCCAGGTAGATCTCGTGCAGGCGCACGGGGATGAGCTCGTTGATGAGCTCATCGTCGACCGAGACCTTCATCATGGCCGCCAGTACGATCGAGCCGACCCATAGCGACAGAATCGTGTAGAACGGCGCCATGGCCGAACCGTAGTTGCGGATCGGATAGACCGGCTTGCGATCGAGCGCGACGGGGCCGGAAAGCGACACGGCCAAACCCTCGGGATCATTACCGATCATCGTCTTAATCGTGGCCAGATCGTCCGACATAAGGGCACCGTCGAGCTCGTCCTTGAAAGCGCTAATCTTGTCCGATGCCTCACCCAGCTGATCGGAAGCTTTGTTGACCAGCTTTGCAGCCTTGGAGAGGCCCTTTGCCAGCGAACCGGATGCGTCGGTCAGACCGTCTACGGCACTATCCAGATCGCCCGAGATACCGTCGAGCGAATCCAAAACGCCCGAAATAGTCTTCTTGAGTTCTTTGGCCTTAACCGAAAACGTAGAGTCGTAGTCAGTCTTGGCGCCCGAGATACCAGCCTTGGCATCCGCGATTGCCTGATCGACCTCGGCACGCGACTTGTTAACCTCTGCCATGCTGTCCGAGAGGGACTTTGCGGTTGCCTTCAGGTCCTTGGCGTTGTTGCGATACTCCGTCGCGATCCTGCCCAGCGATGTCGCCACAGACTTAAGACTGTCCTGGAGCTTTTCGTCACTCACCTGCTCGGCAAAACTGCGGAGCTGGTTAGCCACGTCATCGATATCGTTGGCACGCGATTCGAGTGCCGACGCGGCTTTGTTGAGCTGGGTCACCGTAACGTCGACATGCTGGTTCGCGGCGTCAAACGCCTTCGCAAGCTCGGTGGACACGTTGTCGAATGAGCCCGCGCTTCCGTCGATCGCGGTGTTGATGGCGTCGTTGGCTGCCTTGAGCGCTTCCTCGGAATCGCTCACACCGCTCTTGGCATGCTCCATCAGCTGCTTCGTCGACTCATCGACGGTGCCCGTCTGCTTGAGCATACCGCCCGCCGACGTCAGCGAATCGGACGTGGAGCTCAAAACGCCCGCCAGCGACGTTGCGCTGGTCTGAATGTCCTGCAGGTCCTGGACCGAATCGCCCAGCGTAGAGGACAGATTTGCGATAAAGTTGCTCACCTGGTCGGTGCTCATATAGTCGAGCAGGCTGGACACGGTTTTAAGACCGATGCTCGTAATGGTTTCGGTAAAGGTCTCGTTGACCTGACTCTGGACGGCGCTCGAGCCTTTCTCGGTCACGATCTGCGCGATGGCGTTGGCCTTCTGGTTCTCGTAGAACTCGATATCGGCGTGCTTCACGTCGGTCGAAAAGAGCGTCATCATGTCGGCGCTAAACGTCTTAGGGATAACGACGGCAGCGTAGTACGCGCCCGACTTAACGCCCTCAATCGCCTTATCGCGGTCGTTGAGAACGACCCAGTCAAAGTTCTCGTTGCCGCGCAGAGTGGCGGTTACGTTTTCGCCCACGTTGACCTCGACGGGAATCAGATCGCTCTCGTAACCCTCGTCGGTGTTGACCACTGCAATCTTAAGGTTGCCGGTATTGCCGTAGGGATCCCAGCTGCCGGCGATGTTAAACCATGCATAGAGACACGGAACGATGATCAGGCCCATCACGACGACCATGCCGATCACGGAGCGAGACACGTTTTGGACATCACGCTTAAACAGGTGCAGGATGTTCTTCATTTATGCCTCACCTCCTTTGGAGTGCTTGCCGAGCGGGGTGGTATCCCCGTCGTTTCCGTTTACGTTGTCAACGCCGTCGGCATCTTGAGCCTTACGATGCGCACCGATATGCGGCAGACGGCTCGTGGGCTGTTCGCTCATATGACCCAATCCGCTGTCAAGAGCCACAATGGCCCCGCCGACCGCT
>JAHYYJ010000009.1:0-18705 GCA_019425015.1 Collinsella sp.
CGAGCGGGGGCTCCTATCTTTTTAGTGCCCTCGGATTGGGTCATAGTGTCTGTCCTTGGTGCCCCGCTCGCTGGCGTTGAGACCAAACATGCGACGGGCAGCAGGGATGGCAGCCGTGTGCTCGCGCATCTCGCGGCGAAGATCCTCGTCCGAAAGCGCCGAGATACGCATCTGGGTATTAAGGCTCGCACGGATGTACTCGATGTTGATGAGCCAGCCGCAGATGGCGATAACCGAAATGATCCAGATAACGAGTAGGATGATCTTGCCGTTATTGTCGATATCGAGCACCGTCGAAAGCACAAAGAGCAGGACCTGGACGCCTACCACGGCGGCAAAACCGCCCTTGATGTAGTACGGGTAGCGATGCTCAAACGCCACGGCATGATCGAGCAGCTCGCGACGGTACGAATCCGAATCGAGCATGACGCGCATGGCCGTGCGCAGCGAATAGCGCTGGCGCGGCAGGTCGTTGGACTCGCAGATCATAAGGCCCGTCGTGGAAAGCTGCTTATCAAAGAGCAGGTTGAGGTTGAGCAGCAACGGGCGCAGCTGCAGACCGATAAAGAGCGCGATGATAAGGAACACGCCCAGGATGCACAGGTTGAACAGGTAGTTGAACGAATACATGCCACCGACGGTCTCGCGCAGCAGGTTGATGCCATAGGTGAAGGGCAGCAGCGGATGCAGCCATTGGAAGAAACCTGGCATCATCTCGATGGGATACATGCCCGACGAGCCGGGGATCTGCACAATGACGAGGATGACGCCAATGGCTTTACCGATATGCTTAAAGGTGGTGGACAGCGCATAGATGATGTTGACGTAGGTGAACGAGATAGCGATGCCGCCCAGCACAAAGAGCAGCGGATTGACGCACTGAACGCCAATGACCAGGTCGCCTACCGTAACGATAATGGCCTGGAACGCGCCCAGGATCACCAGCAGCAGCCAGCGGCCAAAGTAGCCCTGACGCGCCGTAAAGCTACCGATGCCCTCGCGGTCGACCTCGAGTTTGTAGATAGCGATGAGCACATAGCCGCCTACCCACAGCGCCAGATTGGTGTAGAAGGGCGCGATGCCCGAGCCAAAGCTCTTGACCGGATAGATTGACTTGGATGTCAGCTCAACCGGAGATGCCATGAAATCTGCCACGTCATTAACGTCGACGTCCATGAGGTCGGCTAACTCGCCCATAGACTCAGAGGTCTGCAGCGCCGCGATGTCATTGGCGGCGGTCGCGAGCTTGTCCTGAACCTTGGCAAGGGAGGCATCGGTTTGGGACAGCGTGGTCTTTGCCTGCTTGAGCGTGGCGTCGAGCTGCGCCAGCGTGCCGCGCGCGCTCGCTATCGTGGGGGTCATACCCGACACAATGCCGCTCAAATCGCCCGAAACGGCGGCAAAGGAGTCAAGCGCGCTCGAAGCCTTCGGAAGTGCGCTCTGACCCAGATCGGTCTGAGCCTGACCGAGGTTAGCCGTACCGGTCTGAATTGCCGCGTTGAGCGCGTTGCTCGCGTTCGAGATTGCCGTAGCGTCGTTTGCCATGGCGCTCGACTGCGCAGAGAGGCCATCCTTGATGCTCTGCAGCTTCTGGTTTTGCTCGCGAAGCGAATCGATGGTCGATACAATGCGCGCGTCAATTTCCTCGGAACCTGTCGACGTGTCATTAACGAGAATCTCCAAGTGCCCGATAACGGCCTTATTGTGATCGATCGTCGCCTGGAGAGACTCGAGCGAGTTGTCGATGCGGGTGGTCGTAGATGTGACCGTACCCGTTAGCTTGCCAATCGCAGCGTTCGCGGAGGCTGACGTCTTGGTGAGTGCAAGGCTACCTTCCGAGAGTGCCTTGGAGAGCGAGGTGATAGAGTTGCCCGCCGTGGCGCGAGCCTCGCCCAGCAGGTCGTTGCCCTGGGAGATTGCCTGCGTCAGCGACGGTGCCTGACCTTGCAAGCCGGCAAGCGCCGCATCAGCCGAGGCGATAGCGCCACTCGTCTTATCGATGGCGGCATTCATATCGCCAATCGAATCGCGCACCTCACCCAAGGTGTCGGATGCCTCGGACACCGAACTTGTCAGCGAGTCCTGAGTCTGGGTTGCCTTGTCCTTTAAATCGATGCCGGCATCCTTGGCGATGCCCGCTACGGTCTCGCCCACCGTGGAGACAAACTCCGAGTTGATCTGCTCCTCGATGGTATTGGCGCCGGTATCGGTGACCTTGGGCGCAATGGCGCTCTTTTTCTCATTGACGTAATAGGTGAGCTTCGGCTGATGGTAATTGCCGTCGAGCATCGAGACGAGATTGTCGGAGAAGTTCTTGGGGATTACGATCGCCGCGTAGTATTCCCCGCTCTCGACGCCCTCTTTGGCATCGGCCGCCGAATCGACGAAGGTCCAGCCCAGCCGATCGTTTTCCTTGAGCTGGTCGACCACCTTATCGCCTGCATTGAGCTCGCCCACTAGGTCGTTCTGGGTGCCCTGATCGTTGTTGGCGATAGCGATTTTAATGCCCTGGGTGTTTCCATATGGATCCCAGTTAGCCACGATGTTGTACCAAGCGTACAGCGAGGGGATAACGCACACGCCAAGGGTGACCACCAAGGCGACGGGGTTCACAAGCAGTCGCTTAATGTCGCGCTTAAATATCGCAAAGGAGACCTTTGCATCGGATAGTTTGCTGCCGAGACTCACGCTTGGACCATCCATCCTGTCGTTGAATCAAATCGTACTATCAACAACCATTGTACGTAGGCGCTTTAGCGTCTCGAAGCACAATGGTATTGAGTTTTGCGGGTAGCAATATACTACGAAGATTAGTTAACGTACAGTTGTACAGTATCTCAAATTTCAGCAGGTCGCAAAACCACAACCCGCACAAATTAGCAGTCCGGATAAATAGTCATTGGGGACGTTCTTAAACGGACTAGTCAAACAAGAACGTCCCCGATGACTACTTAGGGCCACGAAAGCGTCGCAGGTTGAGCATAAGTCAGCGAAAACGCCCCTAAGCGAGCAAGGTGACGTGAAAGAGGAGGGAAGCGTACTTTGGTACGCGACCGACGATTGAACGTCAGATTGCCGCTTAGGGGCGTTTGCAGCGTCGACCGGTCTGCCGTTCGTTAGAACGGCAGAACCAATAGGTTCGTTAGAACGGCGGAACCAAGTTACATAAGATTACAAATGGCCGCGGCGAAGGCTACGGGGTCCTCGGGGAGGATGCCCTCGACGAGCAGGGCCTGGTCGTAGAGCAAGCCGGAGTACTGCTTGATCTTGTCGGCATCGCCTGCCTTCTGAGCAGCGACGAGCTTGGCAAAGACCGGGTGCTTGGCGTTGAGCTCGAGCACGCGCTGGCTCTTGGGCATACCGTCGGGCGCGCCTTCGGGACCCTTCTGGAGCACCTTCTCCATCTCGAGCGAAAGCGGGCCCTCGGTGGTGATGCACGCGGGGGCATCGGTCAGGCGCGCAGAAACGGCAACCTTCTCGACCTTGTCGCCGAGCGCCTCCTTCATGGCGCCAAAGAGGTCCTCGTTCTCCTTGGTGGCGTCCTCGGCCTCCTTCTTCTCATCCTCTGTTGCCAGGTCAAGATCGCCGGTAGCGACGTTCTTGAGCTCCAGATGACGATCCTCGACCTCGGGCTCGGCACCGTCGGCAACGGCCTTCTCGGCAGCCTCGCGGGCAGCATCGTCCTCGTAGATCTTGGGCATATCGGCGGCAACGTATTCACGCATAGCCTGGAACGTGAACTCATCCACATCCTGCGTCAGCAGCAGCACGTCATAGCCGCGGCCGAGCACGCCCTTCACCACGGGCATCTTAGCCAAGCGCTCACGCGAGTCGCCGGCGGCGTAGTAGATGGCCTTCTGATCCTCGGGCATGCCCTTGGCATACTCGGCCAGAGTAATCATCTTCTGCTCCTTGGCAGACCAAAACAGCAGCAAGTCGGCGAGCTCATCGGCCTTCATGCCATAGCTCGAGTAGATACCGTACTTAAGACCGCGACCAAAGTTCTCAAAGAACTTCTCATAGGCCTCGCGGTCGTTGTCACGCATATCCTCAAGGTCAGCGGTGATCTTCTTCTCGACACGCTTGGCAATAGCCTTGAGCTGACGGTTCTGCTGCAGCGTCTCGCGCGAGATGTTGAGCGACACGTCGGCGGAATCCACGACGCCGCGGACAAAGTTGTAGTAGTCGGGCAGCAGGTCGTCGCACTTCTCCATGATCAGGACGTTGGAGCTGTAAAGCGCCAGACCCTTCTCGTAGTCCTTGCTGTACAGATCGAACGGCGCGCGGCCCGGCACAAACAGCAGGGCGTCATACTCGAGCGTGCCCTCCGCATGGAAGCTAATGGTGCGCGCAGGATCGTCAAAGTCGTGGAACGTGGACTTGTAGAACTCGTCGTAGTCCTTCTGCTCAACGTCGGAGCTGCGCTTCTTCCAGATCGGCGTCATGGAGTTGACGGTCTCGAGCTCTTGGTAGTCCTCGTACTCGGGCTTATAATCGTCGCCAGCATCCTCGGGCTTGGGCTTCTGGCGGCTCTTGGACACCATCATCTGGATCGGGTAACGCACATAGTTGCTGTACTGCTGAATCAGGCTCTTGAGGCCCCACTCGGTCAGGAAGCGATCGTAGGTCTCGGCCTCGCCGTCGGCGTCGAGCTTCTCGTTCTCGCGCAGCGTCAGGATGACATCGGTACCGTGCTCGGCGCGCTCGCCATCCTCGATGGTGTAACCCTCAAGACCGTCGGATTCCCACACATGGGCGACATCCTCGCCATAGGCGCGGCTGACGACCTTCACATGGCTGGCGACCATAAAGGCCGAGTAGAAGCCCACGCCAAACTGGCCGATAATATCGACATCGGAGCCCTGCTGCTCGGCGTTCTCGGTCTTAAACTCCTCGGAGCCGGAATGGGCGATGGTGCCCAGATTGCGCTCGAGCTCCTCGGCGGTCATGCCAATGCCGTTATCCGAGATGGTAATGGTGCGGGCGTCTTTATCAAAGGAGACGCGAATAGCCAGGTCGCCCTGGTCGAGCTTAACGCTCGGATCCTGCAGGCTCTTAAAGTTGAGCTTGTCGACGGCGTCGCTCGCGTTGGAGATAAGCTCGCGCAGGAAGATTTCCTTATTGGTGTAGATGGAGTTGATCATGAGGTCGAGCAGTTTTTTGCTCTCGGTCTTAAATTGACGCATGTGCAGTCCTTTCGCGCTACCCCTGCCCGCAAAAACGGCCCGGTTGCCCGAGCCGCATCGCAGACCTGCTATGTTCAGACTTAGATTTTATAACCCATTAGCGCGCATATATACACACGGTATCGAAAAACTGCACGTCCAAACGCTCCGATGCGCCAATTGCCAAGGAGTATCCCCAACTACCGACAGAAAAGGAACGTCCCTATCTGCCATCTACGCGCTTAGCCATCCAGGCATGGGGCTGGCCTTCATCCTCATAGTCCACCGGGGCAATTTGCGTGTAGCCCGCCTTTGCATAGAGCGGCAGCACGTATTCCTGCGCATGCAGCTTAATAAGCTTAGCGCCGGCATCGCGTGCACACGCACCGCTGGCCTCAACGATCGCACTCGCCAGTCCACGACGACGCATAGCCGGCAGCACGGCCACGCGCCCCATAATGTAGGCCTCCCCCGCCGCGACACCTTCGTCCAAGTCGCACGCCGGCGACACCGGAGCCTCTGCGTCAGCCGCGCGCTCAAGCTCTTCGGGAAACACGCGCGAGCAACCGGCAAGCTCGCCGTCTACATAGAGCGTCACATGAATGCAGTTCGGATCCTCGTCGATAGCGTCGAACTCATTCTCGTAGCCCTGCTCGTCCATAAAAACGACGCGGCGCACCAACGCCGCGTCATCAAAGCATCCCGTCTTAAGTTGGATATCCATGGCTGCCCTTTCATTCAATGCGAACGTTAGGGACAGATTTTAGCGAAAATGAGCTCCGCGCACGCTAAACTTCGCGCGAGCCTTCGCCAGGCAGTCGTAATGACCCACGTTATGGGCATCGCTCGCGATGAAGCTGTACAGGTTCTGATCGAACAGGCGCTGTGCCGGCTTTTTCTCGCGACCAAAGCGACCGCCGGCAATAAAGTCCGCCGAAGCCTGCAGCTTGCAGCCCATATCGACCAGGCGCTCCGCCACACTTACATCCTTTTGAACCGCACGATAGCGCTCAGGATGAGCGATGATCACCTGGTAGCCACGGCACTGCAAATCGTAAATCGTATTCTCGTACTCTCTAAACGCATACGCATCGGCATGCGTCGAAAGCTCGAGCAGAAACTCGTTGGTCCCATCGAAATGCAAGTGCTCCGCGGCATCGATACCAAGCTCAACGAGCTTTCGATGGTTGACCTCGAAGCCCATCTGGAGCGGAAAACCGTCAGCGTTATCGCGCAGCAGCTCAAAGGCATCCCACATCTTGTCGTAATCAAAATAGGGATCACGGCAGTGAGGAGTGCAAACGATTCTGGTTACACCGGCCCGCTTGGCAGCCTCGAGCATCGCCAAGCTCTCTTCGAGATCGGCGGCGCCGTCGTCTACACCCGGCAAGATATGGCAATGAATGTCACGCATAGGTCAGCCTTAATCAACTAAACGTTTGCTCGGTTGGTGAAGATGCCCTTTTTGGAAGTGCCCTGATCGTCGGAGCCCTTCTTAACCTTCTTACCGTCCTTGGTGTAGTAAGAATAGTAGTACTCGCTGGTCTCGGTCTCACAGTAATTCATGACGGTACCGATGAGCTTGACCTTCTCGGACTTCTTAAGCTGGGCGATAGCGTTGAGCGCCTCTTCGCGCTTGGTAAAGTCCTCGCGCACCACGAACAGCGCGCCGTCGGTCAAGCTGGCAATCTCGGCAGCATCGATGAAGGTGCCGACCGGAGGAGCATCGAAGATGACGTACTGGAACTTGGCGGACAGTGCCTTTACCAGCTTGGCAAAGCGATGGGAGACGATGATGTCGGCAGGATTGGGAATGTGCGGCTCGGCATCGAGGAAGTAGAAGTTCTTCTGACCCGTCTCGACAATTGCCTGGTCAATGGAGATCTGCTCGGAAAGGACCGCATAGAGTCCGCCGCGCGAACGAACGCCGAGCATATCGGAAAGGGACCTGCGGCGCATATCAGCCTCGACCAGCAGGACACTCTTGCCGCTGGTGGCGATAGCTTGGGCAAGGTTAATGGAAACCGTAGACTTGCCCTCGTTGGGAATCGAGGAGGTAACGGTGATGGTGCGAATGGGGTCGTCCACGCTCGCAAAGCGGATGTTGGCCAGAAGGGTCTTGGCGGCATTCTGTACAACGAGCTTATCGGTGTTCTTTGCCTTAGCCATGCCTATTTACCACCTTTCATAGCCGGAATTCGGCCAACAACGGGAATACCCAGGAGCTCTTCTGCCTCTTCGGCACCGCGGATGCGGGTATTGAGCATGTCTGCCAAAACGACATAGGCAACTGCGATAAAGATACCGGCGAGGAACGCGACGGCAATATACAGCGTGCGCTTGGGGCCGCTGGGGGCTTCGGGGGTCTTAGCCTCGTCGATAACGTTGATGCTCTGGGCAGCGCCGACGTTCTGAGCGACCGTACTCACCGAGCTGGCAATGGCCTTTGCGACCTCAGCCGTCTCCTTGGCATCGGTGCCGGTAACCGAAAGCGTAATGACACGCGTGGTGGTCTCGGAGGAAACAGACACCTTGTAGTCATCCAAATCGGTGAGGCCCAGTTCTTTGGCGGCGCCGCTCTTAACGCTATCGCTATCCAGCAGCGTGGCGATATCGTTGGAAAGCATCTGGCTCGCCGAGAGATCGTTGTAGCTCATCTGACCGCTATCGTCGGTCTTGGCGAGAATGTACATGCTCGTCGTCGCGGTATAGGTGTTGTCCATCGCAACGAAGGACACGATGCCCATGGCGATCGCGCAGACCACCGGAAGGGTGATGACCAGCTTGAGGTGCTTCTTCAGCAGCTGGAACAGTTCGAGAAGGGTCATGCAGCTTGCCTTTCATTTCCCCAGTTCGGATTGACAAAACTGTCCGTATGTTATCGCATCTTTTTACCGAGACCAAACTCTATACATAAGAAACAGGCTCTCCTGTAAAAATGTCGGAAGCAATCGTAAAATTGCACAACAACGCCGCACCCGAAAGTCAAATGCGGCGTCTACATCAATATCTATGTTGTATCGTTATGCGAATGGCTCGTCCTGCTGTATGGGAAACGTCACCGTAATGGTGGTTCCCACGCCCAACTCGCTCGACAGATCGAGCGTGGCGTCATGATACAGGGCCGCATGCTTGACAATGGCAAGCCCCAGGCCGGTTCCGCCGCGTGCCTTGGACCTACTCTTGTCCACGCGATAGAACCGCTCAAATACCTTGCCCTGTTCTTCAGGCGCGATACCGATTCCCGTGTCGGCGACAGCGAGGAACGGATGGCCTTCGTCGTTGGTGCCGCACTGCAACGTAACCGTACCGCCGGGTCGATTGTAGCGGATGGCGTTGCTTGCCAGATTATAGATGAGCTCGTCGATCAAGCGCGACACGCCTTCGATGACCACAGGCTTGGTCTCATGACTTATCGTCACATTCGCTTGACGGGCGACCTGTTCAAGACGCTGCTCAACCGCGTAGATCGCACGCGAGAGCTCAATAGGCTCCGTGGACCCAATGGGCACTGCCTCGCCTTCAGTTGCACGTTCGGCCTCGTCCAAGTTAGACAGCGTAAGGATGTCGTTGACAAGCGCTGCCAAGCGGCCCGCCTCACGATAGATGCGACCGCCAAAGTTGCGCAGGTCGTCCTCGCCCTCGACCATGCCGTTTGCGATGAGCTCGGCATAGCCCGAAATCGCCGTAAGCGGCGTCTTGAGCTCATGGGTGATATTCGCCGTGAACTCGCGGCGCATACGGTCGTTGTCCGCTAGCACCGCCATTTGGCGCTTGAGTTCCTGGCGCTGCGACTCGATACGCTCAAGCATGGGGACCATCTCGGCATAGGCGTGCTCATAGCTACGGCGTGGGTGATCCAAATCCACCTCTTGCAACGGCGCGATGATGGCACGGGACTCACGGCGCGCCATAAAAAACGAGAGTACTGCACCCGCTACTGCGATAAGCAGCATCGGCGCCACCATCGACAGCAAAATCGCCGCAACGCCAGGCTGGGCCTGCGCCAAGCGGACAACCTGGCCGTTATCAAGGGCGACGGCGCGATACAGCATAATCTCGTCGAGCGTAGAGCTTGCGCGCTCCGCGGAACCCGAACCACTCTCAAAGGCCTCGATGACCTCGGGGCGATCGCCATGGTTGGGCAGTGTGGAAGGCGACGCCTCGTTGTCGTAGGCAACCGATCCATCCTTGTTAATCAGCGTGATGCGTAAGTCCTCGCGATCGAGGCTACGCAAGAACGGGATGGGCTCCTGCTGCTCGTCGAGGGCGGCAGCAATGAGCTCGGTTTCCTGCGCCAGATTGGCACTCGTGGCATCCGCCAAGGTGTTTTGCACAAAGAACGCACCCAACACCGTAAACGCCACGATAACCGCCATGGCGCAGACAAAGATCGTCACAAAAACGCGATGCGACAGCGTTTGTTTTCCCTGGGGGGCGAAAACCACGGGTTACTCCTCCGATGCGGTGGCCGCGGTGTCGTCACCTTCGGCACCATCACCGGCAGAAGGCTCGGCCAAGCGGTAGCCCACGCCGCGCACGGTCTCGATGGCGCTGGCATGCTCGCCCAGTTTTTGGCGAAGCGTCTGCACGTGCACGTCAACGGTGCGCGAACCGCCGTCGAAGTCCCAGCCCCACACGCTCTGCAGCAACGACTCGCGGGTAAAGACCACGCCGGGCTTGCGCATGAGGTACTCGAGCAGGTCGAACTCGCGCAGGGTGAGCTTAAGCGGCTCGCCGGCAACGGTCACCTCGCGATGGCTGGGCGAGAGCACGATGTCGCCCACGCTGAGCACATCGCTCGCCTGCTTGACCATGCCGCCGCGACGCAGCAGTGCGCGGCAGCGGCTCGCAAGCTCCATGAGCGAAAACGGCTTAGTCAGGTAATCGTCGGCACCGCCATCGAGCGCCATCACCTTGTCGAGCTCGGTGTCCTTGGCGGTAAGCATCATGATGGGCACCGTCGCCGTCAGGCGATCGGCACGCAGACGACGCATAATCGCCAAGCCATCGGTGTCGGGCAGCATGATATCGAGCAGCACAGCATCGGGCACCCGTCGCGCCACGGCAGCTTTAAACTCGCCATCACACGAAAAGCCCTCGGCCTCGATTCCCTGCTTGCGCAGCGCGTAGACTGTCAAATCCCTGATGTTGTCATCGTCCTCGACGTAATAGATCATGTTGAACCCCTTTGCGGCCGATATGACCGCATCTTAACCCTAAAGGCACCTGTAAAAGACAGCGTCAGCCAAAACGCCCCGTCAAATAATCCGCGGTGCGCGGATCGGACGGATTCTTGAAGAGTTGCGCGGTGGGCGCGTGCTCCACCAGCTCACCCAGCAAAAAGAACGCAACCGAATCGGAAATACGCGCGGCCTGCTGCATGTTGTGCGTCACGACCACCAGCGTGCAGGTCTCCTTGAGCTCGCAGGCCAGCTGCTCCACCACCAACGTCGACACAGGGTCGAGTGCCGAGGTCGGCTCGTCCATCAGCAGAATGTCGGGCTGCACGGCAAGTGCGCGGGCGATGCACAGGCGCTGCTGCTGTCCACCCGAAAGACCCAGGCCCGACTCTTTGAGCTTGTCCTTGACCTCGTCCCACAGGGCAGCGCGACGCAGGGAGTCCTCGACCAGCTCATCGAGCACGGCGCGGTCGCGCACACCCATACCGCGAGGACCGTAGGCGACGTTGTCGTAGATGCTCATGGGAAATGGGTTGGGGCGTTGGAACACCATGCCCGCGCGCTGGCGCAAACGGCAGATGTCGCAATCGCCCAGGATATCTTGACCATCGAGCGCAATCTTGCCCTCGATGCGGCAATCCTTGATGCCGTCGTTCATGCGGTTAAAGCAGCGCAGCAACGTGGACTTTCCGCAGCCCGAAGGCCCGATGAACGAAGTGATCTGCTTGTCGCGGATCTTGATATTCACGTCCTTGAGCGCATGGTGATCGCCATAGAACAGGTCGAGGCCCTCGACGTCGATGCGCGTCGGCGAGGCGGCAAGATCCTCTGCCGTGGGGCGAGTCGCATCCCCAACCTCGCGCTCATGCGCGGCCTCGGCCTGCGCTTCCATGAGTTCTTCAAGCTCCGTGGGCTCCACAGCCGCAGCAGCCGTCATACCGCACACCTCCATATCGATATCAATTCAGCAGTATCGATAGTAGGAATCGCGGCTCATACGCACGTGAGCACATTGTCAAGTGTTTGTAAGGGCACACTGGCTATGCGGCGGGCAGCTCGATGGTGAATATCGTGTGTTCGGGCGTCGATTCGCACGCGATGGTGCCGCCATGCGCGCATACAATCTCCTTGGCGATGGCGAGACCCAGCCCAGCGCCGCCGCGATTGGTCGCACGCGCCGCATCCAGGCGATAGAACTTCTCAAAGATCACCTTGAGCTTTGACTCAGGGATCGGATCGCCCTGGTTTATAAATCGTACGCGCACGCCGCCGTTACCCAAACGTCTGGCCTCAATCGTGATCATCGAGCCTTCATAGCTATAGGCAACGGCGTTTTTCATGATGTTGTTGAATACGCGAGCCATCTTATCGCCATCCACGAGCACCGTCAGGTCCTCGCGAATATCAACCTGGGCTTCCTTATGTTGCTCGTTGAGGATGGGATAGAACTCGTCAGCCACCTGAGCCAGCAGCAACCCCAGATCAACATAGCCGCGCGTGAGCACGATATCGTGGAAGTCAAAGCGCGTGATATCGAAGAACTCTTCGATGAGTGCATCGAGCCGGTGCGCCTTGTCGAGCGCCACGCCCGTAAAGTGCGCACGTTGCTCAACCGGCAGCTCAGGAGCCTCTTGCAGCAGCGAAAGATAGCCCACCACACTGGCAAGCGGGGTGCGTAGGTCATGTGCCAAGTACGTGACCAGATCGTCCTTGCGATGAGACTCGTCACGCAAGGCCTGTTGCACCTTGCGCTCGCGATCGCGCACACGGTTGAGTGCGCCCTCGACCTCGAGGAAGTCGCCGTCAATGTTGTCCCATGTGTCGGGGTGATCGATCAGGCGATCTTGAATACGAGCGGCCAGCACACAATCGGCATGCTGCTCGCCCTGCTCGTAACCCTGGTAGTACAGGGCGCGTCCGCAGAAGAACAGGACGCACACGGCAAGCGCCAGCACAAATCCAAGCATGTTGAACACAAAGCCGGCGTCAAAGAATACGGGCTCGCCAATACCGCCAAGCGCCATGGACCCGATCGCCAACGTAATTGTCCACGCGGCGCCGCCGATCACCACACAGCGGCGAACGATTTCGAATCGATCAATCAGCAAAAAGCCAATGAGTAGAACTGCCAGGATGCCAACGATATTGTCAATGCCGATGAGCAGCAGACTCAGCAAAAAGAGCAGCACCGTCGCTAACGCACGGTTGTCAACGACCGCCCTTACGTATTCAAAGAGTCGATCGGGTACCTCGAATGCCCGCCTGTCGTCTTTTGTCATATCTACTCCCCCACCATCAAAGGCGTTATTCGATTATGTAGCCGACGCCCCAGACGTTTTTGATAAAGCGCGGCTTCTGGGCATCGTCGCCGATCTTTTCGCGCAGATGGCGAATGTGCACCATAACCGTATTGTTGGAGCCGGGCATAAAGTCCTCGTTCCACACCGCGCGGAACAGGTCCTCCACGGGCACCACGCTACCACGATGCTCGACCAGATACAGCAAGATGGAATACTCGATGGGCGTAAGGCGCACCGGCGCACCGTCCACCGTCACGGAACGAGCATCGCGGTTGATCTCCAGTCCGTCGAGCTGGATGGTCGGAGACTCGGCCGCCTGCGAGCGGCTACCGTAGCTGGTGTAGCGGCGAAGCTGAGCGTGCACGCGCGCGATGAGCTCCAGCGGACGGAACGGCTTAACCACGTAATCGTCCGCGCCAAGCGAAAGGCCCTCGATCTTGTCTTGCTGGGCATCGCGCGCCGTCAGCATGATCACAGGATAGGTATGGCTGGAACGGATCGTACGCAGCAGCTCAAATCCATCGATATCGGGCAGCATGACATCCAGCAGCGCCAGATCGAACTCCTGCTCCAAGATTGCCTTGGCAGCATCGGCCCCGCTATAGGCAATCTGGACATCAAAGCCCTCTTTTGTAAGGTAGATACCAACCAAGTCAGCGATGGCCTTTTCGTCATCAACTACCAAAATGCGCTCGTTCATGTGTGCTCCTCTCGCGCTCCATTATGCCCGAGGCAACGCACGCCACACACAACAAGCGCGGGCGATTAAGTCGACCTTAAGCACCAATGTGTCCGTTCGGGCGCGGATGTGGGCCACGCACGCACGCGATGATCGCCGATGCCGGCAAACGATATACTCTAGTTCCAGAAGAGACCATCCCGTCGAAAGCGAAATCTGTGAAGTCCCTCACCTCTTTTGCAAAGCGCTCAGCCCAGCTTGCCGCCGGCTTTGTCTGCGCTATCGCCCTTACCGCTGGCGTGCCCACCGTCGCCGGCGCCCAAGTGCTCACGACCGACAATGTTTGCGGCAAAACCGCCGATGCGCGCGGCATCACGGCCGAAAACCTGCCCGATATCGATGCGACCAATGCCCTCGTCATGGGCAAAGACGGCACCGTCTACTATGGGCGCGGCGCCGATGAGCAGGTCAAAATTGCCTCGATCACCAAGGTCATGACCGCAATCCTAACCGTCGAGAATTGCAAGATGGACGAGAAGGTCACGGTAAGCAACACCGCGGCCACCGTGGGTAATTCGACCGCCGGCTTGCTCGAAGGCGACGAGCTTACCGTGGAGCAGGCACTGCGCGGCCTGATGATTCCCTCGGGCAACGACGCCGCCATCGTGCTCGCCGAATATGTGGGCAAGAAGATCGACCCTAAGACCAAAGACGCCGAGGCCACATTTGTGAAGGCCATGAACGAGCGCGCTAAGAAGCTCGGCTGCACCGGTACGCTTTTTGAAAACCCGCATGGTCTGGACTTTGATGAGTGGGCTGGCGATATGCACTCAACCGCACACGACGTAGCGCTGATGATGCAGGAGGCCATGAAAAACGACACGATCCGCGAGGTCGTAGCGAGCGAGGATTCCTGGATCGAGGTCACGGGCGCCGACGGCACCGACCATTCGCATTCCATGGACACGCATAACTATTTGCTGGGCCAAGATGGCAACATCGGTGGCAAGACCGGCACTACCGACGATGCAGGCTATTGCTTTACGGGTGCCTACAACCGCGATGGCGACGAGATCTACACCGTCTTTTTGAACTCCACCACCACCGACCAGCGCTTTACCGATACCGCAACCCTTGCCAATTGGTACTACGGTCACAAGGTGACGGTCGCGATCGCCAACACGCAGGAAAAGACCGCCAACGGCAACCCGCTTATGGCGCGCATTGGCCAAACCGACTGGACGGATAAGACGATCGACGCCACACTCGCCGATCCTACGGCGCAAGCGACCGTGTTTTCCCTTGCCGGCGAGGTGACCGAAAAGGTTAGCTACGACGATCTTTCGGGCACGGTGCATGTGGGCGACAAGGTGGGCAGCGTCACGCTCAAGCAGGACGGCACCAAGATCGCCGTCATGGACCTAGTTGCCGACGAGGAAGGCGCAGGGCCGAATCCCATTGAATGGCTCCTTGTGAAGCTTGATCGCTTGGGCCGTCGCATCGACAACCGCCCGCTCACAGCAGAAAGCGAGACCGTCGCCAAGGCGCCCGAGGTGTAAGGTCGAAGAACAATACACTCGCTGAAAGGAGGCGTCCGAAAGGATGCCTCCTTTTTTGAGGGTTCGAATCCCCAGCCGCCATTCTTGATAATAAAAAGGGCCCCAAATGGGACCCTTCTTTCAATTCATACTGGCGGAGAGCTGGGGATTCGAACCCCAGATGCCCTTTTGGGGCATACTCGCTTAGCAGGCGAGCACCTTCGGCCTCTCGGTCAGCTCTCCGTAACAGCCGTTCTATAGTAACCAAACAGCCAAGGATGAGCAAGAGGAAATTTTCTAATTGCCTAGCATCCTTTCCTCCTTGGAAGCTTCGCCTACCCCAGCGAGCGGTTGAGGGAGCCGAGCTCGTCGTTGCCCATGGTGCGCCACATTTGGAAGATGCAACCGCGTGCCAAGAAAAAGAAGCCGTTGTCGACCAGTTGCACAGCGGCATCTGCAAGCTGATTCGTCACGGCGGACACTGGCGGCAACTCAAGTCCAGCCTTGCGGATAGTCTCGACCGCTTCCTCGAACGTCGGAGGCTCGCTGACGCCCATCTCGTTCATAAGGCCCTGCATTTCTTCCAGCGCGCTGCTGCCCGACTCCTCGCCGCGCGGCACCAGGCGATAACATGCCAGCGCCAGGTCGAGCTGATCGCAATTCCAATAGGCAAACGCCAAGCGATAGAACAGGTAGCCGATTGCAGAACGATCGCTGGCAATACGTAGGCCGTGGCGCGCCACCTCGATAATCTCGTCAAAGCGCTCCAGACGCGCAAGCACGTTGATGAGCGCAAAGTGCGACTGCATGGACGAGCGCGCCAGATCGTAAAGATGGCGCACCTCGGGCAGCGCTCGTTCAAAGTCCTCTTGCTCGGCGTAAAAGCTGCAGATCTCGTGCTGGGCAAAGTACAGCGCATCGGGCGCACGAAGGATTCGCACAGAGCGGTCTTCTTCCAACACCGGTAGCACCATGCGCACCAGCTGGTTATCGCAAAACTGCGTTTGAACCGGACCTGTCGCCAAAAGCTCGGCGACGGCGCACTTGGCCTCCAACTCCTCGACAAGACGGGAAAAACCTTCAAAAGCACCTGTACGGTCGACTTTTGCCTGCTCGCGCAATTCAACAACACGGGCCACGTATGGGTCGTCGTCCTCTTCCATGACCTCCAGCTCGTCAGCCGTATCGGCAAGCAGCAGATCGCGCAGCGCCGGCGGCAGCATGCGATGGTCATCACGCGGACGAGCATGAACCTCCGCCGGTTCAATCGTCTCCGGAGCGGTTGACTCATACGCCTCAAGCACACGCTTGCACGGCATATCGTCCATGTCCATGCTCTCAAGATCCTTGGCGACAGGCACGCAATCGGCCAGATAGGCCGCGCGCCCAAGGAAATACGTTGCGACAACGCGCTCGCCCTGCTCACTGTCGGGAGCAGCAATCTGCACATAGCAGCGCGTGATGCAGGTGCCCGCGGCAAAACACGCTGCCGCAAGCGTGAGTGCCACGCGCGCATCGTGCTCCGCGGCCCAGATCGCACGCGCGTCCTCGTCCAACTCGCGCCAGGCGTCATCTTGAGCGTCGTATTCACGTTGCGGCATGGCATCAACGGCAGACTGCCCAAACCGAACGAGCATGATCCCCTCGGCAACGTTTGCCCGATAGGTATAGTCGAGCCGCGTGACCACGTTAAGTGCCTCGACAATACGCGCGAAGCGGGTACGCACATCCCACTCACCGCCCGGCTGGCAAGCCACCGTACCCGGTTTGCCCCACGGGTTATCGCTCGAGGCCGTATCAAGCAGTCGGGGAACATCGTTGGTCGTCTTGGCGATATGCCACGCATCAAAGAGCGCGCAGCCCTCAAGGCTCGGCGAGGATGCCGCAGGGACCAATCCGGCCCCGATGTGCTCAAGGATGCCGGAGAGACGGTTAAGACGGCACTCGATGGCAAGCAGCATGTCAATCTCGTCCTGGTCCAGCAGGCTGCGATCAAAATTGAGATAGAAAAGCTTTGAGCGATCGATGCGAGCCAGGCTCATCTCGGACTTAGCGGCGATGGTGCGCAAGCGAGGCAAGTCAATTTCACTCATAAGGGCGGCGGCATAGCGCTCGATACCGCTCGGATTCTCGGCATGGTCAACGCGGTAGAGCAGTGTCTCGATAGCGTCAGGTAGCGGTGTCGTGTTAAAGCCCAAAAACACCTCGACCGGCTCGGGCAACTTTACGAGCTTGATCTTGTCGACAACGTTTTGCATACCCTCGTCGAGTCCGTCGGCGTCCGCCGTGCTCGCAATGGTATTTTCGGAGTCAGCGAATATCACGTAGCGCAGGAACATCGATGCCATGAACTCACCGTAAGGAAGGGAGCGGGTCGAATTCCATGTCTCGTGATCGGACTGTTCGCGCATGGGACCTTCGGGAGAGCCGACGGTTCGCGCGCACGCGCGCATCGTGCCGTTTGCTCCCCTCACCATAATCTCACCAATACCGGAGTCCGACTCGTCAAGGACCAGTTCCATGTCGGGATCGTTGGGCAGCGGAGCCTCGCTGACGGGGCGGTCCACCTTGTACACCTCACCCGAAACGCTTACGTAGCCCAAAAGCGACACATGGCTTTTGCCAACGAATTCGACGACATAACAAGATTCATGCTGATCATCGCCAAAGAGTTTCCAGACCACGCCATATGAGCGTCCCGCAGGCTGCTCGGGCATCGCCGGAAAGCGCTTCTTGGGATCGAGAAACCTGAGCTTGTATGTCGGACGCTCTGCCACGAAATATCACCCTGATCGGTCGCTTGAGAAGGAGTGGTCGCGAATAAGTCGCGACATCTACTCGGAATCTTACACGAGTCGACAGGAAATCGTCCCTTTGGACAAAAGCACTCAAGCTGGCGCAAAAGAAAAGCCCCCGTTGCCGGGAGCTTTAATCTCAAATGGTGCGGCGTATAGGATTCCGCGCATCCGCTGCGCGGATCCGCACCGGCTTCGCCCGCCTGCCGGCGTGCTCGCCCGCGGGCTAAAAACGCTCCGCGTTTTCTTTACGCCCGCGCCTCGACCGAGGTTCGAATCAATGCGGTGTTTACGTAAAAGAAAAGCCCCCGTTGCCGGGAGCTTTAATCTCAAATGGTGCGGCGTATAGGATTCGAACCTATGACGTTCTGATTCGTAGTCAGACCCTCTATCCAGCTGAGGTAACGCCGCGACTTGTTGATTATTATGCACATGGACTGAATAATGGTCAAGCATTTTTTCAAAAAAAGTTATCGAATTTGATTTTTACTCATTTGATGCAGTCGATCGAATCGATACTTTCAAACACGGCGAAAGCAACTCCTCAAGTATGTCGACATATAAGAAAAGCCTCCGTTACCGGAGGCTTTAAAGTTCAGTTGGTGCGGCGTATAGGATTCGAACCTATGACGTTCTGATTCGTAGTCAGACCCTCTATCCAGCTGAGGTAACGCCGCAACGCACGGATTATTATGCACGCGAGCCCCCGATGGGTCAAGCGACAATTAGAAAAAATTTTACGGAGTGATAATTAAGTTGTTCGCGCCTCGACCGAGGTTCGAATCCATGCGGTGTTTACGTAAAAGAAAAGCCCCCGTTGCCGGAGGCTTTCAATTTCAATTGGTGCGGCGTATAGGATTCCGCGCATCCGCTGCGCGGATCCGCACCGGCTTCGCCCGCCTGCCGGCGCGCTCGCCCGCGGGCTAAAACGCTCCGCGTTTTCTTGACGCCCGCGCCTCGACCGAGGTTCGAATCCATGCGGTGGCAGCATAAAAGAAAAGCCCCCGTTGCCGGAGGCTTTCAATTTCAATTGGTGCGGCGTATA
>JAHYYJ010000009.1:18805-125458 GCA_019425015.1 Collinsella sp.
TTGGTGCGGCGTATAGGATTCGAACCTATGACGTTCTGATTCGTAGTCAGACCCTCTATCCAGCTGAGGTAACGCCGCAGCGCAAGACATATAAAACCACTTTAGCTTATTGGAGTCAAGCACAATTTCAAACTTTTTTGTGGAACGCAGTCTTGTCATGCTGCTCCGCATATACCGCCATTCCCCGTACGATCGATTGGCTTTTCGATCACGTCAAACTTAGCATCAAGTTCCCTCAGGAGCGATCTCACCCGCTGGGCACAATCATAATCGGCAAACGAGATGCTCAACATGCGAGCAACCTGATTAGATGTCTGGACCCCATAGAAATGCTCTAGGGCCACAAGCCCCTCGTGCGCCACAAACGTCTCAACCACATGAGGCGACTCCTCGTAGCACCATTGCGTCAACGGACCCTCGCTCGTCTGTCGAACCACCAGGCCACCCATGCCAGACGGCTCACACGTCACAAGCAGGTACTCCCCGCCCTCGTCGCTCTCAAACAAAACCACCCGATCATCAAACAGCTCCATCGCGTCCCCTTTCTCTCGCTCTTATTTAGCAAAAGCATAGCAGGTAGATGGCTGTATACAGAACAGTTGTTCGTGTGTTTTCTATTGAGCTGTCCGCACAGCATGGTATGGCCGCACGCAAAAAGGGCACCCCAAAAAGGAGTGCCCTAGCAAATCGCTTATGCAGCCAATCTACGCGACCGGCTCGATCTTCTCGAGGCCGCCCATGTAGGGACGCAGAACCTCGGGGATCGTGATGGTGCCGTCAGCGTTCTGGTAGTTCTCCAGAATGGCTGCCATGGTACGGCCAGCCGGCAGACCGGAACCGTTGAGGGTGTGCAGATAGCGCGAACCCTTGAAGTTCTCGGGGTCGCGATACTTGATGTTGGCGCGACGGGCCTGGAAGTCACCGCAGTTGGAGCAGGAGCTGATCTCCTTGTAGGCGTTGTAGCTCGGCAGCCAGACCTCGACGTCGTAGGTCTGACGGGCAGAGAAGCCCAGGTCGCCGGTGCACAGGCTAATCACGCGATACGGAAGACCCAGCTGCTGCAGCAGGAACTCGGCCTCGGCGGTCATGCTCTCGAGCTCCTTGTCGGACTCCTCCGGCTTGGCAAACTTGACCATCTCGACCTTGTCGAACTCGTGCTGGCGAATGATGCCGCGGGTATCGCGACCAGCGGAGCCGGCCTCCTCGCGGAAGCAGGGGGTGAAGGCGGTGTAGCGGCGCGGCAGGGTATCGGCGTCGAGGACCTCACCGGCGTGCAGGTTGGTGAGCACGACCTCGGCGGTGGGGATCAGGAAGTTGTCGCCCGAGACGTGATAGGCGTCGTCCTCGAACTTGGGCAGCTGGCCCGTGCCGAACATGGTCTGACGCTTGACGACGATGGGCGGCCACCACTCCTTAAAACCACGGCTGGTGTGCGTATCGAGGAAGAAGTTGATGAGGGCGCGCTCAAGACGGGCGCCGGCGCCACCGAGAACGGTGAAGCGGCTGCCGGAGAGCTTGTTGCCGCGCTCGAAGTCAAGGATGTCGAGGTCGGTGCCCAGATCCCAGTGCGGCTTAAAGTCGAAGTCGAACTCGCGCGGGGTGCCCCAACGACGGCGCTCGATGTTCTCGTCCTCGTCCTTGCCGTACGGCGTGGCCTCGCAAGGAATGTTGGGCAGGTGAGCCATGAAGTCGTACTGCTCCTGCTCGAGGGCGGTGCGGCGCTCGGCCAGACCGTCAATCTTCTCGTTGACGGCGCGCACGGCCTCTTTGGCGGCCTCGGCCTCGCCCTTCTTGCCCTCCTTCATCAGGGCGCCGATCTTCTTGGACTCGGCATTGCGCGTGGCTTGAAGTTCCTCGACCTCGGTGATGACGGCACGACGCTCGTCGTCGAGCTCAAAGAACTTCTCGCGATCCCAAGACGTCTGGCGGTTAGCCATGGCGACATCGATGGCATCGGGGTTCTCGCGAACAAACTTGATATCAAGCATTAGATCCTCCGGCGATATACATTCCATTTAGGTTGCAACCTTGTACATGTATGGGCAAGTATATACTTATGAGCGTTTACGACCCAACTCAACTACGCAAGAAGGCACCCAATGGACGCAGTTTTTTCCTTTTTGTTTGGCACCCGCACCGGTTTTGCCATCCTTTTCGCCGGCGGCATCCTGCTGTTTGCGATTATTGCCTTTGTAATGGAGAAGCGCACCCATAAGATGTATGTCGACCGCGGCCCCAAGTCCGAGGACGAAGAAGACAGCTTCTGGGACTAACCTGCCAAAAAGGGACAGGTTTATTTTGGTCGGTTTTATCTGGGCAAACGCAAGTGCCCCGCAACTGGAATTGAGCCAGTTGCGGGGCACTTTTCGCTAAAAGGACAAAACCGCAGGAAAAACCTGCCAACATAAACCTGTCCCTTTTTTGGTCGGTTTTACTGGAGGGTTGCGTCGATTGCCTTGACCAGGGCGCTGCGCATGCCGGCGTCCTCGAGCGCAACGACGCCCTTGATGGTGGCACCACCGGGCGAGCATACGGCATCCTTCATCGCCGCAGGATGCTGGCCAGTTGCAAGCTGCAGCTTTGCCGTACCCAGCACCATCTGGCTCACAATGCGATAAGCATCCGCACGCGGGATACCGTGCTTGACCGCCGCATCGCCCAGGGCCTCGATTGCCATGGCGACAAACGCCGGAGCGCAACCACCCACCGTGCCGCCCACAAACAGCAGGCTTGTGTCGAGCTCGACGACAGCGCCAAGCTTACCGAGCAGGTCGAGCACCACAGCACGCTGCTCGTCGTTAAGCGTCGAAGCCTTCTCGCAGGCGATGACGCCCTCGCCCACCGAAACCGGCGTGTTGGGCACCGTCGAGATATGCGCGACGCCCGGCAGGACCTGCTCCCACTTGGCACTGTCCCAGGTCCAGGCAACCGACAGAACGACCTTTTTGGCAAGAGCATCCTTGAGCGGGGCGAATACCTTCTCGATCATGTACGGCTTGACCGCAGCGACCACGATATCGGATGCGGCGACAACCTCGGCGGCATCGTGGCAGGCGGCCATCCCGCGCGCCTCGCAGCGCTCAACCAGTGCGTCGTAGCGACCCGCACAGGCGCACATGTCGCTCGCAGCTACACCGGCAGCGATCCAGCCATCGGCCATAGCGCTCGCCATATTGCCAAAACCGACAAATCCAATCTTCATATCACATAGTCCTTTCAGACACATTCCTCAAAACGAAAGCTATTGTCCCACGCCATTGTTTCGTATTGCCGACCTATTTGTGATACGGCTCGCCACGACTGATCTTGCAGGCACGGTAAATCTGCTCCAGCAGCACCACACGCGCCAGGTTATGCGGCAAGGTAATGCGTCCAAAGCTGAGCATCTCGTCGGCTCGTGCGCGCACGTCGTCACTCACGCCGTCCGAACCGCCGATTACAAAGGCAATGTCGCTGCTGCCTCGCAGCATAAGATCGTCGAGCCTCGCCGAAAACTCCTCGCTCGAGCGCTCCTTGCCCTCGATAGCCAGCAGGATCACATGCGCTCGAGATGGCAAGGCGGCAAGAATCGCCGCCCCCTCCTTGTCGCGCGCGGCATCCACGCCGCCCGCCTTAGCCGGGTCGATATCGGCCACCTCGCGGATATCCACCTTGGCATAGGCACCTAGGCGCTTGGTGTACTCAGCGCACGCGTCCTTCCAAAAGCACTCCTTGAGCTTACCGACGCAAACGACGGTGTATTTCACGCGCGTCTACTCCTTCGAATCGTTTTGAACTTTGCCGGCGGCCAGCATCTGCTCGAACATCGAGGCCGACTGCGAAAAGTCGCTCGGCAGCACGACCGTCGAGGTTTTACCCGTGCGAGCGAACTCCGTCATCATCTCGGACCACTGCGTAAACATGAACAGTTGGTTGGCCTCGTCATTGCCGACACCCGTCTCCTGGATGATCTCGAGCGAATCTTTGATACCCAGCGCGATGGCCTTGCGCTGGTTGGCGATGCCCTCGCCCGCCTTTTCCATAGCCTCGGCCTCGGCGGTTGCCTCGGTGACGCGCTTGATGCGGTCGGCCTCGGCGAGCTCCTGTGCCGCAGCGCGCTTGCGCTGGGCGGCGTTGATGTCGTTCATGGAGTTCTCGACCTCGGTCGGCAGTGCGATTTTAGTGATGAGCGTCGACACGAGGGTGAAGCCGTAGGCGGCCATCTGCTCGGAAACGGTAGCGTTGACATCCTTGGCGATGTCATCCTTCTTGGCAAAGACCTCATCGAGTGTGTAGACGGGGATGGAGGAGCGCAGGGCGTCGGTGATGAAGTCGCGCATCTGGTCGACGGGCTCCTGCAGCATATAGTAGCTCTTGTAGATGCCCGAATCTGCCGGGCCGGCGCCCATGTCATAGCTCACGTGGTACTGAGCGGAGACCTCAAGGCCAATGGTCACGTTGTCCTGGGTCTTAACGTCGATGCCAAAACCATTTTTCATGGTGCGCAGACTCACCGTGGCGGCCTTGCGGTCAATCACGGGCACCTTCACGTGGAAGCCCGCGTTGACGATACGATTGAACTTACCCAAGCGCTCGATGATCACAGCGTGCTGCTGCTCAACGACGTAGCAGGCGTTGGGGAGCAGCAACAACAGGATGATGATGGGAATCAAAAGGCTGGTAAGGGCGGCGATGATACCGGAAAACAGCATGGTCTCTCCTCTGATAGGCACACGTTGGCATTAGGATACCCGTCCAAGGAGATCGTGCATAACAAAAAAGCTCCCATTGCTGGGAGCTCTTTCAATCCATGGTGCGGGCGAAAGGACGTCCGCGTATCCGCTTCGCGGATCCGCACCGGCATCGGCCGCCTGCCGGCGTCCTCGCCAGCTCGCTAAAAACGCTCCGCGTTTTCTTTACGCTCGCTCCTTCACAGGTTCAAGTCCCTGCGACGGGCCCATAACAAAAAAGCTCCCATTGCTGGGAGCTCTTTCAATCAATGGTGCGGGCGAAAGGACTTGAACCTTCATGGGGTTGCCCCCATACGGACCTGAACCGTACGCGTCTGCCAATTCCGCCACGCCCGCGTGCAGGAATTAGAATAACGGAGCGCCACCGCGAACGCAAGAACTATTTTTGAAAAAGTTTGCAGGCATTTTCCCAAGCGGCATGCGCGATTGTTTCGGCGTCCTCACCAGTGCGATCGACACGGTCGTTAACCAGCGCGTTTGCCGTAATGGAGATCATTGCTGGCTCGCATTCAAGACCGCGAATGGGCTCCGGCGCCATATACGGGCAATCCGTCTCGAACAAAATGCGGTCGAGCGGGGTCGCCGCAAATGCCTCGCGCACGTCGTCGTTGCGCTTAAAGGTGGCCGCACCACCATAGGCGATATAGCAGCCCAGCTCCACAAAGCGCTCCATCGTGGCGCGGTCCTCGCCAAAACAGTGCAGCACGCAACCGGCCTGAGGCACACCCACCTCGCGCAGCACGTTGTACGCATCCATATGCGAGGTGCGCTCCCCATCCGAGTCCTCGTGCCGCAGGTGCAGCTCCACCGGCACATTGCGGCGCACGGCAACTTCGAGCTGACGCGCCATGCAATCAATCTGCACACTGTGGGGCGCCGGCGCGATGTCGTCGTCGTAATCCATGTGGTAGTCCAGACCGATCTCGCCGATACCGGCGCACAAAGGGTCATCGAGCGCAGCAACAACCTGCGCGTGAATGTCATCGGTATAATCCGGCGCGCCATAGGGGTGAACGCCAGCGAGATACTTGATCTGCGGAATATCCCGCATCGGCAGAATTTCGCGCACGAGCCAGTCGCTATAGTCCGTCACGCTGCGCTTGTCGGCGATGGGGTCGAGCATCGTCACCAACAGGTCGACGCCCGCGGCTTTGGCGCGCACGAGCGTCTCGGGCACTTCTTTCCCCCAAAACGAAAGCAGATGCGCATGCGTGTCAGCAAGCGGTGCCAAGGGCACGGGACAAGCAACCGTCTTCTTTTTCTTGGTAAACGTCACGCGTTCGGCATTAGGCATCATGGATGAGCTCCTGAGCCAGGCGGATAAAGTCGGCAACATCAAGCGTTTCTGCGCGCGTGGTGGGTGCGATACCGCAAGCCTCAAAGGCGGCGTCGAGCACGTCCTTGGCAAAGCCGTTGGCGCTCATGGAATTGCGGATGGTCTTGCGGCGCTGAGCAAATGCAGCATCAATCACGCGGGCCACAAACTCGCGATCGAGTCCTTCGGGCGCCACGCCGTCAACACGGTCGATACGCACGACGGCCGAGTCCACGTGCGGTGCCGGCATAAAGCAACGTGGCGGCACCTCAAAGCGACCCGTAACCTGCGCATACAGGCCGAGCTTTGCCGTGTAGCCGCCATAGGTCTTGTTACCCGGCACCGCGGCAATGCGATCGGCAACCTCCTTTTGAACCATGACCACGGCACGCTTGAGCGCGGGCATCGTCTGGAAGAACTGCAGGATGATCGTCGCCGCCACGTTATAGGGCAGGTTCGCGACAAATACCGTCGGCTCACCGCCTGCAGCCTGCTCAATCTGCCCCGTCGTCACCTTGAGCGCGTCGCCCATGATAAAGCGGAAGTTGGCATAGTCGGCGGCATGGGCATCGAGCACCGGTTCGAGTTCGGGATCGGCCTCGATCGACGTGACGCACGCCGCCTCCTGCAGCAGCGCGAGCGTGAGCGTACCAACGCCCGGGCCAACCTCGAGCACGCGCTCATCGCCCGTGAGCTCGGAAAGCTCGCAAATGCGCTCAATTACATGGTTGTCGATCAGGAAGTTCTGGCCCAGGCGATGCTTGGTCGCAAGGCCAAACTCCTCCAGCAGCTCCCTTGTTGCCGTGGGGTTTGCCAAAGGCGAAGTTGTCATAGTTGCCTCCTTAGCATGATGGCGGCGTCTTGAAACAAAAGGGCATGGACCGTTGCGGCCATGCCCTTACATCTAAACAGCAAATTGCCGATATGGCGCGCGGCGTCTTAGCCCAGACGCGGGAACAGCGGCTCACCCTTCTCGACGGGCTGACCACCGGCAAGCAGGCCCCAAGCGCAAATGCCCTTGAGGTCGTCGCTCGCGGCCTCGTCCTCGCAGGACAGGCGGCGCAGGGCTTCGGCAGAGGTCTGAGGCATGAGCGGCATCAGCAGGTGAGCGGCAATGCGGATGGCCTCGAGCAGGTTGTAGATCACAAATGCCAGCTCGTCAGCCTTAGCCTCATCCTTGGCAAGCGCCCAAGGCTCGGAGTCCTCGATGTAGTGGTTGGCGGCGTGGATGAGCTCCATGACCTCGTCCTTGGCTCCGCCGTAATCGAGCACGTCCATCTTGGCCATGTAGCGGTCGACCAGGCCATCGGCGATCTTTGCCAGCGGGTTGTCGAACGCATCGAACGATGCGGGCTTGGCGGGCGCGCAACCGTCAAAGTACTTGCCGCTCATGTTGAGCGAACGCGAGATAAGGTTGCCCCAGCTGTTGGCCAGGTCGGCGTTGTAGACCTGCTCCATGCGATCGAAGCTGATAGCGCCGTCGGTACCGGGAACGACGTCGGTCATAAAGTAGTAGCGATAGCCCTCGACGCCCAGCATGTCGATAACGTCCTGCGGAGCGATAGCGTTGCCGCGGCTCTTGGACATCTTCTCGGCCTTGCCGGTCTCGGCATTGCGCACGGTCAGGAAGCCGTGGGCAAAAACGTGCTCGGGCAGGGCCTCGCCGATGGCCATGAGCATGGCGGGCCAAATGACGCAGTGGAAGCGGATGATGTCCTTACCCACGATGTGGAACTGCGCGGGCCAGCGATAGGCCAGCTCGGCACGCGCCTCGTCGGTATCGACACCGTAGCCGACGGCCGTCATATAGTTGAGCAGCGCATCGAACCACACGTAGGTCACGTGGCCCTCGTCAAACGGGACCTGAATGCCCCAGTCAAAGCTCGTGCGGCTCACGGAAAGGTCGTTAAGGCCGCCCTCGACAAAGCTGCGCACCTCGTTCATGCGGAACGCAGGCTCGACAAAGTCGGGATGCTCGTCATAGAGCTTGAGCAGCTTGTCCTGGAAGGCGGAAAGCTTAAAGAAGTAGGACTCCTCCTGCACGCGCTCAAGCGGACGGTGGCAGTCGGGGCACAGGTGCTGGCCGACGCTGCCGTACTCCTCGTCGCCCTTCTGGACCTGCGTATCGGTGAAGTAGGTCTCGTCAGGCACGCAATACCAGCCGTCGTAGCTGCCCTTATACAGGTAACCGGACTCCTTCATGCGCTCCCACAGGTACTGCACGGCATGATGCTGGCGCGGCTCGGTGGTGCGGATGAAGTCGTCGTTGGAAATCTCGAGCTTGCTCCAAAGCTCCTTGAAGTGCGGGGCCTGGCTGTCGGTCCACTCCTGCGGCGTCATACCATGCTTGGCTGCGGCCTCGGCGACCTTCTCGCCGTGCTCGTCCATGCCGGTCAGGAACTTGACGTTATAGCCGGCGGAGCGGCGATAGCGAGCCTGAACGTCGGCGATGATGGTGGAATAAGCCGTGCCCAGGTGCGGATCGGCGTTGACGTAGTAGATGGGCGTCGTGATAAAGAACGAAGGCTTGCTTTGATCCATGGGGTTTGTCCTCCAGAAAAACGTTGCATACAGGGGATGATTCTAGCGCAAAGGCTGGATATCCTCCATCTATTGCATATCGAGCACCATGGCATAGACATCGCGCTTGCGGCGCGAATACTTCTGAGACAGGCGCTTGGCCACCGCAGACGCGGGCTCCCCCTCCTCGAGCGCGGCGCGGATATCCTCGCGCAGGGCCTCGTCGGGATCCGCTGCCGTGGCGCCGACCGGCACGATACCGGCCTCCTCATCCTCGCTCGGTGGCGCGATGACCAGCGCAATCTCGCCCTTTACCTCGCCGCGAGCACGCAGCTCCTCGGCAAGCTGGTCAGCGGGCCCGCGCAAGACCTCCTCGTGCAGCTTGGTGAGTTCGCGGCAGACGGCAACCTCACGCTGGGGAAAGACCTCCGCCACGGCCTCGAGCGTCGCCACGATGCGATGTGGAGACTCGTAGAAGATGAGTGCGCCGGGCACCACGGCAAGGCGCTGCAAACGGCGCACACGGTCGCCGTGCTTTCGGCCCAAAAAGCCCTCGAAGAAAAAATGCTCGCAGGGAATGCCGGACGAAACAAGCGCCGTGACGCAAGCAGAGGGCCCAGGAATAACTTCGACGGGCACATCGGCCTCACGCGCCGCCTCGATCAGCGCCTGGCCGGGATCGGACACGCTCGGCATGCCGGCGTCCGAGGCAAAGGCGAGGGTCTCCCCCGCCAGCAGACGGTCGACCAGGCCGGCAGCGCGGCTAGCGATCACATTCTCGTCGCAACGGACAAGCGGCTTGGAAATGCCCAGGTGCATCAGCAGCTTTGACGTCACACGCGTGTCTTCGCAGCAGATGACATCGGCAGCGGCAAAGGCCTCGCCAACGCGCGGGGACAGGTCACCCAGGTTGCCGATGGGCGTGCCGACCACATAGAGTTTGCCCGTATGGGCGCTGTTTTGCGTCATATCAACCTATTCAATCATGCCGCGCTCGAGCGTACCGAGCGCCGCGCGGGCGTCCCATGCTGCAATGCGCTTCTCGGTCTTCCACGTTTGGAAGAACCAACCGGCAGCCGGCGCAAACGAAGCCAGCTGGTTGGCGATAAACACGCGCTCGTAGGCATTGCGGCCCTCGGGCGTAACCGACGAGTTGGCAAAGATCGCCGCGCCCGACCATTCGCCCACCAGCACGGGGAACCCAGTCGAAATCGCTTCTTTAAGCTCGCGCTTGTTACGCGAAATCGCCGTCGTCAGCCCGCGAGGGCTCGTGATGTCGAGCGCATACTCGTCGCGGTAATGGTACAGGTGAAGGTCCATGTAGACGTTCTTGTACTTGGCGCCGCGCATAAAATGCTTCCACTCGCTGGGATGCCCCGACGACGAGAAGACGACGATCTTATCCTCGGGCATATACGAACGAACGAGCTCGTAGGCATCGCGATAGAAATTGCGCAGGTAGTGAGCAGGAATGCCATCCGTCATGGTGAAGAGGCTCTTGCGAACGCTCATCTGCGGCGTGTCCAGCAGCTCAATGCCCAGCAGGCTCTCGGCCTCGCCATAGCGATCGGCCAAGCGCTCGAGCACGTCGAGTGCGACATGACGGCCGTTGGTGGACGAATGCCACTCGGCAACAGCCTCCGGCGTGGTGGGCGAATCGTTGGAATCGCCCTGGCCACCGGGCACGGTTGCCAGATCGAGCAGCACGCGGATGTCGTACTTGGCAGCCCACTCAATTGCGCGGTCGATGTAATCGACAACCGATATGTAGGAGGCATCGGACTCCTGTGAGCCAAAGGCATACCAGGGCACCGGCAGACGCACGGCATTGAGACCGATCTGCGCCATGCGGCGAAAATCGTCCTCGCCCACAAACGTCTCGTAATGGCGGCGCATGCGCTCGTTATAGGCGGCGGTACCCATGGCCTCCTGTAGCTCAGCCGCGTTGGATGCACCGGTCGCCGCGTACAGCGACGGGGTCACCCAAGGCTCGGGAATAAACCAGCCAGAGAGATTAACGCCGAGTATCCTCTCCATCACTGCCCCCTTCGGATCATGCAGGTCGAACCCGCATCGTATTGCGTAGGATAAGTATCGTTTTGAGTATACCCGCGTGTGCGGACAGGCGACCGAACGGTCTGCAAAGTGACGCGAAAGTGGGAGGAATGTCTGGGAGCAGACGGACTCGGAATGGTGCGACGAGGTGTGTACGCGCGCCGGAGGCAGGCACCGGAAAGTGTGTCCCGTTCTGAGCCCTTATTCTGGGACGCAGTTTCCGCAGAACCCTACATAAAAGAAAAGGACCCCTTTGCAGAGGTCCTAGTCAATTCAAGGTGGCGGGGAAGGGAATCGCGTCCGCGCGCTGCGCGGACGGACCGCTGCGGCGCTTACGCGCCTTGCGAGCTGCGCTGGCAAACGCTTACGCGTTTACTCAGCTCCGCGCCCTCACGGGGTTCGATTCCGTGCGAGGGCTACATAAAAGAAAAGGACCCCTTTGCAGAGGTCCTAGTCAATTCAAGGTGGCGGGGAAGGGAATCGAACCCCTGACACGAGGATTTTCAGTCCTCTGCTCTACCAACTGAGCTACCCAGCCATTTGAGGTGTGCCTTGTTTCAAGGCTTGATTAGTATAACCAAGGACGCGTTCCGGTCAACCGAGAATTTCAAAAAAGTTTTTGAGCACAGCCTCGGTTCTTTAAATCGGCACGTCAGAGGCATCAGCCGGCAGCAAGAAGTTTTTCGCTCAGAGCCGCACGGGCAAACTCACTTGGCGTCATCCCCTCGGCAGCCGCCCGTCGACGAATGGCCTCCTTCATTCCCAGAGGAATCTTGACCGACAGCGTTGCCGTCCCCTCACCCGAGAGTGGGGGCCGTCCATGCACGATCCCACCAACGGTGTGTTCGCCATCCGGAAACTCTCCGCGCTCGTACGACTCGCACCACGCGTCAATCATTTCATCCGTTACAACCTGACCATTAGCGGCCGTATACGTCTTGCCCATCATCGACCCCTTTGCCGAGCCCGTTCAATCTCCTGCCAAAATTTCTTCTGGACTGGAGACAAGGCATGAATGATAAGCCCCCACGGACAAGCTCGACCGCGACAAGCTCCACGCTTCGTCCGTCTGGGAGCCATCCAATCGCAAGCCATCTCGGCGGCTCGTCCTTCGGCTCGCGACGAATGCACTCAGTAACCGCAAGCCAAGCGCTAAGCACCTGCTTTTCCGTCAGGTGCTTTTTAGCGTTGGGATGGATCTCAACATCCATGCATCTTCTCCTCCATCTTACCCAATTTCGTATGACGAAAGTCCGCTGTCGCCAATTCTTAAGCCGGCACGCGTTGGAGAGCAGGGGTCGAAACAATGATTGAAGGACGCTCTAGTACGGCCCAGGCGCCGGGGCAGGAGCACATACGCCAGGGACGTACGTTTTCGTAGCATACGAGGACATAGCCACGTGCATCGATAAAGGCGATATCGATGGGATAGGCCATAAAACACGTATGGACCGAAGAGCAGCGTGGAAATGCCATGACGAGCGGCAGACCGTTGGCGGCAACCGGACACCGTCCCAGCATGCCGCGCAGGCGCACGGCAAACGACTCCGCCACCGCAAACTCGGCCGACGTCCAGCCCAGCCTATTGAGTGCCCGCGCGTAGGCGATGTAGGACGAGACCGCGGTCACATGACCACCCCCGGACGCCATGGATCGACCGTCACCGCGCGCTCGTGCGACAACGTTGTCGGCGCCCCCAGCGGAACGCCAGCGATGCTGAGAGAAGTCGGCCACGGCTCATAGTGCATGGTGCAGGTGTAGGTCCTAAACGTACCGGATAGGGAGAGCAGGCCACCATCCGATGCCTCCGCGCCTTGCTCGCTCGACACTTCGATCTGCAAGTCATAGCCTTCCATGGCATTCAGAATTTGAGTCCGGACCGTCGCCGAGGCATCGACAGAGCTTTCGTCGCCCTCCCCGCTCGGCGCCACGGCGTGCGCCAACACGATGTCGGGCACCACGCGGTCGAAGCGCGCGACAGCGCTGGCATAGATCATGACGTTGTATACGATGAGTGCCAGCACCAGCAAAACGGGCGTAACCACTGTTATCTCCACCGTCGCTTGGGCGCGCTCCTCGCGCAGACGCATGCGGATACTCATTACGACCCACCGCCCAGAGCGCCAACCAGCGTGGCGACATCGACGGTGAGCGGGATGGAGCCGCCGCCGGACAGAGGAATCTCCGCAAGCGTGAACACCGTACCGCTGATGGTGCGTTCGACTTGATATTCCAACGCCTCGCAAAGCGCCTTGGGATCGGTCACGCCCAACGGAATACTTCGCAGTTTGTCTTGCGCTTGAGAGAGACCAGCAATGTCAGACCCCGGGCTCTTAATGACGTTGGCGGAATCAGTCAGCACCGGCTTTCGCAGGCGCAAGTCGCACGGTTCCAAACCCAGCGCCGCCACGGACGCCGAAACGGTATCGCCGAGCCACGATGCGATGGAGCCCAACGCGCCGCTGCCCCCTCCTAGGCCTTTAATCATCTCGTCCATAAGTTCGTCGGCCGAACCTTGGATGTCTCCGTATCCCACAAGCAGCCGTCCCCAGACATCCATGACGCCATCGAGTACGCCGGCAACGCCACCCGAGCGTTCCTTCAATGTCGAGAAAAATCGCGAAAGCACGTTGTTTTGCGCCGTCGCCTCATCGGGCGCCAGCACCGCGGCAGAGATGGCACCGCGACTGCCAAGCTCAACCGCCGTGTTAAACGAAGAGTTAAGTTGATCGGGGCTGGTAATATCACCCGAAACTGCAAAGGCGACTACGCCGTTGCGGCCAGGTGGGGCGATACGCGGACGCTCACCGGAAAGTTCTTTGATGGCGGTATCGAACGCATTGCCCGCACGGTCGGCTTCGTCCTCGGTCTGACGCTCGAGCTCGAGCTCCTTGTTGCGACAGTCGACGTAGTCCTCCAGGGCGTCTTTAAACTTGTCAAAGTGATACTCAAAGCCGTTTTCGATAGAGGTTGAAGGCGCCGCAACAGCACCAAGCGACAAAACGCCAAAATGGCATTTGCTGCATTTATCCTGTCCATCGTAATCGGCAACCGAAGCAAATCCGCTCGGCGTCCCTTTCTTATAGTTAGGGCAGGTCGTCCCGTAATGCAGATACGCCTTGTCATCGTTCACGCTAGTCGGCCACACCGCATCGGTATAGAGTTCCGTCGCCCGAACCTCATCAGAGTTGCGCGGCAGCAGCGGAATATAGGAGGAAACCCTGTCTCCGTTCTCGGTTATATATGCCCGATCGACCTCCGCGTTCGCATAGGTATAAAACGCCTTACGCGCCGCAGACTCTGCCTTCATCTCGACACTCGAGCCCTGGGGCTTCTCATTTGTCAGACGCCAATGGTAGTAGTCCTTCGCGCGATCAAGGGCAACTTGAGGCTCCCACGTAACGCTCGATGAGTAATGCGGATTTTGAACACCGGAAAGATCCGTTAGGCTTTTTGCGCGCTCCCACATACAAGAACAGCTGCCGACCGAGCCCTTGTCAGACCCACCACAATCCGCCAGCCAAGCGCGCTCCTTTGCCTTCGCCGTCTCCTCCGAGGCCTTCCGCAGCTCCTCGGCCGCACGCTCTAAATCATCTGATGTGTCTTTAATGGTATCGGTCGAGATCTCTGACCCTTTGAGCGCAGCAAAGTCCGACTCGGATGTCCTGGGCACGGCAAGCGCCGTACCGGTATAGGTCACACTATCGGTATCCTGCGCCGACACCGCCTGCGTGGCACGCGCGGCGATCAGATACGGCAGAGCCGTCTCGATTTTCTGTAAGCCTTCCGATGCGCTTTTGGCAAACTTGTTGCGCGTTTTAATGATCTCGATCCCGGTGTCGACCATATTGCCGGCAACCGGCTCGGCACCCGGGATGAGGATGGCGACCAGGCCCGTCCCGATCGTGGCAAACCCCGCCAGCCCCAGACTCAAGATACTCGCATCAACCACCGTGGCAGCCGTGTGATAGGACGACACTACGTTGGCACCCGCCAGCGCGCCGCTATCGGCCGCCACCTGGGCGTCCCCGGCACGCGACATGCTCCATATCGCCGCGGTCGACGAAAACAACAATGTGAGCACCACTAGGATGACCACCGCAGAGGAGAGCGTGGTGTAGGCACCGTCTTCGATAAACAGATCGACACCGGCTCGACCCATAAAGCCGCCTCGCTTGCGATGGCAGCTCGGACGGTGCGTCAAAACGCGTCTAGACCAGAAACGCTTAATCCCATGCAGCAATCCACGAATCATAATCTCCCTCCAGCCATTCGGGACGCGATTGATACGAGACATCGACCTTGAGCTCAACGTAGCCGCCCTCGGCGGTACCACCCATAGCCTGCACAAACGCACCGATCACAGGCAACGGCTTGACCTCGCCGGAAACGGACACGGACGAGGCGCCACCCGCACCGACCCGGCCAAGCTCGATATCCCACGACAACGGCCCGCCGGCATGAAAGATCGAAACGTTGGGCACTGCGGCAAGCCGGCGGCGGGTGAACTCCTTAAGATCGTCGTCCTCCGCCGTCGTCGTGGTCATGAGCCGCGCGGTCTCGGCGGCGGCAGACTCCATGACCGCGCGCGTATAGAGCAGGCACACCGGTTGCAGTGCGAGAAGGATGAGCGTCAGAAACGTCGGCAGCAAAAAAGCGGCCTCGACCGTAGACTGCGCCCGGTCCTCGCACGCGATATCAATACAACGCGATGTCCTTAGCGCCCGCAGCGGCGTCGATAACCGACATCGAGGCAACGCCATGGGATGCCGCCCGCTCGACCAGCGCCGCCAAGCGCCCATCGGTGCCAGCACGCCAAAGTCCCGCAATCGCCAGCACGATCGATAACAGCGCCACCGTGACGATGGCGTATTCCACAGTCGCTTGGGCAACCTCTTCACGCAGAACGCCATGCATTTCACGATCCCTCCTTTGAGTTTATTGTTTGCGGGACCAGGCGCACGGCGCGCAGACGACACGAAGCATCGCCAGTATCCGCGGCAACCGTCACCATATCGACCCAGCCGCGTCCGTCGCGCACGATAGCGCCCCACACGTTGCCCTTGATATCGAGATAGCCGCTCAGAGCAAGTTGTGCCGTGGGTACCTCGTGATAGGCACGCAGCATATCCGCTGCCGCTTCGGTCATCGGTCGGTCCTCGGACCATGCAAGCCGGACCGCAATCGCGTTGCCCTCAGGCGAATCCGTCGCAGTGCCAGACCGCTTGTCGAGCGCCCGCAGAAAGGTTTGCGCCGTGACAGCGACATCCGAATCGTCCGCATCTCGCATCTCATCTTTTTGAGACGCTACCGCCGAATCTGAGCCCAAATCGGAGGCGGTCCCAGGACGCTGCTGCCGCGCGGCGTTAAGCCCCCAAAGCACCACCGCTATCGCCACGGTCAGGCAAGCAAACACCAGCAGCACCCCGATGGGGCGCTCGCCCTCTACAGGCTGTTGATGCCCTCGCTGATAGCGTTCCATAGATCTTGGACCTTGCCCTTAAATGCGACGATGGCGATAATCGCGATCACCACGAGCACGCCGACCAAGATGGCATACTCAGTGGTACCCTGTGCACTCTCCTCCTGCAATAGTTCCTTGGCGCGCTGACGAACATGTGCCGCCCGGCAAAACGCCCAGCCCTGGACCTTGCCAGCAGCGTCAGTCATCGTGTTCATGTATTCCTCCCTACATCATCCCGCCTGCTCCCAGCAGCGGGCCCAATATGGACAGAAGCAACGCCGGCAAGATGAGCGTGCCGGTGGGAATCAGCAGCTTGACGGGCGCACGTTCGATCTCGCGCTCGACCGCAGCGCGATGAGCCGCACGGATCTCGCGACTTTGAGCGGCCAGCGTCTCGGCAAGTGGGGCACCCAGGGCGAGCGCCTGCCCCACCGTGATGGCAAAGGTCTCGAGCGCTCGCACGTCCAGGTCGCGCGCGGCGGCCAACAACTCGTCCTCACGCGTGCCCACGCCCACCTGCCACGCCATGCAGGCGCGCTCAAGGCGAAGAGCCAGCACTGACCGGCGGTTGGCGCAGAAAATCTCAAGCGCCGCATCAAACGAAAGACCGGCCGAAAGACCCAAGCGCACAACATCGATCATCTCGGACACTTCGCCGAGCGACACTCGCGCCGGGCCGCCCGCTCCAACCGCGCCCTTCACTCGCGCGGTCAGAGCATCGACCACCGAGCAACCCGCAGCAGCGACCAGCACCGCCTCGCGCTTGCAGGCCCCTGCGATCTTGCGCGCATCCACCCGATCCAAACCCGTCGCGACAAATACACTCAGGGCGCACAGGCAAGCCGCAACTGCAACCAGGGCGCTCATAGCTCCACCCTCATAATGCGCCGGATAACCACCAGGGCAACGGCGTTGAGGGCAAGACCCAGCACCACAGCGCCCGCGCCGGCAGGCGTCGCAAGACCGCGACGAAAATCTGCCGAAAGCAGCGCCAACACCGCGCACATGCCCGCCGGCATCGCCGCGACCATATGCGCAGACATGCGAGCCTGCGACGTCTTAACATCCAGGCGGCGCTTGAGCTCAATGCGCTCCCCCACCATGCTCGATGCCTCGGACAGTAAGTCGGCAAGCGGAGCGCCGGTGCGCTGAGACACCTTAAGCGCCAAGGTCACAAGCGAAAGACCGGGGGCGTCGATACGCACGAGCAAGTCATCGAGCGCGTCGGTCGCCGAGATGCCGCAATCGATCGCCGCCGCCACCCGCAAAAACTCGTTATGCACTGGCTCTTGCGCATGAGCGCCCACAAAGCGCATGCCCTGGGCCAGCGAATGTCCCGAGGCAAGCGACATGGAAAGTGCGGTAAACGCCTCGGGCATTGCCTCTTCTGCATCGTGTTGCTCGCGCCGGCTCTCAAAGCCATCCCGAGCGGCACCAACGGCAAACGGAGCAACAAGTCCCAAGGCAAATCCGAGGGGCGATAACGACACCATCGTTAGTAAAACGCAGCAGACACCGCTCGATAGCAGCAGAAACGCCAAACGTCCCGAAGCATCTTCGATCACGAGGCCAAGGCGATGCGCCGGAGCCAGCGATGCCCACGAACGGGCGATCTTTTTCAGCAGATCGTTTTCCACCAGCTCACGCGGCAGCTTCTCTGCCACCGTCTCGAGCGCCTGACGTGCCAGCTCCGCCGGCGGTACCTGCGGCACACGAGGTTCCGCCCCGCACGCCGTCGCGACAGAAAGCCCTGCCAAGCCCCCTACGACGAGGGGCACAGTGATCTCCATTCGTCCACCTCCTCTTGTGTGAGCGTCCCCGACCGCAGGCCTTCTGCGATAAACGGCGGCTCGCGGTCAAGCGTCCAGGTGCGCTCGGCGGCATCGAACGTCACATAGCGCTCGAGCTCTACGCCGCCCGATGCGGCGCGTCGCACCCCCGAATACGAGGAGACGAAGCGCCTGCCATCGGCGTGGCGCTCGGACATCACGATACCGTCGAGCGCCATGGCAATCTGCTCCTCGATGAGCTCACTCGGCAGGTCGATGCCATAACGTGCAAGCAACGTCAGACGCACCACGGTCTCCTGTTCTGAACCCGCATGAAGTGTGGTGAGCGACCCGTCGTGGCCCGTGTTCATGGCCTGCAACATGTCGCAGCACTCGGCACCGCGCACCTCGCCCACCACGATGCGGTCGGGGCGCATGCGTAGGGCATTAGTTACCAGGTCGCGGATCGTCACCGCGCCCTCGCCCTCAATTGAAGCCTCGCGCGCCTCTAAGCGCACCACGTGCGGATGATGCGCAAACTTGAGCTCGGCAGAGTCCTCGATCGTCACGATGCGCTCGCCGGTGGAAATCTCACATGACAACGCGTTGAGCAGGGTGGTCTTACCAGATCCCGTGCCTCCCGCAACCGCCAGGTCCTGTCGCAGCGACACCGCACACGACAGCAGCTGCGCATACCAAAGCGGCAGCGATCCCAACCCCACGAGCTCGTCCAGCGAGCAGATACGGTCCGAGAACTTTCGGATGGTGAGAATCGGTCCGTCAATCGCCACAGGCGGAATCACCGCGTTGACGCGATAGCCCGTTTTGAGGCGGGCGTTGACGATGGGGCTGCGCTCGTCGATACGGCGGCCAAGTGGCGAGATAATGCGGTCGATAAGCACACGGATCTGCTCATCATCCTCAAACGCATGCTCGATGGGGTACAAGACGCCGCCGCGTTCAAAGAAAGCCGAGCGGCAGCCGTTGATCATGATCTCGGTAACGGTGTCGTCCTCGATGAGCGGCTGCAACGGCCCCAAGCCCACCACGTCATCCAAGATCTCGTCGATGATGGTCTCGCGCTCGGGCGTCGCGAGATCGGTCGACTCCTCAACATTGAGCGCCGCCTCCACCGCAGGACGCAATTCCGAGCGGGCAAGTGCCGGGTCGATATAGGCGCTGATACGCGCCACTTCGTCGTAACCCATGCGGTCCATCACGGCGCGCTTGGTGCGTCGTTTCACCGCGCGGCGACGCCCCGCATCTACAGGCGCTGCCGCCGCTGCAGCGCCGGCAGCCTTAATCCTCGTTTGCAGGCTCATCGCTGATCACCCTCGCGCAACCAGGGAAGGCGGATACGCGGGCGTTCGGTACGCGTTGCACGGTCGGCGACCATATCGCCCCAAGGGCCGACGGCGCACCCCAGTTCCACGAGCATCTCGCGCGTGGCCTCGCGCATGCTAGTCGCAAAAGCACTGGTCTGCCCCACCGCCTCGTCAGCGCGCCCAAACGCCATGAGCGCGGCGAGATCCTGCCCGCCATCGGCGATACGAATCTTGGAGCTCAACGCACAGGCAATCTCAAAGCGCATGGCGACGTCCTCGTCTGCCCCGCGCGCACCGAACCGGTTGAACACGGCGCTCATGCGCGTGCGCGGCACACCTACTCGACTTGCCAGTTCGATGACGCGCGACGCCGATGTCGCGGACGACACCGCCGCATCGCCAACGACCAGGCAACGGTCGCTCGCCGCCACCGCAGCCGCCACGGCGTCGCCCCAAAAGACCGAGGTATCGATAAAGACCACGTCGGATTCGCGACGCAGAACATCAAGCAGTAGCTCCACCGGACGCGCCATGAGCTCAGCTTGCTCGGGCGCCGCGACGGGACCCCAGAGCGTAACGCCCGGCGCCACGCGCATCGATGTGGCTACGATATCCGGCTCGGTGAGCGTGCCCGCCGCCGACGGCTCGATAAGTGCCGCCATATCGCGCGGAGCATCGACGCCTAACAAGTCGTAAAGGTTTCCAAACATCAGGTCCAGGTCGAGCACGGCGGCACGCAAGCCCAACAGCGACGATGTGTGTGCCATGGTGGCAACGATCGTCGACTTGCCGCAACCGCCCGAACCCGAAATAGCGCAGATGACCGGAGCTCGATGCGGCGGAGCGGCAGCGTCTGCCGGCGGCATCGGAGGCGGCGGGGCGGGCGTCGGTGGCAGCGCCCCCGTCTCCCCCGCCGCAACCACACGCTGCGTCCAAGCCGGCATGGCAGCTTGTTCGGTCTGCGAGGCAGGCTCGTTCTGCGCAATCTGCTCATGCTGCATTAGCGACAACTCGCCGCACCCGGCAAAGCCCTCAACTTCGTCGAGTTCATCCACCAGATTCACGCCGTGCACGTATCCCATATCTACAGCCGGGGAGTCGCCAGCATGCTGCGCCGGCCCTCCAGCGTCATCGCATACAAGGGGGTTCCGGGGGCGCCGACCATGCTCGGCTTCCGCTTTTCCATAATCATCAACACGCGGGCCTCTTGTAGCGCGAGGCGCCCCGGGTTCCCTATCAACAAAAGCATCGGGCTCAATCGTCATGCGCCGATCGGAATCAACCGCTCCCTCGCCCGCACGCCCGTTGCCGCATATACTGTGCGCAGCGATGACCTCGGTCGCCCCCGCGCGAAACAGCCCCTCGATATCCGACGGATCGAGCGCTTCTATCAACACGACCACGCGACTCACGCGGCCTTCGGCCGTCAGGCGCGCAACAGTCTTGCGCACATCTTCGGTATCAAACAGAGACGCCGCGATGATGGCAGCCCCGCGGCGCGACGGAAACGCCCGCGCCATGGAAACCAGCCCGTCCAGGTCACCCACGCGAAGCACCTGTGCGCCCACATCACGGCCCTCGACTTCCCGCTGCAACAGCCCGTAATCGCCGCACGCGCAGCACGCAAGCCAGATCGCCTTCATCACTCGTCGCCTCCGCTCTTTTTGCCGCGCGCCGTGGCGGGAATCGTCAAGCTGACCGTTCCCTTGCCCGAGGCTCCCAGCAGTTCCTTGACGTCTTCGGGGTCAGCCGCCAGCGTCACCCATTCGATCTTGCCCTCGCGCGTGGAACCGGAATCCTCACTGGTATCGATCACGTACGCGCCGCACAGCCGATCGGTTACGCCGTCTTTTTGCACGTACACGTCCACGTAGCTGCCCACGCCCGCAGCACCGCCGACCGAGTGCTCGGCATCGACCGCCACCGAAACGGCGACCTTGCCCTTAGGTACCTCGAGCATGTGGCTCTCGGCCTTGGTGTAGACATTGCAGATCACGGCGTTTTTGGGAATACGCGAAGTCGTCACGTCGCCGCGCACCTGGCGTAGCTCGGTCGCCGCGTCACGCGGCAGCAGACTCGTCAGCCACTCCTGGGTTATGACATTGGTCTCATCGAGGGTCTCACCCACATCGATATCGCGCGCCGCGACGCATACCTCGACGCGATCGCCACCGTACTTGGCCAAGGTCTCAGCCTGGACCTGTTCGGCTTGCGAGCGGATCGACGAGCCGTAAACCATGCAGAGCAGAGCAGCGAGCACGCCCGCGACCAGACTGATGGCGATGCGCTTGCTCTTGTTCACGGCCGCTCCTCTCATGGCAGTGCCGGGCGAATGCCCGTACCACCATTGTCTGGGCGGCCAGAGTGCAAAGCGGCGCAATCGCAATCTTGGTTTTCGATGTCAAACCAATCGCTGACCAAAAGCTGACCAGCCCGTCAAGCTCGTGGCAAGGTTTTGGTCAGCACGTCAGCAAACTGCATGTTTCGAGGCTTTTCCGCAGCAAAAAAGCCGTCTCCCGAACAGTTGGGAGACGGCTGTCATAGGAAAAATCAATTACAGATGGACATCGGGATCGAGCATTTGAGCGCTCACGCGCATGGATGACGCCAGATTTTGGAAAGTTTCCAGACGCAGGCTGTCGATCTGCCCGGCGTCCTCGGCCTCGCGAACGGCGCAACCCGGTTCGTGGGTATGCGTGCAGTCGCCAAACCGGCACGCACGCGATGCCTCGACAATCTCGGGGAAGGCGCGTGCCAGACCCCGCTCGTGACCCACGAGCGGCAAACTGCGCAGACCCGGGGCATCGGCGATCACGCCGGCGTCGCCCGGCAGCGCCACCATCACGCGCGCGACGGTAGTGTGACGGCCCTGGTCGTCGCGTTCGCGCACACCGCCGGTCGCCAACGTATCGTGGCCCAGCAGTGCATTGAGCAGCGTCGACTTGCCGGCACCCGACTCGCCCAGAATCATGGCGCAGCTCCCGGCAGGCACGCAGGCACGGACCTCGTCCAGACCGCGGCCCTCGGCAGAAGACGTCAAGATCACGCGCACGTCCGGACCCACCAGACGGCGCACGCGGTCCAGATCGCGCTCGAGCTCCCCGGCATCGCAGCGGTCAGCCTTGGTGAGCACCACCACCGGCTCGGCATCGCAGTCGAGCGCCAACACCAGCGAGCGCGCCACACGGTCGAGCAGCACCTCGCCGGCACCGAGCGCCTGCACGATTAGCACGCTATCCACGTTGGAGCAGAGCACCTGGCGCTCTCCGCGGGCACGGCCGCGCCAACGCTCAAAGCTCGTACGGCGCGGCAGTACGCATTCAATCACGCCCATATCGTGCCCGGGAGCGCGGCGCACCGCCACACGATCGCCCACGGCAGGCAGCAGGACCTCGTCCCCACCGCGCGACTTGGCAAATCCCACGGCATGCTCGGCGCGGAAGGTATCGTCGGCAGTCGCCACCAGCGGAAACCCACGATCCAAGCGCACCACGGCGCCAAGCTGCATCTGCTCGGGCTCCTCGGCATGCGCGCAGAAATCATCAAAGGCAGCCTGCTGGGCTTCATCGACCGGCAGGTCATCAAACGCCGGAACATCCTGCAGCGCGTCAAGCCCCGGTACACTCGCCAGCAACTCCTCAGCAGATGCAGGGGGTTCGGTCGCGAGCTTCCGACGACGATCACGCTTAGCCCGCGCCCCCGTCGTCTTTTTCTTCGCCTTAGCCTTAGCCTTAGCCACAAACGCCTCCCAGCACCAAAAATCACAACTGAGCAGGTATTTTAAATCAAAAAGAGCTGGCCGGGCAAAGCCCGACCAGCTCACAAACTTTCCCTCAGCCAATGGTCCCGAGAGGTTATCCGAAGGCCCGCCCGCCGGGAGGGGTTTCTTCCGAGCGATCCCGCAGCGCGAAGCGCGAGGACCAGCGAGGAAGAAACCCCGCAGGCGGTCGGGCCGGTGGGAAGGATGGCCTTTCGACTTACTCCTTCTCGACCGCGCGCATGATCGCCTTGTAGATCTCCATCAGCGGGATGATCAGGAAGGCCAGGCCCAGCGCGGCAAGAACGCCCTTGAGCTCAAGCGTCACGGGGCCAAAGAACATCTCGGCAAGCGTCGGCTGCACGGTTACGATCACCGTCAGCACCAGCGCCAGCGCGGCGGAAGCCCACAGCCACTTGTTCTGCTTCTTCATGGTGAACAGCGACGCACGACGGCTGCGCATATTGAAGCAGTGGAAAATCTCAACCATGTTGAGCGTGATGAACGCCATCATCACGCCTTCCTCGTCGGCATTGCCGGCGATCATATCGGCGATATGGATGTAGCCCATGTCAAAGTACACGCCCACAAAGAAGCTCGCCAGCACCAGCACGGTGATGATTAGGCCCTGGACCACACAGTCCAGACCCATATGTCCGGCAAAGACACCGTCCTTGGCGTTGCGCGGCTTGCGCTTCATGATGTCGCCCTCGGCATCCTCCATGCCCAGCGCGAGCGCGGGGAAGCAGTCGGTGACCAGGTTCACCCACAGCAGCTGCACCGGCTGGAAGATGGTAAAGCCGATGAGCGTGGCGATAAACACCGAGAACACCTCGGCAAGGTTGGCCGAAAGCAGGAACTGGATGACCTTGCGGATGTTATCGTAGATGCGACGACCCTCTTCGCAGGCGCCGATGATGGTAGCGAAGTTGTCATCGGCAAGTACCATGTCGGCGACGTTCTTGGTGACGTCGGTACCGGTGATGCCCATACCAACGCCAATGTCGGCGCGCTTGATGGACGGGGCGTCGTTGACGCCATCGCCCGTCATGGCCACGATCTGGTCGCGCGACTTCCAAGCCTCGACGATGCGTGTCTTGTGCTCGGGCTGGACGCGGGCGTACACGCCGTAGTCCTCGATGTGCGCGTCGAGTTCCTCGTCGCTCATGCGATCGAGGTCGGCACCGGTGATGGCCTGGCTGCGATCGGCGACGATGCCCAGCTGCTTGGCGATGGCCACGGCGGTGTCGATGTGGTCGCCCGTGATCATGACGGTGCGGATACCGGCGTCGTGCGCCTCGTGGATAGCGTCGGCCACCTCGGGACGGACCGGGTCGATCATGCCGGACAGGCCACAGAAGACCAGGTCATGCTCGAGCGCAGCGGGGCTGCAGTCGTCGGGAACCTCGGTGTAGGTGCGGCTTGCCAGCGCCAGTACGCGCAGGGCCTCGTCGGCCATGGCCTTGTTGGCCGCCACGAGCTCGGCGCGGCGCTCCTCGGTCAGGGGGACGACCTTATCGCCCTCGTAGATATGGGTGCACAGGCCGATCACCACGTCGGGCGCACCCTTGGTGTACTGCTCGTACTCGCCATCCAGGGTCTCGACGACCACGGACATCATCTTGCGGCCCGAGTCAAACGGGGCCTCGCCCACGCGCGGATGCTCGGCAGTCAGGCCAGTGAGGCCCGCCTTGCCGGCGTCGTTGACGAGCGCGCACTCAGTCGGCTCGCCCACGGCCTCGCCCAGCTCCTCGTCCCACTGAGCATCGGAGCACAGCGCCATGCCGGCCAGGAACTTCTCCTTGGGCGCAGCGAGCTCGTGCTTGACGACGGTCATCTTGTTTTGGGTAAGGGTACCGGTCTTGTCGGAGCAGATGGTCTGCGTGCAGCCGAGAGTCTCGACGGCAGAGAGCTTGCGGATGATTGCCTGGCGCTTAGCCATCTTGGTCACGCCAAGCGATAGCACGATGGTCACGACGGCGACCAGGCCCTCGGGGATGGCAGCGACGGCGAGCGAGACGGCGACCATAAAGGTATCGAGCAGGGCGGTCGGGTCGGTAAGAACGTTGCCCACGCCGTGGCGGAGGATATCGACGCCAAAGATCACGACGCAGATGACGATCACCATAATGGTGAGGATGCGGCTGAGCTCGGCAAGCTTCACCTGCAGCGGCGTAAGCTCTTCCTTGGCCTCGGCCAGGGCGCCGGCAATCTTGCCCATCTCGGTGTCCATGCCGGTGCCGACCACGACGGCGCGGCCGCGGCCGTACACCACGGTGGAGCCCATGTAGCACATGTTCTTGCGGTCGCCGAGCGGCACGTCATCGGTGCCCGCGGCGAGCTCAATCACGTTGGCGTGCTTCTCTACGGGCACGGACTCGCCGGTGAGTGCGGCCTCTTCAATCTTCATCGTGGCGCTCTCGAGCACGCGGCAGTCGGCCGGGACGGAGTCGCCCGCCTCGAGCATGATCACGTCACCGGGCACGAGCTCGGCGCTCGGCAGGAGCACGAGCTTGCCGTCGCGCAGTACCTTGGACTGCGCCGCGCTCATCTCCTGCAGGGCCTCGAGGGCCTCCTCGCTCTTGGCTTCCTGGACCACGCCCAGCACCGAGTTGACGATAACGACGAACATGATGATGGCGACATCGGCAAAGTCGGGCTCGCCCTTGACCATGCCCGTGAGCGCACTGATAACCGCGGCCGCGATCAGCATGATGACCATGGGGTCTGCCATCTGCTCAAAGAAGCGCTTCCACAGCGGCGTCTTCTTGGCTTCCTCGAGCTTGTTAGGGCCTGTCTTGGCGAGACGCGACGACGCCTCGCCAGTGCTCAGGCCGAGGTTCTCATCGACGCCCTGGTCGCTGAGCACCTCCGCCGCGGCGGACAGGTATTCCTTTTGCATATAGAGTCCCCTCCTGGGATTCGGGCCACTCAGCAGATTGATGCCCGATCATAATTCCCAGGAGAAGGGCAAGGGCTCATCAAGGCTGCCGTGCTGAGCGGCAGTTGATAGTGGAGCTATGGTACCCCAAAGCGACGCGTCTAGCCAAAACAATCCATTTGGAAATATGGTCTATAAGCAACGGTGCAGACCGTGTGATGCTCAACATTGATAAAACGTTTTATCTTCGGCGCGTCATCAAACTGAAATATCGCCCAGATAGCAGCGGTTAGAACGGTTGGTAAAGTTTTTGCATATACCGTTTTTCCGCAAATAATGAACTTCTAATTCGGCATACGGTCGATTTTTTGGGGTATTCGGTCGTCATTTCGTTATAATCATCTCAGTTTTATTTCTTATGGTTTATCTATCAGCGCAAGACGATGTCAGATGGAGGTCTGAATGTACAAGCGCACTAAGATTGTATGCACCATGGGTCCCGCCTGCGATAGCGACGAGACCATCCGCGAGATGATCAAGGCGGGCATGAACGTCGCCCGTTTTAACTTCTCGCACGGCTCCTACGACGAGCACCACGGTCGCATCGAGCGCGTCCGTCGTATTTCCAAGGAGCTCGGTATGCCCGTCGGCATCCTGCTCGACACCAAGGGCCCCGAGGTCCGCACCGGCCTTCTGGTCGATGGCAAGAAGGTTGCCGTCAAGACCGGCGACAAGATCGTCGTCACCGCTCAGCCCACGTCCGAGGATTTCCACGGCACCGCTGAGCATATCTCCCTCGACTACCTGGCTCTGCCCTCCGAGGTCGAGAAGGGCTCCCTCATCCTGATCGATGACGGCCTGGTTGCCCTCGAGGTCGAGTCCGTCGACGGCCAGGACATGACCTGCGTCGTCAAGAACGACGGCCTGATTGGCGAGCGCAAGGGCGTCAACATGCCCAACGTCAACATCTCGCTGCCCGCCATCACCGAGCGCGATCGTCAGGACATCCTCTTTGGCCTGACCGAGAACATCGACTACATCGCCGCTTCCTTCATCCGTGACGGCGAGTCCGTCCGCGGCATCCGCGAGCTTTGCCGCGAGAACGGCGGCGAGCACGTGACGATCTTCCCGAAGATCGAGTGCGCCTTGGGCGTCGAGAACTTCGACGAGATTCTCGAGGCTTCCGACGGCATCATGGTCGCCCGTGGCGACCTGGGCATCGAGATCAAGCCCGAGCTCGTTCCGCACATCCAGAAGGAGATCATCGCCAAGTGCAACGCGGCCTACAAGCCCGTTATCACCGCTACGCAGATGCTCGACTCCATGCAGCAGAACCCGCGCCCGACGCGCGCCGAGGTTGCCGACGTTGCTAACGCCATTTATGACGGCACCGACGCCGTCATGCTGTCCGGCGAGTCCGCTGCCGGTAAGTACCCGGTCGAGGCCGTCAAGATGCAGGCCAGCATTGCTCTCGAGACCGAGAAGTACCTCCCGGCCCACGCTCCGCTCGAGGTTCCGGCCGATGCTCACGGCACCCGCGTCGTCAACAACGTTGTGGGTATGTCCGCTGTGAACATGGCCACCACCGTTGGCGCCAAGTGCATCACCGTGCCGACGACCACCGGTCGTACCGCTCGCCTGATCTCGCACTTCCGTCCCAACATGCCGATCTGCGCGTTCTCCCGCCACGAGTGGGCCGTCCAGCAGATGATCATGTACTGGGGCGTTATCCCGCACCAGGCCGAGATTACCCAGGGTACCGTCAACGGCACGATCGTCAAGGCGATTGAGACCGCTAAGGAGCTCGGCTACGTCGAGGCCGGCGACCTGACCGTCGCCACCGCCGGCGATCCCCGCATGAGCGTCCAGCTCGAGGACAAGGTCTCTTCGACCAACGTCGCTTACGTCGCTCAGGTGCGCTAAATCGCACTTGCAAGCACACTTGCATTGCAAAGGGCCCGGAAGGCTTCGTCTTCCGGGCCCTTTTTCTGTGTCAATGCCGGCACACGGCAAAACACGCACCCATTTCTTTACCAAAAGCGCGAAATCCACCTTTCGAGGCCCAAAAATAAAGTCCCAAGCGCTAAAAGTGTTCGCCCGATGGCGAAACCACACCTTACCCGACGCTGCTAAATCGTTTTAGCAAGAGCCAGATCGACCGCGTTTTCGGAAGTATGCGGCAAATTCTGAGACCTCCGAGCACACCCCGTTTTTTCGCACCAAAATGCCTGATAAACTGGCCTCAAAAGCCAGGTCTGCTCACAGGGTTCAGATTTTGCCGCATACTTCCGAATTGACGCTGGCATCGCACGGTCCAAAAGCACATTTCGACCAGGAGGATATCATGGACCTGACGCTATGCGGTCAATCCGCTTTTTACTATCACCGTATCCCGCCGCAGGTATTAGGCCTTTACCCCGCCATTAGCCTTGGCAATATGGATCGCAGATGTTGCGGCCTCGGAAGTCATGCAGTTGTAAAAGACCTGCTTCACACACCGCTTCACAGGCTTGTATTCACTCGGGCACAATCCGGGTCGCGAAGCCTGTTTAAATCGCACCTCCTGACCCAAGAGCCGCCTCCTGGGTCGTTTAGGCAGACTGAGCATGGGTTTGATGTCACTTCACCGGAGTTCACGCTGCTCAGCCTTGCCACGCAGGTCTCACGCAGCCAGTTACTCATGGCTTGCTACGAGATGTGCGGCTCCTTTGCAGTGTTTAAGCCCTGCGAGCGAACGCAACAACAACTTGATGAAGCAATTTCGCTTAAGCTCATTCCACCCAACTGCTGCTGGGAGCGTGTTGTCGACACCAAGGGCAATGACACCAATTTGTGGAAGCGCCCGCCGCTCCTCAGCGCGGCGGATATCGCCGCGTTCGCCAAGCAGGCTGCAGGCCTGCGCGGCGTTAAACAACTGCGCTGGGCGGCCGAGCACATGACGGGGCAGACCGCCTCGCCCTTCGAAGTACAGGCCTCTATGCTTGTCTCGCTCCCCCGCAACGAGGGCGGCATGGGCATCAACATCGCAAACAACGTGCGCATCCCACTCAGCGACGCCGCGCGCTCACTGTATGACAAAACCTGCTGCTACGCCGATATCCTCATCGAGAGCAACAACGACAGCATGGGCGTCATCTTGGAATGCCAAGGCCGCTCCGCCCACGATGGCGAAGCCGCAAGTCTCTCCGATGCCGAGCGCACCACCGCCCTCACAAGCATGGGCTATGACGTTATCCAGATAACCTATGAGCAAATCAAAGACACGAAGAGCTTTAACAACATCGCCGAACTCATCCATAAAAAGGCAGGGCTCCCCTACATCCCAAAGACCGATCAGAAACGCACCACCGAAGATGCCCTGCGACGGGAACTGTTGGTCAATTGGGATGAACTGTTCACCGTCAAGTCGTCGGCTAGCAGCTAGTGATCAGAGGGACTGTGGAAACGTCAGAAGCGGCAACGCGAGCCGCAAAGCCCGCCTCGGTCAGCTCGATGACCTCGGTAAACGTTGCATCGAAGAACTCCTCGGTCAGCAGACGGTATGGCGGATGATCGGGCTCACCGGGGTTTTCGCGCACGATCTCGTGCATAACGCCGATGGTCTTGAGCACATACTCCTTATGGATGGGATACTGACCAAAACGCGTCGCCGCAGTATACAGGCGATCGGTCGCGCGCGGAATCGAAACAATGCCGAGCGTCTTGCCAAACCAGTCAAAGTCGCCTTGCTTTTTAATGCGGAATTCCTCGCACGGCTTGCCACCGTGCGCCTCCAGGTACTGATTCACACGCGTATTCCATACGGTATCGGCCACCAGATGCGACCAGACACCCAGTGTCAAATCGAGCAACGACTGCGCCACGTCCTCGGACGCAAGCGAGAACTCACGAGTGCCGGGACCGACAACCGGCTCAGCATCCCTGTAGCGCTGGGGATAGTGCACGCGATTCAGTCGCTCGCGCTCCTCGACAATCGAGGTAGCCTCGGCGGGTTCGCCCGCGGGTGCGCCTTTAAGCAGCGGCGCCACATAGGTATCCCAGAACTCGTGCTCGCGCGGCTTAGGGATAGGCTCGGGCTTTGCAAAGTGCGTAATGCGATACGGAATGGGATCAGCGATACCGGGAACCATATAGCCCACAAAAATGTCCGGAACCACGCAGCCAAACAAGAAGGCATTGCGGTCACGAACGCTATCGGCAAGCACGCCAGCACGCGCCAGCAAGCGCTCCGTTTGAGCGATATGAATGTTCCAACTTGGCATAGCCACCCCCATAAAAACCTGGATAACTATACCATCACGGCAAAGCCGCGCGGACGGCTACGCACGCTCTACGCAGCAGCTAGTCCGTAGCACCGCTTTCGGTTCCATACGACGGCGAAGGCGCCTCGACCACATGGTGATATCGATCGATATAGATTGCACGGGCACCCAGGCGTCGCACCAAATCCTGGTGATGTGTGCTCATCAAGACCGTCTTACCGGCAGCAACATAGGCCAGCAAAAAGTTGACCACGATGTCGCACGAGTCCTCGTCAAGTCCGTTGGTAGGCTCGTCGAGGACCAAGATATCCGGGTTCATCGACACCACCGCAGCCAGCGCAACGCGCTTCTTTTGCCCGCCCGAAAGCTGATAGGGCGAGGCGTCGACCAGGTCAGCAACCTGGAACAGCCCCATGGCATCGCGCACGCGGCGCTCGAGCTCGTCTGCCGGCAGCCCCATTTGAGCCGGGCCAAAAGCGACTTCCTCGCCCACCGTGGCACAGAACAGCTGAGCATCGGCATTTTGAAACACAAAACCTACGCGCTGGTGGAAGCGCTGAGCAGTTTCAGAATCCTTTAGATACGCTGCGTCAACCACGCGTCCATCAAACAGATACATGCCGGCATCCGCGAGCTCAAGGCCATTGATGAGCCGCATGATCGTGGTCTTACCGCAGCCGTTGGGACCGAGCAGGGCAACGAGTTCGCCACGATCGACCTGCAGCGACACGCCATCGACAACCGTATGCCCCGCATAGGAGAACACTACGTCGTGAAACTCGATGAGCGGCGTGGCCTCGGCGCTAGCAACACCGCTCGCGCCCATCGCGCCATTTGTATCGTTTGCCAAAACGTCGCCCTTCCCTATTCACATCGACGGTTCGACCGCCCGCGTTACAACACCGCGCACAACACGGCGAGCAGAACCACAACGGCCGCGTAAACGACATCGCGCCAGCCAAAGCCGATCCGTGCAGGCGCCGGATACGCACCGGCAAAGCCGCGGCAAAGCATAGCCTCGTCCATCGCGCGGCTGCATTCCATCGCCTTGATAAACGTCATGCCCATGATACCCGCCAGCGAGTCGGTACGCGAAAAACCCGCAGGTGCGGAACCGACGCTGCGCAGCATGACCGATTCGCACAGATCGTGCGCCGTGCGTCCCAGCACCTCGATATGCTTGAGCGCCATATCAAACGTAAAGATAACTTCGTCGGGCAGGTGCAGCATTTTGAGCGCCGCCGACATGCGGCTCCAGGTAAGCGTCCACGAAACACCCAGTACCAGCGACACATTAATAAACGTCTTGAGCGCGATCTTGAGCATGGCACCCGTGGCAGACGCGCCCAGCAGCAGGGCAGGCAGTGCCAGAACCACCGCGAGCCCCGCAGCGCCAAGCGCCGGCACAAAGGTTGCCCGCAGCCCGCGTACGGGGCGCACGGCAACGAGCACCAGCGCGACAGCCGCCATCAACATGAGGTACAGCGGGCTCTGCGTCAGGCACACGCACAGAACGCAGAGGAACATCCCCACCAGGCGCACCGGGGCCGAAACGGAAGAAAGGGCGCGGTCGACCATCGACCCGCCCTCGTGTGCGCCTCCACCCAGGCGAACCCGCTCAAGCAGGCTCGCCAGGTGCAGGACGTTTTGTTGCATAACACGATGTCGAGCCCCCGCGGGCTCGTAACGCTGCTCGACCGTAAGCCAGCTAGGCAGCTCGGCTATTGCCATGAGCACCGCTTTCCTTGACCGTCAGCGAGACCAGGCGGAATGCGATGGTCAGCACCGCCACGCCAATCACGCCCGAGAGGATATACATGGCAGCCTGGCCGGCAAAGCCAAGACCCTGCTCCTCGGAATAGGCCTGCAGATAATCGCCCGTGGGCAGGGCGTCGGCAAAGGTCGGGGTATCGAGGCCGACCGAAGCCTGCAGGCTGTCGTCGCCAGCCTCCTGAACGGCGGTCGCAGCGCCCTCGGCGTCCCACTCACCCCAGGCGTCACCGGTGGCGAGCAAGCCGAGCGGCGTAGCCACGACAAGCACGGCGACCAGGATGAGCGTGGGGACCAGCGAGGTCTTCTTAGCGGCAGCGCTCTCGGCAGCAAGCTGGCCATCGACGGCCTCGGGCCCGACGATAACGCTCGGCGCCGTCTTCTTAATGAAACCATAGATGGCGGCCGTCGCCACGCCCTCGACCACGCCGGCAACCAGCATATGCGGGATCAACATGGCAGGAATAGCCACGGACAGCGGGAAGGGGCAGTACAGCGGAGCGCCCGAGGCGTTGGTGAAGAGCATCGGCTGAATACCAAACTCGATTGCCGCGCACAGGGCCGCCAGGCACAGGCCGACCCAGCCGCTCACGATGGCCGAAACCGAGGTGCCCCAGCTCTTGTCGTGCAGACGGCTGTTGAGCGCACGGAACACGATAGCAGCGGTAAACGGCAGCACAAAGGCCATGTTAAAGCAGTTGGCGCCAAAGGACAGAACGCCGCCGTCGCCAAACAGCAGCGCCTGCAGCGCGAGTGCAACCGAGACTGCAATGGCAGCAGCCTCGGGGCCCAGCAGCAGCGTGATGAGCGCGCCACCAACAGCGTGACCAGTGGTGCCGCCGGGCAGCGGCACGTTGAACATCATGAGCAAAAAGGAGAACGCAGCGCAAATACCCAGAAAGGCCATATGCTCGCGATCGAGCGTGGCGCGCACTTTCTTGATGCAGTGAACCCATACGGGCACCATCGCCACCGCCATAACGGCATCGGTCTGCGGGGACAGATAATTATCGGGAATATGCATGAGCCCTCTCAATCAGAACGTTGCGTGTTACGTTTCTAACAATCCGTAACACCGACTCTGCATACTAACAAAAAGGCGCCCCGCCCACAACGCAGCACGCCCTTGCAATACGTACGTTATTAACCCAGGCCCACGCACCGCCCAATAAAGGGCCCTTGCACTCCCAACTATCCGGTCACCCGGAAGAAGGTGCGGTCCGCTCGCAACAAGGTTAGCGCAGGAACCCGCCCCCGAGAGGGGTTTTCTAAGGCAACATCCCGCAGCCGCGAAGCGGCAAGGACGTTGCCGTGAAAACCCCGCAGGGAGCGGGTTCCGAACAGCAAAGATTACGAGCGGACCTCGCCGTTTACGCCCTTGCACACCTTGGTGACGATCTTCTGGTGCGCCTTCTCGACCTCTTCGCTGGTGAGCGTGTGGTCATCAGAGCGATACGTAAGTGCGAAGGCCATGGACTTCTTGCCCTTGCCGATGCGGACCGGATCGCGGTAGACATCGAACAGGCGCACGCCCTCGAGCAGCTTGCCGCCGGCACTCGTAATACGACGCTCAAGATCCTCGCAGGTCACAGTGTTGTCGACCACGATAGCAAGGTCGTGCTCAACGGCCGGGTACTGCGAGAACTCACGGTAGTTCTCCTGATTGCGGGCGCCCTTGATCAGCTTGTCCAGATCGAGCTCAAAGGCAACGACAACCTCGTCAATGCCCATAGCCTCGCGCGCCTCGGGGTGAATCTCGCCGACCCAGCCCAGCACGGTTCCGCCGGACAGAACCTCGGCCGCACGACCCGGCTGCAAGAAAGCGTAGCCCTCGCCCTCGACGGGACGGAAGCGGACCTTCTCGATGCGCAGCTGGGCGAGCAGCTCCTCGACAATGCCCTTGCCAAAGAAGAAACGCAGCTTGCGGTACTTCATGTTCCAAGACTGCTCGCTCCACTGACCCGAGAGCACACCCGCCACGGACTTGGTCTCCTTGGGCAGGCTGGCGTTCTCGCGACCGTGGAACAGGCTGCCGACCTCGTACAGATGCACGTTAGGCGTGCCGTGGGCCTCGTTGTAGGCCACAGACTGCAGCAGACCCGGCAGCAGCGAGCGGCGCATCTCGGTCTGCTCGGCCACCAGCGGGTTCATGAGCACCACGGGGCAGCCGCGGCCTTCGGTGGACATGCCAATCTTCTCCAGATCGCCCGGGGCGGCAAAGCCAAAGGTCGTGGTCTCGTTGAGGCCGCAGGCGCGCAGGATCTCGCCGACCTTGCGGGTGAGCTTCTGTTCGCGGGTCAGGCCGCCGATGTGGTTCTTGGCAGCCGGGATGGTCGCCGTCACACGGCCCATGCCCCATAGGCGCAGGACCTCCTCGATCAGGTCAATCTCGCGCGGCAGGTCGGGACGGAAGCTCGGCGGGGTAACCATAAAGTCCTCGCCGTCGCGCTCGACGGTGCAGCCCAGACGGGTAAGCGAACGCTCGATAAAGTCGGGCTCGATGTCGGCACCGCAGATGGCATGCACGCGGGCCAGGCGCAGCTTGATGCTGTCGATGGTCTTGGGCGCGGGGAAAACATCGACATAGCCGGGAGCAACCTCGCCGCCGGCGATCTCCTCGATGAGCGCGCAGGTAACGTTGGCGACATCCACGCAGCCAGTCTCGTCAACCTGGCGCTCAAAGCGAATGGAGGCGTCGGAGATCAGCGACAGATCGCGGCTGGTGTGCGAGGTGCGACCGGCGTTGAAGCAAGCGCTCTCGACCATCACGTCGACGGTGTCGTCCTCAATCTCGGAATCCATGCCGCCCATAACGCCGGCCAACGCCACGGGGCGCTCGCCGTCGGTGATAAGGCCCATGCCGGCGTCGAGCACGCGCTCTTCGCCATCGAGCGTCGTGAATTTCTCATCCTGCTGGGCGGCGCGAACCACCACGCGACGGTGGCCATCGCGCTCGGCAAAGGTGTCCAGGTCAAAGGCGTGCAGCGGCTGACCGGTGAGCATCATCACGTAGTTGGTGATGTCGACGATGTTGTTGTGCGGACGCACGCCCAGGGCGTTGAGGCGCTTGACCATCCAGTCGGGCGACGGGCCGACCTTCACGTTGCGCACGATGCGGGCGACATAGCGGTCGCACAGGCCCTCGTCGGCAATCTCGACGGAAAGCTCGTCGTCGGTCGCGCGGCCAGTCTCCGCCTTGATGGCGGGCAGCTCAACGTGGAAATCGCGATCGAAAATGGCGCCGGTCTCGCGGGCCATGCCGATCATGGACAGGCAATCGGGACGGTTGGGCGTGATCTCGCAGTCGAGCACAGTATCACTCGAGCCCACGTACTCGGCAAACGGCATACCGCAGGGCGTGTCCTCGGGCAGAATCATGATGCCGGAGTGGTCGCCACCCAAGCCGAGCTCGCGCGCAGAGCAGTTCATGCCCATGGACACGACGCCGCGAAGCTTGCTCTTCTTGATCTTGACGTCGCCGGGCAGGACAGCGCCGATCATGGCCGTGACGATGTGGTCGCCGGCCTCAAAGTTCTGCGCGCCGCAGACGATCTGCAGCGGAGCGGGGTTGCCGTCAGCGTCGAGGTTCTTGTCGCCCACGTCGACCGAGCACACATACATGTGGTCGCTATCGGGGTGCGGGGTCTTGGTGAGTACCTTGGCGGTCACCACGTGGTCGAAGGACTCGCCCACGGTATCGATCGCCTCGACCTCGGTGCCGGTACGGATATATTCGTCCGAAAGGGTCTTGGGATCCTCCGGAATATCGATCATGGTCTTGAGCCAGTCGTAAGAAACGCGCATCTAACTGGTCTCCTTTCATAAATGCGGCTTTGAGCCAAAAACTGCAACGGAGACGGGTTTTCCAAGTGCCGCAGATTGCCTTGAAAGAGGAGGGCCGCGTACTTAGGTACGCAACCGACGATTGAAAGGCAAGGTGCGGTGCCTGGGAAAGCCGCCGGGCCTAGAACTGATTTAAGAAGCGCATATCGCCTGTCATGAGCGTTCGCAGGTCTGGCAGGTCGTAGCGCAGGGCCGCGACGCGCTCGGCGCCAATGCCAAAGGCGAAGCCGGTGTACTTCTCGGGGTCGATGCCGCAGTTGATGAGGACGTTGGGGTCGACCATGCCGCAGCCCAGGATTTCGATCCAGCCGCTATGCTTGCAGAAGTTGCAGCCCTTGCCGCCGCACACGTGGCAGCTCACGTCCACCTCGCAGCTGGGCTCGGTGAAGGGGAAGAAGTGCGGGCGGTAGCGCGTCTTGCGGTCCTCGCCAAACATGCACTTAACAAAGTAGTCGAGCGTGCCCTTAAGATCGCCAAAGGTGATGCCCTCGTCGACGACCAGGCCCTCGATCTGGTTGAACTGCGGCAGGTGGCAGGCGTCGGCCGTGTCGGGACGGTAGACGGTGCCCGGGCAGATCATGTAGATGGGCGGCTTCTGCGACTCCATGGTGTGGATCTGCACGCCCGAGGTCTGGGTGCGCAGCAGCACGTCGGACTCGCCGTGGGCGTGAGCCTCGGGGTGCGTGACGCTGCCGGGGTTGTTGTCGACCACGTAGAACGTGTCGCGGGCCGAGCGGCTCGGGTGATCCATGGGCGCGTTGAGCGCGGTGAAGTTGTAATAGGAGGTGTCGACCATGGGACCGGACTCGACGGTGTAGCCGATGCCGCAGAAGATGTCCTCGGCCTCCTCGATGATCTGCTTGATCAGGTGCTGGTGACCGATCTGCGGACGGATGCCCGGCAGCGTGATGTCGACGGCCTCGTGCTCGAGCGCGTGCTTAAGGGCGGCGGCCTTCATCTCGGTGGTGCGCTCGTCGAGCATGCCCTCGATCAGCTGGCGCATCTCGTTGGCGCGCTTGCCCATGACGGGACGATCCTCGGGGGCGAGCTTGCCCATCATGCGCATCAGGCCGGTGATGCGGCCCTTGCGGCCGAGCAGCGCGACGCGCGCGGCCTCGAGCTTCTCGGCGTCGTCGGCGCCTGCGACGAGCTCCTTGGCCTCTTCCTCGAGTTTGACCAGATCATCAATCAGACTCATGTCTTCCCTTTCGTCTCTCGCGCATCCGCTTGCCGGGGCGGCTGGCACCGCCCGACGCTTACGGATGTGCGGCCCGGTTCGGTAACAAAAAACCGTCCTCGGGCATGTGCATTGCCCAAGGACGGTTGAATTCCGCGGTACCACCTTGTTTGACCCGGCGGATGTCTGGCCCGCCGCGCCCACTCTTTGCCCCTTTTCGCGAGGCTCACGGCTTCCCTACTGGAGACATCGCCGCCGCGTGGCCGCGCGCCCGTTGAGGTCGCTGCTCGGGAGCGAACGCTTGGCCCTTGCCACCGCAGGAAGGCTTGCAGCCCATGACCTTCCCTCTCTTGCCGGCGACGCGGCGGGCAAAACCCTCTCCGTCAACGCATTGGGCTATAGGATAACACATTCTGCGAGCATATCGCCGCGTTCCGTTTTGTTCGTACTGGGTACAAGGCAGGTAGCTGTGCAAACTGGCCGTACGCCCACCCGTGGCGTCCGGTCTGCGAGATCAAGGATATAGGTATGGGAAAGAACAAGGATAAGATGGCCAAGCCCGCAGCGGATAAGACGCCCAAAGGCATGAAGGTCGATAAGGCTGTCAAAAAATTCCGTAAGCTCGAGGGCAAGCTGTGGACTCGCGAGTACCTGCTCAAGATTGCCGAGTTTGACGGCGCGACCATTGCTCCCGCCAACGGCGCCGCGGCCCGCGCCGATGCTATGGGCACCCTTGCTGGCGAGCATCACAAGCTGCTGACCAGCAAAAAGTCTGTCGATCTTGTGCGCTCGCTGGCACGAGAGACCGTCGCGGGCGGACATGTAGACGACCCGCAGCTGCTCGACGAGATCCGTGTGCTCGGCCGCGACCAGCGCGAGGCAAGCGTCATCCCCACCGAGGAGGCCGAGGCCTGGACCAGGCTCACCTGCGAGGCCGATGCCGTGTGGCACAAGGCCAAGACGGCCAATGACTGGGCGAGCTTTGAGCCCTATGTGGATAGAATCGTCGCCCAACTTAAGCATCAGGCCGAGCTCATGGACCCCAAGCGCGACCCATACGACGTTTGGCTCGACCAGTACGAGCGCGGCCTTTCCGCCAAGAGCTTCGATGCGTTTTGCGATGAGGTCAAGGCCACGGTCGTGCCGCTCGTGCACGCCATCGGCGAGCGCGGCCAGCAGCCGGCTGCCGACTTTTTGCACGCCCACGTGCCCGAGGCTGCCCAGCGCGCCATGAGCTTCGACTTGATGAAGCTTGTCGGCATGAACCTGGACGACACCACGCTTGCCTTTACCGAGCACCCGTTTAGCGAGGGCTTCTCGGTGGGCGACGCGCGCATCGCCACGCACATCTACGAAGACGACTGCATCTCCAACGTCTACAGCATCATCCACGAGGCGGGACACGCCATGTATGAGCTGGGCGTCAATCCTGCCTATGCGCGCACCTGTCTTGAGGGTGGCACCTCCATGGGCATCCACGAGAGCCAGAGCCGCTTCTTCGAGAACACCGTGGGTCGCAGCCGCGCCTTTATGGGACCGCTGCTCGAGGTGCTGCGCCGCCACGCACCCGAGGTCTACGGCGATGTGGACGAGGACACGCTCTACCGCGCCGTGAACATCGCGCAGCCGTCGCTGATCCGCACCGAGGCCGACGAGCTCACCTATCCGCTGCATATTATGGTGCGCTACCAGATCGAGCGCATGCTGTTTGCCGGCGAGGCCACGGCCAAGGACATCCCCGCGCTTTGGAACCGCTTTATGAACGAGTACCTGGGCATTCCCGTTCCCGACGACACGCACGGCTGCCTGCAGGATACGCACTGGAGCGGCGGCTCGTTTGGCTACTTCCCCACGTATGCACTGGGTAGCGCCTACGACGCCATGTTTGTGCCGGCCATGTGCCGCGACGGTGTCGACCTTAACGGCGCCTGTGCGAGCGGCGACCTGGCGCCCGTCCGCGCCTGGCTGGGCGAGCGCATTTGGCAGTGGGGCCGCGCCAAGGACGCGCCGGAGCTCATCAAGGGCGCCTGCGGCATGGCGTTCGATGCCCGCTACTACTGCAGCTACCTGCAGGACAAGTTCACCACGCTGTATCAGCTGTAAAGCTTAGGCGACACGCCAACGCAAAGGGGGCGCCGCGGGTTGGTTCCGCGGCGCCCCTTTTTCATCTAAGCCAGAGACCCGGCACTTGGGGACGTTCCTTTCATGCCGGCACAATAGGAACGTCCCCAAGTGCCGGGTGAAATTGAACGTCAGATTGCCGCTTGGGGCCGTTTGCAGCGTCGAGCAGTTACGCGGTTTGGTAAAACAGCGTAACTAAAGAGCTTCCAAAGCACTTGCGATGCGCTTCATGGCGGCATCGGCGGATGCTTGGTCGGGCGCCTCGGCCAGCACGCGGATAACCGACTCGGTTCCGCTCTTGCGCACGAGCACGCGGCCCTCGCCTGCCAGCGCAGTCTCGGCCTCGGCGATGGCGTTCTGCACGCCCATGTTCTCGAGCGCGGCGTCCTTGTCCGCCACGCGCACGGCAACCTGCGCCTGCGGCAACAGCTTGCACGGAGCCGTGAGCTGCGAGAGCGTCTCGCGCTCGGCACGAATCACTTCCATCACGCGCAATGAGGTCATAATGCCGTCGCCCGTGCGCTCGATATCGCCAAAGATCGTATGGCCCGTCTGCTCGCCGCCCAGGCTGTAGCCGCCCTCGCGCATCTTGGCATACACGTGACGGTCGCCCACGCCGCTGGTCACGGCACTCAGGCCGGCAAGCTCCAGCGACTTGATCAGGCCAAAGTTGCTGGCGATCGTCGGCACCACGGTACCGCCCGAAAGGCGACCGTGCTTGTTCAGGTACACGCCGCACACGTACAGGATCTGGTCGCCGTCGACCACACGGCCGCGCTCGTCCACGGCCAGGCAGCGGTCGGCATCGCCGTCATAGGCAAAGCCCACGTCCAGGCCCTGCTCCACCACGTGGCGCTGCAGGCGCTCCATATGCGTAGAGCCGCAGTCGACGTTGATGTTAAAGCCATCGGGTGCGGCGTTGATCACGCGCACGTCGGCGCCCAGCGCGTCGAATACCGGCTTGGCCACCGAGGACGCCGAGCCGTTGGCGCAGTCGAGACCGATCTTAACGCCCTGCAGCGAAAAGTTCGCGCTTGCGATGAGCGAGGCAATATAGCGGTTGCGACCCTGCATGTAGTCCACCGTGGCACCGATGTGGTTGCCCGTGGCCAGTGGCACCTCACTCTTGCCATCGATGTAGTCCTCGATGAGCTCCAGCACGTCCTCGTCCATCTTAAAGCCGTCGCTGTTGACGAGCTTAATGCCGTTATCGCAAAACGGGTTGTGGCTCGCGCTGATCATGATGCCGCAATCGAAGCAGCCCTCCACGGTCTGATGCGCCACGCCCGGCGTTGGGATCACATGCAGCATATATGCGTCCGCACCGCTCGCGACCAGGCCACTCACCAGCGCCGCCTCGAACATATAGCTCGAGCGACGTGTGTCCTTGCCCACGATCACGCGCGCCTTGGTGCCGCGGTTGGCACCGTAATACCAGCCCACAAAGCGGCCAATCTTGTACGCATGCTCCACGGTCAGCCCAACGTTGGCCTCGCCGCGAAAGCCGTCGGTGCCAAAGTACTTCATGCGCTCTCCTTACAAAATAGGGGCGGACAGATTGCCTGTCCGCCCCAAAATGGTACTCGATTATCTGCGCTACCAGAAAAACCCTACGACGACGCGCTGTCGCGAGCCGCCTGGCATGTAGGAGTCTGACGCAGCGCAAGCGGCTTGTCCCCCGCCTCGGCCGACGTGGTCAGCGTATACGTGATCGTCGTCGTCTCGCCAGCATGCAGGTCAACGGTGCCCGAATAGAAGGGGATTCCATGCCACGTAGCGGCGCCAAGACCAAACTGGGTGCCCTCGACGGTCAGATCAGTAATGTTGCCGCCCGTCGGGGCAAACAACGAGACATTCAGACGCTCGTCGTCGCGCGCGGCATCGGGCGCGCTCGCCGCGACGTAGTCGGGCAGCTTGCCTGCCTCCTCCTGCGTCATGATGTTCGTCAGGGTAACGGTGATGCGATACGAGCACGTGCCGTCGCCGTTCTTGACGCCCTGGCCAATCTGCGTATCGGCGTTCAGGTACCAGTCGAGCTTGGAGAAGCTCAGGTTGTTAAAGTAAACGCCGGCAACGGGATCGGCACTCGGATCATCCGGATCGGGCAGAGAAGCGTCAATGCCCGTCTCTTTGATGGCATTCTGCTCATCATCGTTTCTCATCCAAGCAATCAGACGGCCCTCTTCGGCACCGCGCTCGAATGCACCGACAAGCTTTGTAACGTCGACGTCACCGATGCCACCGAGACTCTTGTCGAAGGCGGCGCTGGCAACAGCCGCAAAGATGCCATCCGATTCCTCGACCGGATAGTTCCAATACACATCGTGCATGAGAACCTTTGCGGCGTTGGTACCGTCGACAACCGTTCCGTCGGGCAGCGACACGTTGCCGACCAAGCCCAGCAGATACTGCAGGAACACCGGGTCAATACCCACGACGCCGTCAACGTCCTGGCCATATTGAGATTTCCACAGGGCGGCGACACGCTGCGAGTTGCGGGGCCAATCGGGCGAATAGGTATTGCCCGAGTTGTACAGGTTACTGTGGTTGCCGAACAGCGCCTCATCCTCTTCGTCGACACTCTCGGCTGCCTCATCCTCACTGAGCCCAATGCGGGGAACAAACTCGCCAATCGACATCTGGCCGTCGGTAACCGAAATCAAACCTTGCGAACCGCCAAAGCCGCCGCAGGCACGAATCTCGACGTTGTTCATGGCGTACACAAGGTAGTTGCGCGTCTGGCCGTTGGCGCCGAGCATCTGGGGCAGGACGGGGGCGACCTTCTCCGCCGCGTCAACCGCGCCGTTGAGGGTAGCAAAGCCGTCCTTGGCCTTATCGACCAGCTCGGTCACCTGGGAAATATGAGTATCGCCAATACCTTGGATCTTCTCGTTGGCGCTCTTGAACACCTTGGAGCTATCGGAAAGCGAATCGGCAACGGCCTGCAGCGCGGACACGTTAATCATGCCGTCCTGGAACAGCTTGCCGGGCGTGGCCTGCGAAAGGTTGTCGGCCATGGGAACCAGCGCGTTGCTCGAGACATCGGACAGGGCATCAATCATGGTGCGGGCTGCGTTGATGTCACTGCCATACACCGGGATAAACGAAGCCGCCGTCCACAGCGGGCTCGAGGTCTCCGCCTTCATGCTGTCGCAGAGCTCATCGATCTTTTTCGCGTCGTCAGGCAGCGTCGAAAAATCGCCCGACGTGACCTTGTCCTTAAGGCCACCGACGATCTCGACAGCCTCCTTCGCTTCGCTCTTTACGGTCTTTGCCGAGTTAAGCAGCATAAAGCCGCTTGCGCCAAGCGCAACGAGAAGCACCGCGACTACAGCGGCAATAATGGCGCCAGTGTGACGCTTTTTGCGCTCGCCCTTGCGATGGCGATGACGGACCAGACCGTCAGAGGTCGAACTCGACGAAGCGTCGCTACCGTAGTTCAAGCCAAAATCGTAATAATCTTCCTTGGAACCCGAGCCCGCAAACTCGGCACCGCTATCATCCAGGCGGGCGAACGTGCCAGTCTCGGAGGCGCCGGTGTAAATCGTGCCAAGGTTACCCGTAAGCCCCGCGCCACCGGCAGAGGGAGTATTGTTGGCGGCCTTGCCGGCATTAACGTTGCCGGCGGCATTCGCGGCGTTGGTAGCACCTGCGTTGTTCGCGGGTACCGAAGGAGCCCCACTCGGCCGCGACGCGGAGGTTGCACCGCCCGCAAAGACATTCCCTCTTGCACGGCCGGTCTTTTTTGCCTTTTGTGACTGCTCGTACAGAGCGGTAAACATCGCCGTCTCGCCCGGGGACACGCGCTTACCGGAACCGCCCTGTCCAGCGCCGCCCGGCGTGCCGGCCTTACCAGCCCCGTTCGGACGCGGCGGAACTGCAGGACGGCCGCTATCGCTGCCCTTAAAGTGATTACCAGCCATAAAGAAATCCTCGCAATTGAGTCGCAATGAAAAAGTCCATAACGTTACTAGTTTATGGCATTTTGAGCATCGACAGCTAAACTCCAGACACGGACATCAATTGGCGAAAATGTGGCACAACGCATTTTCCGTCTTGGCGCCAGCTACACCGTCAAAAACACCATCGCGATAATCATGGCAAAGCCCGCCAGGTCGGTGGGCAAAAACACCGTTCCCAGCATAAGGGCGCTGGTGATGGTGGCCGAAACCGGCTCCATGGTTCCAAGGAGGCTCGCGCGCACCGAGCCAATCTCCTTAACGCCCTGCATGTAGAACATATAGGCGAAGAACGACCCCACCACGATAAATATCGCGAGCGCGCCGACACCCGAGGGGCCGAGCGCCGGCATATGCGCCCACGGCTGGGTAAAGATACTCATCACGATTCCCGCCGAAAGCATGGCCGAGCCCGTGACGACCGGGCTACCGTATTTGTTGAGGATTCCGGCAGGGATGATTGCTATGCAGGCACCGCCCACTGCGCACAAAAGGCCCGCGAGCAGGCCCATCGGCGAGATGTTGAGCGTACTGGGGTCGCCGCCCGTGGCGATCAAAAACGTTCCGCCCAATGCGAGCAAAATACCCAGCGCCTCGCGCGTGCGCGGCAGTCGATGCGCGGTGACGCAGGCATACCCCATGACGACCACCAGCTGCAGGCACTGGAAGACGGTCGCGGTGCCCGCGTTGGTCAGGCGCACGGCTGACAGATAGCAAAGCTGGTTGAACAGCAGACCAAAGATCGTAAACAGAATAAGCTGCTTGCGATCGGCAGGGGTGGTCCACAGCTCGATCAAGCGGTCGCGGTCTTTTCTGAGCACAACGAACATAAAGAGCAGGCCAGCGATAACTTGGCGCACGCTCATCAGCCAAAACGTCTCGATATGGCACACGTCAAAGAGGTAGCTGGCGCTGGTGCCAGAAAAACCCCAAAACGTACCGCCGGCAAACGCGGCGAGCGTACCCAGGGCCATCTTGCGCGCCTGGGCGTCGTTGAGGCGGTCGCGCCATGCGCGGCGGGTGCTGCGGCTCAGCTCGTCAGTCCCCTCGGGCACGATAAAATCAGACGCCGCCGTCATCGGTACCGAAGCCCTTTCACGTGCACACTGCGCCGAGCGCTCCTGTTCCATCCCACTCCCCCGAAATCAATTGGCAATAAAGCGTCCAAACTGTAGCACGAATATTGGTATGAAATAGCAGATGATGCGGAGCATCTGCGAGCGTCCAAATTGCAGGGACGAAAGGCACCGATGAGCTATGCCGAGTGGTTGGAATCGTCTAGAACGCCGGGGGCGGCTTCCGCACTTCCCTCAGCATGCTCGCCATCGTCCCGGTCCTTGGCGCTGTCCTGGCCCTCCTGCTCGCGGCGACGCTTTTCGCGAATCTGCTCCACGGCCGCGCGCAGGGCAGCCTCGTCCTCGGCACGTGCCACCTCTTGCGTGGTCTTGACCATATGGCGAATCTCGAGCACCAGCAGCACGATCAGCGGCACCACGATAAGCGGAAAGAACAGCAGCGGGTTGGTGAGCAGCGAGACCACCACGCCCAGCCCCGCCGAGACAAAGACCACGCGCCCCACCACGTCGGCGGCGGGCACGGCCGCGGCATCCTCGACCGGATTGGCATCGCCCTTGGTGCGGTAGATCGGGGCGCCGTCGGCGGCGGCCTCCACGGCAACGATGCGGTGCGTGTTGAGCGAACCCTCCAGCGCGTCATCGGACGAATGGAAGGTGATGATGTCGCCCACCTGATAGGCCTGACCGTCGCCGGTATCAACGACGATAAACGAGTGCACGGGAATCGCCGGCTCCATCGAACCGGTCAGCGTGCGCATAAAGCCATAGCCCATGATGGTGGGGATCTCGCCGGCGGGCGTGAACACCGTGCGCAGCAACACCACAAAGGCGACCAGGATCACCACGGTCGCCAGCACGTTGATCACGCGGAGCACGTGCTTCATCACTTGTCGTCGTCCTTTGCGGAAGTCTCGGGGTCGGCAGCGACCTCGCCCTCGGTGGCATCCGCCGCAGAAGCGCCATCCTCGTCAGGCGCGGCGACCACGCCCTCGCCAGCCTCGCCGCGCAAGCGGGCCAGCAGATAGCGCGACAGGCTGTTGCCCTCGGCACGGCGCTCGGCGCGGGCGCGATCGCGCTCGGCCTGTTCCAGCTCGTGCGCCAACGAGGCCAAGCGCTGCTGCATCTCCGCGCGGGCGGCCTCGACCTCGCGCTCGCAAGCGGCACGGACGGCGACGACTTCCTGCTCGATGCGCTCCCCTGCCGCACGCTCGGCTGCGGCGATACGCTCGTCGGCGTCGGCACGGGCGTCCTCGGCGGCACGCGTCGCGGCATCGCGCTCGGCAGCGGCGGCGGCGACCTTCTCGCCGGCATCCACCGCGGCCTGCTCCACGGCAGAATCGGCGGCCGCGTGGGCGGCATCGATCGCGGCATCGGCAGCCTGCTGAGCGGCGGAAACCTTCTCCTCGGCCGCAGCAACGGTGTCGGCAAGCGCCTGCTCCGCTGCTGCCGCGGCGGCATCTGCCGCCTCCTGCGCGGCACAGGCATCGCGCTCGGCCGTCAGCTGCACTTCCTCAATCTGCAGCTGAGCGGCGTCCAGCTTGGCATGCAGCTCGGCAACCTCCTTGGCGCACACCTCGCGCACGCCGGCAAGCTCAGCCGCGGCGGCATCCTTGGCATCTTGCAGCTCGGCGGCATCGGCTTCCGTCTTGGCAGCCAGGGCCGCAGCAGCGTCGCTCTTGACCTGTGCGACCTGCTCGGCGGCTGCCTGCTCGGCGGCGGCAACCTTGGCATCGGCATCGGCACGGGCAGCCGCAACCTCGGCATCGGCCTCGGCGCGCATCTGCTCAAGCTGGGCAGCTGCGGTTGAGCGCGCCTCAGCGGCAGCATCCTCGGCAGCCTTCTTGCCCGCCTCGACATCCTCCAGCGAACCTTGCAGCTCCTCAACATCAGCCTCGGCCATCTGCGCGCGTTGCGTCAGCGCCAGCTCGCGCGTCTTGGCCTCGTCCAGCTCGTCGGCCAAATCATCGCGCTCGTCGGTCAGCGCATGTGCCTGAACCTTCCAGGACGTAAGCTGCCCCTGCAGCTCCTCAATCTGCTCGCGGGCCTCGGTCAGCGCCTGCTCCGCATCGATCTGGGCCTGCGTGACCTCCTCCACAAACACGCGGCGGACCTCGACATCGGGCAGGTCGGGGCTATCGACCTGCACCTCCTTGATCTCCTTAATAAACTTAGGCGCCACCGGCGCGTGTTGCACGCTCTCGAGCTCCTGCAGGTTGCGCTCGTCATCGGTCAGGCTCTTAAAGACGGTGTAGTTGTTGATGAGGTTGGTGTACATCTGCACCATGTACTCGTCATCGAACGCCAGCGCCTGCTGCTGCACGTCGATGTTGTAGCCCACCTTGTCGTAGCGCTCCATAAACTGCCACAGCTGGTAGCACTTGCGGTAGTTGGGGTCTTTCATGATGAGGTTGGTGCGCTGAATGGGACTACGGACCGCGCTGCACCCGTTCATTATCTGGCAAAACGACGCGCCGCGCAGCGCCATGACCAGACGGCGCACGCGGTCGATGCGCATAAAGACATCCATGTTGTCGGCATCGTTCTCGGCAAAGCTCTGACGGTTTTTGACCGTCATCTCGACGTTGTACTCGATCTCTTCGTACGCATCGTCGATCTTACTGTGCATCTTAAAGCGGTTGCGGATCTCGTTGCCCGTCGACCAAAAGATCACGTCGGTGCGCTTGTCCACAAACGTCAGCAGGCGCTGAATCAGGTGGTAGATAAAGCGGTTCTCGTACAGGTCGTACGTCTCGACGGTATTGACGTTGAGGATGCGCGTGGGGTGAACGCCGCCATCGTCGCTCGGCGCCAAGAACTGTGTGTTCTGGCTCAGGTGACGGACACTGTCGGCGCTGATCTTTTTGGCAAGCGAGACCGGCACCACCTCTTCCTCGGTGGTGATAAAGCGGCGCGGCTTTTCGATAATGGTGTTGATGGCGTCGAGCGAGTCCTCGATCATGCTGATCCATTCCTCGTCCACCACCTTGACGAGCTCCTCGCGCTGCTGCTCGATCGTGATGCCCGAGGCCTGAGCCATCTCAAACAGATAGCGAAAGTAGCGGCTGTCCTCCTGGATGGGCTCCATCTGCTCGGAGAAGCTGGTATAGAGGTCCTGAATGGTCTCGGACATGGGTTACTCCATAGGTTGGATCGATCGGAAAGGGACGGGGCGACATCACATCGCCCCGCGCTTACGACATTAGTAGAAGTTCTGGATCCGCTGCAGATACATGACGGAATCGGGCAGGCCGCCCTCGCCAAAGGTCTTCTCGATGTACTCGATCAGGCCCTTCATCTCGTCGCGCACAAAGCTCACGTTCATGGACTCAAACTTCTTAAGCACCTTGCGGGCGATGATGTAGTCCATGCCGCCCAGCTCGGTGCCGCCGCACGCCACGTACACGGGGATAAAGTCGTACATCTGCTTGATGATACGGTTACCAAAGGCCAGCTTAAAGCGGGTCTGCAGGTACTGGTCCAGCTTGTGCATCTTCTGGAGCAGCTCCTCGTCGATCACATACTCGACCCTGGCCTTTTGGAATAGATACTGCAGGTGGTCGGCCGTCACGTGCACGCGCTCGTGCGGCTCGCACTCAAATGCGTCGGCACGCTCGTTGAGCTCGATGGGGATCGCGCGGTCGTACACCTTGTCCGTGATGGTAAAGGTTGAGTCATCGTTGTTGGCCGTGCCGATAAACCACAGGCTGTCGGGAATGGTGAGCTTGCCGTCGTGCAGGCCCTTGGGGTCGGCGGCCCACTGGGTAGGCACCAGATCGAGCACCCACTCGTCGTGGCTGGGCATCTCGAGCACCGACAGGATCTCGGCAAAGTAGTACTCCACGCGAGCGAGGTTCATCTCGTCGAGCACGATTATAGACGGGTCCTGGCGAAGGCCCGCCTCGTACACGGCGCGGAGGAACTCGGTCTCGTTAAAGCGCTTGGAAAACTCGTTAAAGTAGCCCAGCACCTCGGTGCGATCGCGAAAGCTCGGCTGCACCGACACGATGGTCGCGGGGTTGTCCAGGTAACGGCTAAAGCTGTAGGGCAGCGACGTCTTACCGGTACCCGAGATGCCCTCCAGGATCAGCAGCTTGGAGGCGGCCATGCCGGCCACAAAGCGGCGGATGATCTCGGGCGTGTAGTAGAGCTTCATCTGGCTGCAGGCGAACGCGCGGAAGCTGTCGACAAAGTCCTCCAGCGAGATGGCATCGTCGTAGGCCGGCGATTCCCAGTCGCGGTACTTAAGGTCCACAAGGGACAACTTGGGGAAGCGGTTGGCCTGCGCAATCTCTTTTTCCTCGGCTAGGGTCTTGGCCTCGACAGTTGCCTTGGCCATGGCGGCTGCGGCGTCCTTGACGCCCGCGCCATCGAGCGCGAGCGACGCGTTGCCCGACACCACGGCAGCCGTGGCGCCCTCGCCCGCAGGCGCGCCCGCGGCGGCGCCCACCACGTTGCTCACCGTGGGCAGGTGGTCGTCGGCCAGGGCCGAGGCGCCCACGTACGGAATCTGCTTGGTGCCGCCCATGGCATTGACCTTGAGCGCCAGCAGCTTGTTCTTCTCGTCCATGAGGTCGAGCACCTGCTTGTTCAGGCGGCCGATCTCGCGATAGAGCGCCTTGTTGGACGTGTCGTCGCGATGCAGGCGGCGGTTGATGCGGTAGCGGTGCACCAGAATGGCCACGATCAGCACGGGGACCGCGATGAGCATGGCAAACAGGATGACCGCGCCGATCTTGCCCACCAGGTCAAACGTGGTGAAGTAGGTCATAAAGATGTTGAAGTACTCAACCCAGCCAAACACCAGCAGGTTAAGGATGGAGCTCACAACGGCAACGACGTTGTAGACAACCTTTGCCAGCAGCTCCCAGGCAAATCCCAGAAACTCACTCACCGTCGGTACCCTCCTGCTTGGTCGCGTTCATCGCCGCCTCGGCCTCGGCCTTCAGACGACGGGCTTCCTCGAGTTTGGCCTCGGCCTGGGCAAGCTGCTCGGCGGCGTTATCGGCCGTGACGGTAGTGTCACCCTTGCCCTCGGCGTCCACGATGGCAGCCGCGGCGGCCAGGCGGTCCTCCTCGGCCATAGCGCGCTTGAGGTTCATGCCCACCACGATGAGGTGATACACCTGGTAGATAAAGAACAGCAGCATGGGCAGCACGATCACAACGAGGAAGCCCATGGAGCTGGACAGGAAGTCCATGACCTTGCCCATCTGCGGCAGCGCGAACACGTACTTGCCCACGATATCGCCGTCGCTGATGATGTGCGTATCGGCCACGTCGTTGTTATCGCCCTTGGTGGTAAAGCTGCGCATGCCGTTGACCTCGTCGATGGCGGCGATGCGGTGCGTGTTGAGCGCGTACTCGTTGTCGATGATGGTATGGAACGTCACGATGTCGCCCACCTCGAGCTTGGAGGTGTCGCACTTTTTGATGAAGATGAGGTCGCCCTTGTTAAACGTGGGAGCCATGGAGTCGGACTGCACGGCGAGCGGGGTGAAGCCGGCGATGTCCGAGACGCTGCCGTCCTCGCGCGTGGCGAGCGTGGTAAACGCATACAGGGCCGCCACCAGGATGATGATCCACATGACAACGCTCAGCGCGATGGATGCGACTTTTTTAACAGATTGCATGATGTCCCTTACTACCGTGTCTGTCTAGGTCGTGCGCGGCCCGATGGCCGCCGTGCGTATCTACTGTTCCTCGATGCCCTCAAAGCGCATCGAAACCGAATAGTTAGCTCCCTTTAGCATATTAGTGCAATTTGGGTCCGTTCCCTCGAGCCATATGCGAACGGTTACCGGCTTGTCCGTTTCTGTCATCAGGTCGAACATGTCGCTGGCCGCGTTCGCTACTCCCGAGTCGAGCCCAAAGACGGTGGCCGAACCGGACGAGCCCCCGCCTCCGTTGGGGTTGTAGACCCAGGTGTGGCCGTCGGCGGTAAAGCTCATGCGCATGGCACTGGCCATGCCCTGTGTGTCGGAGCTAAACCGCGTGCCGGACACGCCGCCGTCGCCGTCCTGCCCGGTTAGGCGGACGCGCAGGTCCGTGCTGCTCATAAAGTGCAGCGTGAACTCCAAGTAGGCGCCGGTCGCGGGATCGGCGGTGGAGCCGTCCTCGAAGGTAAAAGTCTGGTAGTCGCTCGTGGTGACGGGCTTGAGCCTGGATGCATCGATGTCCACGCCCTTTTCGCTGGCGATGCGTGCCGAGATCTGGTCGAAGCCCAGGCTGTGCACGTACTCTTCGAACGCGGCATGCTCGTCTAGGTCAAAGCGCAGCGAGCCGTCGGCGTTGGCGTCGATCATGAGCATGCGGGTTTTGGCGCTATCGGCGATGGAGAACCAGGCGAACGTTGCCATGGCTATCGCCACCAGCGCAAACAGCACCAGCACCACGGTGGTAGTGAGCTTGCGGCGCAGGTCGATATCGGTGGGCGCGGCAACCGGAGCGCCGGTGGTCGGGCGGCGGTTGTCGGGCGTGACGTGTGCCATTGCTACTCACCGTCCAAGGTCGCAAAGAGCGCCAGGTGCAAGGTGCCCGGATCTTGATAGAGATAGTCGGCGCTATCGGGATCGGTGCCCTCGATGTAGTAATAGATATCCAAACGATAGGTCTGGTCAAGCCCCAGCGTGGCAAGCGTGTTTTGCGGACGCGCGGCCGTCTCGCTCGTGTCCAGCGTAAAGGTGGCCGGGTCCTGCGTCACGTTGGCGCCGCAGGTGAGCTGACCGTTTTGCCAGCCCAGGAGCATGCCCTCGGTGTAGCCCGCCAGGCCTGCAGGGGCAGTCGCCGGGTGCTCGGCGCGGTGACCACTATCGGAGCCGTCGAGTTCAAAGATGTTGGTGGCAAGCACCTGGTTGCCGCTCGAGATCTTTATGCCCACGCGGGCCGCGCGCAGCAGCTCGGCATCGGCGCCCTGCGGGACCAGCGATTCGGCCAGATACAAGCTGACCTTACCCTTTACTTTGCTGGCGCCCGTTCCGGTAATGGTGGGTCGCAGATTGATCCAACCGTGGTAGAACGCGGAACCGTTGTCTTTTGCCTGCTCAAACACCGTGGCATCGCCGGCGGAGTTGTTTTGCGCGCAGGCAGCAAAGCCGTTGAGGTCAAAGGTCGAGACCGGGTAGAGCGTCACGGCGCCGGCCGCGTTGGAAGTCAGGGAAACATCGCCCCGCTGCGACCAGCTGCCGCGATCGGCGTCGCCCAGCTCCAGCACCAGCTTGGACGTGTCGCTGTGCACGCTCACCGAATTGGTGTTGACCTTCATGTTGTTGGTAAACCAGGCGTAGGTCGCGGTGCCCAAGGTGGCGGCGAGCGCCACCATAACGAGCGCGATGTAGGCACGCGCGTGGCGGGCGTGGCGGCGGGCGGTGGTTGCGGGCTCAGTGGGCTCGAAGGCGGCGGTTGCCGCCGTGTTGACGCGCGCCGTCTCTGCCTCGCTGCCGTCTAGCTGCATCTGCTTCTTATCTTGCATGCCACTCGCCCCCTTATGCCTTGGCCGCGGCAAAGGCAAGCTGCAGCACCACATCGCGGGCCTGGGCCTCGTCGATGCAATTGGCGTCGCAGCCTTCCATGTACACAACGTAGCGAACGCTTGCCACCTCGTTGGCGGCCAGCGTGCAGATGGGCGTGGCGCCTGCGCGCGCCGTGGGCGTGTCGCCGGTGCCGTCCATGCTAAAGGCGCTTATGGCGCGCGCAGGGTCGGCGGCGTAGGTCCAGCCCGAGGCGCCCGCCGCCACGACCACGCCGTCTTGCGCGGTGGTGCGCCTGCTGGTGGCGCCCGCGGTATTACCCAGGTCGTCGCAGGTAAAGATATGCGTTTGCGTGCCCGATGGGGTCGTGATGACCAGGCCCAGGCGCAGTGCGGCCAGCAGCTGCGGGTCGCTCGTCACGCTCATCTGCCCCTGATACAGGTACACGTTGAGAGCGCTATCGCTGCCCTTAAGGTACAGCGTGCCCGAAAGGGCGTAGTCGTCCAGCTGCGCGGTGCAGTCGGCGTAGTCGGTCGTGATGCCCGCGGCGTTTTGGAACGTGCCACGCCAAAAGCGGGAAAGGCCTGCCGTCGAGATGGGATAGAGCGTTTTGTCGGCGGCGGCTAGCGTTGCCGTTGTGTCCCATGGTCCGTTGGCCGAAAGTCCAATCTGCAGGTCGGAGCCCTCGTCGCTTACCGTGTGTGCCACAGGCGTCACGTTGGTGTAACGCGAGTTGCTAAACCACGCGTAGGTGGCGGCGCTCAGGGCAGCCACCAGCACGAGCATCCATGCGGCCGCAGCAACCATGCGACGGCGCGAGCTCAGGATGTCTTTGATGTTCGATGTACTCATGCCCCGGCCCCCTACGAACGCTTGCCAGCAAAGCGCAGCGCCAGCGATTGCAAGCTGGTGGTGGCCAGATTGTTGGTGCAATCGGGGTCGCAGCCTTCGAGCCACACGTACACATCCACACGCACGGGCGTGCTACGGTTGGCTCCCTTGGCAGCGGCGGGCAAGCTGCAGATCTTGGTCGTGGCCTCCTTGAGGCCCACGATACCGGTGTCTTCGTTGTAATCGCAGAAGTGTGCGCTGGTCAGCTGGTCAAAATGGACCGTGGCGCCATCGGAACGGGTGCTGTCGAGCACCAGGTGGTTCTGCTCGTTCTCGCCGGCATCCTTGCCGTCGAGCGTGTTGTAGCGCGCCTGGGGATTGTGCTCGCCCGAGACCTCAAAGATGTACTGGCCCGTCACGGTATCGCCCTGCCCTGGAGCATAGGTAACCAGTCCCACACGCAGGGCGGTGGAGATGGGGTTTGCCGGGTCCTGCTCGGTAAAGTCGATGCCTGACAGGTACACGTCGGTCGCGGCCGAGTTGGTGGCCAGGTACAGGGAAGTCTTGTAGTAATCGGAATGCTCGGCGGCACCAAACATGCTGGCAAACAGCGAGTCCTGCGTGGTTCCGCCGGTAAAGCCCGTTACCTTTTGGAAGCCGTTGAGTACGTTGTCGGTCGAGACGGGATCGAGCAGGCCCGCAAAGCTCAAACCGGCGTTGGTCTTGTACTCGCCGTCGTATTCGTTGGAGATAAGGAAGGTCACACCCGTGCCCGCGGCCATCTTGACGTCGGTGATATGGCGGTTGGCGTTGTAGATGTACCAGGCATACGTTACGGCTCCGGCAGCAGCAAGCGCCACCAGCAACGTGGCGAGCATGCGATTGAACTGTTTTCGCAGCGACTGCGCGTCCGACATGCCCCTCCCTCATTTGCCGCGTTGTAAACTGCCTGGGCACCATTTGCCCATAATGGAGTTATTTTACGCGAACGTGCAGTTCATCGGGGGTACAAACGGGACTTTTCGCGTGCTGTTCGCGCTGCGGCGGGCTCCGATGGGGCCACAAATCACCAGTTTTTTAAAATAGTTCTTGCCACCGGGTGGGAGCTCCGTTATATTATTTCCTGCGCACTCGCGCACCCTTGATCGGGCGTTTAGCTCAGGGGGAGAGCGCTTCCCTGACACGGAAGAGGTCAGAAGTTCAAATCTTCTAACGCCCACCAAATGTTCGCAGCTCAGAGGCTTCGCCTCTGAGCTGTTTTGTTTTACGCCGCCAAGCCAAGAGGGCGTCGCGGCACCCAAAACCGCTTCGACAACGCCAGCAACCACCCCAACCAAGCCCAAAGCCGCCCAAACAACCCCAGCGGGCGCCCCGATCAGGCCCGAATGGGCCTCGCAGCCATATCCGGGTGACCCCCGCAAATCGAGGGTGAATGGTTTCCCGCGAAGTGAACGCGCCAAAACGGACCCCCGGAGCATCGACACTTTTTGCGGCTCATTTCCTGCGGTTTTGTCGTTAGAATCCTGCGGTTTTGGCGCCAAAAAGTGTGGATGCTTCGGGGGTCCAAAAACACTCGCTCACTTCGCGGGAAACCATTCACCTTCAATACGGCAGCACCCCCTCCGCCGCCAAAGGCCCACTTACCAATGCTGACGTGCCTCAATAACGGTCTGCCAGAGCTTAAACCGCTTTGTCTCGACGCGCGCCTGTGCCAAATATCGCGCTTCCTCGGTCATGGGCTTGTAAAATATGGGACGCTTGCGACGATGCAGCTTGCGCCGGACGCGTTCGCACAGGCGAACGAGCTTTTCGTAGTCGCTCGCCTGGTCAGTCGTCACCGTAAAGTACGCGACCCCATTGAGCATCTGCAGCTCGTTGCGGCGCTCGGCATCCTTGTGGATTTTCTCGCTTCCATCATGGATGGCGTCGCTGTCGTAATCGACCAGCGCGGTAAGCACCTCGGGCAGCAAGCCAGCCCTTACTTTATCCAGGCCCACCTCCGCTTTCGCCGTAAGCGTTATGTCGGGCGTGCGCTCCAACACGCGCAGTTTGCGGTTGCGCCCATCGTTGTAACCGTCGCGAATGAAGTACTTCTTGTTCAGCTCGGCCTTGCCCAGCGCAAGCCCGCCGTAATGCGCGGGCAGCGACATAAACATGCAAAGCCCCGACTCCCTTGGAGACCGTGAGCCCTCTTCCACGTACGGAAGCAACGCCTTCGCCTTGGCGGCGCCTCTCACCTTTGACGCCCGGTCAAGGTACGCCGCAATGAGCTCCTTGGTCGCGAGCTTTCCATCGCGCATGCCCGCATCCCTGCTGGTCACCCCGCCGGGAGCAAGGTTATCCAGCCGGTAGTCCGATGTCATGGCATAGCCGGCATAGATGGCCTCCGCCGCATCGCCATCGTGCGCGGCCTGCAAAAACGCCAGCTCGGGAGAGCACACGTACGCATCCAGGTCGCCCATCCAGTGGCCCAGCGAGATAAACGAACCCGCGGGGAGCTCGTTGGTGCACAGATGCGTCTTAACGTGCTTGGTCCGCCGGCGGTCGGCGCGCGTCGGCACCATCAGATCCAGCACGTCAATCCCCAGGTCATAGCGATCGATAACCTCCTGCGCCTCCTGGTCACAGAGCGCGCAGGCGCCTGCAATCGACACGATCTCTGGTTCCGAATCCCCAAATCGAGGGTTCGGGATGTGCGCCAAGAGCGCCAGCGCAGCGTTATGTGAAACGATAAAGTACCTCATGGCGCGAAGATAGCACCCGCGTCGGCGGCGGCTCGCGGCCCTGGCGAGTTTTCGGCAAACGACCAGCAGTTTTTTGCTGCGGCGCGTCCAAAGTGTTCATTCGTCGACGTCTAGCTGCAAATCCGTCAAGCTTTTGGCAAGGTTGCCGCTCAACTGACCAAAAGCTGACCATTTGCTTGCCCATTTGCTTGACGGCGCGCCCTCGCCAAAATGCTCCGCGACTTCTCGGGCGGTCGAAGTGCTCGTTTAGCGACCACACGCTCGTCGCTGGGGTATCCTTGGAGCACATGCACCGCAAGCCGCACAAAGGAGCCGCCATGCGCACCGAGCTCGATGTTCCCTTTTCGCACAAAGACAAGGCCAAGGCCCTGGGCGCCAAGTGGGACCGAGCCAAGAAGATCTGGTACGTGCCCGATGGCGTCAACCCCAAGCCCTTTGCCGCGTGGCTGCCCGGCGTAGATCGCTCCGACCCCAGCGCGCCCTACATCTACCTGGTGCTGGGCAAGCGCGAGTGTTGGAAGTGCCACGAGCAGACGACGGTCGCGGCCTTTGGCATTCCGTATTGGGCGGCCGAGGACTCGGGCAGCAAGGCTGCGCCCGGCGCTGCGCCCACCATAGACGACGCGGGCCACATCGCGATCGACACTGCCAGCGCCAACGCCATAGCCATCGTCCCCGCGCTGGGCTGCGTGCCGGCCGAGATCCGCGACTACCTGCGCGAGCGCTGCGGCTACAAGCCAGTAACGTCGCGCACCACCAAGACCGTATCGCTCGCCAGCACCTGCACCGCCTGCGGCGCGCTGCAAGGCAGCCATTACCTGTTCGAGGAGCCCACGTCGCCGTTTGCGCTCACGGCCATCAACAAGCTGCCCGCGCTGGAGTTCGTGCGCGTGGAAGTCGCCGGCGTCTTTGGCATCCCCGCCAGTCAGAGCGACTTTGACCAGGCGCTCTTCACCTGGGCACGCGATCACCACACCCAGTTCCATAAGCCCCTGTTCGAGGGGATCTACCTGTAAGGCAAAGCTCGAAAATCGAGTCCAGTTATCCTCGGAAATCGAGTGCGAAAATCCTCGAAAATCGAGTATGCGCAGGTAGTTAAGCTGCTTAAGCAGTCGATGGCTTCGCTCGAGCGTGGATGATCTCCCGTTTTTGACAGCCTTTCAGCCCAAAAACGGGAGATCATCCACGCTCAATTTTCAATCGTCCAAAAATCCTCGCTCATCAGCAGACAACTAGGCATCCGTCTCGTCATAGGTAATGGCACATCCGCAGGTTGAGCATTGCTGAGGATAGACTGGAAGGCGCAGGCCTGTTCGAGCGCGTGAGTCGGCGGCGTGTTTGTCGCGGACGTCGATGAAGCTGATGTCTAGGCATGGAAGGCCTGCACCGCAGCTTGGGCACGGCAGGTAGATTTGGCTGCAGGTGGCCTCGACGAGCGGGAATAAGCTCCGATCCATCAGAACGCGCGTCAAGTTACCCTATGTGCCGCACGCAATATCGCTTCGCCATCCCATGGCCTCCCCTTTCCCGTTTTAACCGTTGAAGAGAGGATGGCAGGATCGCGCGGTCCTCGATGCGGCGCGGCGCGATCCGATCAATCGACATGATTGAGTTGCGGCAGGCTGCACCTAACTAATACGGAGCAACGGCTTCCGCATGACGACGCGATTCCGAGAAATCGAACTCGGCGCGATGGGCTTCGAGGAATCGAGCGTTGGGGCGCAAGCGATGTTCGTCTGGCTCGCGCAACACCGAACCTGCAAACGCCGCATAATCCGTATGCTGCAGAAGATACGACCCGCAAAGTTGATAGTCGCCGCGTACCAGCTCAAGCGAAATCAGATGGGCGTCGAACAGCGAGTGCAGGTCGCGGCGCAGCAGAATACCGTTGCTGACAATCTGCGACTTGGGACCCGAATAGTTCTCGATATGCGCGGCTTCGAGCGCCTCGTCGACATTGCAGCCCGAGACGGCGCATCGACCGGTATAGGCCTCAAAGAGCTGATTGCGGAAACGCTGCTGGCCGATTCGTTCGCGACGCAACGCGTAGCGGACCTTATCATCGTCGCTCACGGGAGCGCCAGAAAACTCCGCCGCGACCGGAGCCTCCTTCATGTAGCTCATATCGGGGAAGAAACGCGCGTCGGGTCCGCCCTTATGGACGGGGCCGTGCAGTACAAACCAGCTGTTCTCCGGCTCGTAACGCTCAACAAACGCTAGGCCCAGAACCTTGTAGCCAGCGCTCGTTGCAAAGAAAACGCCAACGGGAACGCCGCACTCCATGCAGTTGATCATCTTTTGGTTGTAGTCCTGGTCGCGCCAGTTTTCGACCGAAGCACTTTGCGACGAGTACTTGAGCACCCACGTGCCGTCCTCAAGATAGAGCGGCGGAACATCAGGGTAGGCGCCGCGCTTGGAATTGTGCACCGAAAGGGCAAAGGTCTTCTTGCGCGGATGCTTAACGCGCCCGCGACCAGGCCAAAAGATGCCCGAATCGCGCGGCACCGGAAAGAGCTCGGAATCAATCGTCAGACGGAAGGGATATTGAGGGCTATCGGCATTGGTGCGATGCGGAAGCTTGTCCCACAGGCCGCCACGCTGCTCCTCGCGCAAGAACCGCTCCCAGGCCTGGACATATTCGGACGGCACAAAGCTGCAAGCGCGGTCGAAACTCGGCCGAGCAATCAGCGGAACACTAGAAGCGATACCGTCCATAAGGAACCTCCAGGAAGAACAGTTCTTCACATTATCGCCGATCCACGCGGGCTCATATGCAGCTGTTTTGCGCAAAGTCGCCACAAAAGAAAGGGACTGCTTCGATTGAAGCGGCCCCTATCAATTTCGAGTAGATCAGGATAATGGATGCTATTCAGCAGAAACGCCGGCAAGACGGACGGTTACGTTGTATGTAGCCGTATCTTCTGCAGCTTCGTTATTAACGCAATCCGCGTCCGTACCTTCCATCCAAATATACACTCGAAGAATCACTCCGTTGTAACCAACCCGTTTGGCTATCGCTTTAGAGCCCGCGACGTAATCTTCTCCGACTTTCGAGGCACACCAACCGTCATAGTTGTCTGCCTCGATATGCTGGTAGGAAGGAGTAACAGGCGCAGCAGAACCGTTGATGCACGCCCAGCCGTCAATTGCCGAAGCATCATTTCCCTTGCCTTCAACTGCATAGGGGGCATAGACGCATTTCAGAGTCTCTGCTCCAGTACCGTTACCATCCGCATCGGCATTCTGAATCGTCAATCCAACGCGCAAGGATTTGGGGATGGTGTCAGTCGTAGCATCACCGTTGACCGTTACTTCGACGGGATTTTCAGAAGGATCCGCAAGATATACGTCTGCAAATCCGGTATCCGAAATCGTATAGAGGATGTACTCACCTTTTAGAAACGCATAGTGCGTCTCTCCGCCAGCTTCGTACTCTCCAGCCTTGCCACCTGCGGTGAAATTGAGCTTGGTATAAGTGGTGACCTTTCCATCTTCACCCCAACCCTGGCAGGCATACCAATCCGCCATATTGTCAGTCGAGGAAGGAGTGATTTTGCCTCCAAGCTCGGTCGCCGCGAGAGAATCCTGAGCGCCACCATGCTGGGCGCCTTTCGACTTCTGAGCGATCTGAAGAATAAACCCGTTCGTGGTGGCACCGATCGTAGACGTTTTTGCGCTGACCGTATTGTTGGCAACATACCAAGCATACGTGGCGGCGGATAGTGCGAAACCAGACAGCACAACCGCGGCAGCCGCGGCAACGAGCTGAACCTTTAATTGTTGAGATCGTTTTGCCATCCGATTAACCTATTCTAAAAAACCAGGGGCCGACGGTTCGGCCCCCGGCGAAAGTCGAGCTTTATGTATAAATGGATTGATTACTTAAACTCGGTCGGCGTCGCCTCGAAAGTAACCGTCACGCCGCAATCCTTTGCGATGTTCTCCAGGTTGGTGGTATAAACCTCGGAGTCAGCGCCATCGTAGTAGACATAGACCTTTACGGTAGCATCCTTGTTCTTTGCAATACCGTCGGCCTTGATGATTCCATTAGTGTTCGAGCTGCTCCCTTTGCCTGCTTTTGACCAAACGGCCCACTCATTATCGCACATTACAAGCACGCGCATAGCAGAGTCGAGTTTGGAATTAGACGTATTGTTAATCTCAACGCCAGTTACCTTCAAGTTGGTAAAGGTACCATCATAAGTACCGGTACCGATATAAAAAGTATTTGCAAGGGTGTAATCCTTGGTCGCAGCCGTTTCAGGATTACCAACGGCGAAACGCGTGTCATCCTTCTCATCGGGCTTGGCCTTATCCTTTGCATAGGCACTTTCGAATTGCCAGACGCCATCCGCCTCACTGGCAGCTTTATTACCAGTGTTATCGAAATTCCTCTTCCACTGAGCGGGATAAAGCTTGGTATCAGCATCAAACGTCTCAGAAGCGGTAGCCGAACCCGTGGACGTTGTCTTCGTAGAACCGGCATCCGCATTATCAATCACCAGATATGCAGAATTCGACTGCGCGCTAATGTTGGTAGTCGTCGCCTTAACCGTGTTGTTGCTGACAAACCATGCGAAGGTGGCGGAGCCGAGGGCTACGGCTGCCACGAGGACCATGGCGATGGCGGCGCCCATCTGCTTCTTTAATGCCTTGGTATCCATACGGACCCCTTTCTTTCCCCATTCATCCCAGATGACCCTCGAGAAGCCCGGAAGGGGAGCCCGCGCTTTCGTGTTGGATGTTGCTTGCCCATCCTTTTGATATAGAGTTGAGAATACCATAATTCTTACGATTTCCTTATGAGTTTTCGGCAGCCTACATTCCGGCAGATTCATAGGTCTACCTCGGGTTATATGTGGTGCTATGTGAACATCGTTACCTTATTTGATCTCTCTCCTGCAAAGCCGTAAGTCCCTCTTAAGCCTTGCGACCGCAGTTCCACACCATCGCACACATTCACCCTCCGCCGAGCTTCGCCCTAGTCCTTCCCCACCCGCTATACTGATGTAGCACGTGTAATTTCTGCCTGCTTGTGCGGGCTATTTGCCGGGAGGGCTCTATGGCTGCCGCCAATCAACCCAAGGGAAGCGTTTCCACCGGATCTATCAAGCCGGTGACGCGCAAAGCCGTTCGCTGTCAGCGCGAAGTCGCTTGGCTGGTCACGCAAGCGGCCGGCAAGCTCGTCGCCACCACCGACGACGTCAATGCGCCCACGCCCAGCTTTGTGCTGGCGACGGCATTGTCGTACACCCGCAAGCAAGAGCAGGCCGCACGGGACCGTGGCGCCGCGATTGACTACAAGGCCGTCATGGACCCCGACCTCGCGAGCTTTTGTAAGGCTGCGGGGCTGCCCGCAGCACCCAACGCGCTTTCGGACACGGGCTACATGTTCACCCTCTCGGGCGCGGACCTCATCCGCGACCTCTACGCCTACTGCGGCGACCTGGGCGAGCACACGGAAAACGCGGCACAGGCCAAACCGGGCTACGCGATCAAACTCGCGCTGCGACTGTTCCTGCTGGACGACGCCGCTGGCGGCGTCGTCCCCTCCAAAGACAACGCCTCCGCATAACAAAAGCGCCGGGCCGGGAAATCAATCCCGACCCGGCGCTTCTTCGTTCTACTTGTCCCCATCCCCTGCGGGCGGGTTCTTTTGGTTGCGACGGTTACTCCAGGTTACGTTGTGTTCCTTGTAGTAATCGGGCGCCTCGTTGCCGCTCGCGCTAATGGGGTCGTTGCCGGTCAGAGTGTCGGCAATATCCTGCACGAATTTAACGAACAGACTCGAATCATCGGTCTCGGACGAATCAAAATCGAAACCGAACTCCACCGAGCCGCCGATGATCTTGTCCACGCACTCCGGATCGTCGCCGTCCAGCCAAATGACCACGGTGTATTTGTCCACATCGCCCACGCGGAAGTTCGCGTGGCTGATGGTCGTCACAACGTCTTTGGACGCAAACGGCTCGGTGTTGGGCTCGGGGCTGCCGTTGGCCGCAGCCGCCGCGTAGGTGGTGGGTTCGCCGTTGCGATACACCCTCACGCGCGCCGCCTTCTCCACGCCCTTGCTAGCGCTGACTACCTTGAGCTTGGCGCTGTAGCCCAGATCAGTCTTGCCGGCGTTGCGGATATAGAAGGTGTACGCCACGTAGTTCTTGCCGTTGTGGCTGCCGTCGATGTCGTCCAGGTTGTTGGGCAGGTCCTCGGCAGCGATATTGGTGCCGTTGTCCAAGGCATCGGCGGCCAGGCGCGCGGTGGCGTTGTTAAAGTCGCCGTTGTCGGCAATGGCCACGCCGCGGCGGAACAGTTCCAGGCGGTTGAGGTTGATGGTGAAGTTGCCCATGTTTTCCTGCATAAACGACAGGGCGAACAGCACACCAAAGGCAAGCGCCAGCACCACGAGGGCCTTTTGCAGCTTGTCCATGCGCAGCAGCGCCGCGCCGATGCGCTCCATGCGGCGCTTGGGCATATACATGGATACGACCGCGTCGGGGTCGATGTCGTCGAGGTCCTGGTCGGCCAGCGCCTGCTCCAGCTCCTCGATGCGCACCACGCCACGGAGGTTGCGTTTGGGCTTGGGCTTGCGGTTGGGCTTGCCGAAGCGCTTGCGGGAGGCGGGAGCCTGCTCGGGCACGGAATCCTCGCCGGGTGCGTCCTCGGCATTGGAGCCGGACGCATCCTGCGACGTGCCCTCGGCCTGGCCTTCGCCCAAATCCTCGGCCAAATCCTCGGCAGATTGATCTTTGTTGTCGTTACGCTTGAGCAGTGCCATGGCGATCAGAGCTTATATTTGGCGCGGATGTAGCCGACGTATTCTTTGACGAGCTCGCGCTCCATGTCGTCGGCATAACGGAACTGCAGGCCGCAGACGTTGCGGTACAGGCTACCCTTGGGCGCGCGGCGCACCCAGCACACGATGCCCAGCTGCTCGGGCAGCTCGTGGCGCTCGCCCTGCAGGCGGATCGAGGGCATTTGCACGGCCAGGGCCTCGCCCACGTCGGGGTAATCGTTGAGGTAGATAGCCAGGCCGCCGGCCGAGACGTCGATGGTCATGGCGTCCTCGGGCTCGGGGGTCGGTGCGTTGTCGCGCTGGTAGGTCAGGCGCATGGCGACCTTAAAACGCTCGTCGCGGCGCTTGACAAAGCTGCGCTGCTCGGCGACTTTGCGCATTTTCCAGTAGGTGCGGATGCCCTTTTTCTCGACTGCCTCGGGATAGCCGGCGAGCACGAACGTCTCCTCGCCCACTTTGTACTGCAGCAGCAGCTTTTGGTTTTCGTCCATGAGCAGCGGCTTGCCGGCGAGCATGGGAGCGCTCATAAGGAAGTACGCCTCGTCCAGGTCATCTTTGTACGTGGCGAGCATGTTGAAGTCGGTTTTTTGGCCCATGGGCACGTCGAATGCCACCTGAAGCTTGGTCCCCGGCGTTATCTGTTGCTCTGCCATGTATTCTCCTCTAGTCGCGGGCGCCGATATCATCGTCGTGCGCGATGCGCATTGGGCTATTGTAACTGCTTTGCCGCAGGTTTCGATGTGCGGTGCGTGAAATGCTGAGATGAGGGACGGCGGCGCGGCGCGGGGGCGCGGCGGACACCACACGAGCGAGGATTATCGGACTGTTTGAAATCGAGAGTGGATTATTGGACGGTTTTTGACCGTTTTGAGGCCGATTCCGTCCGATTTTCCACTCTCGAGCAGCGGGCATCCGGAAATCCACTCTCGTGCGTCCTAAAATCCACTCTCGAGCGGCGGGCGTCCGCTAATGCAGCTACCTTGCGTGCCCCGTTAGCCGATACTTGCGATTGCGGCTCGTCACCGCTGCCGTAGGCTCAATCTCGCCCTGAGCAATAAGCGCATTAACGCGCGTCCTAACTTGAGAGACGGTAAGCCCCGTGTGCCCTGCCAGCTCGCGCGTTCCCAACTCGTCATAGCGCTTGAGGGCCGCCATGATCAGGTCCCCACCATGATCGACCTGCTCAACCTTGGAGCGATAGAGGACAACCTTAAACCGGTCAAAACCAGGGCAAAACAGGGGCTCGGCCAGACCGTGCGCACGCATGGCATCGACCATCATCGGGATGCCCGATCCGTTGCCCTCGGCAGGAGAGCCCGCACCGTCGGGCAATGGGACAAGCGACATGAGCTTCACGAGCGTCGCGTTGCGGCACCGAGAACTACCGTCAAACAGATTCTCGCGAGTTTTTCCGCCATAAAGACCGCCAGGGTTCGTCACCTCGATACGGTCATCAAAGACGTCAACAGCGATCGACTGTCCACAGAACCGATCTCTGTATTCTCGGTGGATTACGGCGTTGGCAATCGCCTCACGCAAGACTTCCTCGGGAATCTCCAGCGAGTCGATACGCGAGATGCCTTGGACGGTCGAGGTGCGGCGCAGGTTTTTGGCGACAGCCGCGACAGTATCCGAAATCATCTCGCCCAGGGTGCCCTCGCAGACTGTGCGGTCCATAAATCTTAGCGGTCCCGCAGCGCCCTTTTGAGTTCCCGCATGGACAGCCACATCAATGAAGAGCTTGGGATAGAACTGCTGAGGGTAAACGCCCGCGGCAAGGAGGCCGGCCTTGGTAACATTGCCCTGGAAGTCGAGGAGATTCAGGCGCTCCATCTTTGTCTTCTTGTCCGTCGCACCACGCATCGCTCGAGGCGTCAACGAATAGGCGCGTTCTATCGTGCGGTCGACCAGCGACTCGTCGAGATCGCCCACACTCGTGCCGGGCACCGCATCGCGATCGCTAGGACTCGTCCGTTCGTATGACGACAGTGCCAAAACCTCGGTCGACGAAAGGGGCACGTCTTTGTCATCGACGCGCTTGTAGCTGCCGCCCTGGGCGCCCCGCTCTATTACATAGCAAGGCTTGCTCGACGGGTCGAGCTCCTCAATCGTGATGACCAGAACCACGGTGCCCTGGAGCTCCACGCGCTCAATGGTGTATTTGGGCGGATTGGCCAGCTTTCCGCGACCGCCGGCATCGCCCATGCCCGCCACGAATTGGTTGAGCACTTTCTCGGTCTCAAAGTTTGTAACTGGGACAAAACCCGCGTGCTCGCTCACTCCGAGTACGATGATGCCGCCGGCGGTGTTTGCGAAAGCGCTGACCGTTTCCCATACGTCGCGGGAAAGTGTCGTGGCGCTCTCCTTGACCTCGACGTTAAGATCGTCCGAGCCCATGCGTCTTAAAGACTCGAGCAAACCGGCCAGCTCGTTTTCGTTCATCTGCACGTCCCTTCGCTTGGTCCTGCGGAGAATGCCGCAGACGGATTTCCCTCGTCTCTCAGTTATCTCTCGTAATTATCTCTCGTCTTTCTGTTATCTCTCGTATTAGATATGAGTGAAAGATGAGAGATAAGATATCTCTACCTGCTTCATTAAATCATGTTTTTGCTGGTGGAACAATCGATATTGAGACAATACCATGGTTGCTTGTCTCTTTGCTGCTGAGCTATCTCTCGTAATTATCTCTCGTCTTTAATCTATCTCTCGTGTTAGTGACGAATGAGAGACGAGAGATGCGTGAGTGATGCATGAGCGTGGATTATTGGACGGTCGGAAAATCCCTCAAACAAAAAACGGGGTCGGCCTTACGCCGAGCCCCGTTTTCAAACGGTCAGTTAGTTATCCAACGCGCGAGCATAGCAGTCAACATTACGCCGCCGCGAACACTCCCAAGCCCGTTCCGATGATGCAGATTGCGAAGATGCCCAAGATGATCCAAATGGTCTTGACGCCCTTTTTATAGAGGGCAACGCAAGCGAACGTTGCCAGCAAGGGCAGCAGACCGGGGAAGATCGAATCGAACAGATCCTGCAGGACAATCTCCGAACCACCCACGTCAAAGGTCAAAGCCGTGGACAGCGAGACCTGTGCCGCAATCATGGCGCCGATAACGGTCATTCCGAGGACACCGGCAGCATGCGTCATGCGAGACATAAGGTTGCTCTCTTCGGACTGCTGCAAAAACTTGGTTCCCAAGTCGTAACCCAGATGGGCGGCGACGATACGCGTTGCAAAGTTAATCACGGAGTAGATGAGCGCGTACACGATGGGGCCGAGCGGGTTGCCCGTCGAAGCGATGCCAATACCAATGCCGGCGGCAACCACGCGGAACGTACCCCAGTAGAACGAATCGCCGATGCCGGAAAGCGGTCCCATGAGGCCGACCTTCATGGCGTTAATCGAGGACGTGTCGAAGTTCTTATCGGCAGCCGCCTGCTCTTCCATCGAAACCGTTGGGCCGGCTACAAACGGAAGCACATGAGGCGTGATGTTAAAGAACTCGGTATGGCGATCGAGCGCCGCATAGTAATCGTCGTCGTTGGGATAGATCTTTCGCAGGGGCTTCTGAATGGTGTACATGAAGCCCATTGCCATCATCTTGTCGTACGACTGCGAGCACTGGCTCGTAAACTGGCGAAGGAACATGCTCCGATACATATCGGGAGTCATAATCGCGTCCTTCTTGGCCTCTTTGAGGTCGGTGTTCTGGATAGCCATTAGAAGTCCTCCTCTTCATCTGCAGCAACCGTCTGCGGACCGGACGAGCCCTCGCGGAAGGCCAGGAGCAGCGCGACGCAAATGGCAGCTGCGGCGACGCCGACCACGTCCATCTTGAGATAGATGACCATAATGAAGCCCAGGAACAGCCAGGGAAGGAGCTTGTTATCGCCCATGGTCCTGATAAGAAGTGCGAAGCCGATGCAGACCATGACGCCGGATGCAACGTTGAGGCCGTCCATCACAAACTGCGGAATCGCGTTGAGCGCATTGTTGATGAGGTCGGCACCAAAGAACAGTGAGCCAAACACCAGCAGTGCAGACGGAATGCCAATCGACAGCGGCACGATAGTCAGATGGTACAGATTCGCCTTGGCAAGATCGCGATTTGCCAGAGCGGTCTCAATCTTCTTGCAGGCAAAGGCACCCGGAACGGCGTAGCAGAAGTTGCGCCACACCTGAAGGAAGACGGAGACGGGAAGGGCGAGCGCGACGGCAGTTGCCGTGCCCGTACCCGTAATGACGGCAAACGCGCAGCCAAGCACGCCGGAGGCATAGACCTCGGGAGGAACCGCCGCGCCGACCATGATGGCGCCCATGAACATGGACTCCAAAGCAGCGCCGACGATAACGCCCTGCTGGACATCGCCAAGGATCAAGCCGACAAACAGGCTCGTAAACAGCGGACGACCAAGCATCGTAATGCCAAATAATTGCTCGTCCATGGACGCAATAAATGCGACCAGTGCAACTAGAAGATACTGGACAACCATTTCGATCAACCCCAGAAATAGGTCTGCAGGCGAGGCATTCTGCGCAGCTCGCCTGCAGACAACCGCAGCAATTTGAGAGGATTAGTAGTTCATCTGGTGATAGTAACGACGCGTGGTGAGCGGGTGGTTACGGACGTGCTCGAGATGGCAGCTCAGACGCTCGGTGATGGTGTAGGTGACCATCGGGGAGACGATCTTGCGGAACTCGGGGTCGCTGAACGGCAGCTCGACCTCGGCGGTGTCAAACTTGTTCACGCGGACGTTGACGCCCTTCTCGTCGGCGAGCATGTGAGTGAAGTTGTCCACGCGGTCCATAAGCTTACGGGTGTCGTCCTCGCCGTAGAGCATGATGAGGCTCGTGCCCTCCTCGCACAGCTCGATGGTGCCGTGGAAGAACTCGGCGGCGTGGATGGACTTGGTCTTGATCCACTGCATCTCCTCGAGGATGCACATGGCGTAGTCGTAGGCCTCGCCCCAGAGCATGCCGGAGCCGATCACCATGTGGTAGTCGGTGTCCTTGAAGTCCTCGGCCATGGCGGCGCAGCGCTCGTCCTGGGCGTCCTTGGCCTTGATGAGGAACGGAGCGATGTTGCCGAACTCCTCCATGAAGGTGTCGTACTTGGGGAAGGCGCCGGCGTTCTTGAGGAAGCGGGCGACCAGCGTGATCTGGTAGGTGTAGATGGCCTCGCACAGAACGTCGTCCTCGGCGAAGCTGAAGAACTTGTAATCGGCGTACTCGGTGGCCGGGGTGTTGTCGTTGGAGACATACATCAGCGTGCGGGCGCCCTGCTCCTGGCAGAACTTGGCAGCCTCAATGATCTCGGGGGTGGTGCCGGTACGGGTGGAGAAGACGCAGACCGAATCCTTGTTGAAGGTCTTGGGCGGGCACGCGAGGAACTCGGCGGCGATCTCGCAGTGGACGTCGACGTCGGCCGTGGTGGTCTCGACCCAATACTTCATCGGGAGCGTGTGGGCCCAGGTGCCGCCGCAGCCAATGAAGAAGATGTTGGAATAACCCTGCTCGCAGACCTCGTCCACGGCAGCCTCAATCTGAGGACGGAGAGCGAGGGCATCGCTCACAACCTTCTCGTAACGAGGCTCATCGAAATTGAACATCCCTTACTCCTAACTCACTTGGATGAACCCTTCATTCATCCCATGACGTTATAATACTTTATATAACTAACTATGCAAGAACTATTTCAAATTTTTTTGATTTTTCTTCAATAAAAAGCCCGTCGATCAAATGATCGACGGGCTTAGACATAGAGTATCGGTTCAATAAATACCGAGCACCAGCATGTTTTCGGCTAAAAAACGTCCTTGGCAAACACCTTAGCGTCATTGGGAACCTGACGGATTTCGATGGCCACGCCATCGCCCAGGAGTTCTTGGATATGCTCGGCATCTTTCTCGGTCGCGAAGATTGCAGGGGTCGGATGAAGCGTGGTCTCGGGGGTCTTTCGGGTTCCACCCAGATTGATCTCTTTGATGTCTTTGCAACCCTTAGCGAGACGATAGACATCTTCAATCGTCTCAGCGATGATAAACAGCGAATACTTGTCGGTAACGCCGCTGTTGAGCGCCTCGATAGCAGCGTCAACATCCTTGATGACGAGTTTAACGCCGCTGGGGCGGGCGAGCCTCAAGGCCGCCTTCCTCATGTCGTCTTTTGCCACAGCATCGCTGGCGAGCAGAATGCAATCTACATCCAAAGCGTGAGTCCAGGACATGGCAACTTGGCCGTGAATCAGTCGGTAATCAACTCTCGTAAGCTTAATCATCGTTATCATCTCCGCACGTGATAAAGGGAATGACAGGTGCGACCCCTAGCTAGGGCTCGAACCAGAACTAACTAGAAATCATCTTCCTCGGCGCCGGCAAGCATGTCCGCCGCCTCGCAAAGCTGAATAAACGAACGCGATCCCTCGACCGCGGCTTTGGCCTTGTCCGCATCCAGAGAGTCCAGCTGTGTAACCATTTCCACCAGCAGCGGCAAGTTCATTCCGGCGATCAACGTAAACGATCCGGCAGTCTGCCTCTGAATGAATTCGTTGTTTACAGAGCCGCCAAAGATGTCAGTCACGACAAACCAAGAGTCGGCAGGGTCCCTCGTCTCCATCCATGCATCAATCAACGCCGCGACGTCCCTTGAATCGTCATCGACATAGGCGCACAGGCACCCGATTCGGTCGTTGGTGCCCATCAGAATCTCCAGAGAGCTTTTCATGCCTTGGGCGAGATAACCATGACTCGCTAGCAATATCTTATTCATAGTTCTCCAATACCAATAGGACGTACTATATTGTCATAACAAAGTATATTAGCAATCTACCCTACGTGGTGTGTCTATTTTCCAAATCCGCGAACGGTAACAATTGGTCGGTAAATCGACCAATCTATCTCTAATTTACAAATAGAACTTCAGTCGCTCGGTGCAGTACACCTGACGGGAGATGAAAAGCGGCTCGCCACTTGGGGCATAACGTCTATCGACAAACAGAAGCAGCGAAGAGTCCAGCTCCACGTTAAGGTATGCCGCCTCGAGCTCGCTCGCATAGCAGACCTCGAGCGTACGCGTGTTGGGACCCATCTTGATCCCCTGACGATCGAGTACCGCCATCAGCGAATCATCGAGGGACTCATGCTCCAAAAAAGAAAGCGCAGCGGAATAGCTATTGGTTTCCAGCATCGTGGGCTTGCCATCCACAAGGCGCAGACGACGGCTACGCAATACCTTTTGGGTATCGTCTACGCCCAGGAACTTCGCGTCTCGCAGACTTGGGAAGTCCCAGCCCATTTTGAGAACCCTGGTAGACGCCTGTTTGCCCGCAAGCTGGCACGAATGGGTAAAGCTCTCACGGTCGTCCGCGGCATACATCTGCGTGTCCGACGAAACGAACGTGCCCTTGCCGCGGGCCCTCTCAACAAGCCCAGCATCTTCCATTTCTTTAATTGCGGAGCGAACCGTTATTCGGCTCACGCCAAATTGCTCGATCAGCTCCGCCTCGGTCGGAAGCTTATCTCCCGGGCGGTACGTGCCGTTGGCGATTGAATCAGAAAGCGCACGAACAATCTGTTTGTACAGGGGGATAACGCTATTTGCCTCAACCATATCAACCATACCTTTACAAGGAATCAGCAGCTTATAGATAAATGACTTATATTGTATTAGAACTTTTTAGCACTCCACGCCATTTCCTATAATGTTTCAGCAAACGAGGGGTTATTTTGCGTAAGCGGTGTAGAGTCCATCCATTTCCGCATACAGCTTCAATCTGATGGCGGTATATGCATCCGATAAGCCGATTGATTTTTATCTTCTGTCTGTCTCTCAGTCATCCCTCGTCGTAGAAATGAATGTGAGGTGAGAGACACGTAGTTGACGCACGAGCGTGGATATTTGGACGGTTTTTGAACTTTTGACGGCCGATTTCGTCCGAAAATCCACTGTCATTTGGCGGGCGTCCGAATTTCCACGCTCGTTTGTCCGAAAATCCACGCTCGTGCGGCAGATTGGTCGAAGGCCCCATATGGGTATACTCTCGGGGATTCGACTCGATTCGCCCCCGCTGGGGCGTCAAAGGAGACTGCATATGCCCACCACTTCAACCGACCCGCGCGCCGCGGCCGCCGCGCTGCTGGTGCCCGGCACCACCTGCCATGGCTTTGCTGTCGAGCGCTGCGAGACCGTGCCCGAGCTCGACGCCGACGCTTACGTGCTGCGCCACACCGCCTCGGGCGCTCGCCTGCTGTACCTGGCGTGCGACGACGAAAACAAGGCCTTTGCCATTGGCTTTAAGACGCCGCCGGCCGATTCCACCGGCGTGTTCCATATTCTTGAGCACTCGGTACTGTGTGGGTCGGCCAAGTTCCCCGTCAAGGAGCCGTTTGTCGACCTGATCAAGAGCTCCATGCAGACGTTCCTCAACGCCATGACCTACCCCGACAAAACCATCTACCCCGTTGCCACCACCAACGAGCAGGATCTGTACAACCTGATGGACGTGTACCTGGACGCGGTGTTCAACCCGGCCATCTACACCAAGCCCACCATTTTTGAGCAGGAGGGCTGGCACTACGAGCTGGACCTGCCGGAGGGCACCGAGGGCGAGGGCGACGGCGGCTCCGCGAGCCTGCGTGAGGGCACGCTGCGCTATAACGGCGTGGTGTTCAACGAGATGAAGGGCGCGCTGTCCGACCCCATGAGCGTGCTTGACGACGCCGTCAACGCCGCGCTCTATCCCGACACAGCCTATGCGCACGAGAGCGGCGGCGACCCGCGCGCGATTCCCGCGCTCACCTACGAGCAGTTCCTGGACACGCACGCGCGCCACTACAATCCTTCCAACTCCTACATCACGCTCTACGGCGACCTGGACGTGGACCGCGCCCTGGCCTTTTTGGACGAGCGCTACCTGTCGCAGCCGAGCGCTGCGAGCCGCCGTATGGACGCAGCCGTTGCCGCCGGCGAGGACCCGTCCACGCTTGCGCCCAATCCGCTGGGCGTGCAGGCGCCCGTGACCTGCGAGTATAAGCGCGTCGAGATGGCCACCACGCCCGAAAACGCCCTGGTGGGCCTGGGCCTTGTGCTGGGCAGCGCGCTCGACCGCAAGCGCACAATCGCCGCGGATATCCTGTTCGAGGCGCTGCTGGGCTCCAACGAAGCGCCGGTTAAGAAGGCCATTCTGGCCGCCGGCCTGGGCGGCAACGTGGTGAGCTACACCGCGGCCGAGAGCCTGCAGCCCTACGAGCTCATCATGTTGCAAAACGCGCAGCCCGGCGTGGCGCGCGAGCTGCGCCGCGTGTTCCAGGACGCCTGCCGCGACCTGTGCGAGCACGGCGTTCCGCGCGAGCGCCTGGAAGCCATCATCAGCAGCAACGAATACGACCTGCGCCAGCGCGACTACGGTATCGCCGACGGCGTGGCCATTGCGTGCGACGCGCTGAGCACCTGGCTCTACGATGACGACGCCGCGACGTTGGCACTCAAGTACGGCCCGGTGTACGAGGAGCTTCGTGGCGAGCTGGACGGCAGCTATTTTGAGGACCTGCTGCGCGAGCTGGTGCTGCAGAACGACCACATGGCACTGGTCGAGCTGGCGCCGGTGGACGCCGCCGAGGGCGCAGAGGGTGCCGAGGCCGCCGAGCTGGCAGCCAAGCGCGATGCCATGACCGATGCCGAGCTGGCCGATGTGGTCGAGCGCACGGCCGCGCTGCGTACCGCGCAGGAGGCAGAAGACACGCCTGAGGCCAAGGCCACGCTGCCGCGCCTGCGTGTATCCGACATTGGCGAGGCGCGCCCTGAGCCGCCGCTGGTCGTGGACACGACCGCGCCCATCCCCTGCCTGCGCCACGGCATCCCCACCAACCGCCTGGTCTACGCCATGCAGTATTTCGACCTGAGCTGCGTCGCGTTTGAGGATCTGCCCTATGTGACGCTGCTCTGCCGCCTGCTCAAACAGCTGCCCACGAGCGAGCACTCGGCCGAGGAGCTCGACAACCTGCTTGCCGGCAAGCTGGGCTTTTTGAGCTTTACGACCGAGGTCATGACCCAGCCCGACGTGGACGGCGTGCGCCCCTACCTGCTGGTGAGCGCCGGCGCCCTGTCCGAGAAGATCGATGCGCTGGCGAGCCTGCCGCGCGAGGTGTGGTCGAGCACGCTTTTGCTCGATGCCGACGCCGACCGCGTGCGCGATGTGCTCACGCAGATTCGCATTGGGCTTGAGCAGGGCTTTATCAACAACGGTCACTCGGCGGCGCTCGGTCGCGCGATGAGCTACAGCTCGCCTTCGGCCGTGGTGCGCGAGCAGCTTTCGGGCGTGGACTTCTACCTGTTCCTGCGCGATCTGCTCGACCACTTTGACGAGCGACTGGACGACCTGCGCGCCAAGCTTGCCGAGTTGGCAGGTCGTATCTTTGTGGTCGACGGCTGCATGGCGAGCTTTACCGGCAGCGACGAGGACTTTGACGCGTACTGGGATGCCGCGGGTAACCTGGGGCTTGGCGCGGGCGACGGCGCCGATGCCGACCGCGACGCGCTCGTGGTGCCGACGCCGTGCAATCGCCACGAGGCTTTTGTCATCCCCAGCGACATCTGCTTTGCGGCAAGCGCGTGCGACCCGCGTCGCTTGGGGCTTGACGTGACAGGCGCTTGGGCCGTGGCTGCCAACGCGCTCTCCTACGATTACCTGTGGAACGAGATTCGCGTGAAGGGCGGTGCATACGGCTGCGGATTCCGCGCAGCCGGCGAGCGCCAGACGGCGTTCTACACCTACCGCGACCCGGCAATCGATCCCTCGATTGAGCGCGTGGCGCGCGCGGGCGAATGGCTCGGCAGCTTTGAGCCCGACGAGGCCGCCTTTGAGGGCTTTATCGTGAGCTGCGTGAGCGGCATGGACGCGCCGGTAAAGCCGTACGCGCTCACCAAGCGCCGCAATACGACCTACCTGGCCGGACTCGATCCGCACGCACGCGAAGAGCGCCGCGCCCAGATGCTCGCCGCCACGCCCGGTGAGCTGCGCTCGCTCGGCGCCGATGTGACGCGCATCGCAGCTGTCTCGCCAACCTGCGTCTTTGGCGGCCGAGACGTCATCGCAAAGAGCAACGCCGGCTTTAACGTAGTCGACCTGCTGGGCTAGCCACAGCAAGCAAAACCACTACAAAGGGGACAGGCCCCTCTGTAGTGGTTCGAACACTTGTTCTATACGTACACATGTTCTATAGTATGGGTGATTGCATCGGATCTAAATTGCAACTAGAATATAGTTGCAGAATGTGAGGCGGGATGACTCGAGCCGATAAACTCATCGTCCAACTGTTTAGCTGCCCTTCGACGTATCGGTATGCCGATTATTTAAAAGTCATGGCCTCATATGGCTTTGAAATGGACAGCAAAGGCAAGACATCCGGATCGCGCGTTCGCTTCTACAGGCCCTCAGATGGCAGGATGTTCGTGATGCACGCGCCTCATCCATCTGACGAATTGACAGCGGGGACCATTCGAAACATCGTTCGATTTCTGCAGGATGTCGGAGGCAGTCATGAGTAACGTTTTGGCATACAAGGGCTATTTCGCCCCAGTCGAGTTCGATGCCGAGCAGCATGTACTAACAGGTATGGTCGCCGGCATTAGGGACGCAATCGTATTTGAAGGCTCCACGGCTGAAGAAGTGGAGCAATGCTTCCACGACGCCGTCGACGATTACCTTGAGTTTTGTGCCGAAAAGGGCAAGGAACCAGAGCGGGCTTTTAAGGGCTCGTTCAATGTGAGAACAGGCTCCGAGCTTCACAAGCAGGCAGCACTGGCGGCGGCAAAGAAGGGCGAGTCACTCAATAAGTTTGTGACCGAAGCAATCGCCGCGGCGTTATAGCGTTAACGCATGGGCCAAAACCACCACAAAGGGGACAGGCACCTTTGTGGTGGTTTCGACATTTGCCCAGATAAAACCTGCCAAAATAAACCTGTCCCTTTTTGGTAGGTTTGGGAGAGGAAGCCGGGATGGACAAGGCTGAGTTGCGGCGGGCGGTGATTGCTCGGCGCGATGCTCTTGATTTGGACTTGCGGGCGGCGAAGTCTGCTGATATCTGTGCGCGGCTGGTTGAGCTGCTGGGCCGCTTGGATGCCGCGGCGCCGCACACCGTTGCCGTCTATGCCGCGATGGGTTCCGAAGTCGACTCAGCCGCGTTTGCCGCAGCTGCCGCCAAACGTGGCTGGCGCGTGGCCTATCCGTGCATGCTCTCGGCAACTGACACCGCGGCTTGCGGCCAACGCATGTGCATGCGGGCAGTCGCTGCCGGCGACACGTCCGCGGCCCCGTTTATCGCCCACCCCACGCGGGCCTTCGCGGCCACGGACATCGACAGCGTCCACTTCCCCATTGTGCCTGCCGAAGCTCTCGACATGATCGTCGTACCGCTCGTAGCTTTCGACCGCACTGGCGCGCGCCTGGGCTACGGCGGCGGCTGCTATGACCGCTACCTGCCCATGCTCTCGCCCGTATGTCAAATCGTCGGCATCGCCTTTGACGAACAGCGCGTCGACCACATCCCCACCGATGCCCACGACCTGCCGCTGCCCAACATCATCAGCGCTTAACGGCCGGCGCACCTCCCGACAGGTCTAGTGCTCCTCGCCGGCGCGAGCCAGGTCGTAGGGCGTGGTCTGGTAGACGTAGTAGTTGAGCCAGTTGGTGTAGAGCAGCTGAGCCTGGCTGCGCCAGACGTTGCGCGGCTCGGCGGTGGGGTCGTCGTTCGGGAAGTAATGCGCCGGCACCTGAGGGTTGAGCCCGCGCTTCACGTCGCGCTCGTACTCCAGGCGCAACGTATCGGTATCGTACTCGGGATGGCCAAAGACAAAGAAGCGACGACTGTCCGTCGACTTGACGATGTACAGCCCCACCTCGTCGGACACGGCCACGACCTCGAGCTGCGGCTCGGCCTCCACGTCCTCGCGGCGCACATCGGTGTTGCGCGAATGCACGGCATAGAAACGGTCGTCAAAGCCGCGGACCAGCGGGCTTTGCGGCTTGACCAGATAATGCTCGAACACGCCGCTCGCCTTTGCCGGCAGGTCATACTTCTGAATGCCGTAATGATGGTACAGACCGGCCTGCGCGCCCCAACAAATGTGCAGCGTAGAGTGCACGTGCGTGGTGGACCAATCCATGATCTGGCAGAGCTCGGGCCAGTAGTCGACCTCCTCGAACGGCATCTGTTCCACGGGCGCGCCCGTGATGATCAGGCCGTCGTAGTGGATGTCGCGAATGTCGTCGAACGTGCGGTAGAACGTCTCCAGGTGGCCGGCGCTCACGTGCGTGGCCTCGTGCGTTTTGGTGCGCAGCAGGTCCACCTCCACCTGGAGCGGTGTGTTGGAGAGCTTGCGCATGATCTGCGTCTCGGTGGCGATCTTGGTGGGCATGAGGTTGAGGATGAGCACGCGCAGCGGACGGATGTCCTGGTGCAGCGCGCGGTACTCGGTCATGACAAAGATGTTCTCGCTCTCGAGCTGCGCGGCGGCAGGGAGGGCGTCGGGAATGCGAATGGGCATGGAAGCTCCTTACGAGTCAGTTGCAGCTATGGTACAACGACCGGCCCCATCCGCGCGAGCACATCGTCCAGCGATGCCGTCAGCGGCCCAAATCACTCCAAAAGTAGAGATTAAAGCATGTCCCAAAAATCTACGGCACTTTAGCTTAGCAAAGTGGCAGCAGGACGCTACAATGGTTCGACGCGAAAAACTCGGCCGAAAGGATACATATATGTACCAGACGCGTAAGATCGGTGTGGTCGGCCAGGGCCACGTAGGAGCACATGTCGCCAACAGCCTGCTTATGCAAGGCATTGCCGATGAGCTGTACCTATGCGATATCAACGAGGCCAAGGTGACGTCCGAGGTCCAGGACCTGCGCGACTCCCTTTCGTTTGTCCCGTATAACACCAAAATCGTCAACTGCTACGACCACTACGAGGAGCTGGCTTGCTGCGACGTCATCGTCAACGCCGCCGGCAAGGTCGCGCTGGCCGCCGGCAACCGCGACGGCGAGCTGTTCTTTACCACCGACGCCGCCCGCACCTTTGCCAAGCGCATCGTCGACGCCGGCTTTGACGGCATCTTCGTGAGCATCTCCAACCCCTGCGACGTCGTGTGCACCGAGCTGTGGCACCTGACCGGCTACGATCCCAAGAAGATCATCGGCTCGGGCTGCGGCCTGGACTCCGCCCGCCTGCGCACCGAGATCTCCAAGAAGGTCGGCGTGAGCCCCAAGTCCATCGACGCCTACATGATCGGCGAGCACGGCTTTAGCCAGCTGGCTGCCTTTAAGGCTGCGACCATCGCCGGTAAGAGCTTGACCGAGCTTCAGGCCGAAAACCCCGACAAGTACGCCTTTGACCACATGGAGGTCGAGGAGCTCGCGCGTAAGGGCGGCTATGTGACCTACCAGGGCAAGCAGTGCACCGAGTACGCCGTCGCCAACTCCGCCGCGCGCGTCTGCGCTGCCGTTCTGCATAACGAGCACGCCGTGCTTTCCGCCTCCACGCTCATGACCGGCCAGTATGGCGAGGAGGGCATCTTTACCTCCCTGCCGTGCGTGATCGGTGCCGAGGGCGTCGAGGAGGTCTACACGCTCGACCTGTCCGAGTACGAGCTCGAGGGCTTCCACAAGAGCTGCCGGCACATCCGCGACAACATCGCCCAGCTCGACTGGTGGGACGCCGAGGCGTACGACGCAAAGTAGGCCGCCGCTTGACGCGACACCTCGCCCATACGGACGCCATGTAAAGCGGGCCGCGCCGGAAACCCATCGGCGCGGCCCGCTTTTTGGCTCACACGACACGCTTACAAATTTAGGTCTAATACTTTTCCGCGAAGTGAACGAGCAAAAATGAGCCCCCGAAGCATCGACACTTTATGGGAACCATTTCCTGCGGTTTCATTAAGATTTTCCTGCGGTTTTGGCGCCAAAAAATGTCGATGCTTCGGGGGTCCAAAATAGGTCGTTCACTTCGCGGAAAAGTATTAGACTTCGTTTTCGCGCAGACACGAATCCGGCCGCCACAACGCAAAAAGGGGCCCGCGCGCAGCGCAGACCCCGTCAAAAAAGATAATTCCCGGTACCTAGTACTGCTCGATGCCCATGTAGCGACGAATCTCGGGGCTGTGGTCGAACGCCTTACCGCGGGCTGCGCGCAGCTCGCAGCTCATCGCGTAGAAGAAGATTGGCTCCAGGTACGAACGCACGCTGGCAGGCACGTCGCCCACGCCGTACTCGAGTGCGTCGAGCACCATGATCGTGTCGGTGTGCGTGTTGAGGAACGCCAGCGCGCGCTCCTCCATGGGGCGACACTCGCCCGATCCGAGCTGCACAAAGTAGAACACGCCGGGCTCGGTAGCCTCGAACGGGCCGTGGAAGTACTCGCCGGAGTGGATGTAGCAGCAGTGCTGCCACTGCATCTCCATGAGCGAGCAGATGGCCATGGCATAGGTCTGGCTAAAGTTGGGGCCGGAGCCCAGGATATAGAAGAACTTGTGCTGCTGGCAGAGCTCGGCAAAGCGATCGCCCAGCTCGGCGTTGACCTTCTCGCGGGCGGCGGGCAGCAGCGCGTCCATCTGCTTAAGGCCGGCATACATGTCGGCGAGCGCCTCGTAGCCCTCCTGCTGGTCGAGCAGCTCGGCAGCCATTAGCACGCCAATGCCCTGCGGGACCTCGGCCTGCGACTCGCCCTTGCCCCACGGATAGACCCAGGTGGTCCACTTGCCGTTGTCGATCTTGGAACCCGCATAGTCGGTCATAGTCACGACCTCGGCACCGGCAGCCAGCGCCATCTCGCAACCGTCGACGACCTCCTGCGTGTTACCGCTGTGGCTGCAGGCGACGACGAGCGACTTCGGCCCCAGGCTCTTGGGGGCCATCAGGCAAAACTCGCGCGCGGTGTAGACCGTCGAGGCAAACGTAGTGGCCTCGCGCTTGAGTAGCTCGTTGGCCGGCATTAAGTCGATCATCGAACCGCCGCAGGCGATCCAAAAGACGTTCTCGATCTTACCCTTGCGCTCGATAATTTCCTGAATCAGATCGTGTGCGTTCACGGTGACGCTCCTCCTTGTGTGGCGGCTTTGGACGACGGCAGCTCGTACCTGCAGTCGTTCTATGTTGTTCTATTTATAGCATGCAAGCAGGTGCCCGTGAAGTCATTTCAGCAAATTTGTTCTATGTTGTTCTATCTGTGGATGTTAGATGTCGAAGACGTAGCGCGAGCCCACGATCTTTTGGCGACCGAGCAGTAGAGGGCGCCCACCGGCGTCGGTAAAGTAGGCCTCCATATAGAAGAGCGGCTCACCAACCGGCACCTCCAGCAGCGGGGCCACCTGAGCATCGGCAAGCGCAATCTCCACGGTGCAGGGGTCGGACTCGAGCGGCGCGCGACCCGAATGCTCGGCAACGAGCGCAAAAATGGAATTGTCCGTGAGGTCCTCGTCGGCCAGCGTCTGCAGGTAGGGATGGTCGGCGAGCACGAAGGCGTTGTTCTCGAGCATGACGGGGATGCCGTCGGCCGTGCGTACGCGCTCGACCACGATGAGCTCGCAGCCAGGCTCCACGTCAAAAAACGCCGCGTCCTCGCGCGTCGCCGCAACCACCGTGCGCGACACCAGACGCGCACCCGGCACCATGTCGTTGGCGGCACAACCCTCAGTAAAGCTCTGGACGTCACCCTTCTGGCGAATCTTGCGCTTGAGCTTGGGAGCGCACACAAAGGTACCCCTCCCCTGTTGGCGGTTGAGATACCCCGCACGCGACAGCTCCTCGATGGCGCGGCGCACGGTGATGCGTCCCACGCCATAGGACTTCGCGAGCTCCATCTCGGAAGGAATACGCGAGCCGGCCGCGTACACGCCGCGCGCGATCTCGCCCTTTAGGTCGTCCATAACCTGCTGGTACAGCGGCACGGCGGACACCTCGGCGCGCTCGGAACGTTCGGTCTTGCTATCGGCTGCCATCGTTACGCTCCATCCCGCGCATGCTCGGACTCAAATTCTTCAATCGCCGCCATAAACTGCTCACCAAAGGCGTCGGCCTTTTTCTCGCCAATGCCGTTGACCTGGATAAGCTCGTCGCGCGTCTGAGGGCGCAGGCGGCACAGGCCGCGCAGGGCCTTATCGGAGAAGACCATGTACGGCGCCATCTCCAGCTCGGTCGAGATCTCCTTGCGCAGGGCGCGCAGGCGCTCGAACAGCTCGGCATCGTCACCCACGCGCGGGCGCTGATCCAGCTCGGCCTCCTCGCGCAGCAGATCAACCGCACGGCGGGCGCGTGCCGAGGCCTTGCGCTTGGACGCACGACGCTTAACGGTAAAGGCAAACGCCTCGTCCTCGACCTCACCGGCGCGCGGGCCCAAGCCCACGACCGGATACTGCCCCTGCGAGGTAGCCAAATAGCCGCGGCCGCACAACTGGCCGATGATGTCCTTGATGCGCCCGACCGATTCGCTCGACAGCTCACCGTAGCCACGGTCCTGGTCCAGATGCATCTGGCGAATGCGCTCGGTGTTGCCGCCGTGGAGCACATCGGCGATCAACGACTTGCCAAAGCGCATGGGACGCGTGGCCACATAGCGCACGGCGGCGCGGGCCATATCGGTGACATCCTCGACCTCGAACTGCGTGAGGCAGTTGCTGCAGTTGCCGCAGCCCTCGGCGTCGTCCGTGGCGGCGCTGCCCGCACCAGCTGCAGCCGCGTGCTCGGCAGCAGTCTCGTCGCCAAAGTAGCGCAGCATGTATTCGCGCAGGCAGCCGGTGGTATTGCAGTAACCCTCCATCTGGCTGAGCAGGCGATAACGGTTCTGGAGCGCCCACGCGCGCTGCTCGTCGTCGAGCGCCTCGTCGGCCGCATCGCCGCGGTCGATCAAAAAGCGGCGCATGCGAAAATCGTTGCCGTTCCACAGCAAGTGGCAGCTGGCTGGATCGCCATCGCGGCCGGCGCGGCCTGCCTCTTGGTAGTAGGCCTCGATGCTCTCGGGCACGTTGTTGTGGATCACGTAGCGCACGTTGGGCTTGTCGATGCCCATGCCAAAGGCGTTGGTGGCAACCATCACCTGAATATCGTCGTCGATAAAGGCGCGTTGACTTTGACGACGGGCGTCGTTGCCCATGCCGGCATGGTAGCGGCCAACGCGAATGCCGCTGGGGCCCAGCGCCTCGGCAAGCTCACCTGCCAGCGCATCGACTGTCTTGCGGGTCGAACAATACACGATGCCGCTCTCGCTCGAATGCGCGATCACATAGTCGCGCACCCACGCGGCCTTGGCCTTGTCGCCCATCTCCTCGCAGCCAAAGTAGAGGTTCTTGCGATCGAAGCCCGTCACCACCGTCGCGGGGTTTTGCAGGCCGAGCATCTGCTGAATATCCGCACGCACGCGCTCAGTCGCCGTGGCGGTAAAGGCCGCCACGATAGGGCGCTGCGGCAGGGAATTGATGAACTCGCGAATCTGCAGGTAGGCGGGACGGAAATCCTGGCCCCATTGGCTTACGCAGTGGGCCTCGTCAATGGCCACGAGCGGCACGCCAAGGCCGCCGTCCGCCGCGGCCTCCTGCGCAAAGGCTAAAAAGCGCGGCTCGAGCAGGCGCTCGGGTGCCACGTACATAAGCTGGTAGCGGCCCTCGCGCGCCCGCTTGAGCACGGTGTTTTGCTGGGCCGGAGTAAGGCTGGAGTTGAGATAGCTGGGTCGCGCACCCGCCGCGAGCAACGCGCGGGTCTGATCCTCCATAAGCGACAGCAGCGGACTCACCACAAAGGTGATGCCGGACAGCATGAGCGCGGGTACCTGGTAGCAAATGGACTTGCCGGCGCCCGTGGGCATAACGCCCAGCGCGTCGCGACCGGCAAGGATCGCATCGACCATGCGGTCCTGCCCCGGGCGAAACGAGGTGTAGCCAAAATAGTCGCCGAGCGTGTCGAGCGCCATCTGCTGCATGCTATCGATCATGGTTTCCTAACGTCCAGGTCATCTGCCGCCGATTATACGCCGCCACGCGGACCGGTGCCGCACGGCTGCCGGCCACGCTCATTCTGCGGGTAGCCGTTGGGGACGTTCTTGAATGACTAGTCGTTTAAGAACGTCCCCAACGGCTAAGCTCTTGACAGGCGTGGAAACGTCGCAGGTTGAGCATAAGTCAGCGAAAACGCCCCTAAGCGAGCAAGGTGACGTGAAAGAGGAGGGAAGCGTACTTCGGTACGCGACCGACGATTGAACGTCAGATTGCCGCTTAGGGGCGTTTGCAGCGTCGACCGGTCCGCCGTTCGTTAGAACGGCGGAACCAAGGGCGCAGCGTCGAGCCGTTGCGCGGTTTGGAAAACCGCGCAACTAGAGCTACATCACCATAACGTAGCGCGATCCCACGTAGTACTGCTTACCCATCAGGACCGGCTCGCCATTGGGGCCGGTAAAGCCGGCGCGTAGATTGAGCAGTGGATCGTGCGGAGCAATGCCCAACTCGGCCGCTTGCTCGGCGTTAGCGCGAACGGCCTCGACCGTACGGTAGCCAACCGAGACAATCGGCGTTCCGCCAACACGCTCGACCTCGGCAAAAATCGACTTGTCCTCAAGATCGGCCGTCAACAGCTCACGGTATGTATCAAACGGCACAAAGATGTTTTCCTCAAAGATGGGCTCGCCGTCGGCCGTACGCACGCGCTTAATGTGCAGTAGCAGCGCGTCCTTCTGCAGGCCAAAGAACTCCATCTCGTTTTGACGTGCCGGCACAATCTGGCGATCGACCACGTGTGCACCCGCCTTCATGTCATTGTCGGCACACAGCGCGGTAAACGTCTGCAGCGTCGAGGCGTGGAACTGGCGGTTGATGTGCGGCGTGGAGACAAAGGTGCCGCGGCCCTGCTGCTTAACCAGGTAGCCATCGGAGCACAGCTCCTCAACGGCGCGACGCACCGTAATGCGGCTTACCTCGTACTGCTCGGCAAGCTCAAGCTCGGACGGGATACGCTCCTTGGGTGCATAAACACCTTTCTCGATCGCATCCTTGATTTCGTCGTAAATCTGCTGGTAAAGTGGTGCATTTTTGGGTGCGGGCATATCTGATCACTCTTATCAAAAAAGCGAAATAACTAATACGTATATAACGTCTTTTTATATGTTATCTCAGTTTGATAAAACGATACACCACATACAGCAAATCCTTACTTGCCGTCGTCCTGCTGCAGACTGTCCTGCTCGCTGAGGCGCGCCTGCCTGCTGGCCATGCGCGCGGGCTTGTCGGGATCGGGTACGGCCGTGGGCATGGGCTCGTCGACATGACCGCCCCACCAGCCGCCCACGAAGTTGAGCGTGTGGAACACATTGATCACGGCGCCGGGATCAATATCGCACACCAGCTTGATAATGTCCTGGCTCTCGTAGGTCGAGACAACGGCGTGCAGCAGATACATCTTTTCGCGGCTGTATCCGCCAATGACCTCGGCGCAGCTAATGCCATGCTGAAAATGGTCAACATAGGCTGTCATGACCTCGTCTGCCTTGCGTGTCGTGATCTGCAGCGTCACACGGTCGTAGCGTCGGTAGAAACTGTCGATGGTCTTGGTCGAAATAAACTGGAACACGATGGAATACGCCGCATTGTCCCAACCAAACATAAAGCCAAAGATCGCCAGGATAGCGCAGTTAAAGCCAAAGATGACGCCCCAGATGGTCTTGCCTGTATGGTTGGAAACCCACAGCGCGATAAAGTCGGTGCCGCCGGTGGATGCGCCGGACTTAAGCGCGATGGCGGCGCCCAGGCCCGAGACCACGCCGCCAAAGATGATGAGCATGATCTTGTCGCCCAAAAACGGGGCGAAGTGAAAGATGTTGAGGAACAGCGACGAGAGCATGACCTGCATCATCGAGAAGATGACGAAGCGCTTGCTGATGCCGCTCCAGCAAAGGAGCGCCACGGGGATGTTGAGCGCGAGCATGCCGAGCGAGATGTCGATATGAACGCCGCCGAGCGAGGTGACGCGATCGAGCAGGACCGCGACGCCGGTGAGGCCGCTCGGAAGCAGGTCGGCGGGGCGAATGAACGCCTGAATCAGAAATGTCTGGAGAACGGCGGAGATGGTGACCGCCACGGCAGTAATGGCGCGGCGGACGATGGTGAGACGGCCGAGCACGAGCACGCGGTCCGTGAGCTGATCGATGGCGTTCGCCACGTAGGCTCCTTTCGAAGGCAGATGTAATTGTGGGGCATGCCGGCGATTGTAGCATGGAGCGCGAGAGGGCGCTTCAATTCACCCTCTCTCGACAACCAAAACGGGACCGGTAACCCCACAACCAAAGGCCCAAATTCTAAGTGAGTAGACTTTTCGCAACCTGCCGAGCACAGCCAATAACAGCCACCTCTGTGACCTGCGGTTTTACTAAGGCAGAAACGCTTTGTGCTCTGCCTGAGCCGAAAAGTCTACTCACTTAGTCTGAGTCGGAGCCAAACGGATCAAATCGAAGCCAAAATGAGCCGATCTGCCGCAAAAGACGCGTGAATCGGTACTTCTCGTAGCGAATTGACGCTATAAAGCGGTCAGAATGTCGACGAGGCTATCGATGATGGCATCAGCGGCGGACTGATCCAGGTTGACGCCCTCGTGCGGACGCAGTGCCAGGACGCGGGCGCCGGAGCGCTTACCGGCCTCGATACCCAAAGGCGAGTCCTCGATAACCAGGCACTCGGACGGCTCAACATCCAGCGCCTCCATGACACGCAGGTAGATCTCGGGGTCGGGCTTAAACGCGCTGCACTCGTGACCACTGATGGTGTAGTCCAGTACGTCGGCGATACCCGCAATCTCCACCAGCTCGTCAATCAACTCACGATACGACGAGCTCGCGATGGCACACTTCACGCCGCGCTCGTGCAGCTCACGCATCACCGGCTCCGTCTGCTCGTTGAGCAGCTCGGCATACGGAACGGGGTGGTCCGGGCTGTAGACTTGCTTGTACTCCACGCGCAGGCGCTCGCGCAGCTCAATATCGTCGGGAACCAGCGCCTCCCAAATGGCAGGCTCGTTAGACCCCGAAAGATCGGGGATCTCGTCAAAGTGGAACCCCTTCTCCTCCATAAACGCCACGCGGCGACGGTTATAGAACCACTCGGTATCGACCAGCACACCGTCCATGTCAAACAGCACTGCCTTGATCATACGCATCTCCTCCCACCTGCCAAAAAGGGACAGGTTTATTTTGGTAGGTTTCATCTGGGGTTTTGCGGCGCAACAAACACGCCCTCCCAAAACAGAAAAGGGGACGGGGCGCAAACCCCATCCCCTTTCAATCAACCCGTAAGGTCTACTTACTTGTGATTAGTAGGAAAGCTTCCACATGTAGCGACGCATGGTCAGCGGGTGCTGACGGGCCTCGGCGATCTGGTTGCCGTACTCGCGCATAACGGCGAGGTGCAGCAGCGGGTTGAAGTAGGTGACGACGCTTGCCGGCACGGCGTCGGCCAGACCGTAGTCCTTGGAGTCGATCAGAGCGACCTTGGCGCCCATGCGCTTAAGGAAGGTGAGGGCGCGGGCGTCCATCGGACGGGTGGCACCATCGGACATGAAGAAGACGTAGGGCTTACCCTCGGTGGAAACCTCGAACGGGCCGTGGAAGTACTCGCCGGTGTTGTAGGCGGCGGCGTCGATCCACTGCATCTCGGTGAACAGGAAGGCGGCGTGAGAATAAGCCATCTTCTCGGAGGCACCGGAGGCCATGAAGTAGATCATCTCGTCGTCCTTGAAGTCCTGGGCGAACTGCTTGGCGAGGCCCTTGGCGGACTGAGCGGCGTTCTCGCAGAGCTCGAAGACGTTGGTGAGGCCGGTGATCATGTCCTCGTAGTGGTCATAGCCCTCGGTCTGCTGAAGGATCTCGAGAGCAAGAGCGATGGCATAGCCGGGCTTCTCGCACTTGGCAGCATAGTTGGCGTGGAAGCCGTGGACGATGACGTGGTCGGCGTCGACGGTCAGGGCGGAGCCAGCCTTGTTGGTGAGGGAGACGACCGGGCAGTTGTGCTTCTTGGCGGTCTTGTTGGCCTCGACGGTCTCGGGCGTGGAGCCACCCAGGGAGCAGGTGATCACGAAGGTGTGCTCGTTGACCCAGGAAGGCGTGTCGTAGTTGAACTCGTTAGCGGTGAAGATCTGAACGTTCAGCTTGTCCGTGTTGTTGGCCAGGAAGTACTTGGCGGGGTAAAGGTCGGACATGGAAGCACCGCAGCCGACGAAAGCGACGCTGTGGATCTCGTGGTTGGACAGGACGTCAGCGACGATCTGCTTAGGGAGGTTAAGGTCGATCTCGTACATCTGACACATTCCTTTCGATTTGTTGCGGCGTCACATTGCCGGACGCTCGCAGGGTTACCGTGATTTGGACCGAGTCGCCGGCCCGTTGAGGATGTAACAAAGGGACCATCCCTTTGTCACATGTTAGGGATGGGAGCCTGCCTGGGGTATGGGATGCCAGGCAGGCCCCCGGGGGAAGCGCTGGGTCGCGACTAGGCCAGGATGCCGGCCGCGGAGAGGGCGATGCCGCCCACGATGGCGATCACGAGAAGCCAACCGGTGTTGACGTTCTTCTTGATGAGCCAGTACATAAGGCCAGTGAGGCCAAGGGAAATCATCTGGGGCATCATGCCGTCCAGGATGTCCTGGATCACGACGGTGCCCTCAGCGAACTGCAGCGGGGTGGTGGCGCCGATCAGCGTAGCGATCATGCCGCCCACGGACATAAGACCCACGATGCCGCAGACATACATGAGCTTCTCCATGAGGTCGCCGCCCTGAAGCTTGCTCAGGTACTCGTGTCCGCCCTGATAGCCCATCTTGGCTGCGAACCAAGTGATCAGCACAGAGGGGACGATGGAGATGAGCATAGCCAGGATCGGGCCCATGATGGAGCCCTGCTGAGCCAGCTGAACGCCCAGGCCAAAGGCGATAACGCGGATGGTGCCCTGGAAGAAGGAGTCACCGATGCCGGAAAGCGGACCCATGAGGGAGGTCTTGACCGCGTTGATCGAATCGGGATCGAAGTTCTCGGGATCCTTGGCGTACTCCTCCTCCATGGAGGCGGAGAGGCCCAGGATGAAAGCGCTCGTCTGCGGGGTGCAGTTGTAGAACGCCATGTGACGGTGGTAAGCCTCTTTCTTAGCAGCGAGCTGCCTGGGGTCGGACTCATCCGGATAGAGGCGATCGAGCGTGGGAACCATGCCGTAGAGGAAGCCCATGTTCATCTGACGCTCGTAGTTCCAAGAGGCCTGGATGGCCCAGGAGCGCCAGAAGAACTGGCTGACCTTCTTGTTCAGGGACACGTCCTTGGTTGCGGTTGCCATAGTGTGTTCCTCCTTAGTCTTCGTCGTCTTCGAGCGGATCGTAGTCGGAATCGACACCGGCGGCTGCATGGGAACCGTTGAACTTGAAGCCCATGAAGACGACAGCCAGGCACACACCGATCAGAGCGACCGCGATGACGGACAGGTTGAGGTAAGCGGCGAGCAGGAAACCGATGAACAGGAACGGAGTCATACCCTTCTTGATCATCATGGTGAGCAGCAGGGCCAAGCCGTAGGCGGTCATGATCTTGGTCGAAACGTTCAGACCAACGGACAGCCACTCGGGAACCATGTTGACGATGGCCTGAACCAGGTCGGTGCCAACAAAGACGGCGAGGAAGATCGGCAGGAAGTACATGACGGCGTACAGACCGGAGCCGGCGCAGATGTGCATACGGTAGGCGGTCTTGAACTTTCCGTTATCGATCGCGTTATCTGCCACATGGGTGAGGGCGGCGATGATGGAACGGAACACGATGCCGAGGAGCTGACCCAGGACGGCGACCGGGATGGCGATCGTCATGGCGGTCTCGGCGGAAGCATCGGTCAGGCATGCGAAGGCAGCGGCCACGATGCCGCCCAGGACCATATCGGGCGGAACGGCGGCGCCGACCTGCACCAGGCCCATGGACACGAGCTCGACGGCGGCACCGACGGCAAGGCCGGTGGGCACATCGCCCAGCAGCAGACCGACGAGCGTGGCGCCAACGAGGGGCTGCTCGAAGTTAAGACGACCGAGCAGGCGGGAGTCCCACATGCAGAACACGCCGACGAGGCCGACGAGCACCGCACTGATGAACGTATTCATACCCTTCTCCTTTCAGTCAGGCAAATGCCTGGTTGATTACAGCTTGGCGTCGATGTCGACGCTCTGATACGTAGGGGTCTGCTGGACGTAGAGCTTGATGCCCATGTCGAGCAGCTGGTTGACGTCGGCCTTCTGGGTGGCGTCGAAGAAGACGGAGCTGTCCTTGCCGCCGACCTGCTCGGCACCGTCGTGGTTGGCGGTGGCGCCCAGGTTGATGGCGTCGAGCTTGTAGCCCTGGCAGAACTGCAGCATCTCGGCAGTGTTGCCAAAGACGAACATGACGCGCTCGCCGAGGGTGTTGAGCTTGTCCATCTTGGCGAGGGCACGCTCGACGGTGAAGACGTTCAGGCGCACGCCCTGGGGCTTGGCCAGCTTAAGAGCGCCCTTCTTGATGTCATCGTTGGCAGCAGCGTTGTCGACGACGATGATGCGCTCGGCCTGAACCTTGGTGGTCCAGGTAAAGACGACCTGGCCGTGCAGCAGACGGTAGTCAAGACGTGCGAGGACGATCTTGGCGGGACCGGAGCTGTGACGGGACGCCTTGGCCTTCTTGGCGGGAGCCGCGGCGACCTCGACCGGTGCGTTGGGGTTGGTCAGACCGGTGCGGGCCTCGTTGATGAGGGCCGCGAGCTCGGCACCCTTGACGGGGGCGGGGCTCATGGCAAGCGTCAGTGCCAGCGGAATGTTGAAACCGCTGATCACCGTGAATGCTGCACCGTTGCGGGAAAGCTCGACCATGCTGTTGTTGACCGAGCTGCCGAGCATATCGGTCAGCACATAGACGGTGTCGTCCGCGTTGAACGTGGCGATCATAGCGTCCACCTTATTGGTGATGGGCTCCTTGTCGTCACGAGCAAGCGACACGACGTGGACGTTCGACACGTCGCCGAGAACCATCTCGAGCGTGTCTTTGGCGCCTGCGGCCAGGCCGCCATGAGATGCGAGAATGATCTGATTCATCTTGCCTCCTCCTTTTCGTTATGGTCATTATAACGTCTTATACGTTGCTTATATTGATAATTAGTATATAAACCGTTCGCGGGTGAAAAACGACCGTTGGCGGGCTTAACGTACTTGAAACGTTGGGGCTGGGTAGGCCGGCGCTGACTGGATAACCCCAGGTCGGACGCCGCGCGCAATCCCCTATCGCACGAAGTACCAGGGGCTTTCCTGCACGGTGGGCTCCAGCGTAATGCCCGTGCGCTCGCGGAACAGATCCATGTCCTGCGATTTCTCCGTCCACCACGCGTTGGGCTTAAAGGTCATGCTCTCAACGACATGGCCGACAAACACACTGTTGCGCAGCTTGGAAAAGTCGGTGTTCATGATCACGATGGACGCGAGCACCAAAACGATGCCCAGAACCTTGATCGCACCGGCGGGCTCGGCGTAGACACCAATGCCCAGCAGTACGGTGACGACTGTCTCGAATGACATTACGACGGGAACTTTCGACGTCTCGAGCCCCATGGACAGACCCTGCATATATAAGATGTAAGCCACGGCTGTGGGGATGAGTCCAAAGCCAAGGAACAGCAGCAGCAGCTGTGGCGACATTGCCGCGGCGACATCCGGCCACGGAGCCGCGATAGCTGCCATAACCGCACCGCCAAAAACAAAGCCCCAAAACGTGACAGCCAGCGGGTGGACCGTCTTGGTTGCTATCCGGCTAAACACCGCGAGCGACGCACCACAAAGGCCTGCAATCACGCCCGACGTGACGCCCCAAACCGAAAAATGAAAACCGGAAAGGTCGCCATTGGTCACCGCAAGCACGCAGCCAACGATGTTAAAGACAATGGCGATGAGTTTGTTGAGGGTCACGCCCTCGCGATAGAGTACGCGGCCGAGCGCGACGCCAAACACCGGCGACGTGTAGAGCAGCACCGATGCCGTGGACATGCCCACCTCGCGCATGCACTCGTAATAGCAGGTGTTGGCGGCAGCCAAACCGACGATACCGACAAGCGCGCAGGAAACAAGCTCTTTAGGGCTTGCCTTGAACAGGGTCAGCGGACCCTGAGCCACGGTAGACCCCTCACCCGGACGGCAGCCCATAAACATCAGGACCGGCGCCAAGATAAGCGCTCCGACCAACAAGCGAAAGGCAGCCATGCTCTGGGACGAAACGCCCATGGCCGAGATGCCGTTTACAAAGATTCCGATGCTGCCCCACATAAGCGCGGCGATCAGCACCAGCACATAGCCCAGATTGCTTTTCTTCAACGCAGCCTCCTCGGTATTGTTTCCAATATGTTTCACACTACGTTATAGTCGTTATATACATTTTTCAAGGCACAAATCGGCGAACGGGAAATCTCTAGACAAAGGAAGTGTCCCGCCAGCCACGGTATCGTCGATGTTTTGGCAATGTCAGCGAAAACCCGCCAGAGCGAGCAAGGTGCCTTGAAGTGAGGCGGCATTGACCTTCTGGTCATGCCGCCGAAGCTGAAAGGCAGATTGCCGCTCTGGCGGGCTTGCAGCGTCGGCCGGTTACGGCGTTTGGTAAAACGCCGTAACTAATACTCAAGCTTCCACATGTAGCGGCGCGTCATGTAGTCCTTGTGGGTGACGGCAGAGAGCGCGCGCATGTACACGTTGTTGAGGATCGGGGCAAAGATCAGGTGGTTGAAGTACTCGCTCACGCTGTCCTTGATGTCGTTGAGGCCGAGCTCCTTGGCGTCGAGCTGGTAGACGCGCTCGCCACCGTACTGATTGACAAAACGGATGCCGCGCTCGTCGTTGCAGCGGCTGCGGCCGACGCTGATGAGCTGGAACAGCGAGGTACGCTTGTCCAGAATCTCGAAGGGGCCGTGGAAGAAGTCGCAGGTGTTGATGGTGCAGGAGTCGATCTGCAGCATCTCCTGCACGTTGCAGATGCTAAAGACGTAGGCGGCACCAAAGAGCGGGCCCTGGGCCATGACGTTGATGCAAGGCTTGTCGGCGTTCTGCTCGGCCCACTTAGCAGCGAGCGGACGGGTGTACTCGACGGCCTTGCGATAGATGGGGTCGACCAAGTCGAACGCGGCCATAGCGGTCTCGTACTCGGCATAGCCCTCGGTCTGCTGCGTGAGCTCCATGGCGATCATGGTCACGACGGCGGAGTTGGTGCGCCCCATGCAAGACTTGTCAACGGCCAAGCTGTCGTACTGGATCTTGTAGTCGCAGACCTCGGTGAGGCCGGACTCGTCAACATAGATGGCGATGGTGCTGGCGCCGTGATCCTTGGCGACCTGAGCGGCGGCGATGGTCTCCTTGGTGCCGCGCATGGACACGACGACGGCCAGGGTGTTCTCGTTGACGTAGGCCGGGGTGGCGTGCACAAACTCGTTGCTGGTGTAGCTGGAGCTCACGACCTGCGTGGCCTCGTGCTCCATAAAGTACTGGGCAGGATAGTTGCCGCCGTTGGATCCGCCGGCGCCGATCCACACAACGCGCTTGATGCCGCCCTTGTCTGCCTTGTCAGCCAAAACCTGGGAGACGACATCCTTAACCTGTTCCTGAGTAGTCATCGTGCATCAGCCTTTCTTCTCGTTTGATGCTCTTGATGGAATACAAGTTACATACATGTTTTCGTTATGTCGACTAGTTGTATGCTATATTTGTCCTAGATATTTTGCTGGTAAAGTTTTCGGCAATCCATTATCAGCGGTTTTGTTGTCATGTTGGATACATGCTTGGTTCAGTAAGCATACAGGTTAGATACAGGTTGTTCGCATGAGCACTTCGTCGAAAAAGAACTTGGCCCAATACGAGCGTCTGGCGGGTACGCTGCGTGACCGCATCGCCGCCGGCATCTACGCGTGCGGAGACAAGCTGCCGTCCGAGATGGAGCTCATGGGCGAATCGGGCCTGTCGCGCAGCACTGTGCGTCACGCGCTTAAGGTACTTGTTGACGAGGGTCTGGTTCGCACCGAGCGCGGACGCGGCGCCTTTGTGGCCGACACGCCGGCCCTCCACGAGAACAACCTGGTGTTTTCGAGCTATACCAAGCAGGTCGAAGGCCAGGGTATGAAGCCCACCACGCGCACGGTGGACTCGGGCTTTGCCAAAGCAATGGGAAGCGTGGCCAAGTTCTTTGACGCTAGCGTGGGCAGCAAGCTTGTCAAACTTGTCCGCCTGCGTTACCTGGACGATGCGCCACTGTGCCTGGAGACCACCTATTTGCCGCCAAGCTTTGGGTCGCTCATCGATCGCGATATCAACGGTTCGCTCTACGCCACGCTGCGCCAAGAATTCCATCGCGCGCCGGCACAGGGACATAAGACCTTTGAGGTGTGCTATGCCTCGCAAAACGAGGCGTTTTTGCTCAACGTTGAGCGCGGGCAGGCGCTGATCCTGATCACCGACTACGTCTACGACACCGACGGTCGCCCGCTCCATGTCTCCAAGCGCATCCAACGGACCGACCGCGCCAAATACACCGAGCCCATCGGCTAACCTGCCAAAATAAACCTGTCCCTAAATGGTAGGTTTAGGAAGGTCGGGGAACCAGGTTGGTTTGGGCTGGTTGGGGGTGCGCTCGGCCAGGACCAGCTCCATCCAGCACATGTCGTACCAGCGACCGAACTTTTGGGCGCAGCGGTCGAAGGCTCCCACCAGGCGATATCCCATATGGGCATGGAAATCCTGGCTGTTGTGCGTCAGGTACTCGTCGTCCTTGTCGTGCGGCACGGCGATGAGCGCGCACATGTTGGTGATGCCCATCGCGACCAGGCACTGCTTGAGCGCGTCGTGCAACCTGCGACCCAGTCCGCCGTGGCGCACGTCACGCGCCAGGTAGATCGATGTCTCGACCGACCAGTCGTACGCCTCGCGGCTGTTGAGCGGACTCACATAGGCATAGCCTACCGGGCGCCCGTCCAGCTCCATCACCAGATACGGATAGCGCTTGAGTGTACGCTCGATGCGCCCGGCGAACTCCTCAACGCTCGGCACCTCGTATTCGCAGGTAATCGCCGTCTGGCGCACATATGGCTCATAGATGGCAAGCAACGCCGGCGCATCGTCGGGCGTCGCCAGGCGAATCGTCGGCTCGGACATCTCGGTCATACAACCCTTCTCCCTCAAAAGCAAAGGCCGCCCTGCGCCAAACCCAGGCGTAGGACGGCCCTCGTCATTGCATCAAGCTACAGGACAGCCGCCAACGCGTCGATGTCCTCCTGCGTCGTGGCCCAGCTGGTGCAAAAGCGCACCACCGTATGGGTCTCGTCGTACTTTTCCCAGTACTCGATCGAGGCGTGCTCGCGAATGCGGGCCATATCCTCGTTGGGCAGAATCACAAACTGCTGGTTTGTGGGCGTCTCCAAAAAGAACTGGTAGCCGCGCTCGTGCAGCACTCGACGAAGCGCCTGAGCCGTCTCGATCGCCTGGCGACCAATCTCAAAATACAGGCCGTCGGTAAAGAGCGCCTCAAACTGCACGCCCGTCAGGCGGCCCTTGGCCAACAACGCACCGTGCTGCTTAATGCGCGGAATGGGATGCGCCGGAGCGTGCATGCCGCAAAACACCACGGCCTCGCCGCAAAGCGCGCCGCACTTGGTGCCGCCGATGTAGAACACATCGCACAGCTGTGCCAGCTCGGGCAGGGTGATGTCGCACTCGTCGGCTGCCAGCGCATAGGCCAGTCGGGCGCCATCCACAAACAGCGGAATCTCGCGCTTCTGGCACACCGCGTGAATCGCCGCGAGCTCGGCCTTGGAGTACAGCGTGCCGTACTCAGTCGATAGACTCACGTACACGGCGCCCGGGAATACCGTGTGCTCGTAGCTCTCGTTTTCGTAGAACACCTGGATATAGTTCTCGAGATCCTCGGCATGCATCTTGCCCTCGTAGCCGGGAATGGTGAGCACCTTGTGGCCACCAAACTCGATGGCACCAGCCTCGTGGCAGGCAACGTGGCCGGTCTCGGCGGCAACAACGCCCTCGTAGGGCGCGAGCAGCATGTCGATCACCGTCGCGTTGGCCTGTGTGCCGCCTACCAGGAAAAATACGTCGGCATCGGGAGCCTGACAGGCCTCACGAATGAGCTGCTTGGCGCGCTCGGTGTGTGCATCGGTACCGTAGCCGGGCTGCGGCTCCATATTGGTGTCGACGAGCGCCTGCAGCACTGCCGGATGTGCGCCGTGGGAATAGTCATTGTTGAACGCGAGCATGGTAATCCTCTCTAGCCGGGCGCGGGCCCGATGATTGAGCTGGGGCTATTGTACGCCGCCCGGATAGGCAATGCGCGCGGCAAAGCACTCGAGCGCCAGCACCAGGGCAAAGCCGCAGCTTACGTCACTCAAAAAGTGCGCGCCGATCACGATGCGACCAAAGGCGACGAGCGCCGCAGCCACAGCGGCGACCCAAAAGACCACGCGGCGGCGCGACGGCTTTTCCGTAAAGGCCGCCGCGGGAAGCCCGGCGAGCATAAGACCGATCGCCGCGTGCGCCGTGTGCCCGCTCGCAAACGACTTAAAGCCGTCCTTGATCACGCCGGCGGCGATATAGGCCCACTTGTCGGGGTTGCCGATCACCCACCACGGCTGAAAATTGAGCCCCGGCGTGACCTCGATCACGCGCATGCGCGGGCGCGACCACAGCGGCTTGACGATCACGTTGAGGATGATGGCCTGGGCGACCCACACGGCAAGCACCATCAACGCCCAGCGCGTGAGTTCGTCGGGATCGGTGTCGCGTGTGAGGCGGTAGGCGATAAGGTTGGCAGCGATGACCAGCACAAACGTCAGCACCAGCTGAAACGCGATGAGCTTGCCGCCGACGCGCAGCGATCCGATAATCTCGTAGCCGACCAGGCCCACGTTGACCAGAACGCCCAGCGCGGCGAGCCACTTGCTTGCCTTGGAATCGGGGCGCACCGCTCGCACGAGCATAACGCCCGCGATGCTCGCCGTCAGCTCAAACGGTAGCTCGCCAGCAGCCTCGACAAAGCGGCCAAACAGGCTAGACGAGTTGAACAGCGCGCTCGAGACCTGATAATCGAAGAAGCTGCCCACGCCCAAACAAAGGCACAGGACAACCGCGATAATGGCGGCATCTTTCTTATAGATGTATCCGAACATGCTTTCCTTTCGGTCGGACGAAGGGTCGACCCGCAACGTGGTGGGACAAAAACTACTGATAACTTTGTCCCATAAATACCCTTACAGGTTGAGCATAAGTAAGCGAAAACGTTCCATTTGTGGCAAGGTGGCCCGAAGGAGGAGGGAAGCGTACTTGCGTACGCGACCGACGAGTGAGGGTCAGATTGCCCAAATGGGGCGTTTGCAGCGTCGACCCGTTAGTCGTCGTCGCTAGCGCCCAACTGCTGTAGCAGCATGAGCGCAGCGGCCACAGGGCCAGTGCCGTCGTTGGCGTCGAGGCCGCGACCCAGGCCGCTGCCCGCGCCGGCGCCCGCCTTGTAGGGCACAGAGAGCTTGCGGCTCTTGGGAAAGTTCACCGCGCCGTAGCGAGTCTTGAACTCGAAGGCCACCTTCTTGGGCACGTCGACGCCCAAAAACGTGATGCGGCCGCCGCTGAGCGTGACGCTCTCGAGCCCCAGGCGCTCGCCGCGGATACGGATGCGAGCGCGGTTGAACAGGTTGAGCCCCGCCAACGGCAGCTCACCGTGCGCAGCCTCGGTCTCCTCCTGCACCTCGTCGATGCTCTCCAGGTCCTCAGCAGCCGCGAGCTTGCGGTACACGAGCACGCGCTGGTCCACCGCCGGCATGTACTCCTCGGACAAGAAGTAGTCGGCCGGCAGGTTGATGCCCACGCTCGCCGCCTCCACGCCGGCATCGTCATCGCCGCGCGCCTCGGCCACGGCCTGTCCCAGCATCTGCGTAAACAGGTCGAAGCCCACGCTCGACAGGTTACCGTGCTGCTCGGCACCCATGAGCGAACCGGCACCGCGGATCTCCAGATCGCGCATGGCAATGCGCATGCCGCTGCCCAGGTCTTGGAACTCGGAAAGCGCGGTCAGACGCGCCGTGGCCTCCTCGGTAAGCGGCAACTCGCCGGGGAACATAAAGTACGCGTAGGCCTGCGTGGCAGAGCGGCCCACACGGCCCTTGAGCTGGTAGAGCTGCGCCAGACCCAGACGCTGCGAGTCCTCGATGATGAGCGTGTTGGCGGTCGCGTTGTCGATGCCGCTCTCCACGATGGTCGTGGCGATGAGCACGTCGATCTTTTTGGTCGCGAACTCGATCATCACGTCCTCGACCTCGCGCGGGCTCATCTTGCCGTGCGCCACACCCACGCGCGCCTCGGGCGCGGCCTCGTGCACGCGCGCCACGGCGTCGTCGATGGTCTTGACGCGGTTGGACACGTAATACACCTGACCGCCGCGGCCTACCTCCAGGCGAATCGCCGCACTCACCACGTCGGGGTCGTACTCCCCCACGTGCACAATGACGGGACGACGCCCGGTCGGCGGCGTGGTGATTAGGCTCATGTCACGCACGCCGCTCGTGGCCATCTGCATGGTTCGCGGAATCGGCGTTGCCGAGAGCGTGAGCACGTCAATCTGCTCGCGCAGGTTTTTGAGCTGCTCCTTGTGCTGCACACCAAAGCGCTGCTCTTCGTCGATAATCACCATGCCCAGGTTCTTGGGGTTCACGTCGGCCGAAAGCAGACGGTGCGTGCCGATGAGCACATCAATCGTGCCCTCGGCAAACGCCTTGAGCGCGCGCTTTTGCTGCGCCGGCGTGCGGAAGCGGCTGAGCACCTCGACCTCCAGGCCAAACGGGGCAAAGCGCTCAAAGAATGTCTCGTAGTGCTGCTGGGCCAGAATGGTCGTGGGGCAGAGCACCATGACCTGGCGGCCGGAGTCCACGCACTTAAACGCTGCGCGCAGGGCGACCTCGGTCTTGCCAAAGCCCACGTCGCCGCACAGCAGTCGGTCCATGGGCTTGGGCGCTTCCATGTCGGCCTTGATGTCGGCGATGGCCTCCAGCTGGTCGCGCGTCTCGTCGTAGGGAAAGCTCTCCTCCATCTCGATCTGCTCGGGCGTGTCGGGCGGGCAGGCGATACCGGCAATCGACGAGCGGCGCGTATACAGGTCGACCAGGTCAAACGCCAGCTTTTTGGCATTCTTGCGCGCCTTGTTGGTAGCACGCGTCCAGTCGGCGGTGTTGAGCCTGGTCAGGCGCGGCTTGTCGCCGTCGGGACCGACATAGCGCGTGATGCGGTCGACCTGCTCAAGCGGCACATAGAGCTTGTCGCCATCGGCATATTCCAGCAAAAAGTAGTCGCGTTCCTTGCCGCCCACTTCCTGGCGCGCAATCTCGCTAAAGAGCGCGATGCCATGCGTTGCGTGCACCACGTAGTCGCCCGGCTTAAACGGGAACGTGATCTGCGTAATGTCCACCTTGCGGCGGCTGCGCGCGCGGTTGGCGTCCATGCGGGCGTTGAGGTCGGCGATTGAGAACACGGCCAGGTTGGCGTCGGGCACCACCACGCCCTGCGGCAGGGCAGCGTCCACAAAGGTCACGCGCCCACGCGAGATGGTGGGCACGGCGGCGCCGGCGGCAGCCTGGTCCGCGCCCGCCTCGAGCGAGCGGGCGTTGAGCGCATCGGCATGGCGCTCGCGAATCGAAGCACGGGCCTCCTGGCGGGCAGCACGGTCGGCAGAATCCGCCGCCGCCACGCGTACGCAGTCGCCGATAACGCCAGCGTTTTCGGGGGCGGCAGTCAGCGACTCCTCAAAGGTAATGCCCTCGTCGCCAAAGGTAAGCTCCATCGACTCGCGCGCGCCGCGGTCGGGGATGGCAAACACGCAGGCATAGCGCTTGCCCACGACTTCCTGAATACGCGTCATAAAGCGATTGTCCGAGCCTGCGATAGCAGGCTGCTCAATCTTGAGCTCGGCGGTCACCGCACCGCCGGCACGGATGAGACTCACATAGTTCAGGCGTTGCTGGGAACCAAAGTCGAGTTGCTGGGCACGCACGTACAGGCCGTCCAGACGGTCGACCCCCGCCTCGCCGGCACGTGCCTCGATATCCTCGTAGGCGCGCAGACAATCGTCGAACAGCGAGCGCGGCTCGGATAGCACCACGAGCGCCTTGCCGCTCACATGCGACAGCGGGCTCACGGTCTGGCCATACATCACCGGCAAAAAGCGGTCGAGCTCGGGCGTGACGATGCGCGCATCCACCATCTCGAGCAGCGCTGCCAGCTTGCTATCGTCCTGGCTGGCGCGATAGAGCGCCACGTGCATGTTGTGGACAGCCTCGTCGGTGAGCGCCAGCTCGCGGCAGGGGAAGATCTCAATGCTGTCCTCGTTGCCGATGGTCTGTCCCGTGGAGCTCACCATACGACGTATGCGGTCGATCTCGTCGCCAAAGAACTCGATGCGCACGGGCGCCTTTTCCTGTGCGGGGAACACCTCGACGGTGTCGCCGTGCACGCGGAACAGGCCGGGGGCGTCGGCGGCACCGGCATTGGTGTAGCCCATGCCCACCAGGCGCTGCGGAACCTCGTCGAAGGGAATCTCCTCGCCCACCGCAAAAGTGGTGGATTCCCAATAGCGGCTCTCGACCGGCGGCACACAGCGCAGCAGCGCGCGGGCCGAGGCGACCATGATGCAGTTATCCCCGCGCACGATGCGCCCGAGCGCCTCGCAGCGCTGGGCCACCACGGCGTCGTCGGGCGCCTGCTCACGCCAGGGGTAGTCCTTGCGCTCGGGAAAGCGGCACACGTGCGCCAGGCCCACATAGGCGGCCAGGCTGCGTACGGCGCGATCGGCCGCATCCTCGCCACTCACGATATAGACCGTGGGACGTGGACGACGCGCAAACTGGGCGGCAGCCATAAGCGTTCGGCCCGACTGAGACACGGCCAGCGTCACGTCCTCGCCAGAATCGAGCCCGGCCTCGACGGTCTGCAGCGCCTCGGCAGTGTAGAGCTGCGCGGCTATACGGTGAATGAGCATGCTGTTCCTCCGGCATCGCAACGCCAAAAGCCCGCCGGGGCAAGCTCGGCGGGTCGTACGTCAAAGATCATTATTTGTCATGGTAGCGCATGGAGAGGACTCCAGCCCAAGGGCAAGCCCGGCCCCGCAAAAAACGCCAGACGAAGATGCGTTCCGCCCTACCCCGCTACGCGCACGCTGGGGCACAAATCTGCCAGCGGGCACTCGTCACACTTGGGCTTGCGGGCGTCGCAGATCTCGCGACCGAAGGTGATCCACTGATGGTTGACCGACCCCCAATACTCGTGCGGCAAAATCTTGAGCAGATCCTGCTCGGTCTTGAGCGGCTCCTTGGCATGTGTCTTGGGACTCAGCATCAGGCGGTGCGCAATGCGGTTGACGTGCGTGTCCACCGCAATGCCCTCCACGATGCCATACCCCACGTTGAGCACGATGTTCGCCGTCTTGCGTCCCACGCCCGGCAGCTTCACGAGTTCCTTCATGTCGGCCGGCACCTCGCCGCCGTAATCGGCGACAATCATCTGCGCGGCCTCCACGGCGTGCTTGGCCTTACTCTTATAAAAGCCGAGCGACTTGATGGTGTCCGCCACGTCAGATACGCTCGCCCCGGCCATGGCCTCGGGCGTGGGCCACTGGGCAAACAGCCGCGGCGTCACTTTGTTGACCTGCGCATCGGTCGTTTGCGCCGAAAGCAGCACCGCGATCAGCAGGCGGAAGGGATTCTCGTGGTCCAAAAAGCACTCGACCGGGCCATAGCGACGGTTGAGGCGCTCACACACCTCGATGGCGCGCTCGCGCTTGGCGGCATTGGTCTCGCGTGGCATAACGACTCCTCGGCTCAACGGCACAATAAACTTATGGGCACAATTGTCCCACGTCCGAGACGCTTACGCCTCCAAGAATGCGCCGGTCTGACGGCTCCACAGGCTCGCGTACTCGCCACCCGCCTCGACGAGCTGCGCATGCGTGCCGTCCTCGACAATCTCACCATCGGCCAGCACCACAATGCGGTCGAGCGCCGCCACGGTGGACAGGCGATGCGCCACCACAATGGAGGTACGGCCGCGCATCAGGTTCTCGAGAGCTTCCTGCACCAGCGCCTCGGATTCACTGTCCAGGGCAGACGTCGCCTCGTCGAGCACCAGAATCGGCGCGTCGGTGAGGATGGCACGGGCAATGGCCACGCGCTGGCGCTGACCGCCCGAAAGCTTAACGCCGCGCTCGCCCACCATGGTGTCGAAGCCATGGGGCAGGCGGTCGATGAATTCCAGGGCATTGGCTAGGCGCGCGGCCTCGCGAATTTGCTCGTCGGTGGCATCAGGGCGGCCGTAGGCGATATTCTCGCGAATGGAGCGGTGGAACAGCAATGCCTCCTGTGGCACGTAGGCAACCTGACGACGCAGGCTCTGCTGCGTACAGCGCGAGACGTCCTGGCCGTCCACGAGCACGCGGCCGCCCTGCACATCGTCCAGGCGCAGCAGCAGCTTGGTGAGCGTCGTCTTGCCCGAGCCCGATTTGCCCACCAAGCCCACGCGCTGGCCCGCCGCCACATGGAGCGTCAGATCGTCGAACACGCTCTCGCCCGCCGCAGCATCACGGTATGCAAAGCTCAAGTGCTCAAAATCAATCGCGCCCTCGCCCACCTTAAGCTCGGGGGCGTTCTCGTCGTCTGCCACCAGACGTGGCTCGTCCAGTACGCGCGTCATCTCGGCCGCATCGCCCAGCGCGCGGTTAATGCGCTGCATCATGGAGCTTACGTAGTTCAGACGCATGGTGAGGTTGTACGTATAGGTAAAGATCATGACGAGCGCACCGGCCGAGATGCCAAACCACGCGTTGCCGCCCGCGACGAACACACTCACTACGGCCATGGTGATGACGATAAGGCCCGAGGTCGTAAAGTTGCGCTGCATCATGGCGTGCATCGAAACCGTCTCGGCATCGCGCGCGGCGCGGTCGGCGGTATCGAACAGGTCGCGCTCAAAGTCCTCGCGCCCACAGGTCTTGACGGCCAGGATATTCGTGACCGCGTCGGACAGCACGCCCGACAATTTGTTCTGCGCGGCGGACGTCGCGGCCGAAAGCGGCATGATGCGCTTGTACATAAGCCAGACAAACGCGATGTAGACGACCATGATGCCCACCAGGATCACGGTAAATGTGGGCACCACCGGGGCGAGTGCGGCCACGGTGCAGATGACCGAGGTGATGGTGGGGATGAGCGAATACACCGTCACGTCCACCAGTCCCGTATAGCCGCTCATAAAACGGCTCGTCTGGCTCACAAGTGATCCGCCAAAGCGGCTGGTATGGAATGTCATGGATTGGTTGGAGAGCGTGTCAAAGCACAGGCGCGCCAGGTGATAGTTGCCCGCGATCTCAAGCTTGTAGACGGTGTAGTCCTGCAGCTTGGAGAGGATCTGACCCACCAGGTTAACGAGTACGAGCGCCAGGATATAGGGGCCGAAGACCTCAAACACATGGTCACCCGCCACGGGACCGGCTTGAACGCGGTCGACAATGAGGGCCATCACATAGGTATTGGCAAACGTCAGCAAAAAGATGTAGCCCGCCGACGAGAATACCGAGAGAAAGACAATCAGCGGCTGCGTGCGCGTGACACCCCAAAACCGCTGCAGCGTGCGGCGCACGGTGGAGCGGCTGAGCGGGCTGGTGCTTCTCTGGGACATGGGCTTCCTTTCGCGTCTGATAGGGCGAAACGCCATTGTTGCACATTGAAGCGCACTTCAGGCAAGCACGATGCGAAAAGAAGCGGGGCATCTGCGTTTGCGCCGGCGCCCCGCCGTCTTGTTGCAATTAGTCCTCGTCTTCTTGGTCTGTGAGATGGTCCGCGGGCGTGAGTCCCAAGATCTCGTCGGCCTCCCGCGCGTCTTCCAGCGCGTTGATGTCCTTGAGCTTGCGCTCCATAACGTTGGTGCGCGTGGTAATGATGCCCTCGACCGTCTTTCCTGCGGTCTCGATCTGCTGTTGGGCGCGGCGCAGCGCCTTTTGATAGCGCGGCAGCTCGGCCTTGACGGCGGAGAGCACACGCAGTACATCGTCGGTGCGTTTTTGCAGCTTAAACGTTTGGTAACTCATCTGCAGGCTGTTGAGAATGGCCGCCATGGTGCTGGGGCCGGCCACGTTGACGTGATAGTCGCGGCCCAAAGCCTCGATAAGCCCGGGGCGGCTGACAATCTCGGCGTACAGTCCCTCAAACGGCACGAACATGATGCCAAAGTTGGTGGTCGCCGGCACGCTCAGGTACTTTTCGCAAATGTCTTTAGCCTCGCGCTTGACCATGGTGTCGAGCGTCTTGCGCGCAGCCGCCACGGCCTCTGCATCGCCCGACTCCTGCGCGTCGAGCAGGTGCTCGTACGCGTCGCCCGGAAACTTGGAGTCAATCGGCAGCAGCACGGGGTCGCCCTCGTCCACCGGCAGCTTGACGGCAAACTCAACACGCTCCGAGGCGCCGGGCTTGGTGGCGACGTTTTCCAGATACTGGTCGGGCGTAAGGATGTCCGCCAGGATCGCACCCAGCTGCACCTCGCCCAAAATACCGCGCGCCTTCACATTGCCCAGCACGCGCTTAAGATCGCCCACGCCGGTGGCGATGGACTGCATGTCGCCCAGGCCCTTGTACACGGCCTCGAGCTGGTCGCTCACCTGCTTAAACGATGCCGACAGGCGATCGTTGAGCGTGCGGGAGAGCTTCTCGTCCACCGTCGCGCGCATCTGATCGAGTTGCACGTTGTTGTCCTTGCGGATGGCGCCCAGCTGGGCATCGACCGTCTCGCGTACCTTGTCCAGGCGATGCTCGATGCCCTCGCGATTGGCGCCGAGCTGTTGGGCCGTCTCACGGCGCAGATCATCCATCCGGTCACCAGCTTGCGAGAACTCGCGTGCGATGGCCAGGTAACGTTGCTGCTCCACGGCCGCATCGGTCGTCTGCTGCTGCGCGATGGCGTTTGCCGTGCGGCGTGTTTCGGCCAGCGCGACGTTCAGGGCATCGAGCGCGTTGTTGGCCTGCTCGAGTGCTGCCAGCGTTTCCGCGCCCTTGTCGCCACGCTCCCGCAACTCGACACGCAGGTCCTTAAGCTGCAGGGCGCAAACCACAGCAACTCCCACCGCCACTAAGGCGATTACAACAAGCACAGCATCAATAGCAGACATACATTCCGCCCAACAAACCCAATCGAGCACCAATCAAAACCGCGATCAATCTTACCCCGTCACACACACGGATCACTCACTGCCTTGCAGACAAATTTCTCTTAGAGCCGCGGGCGCTAAAACGCTAGCTCTCCCAGCCGGCGCGAATGGTTGTTATGACGTCGCCTAGGCGCTGGCCCAGGGCCGCTAGATGTTGAAGCACCTCGTTGGGCGATGCGCCGTTGAGGATGCACGTGAGGGCATACGACGCCAGAAAGATGGCCGCGAGCCCCAACGGGATGAGCACGATCATCGCCAATGTGCGCAGGCGCTGGCCCAAACGGCGGCGGCGCGCGCGGCGTTTGTCGAACGCGAGCTCCTGCGCATATGAATCTTGCTGTACGGAATAGGCCTCTGGCGCCGATTCGCACCCGGGCACAGCTGCAGGTACAGCAGCGGGCACGACATTTTGCGCAAAGGGCTGGACTGCCGCCCCTTGCATTTGCATCTCCATGAGTCGTTGCTGCTGACGCAGCATGCGCTCAGCTTGTTGCTGCGGAGTCTCAAGAAACAGATCCATGTTGGCCTCCAAAATCGGGGCATTCGACGCTTACGACCAGCATCCCGCACCGCCATGACCGCGACAACGCAATCGCCGGCAATAGCCACAAAGTTTCTTTTGCTCAAAAGCTGTCGAAAAGCTCAACAACTCCCCTACCAGCACTTTCTCTGAGCTTTTTTCGCCAGCAATCTTTTGGCCTTCCACCCTTACGCCAGCTGACCAAAATCTAACCAAAAGCTTGACAGAAACTGTGAAGACAGGGACCCCACAAAAAACGTGCCGCCCCAAAGGGGCGGCACACAAACTTCTAATCAGCTTTTCTGTAGCGAGCAAGCGACAACTCAACGCCGGAGCGCAGGGCGGGGAAACCTTTGTCTCGCGCGACCCTGCGAAGCCGTGAGCGAGAGGGAAAGGTTCCCCGCCCTGCGCTCCGTGGTCGGTGAGGGCAGACTACATGCCCGCGAGACCGCGGGCGGCGGTGGCGCACATAAACGCCAGGGCCAGAATCACGAGCGAGCCGGCTATGTCGGCCAGGGCGCCCGCAAGGCGACGCTCAAACAGCCAGCTCTCAAAGTGCGGGGCGACGTTGCGCCAGACACGCCACAGCAAGATGCCCATACCGATGACGCCCGGGATATTGAGCAGTAGGATCTCGGAGCACAAAAGACCGATCAGGTTGCCGGCGACAAAACCCGCATCGCCCTCGCAGTATTTGCGATAAATCATGTACAGCATGTACGCCACAAACGGCTGCAGGCACGCAGAGATAAACGTAACCACCATCGAGGGGTCCTGAGAAAAGACATCGGTGAGCTTATCCACGCTCGTGGCGTCCTTCGAGGCCAAGAACAAACCGATAACCACCACGGGCACCACACCCAAGATGACCTCGACCAGAGTAAACAACTTGGCAGTCAAATCCTCACTAGCCGAATTCAAATGGGGCGCCCACTCAGGATGAGCATGCGCGCCGACTTTCTTGTCCTTCTCAGCACGATCGGCCTTTTTGCCCTCAGGAACCCGACGACCAGGATCCTTGCGAGTCCCCGCCGCAGCCACCCGAGCCCGAGACTTCTTACCCATAAAAAAACACCCCATCAGGTAGTAGATAAACTAAAAGTCGCTACCCAGTGTACCCCACCCATGAACGGCGCCGTCCCAACCAGCCCCCATACAAAAAACGTGCCGCCCCAATAGGGGCGGCACACAAACTTTTTTATCAGCTTTTCTGTAGCGAGCACGCAACGACCCGAAGCCGGAACGCAGGGCGGGGAAATACCTTTGCCTCGCGCGACCCTGCGGAGCCGTGAGCGAGAGGGAAAGGTATTTCCCCGCCCTGCGTTCCGCAGCAGCCAGCGCCAAGCGCTAGTAGTTCACCACCTGCTCCTCAAAGTACGCCTTGGGGTGGTTACACACCGGGCACACCTCAGGCGCCTCGGCACCAACGTGCAGGTGCCCGCAGTTCAGGCACTTCCACACCTTCACGCCCTCGCGCTCAAACACCTCGCCCGACTCGATGCGCTCGACGAGTTTGTTGTAGCGCTCCTCGTGGGCCTTCTCGACGGCGGCGACACCACGGAACTTCTCGGCGATCTCGACAAAGCCCTCCTCCTCGGCGGTCTTGGCAAACTCGTCATACATCGTGGTCCACTCGTAGTTCTCGCCCGCGGCGGCGTCGCGCAGGTTGTCCAGAGTGCCCGGAACGGCGCCGTCGTGCAGATACTTAAACCACAGTTTGGCGTGCTCGGACTCGTTGCCTGCGGTCTCGGCAAAGATGTTCGAGATCTGAACGTAGCCGTCCTTCTTGGCCTTGGATGCATAGTAGCGATACTTGGTGTGTGCCTGGGACTCACCGGCAAAAGCGGTCTCGAGGTTCTTCTTGGTTTGGGAGTTCTCAAAATCCATAGGTGTACTTCCCTTCAACGCATGCCGCCCGTAGGCTTCGAGCGGCCTCGCCTTTAGGATGCCCTCAAGCCGAGAATTTAAACCTTACAATCCCGTTCTTCAGATTTGAGCGGGCTACACACTCAACCAACGATCGTCCTCGGCTCGGCAAAAGCCCTCGCGCTCCAAGTCAGCTAGAATGCCCGCGATCAAGTCGCACTCGACCGGCCCGCGACCGGCCGCCGCCTCCATCTCGTCAACGCCCGCAACAGCTTCATCGAGCGTAATGCCTGCCGGCTGCCCATCGCGCGCCGCCAGTAGCATGCGCACAATGTGGGCGCGTTTTTGACGACGCGAGCCCTCAAACTTGGATTGACGACTGTAGCCCGCCGATCGCCTGGACGGATTGGGCAGTGTCTTTTTAAGATATGCGCCGTAATCCAGCAACGCGTAATACCACGCGCGCGGCGTGTCGGCGTCGTCTTGAGGCACGGCAAAGGGGACAATCTCGTCCGCCGTCGCACCGGGAGCCGCCGGGCAGGCCGCCTGAATCAGCGGCACCAGTTCGCGATCGGGAACAGCCGGCACATCGGGAAAGAAATGATGCAGAAAGACCGTGCGCACGTTGGTCTCCAGATACACGCCCGGAAGATCAAACGCAAACGAACGGATGCCCTGCGCCGTCGCCGGGCCAATACCGGGCAGCGCGACCAGATCGCGCGTCTCGCGCGGAAACTCCCCATCCCAGTCCTCCACAACGCACTGTGCGGCCCTATGGAGCGCCAGAGCGCGTCGGTTGTAGCCCATCCCCTGCCAAGCGTCCAAAACATCGGAAGGCGCGGCTTGGGCAAGCGCCTGCACGGTCGGAAAGCGATCGAGCCACGCCGGCATACGCGTCTCCACGCGTGGCACCTGTGTTTGCTGCAACATGACCTCGGAAAGCCAAATGATGTACGGATCGCGCGTGCGGCGCCACGGAAGGTCGCGATAACGCAGGACCCCTTCCGAACGAATCATCGAACGAAAGGGGTCCTGAATCATATCTATGCTCCTTATGCGGCGCTATTCCTCCCGGCATGTATACGCACAGGTGGCGTACTCGGGAAACGCTTCGCGGTCGGCGAACTTGGGATCGACGGCCGGGAACTGGCGGTGAGCGACGATGTCGCCGAGCGAAACGGAATCGAGGTAGTCGCGCATCAATGCTTGAGCTCCGGCCCACAGGGGATGATAGCAGCACGTGCCCATGCGCGCACAGTCGCCATCGGGTGCGGTGCAATCATTCATAACCATAGGGCCCTGAACGGCCTCGACGACCTGACGAATGGTAACGTCGTCCGGACTGACCTTGAGACGCATGCCACCGTGGACGCCACGCAGGCTCTCCACAATACCGGCCTGGACCAAACCGTGCTGAATCGAGCGGGCAAACGAATACGGGACATTGACCTCTTCGGCAGCGGTGCGAACAGAAAGCAAACGCTCCGGATCCTCGGCAAGCATTGCCAACATACGAAGGGCGTAATCAGTCTTCCTCGATATGTCCATTTTTCCCCTTTCAAGGAATACGAACAGCTCGAACGAGCTCCGGGGCCGAGCTTGTGTCGAGACGCTAAATGACCGCAGGACATCCAAATGGTAAATCGGATATCCACTGAATGCCGCGCTTGGAGCGAAATGCATCAGATGCGGCCCACAGTGCAATTTAGTATAACCTAACCCCCTGCTTCGTTGAACAGGTGTTGCGCAACAAAGCTGTTGTTTAGACAGATATGCTTATTAGATTTTACTTGCGTTCCCGAAGGGGCGGGGATTCTGGGCGAAGATGCGCCAGGGCGATCGTTCTATCGAAACAAAGTGCATCAAACGCAAAAAGCCACGTCCGAAGACGTGGCTTTAATTGCGTTGGCGGGAAGTACGGGGCTCGAACCCGCGACCTCCGACGTGACAGGCCGGCGCTCTAACCAAACTGAGCTAACTCCCCAGGCAGACGTTCGCGTTTGTTTCCGCTCGCGTGCGCTGCGGGGATTAGTATACACAGAAGTCTGTCCGGCGCGCAACAACTTTTTTGAAAAATTTTTGGCTCTGTTAGACCAAATTTGACACGATCGGCTGTTCGTCGAACCGGAAAA